>NZ_JAKZLF010000003.1 GCF_022808855.1 Anaeromyxobacter soli
GTACCGCTGGCCGAGGCCCTCGCGGCGCCGGCCGCACCCGCGGCGCGCGAGCCGGCTCCCGCCCCGGCGCCGCAGCCCGAGCGCGAGCAGGGCGAGGCCCCACCCGCGCCTGCGCCTGAGCTCGCGCCCGCCGCGGCGACGCCGTCGCCCGGCCCCGGCGCCGAGCCGCCGAGCGAGCCGGCACCCGCGAAGCGGGCGCGCACGAAGCCGGTGAAGCCGCGCGCGAAGCGCAGCGCCCCCAGGGCGCCGAAGAAGAAGAAGGCCCGCAAGGGGACGCGTCGCGAGAAGTGAACTCGCTTCCCGCCCGAGCCTTCTTTCCTTCTTTCCATTTGCCCGCACCCCGGCCGGTGGCTAGCATCCCGCGCATATGACGAGACCCACCGTGCTCCTCGCCGCGCTCGCGGCTGCCCTCGCCGCGCCCGCGGCGCGCGCAGCGACCCCCGCCGCCGGCGGACAGGGCAAGGACCAGTACGCCGTCTTCGAGACCTCGCGCGGAACGATCGGCGTGAAGCTGCTCCCGCGGAAGGCGCCGAAGGCCGTCGAGAACTTCGTGGAGCTCGCCCAGGGCAAGAAGACCTGGACGGATCCGACGACGGGACGGAGAGTGACCGAGCCGCTCTACGACGGCACCCTGTTCCACCGCGTCATCCCGAGCTTCATGATCCAGGGCGGCGATCCGCTCTCTCGCGGCGCGGCGCTCGGCGCGACGGCGGCGCCGAACGGCCGGCCGTTCGGCTCGGGCGATCCCGGGTACCGCTTCGAGGACGAGCTCGAGAAGCCGCCGGCGAAGCCCTTCGCGAAGGGGTGCCAGCTCGCGATGGCGAACAGCGGCCCCAACACGAACGGCTCGCAGTTCTTCATCACCGAGGTGGCGACCCCCTGGCTCGATCCCAAGCCGTGCAACGCCCCGGGGGGCGTGTGCGGGTACGTGCACATCGGCGAGGGAGTGTGCGGCTGTGAGCTCGTGGCGCCGATCGCGCGGGCCGGGAACGGCCAGACGAAGCTCGTGAAGGTCACCATCACGAACAAGGCGCCCACCTGCAAGTGAGCGGCGTCGCCCGGGCGGTCGAACCGCGCCGGGGAGGACGGGAGGACGGACATGGCTGAGCAGCTCTACGCGACGTTTCAGACTTCTCTCGGCGAGATCGTCGTGAAGCTCCTGCCGGAGAAGGCGCCGAAGACCGTCGAGAACTTCGTCGGCCTCGCCGAGGGGACGAAGGAGTGGACGGACCCGCGCACCGGCCAGAAGCAGAAGAAGCCGCTGTACGACGGCACGGTGTTCCACCGCGTGATCCCCGAGTTCATGATCCAGGGCGGCGATCCGCTGGGGACCGGCACGGGCGGGCCCGGCTACAAGTTCGGGGACGAGATCGGCCCGGACAACCGGTTCACGAAGGGCGGCCTCCTCGCGATGGCCAACGCCGGCCCGAACACCAACGGCTCGCAGTTCTTCATCACGGAGATCGCGACCCCCTGGCTCGACAAGGGGCACACGATCTTCGGCGAGGTGGTGCGCGGCGAGGAGCTCGTGCCCAAGATCGCCCGCACCGGCAACGCGAAGGTAAAGCTCGAGAAGGTCACCATCACCCGCGGCGCGCAGCCGTAAGGCTCCGCCGCAAGGAAACCCAGGCGCCCGCCGGTGGCCGTCGTGCCGCCGGCGGGCGCGATCACCTCATGACCAGCAAGAAGCAGCCCCCGTTCCGCGCCGGGTTCGTCGCCATCGTCGGGCGGCCGAACGTCGGCAAGTCCACCCTCCTGAACCGCGTGCTCGGCGAGCACGTCGCGATCGTCACGCCGCGCCCGCAGACGACCCGCACCCGCATCCTCGGGATCTGGAACGCGAAGGGCGCCCAGATCGCCTTCTTCGACACGCCCGGCCTGCACCGCGCGAAGGGGCCGCTCAACCGGCGGATGGTCGAGGTCGCGCTCACCACGCTCGACGAGGTCGACGCGGTGCTGATGCTCGTCGAGGCGGGCACGGGGCCCGACGGCCGGGTGGAGGTCGGCGAGTCGACGCGCTGGGCGATCGAGGAGGTCGCCCGGCGGCGGAAGCCCGCCATCCTGGGGATCTCCAAGATGGACCGGGCGCCGCGCGCGACGCTCCTGCCCGTCATCGACGCGTACAAGGGCCTCCACGCGTGGACCGACATCGTCCCGTTCTCCGGGCTCACCGGCGAGAACGTGGACACGCTGCTCGAGGTGCTCGGGAAGCACCTGCCCGAGTCGGAGGCGCCGCTCTTCCCGCCCGACCAGCTCACCGATCAGGCGGAGCGCGCCCTCGCCGCGGAGTACGTGCGCGAGCAGGTGATGCTCCAGACGCGCCAGGAGATCCCGTACTCGGTCGCGGTGGACATCGAGGAATTCGACGAGGCCGAGCGCCGCGACGACGGCGGGCTCGTCCGCATCTCGGGGGTGATCCTCGTCGAGCGCGAGTCGCAGAAGGCGATCGTGATCGGCAAGGGCGGCGCGATGCTGAAGAAGATCGGGACCCGCGCGCGGGAGAACCTCGAGCGGCTCCTCGGCTGCAAGGTCTTCCTGGGGCTGACCGTCAAGGTGGAGGAGCGCTGGAGCGAGCGCGCCACCGCGCTGAAGAGGCTCGGCCTGTGAGCGCGCCCACCGTCCCCGCGCCGCGCGCGCTCGTCGCGCTCGTCGGCCGCCCCAACGTGGGCAAGTCCACGCTCTTCAACCGGATCGCCGGCCGCCGCGCCGCGATCGTCCAGGACGTGCCGGGCGTCACCCGCGACCGGAACTACGCCGACTTCACCTTCGAGGGCCGGGCGCTGTCGGTCGTGGACACCGGCGGGTTCGAGCCGGAGTCGTCCGACCGGCTCATGGCGCAGGTCCGCCGGCAGGCCCAGCTCGCGGTCGAGGAGGCCGCCGCGGTGGTGCTCGTCGTCGACGGGCGCGAGGGGCTCTCGCCGGTGGACTCCGCCGTCGCCGACCTGCTGCGCCGCGCGGGCAAGCCGCTATTCGTGGCGGTGAACAAGGTGGACACCGCCCGCACCGAGGAGGAGATCCCGCTCGCGGAGTTCTTCCGGCTGGGCTTCGGGGACGTGCACACCGTCTCGGCCGAGCACGGCCGCGGGGTGGGGGAGCTGGTCGACGCGATCGTCGCGAAGCTCGCGCTCCCGGAGGCCCCGCCGGCCCCCGAGGACGCCGAGGAGCCGGAGGAGGTCAGCGAGGACGACCGGCCGAAGGGCGACATCCGCCTCGCCATCGTGGGCCGCCCGAACGTCGGCAAGAGCACGTTCGTGAACGCGCTCCTCGGGATGGAGCGCTTCGTCGTCTCCGACGTCCCCGGGACGACGCGCGACGCGATCGACTCCCTCGTCGAGCACCGCGGCCAGCGCTTCGTCGTCACCGACACCGCCGGGATCCGGCGCAAGAGCGCCATCGCCCAGAGCGTGGAGGCGTACTCCGTCGTGCGCTCGATGAAGGCCATCGACCGGGCGGAGGTGGTCGCCTGCCTGCTCGACGCGACGGAGGCCGGCGTGGAGCAGGACGCGCGCCTGCTGGGGCTCATCTCCGAGAAGTCGAAGGCGCTCCTCATCGTGGTGAACAAGTGGGACGTCGCGGAGCGCGAGGGCGCGACGCAGGACTGGTACCGCAAGGAGCTGTACAAGCGGCTGCCGTTCGTCTCGTTCGCGCCGATGCTGTTCGTCTCGGCGAAGGAAGGGCGCGGCGTCACCCGCGTGCTCGAGCGCGCCGCGCGGCTCGTCGAGCAGTACCGCGCCCGCTTCCCGACCCCGGCCCTGAACGAGCTGCTCGAGACGATCCAGGAGGAGCACCCCGCTCCCCTCGCGAAGGGCCACCCGGTGAAGCTGTACTACGTCGCCCAGGTCGCCTACGCGCCGCCCACCTTCGTGATGCAGTGCAACCGGCCGGAGGCGATCGGCGAGCCGTACCGCCGCTTCGTGGAGAACCGCTTCCGCGCCGCCTTCGGGCTGGAGGTGCCGATGCGGCTCGTCTTCCGGGAGCGGAAGCGCCGCAGCCGCCCGCCGCCGAAGCGGCGCGGGTGAGCGGCCGTCCGGCTTTCGCTTGACGGCCTCTGCCCCGGCCCTCTAGATTGGCCCGGTTTTCTTCAGGAATCTCGCGCGTTGCGCCCCCGAGAGGTGCCATGTCGTCGAAGCCCAGCGTCATCACCCGCAAGGACATGAAGGAGCCGGACAAGTTCCAGCACGCGGCGGAGCAGGCCGCCGGCTGGGTCGCGGCCCGGAAGCGGCAGGCCGTCCTGCTCGGCGGCGGGGCCGTCGTGCTCGTGCTCCTCGCGGTGGTCGTGCTCGTCGTGCAGTCGCACCGGTCCGAGGCCTCCGGCGCTGCGGTCTCGCAGATGCTCGAGACGGTCGGCGGGACGGTGTCGGCGGTGCCGCTCCCCGGCCAGCCGGGGCCGTTCTTCCCGACGGAGGAGGCGCACCAGCGCGCCATCGTCGGCGCGGCGGACCAGGTGCTCGCGCAGCACGGCGGCAGCGCCGCGGCGCTCGCGGCGCTCGCGAAGGGGGACGCGCACCTGCGCCTTCGCGAGTGGGAGCCCGCCAGGGCGGCCTACCAGCGGTATCTCGAGACCGCCGACAAGGACGATTCGCTCCGGTTCGGCGCGCTCGAGGGGCTCGCGCTCGCGGCCGAGGGGAAGGGTGACCTCGCCGCGGCGGCCGAAGGGTTCGCGCGGATGGCGAAGGAGGCGCCGGCGTTCGCCGATCGCGCCGATCTCGACCGCGCCCGCGTGCTCGCCACCGCCGGCAAGACGGACGAGGCGCGCCAGGTGCTGGCCGCGTTCCCCGAGCAGCACAAGGAGTCGCCCCTCGCGCCCGAGGCGTCGCAGCGGCTCGGCAAGCTCGGCGGCAAGTAGATGACGGCGCTCGCCCTCGCGCTCGCGCTCGCCGCGACGGCTCCCGGCATGAGGAGCGGGCTGCCCCCCGCGCCGCGGGAGCTCTACCGGTTCGCCTGGCAGCGGTCGGTGGTCACGCCGCAGGCGCTCGAGTGGAAGCCGCGCGAGCCCGGCGGCCTCGCCGTCGATCCCGCGAGCGGGATCGTGGTGTTCGGGACCCGCGACGGCTGGCTCCACGCGATCCGCGACGACGGGAGGGTCGCCTGGGAGCTCAAGACGGAGGGCGGCTTCTCGGGCCCACCGGCGATCGACGGCGGCACCGTCTACGCCGGCTCGAGCGACGGGCGGCTCTACGCGGTCGCGCTCGCGACGGGCAAGGAGCGCTGGCGCTACGACGCGAAGGAGGAGCTCGGGACCCGCCCGGCCGTCGTCGGCGGCACGCTCTACGTGGCGAGCCTGCAGGACACCGTCTTCGCGCTCGACGCGAAGACCGGCGCCTGGAAGTGGCATCACCGGCGCGAGCCGCGCCCGGGCTTCACCATCCGCGGCGCCGCGCCGGTGCAGGTGCGCGGAGGCACGGTCTACGCGGCGTACTCCGACGGCTTCGTGGCGGCGCTCGATCCGGCGACGGGCACGGCGCGCTGGGAGCGGATGATCGCGCCCGCCGGCGACGAGCTCGACGTCGACGGCCTGGTGGCGGAGGGGGATCGCGTGTACGCCGCCGCCTACTCCGGCGCGGTGCTCGCGCTCGACGCGGCCTCCGGCGAGACGCGCTGGACCTTCGAGGCGCCCGGGGCGGTGAAGCTCGCGCTCGCGCCGGGCGGGACGCTCGTCGCGGTCGCGACCGCCGGCGTGTACGCGCTCTCGGCCAAGGACGGCACGGTGCTCTGGTCGTCTCCGCTCGGCCGCGGCGTGCCTTCGGGCGAGCCGGTCGTCGCGGGTGCCTGGGTGCTCGTCCCCGCCACCACCGGCGGGCTCCGCTGGCTCGAGGCGTCGAGCGGACGGCTCATGCGCGTGCTCGACCCGGGGAGCGGGATCTCGGGGACCCCCGCCGTCGTGGACCGGCGCGTGTACGTCCTGTCGAACCGCGGCGAGCTCTACGCGCTCGACCTGCCGTGAGGCGCATCCGCGTCGTCGCGGCCGTCGTCCGGCGCGCGGAGCTGCTGCTCGTCACGAGGCGCCCCGACCGTGCGGGCGCGCGGGGGCAGTGGGAGTTCCCGGGCGGCAAGGTCGAGCCGGGCGAGGACGAGCCCGCGGCGCTGCGCCGGGAGCTCGTCGAGGAGCTCGGCTGCGACGCCGCGGTGGGGCCGCTCCTCCTCCGCCACGCTCACGCCTACCCGGAGCTCGAGGTCGAGCTCGCCTTCTACCGCTGCGCGCTCGAGCCCGGGGTCGAGCCGCGCCCGCTCGGCGTGGCCGAGATCGCCTGGGCACGCCCGGGCACGCTCGAGAGCTACGACTTCCTCGAGGCGGATCGGGCGGTGCTCGCCGAGCTCGAGCGCCTCGCCTCGGACGAGCCCGCCGATCGCGAGTGAGCGCTTGCCTCCGGGCGGTGGCCGGCGCGCTCCGCGTGCCCCGATAGCGCTGCCCGCTCGGGCGTTTCCCTGCTGCGGCACACGCTGGCTGCCTGCGGCGGCTCATCATTCATCACAAGTGCAGGTACTCGCCGGGCGAGCGGTGGGTGTTTCGACCGCGGTTTCGGTGCGCAGGGCGGATTCGGGCATCGACGGGATCTGCGCACGCGCTCCGGGCGCGACCCGATGAACGCGGGGGAGGCGGTAGAGCAGGCGAACGTCTCGTCGTGTCGGGCCGGCGTCGCAGCGTTTCTTCGCGCGGGTCCGTGCAGCAACACGCGTTCGCGCTCGCCCCGCCACATGGGCCGGAGCGTCGCGCCAGTGTTCACAATGCGTGACAGCTATCGCCAGCGGTAGTGCTCCCCGACGTCGCGGCTTCCCTCGCGCGAAGAAACGAAGCGTCCCTGTTGCGGTGGGTGAAACATTGCCCATTGACGCCTTCTCGCCTCGATCGCGCTCGGGCAAACGGGCGGCGCGTGAGGGCCGCTCTCGCGCACACACTTTGCGCGTGAAGCGCGCGCCGATCGGTTTGAGGCTCCGACGAGGGCGCAGCGGAGAACGCCGCGCAAGAGCGGGCCTGGAGCGTCTCCGGAGCTCCGGAATTCGCGTGTTACGAAGGGTGTACTGGAGGTGCATCCCATGTCCGCGCTCGCCCCCGCTTCTCTCGAGTCGAACGTCCTCGCCCTGCGCCTGCGCGAGCTCGCCGGAGAGGAACGAAACGTCCAGGTCGACTTCCTCCTGCACCTCGACGAGTTCGATCGGCGCCGCGCCTTCGTCGAGGCCGGCCATGCGTCCCTGTGGGCCTATTGCCTTGAGGCGCTCCACCTGCGCGAGGGCGCCGCCGGGCGGCGCATCCAGGCGATGCGGGTGCTGCGCCGCTTTCCGACACTGGAAGCTCCGCTGCGGGATGGGCGTCTTTGCCTGTCCACCCTGGCGCTCCTCGGCCAGGTGCTCACCGAGGAGAACGTGGACGATCTCCTCACTCGCGCCGCCTTCCGGACCCGGGCCGAGGTCGAGCACCTCGTCGCCTCCGTCCAGGCCCGCACCGCTCCGCGCGCTGGCCTCCGCAAGCTGACCGAGCGCGCGCCCGCCGCGGCGAGCGCAACGCTACCGCTCCCGGCGTCCGATGCAGGGGCCGAGGCGGCGCCACTGGCCGGCCCTGCTGAGCCGACCCTCGGCCCGGACCCCATCGCCGACTCGCGGCCTGCGCTCCCGCCCACCGTCGCGCAGCCGAAGCGAAGGGCCGTGACGCTCGCCGTCTCGGAGACGCACTGGTCGCTCCGGGTCACCCTCGACCGCGCCTGCAAGGAGGACCTCGAGACGCTCCTGTCACTCCTGTGCACAAGGTTCCGGACGGCGACCTCGCGGCGGTGCTCCACGAGGCGATCCGCTGCGCCATCGAGAAGCACGGCAAGCGCAAGGGCGCTGTCGCGCCGGAGCGGAAGACGAAGGACGCGAAGGAAGGTTCGAAGGAGCGCGCGAAGGAGGGCTCCGAGGAAGGCTCGACCGAGGGCGAGAAGCGGGTCGCGGCGAAGCCACCGGCGGCGAGGACCACGATCCCGGCGATAGTGCGCCGCGCGGTGTGGACGCGCGACGGCGGGCGCTGCGCCTGGGTCGGTCCGGACGGCTGCCGCTGCAACAGCCGCTGGAAGCTCGAGCTCGACCACCTCCAACCCGCCGCCCTCGGGGGGCCGTCCACGATCGACAATCTTCGGCTCGCCTGTCGAGCGCACAACCTGCTTCACGCAGAGAGAACTTTCGGGCGCGAGCACATGGATCGCTTCCGCCGCGACTCGGGTGACGGGCCGACGCCATTCGAGCAACCGGGCGTGGCGCCTCTGTCTACCGTCATGCATCTGGGACGTGGGCGCCGTGATGCTGCGGCGGCCCGCTAGGTTGCCGAACCTCCGGCTGACCGGGGATTCGCATGCGGCCGGAGCGACGGCTCGCCGCCCACGACCCACGTACGCCCGTGACGCTCAACGCTGTCAGCGGCGGCTGCGCCGCTTTCGCGAGGCGGGCTTCGCCTTCGGCTTCGGCTCGGGCTTCGGCGGCTCGCCCGCGACCAGCACGCCGAGGCTCAGCGGCGCGTACGCGCGGCCCGCGGCGTCGTGGATCTCGCGCGAGCGCGCGCCGTCGAGACGCAGCTGGTAGCGCGAGCCGGGGACGAGCGGCGCCGACGGCGTGAGCGTGAACGCGGAGGACGCGCCGACCTCGCGCGTGCCGCTCGAGGGCACGATCGCGTCGGCGCCGTCGAGCAGGACGAGCCGCGCCTCCGGGAGCTCCGCCGCGAGCACGAGCCGGAACGTGGTGGCGGGATCGACCACCGTCTCCTCCTCGCGAGAGAGGGGGATCGGGCCGGTCGGGTCGTTGGCGACCGCCTCGCGGACGAGGCTCGTCGCAGGGGAGGCAGGCGCGGGGGCGGGGACGCCCTCCGCCGGAGGGGCGCCGCCCTGCGCGACGGGGGCGGGGAGCACGGCCCCTGTGCCCTCCGGGGCAACGACGGGAACGACCGGGGCGGCCGGGCTGGGCACGTCCGCGCTCGGACTCGCGGGCGCCGCAGCCGCTGGCGGGGGAGCGCCCGCCTCCGCGGCCGGCGTGCGGTCGCGGCAGGCGGGGAGGGACAGCGCGACGGCCAGGGTGCCGAGCACGAGGGGGCGCGTCATCGGCCCGGAGGGTACCACGACCCGGGGGGTGCCGAGCGTGGGCGTGCGCTCGGGCGGTAGCCCGCCCCTCACGCGCACCGTTGGACTCCAAACGGTTCGCGCCCGGCCGGGCGCGGGGTCGCATGTCACCCGGGGAGGAGCGCGGCATGGCCGAGAAGGTGTACGTCGTCCTCGGGGCCACCGGCCACGTCGGCAGCCCCGTGGCGCGCCGGCTCGCGGAGGCGAGGCGACCCCTCCGCGTGGTCGCGCGGAGCGCCGCGGCGCTCGCCGCGCACGCGGACGCGGAGCAGCTGGTCGGCAGCGTCGAGGATCCCGAGCTCGTCCGGCGCGCGCTCGACGGCGCGGGCGCGGCGTTCGTGCAGCTTCCGCCGTACCTCGGTCCGGGCGCGCGTGCCTGGCAGGATCGGGTCGCGGGCATCCTCGCCGACGGCCTGGAGGCGGCGCGCGTTCCCTACGCCGTGGCGCTCTCCAGCCTGGGCGCGCAGCTCGCGAGCGGGACCGGCCCCGTGGCCGGGCTGCACACGCTCGAGGAGCGCCTCGGGCGCGTCCCGGGCCTGAGCGTGCTCGCGCTGCGCCCGGGCTACTTCTTCGAGAACCACCTCAGCGCCATCGGCGTCGTGCGGTCCGCCGGGTTCTACGCCGGCGCGCTCGCCCCCGAGCTGCGCATGGCGCAGATCGCCGCGGCCGACGTGGGAGAGGTGGCCGCCCGGCGGCTCCTCGCGCTCGACTGGCGAGGCCGGGAGATCCAGGAGCTGCACGGCGAGCGGGACGTGACGCCGGTCGAGGTCGCGCGCGCGCTCGGCGCCGCGATCGGCAAGCCGGACCTCGCCTACGTCCAGCTCTCCTACGCCGACGCGCACGCGGGCCTGGTGCAGGCCGGGCTGTCCGAGGAGGTCGCCGCGCTGTACGTGGAGCTGGCGCGCGCCCTCAACGACGGGCGCATCGCGTCCGACGAGCCGCGATCGCCGGCGACGACGACGCCCACCTCCATCGAGGCGTGGGCGCGCGAGGTGTTCGCGCGCGAGCTTCGCGCGGGGTGAGCTCGGCGGCGGCCGCCATGGCCTCGCCGAGGGCGCCCTTCGCCGGCGAGCCTGGGCCGGAGTCTCAGCGAGCGGCCTTCGGGTAGGCGCCGCGGATCGTCCGCGCGAGCCGCTGGAGCGCGGGGGCGAGCGGCGACCGGCGGCGCCACGCGAGCGTGATCGTCCGGTGCGGCGCGGGCGCCGCGAACGGGCGGAGCCGGAGGTCGCCGCGACGGGTCTCGGCCGCGAGCGACAGCTCGGGGAGCAGCGTCACGCCCGCGCCGCCCGCCACCATCTGCACCAGGGTGGGCAGGCTCGTCGCCCGGAACTCCAGCTCGTGGGCGCGAGCCCGCGCGCAGACGTCGAGCGCCTGCGCGCGAAGGCAGTGCCCGTCGTCGAGGAGCAGCACGTCGGCGCCGCGCAGCTCCGCCGCGGTGGCGGGCGCCGCTCGCGCGCCGAGCGGGTGGTCGCGGGCCGTCGCGAGCACGAACGGATCCCGGGCGATGTCCGCGTGCTCGACGTCGCCGAGCTCCGCCTCGAGCGCGAGGAGCGCGGCGTCGAGCGCGCCCGCCTCGAGCCGGCGCACGAGCTCGTCCGTCTTGTCCTCGACCCAGGTGAGGACGAGCCGCGGGTAGGCAGCCCGGAGCGCGGGGGCGACCCGGGGCAGGAGGTAGGGCGAGATGGTCGGGATGACCCCCAGCCGCAGCGGCCCGGCGAGCGGATCGCCCGCGGCGCGCGCGGCGCCGGCGAGGTCGTCCGCGTCGACGAGCACGCGCCGCGCGCGGGCGAGGAGCGCCTCGCCGGCGGCCGTGACCAGCACGCGCCGGCGATCGCGCTCGAACAGCCGCACGCCGAGGGCCGACTCGAGCTGGGCGATCTGGGTCGAGAGCGACGGCTGCGCGACCCGGCAGCGCTCCGCGGCCCGCCGGAAGCTCAGCGTCTCGGCGACGGCCAGGGCGTACTGGAGCTGGCGCAGGGTGAAGGCGTGGGGCGGGAGCGGAGTCATAGGCAGAGCCTAACGAAGTGGTCGAAAGGATGTATTGGGAAAATCAGCGCTCCGGCGGCACCTTCTGCCTGCGACGCGGCGATCCCGCCGCCCCGAAGGAGATGATCGAATGCTGACCGTGGGTGACCGCTTCCCCGAGTACCGCCTCAAGGCCGTCGTGAGCCGCGCCGCCGGCGAGGAGTTCCAGGACGTCACGCCCGAGAGCCACCGCGGGCGCTGGCGGGTGGTGTTCTTCTGGCCCATGGACTTCACCTTCGTGTGCCCGACCGAGATCGCCGAGTTCGGCCGGCGCGATCGCGACTTCCGCGAGCGCGAGGCGCAGGTGCTCGGCGTCTCCACCGACACGCACTACGTCCACCTCGCCTGGCGGAACGGCCACCCGGAGCTGAAGGACCTGCCGTTCCCGATGGTCGCCGACACGAAGCGCGAGCTCTCGACGGCGCTCGGGATCCTGCACCCGGACGGCGTCCCGCTCCGGGCGACGTTCATCGTCGACCCGGCGGGCGTCATCCGGCACGTGTCGGTGAACGACCTGTCGGTGGGGCGGAACGTGGAGGAGACGCTCCGCGTCCTCGACGCGCTAAAGACCGACGAGCTCACCCCCTGCAACTGGAGGAAGGGCGAGCCCACGCTGGAGGTGGCGCGGTGAGCGCGCTCGGGCGGCTCCGCGGGGCGCTCCCGGACGCGTCCGCGCTGCCCGCCTGAGCCCGACGGGGGTGCTCCAGGGCGGAGCGCCCTCCAGGCCGCAGCGCCGGGGCGTCGCGGTGACCTCCGCCGCTGCGGCCGGAGCCCGGCGCTTCGCCGCGACGAGCCACGCTGGAGCCCCGATGTCAGCCCGGCGTGTACGCTGGCGGTGTGGCGCTCCGGATCCTGCACACCTCCGACTGGCATCTGGGCCGCGCGCTCCACGAGGAGTCGCTGCTCGAGGACCAGGCCTGGGCGCTCGATCGGCTCTGCGAGCTCCTCCGCGACGCGCGACCGGACGCGCTGGTCGTGGCGGGCGACGTCTTCGACCGGGCGGTGCCGTCGGCGGAGGCGGTCTCGCTCCTCGACGACCTCCTGAACCGCGTGGCGGCGCTGGGCGTGCCGCTCGTCGCCATCGCCGGGAACCACGACTCGGCCGAGCGGCTCGCGTTCGGCGCGCGGCTCCTCGAGGCTCGCGGCGTCCACCTGCGCGGGGCGATCTCGCGCGCGGCGGAGCCGGTGGAGCTCGCGGGCAAGGGGTTCCTCTACCCGGTGCCCTACCTCGATCCCGAGGTCGTGCGCGGCGCCGAGGGGGACGACGAGCTGCGTGGCCATGCGGCCGCGACCGAGCGCGTGCTGGCGCGCGTGCGGGCCGACGCGGCGACGCGCGTGCTCCCGACGGTGCTCGTCGCGCACGCCTTCGTCCAGGGCGCCTCCGAGACCCCGGACAGCGAGCGCCCGCTCGCGGTGGGCGGATCCGGCTGCGTGCCCGCCGCGTCGCTCGGCGGGTTCGACTACGTCGCGCTCGGACACCTGCACGCGCCGCAGGAGGTCGCGCCCGCGGTCCGCTACTCCGGCTCGCTCCTCAAGTACTCCTTCGGCGAGGCGGGGCACGCGAAGGGCGTCGTCCTGGCCGAGGTCGAGCGGGGCGCGGCGCGGGTCGAGCTCGTCCCGCTCGGCGCCCGGCGCGAGGTGGTGCGGCTCTCGGGCACGCTCGACGAGCTTTTGCGCCGTCCGGAGCTCGCCGCGTTCGAGCGCGCGCTCGTCGAGGTGACGCTCCGCGACGAGGGGTACGTCTTCGACGCGAAGCACCGGCTCCAGGCGCGCTTCGCCCACGTGCTGAACGTCCTCCGCGAGGACCTCGCGGGCGGCGGGGAGGGGACGTTCGCGGCGCGGGTGGACGGCGCCGGGGGCGACGACCTCCGCCTGTTCGAGGCGTTCTTCGAGACGGTGGCGGGCGCGACGCCCGGCCCGGAGCACCGGGAGATCTTCGCGGGCGCGCTCGCGGAGGTCGTGCGCCGGGAGCGGGCGGCGTGAGACCGCTCACCCTCGAGCTCCAGGCGTTCGGGCCTTACGCCCGGGCGCAGAAGGTGGACTTCGGCGCGCTCGGCGGCGCCGATCTCTTCCTCATCCACGGGCCGACCGGCGCCGGGAAGACCACGCTCTTCGACGCCATGACCTTCGCGCTGTACGGCGAGGTGCCGGGGACGCGCGGCACCGGTCGGCTCCGCGCCGACCGCGCCCCGGAGGGCGCCGCGCCGAAGGTGGTCTTTCGCTTCCGGCTGGGCGAGGTGGTGTACCGCGCGGAGCGCACCGCGGCCTGGCAGCGGCCGAAGAAGCGGGGGGAGGGGACCCTCGAGGAGGCGCCCACCGCGAGCCTGTGGCGCGAGGGCGCCGACGCGCCGCTCGCGACGAAGCCGACCACCGTGACCGAGAAGGTGACGGAGCTCCTCGGCATGGGCGCGGAGCAGTTCACGCGCGTCGTGCTGCTGCCGCAGGGCGACTTCAAGCGGCTCCTCTGCGCGGACGCCCGGGAGCGGGAGGAGCTCCTGCAGCAGCTCTTCGGGACCGGCGTCTACAAGGACGTCGAGGAGCTGCTCGTCCGCAAGAAGAACGAGTTCGAGGCGGAGGCGCGGCGGCTCGCGGAGCGGCGCGAGGAGGCGCTCGGCGGGGCCGCGCCCGGCGCGCTCTCCGACGGGCGGGAGGAGCTCGAGCGCCAGCTCGCGGAGGCGCGCGAGGTCGCCGCGCGCCGGGCCGCCGAGGACACCGCGGCGCTCGCGGCGCTCGACGCGGGCCGGCAGCTGGCGGCCCGGTTCGAGGCGCTCGCGCGCGCCCGCGAGGAGGCGGCGCGGGCTGGGGCGGGCGCGGCGGAGCTGGGCCGCGATCGCGAGCGGCTCACGCGGGCCGCTGCGGCCGAGCGGGTCCGGGAGAGGCTCGTCGCCGCGCGGACCGCCGAGGAGTCTCGCGTCGCGCGCGGAGCCGACGAGGAGCTCGCGACCGGGCGGCGGGACGCGGCGGCCTCGGCGCTCGCGAGGGCGGCCGAGGCGCTCGCCCGAGCCGACGGGGACGGGCCCCGGCGCGCTGCGCTCGCGGCCAGGATCCAGCTCGTCGAGCGCGTCCTCCCGGAGCTCGAGCGGCTCGCGGTGGCCGAGCGCCGGCTCGCCGCCGCGCGCGTCGCGGCGGAGGCGGCCCGCGCGCGTTCGGACGGCGCCGCGGCGGCCCTCGCCGGCGCGGAGGCGCGGCCCGTGGCGCTGGAGGCCGAGGCGGCGCGGCTCCGGCCGATCGCGTCGGACGAGGGGGCGCGCGTCGAGGCCGCTGCGCGGGCGGAGGGCGCGGTCCGTGAGGCGCGGGAGCGGGACGCGCGCCAGGCGGAGCTCGAGCGGCTCGCGCGGGCCCTCGCCGCGGAGGAGCGCCAGGTTCGTGCGTCCGCGGAGGCGGCCCGGGAGGCGAGCGCGCGCGCGGACGCGCTCAACGCCGCGCGCGAGCGGGAGATCGCGGCCTGGCTCGCGAAGCGGCTCGCCCCCGGCCAGCCGTGCGCCGTCTGCGGCTCGCACGAGCACCCGGCCCCGGCGCGCTCCCGCGAGCGGATCCCGGAGAAGGAGGAGATCGCCGAGGCGCGCAGCGTCGAGCGCCAGCTCGCGGAGCGCGCGGCCGAGGCGGAGAAGGCGCGCGCCCGGACCGCGGGGCTCCTCGCGGAGACGCAGCAGCGCGGCGCCGACGCCGTCTGTGACGGGAGGCCGCTCGCTGAGCTCGAGCACGAGCTCCGCGTGGCCGCCGCCGCCCTGCGAGAGGCCCGCGAGGCGGCCGCGCGGCTGCGGAAGGTGGAGGCCGAGCTCGCGACCGCGCGCGCGGAGGTCGAGGCGGCGCGCGCCCTGCGTGACGAGGAGGCCCGGGCGCACGCCGCGGCCGTCAGGGAGGTCGCGGCCCTCGAGGCCTCGCACGGGGAGCTCGCGCGGCAGCTCGAGACCGCTGGCGTGGGCCTCGACGCGCGCGCGGGGCTCGCGGCCGCGCGGCGGGAGCTCGAGGCGCTGGAGGCCACGGCGGCGGCGGCGCGGGCGGCCGAGGGAGACGCCCGCGCGGTGCACGCCTCGGCGGTCGAGCGGCTCGTGGCGTGCGCCGAGGAGCGCGCGCGCGCCGAGGCGGCCGCGTCCGTGGCGCGCGCGGCCGCGGAGCGGGCCTGCGCGGGGGAGGGCTTCGACGGGCTCGCCGCGTGCGAGGCGGCGCTCCTCGGCGGCGCGGAGCGCGCCGCGCTGGAGGCCTCGATCGAGGCGCGCGTGGTCGCCTCGAAGGCGGCGGACGAGCGGGTCCGGAGGCTCGCGGCCGAGCTCGCCGGGACGGCGGCGCCCGAGCTCGCGGCGCTCGAGGCGGCGCGCTCGACCGCCGCCGGCGCGGCGCGGCTCGCGCGCGACGAGGGCGTCCGGCTCGAGAAGGACCTGGAGCGCCTGCGCGCGCTCGAGGCGCGCGTGGGGGAGCTCGACGCGCGGGCGGCGGTGGTCGCCCGCGAGCTCGCGGTGGCGGGCAAGGTCGCCGAGGTCGCCCGCGGGCACAATGCCCTCAACATGAGCCTGCAGCGGTTCGTGCTCGCGGCGCGGCTCGAGGAGGTCGCCGAGGCCGCCAGCCGGCGGCTGCTCCAGATGTCGCGCGGGCGGTTCCGGCTGCGCCACGACACCGCCGTCGCGCGCAAGAACCAGGCCTCGGGGCTCGCGCTCGTGGTGGAGGACGCCTGGACGGGCGTGACCGATCGCCCGGTGGGGGCGCTCTCGGGCGGCGAGAGCTTCCTCGCGAGCCTCGCGCTGGCGCTCGGGCTCTCCGACGTGGTCCTCCGCCGCTCGGGCGGCCTGCGCCTCGACGCGCTCTTCGTGGACGAGGGCTTCGGCGCGCTCGACGAGGACACGCTCGACGACGCGGTCCGGACGCTCGAGGACCTGCGCAAGAGCGGCCGGGTGGTCGGCGTCATCTCGCACGTCCCGGAGCTCAGGCGGCGCATCCCGGCGCGCATCGAGATCCAGCGGAAGGCCGAAGGCTCGGTCGCGGTCGTTCGCGCAGGGTGAGCGATCGCGCGGCCGGTCCGCTGCCTTGCGCCAGCACGGAGCGCCGGCCGGGCGGGCGGCCGCGCGCAGCGCCCACGATCGTGCGCGGCGGTATCCTGTGGTCGGGTCGGACGTGCTCGGACGCGGGAGGGGCGACATGGTCCACACGGGAGACTTGAGCGAGAACATGAAGGTGCGCGCGCGCGGCGGCGAGGTGCTCGGCACGATCATCCGGCTCGAGGACCGGAGCATCCTCGTGGAGAAGGGCGCCTTGATGAAGGACTACTCCGTGCCGCTCGAGCTCGTGGCCGAGGTCGTCGACGGAGACGCCTACCTGTCGATCACGGCCGACGAGGTCCGCGCCGGCGCGGGGTGGAAGTTCGCCTCCCGCACGCTCAGCGACGAGAGCTCCGAGTTCGCGCACGAGGGCCCGGAGCTGGCCATCGCCGACAACCTCCGGGAGCCGGGGGCTTGAACTAGGCGGGCCCGGCAGGCTCGCGGGGCGTGGCGTCGGGCGGCCCCGCGACGGGCAGCTCGACGCGGAACGTCGCCCCCGCGCCCGGGACGCTCTCCACCTCGATGCGTCCACCGAGCGCGCCAACGATCTCGCGCGTGATCCAGAGCCCGAGGCCGAAGCCGCCGTACCCGCGGGTGGCGCGCCCGCGCTCGAACCGCTCGAAGATGCGCTGCTGCTCTCCGCGAGGGATCCCCATCCCCTGGTCGGCCACCACGAGCCGGGCGAGGCGGCCGTCGGACTCGACGCGGACCGACACGGGCCTTCCTTCGCCGTACTTGAGCGCGTTCGAGACGAGGTTCGTCGCCACCTGCTCGAGCCGCAGCCGGTCCCAGCGCCCGGAGACGTCCCCGGCCGCCTCGACGTGGATGCGCGAGGGCGCCAGCTCCGCGTCGCCGCCGAGCCGGGAGACGACCTCGCGCGCGACCGCCGAGAGATCCACCGGCTCGAGCTCCAGCTGGAGCCGCGCCTCGTTCAGGCGCGACACGTCGAGGAGCGTGTCCACGAGCGCGGTGAGCCGGACGACCTGCCGCCGGATGGAGTCGGCCGTCTTCGCGAGCGGCGCGGCGACGCCCGCACGGGCGCGCAGGAGCGACTCGACCTGGAGCTGGAGCGAGGTGATCGGGGTCTTCAGCTCGTGCGACGCCATCGCCAGGAACGAATCTCGTGTGCGGACCGCCTCGGAGAGCTTGGTCACGTCGATGAACGCCGAGACGGAACCGCGGAGCCGGCCCAGGTCGTCGAAGATCGGCTCCGCGTTCCCCAGGATCGTGCGACGCGTCCCGTCCTCGAACGCGATCTCGAGCTCGATGTCCCGCGCCCTCGCTCCGGTGCGGGCCGCCGCCTGCGTGGGCAGCTCCTGGGGCGGGACCTCGCGCCCGTCCTTCAGCACGCGGAAATGGGGCGGCGGCCGGTCGCCGGTCTTGGACACGTTGCCGCCGGGCGCCATCCGGAGGAGCTCGTACGCGGCGCGGCTCCCGGTCATCTGCCGCGCCTCGGGGTCGTGGGCGATGAGGACGACGGCCGGGACCGCGTCCATGATGGCCTGCACCTCCGCCGCCCGCGCGCGCTCTCGCGCCTCGCTCTGCCGGAGCGTCTCGGCGGCCCGCTCGCGCTCGCGGAACCCGGCGCGCGCGGCCGAGCCGATGGCGGCGATCACCAGGGCGGTCGGGACGAACCAGGCGACGCCCAGGTGCGCGCTCGCGGGCGCCACGGCGGGCGCGCCGCCGGACACGAACGCGTACCCGAGCGCGGCCGAGAGCGCCACGGCGACGAGCCCGCCGACGAGCCCGCCGGCCCATGCAGCGAGCACCACCGCGAGCGTGAAGAGGACGTACGGAACACCGATGAACAGCTCGCGGAGCGACCACTCCAGGGAGAAGACCAGGAGCGGGAGTCCGGCCGCCACGCTCAGCGCCGCCGCGTCGGACAGCCGAGGGGGAGCAGGGATTCGGAACCGTTCGGCCATGGTCGATAGCCTCGCTGGTAACCGGGGTGGAGAGCCGTGCCGGCGAGGCCCAGCGAGGGGGTCCGATCGTACCGGATTGGAGCGCTCGTGAGCGGCAGAGCAGGCAGCGGCAAGGAGTCCGAGGGGCCCACCTTGAGTCCGATAATGTAGATTATGGTAACTAGCCGGGCGGCCGGCCGGACGGTCCCGGACACGCTCGAGCCTGGGCTCAGTTCGGGTCTTGGGCGCGCTGCCCCGCGCCTTTCCGGTCTCTCCCCCGCCTTCCAGTTGCGCCTGATCCCGAGACCGCGCGCTCCTCGCCGCGAGCGGGTTCGACGAAGCCGCCGACGCGGATGCGGTCGAGCGGAAGCGCGCCGCCGTGGGCCCCCGCGCTAGCACCGAGCCGGCCGATCGGGTCCCGTCACGCCGTGGCGAGCCAGATCGGCGGGTCTCCGCCTCAGGTCCCCGAGGTCTTGCGGACAACGGCCGGCGGAACGGCCGCGCGGGCATGCTCCGCCTGCTCGGCGGCGACCGGCGGGTACGGATGGTGCCCGCAGCAGCCCTGCTGGCGCGCCAGCACGCGCACGATCCGCGGCGCCCCGGCCTCCTCGGCCACCGCGCACGGGCACTGCTCGACGCCCGCGGACGACAGCCGCTCCTGGATCGTCGAGAGCGCGTCGAGGAGCTCGCGCTTCACGCGCCGGAGCCGCTCGAGGCGACGCTGGGCCTGCTCGAGGTGGCCGGCCAGGACGGACTGGAACCGGATGGCGAACTCGGCCGCGCTGTGGCAGCCGGTCCGCAGCTCGAGGATCGAGCGGATCTCGCAGAGCGACAGCCCGAGCTCGCGCAGATCGGTGATGAGCCGGAGCCGCTCGAGATCGTCCTCGGTGTAGCGGCGGTGGCCGCCGTCGCTCACCACCGACGGCTTGAGCAGACCTTCCTCCTCGTAGAACCGGATCGTGCGGACCGTGTTGCCGGTCGCGCGCGCGAGGTCTCCGGATGAGAGGTCTGCGCCCATTCGAGGCTCGTCTAACGGCGCGCGCGCGCCGTGTCAACGCACACCCGGTCTCTCGTGACGGCCCCACGACGGGCCGGAGTTGGTCTTGACCGGCGTCACCGTACGGGATTATTCGACGCGGGATCCCGTCGCCTCGGGACACGTGGAGGTGCCGAAAGACATGGGCAACGTGGTGGCGGTGAAGGGCCGCACGCAGCGCAGCGAGAGCGTCTTCATCTACGCCGAAGCCCCCCTCCCCACCCATCGCGGGCTCTTTCGCACGGTGGTGTTCCGGGAACCGCAGAGCGGCGCCGAGCACGTCGCGATGGTCATGGGCGACGTCGGCGGCGAGAACGTCCCGGTGCGGATTCACTCCGAGTGCCTCACGAGCGAGGTGCTCGGGTCGCTCAAGTGCGACTGCCGCGCCCAGCTCGATCGCGCGCTGGATCTCATCGCCGAGCGCGGCCGCGGCGTGCTCCTCTACCTCCGCCAGGAGGGCCGCGGCATCGGGCTCGGGAACAAGATCCGCGCCTACGCGCTCCAGGCGCAGGGCCACGACACGTACGAGGCGAACCGGCTCCTCGGCTTCCCGGACGACCTGCGGACCTACGGAGTCGCCGCGGAGATGCTGCGGCTCCTGGGCGTCCGCTCGGTCGAGCTCGTGACGAACAACCCGCTCAAGGTCGCGGGCCTGCAGGAGGCGAACATCGCCGTCCGCGGCCGCATCCAGCTGCCCTCGCCGGCGAACCCGCACAACATCGGTTACCTGCGGGTGAAGCGCGAGCGGACCGGACACCTCATCGAGCTCGACGAGGATCCCACCGCCCGCGCGGGCTGAGCCGGTCCCGCGCGGCGCTCCTTCACGGCGGGGCGCGCGCGTCTCAGGCGCCGGTCCACTGCGCGGGGCGCTTCTCCAGGAAGGCCCGCATGCCCTCCTTCGCGTCCGCGCTCCCGAAGAGCGCCGCGAAGGCCTGCCGCTCGAGCTCGTTCGCGGTGCCGAGATCCGGCTCTGCGCCCCGCCGGAGCACCCGCTTCGCCTGACCGACGGCCACCGGCCCCTTCGCCGCGATCTTCCGCGCCTTCTCGCGGGCGTGCGCGAGCAGGTCCGCCGCCGGGACGACGTCGAGGACGAGGCCGATCGCCTTCGCCTGGGCGGCGTCGAGCTGATCGCCGGTGAGGACGATCTCGAGGGCGCGCATCACGCCCACGCGCCGCGCGAGCCGCTGCGTTCCGCCGAAGCCCGGGATGAGCCCGAGGTTCACCTCCGGCTGGCCGAAGCGCGCCCGGTCGCTCGCGTAGACCAGGTCGCACGCGAGCGTGACCTCGCAGCCGCCGCCGAGCGCGTAGCCGTTCACCGCGGCGACGGTCGGGATCGGCAGCCGCTCGAGCCGCTCGAGCACGTCGTGCGCCGACTCCGCGAAGCGCCGCGCCTCGATGGGCCCCATCGTCGACATGGCCGCGATGTCGGCGCCGGCGATGAACGCCTTGTCGCCCGCCCCCGTCAGCACGATCGCCCGCACCCCCGCGTCCGCCTCGACCGCGCGCACGACGTCCGCGAGCTCCTCGATCGTCCGGGTGCTCATCGCGTTCAGGACCTTCGGACGGTTGAACGTCAGCGTGCCGATGCCGTCCTGCACATCCCACAGGAGGTTCTCGTAGGTCATGGTCGTCTCCAGCGGCCGCGGGCGGCGGGGCGTCAGGCGTCGTACCGGTAGAAGCCGCGACCGGACTTGCGGCCGTACCACCCCGCCGCGACGTACTGGCGGAGCAGCGGCGCGGGCCGGTACTTGTCGTCGCCGAGCTCCCGGTGCAGCACCTCGGCGATGTAGAGGCAGGTGTCGAGGCCGATGAAGTCGGCGAGCGTGAGCGGGCCCATCGGGTGGTTGAGCCCCAGCTTCACGCCGGTGTCGATGTCCTCGGGCGACGCGAGCCCCTCCTGCAGGGCGAAGCACGCCTCGTTGAGGAGCGGGATGAGGATCCGGTTCACGATGAAGCCGGGCGCGTCCTTGGACGTGACGGTCGTCTTGCCGAGCTTCTTCGCGAGCGCCACGACCGTGGCGTAGGTCTCGTCGGAGGTCTGGAGCCCGCGGATGATCTCGATGAGCTGCATCACCGGCGGCGGGTTCATGAAGTGCATGCCGATGAACTGGCCGGGGCGCTTCGTCGCCGCGGCGAGCGCGGTGATCGAGATGGAGCTCGTGTTCGAGGCGAGGATCGCGTGCGGCGGCAGGAGCGCGTCGAGCTTGCGGAAGAGCTCCGTCTTCACGCCCTGGTTCTCGACGATCGCCTCGATGGCGAGATCCGCCCCGGCGCAGTCCTCGAGGCTGGCGGCGGGCTTGATGCGGCCGAGGATCGCGTCCCGGTCGGCGACCGCGATCTTCCCCTTCTCGACGAGCTTGCCGAGCGTCCCCCCGAGCTTCTCCACCGCCTTGCGGGCCAGCTCCGGCGCGGCGTCGCCGAGCACGACGGAGAGCCCCGCCTGCGCCGCCACCTGCGCGATGCCCGACCCCATCTGCCCTGCCCCGATGACCGCGATTCGCTCGATGGCCATGCGTCCCTCCGTGGTGCAGGCCGCCGTCCAGGAGGCGGTCCCGCCGTCTTGTGGATGAGCGGGCCGAGCGTGTTCCGAATGGGCTGGTGGAGGCGAGACCTCAGGCGGGGCGCGCCGGCAAGAAAACCGCCCGGTCCAGGCGTGTTCCGCGGGTGGGCGCCGCTCCGACCGTCCCGTCAGGACGGCGGGAACCGTCCGCCGCGCAGCGCGTCACGGGCGCGGGCGGCCTGGGTGCGCCGTCCGCGAGCGGTTCCCGAAGAACAGCACCGCTACCCCGCGCGCGAGGACGCGGCGCGCGCCTCCTCGCGCGAGGCATGGGCGCGGAGGTGCCGGTAGGCGATCGCCGCGAGCTCGTCGAAGGTGGGTACCGGAAAGTCCGCGTCGTGCGCGGCGCGGTGCCACTCGCAGAAGGCCAGGAACGCCTCGAGCTGCTCCGGGCTGGGCGAGATCACCGGCCGGGCGTCCTTGGCGCGCGAGAGCGCCTCGAGCGGCGGGTGCCCGCGGGCCACCAGCACGCACAGGGCGAGCAGCGCGCTCCGGCCGATGCCGTACTGACAGTGTATGAGGACGCGCTCGCCGCGCGCGAGCGCGCCCGTCACGAAGGCCACGCCGTCCCGGATCATGCGCTGCGAGATGGCGCGCGTGTCCTGGGTCGGGAGGTGCAGGAGCCGGATGCCGTGGAGCGCGAGGACCGCCTCGTCGTCGCACGCCTCCACGCGGACGTCGACGACCTGGGTGATCCCGTGCTCCTGGGCGAGCCGGGCGGCGGCCCCCATCGGGAAGTGCGCACCCAGCGCGAGCCCGTCCGCGACGAAGTGCAGGTCGATCATCTCCACCAACCTGGGCAGGCCCGCGCGCCCCGGCACGCGGCGACGACGGCCCCGCTATCGCCCCAGGGGGAGGACGATCGTGCCCTCCTCCTCGACGTCGAGCGTGCGCTCGCCGGAACGTGCCCCCGCCGGGCCGGTGGCGCGCCAGGCGAGCGCGTACGCTCCCCGCGGGAGCCGCAGGGCATGGCGGACCTGCCGCTCGGGGCCGCTCACGCGGAACTCGGCGTGGCGCACGAGCGCGTCGCCGCGCCGGAGGTCGACCTCGAGGGCGGTCGTCCCGGGGGCGTCCCCCAGGTCGTAGACGAAGACCACGTCGCGCGGTGACGACGAGAAGAGGAACACCCCGACGGCCAGCGCGCCGAGGAGCGCGACGAGCCGCGCCGCGCGCTTCACCGCTTGGCCTTGCGCCGCGCCCGCTTGCCCCTCGTCGCGGCGGTCTTCACCTCCGCGCGCGGCGCGCCTTCCGCGTCGGGCCGGACGCGGATCTCCATCTTCACCTCGATGGTGCGGTCGGCGAGCGCGTTCAGGAACTCCCGGCGCAGCGCCTCGGACTGCAGGAAGCCGCGGATCTCGTCGCTCACGGCGCGGAGGATCTCGTCCTTCGCGGCGTGGGCCTGGTTCCCGACGAAGGCGATCACGTCCTTCGGCAGCTTCCAGTCGCGCGCGAGCCGCCGCGCCCCCTCCTCCGTCATGAAGACGGCGCCGACGCCCGCGAGGATGGCCTTCTTCACCGCCTCCGGGATGAGCCCGCGCGAGCCGGCGGCGTCGCCGCCCGCCTCGAGCTCGAGGTCGTCGGGCGCGAAACCCTCGTCTTCACCCTGCGGCGGCGGTCGCTCCATGGGGGCCTCTTCAGGCGCGCTGCTGCGCGCCGATGACCGGCAGGCGCGGCGCCTTCAGGATCTGCGTGCTCACCGCGCCCGCGACGTTCTTCGCGACGGCGAGGAACGCCTCCGCCTGCGGGCTGTCGGGCTGGCCGACGACGATCGGCACGCCCTTGTCGCCGCCCTCGCGGATGGCGAGGTCGATCGGCACGTCGCCGAGGAAGCGGATGCCCATCTTCTCCGCCGCCGTCCGCGCGCCGCCCTTGTCGAAGATGGCGGTCTCGGTGCGGCAGTGCGGGCAGACGAAGGCGGACATGTTCTCGACGAGCCCGAGCACGGGGATCGAGACCTTGTCGAACATGAGCTTCGCGCGGATGACGTCCGCGAGAGCGAGGTCCTGCGGCGTCGAGACGAGCACGACGCCCGCCGCGCGGATGTTCTGCGCCAGCGTGAGCGGGATGTCGCCGGTGCCCGGCGGGAGGTCCAGCACGAGGTAGTCGAGCTCGCCCCAGTTCACGTCGCGCAGGAGCTGGATGAGCGCGCCGGTCACCATCGGTCCGCGCCAGATGAGCGCCTGGTCGGGGTCGATGAGGAACCCGATCGACATCACCTTCATGCCGTGCGCCGTGAGCGGCTCGAGCCGCTGGCCGTCCTTCGAGGTGGGGCGCTCGGTGACGCCGGTGAGGATCGGGATCGACGGACCGTAGATGTCCGCGTCGAGGATGCCGACCTTGGCGCCGGTGCGGGCGAGGCCGGCGGCGACGTTCACCGCCACCGTGCTCTTGCCGACGCCCCCCTTCCCCGCCCCGACCAGGATGATGTTCTTCACGCCCGGCGTGAGCTGCGCCTGGGAGACCCCCGGCGCGGAGCGGACCTGGGCGCCCCAGGACAGCTCCACGCGGCGGAAGCCCGCGCCCTCGAGCGCCGCCTTCACGTCGCGCCCGATGGTGTCCTTGAGCGGGCAGGCCGGCGTGGTGAGCTCCACCTTGAGCCGCACGGCGTCGCCCTCCACCGCGACGTCCTTCACCATCCCGAGCGACACGAGGTCGCGGTGAAGCTCGGGGTCCATCACCTTGCGGAGGGCGTCGAGGGCGGTCTTGGGGTCGAGCGGCATGGGAGCGCCTTTATAGCCGCCACCCGAGGGCTTCTCAACGCCGCGTGGCGCCGCTCCGTCACTCCAGCGCGTCGACCTTCCAGCCCCCGTCCTCCAGGACCACCACCGCGGCGTGATCCCCCCCGAGCGGGAGCCGGGCCACCCTGCCTTCCCGGACGAGTGGCGACCCCGCGTCGAGCGCCGAGAGGGCGCGCGCCGCCGCCTCGCGCCCGGCCGGCCCCGCGCCGGCGAGGTCCTGGGCGAGGCGGCGCGGCGTGTACGCCTGGCGCCAGCGGGCGGAGAGGAGCGCGTGCGCCGCCTCGAACCGACCGCCGGCGAGCGCCGTGGCGAACGCGCGGAGCGCGGCGTCCGGCGCGTCGGCCCGGGTGGCACGGGCCGCCCGGCCGCCGGCACAGCCGAGCGCCGCGGCGACGACCAGGGTGCCGAGGATGACGAGGAGCCGGCGCACGAGCGCCTCGCTTACACCATCGCGCGGCGGCCCGCCATGGGATGCTAGGCTGCGCCCGGTGCGCGGGCCGTGGCCAGCGCGGGGAGGCGAGCGCGTGCGGGTGCTGCGGTGGGACGAAGGACGCGTGCGGGCCGGCGGGCGCGAGCTCGTCGAGCCGGGCGCGCGGCTGTGGATCGACGCCGGGCCGGACCCCGAGACGCTCGCCTTCCTGGGCGAGACGTTCGGGTTCCACCCGCTCGCCCTGGAGGACTGCGCGCACGAGGATCAGCGGCCCAAGTACGAGCCCTTCCCCGGTAGCCTCTTCTGCGTCGTCCACCGGGTCATCCCCTCGGCCGACGAGAGCGAGGTCCTCTCCCACGAGCTGCACGCGTTCCTCACCGCGGACGCGCTCGTGACGGTCCACGCGGTCCCCATCGCCGAGGTGGACAAGGTGTTCGCCCGCTGCGCCGGCGAGCCGGCGCTGCTCGAGCGCGGGCCGGACTTCGCCCTCTACCTCGTGCACGACGCCGTCACGGACGTGCACTTCGCGCTCGTGGACGCGCTCACCGAGGAGGTCGAGGCGCTCGCGGACCTGACGTCCGAGCCCGACGGCGGCGCGATGGACGAGGACGTGCTGCCGCGGATCGTCGCCGCGCGCCGGGCGCACGGGCACCTCCGCCGCCGCCTCGCGCCCCAGCGCGAGGTGTTCGCCGCGCTCGCCCGCCCCGGCCAGCCGTTCGTGCGGGACGCGACGGCGGTCTACTTCCGCGACGTGGTCGATCACGCCGTGCGGCTCGCGGAGGAGGTGGACACCGGCCGCGATCTCCTCGCCTCCACGATGGAGGCCTACCTGTCGCGCACCAACAACCGGCTCTCGGCGCTCACCGCCCGCCTGACGCTCGTCGCGACCATCTTCCTCCCGCTCAACTTCGTCGCCGGCTTCTTCGGGATGAACCTCCAGATCATCCCGCCGCGGGTCGCGGCGCCGCTCGTGCTCGTGCTCGTCGCCGCGACCCCGCTCGCGCTGTGGGCGATCTTTCGCCGGAAGCGGTGGCTGTGACGCGGCCGGATCGCCACGGGGCGGCTCAGCTCGGCGCTGCGCTCGCGGTCCTCTCGGCGGCCGCGCTCTTCGGCACGACGGGGACCGCGCAGGCGCTGGGGCCCGGCGGCACGACGCCGCTCGGGGTCGGGGCGGTGCGGCTCGCCATCGGCGCGGTCGTGCTCGCCGCCGTCGCCCTCGCGGGAGGATCGGCGCGGCGCCCGCGGTGGCGGTCGCACGCCGCGGCCCTCGCGATCGGCGGGGTCGCGGTGGCCGCGTACCAGCTTGCCTGGTTCGCGGGCCTTCGCCGCACGGGCGTGACGCTGGGGACGATCGTGGGCATCGGGAGCGGCCCGGTGTTCGCGGGGCTCTTCCACCTGACGCGAAGGGCCGGCGCGCTCTCGCGCGCGTGGGTGCTCGGGACCGGGCTCACCGTCGCCGGGGCCGCGCTGCTCGCCGCCCACGGCGCGGCGGACGGCGCGCCTCCGGACGCGGTGGGGCTCTGCCTCATGCTGGGCGCCGGCCTCAGCTACGCCGTCTACGCGCAGGCCGCGAAGCACGCGATGGACGCCGGCCTCCACCCCGCGCAGGCGATGGCCGGGGTCTTCGGGGTGGGGGCGCTGCTCATGGCGCCGCTCCTCTCGCGCGAGCCGATGGCCTGGCTCGCCAGCCCGCGGGGGAGCGCGATGGCGCTGCACCTCGGCGTGCTCACCGTGGGCCTGGCGTACTGGCTCTACGGCAAGGGATTGCGCCGGCTGGCCGTGCCCACCGTGGTGACGCTCACGCTCGCGGAGCCCCTCACCGCCGCGGTCCTGGGCGTGGGCGTGCTCGGCGAGCGGCTCGGGCCCATGGGCTGGGTCGGGGCGGCGGCGATCGCGCTCGGCCTCGCCGTCGCGGGCCGCGGCGACCGCGCGCGAGTGACCGAGGCGCTGCCCGCGTGAGGCGCGCCGGGGCTCGCGCTACCCCGAGGTGAGGGGCACGACCTCGGCCGCGCCGCCGGCGGGCTGCACCCGCACCTCGCCCTCCCCCTCCTGACCCTCGACGATGGCGATCTCGACGTCGAGGAAGCGCCGGATGATCGCGGCGTTCGTGGTGAGGTGCTTCGTCACTCCGTCCACGGTGTAGCGCGTGACCGGGACGATGCCTGGCGGCGACGGCACGAGCCCGGCGGCGAGGAGCGCCGCGGGGAGCAGGAGCTGATCCCCGAGGTGGCGGTCCACTGCGGCCCCGCCCGTGAGGTACGCGCGGAAGCCGCCCACCGCCTCCTCCGCGATCTGCTCCGGGGAGCGCTCGCGCGCGCTCACCGCCCCGTGGCCGGCCCGGGCGCGCTGGAAGGTGGAGACGACGAGCACGTGGCCCCCGCGCGACGCGCGCGAAGGCATGGGCACCCGCTCCGCCTGCGCGGCGATGCCCGCCTCGCGCAGGAGCCGCAGCGCGCGCGCCGCCTGCCGCTCGGCGACGTCGAACCCGAGGCCGCAGACCATCGAGACGACCTCGACGTCCTGCAGGGTCCCCCGGTGACGCAGGTCGAGCGGGGGCATCGGGTGGGCCGGCTCCACCCGCGCGGTGAACTCGCCGCCGCCCTCCGGGTAGAACCCCGCGGCCTGGAGCGCGAGCTCGAACCGGAACCCGAGCCGCGCGACGGCCGGCGCCCACACGAGCGCGAGGTAGTGGAAGCTCGGCGCGTGGTCCTGGTGCGTGCCGCCGCGGAGCGTGAGCGTCGAGCTCTTGCCCGCGAGCGCGAGCGGCCAGCACACGGTCTGGAAGAGGAGCGGAGTCGAGCCGGCGGTGCCGATGTCGAACGCCCAGTCGCCCGCCTGCACCGGCCGCCGCGGGTGGAACTCGAGCCGCTCCGAGCCGACCTCGTCGCCGGCGAGCCGCGCGTCGCACAGGCGCGCGACCGCCCGGGCGGCCTCGCGGTGCTGCGGGCGGAGGCCCGGCTTCTCGCGGTTCGCGCGGATCCGATCGATCGCGAACGGCTTCCCGGTGATCGCGGAGACCGAGAGCGCGGTGCGGAGGATCTGGCCGCCGCCCTCGCCGGTGCTGCCGTCCAGGACGATCGGGAGATCGGGGGGCACGGCAGCAATGTAGCCCTTGCGTGGCGCGCCGAGCGAGTTCGCGCGGGGCCTCGCCTCGACCCGGCGGGGGACTCCCGTGGTAAGTACGTGCCGTGGTCGCCGCCGTCGCCGTGTTCTCCGTGACGTACGTGGCGGTCGCCGCGGGTCGCCTGCCGTTCCTGTCGCTCGATCGGCCGGCCGCGGCGCTGCTCGGTGCCGTGCTGATGGTCGCCTCCGGCGTCCTGACGCCCGGCGAGGCGGGCGGCGCGGTGAACGGGGACACCCTCGGCCTGCTGCTCGGGATGATGCTCCTCTCGGCGTATCTCGCGGAGGCGCGCTTCTTCCGCTGGACGAGCTTCCGGATCCTCGGCGCGGTCCGCACGCCGAGGTCGCTCCTGTGGGCGGTCGTCTTCGCCGCGGGGACCCTCTCGGTGCTGCTCGTGAACGACACGGTGTGCGTGATGGTCACGCCCATCGTGCTCTCGGTCGTCGAGGACGCCGAGCTCCCGCCCCTGCCGTACCTGCTCGCGCTCGCCTTCGGCTCGAACGCGGGCTCGGTCGCGACCCTGACCGGCAACCCGCAGAACATGATCGTCGGGACGCTGTCGGGGATCTCCTACGCCCGCTTCGCGGCCGCGCTCGCGCTCCCGGCGCTCGCGTCGCTCGTCGTCGTCGCGCTCGTCCTCGAGCGCGTCTTCCGCGAGGACCTGCCGCGCCGCGTGCTCGCGCCGACCCGGGTCGCGGCCCCCGAGCTCGACAGGCCGCTCCTCGCCCGCGCCCTCCTCGCCACCGCCCTCGCGGTGGCGGGCTTCCTGGCGGGCTTCCCCCTCGCCTGGACCGCGCTCTTCGCCGCCGCGCTCTGCATGGCCGTCGCCGGGCGCGCGCCGCGCGAGGCGCTCCAGCGCGTCGACTGGCCGCTGCTCGTGTTCTTCGCGGGGCTCTTCGTCGTGGTGGCCGGGATCGGGAAGGCGGGCATCGCGTCGCGGATGTTCGACCTCATCGTCCCCGCGCTCGGCCATGACGCCGTCCGGCAGTCGGCCGTGTTCTCGCTCTTCACGGTCGGGGCGTCGCAGGTCGTCTCGAACGTCCCGTTCGTGCTGCTCGCGGGCGAGTGGATCCCGCGGCTCGCCGAGCCGCGCCTGGCGTGGCTCGCGACCGCGCTCGCCGCCACGCTCGCCGGCAACCTGACGGTGCTCGGATCGGTCGCGAACCTGATCGTCCTGGAGCTGGCGGGCTCCCGGGCGGGCATCGGCTTCTGGCGCTTCTTCCGGATCGGCGCGCTGGTCACGGCCGCGACGCTCACCGTGTCCTTCGCGATCCTGCTCGGAGAGCGAGCGCTCGGGCTCGTCTGAACGCAAGCGTCCGGATCGACTGAGGTTTACCGGGAGGACGCCCGGAGGCGCGCCCACCACCCGCCCGGGCGGGCCTGCGCGAAATAGAAACCCGCGCGATCCGTAGGGTTCTTCATGATTGCGGCCGCGGCGCTCGCCGATCTAGGTTTCGCCCTCTCGTGGCAGGTGGAGGAGCGCTCGTTGGCGCCACCGGTGGTGACCGGCGAGGCCGCCCTGACGCGCTCGGCCGCGAAGGGCGACCGCAAGGCCTTCGGCCAGCTCGTCGACGCGCACAAGCGCGCCGTGTACGGGCTCTGCTTCCGCCTGCTGCGCGAGCCCGAGGAGGCGCGCGACGCCGCCCAGGAGGCCTTCGCGCGCGCCTACGCGGCGCTCTCCACCTATGACGCCGCCCAGCCGTTCGTCCCGTGGGTGCTCCGCATCGCGCGCAACCACTGCCTCGACGTCCTGCGCCGGCGCCTGCCGGACACCCAGCGCGTCGAGCTCGACGCCGAGCCGGACGAGGGCGCGCCGCGCGAGCTCGCCGATCCGGCCGCCGTCCGTGCCGACGACGCGCTCGAGCGGCGCCAACTCGCGGGCGCGCTCGAGGCGGCGGTCGCGGCGCTGCCCCAGAACTACCGCGAGGTCGTGCACCTCTTCCACGTCGAGCACCTCTCCTACAAGGAGATCGCGGCCACGCTCGACGTCCCCCTCGGCACCGTGATGACCTGGCTCCACCGCGCGCGCGCCCGCCTCAAGGAAGCGCTCGCGGAGCCGGGCGCGGAGAACCTGCGATGAGCCTCTTCGACGGACACCTCACGGACGCCCAGGCCCAGCGGATGGTCGACGGCGCGCTGCTCGAGCCCGAGACGGCCTCGGTCGAGCGGCACGTGGCGGAGTGCCCCGAGTGCCAGGCGGCGGTCGAGTCGTACCGGATGCTCGCGATCGCGCTCGAGGACCTCGAGGTCCCCCCGCTCCCCGCCGACTTCACGGTGGGCGTCCTCGCCCGCATCGACGCGGCCGAGCGCGCCGCCGCCCGCGAGCGGCGCTGGGCGCTCGGCATCCTCGCCGGCGTCGCCCTCGCGACGATCGTCGCGTTCGTCGCGGCCGGCGCCCGGGCCTGGGCGCCCTCCGTCTCCGGCGTCGCCGAGCGGCTCGGTGACGTCGCGCTCGCCGTCCGCGTCGGCGCCGGGTTCCTCCCGGCGCTCGTCGGCGTCTTCCGCCTGCAGATCATCCTCGTCGCGGCCGTCGTCGCGATCCCCCTCCTCGTCGCCCTCGCGCGCCTGATGCCCGCGCCCGAGGCGCGGGCCGAGGTCGCCTGATGGAGACCCCCATGCTCGCGCTCCTGCTCGCCGCCCTGGTCTTCCAGCCCTCCCCGGAGACGCCCTCCGCGCCTCCCCCGCCGGCCGCCGCCCGCCCCGGCGCCGAGCTCCCGGCGCCGCCGGTGCCGGCCCGTCCCGGCGCGGCGCCGAGGCCCCCGGCCCGTCCGTCGGCACGCCCCACTCCGCCCCTCCCCGCGCTCCCGCCGCCGACCGGCGCCGCCGATCCGCTCGTCGGCGAGTGGCCCGCCGAGCCGTCCGGCAAGCACGTCACGATCTCGGACACGGTCTCCCTCGACGACGCGCTCGAGAAGATCGCCGACGCGGCGGGCTGGAACCTCGTCCTCAACACGGGTCGGACCGGCAACATCCAGCTCGTCCTGAAGCTCCGCGACGTGCCGGTCGAGGACGCGCTGCGCGCCGCCCTGAGCGGCACGCTCCTCGAGGCGTCGCGCCGGCGCAACACGGTCGTGGTCGCGCCGTCGAGCGGCCCCGTCGCGCGGCAGCCCACGCTCGTGGGGTTCGAGAAGCCGAGCGGGAAGCGCTTCACGGGCGAGTTCGAGGAGACCGACGTCGACGACGCGCTCCGGCACGTCGCCGCCGCGGGTGGGCTCTCCATCGTCATCCCGCCGGGCGTCCGCGGCGAGGTGTCCGGGGTGTTCAACGCGACGCCGGTGGAGGAGGCGCTGCGGGCGGTGCTCGATCAGGCCGGGCTCGCGGCGGAGCTGCAGGGCGGCGTCGTGGTGGTGCGTGCGCAGCCCCTCGGCGGGTTCGCCGGCATCGGCGCGGAGGCGCGCCGCACGGCCGAGCGCGCCATCCGCGACGCCAGGCGCGAGTGGGACGACGGGCGCGAGACCGGGCAGGACGCCCGCGACCGCGTCGAGAACGGCGACGTCACGATCCACCCGGGCGAGGAGGTCCGCGACGTCGTCGCCATCCGCGGGAACGTGCGCCTCGAGCCGGGCTCGACCGCGCGCAACGTCGTCGCGGTGCTCGGCGGCGTGAAGCTCGAGGCCGGCGCCACCGCGAGGGAGGTGACGGCCGTGCTGGGGAGCGTCGAGCTCGGCCCGGGCGCGGTGGTGGAGCGGAACGCGACCGCCGTCGGCGGGTCCGTGAAGCCCGATCCGCACGCGACCATCGGGGGCGACCAGACGAGCGTCTCGGTCCCCGGGCTCCCGGGGATCGGCGGGATGTTCGGATCGAGCCTCCTCTTCGGTGGCCGCGAGTCGGTGCTCTGGTCCGTCGGCCAGGTGCTCGCGAAGTTCGCCCTCTTCTTCGCGCTCGGGCTCCTCGTGGTCGCGCTCTTCCCGCGCCGCGTCGACGCCGTCGCCGAGGCGATGCTCGCGAGCCCGTGGAAGTCGATCCTCACGGGCCTGCTCGGCCTCGTCGCGACGCCGGTCCTCGCGCTCCTGCTCGTGGTGACCATCATCGGCATCCCGCTCGTCGCGGTGCTCGCCCTGCTCGTCCTCGCGGCCGGGGTGCTCGGGTTCACGTCCCTCGCCATCCACGTCGGCCGCTCGATCCCGCTCCCGCAGCAGCGCAGCGCGTGGGTCCTGCAGCTCGCGATCGGCACCGCGATCGTCGTGCTGGTGACGGCCGTGCCGTTCCTCGGCGGGCTCGTCTGGATCGCCGCCGCCCTCGTCACCTTCGGCGCCGCGCTCCGGACGCGGTTCGGGCAGCAGAGGCCGGTGCTGCCGACGACGATGGCGCCCGGGATCTGACGGGGCAGCGTGGAGCTGCGTCCCCGGCCCGCCGGCGGCGGACCGCCGGGCGCGCCGTTCGCGAGGCCAGGTCTACGGCCGGGGGCGCGGCGCGCCCGACGGGAGCTTCGCGAGCGCCTCGACCGCGGCGCGGCGGACCCGGCCGTAATAGTCGCTCCGCAGCGCCTCGAGCCGCCCGGAGGCGGGCTCGTAGGCGAGCTTCCCCAGCGCGCGCGCTGCGGCGGCGCGGACCTCGGGACGATCGTTCGTGAGCTGCGCGGCGATGACGGGCGCCGCGTCGCGGGCGCCGAGGGCGGCGAGCGCGTCGATCGCCTGCGCTCGCGCCGGAGCGTCGGGACGGGCGAGGTAGGCCGCGAGGGGCGCCGCCGCCCCGGGCGCGCCGCTCCTCGCGAGGGCCTCGGCGGCGCTCGCCGCGGCGGGACCGTCGAGGAGCGCCGCGAGCGCGGGCACCGCCTCCGCGCTGCCCGCCTCCCCGAGGGCGCGCGCGAGGGCGTCCGCCCACTCCGGCTCGCGGAACCTCCCGGCCGTCGCCGCCTTCGCGAGGGCGACGGCGCCGCGGGTCCCCTGCCGGCCGAGCGCATCCGCGGCGACGAGGCGCACCCGCGGCTCCGGGTCGCCGAGCGCCGCGACCACGCGCTCGACCGCGCCCGGTGACCCGAGCTGGGCGAGCCCCTCCACCGCCCCCGCCCGTACCGCGGCCAGCGGATCCGAGGCGCCCTGGCGCAGCAGCGCGTCCGCGCCGTCCGCGCGCAGGCGCCCCGCCGCCTCCAGCAGCGCGCCGAGCTCTTCCGCCTCCTCCGCCCCGAGCGTCCCCGCTGCGCCCGCGCGCTGCGCCGCGATCGCCGCCGCGCGGCGCATGAGCGCCGGGCCGGCCGAGGTCTGGCTGGCGCGCGCGAGGAACCGCGCGGCGGCCGCGCGGGCGGCGGCGTCGCCGCGTCCGGGGTCGAGCGAGGCCGCGACGCGCGCGGCGGTCTCCGGCGACGGCGCGCCGAGCGCGCCGAGGGCGGCGATCGCCGCGGCGCTCCCGGGGCGGCCCAGCCTGGAGACGAACGGGCGCGCCGGGCACTCGGCCTCGCGCGCGGCCGCGGCCTGCGCCGTCAGCGCGGCGATGGCGGGATCTCGCGTCCGCTGCGCGACGCCGCAGAGGGCCACGCCGACCTCCGGTGCGGCCGGGAGCGCGGCGAGCGCCTCCGCGGCCGCCGCCGCGATCCGCGCGGGGCCGTCCGCCGCGACGAGCGCGAGGGGCGGCGCCGCGGCGGGGTCTCCGAGCCGGGCCAGCGCCGCGGCCGCGGCCTCCGCGGTGGTCACGTCGCCCTCCGACAGGAGCGCCTCGAGGAACGGTCGCGCGCTCCAGTCCCCCGCCTCGGCGAGGCCGCGCGCTGCCGCGGCCGCGAGCGGCCGATCCGGGTTCCGGTTCGGATCGACGAGGGGGAGGAGCCGCTTCACCGCCTCCGCGCGGGCGCTCGCGCCGATCTCCTCGGCCGCGCCGGCGCGGGCCGGCCCCGCGTTCGCCGCGAGCGCCGCGACGTTCCGCTCCCACAGCGCGCGCGCCTCCGCCTCGACGGCCTCGCGCAGCGAGACCCCGAGCGCGTCGAGCGCCTCCGCGATCGCGGTCCGCGCGGCGGGGCCCGCCGCCCCGTAGGCGCGCACGAGGTCCTCGCGCCCGCCGCTCTCCGCGCCCAGGCCGACGAGGCCGCGCGCCGCCGCTGCGGCGACGTCCGGCGCGGGATCGAGCAGGAGCGCGCCGAGCGCCTCCGCCGCGCCGGGCCCTCCGCGCGCGGCGAACGCCTCGGCCGCCGCGCGGCGGACGAGCGCGCTCGGGTCGCGCTGGGCGACGAGGAGGACCGGCAGGTCTCCGCGGCCGAGCGCGCGCACCGCGGCGGCGCGGCGCTCCGGATCCGACGCCTCGAGATCCCTGCGCGCGCAGGCGAGGACGCCGAGCGCGGCGGCGAGGACGAGGGCGCGTCGCGAAAGCATGGGCGGGCATGCTCCGTCAGGAGGCCGCCCAGGCGCAAGGAGGTCGGCGTGCGCCTGCGGAGGCGGAGACCCCTGACCCCTGAGCTGGATCGCCACTGCGGCGCAGGCTGGCTCGCTGCGCCGGGCAGCCCTCTCCCTGCGCTGCTCGCCGAACCTCGAAGGCCCCGCCCTCGCTGCTCGGCCCGGCTCGCCGACGCCACACGCGAATCGTGAGGCGATCCGATCGACCGGGCGGCGCGCTAGCGCCCGCGCCGGGAGCCGCCACCGCGCGGGTCGCGGCGTCCGGCGCGACCGCGACCGTCTCGCGCGTCTCCGCGCGGCGAACGTCTGTCGGTGCCCTGCGCGCCGCGGTCCCGGCGGCCGGACTGCTCCGGCGGGTTCGTCCGATCTCGCCGCTCGGGGCGACTCGCCTGCTCTGCCCGGTCGCGGTTGCCGCCACGGTCCGGCCGCTCCGTCCGGTCGCGCTGGCCGCCCCGGTCCGTCCGCTCCGACCGGTCGCGGTTGCCGCCCCGGTCCGTCCGCTCGCGGCGATCGCCTCGCTCTGCCCGGTCGCGGCTGTCGCCCCGATCCGTCCGCTCGCGGCGATCGCCTCGCTCCGTCCGGTCGCGGCTGCCGCCCCGGTCCGGCCGCTCCGCCCGATCGCGCTGGCCGCTCCGATCCGTCCGCTCGCGGCGATCGCCTCGCTCTGCCCGGTCGCGGCTGCCGCCACGATCCTTCCGCTCCATCCGGTCGCGCTCGCCGCCGCGCTCGCGGCGATCGCTCCGCTCCGTCTGCTCCGCCCGGTCGCGGCCGCTGCCGCGCTCTGGCCGCTCGGACCGCTCCGCTCGCTCGCGACGGTCGCCCTCCGGACGAGCCGAGCGCTCCGGCGTATCCCCCCGCTCTTCGCCGCTGCGCGAACCCGCCCCGCGCGGCGCGGGGGCCTCGGGCGGTGGCGGCGGCCCGTGGCCGTGCCGGCGCGCCGCGCGCGGGAGGACGCGGGGCGGCGCCGCCGCGGCCCCGGCCGCAGGAGCGGCGCCGCCGAGACCGATGGAGGTCTTCAGGGCGCGCAGCTCGACCGGCGTGAGCGCCCGGAACTGACCGGGCCGGAGCCCCTCGACGGTCACGCCGCCGAACTCGGGCCGGTAGAGCCGCTGGACGAAGAGGCCCACCGCCTCGCACAGCCGCTTCACGAGGTGGAAGCGCCCCTCCCCTACCACCACGCGGATCCAGACGTTCTTCTCGGCGTGCTCGTGGGGGACCGCCTCGAGGGCGCGGGCGGGCCCGTCCTCGAGGCGCACGCCCGCCACCATCCGCTCGAGCGCGCCCGGCGGCGGCTCGCCGCGCACCTTCACGAGGTAGGTCCGGCGGTGGCCGTAGCGCGGGTGCGCGAGCCGGTTGGCGAGCTCGCCGTCGTCGGTGAAGAGGACCGCCCCCTCCGCGTCGTAGTCGAGCCGCCCGACCGAGAACACGCGCTCCTTCACGCCGCGCAGGTACTCCAGCGCGGTGGGGCGGCCCTCGGGGTCGGACGCCGTCGTCACGCAGCCGGGCGGCTTGTAGAGCAGGTAGTAGCTCTTCGTGTCGCGGCGCGAGACGAGCTTCCCGTCGACGGTGACGAGATCGCGCTCCGGGTCGACCCTCGACCCGAGCTGGGTCACCCGCTGCGCGTTCACCTTCACGCGTCCGGCGAGGATGAGCTCCTCCGCCTTCCGGCGCGAGGCGACTCCCCCCTCCGCGAGGAACTTCTGCAGCCGTACTCCGTCCCCGCCCTGGGCGCCGGTCACCGCTCCGCCTCCGGACCTTCGTCCTCTTCCTTCTTCTGCTTCTCCTCCAGCGTGGCCTGCACCGCCTGACTCTTCTCGTCGGCCGCCTCGATGGCGCGCTCGAGCTCCTCGAGGGCCGCGTCGCTCTCCGCGCGCTTCGCCTCGAGCTCCGCGCGGAGCTTCTCGTCCGAGAGGTCGGCCACGATGCCCGAGATGCCGCCGTCCTGCGGCTCGGGCTGCTTCTCGACGATCTCGCGGTGCTCCTCGGAGAGCTCGTGGAACTCGCGCAGCGTCGGCAGCGAGGCGAGGTCCTTGAGCGCGAAGAACTCGAGGAACTCCCGCGTCGTGCCGTACAGCATCGGGCGCCCGGGCTCCTCCTTCTTGCCGAGGATCTTGATGAGCTTGCGCTCGAGGAGCGCCTTCACCACGGCCCCGCAGTCGACGCCGCGGATCTCCTCGATCTCGGGGCGCGTGACCGGCTGGCGGTAGGCGATGATCGCGAGCGTCTCCAGCGCGGCGCGGGTGAGCCGCTGCGGCTTCACCTTGAGCCAGCGGCGCGCGAAGGCGGCGTTGTCCGGCGAGCTCCGCAGCTGCCAGCCCCCCGCGACCTCGTGCAGCACGATCCCGCAGACGCCCTCGCGATAGTGGCCGGAGAGCTTGTCGAGGGCCTTCTCGACCCGCTCGACGTCGATGCCGGTCGCCTGGCGCAGCTCCTCCGATGAGAGCGGCCGCTCGGCGAGGAACAGCAGGGTCTCGAGGATGGTCCGCACGCGATCGGCGCTGAGCCGCTTCGCGGCCGCCGCGAGCTTCTCGAACGGCTCCTCCTTCTCCTCGTCCGAGCCGGGGGCGTCGATGGCGGCCGACTCGACCTCCTCGAGCTCGGGGTCGCCGGCCTTCGCCTCCTCCGCGGCCTGCATCGCCTGGAGCTCGGCCTCGGACAGCCCGCCCGCGCGCGCGCCGGCCCGAGCCGGCGTCTCGGCCGGGGACGCCGGCGGCGCGTCCGGCGTTCCACCGGCTCGCTCCGCCGCAGCCTCACCCGGCTGCGCCTCCGGCCGGGCTGCGAGCTCCGCCGTCTCCGGGGCCGGCGCGCTCGGCTCCCCCTCCGCGGCGGGCGCCGCGCTCGGGGTCGTCGGGTCGTCGTGATCCACGGTCATCGATAGTCCTCTCCGCCGGGCGCGGGAACGTCGTCGCCGAGGGTGTCCTTCGCCTCGACGAGAATCTCCGCGCCGGGGCCCGCCTCGTCGAGCGGGGGCTGGAAGATCCGGACGAGCTTCAGCTTCGCCATCTCGAGGATCGCGAGGAACGTCGCGATCACGTCGGCGCGCGTGTGCCGCCGCTCGACCGGGCCGGAGAGGAGCTCCTCGAACGTGGCGCGGCGCTGCAGGCGCAGCACGTCGGCGACGCGCGCGATGGCGTCGGTGATGGTGAGGCGGTCGGTGACCACCTCGTGCGTGTGCTCGGGGCGCGCGTGCTTGAGCGCGCGATCGAGCGCCTCGATGAGCTTGAAGACGGAGACGTCGGCGAGCCCCTCGGGCCCTTCGGGCGCCTCGGAGCGCTCGACCCGCACCTTCCGGGCGAACACCGTGCGCTCGAGGATGTCGCGCTCGCCGAGCTCCTCGCCGGCGGCCTTGTACTTCTGGTACTCGAGCAGCCGGCGCACGAGCTCCGCACGCGGGTCCACCCCGACGTCCTCCGCGCCGGGCGCGTCCTCGGCGACCTCGGTCCTCGGCAGGAGCAGCTTCGACTTCATCAGCATGAGCTGCGCCGCCATGTGGAGGAACTCGCCGGCGATGTCGATGTCGAGCTCGCGCATCGCCTCGAGCGTGGCGAGGTAGCTCTCCGTGATCTGCGCGATGGGGATGTCGAAGAGATCGACCTCGTGCTCCTTCACGAGGTGCAGGATCAGGTCGAGGGGGCCCTCGAACGGCGGCTGTCCGGCGCGGAGCGGGGGGAGCGAGACCCGGAACGCGTCCGCCGCGGCGCGCGCGGAGGCCTCCTCCGTCGCCTGCTGGGCGCCGGCGGTCGCGTCGCTCTCCGGGTGGTGCCTGGCCATCGCGAAGGGACGCCCCCGTGCTCCTCAGGCGAGCTTCAGCTTCATCGCCGCGCGGACCTCGTCCATGGAGCGGGCCGCCACGGCGCGCGCCTTGGAGGTGCCGAGCTGGACGAGCGCGTCGACCTCCCCGGGCCGGGCGAGCAGCGCCTCGCGCCGCTCCCGCATCCGCTCCTGCTCGGGCAGGAGCTTCTCGAGGAGCTTCTTCTTGCAGTCGACGCAGCCGATCCCCGCGCTGCGGCAGTTCACGTCCACCCAGGAGATGGTCTCCGCGTCGCTCGTCACCTTGTGCAGGTAGAAGATCCCGCAGACGTCCGGGTTGCCCGGATCCTGGCGGCGCTTGCGCGCCGGATCCGTCACCATCCCCATGATCTTCTTCGTCGTCGACTCGGCGCTCTCGCCGAGGTCGATGGTGTTCCCGTAGCTCTTCGACATCTTCCGCCCGTCCGTGCCGAGGATCTTCGGCGCGGCGGTGAGGAGCGGCTGGGGCTCGGGGAACACCGGCCCGTAGTGGTGATTGAACCGGCGGGCGATCTCGCGCGAGAGCTCGAGGTGCGGGACCTGGTCCACGCCCACCGGCACCCGCGTCGCCTTGTACAGGATGATGTCGGCGGTCATGAGCACCGGGTAGCCCAGGAAGCCGTAGAGGGCGAGATCGCGATCGGTGATGTTCTCGCGCATCTCCTTGTACGACGGCGAGCGCTCGAGCCAGCCGAGCGGCGTGATCATGCCGAGCAGCAGGTAGAGCTCGGCGTGCTCCTTCACCTCGCTCTGCACGAAGAGCGTCGCCTTCTCCGGGTCGACGCCGGCGGCGATGAAGTCGACGAACATCTCCCGCTCGGCGGGCTTGATGATCGCGGTGTCGTGGTAGTTCGTCGTGAGCGCGTGCCAGTCCGCGCTGAAGAAGAAGCAGGTGTTCTCCTCCTGCAGCCGCACCCAGTTCGCGAGCGCGCCGTGGAGGTGGCCGAGGTGGAGGCGGCCGGTGGGCCGCATGCCGCTGACGACGATGGGGCGCTGTTCGGACATCGGACCTAGGTGGCGATCGAGAGGGTCAGCTGCTGGAGGAGCCCGAAGACGAACACGACGGGCGGGTAGATGAGCCCGCGTCCGAAGACGATGAGGCCGAGGAGGATGAACGGCGAGAACCGCGCGAACTGCTCCCAGGCCGGCCGGAAGCGGTACGGCATGAGGTTCTCGGCGACGTGGCTGCCGTCGAGGGGCGGCACGGGCAGGAGGTTGAAGATGGCGAGCCCGGCGTTCACGATCATGAGCCGCTGCAGGAGCTCGAGCGCGCCGCCGCCGGGCCGGACCGTCTCCGGGGAGAACCGGAAGACGAGGCCGAGCGTGATGGCGGCCAGGGTCCCGAGGAGCAGGTTCGAGAGCGGCCCCGCCGCGCTCACGATGATGTCCCCGGTCGACTGCCGGACGCTCTTGCGGAACCGCGCCGGGTTCACCGGCACGGGCTTCGCCCAGCCGATGGGCGCGCCGAGGAGCGGCAGGAGCAGCGTCCCGATGGGATCGATGTGCGGCACCGGGTTCAGGGTGAGTCGGCCGAGGCGTGCCGCCGTGTCGTCCCCGAGCCGCCAGGCGGACCACGCATGGAAGAACTCGTGGAACGTCAGGGAGAGCAGGAGCACGATGAGGTTCAGCACCCGCTCGAGGATGAGGGCGTTGTCCAACCTAAAGCCTCGCAGGGAAAGGGGGTTCTTTAGCAGCACGAGGGGGGCCGGTCAACGCGGACGACGGCCGCTCGCCCCCTCGGAGCCGGGGCGCGCGCGGGCGGCGCGGCCGCCTCAGGCCCGCGGGTGGAAGCGGTCGTACAGCCGCTTCACGTGGCTGCGATCCACGTGCGTGTAGATCTGCGTCGTGGAGACGTCCGCGTGGCCGAGCATCGCCTGAACCGCGCGCAGGTCCGCCCCGCCCTCGAGGAGGTGGGTCGCGAACGAGTGCCGGAGCTTGTGGGGCGAGACGCGGCGCCGGATGCCCGCGGCGCGGGCGTAGCGCCCGAGCAGCTTGGCGAAGCCCTGTCGCGTCATCCGGCCTCCCCGCGGCGTGACGAAGAGGTCCTTGGAGCGGCGCCCGCGCAGGAGCCGCTCGCGGGAGACCGCGAGGTACGCCTTCACCGCGTCCGCCGCCGGCGCGCCGACGGGCACGATCCGCTCCTTGTTCCCCTTCCCCCGCGCGACGAGCACCCGGGTCTCGAGGTTCACGTCGTTCACGCCGAGCGACACGAGCTCGGAGACGCGCAGGCCGGTCGCGTAGAGGAGCTCGAGCATGGCCCGGTCGCGCAGGCCCGCCGCGCCGCGAGGATCGGGCGCCGCGAGGAGCCGCGCGATCTCCTCGTGCGAGAGGAGCTCCGGCAGGCGCCGGCCCGGCGCCGGGGAGTCGATCTCGTCCGCGGCGTCGAGCGGGGTCAGCCGCTCCGCGAAGAGCAGCCCGTGGAGCGAGCGGATCGCCGAGAGCGCCCGCGCCTGCGAGCGCGCCGAGAGCCCGCGGCGGACCAGCTCGCCGAGGTGGGCCTGGATCTCGGCCCGGCCGACCCGCTCCCAGGCGGTGACGCCGAGCGCGTCGAGGTGCTCGACGTAGCGTCGGAGGTCGCGCAGATACGCCTCCACGCTGTTCTCGGCGAGGCCCTTCTCGACGCGGACGTGCGCGATGAACAGGTCGAGCGCGGGCTCGAGCGGGGACATGGCGCGACGATAGCGCGGGGCGACCGCGGGTCCAGTTCGCGTCCCTCGACCTCGCGCTGCCGCCGGCGCGGCGGCGCCGCGGTGGGACGAGCGGCCGACGCACCCGCCTCAGGCGAGCAGGTCCGAGACGTCGCCCTTGCCGACGCGGAGCACCCGCGGCTCGGCGCCGGAGAGCTCGATGACCGAGGACGGCTCGTTCGGCTTGTAGCCGCCGTCGAGCACGAGCTCGAGGCCGTGCCCGAGCTTCTCCTTGATGTCGTGCGCGTCGATGAGCACCTCGCCGTCCGGGGTCGCGGCCGAGGTGGAGATGAGCGGGTGGCCGAGGCGCCGGACGATCTCGAGCGCGATGGGGCTGTCGGGGATCCGGATGCCGACGGTCTTCTGGCGGCGCAGGACGAGGTCGGGCACGAGCCGCGTCGCCGGGAGGATGAACGTGTACGGCCCGGGCACCTTGCGGCGCAGCACGCGGTAGGCGGCGTTGTCGACGATCGCGTAGCGCGCGATCTCGGCGAGGTCCTGGCAGATGAAGGACAGCTCGTGCGAGCGGGGCAGCTGCTTCAGCTGGTAGATCCGCTCGATGGCGCGCTTGTCGAAGAGATCGCAGCCCAGCCCGTAATAGGTGTCGGTCGGGAAGGCGAGCAGCCCGCCGGACGAGAGCACCGAGACCGCCCGCTCGACCACGCGGGGCTGGGGGTGCAGCGGATCGATCTCGACGATGGGGGCGACCGGCATGGGCGCCTCCTTTTCTAGCAGCTTTCCGCAGTCGGTGGGAGGTTCGGGACGCCCCACCTTTCCAGCGTCCCGTGCGTGGCCGCGCACTGTCAGCAAAAACGAGCACGCCCGCCCGGGATCCCCGGACGGGCGCCTCGCGGCGTCGCCGCCGCGCTCGACTCCTAGCCGACCTCAGCCGCGGGACTTCCCGCGCTCGATGAGCTCGCGGACCTTCTGCCCGCCCTTTCGGCCGATCTCCTCGTAGAACGAGTGACCGCGCTCGTCCCGGACGGCGATGCCGCCCTTCCGTCCCGCCTCCGACACCGTCATCCCGCGGCGACCCTCTTCCGGCTCGCCGCGACGCGCGCCCTTCTCTTCGTCCGCCATCGTACCCCCCTCAAGAGCACCTCATCGGTGCGTCAACGCTCGCCGCCCGTGTGACCGGCGCCGGCGTCCTCCTCCGCCCCAGCCTTCCCCTTCTCGATGAGCTCGCGGACCTTGTGGCCACCCTTCCGGCCGATCTCCTCGTAGAACGGCGTCCCCCGCTCGGCCTTGATCGTCTCGCCGCCCTTCTTCCCGATCTCCTCGTAGAAGCGGGGCCCGCGCTCGGCCTTGACGGTGTCGCCACCCTTCTTGCCGATCTCCTCGTAGAACTTGCGACCGCGCTCGGCCTTCACGGTCTCGCCGCCCTTCTTCCCGATCTCCTCGTAGAACTTGCGGCCGCGTGTCTCGCGGACGCGCACGCCGCCCTTGCGACCGGCCTCCGAGACCGTCATCGCTCCCTTGCTGCCGCCCTTCTTCTCCTCAGCCATTTGTCGCCCCCATCCAGTCAGGAACAATGTGGTCGCTGGCCACGCGCCGGCGCAGCGCCCGACCGAGCACGTGCTCGGCGATGGCCTCCGCCATGTCGAGGCCCGTGGCCTCGAGGATCCCCTGCCAGCTGGGGTTCCCGTTCACCTCGATGACGGTGGGCCCTTCGGGTCCCACCACGACGTCGACGCCCGCGTAGTCGAGCCCGATGGCCGACGCCGCAGCCTCGGCCACCGCGGCGAGCGCGGACCCGAGCGGCACCGCCTCGGCCCGTCCCCCGGTGGCCACGTTCGTTCGCCAGTCCCCGGGTGGCGCGTGCCGCTCGATCGCGGCGCGTGCGCGCCCCCCGACCACGAACACCCGGACGTCGCGTCCGGGATGAGGAACGTAGCTCTGGAGGTAGACCGCGCCCTCGCGCGCGAGCCGGTCGCGGAGCACCGCCCTCCCGGCGGCGTCCGCGCGAACCCGCTCGACCCCGTCCCCGAGCGAGCCTGCGATGGGCTTCACCACGGCCTCGCCGAGCGCCGCGAGCGCGCCCTCCGCGCCGCGCGCGGTCTGCGCGACCGCGGCGCGGGGCGTTCGCACCCCGGCGCGCGCGAGGAGCCACGACGTCCTGAACTTGTCCTGCGCGGCGAGGAGCGGGTCGATGCGGTTCACGACCACGGCGCCGCTGTCCTCGAGCGCGCGGTAGATCTCGAACTGCACGTCGGCGTCCCCGGCGCGGCCCATCCCCCGCGCGAGCACGAAGGCATCGAAGGCCTCGGCCTCACGCCCCTCCGCAGTCACCGTCACGCCGCCGTCCCTGTCCACGATCGCCGCGAGCTCCGCTGGATCGATCACCGCCGCCTCGCCGTGGCGAGCGCAGGCGCTGACGAGCCGCTTGCTGTGCCAATCGTCCTCGGGCCAGGCGGTCACGATCCCGATTCGGATGACATCGTTCATGCGACGCTTGCTTCCCTTCCCCTACCCCGACCGCCCGCGCAACACGGTGTCCACGCCCGGCCGGCCGGACAAGAGCGCGCCATCCCGCATCTTTTCGGTGGTGCCCGACTGAGCCCCGCCGCGCTCCCCAGGGAGGACGCGAGCGACGTCTCGCCGAGATCGCGCGCCCGGAGGGCGGCGCAGATGGGCTCCGCGTCGGCGCCTAGGGGAAAGGCCCGGAGCCCTGCTCGGGCCGGGCCAGCGCCGCGGTCAGGGCGGCGACCACGCGGGCGGCGCGCTCCCCCTCGAGCGGCCTACCGTCGGGCGTGCGGACGTAGAAGGCGTCGGACGCGCGGTGCCCCTCCGTCGCGATCCGGGCGAGATCGACGGAGAGCTCGAGGTCGAAGAACGTGCGGGCGAGCGTGTGCAGGAGGCCCACGCGATCGGCGGTGAACACGTCCACGACCGAGTGCGTCCGTGCGCTGTCGTTGTCGATGACGATCTTGGTGGGCACGCGTGGCAGCGGCTTCTCGGGGAGCGAGGAGGCGCGCAGGCGCCGCGCGAGCAGCGCGTCGAGCGACTCCTCTCCCGCGAGCACGCGCGCGAGATCGCCGCGCGCCCCGCGCCAGCGCGCCGGGTCGACCGCGCCCTCCTCCGGTCCGCGCAGCTCGAACACGTCGAGCGCGCGCCCGGCGAGCCACCCGAGGCCCGGGTCGTCCGCGGACGAGAACACCTCGGCGGCCTGGATGTCGATCCGGTGCGCCGCGAGGACGCCGGCGACGGTCGCGAGGAGGCCCGGCCGATCGCGCGCGGCGAGGGACAGCTCGGAGTAGCCGAGCGCCGGGTGGTGGCGGAGCGCCGTCGCGACGGGCAGGTCCCGCCCGCGGCGCAGGAGCCGCAGGTGGCGCGGGGCGAGCGCGGGGTCCACGGTGACGAAGTAGCGCGCCGGCATGGCCTGGACGAACCGGGCGTGCTCCGCGTCGGCCACCCCCGCGCGTGCGAGCAGCGCGGCGGCGACGCGCTCGCGGCCCGCGGCCTCGGCGGTGCCGGGCTCCGGGCGGCGCTCGCCCTTCTCGAGCACCTCGCGCGTCTTCCCGTAGAGCTCGCGGATGAGGCGCGCCTTCCAGTCGGTCCAGGTGCGCGGCCCGACCGTCGCGATGTCCGCGTAGGTGAGGAGGTAGAGCTTGTCGAGCCGGTCCTTCGTCCCCACCTCCTCCGCGAAGGCGTGGATGAGGTCGGGATCCGAGAGGTCTCGCCGCTGGGCGATGGCGCTCATGCGCAGGTGCTTCAGGACGAGCCACTCGATGTCGGCGGCGTCGGCGGGATCGAGCCCCATCCGCACGCACGCCTCGGCGGCGATCTCCGCCCCCCGCGCCGAGTGATCCTTCCCGGCCCCCTTGCCGATGTCGTGGAACAGCGTCCCGAGGTAGAGCGCGAGCGGCCGCTGGACCGCGCGCGCGAGGTCGCCGAGGCCGTCCTCGCTCACGTCGCCGCAGCGCAGCGCGAGCAGGCGCCGCACCGCGAACAGCGTGTGAACGTCCACCGTGTACACGTGGTAGACGTCGATCTGCCGCCGCGCCGTCACCCGCGCGAACTCGGGCAGCACGCGGGGGAGGACGCCGATCTCGTGCATCTGCGTGAGGAAGCGCCCGCGCGTCCCGGGGCGCGTGAAGCACGCGAGCAGCTCCTGGTTCAGCTCCGGGTCGCTCGCCGCCTCCGGCGCGAGCTCCTCCGCCGCCTGCCTCGCGAGGTCGCGGGCGTAGGGGTAGAGATCGAGCTGCTCGCGGTCGGCGGTCGCGAAGAGGCGCACGAGCGCGGCGGGGGACCGCCGCAGGACGTCGGTGTCCACCACCGTGAGCCGCCCGCGGAACACCTTGAACTCCCCGCCCGGCAGGAGCCGCTCCGACGCGCGCGGCGGCCGCCCGCCCAGCACGGGCACCGCGAGCTCGGCGCCGAGCGTGGCGGCGGGAGGCGGCACCATGCGCCAGCCCATCGCGGCCTGCGGCTCGAGGCAGCGATCCACGATCGCGTCGCTCGCGACGAGGACCGTCTTCGCCGCGAGGTAGTAGTGGCGCATGAACTCCTCGACGGCCGAGCCGTGCTCGGGGTCGAGGTAGCCCATCGCCCGCGCCACCTCGGGCTGGACGTCGAAGGTGAGCTGGTCCCACTTGCGGCCCGCGAGGTAGTGCATCTCGTTGCGGACCCGCCAGAGGAAGTCGCGGGCGCGCCGCATCTCGCGGATCTCGCGCTCGGGGAGGAGCGCGCGCGCGAGGAGCTCCGTGATCCCGGCGACCTTGAAGCGGACGCGGGCGAGCCAGAGCGCGGACTGGAGGTCCCGCAGCCCGCCCTCGGACTCCTTCACGTTCGGCTCGAGGAGGTAGATCGAGTCGCCGAAGCGCTCGCGCCGCGCGCGGATCTCGTCGAGCTTGTCGGCGAGGAACTTCTCCACCTTCTGGGCCGAGAGCCCGTGCAGCTCCTCGCGCTCGAGCTCCGTGTACAGGGCGCGGTCGCCCGCGAGCCAGCGCAGATCCAGGAGCGCGGTGCGCGCGGTGTGGTCCTGGGTCGCGAGCTCGTCGCAGGCGCGGAGGTCGCGCACGCCGTAGCCGACCTCGAGCCGGAGGTCCCAGAGCGCGTAGAGGAACCGCTCGCTCGCGGCCTTCACGAAGGCGTCCGGCTCACCCGGGCCATGCAGCACGAGGAGGTCGAGATCGCTGTGCGGCGCGAGCTCGCGGCGGCCGTATCCCCCGAGCGCGACGAGCGACACCGGCGAGGGCGCCTCCGCGTCCCGCGCCGCGGCGCAGGCGCGCTCCCACAGCGCCGTGACGATCCGGTCCATGGCCGCGCTCTGGAGGCGGACGACGGTGTGGCCGCTCCCCCCGGCGCGGTGCACCTCCTCGACGAACCGGCGCTGCGCGGCGAAGTCCGCCTTGACGTCGCCGGTGAGCGCCGGGAGCTCGGCGAGGCGGGCCTCGAGCTCGAACGGCGCCGCGGCCGGCAGGGTCGGGTGGACTTCGGGCGGGCGCATCACGCGAATATAGCCGGGCGGCGGCTCACCGCACGGCGGCGACCCGCGCCTCGCTCCGCGCGAACGCCGTCACCGCCCGCGTGATGCCCCAGGCGACCTCGTCCTGGTAGCCGGCGGACGCGAGGCGCTGCTCCTCGAGGCGGTTCGAGATGAAGGCGGTCTCCACCAGCACGGCCGGCATGCGCGCCCCGAGGAGCACGTAGAAGAGCGCGCTCTTCACCCCGAGGTCGCGCACCTCGCCGACGCGCGCCCGGACGCCCGTCGTGAGCTCGCGCTGCACGAGCCCGGCGAGCCGCTCCGAGGCACCGGCGCTCGCCTTCGCGTCGAGATCCGTGAGGATCCGCCCGACGTCCCCGGCGCCCCGGTCGGACGGGTCCATGCCGTTCTCCCGCGCCGCGAGCCGCGCCGCGTAGCGGTCGTCGGCGACGTTGAGGAAGTAGGTCTCGACGCCGCTCCGGTTGCGGCGCGGGTGCGCGTTCGCGTGGATCGACACGAACAGGTCGCCGCCGGCGGTGTTCGCGATCGCGGTGCGCTCCTCGAGCGCCAGGTACCGGTCGTCCTTGCGGGTGAGCACGACCTCGAACCCCTCGGCGCGCAGCCGGCTGGCGAGCCGCTTCGCGATCGCGAGGGTCACCTGCTTCTCGCGCACGCGGCGCGGGCCGATGGCGCCCGGATCGTGCCCGCCGTGCCCGGCGTCCACCACGATCCGCCGGATGCGCGTGGGCAGGTCGTGCTCGGGCGCGCGCTCGACCCGCGCGAAGGACGCGGGCCGCGGCGTGGGCCGCCCCGTCGCGGCGGGAGGCGGCTCGGGCGCAGGGTGCGCCGGCTCGGCGGGCGGCGGCGCCTCGGCGACGCTCCGGCGGGCGGAGACCGTCCCCACGTCCACGATGAGGCGCGGCGGGTCGTCGAGGCCGAACAGCTGCACGCGATCGCTGCCGGGCAGGTCGAGCACGACGCGGACCGTCTCCGCGTCGTTCTGCGCGGCGCGCACGCGCTCCACCCGCTCGCCCGAGACCGGCCGCGCCAGCGCGCGCCCGGCGAGCGTGGCGGGGCGGAGATCCACCGCGAGCCGCCGCGGGAGGCCGACCGCCGGGGCGAGCTCGAGCTTCTGCCAGCCCACCCAGTGCGACAGGTAGATGGCGACGCGCGTGTAGTCGTCGGTCGACCAGGTGCGCACCTCGGTGACCCGCGCGCGCCCTTCCCCGCCCGACTCGCCGAGGGCGAGCGCCGGGGCGGAGCTCGCGCCGGTCAGGTCCGCCAACGCCGCGTCGAGCGCGGGATCGGGCTCGGAGTCCTGGGGCGCCTCCTCGGGCGCGGGCGACGGGGCGGCGCCGGGGCCGCGCGCCGGCCTCGGCGCGGGGCGATCGTCGCCCGCCTCGCGGCGGATGGCGGCCTCGAGCTCGCGCGCCTCGCGGGAGCCGAGCTTCGCGGCGCGCCCCGCGTTGAGCAGGGCCTTCTCGCGGTCCGCCTCGTCGGCCGACCAGCGGTAGAGCGCGTAGCGTGCGCGGGCCGCCTCGAGGAACGCCGGCGCCCGGTCCTTCCCCTTCGCCTCGCGGACCAGCCCGGCGATGGCGCGCTCCCAGTGGTGCCGGTAGCGGCGCTTCCCTCGGTCCTGCGTGAGCGCGCGCATGGAAGCCTTCGCGCGCTCGAGCCCGCTCTGGCTCGCGCGCGGCGCGACCCGCGCCTTGGAAGCGTTGCGCGCCTTCGCGGGGGTGCGGGCCATCGCCGGAGCGCGGGCCGCGCGCGCGGCCGGCTTCACGGAACGCGACGCCGCCGCGGGCTTGGCGCGGTGCGTCGCGGCAGAGGTCCCTTGCGGGGCCGCGAGAGCGAGGAGGAGGAGGGCAAGCGACCCGCGGCCCATGAGACGAGCAGTCTCCGCGACGCCGATATCGAGGTCCACTTTTCGGCCACCCGGCCCCGCCGTGGGGCGCTGTCCCACCGCCTCGCCGCGGCGTAGGATCGTGCCCTCCATCCCCTTTCCTTCGCGGAGGTGTCCCTTGGCCAATCCCAAGCGCGTGGGCGTCGTGCTCGCCGGCTGCGGCTTCCTCGACGGGGCCGAGATCCAGGAGGCGACCTGCACGCTGCTCTCGCTCGACCGCCGCGGCGCCGAGCTCGTGGCGGCGGCGCCCGACGTGGAGCAGATGCACGTCGTCGACCACCTGCGCCAGGCGCCGGCGGAGGGCGAGCGCCGCAACGTGCTCGCCGAGTCCGCGCGCATCGTCCGCGGGCGGATCCGCGATCTCGCGACCCTCTCCGCGAAGGATCTCGACGCGCTCGTCTTTCCCGGCGGGTTCGGCGTGGCGAAGAACCTCTGCTCGTTCGCGGTCGAGGGGCGCGCGATGCGCGTGCTGCCCGAGGTCGAGCGGCTCGTTCGCGAGATGCGGGCCGCGTCGAAGCCGATGGGCTTCATCTGCATCGCCCCCGTGATCGCGGCGCGCGTGCTCGGCGCGGACGGCGTGCAGGTCACGATCGGAAACGACCCGGACACCGCCGCGGCGATCGCGTCCTGGGGCGCGCGCCACGTCGAGCGGCGCGTGGACGAGATCGCGGTGGACGATCGGCTGAAGGTGGTGTCGACGCCTGCCTACATGCTCGGCCCGTGGATCTCCGGGGTCGCCGCCGGGATCGACAAGCTCGTCTCGGCGGTGCTGGAAATGGCCTGATTCGAGCACGTGCGGAGCAGGCCGGAGAGGGCCCTCTCGCGCAAGTGAGACGCAATCTCAATCGACCAATATGGGCGGTTACGACCCCACGCAATTGTGGCTCGGGATCGTGAATATCGAGTAGGCTCCGCCGTCCCTAAGCCGGGCGGGCTGGTCCGCCCCGATCTCAGGAGCACGACAAGTGACCAAGTTCCTCGCTGCGCTGTTCGCCGTCGTCGTTGCCACCGCCACGTTCGCCGCCGACACCGGCCCCGACTCGATCACCCTCGAGGCCAAGAACGGCAACATCACCTTCCCCCACAAGGCGCACCAGGCGAAGCTGAAGTGCGAGACCTGCCACGCGACCGCCGCGGGTGGCAAGATCGAGGGCTTCGGCAAGGAGAAGGCCCACGGCACCTGCGTCGAGTGCCACAAGAAGGAGGCGAAGGGCCCGACGAAGTGCGCGGAGTGCCACAAGAAGGCGTAACGCGCTCGCCGAGTCGTTCGCAGTGACGAGGGGCCGGGAAACCGGCCCCTTTCATTTTGTGCGGCAGGATCCGGCTCCTCGGGCTGCGGCGGCCCGTCGCGCGCCGACAAACCGCAGAGACCCGTGACCGATGGTCGCTCTACATTGCGACGCCACGCCGCGGCGGGATTCACCCGTCGTGCATGCGAACACGAGAGGTCATGCAGATGAAGATCCGGATCGTTTCGCTCCTCGCCGCCGTCCTCTTCGCGGGTGCCGCCTTCGCGGCCGACGCGCCGGCCGCGCCGGTCACGCTCCAGGCGAAGAACGGGAACGTCACCTTCAACCACAAGACGCACTCCGCCCAGAAGTGCGAGGCCTGCCACGCGACCGCCGCGGGCGGCAAGATCGAGGGCTTCGGCAAGGACAAGGCTCACGCCCTCTGCGTCGAGTGCCACAAGAAGGAGGCGAAGGGCCCGGCGAAGTGCGCGGAGTGCCACAAGAAGGCGTAGCGCGCACCTAGCTCCAGAGATCGCAGTCAGGCGCTTAGGGACGGAGGGGCCGCGAGAGCGGCCCCTCTTTTTTTTCGCAGGCGCGGCCGCCGCGGAGCCCGGGTGCGATCGGGTCGCGTCGCGAGGCGCGCGACGGCGCGGCCAGCGAGCGTGCGCCGCAGGTCGACGGGGCTCCGCCTCAGCGGTTCCCGAGCTTCGCGCGCCAGGCCGCGAGGAGGTTCAGCGCGTCGAGCGGGCGGAGCGTGTCCGGCTCGGCGGCGCGGAGCGCGGCGGCGATCTCGAGGAGCGCCGGGTCCACCGGCGCCGGGGGCGGCGCGAACAGGCCGAGCTGGCTCTGCGGCTCCGCGCGCCTCGCCTTCCGCCCGCGGGCGAGCGCCGCGTGACCGCCCTCGTCGACCTCGAGGGCCTCGAGGTTCTTCAGGATCTCCCGCGCGCGCGCGAGCACCGCGGCCGGCAGTCCGGCGAGCTTCGCGACCTCGATGCCGTAGCTCCGCGACGCCCCGCCCTGCACGAGCTTGCGGAGGAACACCACCTGATCGCCGACCTCGCGCACGGCGACGGTGAGGTTCCGGACGGCGGGGCGCTCGCGGGCGAGGTCCTGCAGCTCGTGGTAGTGCGTCGCGAACAGCGTGCGGCAGCCCACCTCGTCGTGCAGGTGCTCCGCGACCGCCCACGCGATGGAGACGCCGTCGAAGGTGGACGTGCCGCGGCCGATCTCGTCGAGCACCACGAGCGAGCGGCGCGTCGCGTTGTGGAGGATGGCGGCGGTCTCGGTCATCTCGACCATGAACGTCGAGCGGCCGCGGGCGAGGTCGTCGGACGCGCCCACCCGGGTGAAGATCCGGTCGACGATGCCCACCCGCGCCCGGCGCGCCGGCACGAACGAGCCCATCTGGGCGAGCAGCGTCACGAGCGCCGCCTGGCGCATGACCGTGCTCTTGCCCGCCATGTTCGGCCCGGTGATGACGTGCAGCGCGCCGAGCCGCTCGCAGTCGGGGGCGCCGCGCGAGGCGACGAGCACGTCGTTCGGGACGAACGCGGCCGGCCCCTCCGGGAGCACCGCCTCCACCACCGGGTGGCGCCCGTCGACGATCTCGAGCACCTCCGAGCCGTCCACCTCCGGCCGCGCGTAGCCGCGCTCCGCCGCGACGCGCGCGAGCCCGAGCAGTGCGTCCGCGGTGGCGGCCGCGTCGGCGGCCGTGCGGATGCGCGGCGCCGCCTCGATGACCCGCTGGCGCAGCTCCTCGAAGAGGCGCGCCTCGATCCCGAAGCGGCGCTCCTCGGCGGTGAGCACCGTCTCCTCGAAGCGCTTCAGCTCCGGGGTGACGAACCGCTCGCCGCCCACGGTGGTCTGGCGCCGCTCGTAGTCGGCGGGCACCGCGTGCAGGTTCGCCTTCGTGACCTCGAGGTAGTAGCCGAAGACCTTGTTGAAGCGGACCTTGAGGGAGCCGATCCCGGTCCGCTCCTTCTCGCGCGCCTCGAGGCGGGCGATGAAACCCTTGCCGTCCTCGGCGACGGCGACGATCTCGTCGAGTTCGGGCGAGAAGCCGCGCCGGATGAGCCCGCCCTCCTTCAGCGTCGCCGGCGGCTCCTCGGCCACCGCGCGATCGAGGTGAGCGCCGAGCTCCTCGAGGCCGCGCAGCCGATCGCCGGCGTCGCGCAGCAGCGCCGCGGCTCTCGCGCCGAGGAGCGCCGACAGCGCCGGCAGGGCCAGCAGGGCGCCGGCGAGGGCGCGCAGATCGCGGGCGTTCCCCTGCCCCAGCACGAGGCGCGACAGGAGCCGCTCCGCGTCGGCGACCGGGCGGAGCGCCGCCGCGACGTCCTCGCGCGCCACCGACGAGCCCGCGAGCTCCTCGACGGCGTCGAGGCGCGCGTGGATGGCGGCGAGCTCGGTGAGCGGGTAGCGGAGCCACTCGGCGAGGCGCCGCCCGCCGGGCGCGGTGACGCTCCGGTCGAGGAGGGCGAGAAGCGAGCCCTTCTTGCGGGCCCCGGCGAGGGTCCGCTCGAGCTCGAGGTTCGTGCGCGTCGCCTCGTCGAGGAGGAGGACGTCGTCGGTGCGCAGGCGCGACAGGCGATCGACGTGGCGCGGCGCCGCGCGCTGGGTGTCCGCGAGGTAGGCCAGCGCGGCCGCCGCCGCGGCGAGGCCGAGCGGCTCGCCGCCGACGCCGAACCCGTCGAGGCTCGCGACGCCCAGGTGGCGCCGGAGCTTCTCCTCCGCCCGCTCGTAGTCCGCCGCCGGCCGCCGCGCGGCCGGGACCGCGACCGCCCGCAGGACGCGCTCGACGCGGGCGTCGTCGGCGCCGAGCGGCAGCACGAGCTCGCGGACGCCCGCACGCCGGAGCTCGTCCACGAGCCGCGCGTCGTCCGGCACCTCGCCGCACTGGAGGTGACCGGTCGAGGCGTCGAGGAGCGCGAGCCCCGAGCGGCCCTCGCCGAGGGCGACCACGCCGAGGTAGCTCGCCTCGCGCGGATCGAGCACCTGGTCGTCGAACACCATGCCCGGGGTCACGACGCGCGTGACCTCGCGCTTCACGATCGCGGACTTCCCCGGCTCCTCGACCTGATCGCAGATGGCGACCTTGAAGCCCTTCTCGAGCAGCTTCGCGACGTAGCCGCGGGCGGCGTGGTGCGGCACGCCGCACATCGGCACCTTGTCGTCGCCCTTCGAGCGCGCGGTGAGCGTGATCTGCAGCGCCTCGGAGGCGGTGACCGCGTCCTCGAAGAAGAGCTCGAAGAAATCGCCGAGCCTGAAGAAGAGGAGCGCGTCCGGGTACCTCGCCTTCGTCTCGAGGTACTGCCGCATCATCGGAGTGGCCTGGGCGATCTCCGGCATCGGGCCGTGGGTTCTACCACGCGGGGCCGACCCTGCGCGCGGCGCCGCGCGCGCCGCCGGACCCGCACGCCGCGTGGCGAGGCCTCGATCGCGGTGCTACAGTCCGCCCGGTCTCATGCTCGAGCGAACCCTCCAGGATCTGAACCGGCTCCGCCAGATCGCCTATGCGGTCGCGCGGCATGGCTTCGGCTCCTACCTCGAGAAGACGCGGCTCCGGGACGTGCTCGGGCGCGACGCCCCGCCGGTGGAGGGCACGCCGCCGCCGCCGCCGGACCACAAGACCGCCGCGCGGTTCCGCCAGCTCCTCGCCGAGCTCGGGCCCACCTTCACGAAGCTCGGGCAGCTCCTCTCGACCCGGCCGGACGTGCTCCCGTCCCACTGGATCGAGGAGCTCGAGTCGCTGCAGGACGACTGCCCGCCGCTGCCCATCGCCGAGGTGCTCCACCAGATCGAGCGCGGCCTCGGCCGCGGCGTGGAGGAGCTGTTCGCCTCCCTCGACGAGGTGCCGCTCGCGAGCGCCTCGATCGCGCAGGTGCACCGGGCGGTGACGCACGCCGGGGTGCCGGTCGTCGTGAAGGTGCAGCGCCCGAGGATCCGCGAGCAGATCGAGTCCGATCTCGCCCTCCTCCACTACCTCGCGCGCCTGCTCGAGGCGGTCGTGGAGGAGACCGGCATCTACACGCCGACCGGGATCATCGAGGAGTTCGACCGCACCGTCCACGAGGAGCTCGACTTCGGCAACGAGGCGGGGAACGCGCGGGCGATGCGGGACGCCGCCGAGGGGCGCGAGGTCGTCGTCATCCCCCGCGTCCACGCGGAGCTCTCCTCCTCCACCATCCTCACGCTCGACTACGTCGACGGGACCAAGATCTCCGACGTCCGCGCCGAGGACGGCCACGATCTCGAGCAGGTCGCGAAGAACGTCATCGAGACCGCGTTCCGGCAGCTCTTCGAGGACGGGCTCTTCCACGGCGACCCGCACCCGGGGAACGTCCTCGTCCTCGCCGACGACCGGATCGCGCTCATCGACTTCGGCCTCGTCGGCCGGCTCACGCGCCAGCAGCAGGAGTCGCTCGTCACGCTCATCGTGGCGGTGGCGCTGCGCGACCCGGACACCGTGGCGCGGCTCCTCAACCGCATCGGCGTCCCGGACGCGCGCACCCCCATCACCGAGTTCCGCGAGGACATCCGCGGGATCCTGGACCGCTACCTCGGCCTCAAGCTCGACGAGATCCGGACCGCGACCCTGCTCCGCGATCTCCTCGATCTCGCGATCCGCCACCGGATCCGGATCCCGAAGGAGTACGCGGTCCTCGCCAAGGCCGCGATCACGATCGAGGGGATGATCCGCCGGCTCTACCCGAAGCTCGACGTGCTGGAGGTGGGGCTGCCCTACGCGAAGGAGCTGCTCCTCTCGCGCTTCAACCCTTCCGACGCCTCCGGCGTCCTCATGAAGTCGCTCCTCAAGCTGCAGGGGCTCGCCGAGGACGTGCCGAGCCAGCTCAGCCAGATCCTGGTCGATCTCGAGGCCGGCAAGTTCCGCGTGAACGTCGCGGGCGAGGCGATGGACCGGATCGGCGGCCAGGTCCGGGCGCTCGGGGTGATGGTCTTCCTGGGGCTCCTCGCGGCCGGGCTCACCGTGGGTGGGCTCGTGGTGCTCGCGAGCCCCTCCGCCCACGTCCTGGGATGGGCCGCGCTCGCCGGCTCGGTGCTGCTCTCCGCCGCGGCCGCGGGGTACCACGTCGCGACCGTGCGGATGAAGAAGATCTCGATCCGGCAGCTGCTGCGGCGCTGACTCGGGAGCCGGCGCCCGTCAATCGCGCGCGTCGGCGCAGACGAGCGCCGCGAGGGTCCCGAGCCAGGCCAGGTCCACCAGGGCGGCGACGCCCGCCGCGGCGACGGCGAGCATGAGGTTCGGCCCGGCCAGCAGGAGCGCCGGCGCGTCCTTCACGAGGCCGGTCGCGGCGCCGCCGAACGCCTCCACCGTCGCGGGCGCGAGCGACGCGACGAAGCCGAAGACCATCGCCGCGAGCACGAACGTCCCGGGGCGGGCGAGGAACCGGCGCACCGCGGAGGCGAACGCCCGCGCCGGGCCCTCCGCGCGCAGCGCCGCGCGGGCGACCGCCGCGTCCGCCACGACCGAGAGCGCGAGGGGCACCGCGATCGCGAGGGTGAGCGCACCGGCGACCGCCACGGCGAGCACCGCCGACCCGTTTCCCCCCGCGGCGTGGAGCGTGATGCGCAGCGCGCCGAGGGCGAGCGTCAGCGCGAACAGCCCCGCGGAGAGGTCCAGGACGAGCCCCAGCAGCGACGCGGCGAGCACCCGCGGCGTGCCGTAGGCCACCCCCGCCGCGAAGCGCGGCGTGCCGCCCTCCCCCACCGCGGCGCCCGCGAGCGTCGGGAGCGCTCCCGCGAGCCAGACGCCGCGCAGCGCCGCCCCGCAGAGCACGCCCGCGAGCCACAGGCCACCGACGAGCGCCAGGAACCGCGGCGAGCTCGCGGTCGCGGCCGCGCCTGCGAGCGCGGCGCCGGGATCGAGCGGCCGGTGCGAGAGAGCGAGCAGCGCGCCGCGGGCGAGGAGCGCCCAGGCGACTGCGAGGGCGGGCCAGGTGAGCACGCGCCGCGCGATCGCGACGACGAGCCCGGGCGCCAGGAGCCAGGCCTGGCGGCGCAGCGCGGAGAGGCCGAGGCCGAGGGCGGCGCCGAAGGTCGGGGGCACGCGCGGACGGTATCCGCCGCGCGCCGCGCGGGCAACCGCGTGGCCGGGTTCTTGCCTTCTGAACGTGGGGACAGTATACCGGTGTTCAGTCCAGCTCGAGGAGGACCGATGGACGCGTTGACGGACCGGCAGCTCGAGGTGCTCCGCTTCATCGCCCGGCAGATCGAGGAGTGTGGCTACCCCCCGACCATCCGCGAGATCGGCGAGGCGCTCGACATCCGCTCGACGAACGGCGTCAACGACCACCTGAAGGCGCTCGAGCGCAAGGGCTACCTCACCCGCGATCCCGTGAAGTCGCGCGCGCTGATCCCGACGCCGCAGGCCCGTGAGGTGCTCGGCGGCGAGGTCGGCGCGCGCACGTCCAACGTCGTCCCCTTCACGCGCACCCCCGCCTCGGCCCTGAAGCCCTCCGGGCGCCTCGTCGAGATCCCGATCATCGGCCGCGTCGCCGCCGGCCAGCCGATCCTCGCGCAGGAGCGCGTCGAGGACACGGTGCAGGTGGACTCGTTCCTGCTCGGCACGAACAAGAAGGTGTACGGCCTGCGCGTGCAGGGCGACTCGATGATCGGCGACGGGATCCTGCCCGGCGACTACATCTTCGTGAAGAAGCAGCTTCACGCGCAGGACGGAGAGATCGTGGTCGCCATGATCGACGAGGAGGCGACCGTGAAGCGCGTCTACTTCGAGGGCGACCGCGTGCGGTTCCAGCCCTCGAACCCGCGCATGGCGCCCATCTACGTGCGCGCGTCCGACTTCCGCACGACGATGATCCTCGGCGTCGTCGTGGGCGTCTACCGCAAGCTCGGCTGATCGCAGGCCGGGCGCCCGCCTGATCCGAGGGCGTCGCCGCCACCGTGGCGGCGGCCGCGGGGCCGTCCGTTTGCGGCCCACGTGGTGCTGTGCGGGTCGGCTTACCTCCCCCCACCTCTGCGCCTATCTTGCCGCTGAGTCCGGACCGGAATTCCCGGCCGGCGAGTGGATCCGTAGAGAGGGAGGCGAGGATGGCGAAGGTGAACCCCCGGCTCGACGCGGCGCGGACGGCGTACCGGGAGGCCCTCGAGGCCGCCCGTGCCACCCCGTCTGCGGAGACGTGGGCCCGGCTGCTCGCAGCCGGGAAGGAGCTGTCGGCGGCGTCGGAGCCACCGCCGCGGAGCCGGCGAGGCCGGAAGCCCGCGGCTCGCGTCGAGGAGCCGTCCGGGCCGGCCCCGGACCTGCCGAACCTGGAAGGCGTCGAGTAGCGGCCCCGCCGAGCAGGGATGGGGCGGGGACGCAGTCCCCGATCATATTCGGTGCCGAGAGGGGCGCCGGGTGCGGTGGGCCGAGGGGCTCGCGGCGCCCGGCGCCTCGTCTCGTCAGGAGCGCGTCTTCGCCTGGCGGACGTAGCGGTCGAGGTCCTCGCGGTCGATGAGCGAGAGCACCTCGATCGCGTTCTGTCTCTCGCCCCGTCGGTAGAGGAGCCGCACGTCGGTCGCGACGCGCACCCGGTAGTAGCCCGGGAGCCCCTCGAGCGGGAGCGCGCGGAGGCTCGGGTGGCGGTGATCCTGCGCGAGCAGGTTCGCCTGCTTGAAGGCCGCGCGCTGGATGCGCCGATCCCAGCCTTGCAGGGAGTCGTAGAACTCGCGCGTGTAGACCGGCATGAGCCACGAGGCGGGCGCGTCCTCGGGCTCGTCGGCGCCCTCGGGCTGCGCGGACGCGGCGCCCGACGCCGGCCGCTCCGCCTCCGCGCGCGCCCGCGCCTCGCGGAGCGCGGCCTCGAGCTCGCGCTCCCGCTCCTCCTGGCGCGCGAGCTTCGCCTCGAGCGCTCCCGCGCGCGCCTCGAGCTCCCGCGCCGCGGCGCGGGCCCGCTGCGCCTCCGCCGCCGCGTCGGTGGCGCGCACCGCGGCGAGCTCCGCGTCGGATCGCTCCCTCGCGCGCTGCGCCGCCTCCATGGCCTCCCGCGCGCGCGCCGCGTCGTCCACCGCCTGCGCCGCCCGCGCCCGGGCGTCCTTGAGCCACTCCTGGAGCTTGTCGCGCTGCTCCTCGGCCTTCTTCCTCCCCGACTCCACGCGCGCCCGCGCCTCGGCGAGCTCCTTCTCGAGGGTCGCGACCCGCGCGGCGAGATCCGGGCCCTCCTCGCGCGGCGCCGCCTTCGCCGCCCCTCGCCCCTCTGCCTCGGGGAGCGGGCCGTAGTACTCCTTCACGAGCTCGTCGAGGAGCGGCGCCGCGCGCGCGCGGACGTCCGCGGCGGGATCGGCGAGCACGCGCCAGAGCGCGAGCGTGAGGCCGTGGTCCGAGGCGCCCGTGGTGAGGAGATCGTCCGCCGTGGGCGCGTCGAGGGGCGTCCGGGCGAGGGGCGGCGCGCCGAACGCCTTGCGGAGCGCGTCGAGGACGCGCGCGCGCGTCGCGGGGCGGGCGCGGACCTCGTCCGCGAGCACGTCGCTCCGCTCCACGTCCGAGAGCGCCTCGGTGCGGAACCCGGGCACCGACAGCCCGAGCTCCTTCACGAGCGCGCGCGTCTCCTCCGGGAGGAGCGCGACGTAGAGGAACACGGAGAGCGCGTCGCGCGAGAGCTCCTCGAGCGGCGCGTCGCCGCCCGGATCCGGGAGCGCGGGAGCCTTCCGGCGGGGCGGCGCGCGCTTCCGCCCCGTCGCCGCCTCGCCCTTGCTCTTGCCCTTGCCGCTCGCCTTCCGCGTCGTCACGGCGGGCCTAGGGCGCGGGCGCCGCGGCCTCGCGCACCTCCGCCTGGAAGACGGCGCCGGGCGGGAGCTTCCACGCGTCCGGGATCGGGATCTGCGCCTGGAACGTGGCGGGCCGGACGGCGCCGCTCGCGCCGCGGACGTCGGTCTGGATCTCGAGCTGGACGGTGGCGGCCTCGCGCGGGAGGAGCTCCACCCACCAGGTGCCGAAGATCGCGCCGGGCGGGAAGTCGTCCTGGAACCGCTCCGGGTCCGCGAGCTTCTGGTAGGGCTCTCCGCCGCCGCTCATCTCGCCGTAGGGCTTGCCGGCCGCGTCGAGCAGGTGGAAAACGATGCGCCGGAACGCCACCGGCACGACGCTCCGCACGACGGTGCGCTCCCCGCCCCGCTCGCGCTCGAGGAACCGCGGGCTGCCCCACAGCGCGAAGTCGATGCGGAGCCCGGGCGCGCCGCCCTCCGGCGGCGTCCCCGGCTCGACGGCGAGCAGATCGAGGCGGAGCCCCTCGGCGAGCATGGACTGGACGGGCGCGTAGCGGCCCTCGCGCAGCAGCGCGAGCCGGCCGTCGGCGTACTTCTGGAAGTCCTGGAGCTGGGAGCGATCCTTCTCCTCGAGCTTCCCCTTGCGGTCGCCCGCGGCGGCCTCGACGCCCGTCGGGCGCGCCGGCTCGGAGGGGTGGCGGTTGCGGATCGCCTGCAGCTCGTCGAAGTACCAGCGCGACAGGGCGGCGATCTCGTCGCGCCACTCGGGCAGCCGGTCGGCGGGGATGGCGCGCGCCGCGCCGGCACGCTCGGAGAAGTCGCGCTTCAGGCGGGCGCGCTCGAGCCGCGCCTCGTAGGCGTCGGCCTTCTCGCGGGAGCCGGTGAACAGGAAGGCGATCGCGAGCACGGCGAGCCCGATCGGCACCGCGACGAGGAAGAGCTTCTTCATGGGTTCACTCCGAGCCGGAGACGAGCGCCTCGACGCTCCGCAGCCCGGTACGATCGATCTCGTACACGTAGGCGCGCGCGCGGCGGATCGGCTCGTCCGCGACGCGCGAGGCGGAGCCCGCGCAGAGGACCGGCGTCGCGCCGGCGGCGCCGGGCAGGTCCACCCGGAACGCGATGTGACGGTGGCCGTGCAGCACGGCCGCCACGGGGAGCTCCGCGACGAGCCGGACGATCTGATCGGCGTCCGCGAGCGGCATGCGGGCGACGTGGGCGTCGGAGGGGACGCGCTCGGGAGGGAGGACGACGTGGTGGTGGAAGGCGAGGACCACGGCGCGTCCGAGCTTCGCGTGCTCGCGGACGATCTCCCGCGCCGCGCGGAGCTGGTCGCCGCCGAGGCGGCCGGGGGTCGTCCACGGATCCTCGCCCCAGCGCGCGCTGTCGAGCGCGACGAGCACGGCCGCGTCGCCGAGCGGGACGACGTGCGGGTAGCTCGGCGCCGCCTTCTTCATGCCGAGCCCGTCCGGCCCGAGCGCGCGCAGGAACCGGGCGGTCTCGACGGAGTCCTCGGTCCAGAGATCGTGGTTCCCCGGCACGACCGTCAGCTTGCGCGCCTCGGCGAAGGGGCGCAGCAGGTCGGCGGCCCGCTCGAACTCGCGGGGCTCGCCCGAGAACGTCAGGTCGCCGGTGACGACGAGGTGATCGACGCCGACCTCGCGGAGGGCGTCGAGCAGCCCCTTCGCGAGGCGAGCGGAGTGCTTCTCGCAGTCTCGCGCCGAGAAGCCGTTGCGGGGATAGCGGCTTCGGTCGGAGACATGGAGATCGCTGATGTGGCCGAGTCGGACGATGCGGCCTCCCGGGGCGGCGGCGATGCTATCGCAGCCCCGGCGCAGGTCAAACCTGCGACGGATCGGGGCGCGCGCCCTCCGCCACGCGCGGCAGGACGATCCGGAGCGTCCTCCCGCGCCCCGGCACCGCCTCGTCCTCCACCTGGCCGCCGTGCGGCGCGACGAGCGCGCGTGCGACCGCGGCCGCTCCGCCGTCGTCCGCCGCGGCGCCCCCCGCGATCTCCACCACCGCCTCGGAGCCACGTCGCCCGACACTCACCGCGATCTCCCCACCCCGCCCCGCACCGGCGCCCACCGCGCGGAGCGCCTCGCGGATCGCCGCTCGCAGCGGCCGGTCGTCGCCCATCGCGAGCGCGGGTTCGAGCGCGCTCCGCACTCGCACGCCCGGCGGCGGCGCCCACGCCGCGAGCAGATCGGCCACGAGCGGCGCGAGCTCCAGCGCGCGCGGCGCGCCGGCCGCCTTCTCCGCCGCGTCGTGCAGCGCGCCCACGCGGCGCGCGGCCTCCTCCAGCGCCGCGTCGAGCAGGGAGAGCTGCTCGGCGGCGCGCGGGGGCAGCGGCGGCGCCAGCAGCCGCAGGTACGAAGCGGCGGTGGCGGCGCGCGCGACGGGCGCCTTCACGCACGCGGCGGCGCCGGCGAGCACCTCGCCGAGCCGCACGGGCGCGGGCCCGGCCGCTGGTCGCGCCGCCGGCAACGGCGGCGGGGACGCGCGCGGCGGCTCCGCGCGCAGGACGACGACGTCCACCATGGGTCGATCCGAGACTCGGACGAGCGCGGCGGTCGCCCGCAGGCCGGTGCGCAGGGAGACCGCCCCGGAGGTGGCGTCCGCGCGTCGCAGCCCGTGCCGCAGGACCGCGAGCGCCTCGGCCATGGCGGCGAGGTCCTTGCCTTCGAGCGGCGCCGCGTCGGAGCCCGCGAGCCGCCGCGCCTCTGCGTTGGCGCGGACGATGCGCCCGTCCCCTCCGATCACGAGGACGCCGTCGCCGAGCCGCTCGAGCGCGCCCGCGACGAGCCGCTCCGCCGCCTCCGGCAGCCCCGCGCGGCGCCTGGCGCGGAGCGCGCGCAGCACCGCCAGGGCGGCGACCGCGAGGGTGGCGCCGGCCAGGAGCACGAGCGCATGCGTACCGGGCAACACGGCGCCCAAGGTGTCCACCCGCTTGCCCTCGCGGAAGCAGGCCTTATGCAGAGGGCATGATCCGCAAGCACGTATGGTCCCCGGCGGAGGGTCCCGGAGCCGCACCCCAGCAGATCTCCCGCCGCGCGGGATACGTCTCCGGGAGCGGCGACGACGACCGGAACGCCGGGTCCAGGCTGTGGGCGCCTTCGAGCGGTCCCACCCGTACCGACCCGGGAGGAGCCGGTGGCGAACCCGACGGCCACACGGTGCCGCGCCCCGGCCGCACCGCCCTCAACGAGGACTGACGCCTCGGGAGAGGTGGCCGCAGGGTGGGCTCTCGCCCGCCATGCCGTACCCGTAACGCCCGACAGGTCAAACGCTTTTCATTGATATCCGCTGCTCGCGCGGGTATCCCATCCCACCCGAAGCTCGGCAAGGAGACGGCGATGTCTGAGAAGGAAAAGAAGGCCGCAGCCGGCGCGCAGGTCGCTCCGGCGATGGTGCCTCCCGGGCTCATCGCCAAGGAGGACATCCCGCAGGTCCTCCCCATCCTGCCACTCCGGAACTCGGTGTTCTTCCCCGGAGGCGTGCTCCCGCTCGCGGTGGGGCGGCAGAAGACCATCGCCCTCATCAAGGACGCGGTCCGCGACGAGCAGGTGATCGGCGTCGTGACGCAGCGGCGCGCCGAGGAGGAGGATCCAGGCGCGGCCGATCTGTACACCGTCGGGACGGTCGCACGCGTCGTGAAGCTGCTCAAGATGGGCGAGGACAACTACTCGCTCGTCGTGCAGGGGCTCGCGCGCTTCAAGGTCCTCGAGCTCGTCCAGGAGAGCCCGTACCTCAAGGCGCGGGTCGATCCCGTCGAGGACAAGGCCGTCACCGACGACGTCGAGGTCGAGGCGCTCGCCATCAACCTGAAGAAGCTGGCGCGCGAGGTCATCGAGCTCATGCCCGAGCTCCCCGCGGCGGCGACCGAGCTCGTGGAGTCGATCACGCACCCGGGCCACCTCGCGGATCTCATCGCCGCGAACGTGGACGTCCCCATCGAGGAGAAGCAGCAGGTCCTCGAGACGACCGACCTCAAGTCCCGGATGAAGCTCGTCCTCGAGCTCCTCAACCGGAAGCGCGAGATCCTCAAGCTCTCGAACAAGATCGACTCCGCCGTGAAGGGCGAGATGTCGAAGACGCAGCGCGAGTACTACCTGCGCCAGCAGCTCAAGGCGATCAAGGAGGAGCTCGGCGAGCTCGGCGAGGAGGAGGAGGAGCTCGACGAGCTGCAGGAGCGGCTCAAGAAGGCGGGCCTGCCGCCCGAGGTGGAGAAGGTCGCGCAGAAGGAGCTCAACCGGCTCAAGTCGATCCCCACGGCGAGCTCGGAGTACACCGTCGCGCGCACCTACCTCGACTGGATCGCGGACCTCCCCTGGTCGAAGAAGAGCGACGACAACCTGGACATCGAGAACGCGCGTCAGATCCTCGACGCCGACCACTACGGCCTCGACAAGATCAAGAAGCGCATCCTCGAGTACCTCGCGGTCCGCAAGCTGAAGAACGACATGCGCGGGCCCATCCTGTGCTTCGTCGGGCCGCCCGGCGTCGGCAAGACCTCGCTCGGCCAGTCCATCGCGCGCTGCATCGGCCGCAAGTTCGTGCGCCTCTCCCTGGGCGGCGTGCGCGACGAGGCGGAGATCCGCGGGCACCGCCGCACGTACGTGGGCGCCCTCCCCGGCCGGATCATCCAGTCGATGAAGAAGGCGGGGACGGTGAACCCCGTCATGATGCTCGACGAGATCGACAAGCTGGGCGCGGACTTCCGCGGCGATCCGTCGGCGGCGCTGCTCGAGGTGCTCGATCCGGAGCAGAACCACGCGTTCTCGGACCACTACCTCGACCTCGCCTACGACCTCTCGAAGGTGATGTTCATCGGGACGGCGAACCTGCTCGATCCGATCCCCGGTCCGCTCAAGGACCGCATGGAGATCCTCGAGCTGCCCGGCTACACGTTCGAGGAGAAGGTCCACATCGCGCAGAACCACCTCATCCCGAAGCAGCTCAGGGAGCACGGGCTCTCGGCCGACGCGATCGACATCACCGAGAAGGCGCTCATCAAGATCATCATGGCGTACACGCGGGAGGCGGGCGTCCGTAACCTCGAGCGCCGCATCGCCGACGTGTGCCGCGCGGTCGCCGTGGAGGTCGCGAGCGGGAAGCTCCAGGCCGGCGCGAAGCGCTCCATCGAGGAGGCCGACGTCGAGTCGATGCTGGGGCCCGAGAAGTTCTACAACGAGACCGCCGAGCGCACGGAGATCGCGGGCGTCGCGACCGGCCTCGCCTGGACGGCCGCGGGCGGCGACATCCTCTTCATCGAGGCGACGAAGATGACCGGAAAGGGGTCGCTCACCCTCACCGGCCAGCTCGGCGACGTCATGAAGGAGTCCGCCCAGGCCGCGCTCTCGTACCTGCGCTCGAAGTCCGACTCGCTCGGCATCCCGGCGAACTTCCTCGAGCGGACGGACATCCACATCCACTTCCCGGCGGGCTCGATCCCCAAGGACGGCCCGAGCGCGGGCGTCACCATCCTCACCGCGCTCGTCTCGCTCCTCACCGGGATCCGCGTCCGCTCCGACGTCGCGATGACCGGCGAGGTGACGCTCCGCGGCCTCGTCCTGCCGGTCGGGGGCATCAAGGAGAAGGTCCTCGCCGCGCACCGCGCGGGCATCAAGCGGATCATCATCCCCGCCCGCAACGAGCGCGATCTGGTGGACGTCCCGGAGCAGGCCCGCAAGGAGCTCGACTTCGTCTTCGCGGCGCACATGGACGAGGTGCTGAAGGCGGCGCTCGAGGAGAACCCGGTCGGGCGGCAGGCGCCGCCGACCCCGGACGCGGAGGCTGAGAAGAAGGCCGCCGCCGCGAAGAAGTCCGAGGAAGTCCGGGCCTGAGCTTCGGACCGTGATCCGCGAGCCGCCTGGGCCCGCGGATCACGGTCGGCCCGGCCGGCTCCAACGGGGCCGCCGCCTCCCTCTGCGCGCAGTATCGCCGTCCTCGCGCGCCGGTGCGCCCCGGCAGGCTCGCTCCGCCCGCCTGCCCGTGGCCCGTCCCGCTGCTACACTCGCGGAGTGAACCGGCTCGCGATCCTCACCGGCTCGGCCGGCGCCATCCCGGACGCCGTCGCGGCGGCGCTCGGGCGCGCCGGCTTCTCGGTCCGTCAGGCGCCCATCGGCGCGGACGGCCGCCCGCGGCTCGAGGTGGACGCGCGCGGGGTGGACACGGTCGTCCACCTCGGCGTCCGTACGCCGCGCGAGCTCGACGAGCGGGCCCGCTCCGAGGCGGAGGCCGCCGCCGCCGCCGCCGCAGCAGCGCTCGCGCGCGAGGCCGGCGCGCGGCGGCTCGTGCACGTCTCGACCGCGGCGGTCTACGGAAGGCCACGGAACCTCCCCTGCCGCGAGGGCGAGCTGAAGGAGCCGCGGACCGCGCTCGAGCGGATCCGCTGGCGCGCCGAGCAGGCGAGCTGGGCGGAGTTCCGGCGCGGCGCCCCGCTCACCGTGCTGCGCCCCACGATCCTCTATGGCCCCACACTGACCGGCGGCCCGGTTCGAGCGCTCACGTTCTTCGCCCTGCTCGACCCGGGCAACCGCCGGATCCCGATCATCCGCCGCGGCCCGGTCGCGCACCTCGTCCACCTGGACGATCTCGCCCGCGCGGTCGTCCACGTGGTGCAGCACCCGCACGACGAGGAGGTGGTGGGGCGCGCGTTCAACGTGGGGGACGAGGCGCCGCTGCCGCTCGCGGAGCACCTCTCCGCCGCCCTCGCCGCGCTCGGCTACGAGCCGGGGCGCCTCCTCCCGGCGCTCCCACGCCTCACCGCGGCCCTGCTCTGGCTCGTGCGACACGTCCCGGACCGGGTCCTGCTCGGGCCGGTGAACCGCCGGCTCGAGCGCGCGTGGCGGCTCCTCGCGGGCCGGAACGGCGCGACGGCCGCGCTCGCGCCGCGCGTCGAGCGCGAGGCGCTCCACTGGATGACCGCGGACCACTACTACGACACGACCCGCCTCGCGGCCCTCGGCTTCAGGCCGCTCCATCCCATCTCCACGGAGGCGATCCCCGCGACGATCCAGGCGCTCGCGGAGCGGCGATTCCTGCCGGGATCGAGCGTGGGCGCCCTCCCCGCCGGGTAGCCTCGGCTGCGGCGAGCAGGCGTGCGCCGTCCCCGTCGCTGCAAGATGGCCGAGTCGGGGCAGCCGTGTCATAGTGCAGCGTCCGATCCGGTCACCGCTGTCGCGATCCGGAGCGAGCCGCGGCGGGGGTGCGCCGCGGGTGCCGGGTGAGTCGTGCAGCACGAGGATACCCACGCGAGCGCGAGGCTCGAGGGCGAGGGGGCGGTGATCCGCAGGCTCGGACGATACGAGCTGCTCGAGCAGGTCGGCAGCGGGGGCATGGCCGTCGTGTACCGCGGCCGCGACACCGCCCTCGACCGCGAGGTGGCGGTGAAGCTCCTTCACCCGCACCTCGCCTCCGCGCCGGACTCGCGCGCTCGCTTCTCCCGCGAGGCCCGCGCCGTCGCGCGCCTCTCCCACCCCGGCATCGTCGAGATCTACGACTACGCGGGCGACGGGGCGGCCGACAGCTACCTCGTGACCGAGTTCGTCCGCGGCAGGACCCTCCGCGCGTTCGCGCACGAGGTCGGGTTCGGCTTCCCCGAGATCGGCGCGCTCGTCGGGCGCGCGCTCGTGGACGCGCTCGTCCACGCGCACTCCGCCGGCGTCATCCACCGGGACCTGAAGCCCGAGAACGTCCTCGTGCAGGAGGGCGAGCGACCGGCGGTGAAGCTCGCCGACTTCGGCATCGCGCGCATCCTCGCGTCCGACGAGCGGATGACCATGACGGGCGCGCTCGTGGGCTCGCCGCACCACATGGCGCCCGAGATCGTGGAGGGGCGCGAGGCGGACGCGCGCAGCGATCTCTTCTCCATCGGAACCATCCTCTACTGGCTCGCGACCGGGAAGTTCCCGTTCGCCGCGCCGAACCCCACCGCGATCCTCCGCCGCGTCCTGGAGGCCGACTTCGAGGAGCCGCGCGCGGTGGACGCGCGCGTGCCGGACGCCCTCGCCGACCTCGTCGTCCGCTGCCTCTCCCTCGACCCGGAGCGGCGGCCGTCGAGCGCCGCCGAGGTCCGCGAGGTGCTCGATCGGCTCCTCGCCGAGAGCGGGCTCGAGCGCGCCCCGGACGAGCTCGTGGCGTTCCTGCGGGACCCGGCCGGCTTCAAGGCGGCCTTCCCGGCGCGGGCCGTGGTCGCGCTCTCCGCCCGCGGCGACGCCGCCCTGGCCGAGGGCGCGTCCGCGCGCGCTCTCTCGTTCTACTCGCGCGTCCTCGCCATCGATCCCGAGAACCCGGACGTCCCGGCCAAGCTCGCGCGACTCTCGCGGCGGCGGCGCCTCAGGAGGATCGCCCTCGGCTCCGGGGCGGCGCTCGTCGTCGCGGCGGCGGCCGCCGCGGTGATCGCCGTCGCCCCGCGCCGGGACATCGCGCCCCCCGCGGACGCGGCGGCCGTGCCTCACGACGCCGTGCCTCACGACGCCGCGCCGCCCGGCGGCTCCGCGCCGCCGGCCGCCGCTGCGGCTGCGCTCCCCGCCGAGCCCGTGGCCGACCCCGAGGCGCGCCCCGCGGAAGGCGCCGCGCCCGCCGGCGAGGCTCACGCGGCCCACCGGCCGCGGGGTGGCCGCGCCGGTGCGCCCTCGCCGCGCGCGCGGGAGAGCGCCTCGGGCCCTCCCGCCTCGCTGTCGGTGCACGTCCGGCCGTACGCGCAGCGCGCGCTGCTCGACGGGATCGAGGTGGCGCGCGGGGAGCAGCTCGTCCGCTTCTCGGTCGCGCCGGGCCGCACCCACGTCATCCAGATCGAGCACGCCTGCTGCACGCCGTTCGTCCGGGAGATCACCGCCGAGGAGGCGCAGCGCCTCGGCGAGCTGCGGGTGCCGCTCACGCCACGCCCGGCCCGGCTGCGCGTCGAGGGAGACCCGGCGACGCGCGTGTACGTGGACGGCAAGCTCGTCGGCACCGCGGGCGACTCGCAGCGCGCCTCGTTCGCGATCCCGGTGCCTTCCGGGGCGGACAGCCCCTACGAGGCGCCCGCCCGGATCGGCCTCGAGGCGGCCGGCGCGGCGATGCGCGACGTTCAGGTGAAGCTGCGGGCCGGGGGCGAGGTGATCGTCGCCGCCCCGACGGCGGCGCGGCAGCCGCCCCCGCCCTCCGGCGCGCCGGAGCCCGGCGCGGGCCCCGCGAGCGCGCCCCACTCCGACGGAGCCGTGACGCCGTGATCCCCCTCCTCATCGCGCTCGTGCTCACGGCCCCGCCGGAGCTGAAGCGCGCGAAGGACCGCTTCGAGTTCGGCGCCTACGCGGACGCGGCCGGCACGCTCCGGCGCTACCTCGCCACGGGCCCCTCGCTCAGCGAGGACGAGGCCATCGACGCCTACCGCATCCTCGGCATCTCCGAGTACCACCTCGGCGATCAGGCCCAGGCGCGCGCGGCGTTCGTGAACCTCCTCTCCCACGATCCCGACTACGCGCTCGACCCGTTCCTCGTCCCGCCGCCCATCGTCGAGTTCTTCGACCGCGTGAAGCGGGAGCACGAGCCCGCGCTCGCGCCGCTGCGCGAGCGGCGCCGCGCGCTGCGAGAGCAGGAGCGGCTCGCGGACGAGGCGAAGCGGCGGCTGCTGGCGGAGGAGCAGGCGCGCACCGGGCCGCCGACGAAGGTCGTGCGCGTCCAGGAGCGCCTGTACCTGTTCAACTGGATGCCGCTCGGCGCGGGCCAGTTCCAGAACGGCGATCGCGCCAAGGGGACCGCCATCGCGGCCGGCCAGATCGTGGCCGGCGTCGTGAACCTCTCCGCGATCATCTTCCACAACCAGCTCGCCGAGGACCGCACCCGCTCCTGCATCTCCGGCCAGCCGGGCTGCTCGCGGCCGCCGTACTCCGACTCGGACCGCGTGCTGCTCGGCCGGGTCGAGGCGGTGAAGTACGTGTCCGCCGGCCTGTTCTGGGCGCTCTACGCGTACGGGGTGTGGGACGCGCACAAGCACTTCGTGCCCATCGTCGAGACCGAGGTCTCGCCCGGTGGCGGCGCCGGGTCGGTCAAGCTGGAGTGGGCGTTCTGAGAGACCGATGACGATTCGGAACTGAGGCAAGTCGATCGTGGCAACGCTCATCGTGAAGAGCCCGGACGGCGTGGAGCGCGAGATCGCGCTCGTGAAGCGCATCACGAGCGTCGGGCGCGACGTGGAGAACGACGTGGCGGTGCCCGATCCCGGCATGCCGCGCACGGCGGTGCACATCCACTGGGACGGTCGCGAGTACAACGCCGCCGCGCACGACGGCGCGGACATGACCGTGAACGGCAAGCGGCGCGCGGCGTGGCGGCTCGGCCCCGGGGACCGGATCCGCGTCGCGGGGACCGAGCTCGTGTTCGACCCCGCCCCCCGCGCGGCCCCCGCCCGCCCGGGCCCGAGCTCCGGCCAGCGGCTCCTGGCCCTCGAGACGCTGGTCCGGTTCTCGGAGCGGCTGCTCGGCGCGAACGACCTCGCCCGGCTCCTCGACGAGCTCATCGACGCCCTGCTCGAGGTGACCCACGCCGACAAGGGCTTCCTCATCCTGTTCGAGGACGGCGAGATGACCGTCCGGGCGGCGCGGAACGTGGCGCGCGAGACCATCGAGGGCGCGATGGCGCGGGTCTCCGACTCGATCATCCAGCGCGTCATCGACACGCGCCGGCCGATCGTGGTCGCCGACGCCCTGCACGACTCCGAGTGGTCCGGCTCGACCTCGGTCGTGAACCTGAAGCTCTGCTCGGTGATGTGCGCGCCGCTCATGCAGAAGGGCGACGTCTGCGGCGTCATCTACCTCGGGAACGACAGCGTGGTCTCGCTCTTCGACGACCGCGCGCTCGAGGCGCTCACCGTGTTCGCCGCCCAGGCGTCGCTGCTCGTGCAGAACGGCATGCTGCTCGACTCGCTGCGGCGCGAGAACGTGGCCCTGCGCGAGGCGGTGAGCTCGAAGCAGTACGGCGAGCTCATCGGCTCGGGGGCGTCGATGCGGGAGGTGTTCCGGCGCATCGAGAAGGTCGCCGGGACGGACATCAGCGTGCTCGTCTCGGGCGAGACCGGCACCGGCAAGGAGGTCGTCGCCCGCGAGATCCACCGCCGCAGCGGGCGGGGGAGCGGCCCGTTCGTCGCGGTGAACTGCGGGGCGATCCCCGAGGCGCTCCTCGAGTCGGAGCTGTTCGGCCACGTGCGCGGCGCGTTCACGGGCGCCATCGCCACCCGGCCCGGCAAGTTCCAGGCGGCGCACGGCGGGACCCTGTTCCTCGACGAGGTGGGCGAGATGCCGGCCGCGCTGCAGGTGAAGCTCCTGCGCGCGCTCCAGGAGCGCTCGGTGACGAAGGTCGGCGACACGCGCCCGGAGCCGGTGGACCTCCGCGTGGTCGCCGCGACGAACAAGGTGCTCGAGGAGGAGATCCGCAAGGGCACGTTCCGGGAGGACCTCTACTACCGCCTCAACGTGGTCTCCATCCTCCTGCCGCCCCTCCGCGAGCGCGGCGAGGACCTCGTCGTGCTCGCGAAGTACTTCCTGCAGAAGTACGCGAAGGACTTCGGCGCGAAGGTGCGCGGGTTCGCGCCGAGCGCGGTGGTCGCGATGCGGAAGTACGCCTGGCCGGGGAACATCCGCGAGCTCGAGAACCGCCTCAAGAAGGCGGTCGTCCTCGCCGACAAGGCGCTCGTGTCGGCGGAGGACCTCGACCTGCGGCCGGAGAACCTCGAGCCCATCCTCCCGCTCGTCGCCGCGAAGGAGGAGTTCCAGAAGCGCTACATCAACGAGGTGCTCGAGCGGAACCAGGGCAACCGCACCAAGACGGCCAAGGATCTCGGCGTCGATCCGCGGACCATCTTCCGGCACCTGGAGAAGCTCGAGGCCGAGCGGCGCGGCCAGAAGCTCCCGCCCGACGAGGAGGACGACGCGTGAGGAGAACCGCCAGGGCGGCCGCGATCGCGGCCGTGGTCCTCTCGGGGTGCCCGCTGCCGCAGCCCCTGCCCGATTACCCCGAGGGCCAGCCGGTGACGCCGCCGCGCATCGTGGTCGACGACACCGTCCGCGCGGTGCTCCAGCCGGAGTCGATCGTGCGCGTCCCGGCGGGCTGCCCGCGCGAGCCCGTCTTCCCGCTCGGCGCGACGCTCCGCGACGCCATCACCAACGAGGCGGTCGTGGCGCGCTGGTTCGTGAACTACGACCCGACGAACCGCCCGAGCCTCGCAGTCCAGCAGGCCAACGACATCCTCGCCCCGGGCGACGGGACCGTCGACCCCACGCTGCGCGAGACCCCCGCGTTCCAGTTCCCCGCCTACCAGTACCCGAGCGCCGGCGGCAGCGCCGCGGCCGGCACCGCGGGCGCCCTCCACGTCGTGGAGCTCGTGGTGTCGAACGGCTTCGATCCCAACGCCGACGTCGCGACCGCCACGTCCGCGTATCGCAAGCCGAAGCTCGGGTTCGAGGTCCAGGTCTATCGCTGGGTGTTCTTGACGGTGCCGCCCTCCCCGGACGGCTGCACGGGCGCGGGCTGCGTCACCTGCCCGGCGCCGCCCGTGGTCCCGGCCGGCTGAGCGGGGAGCTCACCGCCGCTCCGGCGGCCGCGCGAGCGCCTCGCGCGCCTCGTGCAGCGAGGCCGCGGCCTGGTGGGCGAGGTTCGCCTCCTCCTGAGCGAACCGGTTCACCTGCGCCCGGTACGCCCGGTGGAGCTCGAGCACCGCGTCGCGGGCGTGCGCGAGCTCCTTGCGCCCGCCGAAGCCCTGCGGATCCGGATCGGCCGCGTCGAGCCGGCAGCGCTCGGCGAGATCGTCCACGCGCTGCTCCCACTCCCGCGCCCAGATCTCCCAGCGCTGGATGGCGTCCTTCTCGCCGACCTCGTCCCCGAGGCGCCAGGCCCGCTCGTTCTGCTCGGCGTGCAGCGCCTCGAGCTCCGTCACGCACACCCGCAGCGCGGCGCGCGTCGGGAGCGCGCCCGTCGCGGGGGGCCGGTGGGGTCCGCGCAGGTTTCGCACGACGCTCGTCATCACCACCGCGAGCGCGAGGGCGATGACGGCGAAGTAGAGCAGCCAGAGCGCCGTCCGGTACGGCTTGTAGCGGGGGTCCCGCGGCACGCGCGGGACTCTGCCAAACGGGCGACGCCGCGTCGAGTGTTTGGGCGCCGGCGTTGGCTACTGATGACCTGCGAGCACCTCGAGGAACGTGCACGGGCGCCCGCTCCACATCGCCCGCAGGCACCGCACGTAGAACACGGGACCGAACAGCCGCACGATGGTGACGGAGTGGAACAGCACGTCCCTGCCTGTGATCGCGCCCTGCACGCAGCGGGTGGATTGCATCGGCGGTGCCGGACGGCGCCGCGTCGCCCCGCGGGGAACCTCTCCAATCTGCAAGAGAATCCCCGGGGAGCCCGTTCGGGCGAGCGCGGAAGCCGTGAACTTTCCCGCCCCCTGGGGCGACGAATTTACAGCCTGCCGGTCGAGGGGGTGGCGCATTGCAGTTTTGAATCGAATGCTTTCAACCCTGAAAGGTCCGGACTGGATGCTTTTCAGCCCCGATCCGGAACATCTCGGGATCGTGGGACATATTTTCAGAACCCGAGTGGGCACGTCGATTGAAAGTCATCCCGCCAGGACGTTCGCATCGGCTTGGGGTCACCCCCCCCGCACTCCGAGCCGGCAGCCGGGCGTCCACTTGGGAGCTCTCGGCGCGGTCGCTTTCACCGTCGCTCGTACAACGCCGAAGACGGCGCCGAGAGCTGCCCTTTTCCTCTTCCTTCAGCGTCGACCGACCCGCCGCTCGAGCTCCGAGAGCGGGAGCTCGAAGACCACCGGCCGTCCGTGGGGGCAGCGCGCCTTGAAGTCGATGGCGTCGAGCCCGTCGAGCAGGGCGCGCGCCTCCTCCGGCGCGACGTCCTGGTTCGCGCGGACGGCGGCGTGGCAGGCCATCGTGGCGAGCAGATCGTGCAGCGCCTCGTCCACGGCGCTGCCGGTCCCCACGAGCTCGAGCTGACCCGCGAGATCGAGGAGCAGCCCCTCGAGGTCGACGCCGGCGAGCGCGGCCGGGGTGCCCTTCACGGCGAAGCTGTCGCCGCCGAAGGGCTCGACGTCGAACCCCAGCCGGCCGAGCTCGGCGAGCCCGCCCTCGAGCGCCCGGGCGACCGCGGGAGGGAGCGTCACGACCTGAGGCAGCAGGAACGGCTGCACGGGGAGCTGCCTTGTCCGGAATGCCTCGCGCAGGCGGTGGAACAGGAGCCGCTCATGGCTCGCGTGCTGATCGATGACGACGAGCGTCCCGCCCGGGGCCTCGCACAGGAGGTAGGTCCGCGCGTGCTGCCCCACGTAGCGGAGCGAGGCGAAGTACCCGCCAGGCCGCGCCGTGCCCGTCTCGTCCGAGATCGGAAACGCGAACGCGGCCGAGGTGCCCGGCGCCGGCCTCGGGGGCGCGACGAGCGCGCCGCTCCCCTCCGGCGCGTGGGCCTCTCGCGCCCAGGCGAGCACCGCCGCCGTCTCCTCGCCGCCCGCGATCCCGTCGCCGGAGGGCACGAGCGCGTGGGGCGTGGTGGCGGCCCCCGTGCCCGCCGCGCCGCGGCCGTGTGCGAGCCAGGGGGCGGTGCGGAGCGTGCCGGCGATCGCGTGGAACAGGGCGTCGTACACCTCGCGCGCCTCCGCGAACCGCACCTCCAGCTTCTGCGGGTGCACGTTCACGTCGACGCGGTCGAGGGGCAGCTCGACGAACAGCACGCCCGCGGGGTGCCGCCCCGGCGGCAACGTCCCCGCGAACGCGCGGAGCACCGCGTGAGCGGCCCCCCGGTCGCGGATGTAGCGGCCGTTCACGAAGAGATAGAGCGCGCGCCCGGTCGCCTCCGAGTGATCGGGTGAGCACACGAGTCCGCGCACCCGGACCGGGCCGCGCGCGGCGTCCACCGGCACGAGGTGCCGGTGCGCGTCGCGGCCGAGCGCCTGCGCGGCGCGATCGGCGAGCTCCGCACCGGCGCGAGCGCCGAGGACGAGCCGCCCGGCGGACCGCAGCGTGAAGCCGACGTCCGGGCGCGCGAGGGCGAGGCGCACCACCGCCTCGCTGACGTGGCCGGCCTCGGTCGGCGGTGCGCGCATGAACTTGCGGCGCGCCGGGGTGTTGAAGAAGAGGTCCCGCACCTCGATGGTGGTGCCGCGCGGACGCGCGACGGGGCCCGCCGCGACGCGCGCGCCGCCCTCGATCTCGAGCCGGGTCCCGGCGCCGTCCTCCGCCGCTGCGGTGTCGAGCCGGAACCGCGCCACCGACGCGATCGCCGGCAGCGCCTCGCCGCGGAACCCCATCGTCGCGATGGCCGCGAGGCCGGCGGCGTCCCGCAGCTTCGACGTGGCGTGCCGCTCGAGCGCGAGGTGGGCGTCCTCGCTCGCCATCCCGCACCCGTCGTCGGCGACCCGCACCAGCGCGAGGCCGCCCTCCTCCACGTCGATCGCGACGGAGGTCGCGCCGGCGTCGAGCGCGTTCTCGACGAGCTCCTTCACGATGGACGCCGGGCGCTCCACCACCTCGCCCGCGGCGATCTGGTTCACGAGCCCGGGCGGAAGGACCTGGATGCGCGGCATCGCGGTGTCGTACCACACCGCCCGGACCCGCGGTGCCGGGTGGCCCGTCCCCGTCCGTCCGTTTGACGAGCGTGGGTACACCCGTCTATGAGGTGCGCGATGGCGGGAGGGAAGAGCCGAGGCCGAACGGGAGCCGGGAAGCGCACGCGCGCGCCCAGGCCCGAGGCCCGCGCACGTCCCGCGCCCAGGCCCAAGCCCACGCATCCGGTGCTGGGGAACGACCCGTTCGCGCGGGGTGCAGCGCCGCGCGAGCCGGTGCCCGCGGTGGCGCGCGCCGGGGTGAGCGGACCGATCCCGACCTCGACCTCGACCCCAGCCGCGACCACGACCAGGATCCCGACCCCGACCCCGACCCCGACCGCACCTCAGGCCCCCTCCCCCGACGCCGCGCGGCTCCGCGCCGCCGCCGATCGGCTCGGCGCGCTGGAGCACCGCGTCGAGAGCACGCTCGAGGGGCTCGAGCACCGGCTCGCCGACGTCGCCGGCCGCGCGGGGCTCGCGTCGGCCGCCGGGGAGCTGAGGGAGACGCTCGCCCGGCTGTTGCCGCGCGTGAAGCACGCGCTCGGGAGCGCGATCGACCTGGCGCGCCTGCTCGAGCCACCCGAGCGGCTCGACCGGTACGGGCTCGACGCGCGCTTCCACGAGCGAGCGCAGCCGCTCCTCGACCTGCTGTACGCGACCTGGTGGCGCACCGAGGCGCGCGGCCTCGACCGCGTGCCGCCGGCCGGTGCCGCCATCGTCGTCGCGAACCACGCAGGGGCCGTGCCGTGGGACGCGCTCGTGCTCCGGCACGCGCTCCACCGCGACCACCCCGCCCGGCGAGACCTCCGTCCCCTCCTCGACGATCGCGAGGCCGGGCTGCCCGTGTTCGGTGCGCTCGCGATCCGCCTCGGGGCGATCCGTGCCGCGCCCGAGCCCGCAGAGCGCATCCTGCGGGACGGGGGGCTCCTCGGCGTCTTCCCCGAGGGGAGCGCGGTCGCGCGGAAGGCGTGGGGCGAGCGCTACTGCATCGAGCGGTTCGGCCGCGGCGGCTTCGTGAAGCTCGCGCTCCGCACCGGCGCGCCCATCATCCCGTGCGCCATCGTGGGCAGCGAGGAAGCCTCCCCGGCCATCTCGCGGCCGGGCTGGCTCGGGGCGGCGCTCGGCCTCCCTGCCCTGCCCCTCGACTCGCTCCGGGTCGGCGCGGCCGGCCTCGTGCCGCTCCCTTCGCGCTGGTCGCTCCGGTTCGGCGATCCGATCGACCTGGGCGGCGCGGGCCCGGACGCGGTGCACGATCCCTCGACGGTGAGCGCCCTCACCGAGCGCGTGCGGTCGACGCTCCAGGCGATGCTCGACGAGGATCTGGCCGCGCGTCGCTCCGTGTTCCTCTGACCGGCGGCTTTCGGGGCCGCGTCGACCGCGGACGAACGCCGGCGCCGGCGAGCTCCAGCTCGCGTCTAGCCGAGGACGAGGGCGGGGTCGGTGTGGGCCCGCGCGAGCAGCTCGTCGCGGGCCTGCTCGTAGCCAGGGCGGCCGAGGAGCCCCTGGGCGTAGCGCTTGCCGGCCTCCACCCCGGGCTGGTCGAACGCGTTCACCCCGTACAGGCCGCCCGCGTACGCGGTGGCGAGCTCGAGGAGCATCAGGAGCTCTCCCATGGCCCGCGCGTCGAGGCGCGGGAGCTGGATCGAGACCGTGGGGCGCCCCGCCTTGCGCAGCGCGGCCTCGGTCGCGCGCCGCTCCGCCTCGATGAGCTCGCCCATCGTGTGGCCGTCGAGGTACGCGATCTCTCCATGCGGGCGGTACGTGTCGGGCACCGGGATCGACACGTCGGCCCGCGGCTGGACGACCCGCACGAACGTCACGACCTTGTCGTGCGGCCCCTCCATCATGAGCTGCATCGAGGAGTGCTGGTCGGTGGCGCCCACCGCGCGGAACGGCGTCGGGCCGACCTCGGGGCGCTTCCCGAGCGACTCCGCCCAGAGCTGCACGAACCAGTCGCCCGTGTCGCGCAGCCCGTCCGCGTAGGGCATGAGCACGTGGATCCGCCGCCCCTTTTGCCGGTCCATGAGGTGCAGCACGCCGGCGTAGAGGAGCGCCGGGTTCTCGCGCAGCGCGCCGGAGCGGCAGCGCGCCTCCATCGCGGCGGCCCCCGCGAGGAGCGCGGTGAGGTCGACCCCGCCCGCGGCGGCCGGCAGGAGCCCCACGGCGCTGAGCGCGCTGAAGCGGCCGCCCACGCTCGCCGGCACCGGCAGCGCCCGCAGCCCCTCCGCGTCGGCGATGGCGCGGAGGGCGCCCTTCGCCGGGTCGGTCACGAGGACGCAGCGCGCGCGGTACCCCTCCTCGCCGAACCGGGCGATGCAGCGCTCCCGCAGCACGAGGTGCTGCGCCATGGTCTCGGCGGTGCCGCCGGACTTCGTGATGGTGGCGAAGCAGGTCTCCTCGAGCTCGAGCGTGCCGAGGAGCGCCTCGAAGGTGGCGGGGTCCGAGTTGTCCGGGAAGAAGACGCGCATGGCGCCGCGCCGGTCGCGCGGCAGGAGGTTGTGGAAGGGGTGCGTGAGCGCCGAGAGGATGGCGCGGCCGCCGAGGGAGCTGCCGCCGATCCCGAGCACGACGAGGTTCTCGAACCGGGCGGCGAGATCGCGCGCGAGCGCGGCGCTCGCGTCGGCCGTGGCCGCGTCCCGCGGCAGGTCGGCGAAGCCGAGCTCGCCCGAGCGGCGCCGCGCCTCGAACCCGTCGAAGGCGGCCGCGGCGGAGGGCGCGAGCGCGTCGAGCGCGTCCGCGCCGAGGCCGTCGGCGGCGGCGTCGAAGCAGCCGTTCACGTCGAGTGACAGGCGATCCATGGGTTCCCTCCCGGTGCGCCGCCACTCTAGCGACGGTCCGCCGCGCTGGCGAGGACTCGCGGCGCGGGGGCCCCGACGGTGTCCGACGGCCCTCAGCCCGGATCCGGGACTGCGGCGGAGCGGGGCGCCGCCCCCGCGGTCGTGCGGTGGGCGAAGCGGACGCGGTCCGGCGCCATCCGGAGGTCGCGCACCAGGCCGACCGCGGAGAGGAGCCGGAGCGCGTAGAAGGAGACGTCGATCTCCCACCAGAAGAAGCCCTGGTGCGCCGTCGACGGGTAGAAGTGGTGGTTGTTGTGCCACCCCTCCCCGAGCGTGAGGAGCGCGAGCAGGAGGCTGTTCCGGGAGCCGTCCCCCGTCTCGTAGCGCCGGCGGCCGAACACGTGGGCGAGCGAGTTGATGGCGAACGTCCCGTGCCACAGGAGCACCGTCGAGACGCAGAAGCCCCAGAGGAACGCCGGCAGCCCACCCGCCAGGAAGAGGCCGCCCCCGAGGGCGAGCGGCACGGCGAGGTGCCAGCGGTCGAGGACGCGGAGCTCGGGGTAGACGGCGAGGTCCTTCACCCGCTCGAGCTTCGTCGCGTCGTAGCGGCGCGCCAGGATCCAGCCGACGTGGCTCCACCAGAAGCCGCGCTCGAGCGGCGAGTGCACGTCCTCGGGGCCGTCGGAGTACCGGTGGTGGTCCCGGTGGTGGGCGGCCCACCAGAGCGGCCCCTTCTGGACGGCCGACGCGCCGAGCACCGCCAGGGCGAGCTGGAAGGGGCGCGACGTGCGGAACGCGCGGTGCGAGAAGTAACGGTGGTACCCGGCCGTCACGCCGAACATCCGGAGGAGGTAGAGACCGACGGCGAGGGCGATGTAGCGGCCCTCGACGGGCGCGAGGAAGGGCGTCGCGAGGGCGGCCGCATGGACCGCGAAGAACGGGAGGGAGTGACCCCAGTGGATCGCGTCGAGGTTCCGGGGAGGCGTGGTCGTCATCTCCGGGCGATCTGGCGAGCGGCCGTCATGGGCGGGTCACCGCGCGCACGGTGGCCCGCCCCGCGGCGGAGCGCGGGGGATGCGCCATGCTGGATCGAGGACCACCCTTCGTGTGGGAGGGCCGGGGACCGGCGGGGAGCTCCTTCCGACCGCCTGGCTGCGCCATGGAGATGCTCGAGACCCCCACGACGGTCGAGGCGGCGAACGACGTCCAGAAGGAGGCGTTCATCCGCCTCATGGCCGAGACGCTCCCGCTCGCGGGCTACTCGGGGGTTCGGGCCGATCTCCCGGGCTGGGACCAGCCCGAGGTGATCCACGGCGCGATGCGCGATCACCGCCCGGCGCTCTTCTGCGACGCCCCGAAGCCGGTGTTCCTCGACGTGCTCTCACCCGGTCCGGTGACGCTCGAGGACGTCGCGAGCCGGTGGCAGCTCTTCGCCTCCGCCGCGGAGCTCACCGGGGGCGAGTTCCACGTCGTCATCCCACGCTGGGTGGCGGGGCGCGACGGGAAGCAGATCGCGAAGCAGATCGCCGAGCTCGTCGGCGTCCGCATCGGCTTCATCTGGGCTGTCTAGCCGCCCTTTTCCTCACGGCGCCGACGCGGAGGAGGTGGACGGCGCAGCCGCTCCGCCCTCGCCCGCCGCGGCCACGGCCCGCAGGAACGCCCAGAGATCCTCGCTCGCCTCGGCTCCCGGCGGCTCGATCCCATCGGTGCGGGCCGGATGGCTGCGCATCAGCTCCCGGAAACGGTCGTGCGACAGCCGCTCCGCGACCGCCGTGAGATCCGGCCCGCGCTCCCCGCCGGCGGTCCGCAGCCGGTGACAGGCGACGCAGCGCGCGCCGAACTCGCCCGACCCGAGCCGGGCCCGGTCGGAGGCGCCCGGGGGCGCGGCGAGCGCCGTCCCGAGCGTCTTCTGCCAGAAGACGATCTCGAGCGCGCGAACCCCGTGCGCCCACCAGGAGGCCTGCCGGGGATCCGTGGTGAGCCCCGCCTGCTCCAGGTTGGGCCACGCGAGGACGCGCATCGCGATCGGCGCGCCGTCGGCCCGGTCCGCGACCACCGGCCGCAGCTGGCGGATCAGGGTGAGCGGGATGGGGACGGCCGTGCCCTCGGTGGTGCGCACGATGACGGTGTCCGTCCCCTTCTTCGGCGCGGCGCGCTCCGAGACGAGCAGCGCGAGCGGGGTGCCCTCCCAGAGCGCCTCGCGGCCGGAGACCGGATCGACGCCGCGCACGGCGCGCCGGGGGAGCGCGGCGAGGTCCTTCTCACCGAGCGCGTAAGGCCCTCCGTCGACGGCGCCGCGGATCTCGATCACCGTCTCGCCCTGCGCGGAGCGCGGCAGGCGCGCGCCGGAGGAGCACGCGGCGAGGGCGAGCAGGAGGACGAAGCGGACGTTTCTCATCGGCTGCCTTTCGGGATATCTTGCGCGCACTCTGAAGGAGTGATCCCGCATGGCACGCGCGTTCATCGGAAGCATGGAGTGCCGGGTCGTGGTGGACAAGGATCTCGGCGACAGCTGGGCCGTCGCGGTGTACCCGCCCGCCGCGTCGCCGCTCGTCGTCAAGATCCAGGGCAACGACAAGGAGAAGGCGACGCTCGGCGCGCTCGAGGTCCTGCAGAAGGCCGGCAAGATCGATCGCTTCGAGCTCTGAGCGGGGCCCGGCACGCCGCGGCGCGCGGCCCGTCCTCCGTGGGCGCGGCGCCTGCGCGGCCTCACCCGGGCTCCGTCCGGACCACCGCGCCGTCGGGGAGCGCCGCGAGCAGCTCCGCCAGCGCCGCGTCCACCCGCGTCCCGTCCTTCGCCTCGATCGTCACCTTCACGCGGTGATCGGCTTCGTCGAAGCGCGGGTAGCTGCCGATCTCCACCGCCGGGTGTGCCTCCGCGACGCGCGCGAGCGCCGGCGCGATCTCGTCCTCCCCGAGCGAGAGGAAGACGCACGCGAGGTGGAACGGATCGGCCGCGAGCAGGTGCGCGATCCGGTCGAATTGCCAGCGGAAGAACTGCGGCACTCCCGGGAGCATGACGACGTTCTCCACCACGAGGGTCGGGAACGACGGGTCTCCGAGCAGGCGCGTCCCCTCGGGCACGTCCGCCATGCGCAGCGTCGCCTCGGGCGGCTCCGCCCCGTCGTGATGGCGGCGGTGCATCGCGCGGAGGCTCTCGACCAGCGCGCCCGAGCGCACGAGCCGGCGCCCGAGGGCGCGCGCCACGGCCGGGACCGTCACGTCGTCGTGGGTCGGGCCGACCCCGCCCGAGGTGAACACCCAGGTGGCGCGGCGACGGGCGCGGTCCACGGCGTCGACGACGTCGTCCACGCGGTCCGGGAGGGTCAGGATGGCGTCGAGCTGCACGCCGAGATCGCGCAGGCGGCGCGCGGCCCACGGGCCGTTCTCGTCCTGCACCTTCGCGGAGAGCACCTCGTTGCCGATGACGACGAGGATCGCCGTGGGACCGGGCATCCCATCTAAGTAGAGGGCGCGCGCGAGATCCGCAAATCGCGCGACGGGGCGCGGCGCTGCCGCGGGGGCGTCTCGGGGCCGAAGGGCGGGTCCGCGGCCCGCGTCAGCGGCCGGAGCGGAGCTGCTCGACCGCGGCCCAGACCGCGTCCGCCACGGCCTCCACCGGCGCCTCGCCGTCGAGCTCCACCACGCGCTGTCCCGCGGCGCGGAGCAGCGCGATGCCGCGGTCGTAGCTCCGCGCCACCGCGCGCTGGAAGTCCGACACCTCGTACAGCTCCGGGTCCATCGTCGCGGCGCGCCGCCGCTTCAACGCCACCGCCGCGCGGGCGCGCAGGAAGAGCGTCACGTCCGGCGTGGCCGCGCGGGCGTTCACCGCCTCGACCCAGGCCAGCGCGCCGGTCGTGAGCCCCTGGTAGGCGAGCGACGAGAGGGTGAAGCGGTCCGAGACGACGTCGACGCCCTCCGCCAGCTTGGGGGCGATCTCGGCGGCGACGTGGTCGAGGCGATCGGCGGCGAAGAGCAGCGCGAGCGCGCCGGGATCGAGCTCGCCCTGCCCCCGCCCGCCCACGACCCGCCGCGATAGCGCCTGGCGGACGAGGCTCCCGATCGGACCTCCGGACGGCTCGGCGGTGACGTGGACCGCCCGGCCCGCGCCGCGGAGGCGATCGCCGAGCAGACGCGCCTGCGTCGTCGTCCCGGCCCCGTCGAGCCCCTCGAGGACGATGAAGCGGCCGCGGCGGACGCGCCTCGCCGGCATGTCAGTGATCGAGCCCCAGCAAGCCGCGGAGCGCGAGCAGGCGGGAGAAGAGCGCGTCCTCGTCGCGCATCAGGCGCCGCGCGCGGAGCGCCTCGCGCACGGCGAGGACCGCGAGGACCGCGGCGAGCACGACGGCGAGGTAGAAGAACACCGGCGGTCCGGTCGGGATCTTCCGCGCGACGCCGGGCGCCGGGGTCCCCCAGCGATCCCAGCCGAGCTTCACGGCGAGACCGATGCCGATGAGGGCCGCGAAGCCGACGTACGCGCCACGCCGGACGTGGTCGATCGAGCGGCGGATCTCGAGGCGCGCCGCGAGCGCGTCGTGCTCGGCGCGCAGCGCGGCGGGGTCCTGGGCGGGGGTGGTCACCATCGGGCCGTTTCTACCGCTGACCGAAGCGGGCGGCAATCGCGTCCTGGACCGCCCCGAGCGTCGCGGCGAGCTTGACGCCCGGGTTCCGGAGGGGCGAGGCGATCCCCGGCAGCGTCCCGTCGTGGTAGCCGACCTTGAAGTCCGAGAACTTGAGCCCGTGCGCGGTGGAGATCACGACCACCCGCTCGCCCCTGCGGATCGCGCCGCGCGCGGCGAGCTTCTCGAGCGCGGCCAGCGCGACGCCCGTGTGCGGACAGGTGAACAGCCCGGCGCGGTCGGCGCGCGCCGCGGCGTCCGCGAGCTCCTGCTCCGTGGCCTGCTCGACGACGCCGTCGAGCGCCTCGAGGGCGCGCAGCGCGCGCTTCGCCGACACGGGGGCGCCGATCTGGATCGCCGAGGCGAGCGTCCGCTGCGCTGCGACCGGGGGCACGACCACCGCCGCGGTCGGCCTCACGCCGGCGCCGCTCGTCGCCCGCCACAGCGGGTTCGCCTGCGCCGCCTGCGCGACGACGAGGCGCGGGAGCCGGTCGACGAGCCCGAGCTCCTTCATGAGCAGGAAGCCCTTCCCGACCGCGCTCGCGTTCCCGAGGTTGCCGCCCGGGATCACGATCCAGTCCGGCGAGCTCCAGCCGAGCTGCTGCGCGATCTCGATGGAGGCGGTCTTCTGCCCCTCGATGCGCAGCGAGTTCATCGAGTTCGCGAGGTAGATGTCTTTCGTGTGCGCGAGCTCCCGCACGACGCGCATGCAGCCGTCGAAGTCGGTGTCGAGCTCGAGCACGAGCGCGCCGTTCGAGATGGGCTGGACGAGCTGGGCGGTCGAGATCTTGCCGCGCGGCAGGAGGACGACGCTCGGGATCCCCGCGGCGGCGCAGTAGGCGCTGAGGGCGGCGGAGGTGTCGCCCGTCGAGGCGCAGGCGACGGCGCGCACCGCCTGGCCGCGGGCGCGCATCTCGTTCACCGCCGAGACGAGCACCGTCATGCCCAGGTCCTTGAAGGACCCCGTGTGCGTGACGCCGCACTCCTTCACCCAGACGTCGTCGAGGCCGAGCTCGCGGGCGTAGCGGTCCACCCGCAGGAGCGGGCTGCCGCCCTCGAACATCGAGACGACGTTCTCGGTCGCGAGCTGCGGGTAGACCCACTCCTTCTTGCCCCACACGCCGGAGCCGTACGGCCACGCGCCGAGCTTGAAGCGGGAGTCGAAGAGCGCCTTCCAGTCGTCGCCGGAGCGCGCGGCGAGCGCCGCGCGATCGTGCTCCACCTCGAGCAGCCCGCTGCAGCGCGGGCACTCGTAGACGACGTCGACGAGCTCGGCGCGGAAGTCGCAGCCCGCCGCGCAGCGGAACCAGGCCGAGGGGGCCGGAGCGGACACAGGTCACCTCCCCTTCTGCAGCAGGCCGTGGACGCGCTCGGCGGCGAGCGCGAGGCGCGCCTCGTCCTCGACGAGCGCGATGCGGACGAAGCCCTCGCCGGCGGCGCCGAACCCTACCCCCGGCGCGACGCAGACCCCCGCCTCCTCCACGAGCCGGCGGGCGAACTCGAGCGAGCCGAGCCCGCGGAACGGCTCGGGGATGGGCGCCCAGGCGAACATGCTCGCCGCGGGCGGCGGGATGCGCCAGCCCGCCGCACCGAACGCGGCGACGAGCGCGTCCCGGCGGCGCTGGTAGCGCGCGCGGTTCGCGACGACGTCCTCCTCGCACTCGTCGAGCGCCGTCACCGCCGCGAGCTGGGTCGGGCCGAACAGGCCGTAGTCGAGGTAGCTCTTCACGCGCGCGGCCGCGGCGACGAGCGCGGCGTTCCCGGCGCAGAACCCCACGCGCCACCCCGCCATCCCGTAGCTCTTCGAGAGCGACATGAACTCGAGCGTGCGCTCGCGCGCCCCCGGGATGGTGAGCATCGCCGGCGCGCGTCCCCCGTCGAACACGAGGTCGCCGTAGGCGAGGTCGGAGATGATGAAGAGGTGCCGGGCCTCGGCGAAGCGGACGATCTTCTCGAGGAGCTCGGGCGTCGCGACCGCGGCGGTCGGGTTCGCGGGGAAGTTCACCACGATCCCCTTCGGGCGCCGCTCGGCCTTCTCCGTCGCCTCGACGAGCGAGTCGAAGAAGTCGAACCCGGGCCCCACGCGCACCGGGATCGTCTCCGCGCCGGCGAGCACCGCGCCGTAGGCATGGATGGGGTACGTCGGCGTGGGCGCGAGCACCGCGTCGCCCTCGGCGAGGAGGCCGAGCAGCGCGTGGCCGATGCCCTCCTTCGAGCCGATGGTGATGAGCACCTCGCGGGCGGGGTCTACCTCGACGCCGTGCCGGCGCTTCCACCAGCGTGCGGCGGCGGCGCGGAGCTCGGGCAGGCCGCGGGGATCGAGGTAGCGGTGGAGGCGCGCATCCCCAGCCGCCTCCCTCAGCCGCTCGACGACGCGCGCCGGGGCGCCGCGGTCCGGGTTGCCCATCGAGAGGTCCACGACGTCCACACCGCGGGCGATGGCCTCGTCGCGGAGCCGATCCGTGATCGTGAAGACGTACGTGGGGAGCCGCTTGACGCGCGCGAACACCTCGGGGTCGTGGAAGGTTTTCATGGAGGGACCCGCCAATTTGCCGGGAGCCGCCCCGCATTTCAAGGGGGCGAGCGAAGCCTCACGGCGGCGGCCGCGCGCCGCACGCCGGGCACGAGCGGCCGCGGACGAGCGCGCCGCAGCCGCAGACGTGCCCTGCCGGCGCGGCCGGCGCGCCGGAAGCCCCGCCCGCGAGCGGCAGGCGCATCCCGCACTGGCCGCAGATCCGCTCGCCGGGGAGCGCCGGGCTCCGGCAGTAGCGGCAGGTGACGAACACGGGGAGCGGCGTCGGCCCGTCGTCCGGCCCCTGCTGCGCCGTCCGCTCGAGGCCGTCCAGCGCGGGCGCGTCGACGTCCTGCGGCGCGATGCGCGTCTGCTCGAGCTCGAGCGGCGGCGGCGCCACCGCGCCGGCAGGCGCGTGGGCGGTCGGCTCGAGGCCCTCCACGGGCGGCGCGTCCGCCGCCCACGTGGCGGGATGGAGGGTCGGCTCCAGCCCGTCGAGCGCGGCCATCCCCGCGGCGAGGTCGGCCTCCGGCGCGAGCGGGCCGCCGCAAAGCTCGCACGCCCCTGCGCCGGGCTGGGAGTGGTCGCACACCGGACAGACGATCATCGCGGGGGAGTGTAGCGCATCAGCCGGCGGCGCCGGTGAGCGGCACGAAGCGGACGGGGATGAGCTCGGTCCAGACGTTCGCGCCGTCGTTGCCCTTGTCGACGGCGCGCAGCACCTGCAGGTCGGGCGCCTCGCCCACCGGGATCACCATCCGGCCGCCGGGCGCGAGCTGGGCGACGAGGGCGGGCGGCACCTCCGGGGCGGCGGCGGTCACGAGGATCCGCTCGAAGGGCGCGGCCTCGGGCCAGCCCGCCCCGCCGTCTCCGGTGCGGAGGCGAAGGTTCTGGAGACCGAGCGTGCCGAGCAGGACCTCGCGCGCGCGCTCCGCGAGCGCGGGGACGATCTCGATCGAGAACACCTCCGCCGCGAGCCGCGCGAGGAGCGCCGTCTGGTACCCGGAGCCGGTCCCGACCTCGAGCACGCGCTCGCGGCCGCCGAGGCGGAGCTGCTCCGTCATGTAGGCGACCACGAACGGCTGCGAGATGGTCTGGCCGAAGCCGATGGGCAGCGGGTGATCCGCGTCCGCCGAGCCGCGCAGGTCCGGGGGCACGAACAGCTCGCGCGGCACCTCGGCCACGGCGCGCAGGACCGCGGGATCCCGGATGCCCATCGCCTCCAGGGCGCGCGACAGGTCGGCGCTCACGAGGCCATCCTAGACGGTCGGTCACGACCGGGAAACGGTGAGACCGAAGCCTGCCGCTCAGCCGATCTGCGCGAGGGAGAGCCGCCCGGACCAGCGCTCCCCGAGCGCCTCGGCGGCCGGCCGGTGCTCGGCGCGGCGCAGCTCGGGATCGGCCTCCACGAGCGCGAACGCGTCCTCGCGCGCCTCCTCCAGGATGGCCTCGTCGCGGTAGAGGTCGGCGACCTCGAAGAGCTTCTGGCCCGACTGGCGCGTGCCGAGGAGCTCGCCTGGGCCGCGGATGCGAAGGTCCACGCGGGCGATCTCGAACCCGTCCTGCGTCTCCTCCATGGCGTGGAGCCGCTCCCGCGCCTCGTCGCCCACCCGCTTGAAGTGCGCGATGAGGAGGCAGTGGCTCCGCGACGCCCCCCGGCCGACCCGGCCGCGGAGCTGGTGGAGCTGGGAGAGCCCGAAGCGCTCGGCGTGCTCCACGATCATCACGCTCGCGTTCGGGACGTCCACGCCCACCTCGATGACGGTGGTCGCGACGAGCACGCGGAGCGCCCCCGACCGGAAGCGATCCATCACGGCCTGCTTCTCGTCGCCCTTCATCTTTCCGTGGAGGAGCCCGACCTCGTGGCCGGCGAAGACGCGGCGCAGCTCCTCCGCGCCCGTCGTCGCGTCGGCGAGATCGGTCTTCTCGGACTCGGCGACGAGCGGGTAGACCACGTACACCTGCTGCCCCGCCTCGAGCTCCCGCCGCGCGACGTCGTAGGCGGCCCGCCGCTGCGAGTCGCCGTAGACCCTCGTCGCGACCGGGGTGCGGCCCGGAGGGAGCTCGCCGATCTTGGACTGGTCGAGGTCGCCGTAGAACGCGAGGGCGAGCGTGCGCGGGATCGGCGTCGCCGTCATCACGAGCACGTCGGGGCGGCGCCCCTTCGAGATGAGCTTCGCGCGCTGCAGCACGCCGAAGCGGTGCTGCTCGTCCACGACCACGAGGCCGAGGCGATCGAACGCGACGTCCTGCTCGAGGAGCGCGTGGGTCCCCACCGCGATCCGGGCCGTGCCGTCCGCCACCCGGGCGCGCGTCTCCTTCTGCCCCTTCCCGCGAGACGCGGCCGCGACGAGCGCGACCTCGACGCCGGTCCCCGCGAGCCAGCCCGCGAGCGTGCGGGCGTGCTGCTCGGCGAGGAGCTCCGTCGGGACCATGAGGGCGGCCTGGTGGCCGGAGCGGACGGCGACCATCATCGCCGCGAACGCGACGGCGGTCTTGCCGCTGCCCACGTCGCCCTGCAGCAGCCGGTTCATCGGCTCGGGCCGGGCCATGTCGCGGGCGATCTCGTCGAGCGCCCGGGCCTGCGCGCCGGTGAGCAGGAACGGGAGGAGCTCGAGCGCGCGCGCGATCACCGCCGGTGAGGCGTCGAACGCGATGCCAGGCTCGGTGCGCACGCCCCGCCGGCGCAGCGCGAGGGCGAGCTGCAGGAAGAAGAGCTCCTCGAAGACGAGCCGGCGGAAGGCGGGGGTGGCGCGCTCGGCGGCGAGCGCGAGGTCGGTGCCGGGCGGGGGGAAGTGCGCGTCGTGCAGCGCCTCGGCCCGCGAGAGGAGCTCGCGGCGCGCCCGCACCTCGGGCGGCAGATCGTCCACCACGAGCGGCGCGTGCTCGTCGACGAGCCGCTTCACGAGCCTGCGCAGCGCCGGGTGCTGGTAGTCGGCCGGGCCGGCGTAGATGGGGACGACGCGCCCGAAGCTCGCCGAGTCGCCCGCCGTGAGCTTCTCGACCTCGGGCTGGCTCATCTGGAGCCGCCGGCCGAACCCCTCGGTCACCTTGCCCGAGCAGAGGAGCCCTTCACCCGCCGCGAACTGCCGCAGGCGCCACGGCGGCGGGTTGAAGAACACGAGCTCGAGCGCGCCCGACGCGTCGGCCACGCCGACCTTCAGGAGCGGCCGCCCGTTCCGCATGCGCTGCACGCGGACGTGCTTCACCGTGCCGAGCACGATCCCCTCGTCGCCGGCCCGCAGCTCCGCGACGCGCCGGACGTGCGTGCGGTCCTGGTAGGCCTTGGGGAAGAACTCGAGCGCCTGCTCCACCGTGGTGCGCCCGCGCTCCTCGAGCTGGGCGCGCGTCGCGGGGTGGACTCGGGGCAGCTCGGCGAGCGCCGTCGCGAGCCGCTTGCGGCGGGCGGCGCGCTCCTCCGGCGAGCGCGGAGGAGGCGCCTCCGTCCAGGGCTCGGGGGCCGGCGGGGGCGAGACGGTCGTCGTCGCGGACGGGGTCGCGGACGGGGTCGCGGACGAGGACGAGGACGAGGACGAGGACGAGGACGGGGTCGCGGTCGGGGTCGGGGTCGGGGTCCGTGCCGCGGGCGTGGACGGAGCCGCGGGCGTGGACGGAGCGGCGGGCGTGGACCGCGCGGTGGGCGAGGTCGGCGCCGCGGGCGCGATCCTCCTGCTCTTCCCGAGCTCGGTCCGCCCGAGCCGGGCGACCTCGCGCAGCTCGTCGGGCACGGGGATGAGCGCGGAGAGGCCGCCCGCGATGCGCGTCAGCGCGGCGCGACGGCCGTCCAGGGGGAGCGCGTCGAACCCGTCGGCCTCGACCGCGAGCCGCTGCAGCGCCGGGGTGTCGGGCGCGCCGGCGGCCCGGGCGCGGGCGATGGCGCCGCGCGCGAGCTCGCCGAAGCCCTTGAGGCGCGCCGCGCCGACGAAGCCGTCCTTGACCGCGAAGCGGAGCGGCGGCACGAGCGCCGCGAGCGCCTGCTGCGCGGCCTCGAGGCCGGGACCCGGCTCCCCGGCGGCGGGCGCATCGCCCTGGCGGCCCCTCCGCTCCACGGCGCGAGGCTACCAGCGCGGTCCGACTACTCCCCGGACTCGGCGGGCAGCTCCTCCTCGACGAAGGCGATGGAATGGATCTCGTACTCCTTCTCGCCGCCGGGGGTGCGCACCGTCACGGTGTCCCCCTCCTCGCGCCCGATGAGCGCGCGCGCGATGGGGCTCGTGACCGAGATCCGCCCCTGCTTCAGGTCCGCCTCGAGCTCACCGACGATCCGGTAGGTCACCTGATCGCCGGAGTCGGAGTCCTCGAGCGACACGGTCGCGCCGAACACGACGCGATCGCCGACGTGCTTCGAGACGTCGATGACCTCGGCGCTCGCGATCCAGTGCTCGACCTGGAGGATGCGGCCCTCGATGTGGCTCTGCTTCTCCTTGGCCGCGTGGTACTCGGCGTTCTCGGAGAGATCGCCGTGGGATCGCGCCTCGGCGATCTCCTTCACGATCTTCGGGCGCTCGACGTTCTTCAGGCGCTTGAGCTCCTCCTTGAGCCGGAGGAGGCCGCCCTTCGTCATGGGGACGCGCTCGGACATCATCCACCTTCCGAAAAAATGACTGCGGCCGGCCCGAGAAGCCCGGGGCGGCCGCTTCCAGACCTTTCAGTAGAGCGCCCGCGGCTTGCTGTCAACGGGACGCCTGCCGGCCGACCCCGTGGTACTCCTGGATCGAGCGCACGCTCGGACTGCCGCCGCGGGCGGCCTCCATCGCCCCCACCGCCGCTCGGGCGCCGGTCAGGGTGGTGAAGTAGGGCAGGCCCTTCATCAGGGTCTCCCGCCGGATGGAGTAGCTGTCGGCGATCTCCTGCTTGCCGGCCGTCGTGTTGAACACGAGGTGAACGTCCCCGTCCTTGATGCGGTCCACGATCGAGGGGCGCCCCTCGTGCAGCTTGAGGACGAGCGTGGTGGGGATGTCGCGCGCCCCGAGGTACGCGCTCGTCCCGGCGGTGGCGAGCACCTCGAAGCCCAGGGCGACGAGCCGCCGCGCGACGTCCACGATGGCGGGCTTGTCGGAGTCCTTCACCGAGACGAACGCCCGGCGCCCGGCGCCGGTGCCGGGGAGCGTGTTGCCCGCCGCCGCCTGCGCCTTGAAGAACGCCCGGTAGAAGTCGAGGTCGATGCCCATGACCTCGCCGGTCGAGCGCATCTCGGGCCCGAGCATGGTGTCGACCCCCGGGAAGCGCGCGAAGGGGAAGACCGCCTCCTTGACCGAGACGTGCCGCGGCCGCTCGGCCCCGCGCGCCCCCGCCTCCTCGAGGCTCTTGCCCACCATGCAGAGCGAGCCCGCCTTCGCGAGCGGCAGGCCCGTCGCCTTGCCGACGAACGGCACGGTCCGGCTCGCGCGCGGGTTCACCTCGAGGACGTACACGTCGTCGCCCTGGATGGCGAACTGGACGTTCATGAGGCCGACGACGCCGAGCTCCTTCGCGAGCGCGACGGACTGGCGCCCGATCTCCGCGACCTTGTCGGGCGCGAGGCTGAACGGCGGCAGGGCGCACGCGGAGTCGCCGGAGTGGATGCCGGCCTCCTCGATGTGCTCCATCACGCCGCCGACCACCACGTCGCGGCCGTCGGAGACCACGTCCACGTCGACCTCGGCCGCGTCCTTGAGGAACCGATCCACGAGGACGGGGCGCTCGTTCGAGGCCTGCACCGCCTCACGCAGGTAGGTCTCGAGGTCCTTGTCGTCGTATACGACCTCCATGGCGCGGCCGCCGAGCACGTAGGACGGGCGGACCATGACCGGGTAGCCGATGCGCCGCGCGACCGCGAACGCCTCGCCGGCGCTGCGCGCGACCCCGTTCTCCGGCTGGCGCAGCCCGAGCTTCACGATGAGCTCGGCGAAGCGCTCGCGGTCCTCGGCCCGGTCGATCGCGTCGGGCGTCGTGCCGAAGATCGGCACGCCCAGCTCGTGGAGCGGCACCGCGAGCTTGAGCGGCGTCTGCCCGCCGTACTGGACGATGAGCCCCTCCGGCTTCTCGACGTGGACGATCTCGAGCACGTCCTCGAGCGTGAGCGGCTCGAAGTAGAGCCGGTCGGAGGTGTCGTAGTCCGTCGAGACCGTCTCCGGGTTGCAGTTGACCATGATGGTCTCGTACCCGGCCTTCGACAGCGCGAACGACGCGTGCACGCAGCAGTAGTCGAACTCGATGCCCTGCCCGATGCGGTTCGGGCCGCCGCCGAGGATCATCACCTTGCGGCGATCGGTCGGCGCCGCCTCGCACTCCTCCTCGTAGGTGGAGTACAGGTACGGCGTGTAGGCCTCGAACTCGGCGGCGCAGGTGTCGACCCGCTTGAACACCGGCCGGACCCCCGCCTTCCAGCGCGCGTCGCGCACCGCCTTCTCGGTCGTGGTGACGAGCTGGGCGATGCGCTTGTCCGAGAAGCCCATCCGCTTCACGGTACGGAACGCCTCGGCGCCGGCGGGGAGGCCGCCCTCCGCGAGCCTCGCCTCCGCGCGGACGATCCCCGCCATTTCCCGCAGGAACCACGGGTCGACGTAGGTCAGCGCGTAGAGGTCGTCCACCGACAGGCCGGCGCGGAGCCCCTCCGCGATCCAGAAGATGCGGTGGGAGCGCGGCACGCGGGCCTGCGCCTTGATGCGCTCCACCTCGTCGGCCGAGTACGCGTCGCCGGGGCGCTTGCCGAGCGGCGACTCGAGCCCGCAGCGGTCGATCTCGAGCCCGCGGAGCGCCTTCTGCAGGCTCTCCTGGAACGTCCGGCCGATGGCCATGACCTCGCCGACCGACTTCATCTGCGTCGTGAGCGTGTCGTCGGCGCCCTTGAACTTCTCGAACGCGAACCGCGGCACCTTCGTCACGACGTAGTCGATCGTCGGCTCGAAGGAGGCGGGCGTGTAGCGGGTGATGTCGTTCTTGAGCTCGTCGAGCGTGTAGCCGACGGCGAGCTTGGCGGCGATCTTGGCGATGGGGAACCCGGTCGCCTTGGAGGCGAGCGCGGACGAGCGCGACACGCGCGGGTTCATCTCGATGACGACCATCCGGCCCGTGCGCGGGTGCACGCCGAACTGGATGTTCGAGCCGCCGGTCTCGACGCCGATCTCCCGGATGATGCGGACCGCGGCGTCCCGCATCCGCTGGTACTCCTTGTCCGTCAGCGTCTGCGCGGGCGCCACCGTGATCGAGTCGCCCGTGTGGACGCCCATCGGGTCGAAGTTCTCGATCGAGCAGATGATGACGACGTTGTCGTGCTTGTCGCGCATCACCTCGAGCTCGTACTCCTTCCACCCGATGATCGACTCCTCGCAGAGGATCGTGTGCGTCGGGGAGAGGGTGAGCGCGCGCTTCGCCAGCGGCTCGAACTCCTCGCGGTTGTAGGCGACGCCGCCCCCCTCGCCGCCCATCGTGAAGGACGGGCGGATGATCACCGGGAAGCCGATGTCCTCGGCGATGGCGCGGGCCTCGTCCCAGCTCGTCGCGTAGCCGGACTTGGGCAGCTCGACGCCGACGCGCTGCATGGCGTCCTTGAAGAGCAGCCGGTCCTCGGCCTTCTCGATCGCCCCGAGCTGCGCGCCGATGAGCTCGACCCCGTGGCGGGCGAGCGCCCCGTTCCGCGCGAGCGCGACCGCGAGGTTCAGCGCCGTCTGCCCGCCGAGCGTCGGGAGGAGCACGTCCGGCTTCTCGCGCGCGAGGATCTGCTCGGCGACCTCCGGGGTGATCGGCTCGACGTAGGTCCGGTCGGCGAACCCCGGGTCCGTCATGATCGTGGCGGGGTTCGAGTTGAGGAGGACGATCTCGAAGCCCTCCTCCTTGAGCGCCTTGCAGGCCTGGGTGCCCGAGTAGTCGAACTCGCAGGCCTGGCCGATGACGATCGGCCCGGAACCCACGATCATGATCTTCCGGATGTCGGTGCGACGCGGCATATGGGGCGGGGAACCTAGCACACCTCGGGCCGACCTCGACACGGTCGGCGAGCCTCGGCGCATGCCGCCCGGCGCGCCGGCCGGCGGCGCCGGGGAGCCGCCGCGGGCGCCCCGCGCCGAGGCGGGCCGGGCCACGAGCGACCAGGCGTGCGACGTCCCGCCGAGCGCCCGGGCCCGGCGTCAGGGATCCATCCGGATCAGCTGGAAAGGGGAGCTGCCGCCGCGGGCGGTGAAGAACAGGTCCGTCCGGCCGTCCGGGCTGGAGACGAGCTTCGCGTCCAGGATGTGCGTCAGCGCGGGCGTCCCCAGGCCGTCCCCTCCCAGCCCCTGGCACCCGGGCGTCCCGGCAGCGCAGCCGTCGAGTCCCGTGAAGTCGGAGATCGCGGGGAGCGCGGCGCGCGTGCGGAACACGTGGAGGCCGGCCCCGGGATCGTCGAGCCCGAGGTACAGGTGGCTCGGCGTGGCGAGCAGCATCGACGCGGCCGTGACGCCGGGGTACCCGAGCCGCGTGCGGTAGGCCGCGTCCGCCGCGAGGAGGGTCCAGTCCGTCGGGTCGCAGACGGCAGGGTCGGCGCCGCCCGCCGGGTCGCACGACCAGAGCTGGGGGCCGGTGGTGGTGTTCCGGATGGCGTACAGCCGCCCGTTCCAGGCCACCGACTGGGGCCAAGCCTTGTCGGGCGGCTCGAGATCGAACTGGCGCGGGGGAGCCACGGACTGCTTCCGGTCGTAGGCCGCGCTCGCGGCCGGAGAGCAGCCGAGGAAGTCGCTCTTCGCCGCGGGCGCCTGGCCGGTCGCGACGAGGCAGCCCACGTCGTCGAAGAAGTACACGCGGCCGCCGAGCTCGGCCATCGCGTCGACGATCGAGATCGCCGTGAACCCGCCGTACGCCGCGTTGTAGGCGTCGTGCAGGCCCAGGTCGAGGGCGTCGGTCCCCTGCGCCGCGTCGAGGCCGGGGGCGGTCGGGGCGCGGAGGAGCGCGATGCCGTAAGGGCGGGAGCCGCCGTTGTCCGGGAAGCCGAGATAGAGCCGCCCCCCCGCGCCGAGCGCCGCGGAGACGCCGCGCGTGTTCGCCCCGAGCACGGTGGAGAGGTCCACGTAGGAGAAGTCGAGCGGCGAGGCCGACGCGCGGCTCAGGTACACGTAGTCGAGCTCGCCCGACGAGCGCGCGCCACCGAGCACGAGCCACTCGTCGCCCGCGAAGGAGACCGAGGTGAGCAGGCCCCGCCCGTCCTCGCCGTCGGGCCCGCAGGCCGCGGCGGTGCACCCCGTGTAGCCGAGGGTCGTGTGAGGCCAGGGGCCTGCACTCGAGGAGGTGCTGCCGACGCCGGGGTCGCGCGGGAACGTCAGCGCGAGCGACTCCTGCCCCGTCCCGTCGCGCTGCATGCGAACGACGCCGTCCCCGGTCCGGCTCGGCCCCACGTACACCTGCCCTCGATACGGCGCGACGAAGGCGAACGTGCTCCCGTCCGCGAAGGGATCGCTGGCGAGGCGGGCGACGCCGTGCGGGACCGTCGCGGTGGTGGCCGTCGCGCTCGCGCCGAGCGCGCGCCCGTCGTTCGCGTCGGCGCCCGTCACCGTCGCCGTCAAGGCGAGCGTCCCCGCCGCGACCGCCCGGCACGACCAGGCGAAGGCGACGCTCTCCCCGGCGGCGAGCGTGACGGCCTGCGTCGGGCCGGACACGACCACGACGGCCCCGGTGGACCCGTCGTCCACGAGCGACGCGGGGACCACCGCGACGGCGGTCGCCTCGCCCGTGTTCGTGACGGTGAGCGTCACCGGGAGATCGCCGAGCGCGAGCGGCCCGGGCGGCAGCGCGAGCGCGGCGGAGAGCGCGGCCGGCCGCTCGACGCGGAGGCCGCCCGTCACCGTGGCGACGACCGCGGCCCCCGTGCGCGGATCCCGGCCGATCGCGGACACGGAGACCGACACGGCGCCAGGCGCCTCCGCGCGATACGCGAGCGTGAGGGTCGAGCGCGCGCCGGGCGCGAGGTCCTGCGGCGCCGCCGGCGCGACGAGCGCGAGCGCGCCGGGCCCGGTCAGCGTCGCCTCCGGCAGGACCCCCTCCACGGGGAAGTCGCCCCCGTTCTCCACCGTCACCCCGAGCAGCACCTCCTGACCGACGCTCGCCGCCTGGACCAGCGACAGGGACGCGGAGAGCGACGGCGCCGATCCGGGCAGCACCTCGTACGCGCCGCCCGCGGTGCCCTCGCCGTAGGGACCCGCGACCCTCAGATCGTGGAAGCCCAGGGGGAGCCCTGCGGGCACGCGCGCGCGGAGCCTGGTCGGGTCGAGCCACACGACGTCCCGGAGCTCGGTCGTGCCGAGCCACGCGCGATACGACGCGTCGACGCTGCTCCCGCCGTGGACGCGCTGCACCGCCCTCACGTGGAACGCGCTCCCGACGATGTCGATGAGGGCCTCGCTCTGCTCGAAGCCCTGCGCCGGCTCGGCCGCGACCGGACGCGGCGGAGCGGACGGCGCCGACTGCCGGCATCCGAGCACGACCGCGAGGACGGCGCCGGCGAGGGCACGCTCAGTACGCGTCATGGCGGTACCCCACGACGGCGAGGAGCGTGGTGAGCGAGCCGCGGAGCGCGTCGAAGCGGGGATCGCTCATGCGCGCGACGCGGGCCTCGAGGAAGGGGCCTCCGTGCCGGCGGAGCAGCCCCCATCCACCCCCGGCGTGCAGCAGCGTCACGAGCCCCGCCTCCGCGGACATGGGGCCGGCGTCGGTCGAGACCTCCGACGCGACGTGCGCGACGCCCGCCCCTGCCCCGGCCCAGAGCGCCTGCCCGCCGGCGAGGCGCTGCTCCCATCGCACGGTGAAGAGCGCCGGGAGGTAGCGAGCGCGGCCGCGGACCTCGACCGCGCCGCCGCCGACCTGCGCCGTGTCGGTGCGCTCGTGCACGAACGCCCCGGCCTCGCCGGCCACGGCCAGCCGGCCCGCGAAGAGCGTCGTCCGGTATCCCGCCTCCACGGCGGCGTACGGCGCGAGGAGGCCGCTCGCGGCCGCGACCCCCAGCTTCGGCGCGACCCCCAGCCGCCGCTCCGGCGCCACGATCGTGAGCCGCGCGGCGCCCATCAGCCCGCCCGCGCGGACGGAGAGGACGTCGGCGCGGTCCTCTGTCGCGCGGCGCGGGCGATACCGCACCACCCAGGCCCCGGGCCCGTCCGGCTGGGTCTCCACGACGGCGGGCCGCGCGTCCGCGATCTCGGGCGCGGCCCCCTCCGCAGGGTTGCCGAAGCGGTCGCGCAGCCGGACGCGGACGCGCGCCGCCGCGCGGCCGTCCGCGACGAGCGGGGCCTCCTCCGCGACCACCTCGAGCTCCACGGGGGGACCCCCGGCGACCTCGAGCTCGGCGCGGCCCTCCACGGCGCCGGCGCGCGCGAGGACCTGCAGCCGCCGGGCCGACCCGACGCGCCCGGGGACGGAGAGGCGCGTCTCCCACGCTCCGGGGGCGACGGGCACGAGCGCCGAGAGCTCGCCGAGCGTCGCCTGGACCGCGGGCGAGGCCTCGACGGCGTTGCCGGCCGCGTCCGACGCCTCGACGCGCAGCAGGACCGCCCCGTCCGCCGCGACGCGAGCCTCGGCGGCCTGCACCGTCAGCCGCGCCAGCGCGCCGGCCCGCCGGGCGAGCTGGGCGGACGCGGCGAGCCCCGGCTCGTCGGCGAGCGCCGCGGATGCCTTCGCCACGCCGGCGCGTGCCGGCGCGAGGCGCCAGGTGCCCGCCCAGCTCCCCGGGGCCACCTCCGCGAGCCCCACGACGCGACCCTCGCTGACCTCGAGCCGGAGCGGTGCGCCGGCGCGCGGGGCGCCGTCCGGCGCGACGACGAAGGCGCGCAGCGGCAGGTCGCGCGGCGCATCCGCGGCCACCTCGGCGCTGCCGAGCGCGAGGTGGACGTGCAGCACCGGGGGTACGTTGAGATCGAGCGGCCGGCCGCGGTGGTAGGCGAAGCGAGCGCCGGGCGGAGCGACCACCGGGACGCGCGCCTCGCCGGAGGCGTCCGCCGTCACGGGTCCGAAGGACGCCTCGCCGATGGTGACGCTGATACGGGCGTGCGGGGCGGAGCGCGCCGTCGCGAGCCCCCGGCCGGTGAGCGGGAGGGCCGTCCAGCCCCACGACTCCCCGGCGGTCGCCGCGACGATCGCGACCTGCGGGTATTGCTCGGGGGGCGCGACGTACTCCGCCACGAACCGGCCGGCGCCGGCGGGGCGAAGCCCCTCGACGCGCCCCACGTTCACGGTGAGCCGGGGAGGCGCGTCGCCGGCCCCCGCGAGCTCGATCACGGCGCGTGCGTCCGGCCCGAGCACGAGCCGCTCGGGCGTCACGCGCAGCGCGAGGTCGCCGGCCGCCGCCCGGGCCGCCGCGACGAGCGCCGCGACCGCGCAGCTAGCGGTGACCGCGCGCGCTCGCATCCTGTCCCCAGCGGACGGCGAAGTCGGAGACGTCCTGCTCCGGCGCGATCGGCGCGCACGGGACCTGGCGCTCCGCGCCGTGGCCCGCCGCGTCGCGGATGACCACCGACGCGCGCATCGCCGCGCGCGCGGGGAGACGGACCGAGAACCTCCCGTCCCCGCCGACCTCGACGAGGCGCCCCTCGACGCGGACCTCCGCGCCGCGATCGACCACGCCTGACACGGTGCACACCCCCTCCCCCCGCGCGGTCCTCGCGATCTTGAGGAGGAGCGCGGGCGGAATGGGACGGGACGGATCCGGGGCCGCTCCGCGAAACGCCACCGCCTGGCGCCCGGCGCTCACATCGACGCTGGCGCCTGCCGCCTGGAGACGGACGACGCCGGTCTCGGTGGCCACGGCGAGGGACCTGCCGCTCGCGAGCACGCTGAACCGCGCCTCGTTCGCGCGCGCCACGCTCGCGCCGTCGTCGCTCTCGACCACGAGCACGCGCGCGCCGTCCGGCTGGTGATCGACCGAGATGCGGCCCCGCGACAGGCGCAGCCGCTGAACCGCTGCGGTGAGCTCACGAACCGTGAGCTGCGTCGCGTCGGACACGGCGACGCGCGAGCGGTCGCCGACCGCGAGCGTCGCGGCCGCGCCGGCGCCCGTGCGGATCGTGTCGTCCTCGCGGAGCCGCTCTCCCGCGACCACCGGCTCCCACCCGCCGGGGCGGAGCCGCTCGATCGCCCCGGTGGCGGATTCCAGCACCACCTCGCCCGCCTCGGCCGAGGCGATGACCGCGGCCGCCTCGCCGGCGGTGCGCGACGGGCGGAGCCCGGCCCACCCGGCGGCGGCCGCGGCCAGCAAGGCCACCCCGACGAGCGTGACGCGGAGCCCGCGCCTGCGGGGGGCCGCCATCGCGGGGGCGACCGGCACCGGCTGCGCGGCGCTCGCGGCGAGCTCCACCACGAGCTCGGTGCTGGCCCACGGGCGCCTGGCCGGGTCCGCTTCTGCCGCGAGGCGGAGCTCGCCGCCCGCGGCCCGCAGCATCCGGCGCGCGATGGCGAGGCCGAGCCCGCTCCCCTTCCCCCGCGCCTTCGTGGTGTAGCCCACCGTGAAGATCCGCTCGCGGTCCGCCGTGAGGATGCCGATCCCCTCGTCGGCCACCCGCACCTGGGCCCGCGCGCCGTCCGGCGCTCGCAGCACCCTCACCTCGATCCGACCGCCGCCGCCCTGCTCGACCGCGTCGAGCGCGTTCGAGACGAGGTTCGAGACGGCGTGGAGGAGCGCCTGGGCGCTGCCGTGCGCGCCCGGCACGTCGCCGTCGACGACGAGCGCGAAGCGATCGCCCAGGAGGTCGAGCCGCGCGCGCGCGGCCGCGATCGCGCGACGGACCACCGGCTCCACCAGGAAGGCGCCCAGCTCGGCGCCCCCCGTCATCAGCTGCTGGAAGGTGTCGAGCGTCTCCTGGAGCCGCGCGACCTGCCCGGTCGCCATGGACCAGACGTCGAGCGTCGTGACCGACGGGCCGAGCTCGCGGGCGACGAGCCGCAGGGCGGCGTCCAGCGCGGTCAGCGGCTGGCGCAGCTCGTGGATCAGGCCGGGGCCGAGGAGCTCCCGGTCTCCCGTGTCCGATCCAGGCGGTCGGCTCGACGACCTCTTCATCCATCGTCCCCCGGGTGCGCGTCGCCGCAGCTGGGCTCGCGGCGGCGCGCAGGCGGCGTCGCGCGCTGCGAGCGTCCGCGGGACGCCCCGGCGCGCTTTCGACCCGGAGCATACCTGGACCCGTTCGCCTTTCCGTGAAGCTGCCCGTCTCGGGCTGTCGTCGGGTGGGCGCGGCTGGCTGCGGATGTGCGCCGCGCTCGCCCTTCCGCGCACTGGCCCCCTCGCCCCTGGAGACGACGACGCCCCGCGCGGCGCATGGCCGGCGGGGCGTCGAGGTCGCGGGGTCCCGACGAGCTTCGCTCGGCGGGGCGGGGGCGCAGCCCCCGGTTAGAAATAAAATCGCAGGAACGCGAGGCCCGTCGTGAACACGCCCGAGGAGTCGCCGGACGCGTCGGAGTCGGAGCGGAACCCGAGCTGCGCCTCCGCGCCGAGGGAGAAGTTCGTCGTGAGGTAGTGCTCGCCGCCGATGGCCGCGGCGAGGATCACGTCCGTGCCGCTCTCGTCGTTGGTGCCGTTGTCTCTGCTCGCGAAGTTGAGCTTGAACCGGCCGCCCATGTAGAGGTCGAACGGCGCGGCGAGGCGCTGGACGTAGAAGACGCCGACGCCCACCGTCACGTCGCTCCGGTCGACCTGGCCCGCCGGCCGGTCCTGGGTCAGCACCCCGAGCGAAGGCTCGATGCGGAGCGTCGGGGCCACGTTGATGGGCGCGTAGACCTCGATCGTCGGCGGGCCGGCGCCCTCCAGCGGGACGATGGAGATGCCGAGACCGAAGGGCCGGCGCGCGTCCTGTGCGTGGGCGGTGGCGGAGAGCGCGAGGGCGGCGAGGGCGAACACGAGCTTCTTCATGAGGCTCCTTTCCTTTCACGCACGGTCGGTGCGTCGTGGGCTCGCGGGACTGTAGCCCCGGACGGCCCACCGCCGAAGAAAAGGACCCCCCGCGGCAGGACGCCGCGCATGTCGTGGCGCGGCCACGCCACGAGACGACGACGCCCCGCGCGGCCAACGGGGCCGGCGGGGCGTCGGGGTGCACGGAGCGGCGCGCAGCCCTCAGGAGGTGGTCAACCCTGAGGGCCCCGTGAGACGGAGCCTCAACCCAGGCTCTTCGCCATCTCGGCGATGCGGTCGCAGCCCTTGTCGATCTGCTCCATCGACGTCGCGAACGAGAGCCGCATGTAGCCGGGGGCGCCGAACGCCGAGCCGGGGACGGCCGCGACGAGGTGCTTCTCGAGGAGGAGGTCGATGAGCTTCCCGTCGGTGCCGAGCGGCTCGGCCGCTCCGGGCGCCTTCCGGGACAGGAGCGCGCTCACGTCGGGGAACGCGTAGAACGCGCCGCCCGGATCGAAGCAGCGGACGCCCGGGATGGCGTTGAGCCGCCCGACGATGTGCTTGCGCCGCTCGTCGAACGTCTTGCGCATCTTCTCGACCTCCTCGTCCACGCCCGGGAGCGTGAGCGCGCCGAGCGCCGCCTTCTGGGAGATCGAGGCGGGGTTCGAGGTCGAGTTGTCCTGGAGCTTCTGCATCGCGGAGATGAGCGCCTGCGGGCCCGCGGTCCAGCCGATGCGCCAGCCGGTCATCGAGTAGGTCTTCGACGCGCCGTTCACGAGCGCGACCTGCGGCTGGAGCGAGGGATCGAGGTCGAGGACGTTCTCGAAGCGGCCCTTGTAGACGAGCTTGTCGTAGATGTCGTCGGAGACGATCAGGATCTCCGTGCCCTTCACCGCGGCGACGACCGTCTCGAGCGTGCGCCGCGAGAGCATCGCGCCCGTCGGGTTCGACGGGCTGTTCACGATGATCGCCTTGGTGCGCGGGGAGATCGCCTTCTTGATCTGCTCCGGCGCCGGGTCGAAGCCCGTGTCCATCGTGGTCTCGACGAGGACCGGCACGCCGCCGGCGACGCGGACCATGTCGGCGTAGGAGACCCAGTACGGCGTGAAGATGACGACCTCGTCGCCCTCGTTCAGCAGCGCCTGGAACAGGTTGTAGAGGGCGTGCTTGCCGCCGCAGGAGACGAGCACCTCGGTCGCCTTGTAGGTGACCCGGTGCTCCTTCTGGATCTTCGCCGCGATCGCCTCGCGCAGCTCGGGGATGCCGTTCGTGGGCGTGTACTTCGTGAAGCCCTGGTCGATCGCCTTCTTCGCCGCGTCCTTAATGAGCGCGGGCGTGTCGAAGTCGGGCTCGCCGGCGCCGAAGCCCACGACGTCGATGCCCTTCTGCTTCATCTCCCGGGCCTTCGCGGTGATGGCCAGGGTCGGCGACGGCTTCACGGCGTCGAGCCGCTTCGCGAGCTTCATGATCGGTGTCTCCTCGGGCGAGGTGTGGAGGCCGCCCCAGGGCGGCCAAAGCGCCGACGATAGCAGAACCGAGGTGGGGTACGCGCCCCGAACGCGGGAGCGGACGGCTAGTGGCGCCCCGGGGTGCCGAGCTTGCGGCGGAGCCCCTCCGCCACGTTGGGCGGGACGAGGCCGCTCACGTCGCCGCCGAAGGTGGCGACCTCGCGCACGAGCTGCGCCGACACGAAGAAGTAGTCCTCGCCCGTCATGACGAAGACCGCCTCGAACTCGGGCAGGAGCTTGCGGTTCATGTTGGCGAGCTGGAACTCGTACTCGAAGTCCGAGACCGCCCGGAGCCCGCGGATGACGGTGTAGACGCCCTTCGAGCGCACGTAGTCCACGAGGAGCGCGTTGAAGGAGTCCACCTCGACGCGGGGGTCGTTCCCGACCGCCTCGGAGATGAACGCCATGCGCTCGTCCGCCGTGAACAGGGGCGATTTCTGCGGGTTGTTCGCGACCGCCACGATCAGCCGGTCGAAGACCTTGAGGCCGCGGTTGATGATGGCGAGGTGGCCGTTCGTGAGCGGGTCGAACGAGCCGGGGTAGATGGCGGTGCGGCGGGGCATGAGGTGGCGGAGTATCCCTCACTCGCCCACGTAGATCGAGATTCCCGTGCCGCCGTAGTGCCGGCGGTCCGCGAGCGCGAGGCCCCCGATCCGCTCGGGCGGCGGGCGCCGCGCGTCGTGCTCCGCCACGGCGCGGCCGCCCGGCGCGAGGCACCCCTCGGCGAGCGCGAGCGCCGCCTCCGGACCCTCCGCGTACGGGGGATCGACGAAGACGAGCGCGAAGGCGCGCCGCGGCAGGCGCGGCACCACGTCCTCCACCCGGCCGCGCCGGACGTCCAGCCGCGCCTCGAGCCCCAGGGCCGCGGCGTTCCGGGCGATGAGCTCCGCCGCCGCGCGGTCCGCCTCGACGCAGACGGCGCGGGCGCAGCCGCGGGAGAGCGCCTCGAGCGCGAGGGCGCCGGTTCCGGCGTACAGGTCGAGGACGTCCCCCCCGTCGAAGAACTGGCCGAGCACGTTGAAGACCGCCCCGCGGACCTTGTCGCTCGTGGGCCGGGTCGAGACGCCGCGGGGCGCCGCGAGCCGCCGGCCGCGGGCACTGCCGGCGATGATCCGGGTCACGGCCCGCGCTCCTCGACCCGGCGCAGGAGCGCGCTCGCGAGGGCCAACGCGGAGCCGGCCGCGCCGAGGCCCTCCACGAGGTCGGTGACCTCGGCGAACGCGCGCGCCTCGCGGCGCTCCGCGTCCTCGCCTGTCTCGGTCCCCGATCGCGGAGCAGGATCCCGGCCGGCCCGCGCCTCGGCCGCGCCCCCGTCCTCGCAGGCGCGCACGGGCGAGCCCTGCAGCGCGCCGAGCAGCGCCGGGGTCACGGGCCCGCGGCGCATGACGGCCGTCCCCCGCAGCGCGAGCGCGAGCCGCGCGAGCGCGTCCGCCTGGGCCCGCGCCTCGCCCTCGTCCGCCGGCGCCGGGCAGCGCACCGCCGCGAGGTCCGGGCGGAAGCCCCGGCGCGCGAGCGCCTGCAGCCCGGCGATCGCCCGCGGCGCGCCGCCGGACGCGTCCTCGAGCGGCAGGACCCAGTCCACGCCGAGCCCGCGCTCGACGGCGGGGGCGGCCACCTCGGCGAGGACGCGGCCGCGCTCGGGCGCGGAGACCGCCTCGCCGTCGATCGACACGTGCGTGAGCCCGGCGTCCACGAGCGCCCAGGACTCGGAGACGGCGCGCTCCACGTCGAGCGCACCCTCCCCCGCGACCCTCACCTCGCCCGCGAGCAGGAGCGGCAGCCCGCCGGCGACCTCGTCCGCGGCGGCGGTGACCTCGGCGAACCAGCGCTCGGGGCGGCCGCCGCGCGGCAGCGCGAGCCCGAGGGCGCTCCCGAGCGCCTTCGCCGCGACGAGGGCGCCGCGCGCGACCGCCGCCGAGGGCGCGCGGACGAGCGGCAGGACGAGGCCCAGCTCCGCCGCGGGCGCGAGCAGATCGCGGAAGGAGAGCGGGCACGCTGCGCTGCGCGGGGGCAGGCGCTGGACGGTGCGCGCGGGCCGGAACGCGGACAGGCGCGAGATCACCCGCACGGTATAGCACGCGTCCGACCGGGCCCGCGGGCCACCCTCGGAGGGAGCGCCGTCAGTGCGTGTGCACGTCGTGGAGGTGCTCGTACTCGACCGACTCGATCTGGAGGGTCGTGTGATCGATCCCGAACGAGCGGCGGAGCCCGCGCTTCACCTCGTTCAGGATGTCGTCGTTGCGGCCCATCGACTCGGCGCGGACGACGAGGTGCGCGGAGAGCGCGTAGAGGCCCGAGGAGATCGTCCAGATGTGGAGGTCGTGGACGGCGGACACCCCCGCCGCCGACTCCATCTGGCGCGTGACGGCGGAGACGTCGAGGTGCCGCGGCACGCCCTCCATCAGGATGTCGGTGATCTCGAGGATGAGCCGGAGCGCGCCCCACACGATGAGCGCGGAGATCGCGAGGGACAGCACCGGGTCGAGCCAGCGCAGCTCGGGGTGGAGTGCCATCGCGCCCGCGCCGAGGAGGATGGCCACGGAGGAGACGGTGTCCGAGAGCACGTGCAGGAACGCGGCGCGCGCGTTGAGCGTGTGCTCCCCGTGGAGGAACCACAGGATGGCGAGGTTCGCGGCGAGGCCGATCGAGGCGATGATCGCCATGAGGCGGAGGTCGATCGGGCCGTGCGGCTCCTGCAGGCGCTGCACCGCCTCCCAGACGATCCAGGCGGAGAGGAGGACCAGCGCGCCCACGTTGATCTGCGCCGCGAGCACCTCCGCGCGGCGGTAGCCGAAGGTGCGCTTGTCGTCCGCGCGGCGGGTGGCGAGGAACGCCGCGACGAGCGCGAGCCCCAGCGCGCCGGCGTCGGTGAGCATGTGGGCGGCGTCGGAGAGGAGCGCCAGGGAGCCCGAGAGCCACCCGCCGATCGCCTCGGCGACCATCACGCCGCCGGTGATCGCCATCGAAGCGCCGAGGCGGCGCACGCTCGCGCCGGCGTGGTGACCTCCCACGCCGTGCGCGTGCGGCCCGTGATCGTGCTCGTGCGCCGGATGGCCGGGCGCGTGCCCGCCCTCGTGCCCGGCGCGCGGCTCGTCGTTCGGCCCCGGGTGCCGGTGCTCGTGCGCTCCGTGGCCGTGGGAGTGGCCGTGCGACATTCCGCTTGAACCTCCGCGTCCCTCAGTCTACGCCATGGAGCCACGGACGGGCACCCGGGGCGCGAGGCTCTCGCGCGGCGCGGCGCCGGTCCGGCGGAGGTCCATGGAGAAGACCGAGCATCTCGCGACGGGCCAGGACGGCACCCGTCTGCACTGGACGAGCACGGGCGCGGGCGGACCTCCGGTGGTCCTCACGGACGGGATCGGCTGCGCCGGCTACGTCTGGCGGGCGCTCGAGCCCGCGCTCGCCCGCGAGCGGCGCGTGCTCCACTGGAACTACCGGGCGCACGGGCGCAGCGCCGCCCCCGAGGATCCCGAGCGCATGACGATGGACGACTGCGTGTCGGACCTCGTCGCGGTGCTCGACGCGGCGGGCGAGGAGCGCGCCGTGCTCGCCGGCCACTCCATGGGCGTGCAGGTCGCCCTCGAGCTCCAGCGCCGCCACCCGGAGCGGGTCGCGGCGCTCGTCCTCCTGTGCGGCGCCCCGGGGAACCTGCTCGACACCTTTCACGACTCGGCGGTGCTCCGCTACGCGTTCCCCTACGCGAAGCAGCTCGTCCTGCGGTACCCGGACGTCGCGCGGCTCGCCTTCCGGACGATCGTCCCGACCGACCTCGCCCTCGGCTACGCGATGACCTTCGAGGTGGACGGCACCCGCGTGCGCCGCGCCGACCTCGTCCGCTACCTCGACGAGCTCGCCGAGGTCGATCCCACCCTGTTCGTCCGGCTGCTCTCCTCCGCCGCCGAGCACGACGCGAGCCCGCACCTGCCGAACGTCGCCGCCCCGACCCTCGTCGTGGCGGGCGAGCGCGACTCGTTCACGCCCATGCGCCTGTCCGAGGCGATCCACCGCGCCGTGCCGGGCAGCGAGCTCGTCGTCGTGCCGGGCGGCACGCACGTCGCGCCGCTCGAGGAGCCCGAGCTCGTCGCGGAGCGGACGCTCGCGTTCCTCGGCGAGCGGGCCCCCGTCCGCCGTGCCGGGCGCGGCGGCGGCGCCGCGCCCGGCACCCCGAAGAAGCCCCGCCGCCGGACCGGGGCGGAGCCGTCGCCCAGGCGCCGCACCCCGCGCGCGCAGAAGCCCCGCGCCCGCTAGAGGCGACCCTTGCGCCGCGCGCTCCTCGCCGTCGCGCTGCTCGGGGCGCTCGCCGCCGCGCCCCGGCCCGCCGCCGCGCAGCCGTACGATCCGGCCTATCGCTGGCGCACGATCGACACGGCGCACTTCCGGGTCCACTTCCACCAGGGCGAGGAGCCGCTCGCCCAGGACGTCGCGGTCGTCGCGGAGCGCGCGCACGCGGCGCTCACCCCCGTGCTGGGCTACGCGCCGCGCCGCACCGAGATCGTCCTCTCCGACGACGTGGACGACGCGAACGGCTCGGCGACGCCGCTGCCCTACGACACGATCCGGCTCTACGCGGTGCCGCCGCCGTCGCTCTCGGAGCTGAACGACTACCGCGACTGGCTCGAGAGCCTGGTCTTCCACGAGTACGTCCACATCCTCCACCTCGACCACGTCGGCGGCATCCCGGGGGGCGCGAACCGGATCTTCGGCAAGCTGTTCGCGCCGAACGGGCTCGTCCCGGCGTGGATGACCGAGGGGCTCGCGGTGCTGCACGAGTCGAACGGCGATCCCGCGAGCGGGCGCAACGCGAGCGCCATCCACGAGATGTACGCGCGCGCGCTCGCCCTCGAGCCGCCGGGGTTCCCGCCGCTCGACGAGGCCTCGAACCCGCTGCTCGAGTGGCCGGTCGGGACCGCCCCGTACCTCCTCGGCGGGCGCTTCATGCGCTTCCTCGAGGAGCGCTACGGGGACGCCGCGATCGCGGGCTACCTCGGCCGGCAGGGCGCGCAGCTCTGGCCGTACGCGCCGTCCTGGGTGGCGAGGCCGTACTTCGGCGGCCGGTCCTTCCCGGAGCTCTGGGCCGAGTACGCGGAGGCCGAGCGCGGGCGCGGCGAGGAGGTGGTGACGGCGGTGCGCGAGCGGCCCGTCACCGCGGCGCGCCGGCTCACGGCGCGGGGCGGGCGCGCGGAGAACCCGCGCTGGAGCCCGGACGGCTCGTTCGTCGCGTACTGGCGGCGCCCGCTCGACGGCCGCCCCGGGCTGTTCCGCGTCTCGCCGGAGGGCGAGGACCTCGGCCGCGCCGCGACCGTGGACGCGAACGGCACGTTCGCGCTCCGCTCGCCGGGCGAGGCGATCGCCGCGATCGGCGAGGTCCACCGCGAGTTCCGCGTCTACGACGACCTCCGCCGCGTGGACCTCCGCACCGGACGCACCCGGGCGCTCACCCGCGGCGAGCGCGCGACCGATCCGGATCTCGCGCCGGGCGGCGCGTTCCTGGTCTACGTCCAGCGCTCCGGCCCGGGGGTGCTCGCGCTCGTGCGGCGCCCGCTCGACGCCGCCGGCCGGCTCGGCGCCCGCGAGGTGCTCTTCTCGCACCGCGGCGCGGAGGTGTACGAGCCCCGCGTCTCCCCGGACGGCCGGCGCATCGCGTTCACGCTCCAGGAGGGCGGGCGTCGCGATCTCGCCCTGTGGGAGGACGGGCGCGTCACGCGCCTCGCCGACGACGGCGCGCTCGACACGTCCCCGGCCTGGACGCCGGACGGACGGTTCGTGCTCTTCGACTCGGATCGCGGCGGGCTCTACAACCTGTACGCGTGGGAGGCGGCGACCGGCGAGATCTCGCAAGTAACGAACGTCGAGACCGGAGCGTTCCAGCCGGACGTCTCGCCCGACGGGAAGACGATCGCGTTCCTCCTGTACTCGCGCGCGGGCTACGACGTCGCCACGATCCCGCTCGATCCCGGCAGCTTCATGCCGCCCTTCCCCGCCCCGCCCGCGCCGGCGGCGGCGTGGGACCAGACCCCGACCGCGACCGCGACGGCGACCCGGACGGCGCCCGCGCCCGCGGCGGACGATCCCGCCCCGCTCCCCTCCCGCCCCTACCGCGCGCTCGACACGCTCGGCCCGACCTTCTGGCTTCCCTTCCTCTCCGGCGACGCGTCGGGGACGGTGGTCGGCGCGATCACGGGCGGCGTCGACGTGCTCTTCCGCCACGCCTGGGCGGCGCAGGCGTTCTGGAGCACCTCCTCGCGCGAGCCCGGCTACGCCCTCGCCTACCAGGGCGCCTGGTCCTGGCCGCGGCTCGATCTCTCCTCGTCGCGCTTCGTGGGCAGCTCTCCCGACCCGGGCGACCGGCTCCTGTCCGTGTGGACGCTCGCCGACGCGGGAGCGACCTTCACGTTCACGCGGCTCGCCCGCGTCACCGCGCTGAGGCTCGGCTGGAGCGGAACCCGCTACGACACGCTCGCGGGCGAGCCCGGCCCGGATCCGCGCCTGCCCTACCCGTTCCGCGACGGCTTCCTCTCGGACCTCTCGCTCCGGCTCTCCTACTCCGACGCGCGGCGCTTCGTCCGCTCCATCTCGCCCGAGGAGGGGCGGAGCGCCTCGCTCTCGCTTCGCTACGCCGGGCCGGGGACCGGAAGCGACTACGACCTCGCGCGTGCTCGCGGCTCCGTGGAGCAGTACCTGCGCGTCCCGGGGCTCGCGCGGACGGTGCTCGCGCTCAGGCTCTCCGGCGGCCTCGCGCGCGGCACGCTGGGGGGGAGCGCGCCGTTCGAGCTGGGAGGCGTCTCGCAGCCGGACGTGCTCTCGATCGCCCTCGGGGCGGCGCTCGGGCTCACGGGCTCGCCGCCGGATGCGCTGCGCGGCTATGCGGTCGGGTCGTTCGAGGGGACGGGGTACGTCCTCGCGAACGGGGAGCTGCGCTTCCCGCTCGGCAATCCCCGGCTCGGCCACGGCACCTGGCCGCTGTTCCTGCGGCGGGTGCACGGCGCCCTGTTCGCCGATCTAGGCGAGACGTTCGACCGGCCCGGCGAGCCGATCCTCGCGGGCAACCGGCTCTCGGGCGAGGCGCTCCGGCTCGGCGTCGGCGCGGAGCTCCGCCTCGAGCTCGTCCTGGGCTACTTCCTCCGCACCGACCTGCGGCTCGGGCTCGCCCGCGCGATGGGCGCGCCCTTCGGCGGGTGGCGGGCCGCGGACGCCTGGCTCGGGCCCGACGAGGTCTCACCCTACGTGATCCTGGGAGCGTCCTTCTGACCGGGTCGTGGGGCGTCGTCGGGTCAGGCCGTCCGGGGCCGCCGCACGAACGCCTGGGCGATGCGGAACGGCGCGAGGACGAGCGTGCGCGCGAGCCGCGTCGTGTCCTGGACGAGCTCCGCCAGGATGGCCGAGATGGGCGTGCCGAGCTCCTCGGCGGTCCGCGTCGCCGAGTCCACCTCGGCCATGCGCTCGACCTTGCGCCGCTCCGCCTGGCGGGCGGCCTTGCTCTGGCGGGCGCTCTCGCCGCCGATGAACTGCTTGCCGGGCGCGGCGCGGCGGAACGCCGCCTCCTGCTGCCCCATGGCGCTCTTCGCCGAGCCAGGACGGTTCTTCCTCATGCCCTGAAGCTAGGCGCGGAGCGTCATGGGCGCGAGCGACGCCCGAGTCCGCGACTCCGCCCTTGCAGGGCGCTCCGGGCGGTGCTAAACAACGCGCCCGTTTCGACGGAAGAGCGCCGACATAGCTCAGTCGGTAGAGCAACTGATTCGTAATCAGTAGGTCCCCAGTTCAAGTCTGGGTGTCGGCTCCAGTTTCGCGGGCGCTTGGCCTCACGGTCGAGCGCCCGTTTCCTTTTGGGCCACTGGAACCCCTCCGCGAGTACCTCCTCGTGCCGTCGATGCCGCCCGGCTGGGAACGCCCGGCCCATCGGCTGCAAAGAAGAGCGACGGCGCTCGCCCTCCCCGAGCTCGGGCGCCGCCGCCCGCCAGTCGTGAGCGGCGGTCCCGCTCCTCGCGTTTTTACCCGGGTGTTATTGACGGGCGGGCGCGCTCCGCGGTAGGTCTCTCCCGAGTTTGACCCGGGTGAAATACCGGCGGCTCTGGGGACGCGACTTGGCGGACGAGGACAGGTACACGGCGTTCGCGGGCGCCCGGCGCCTCGCGTCGGGCGCGAGGCGCGACGTATTGCTCGCGGTGAAGGCGCACCACGACGCCGGCGGGGGCTCGGTGCTGGTGTTCGCGGACGCGACGGGCCGGCAGATCGACTTCGACATGCGGGGCACGCCGGAGCAGGTCGTCGCGCGCGCGGAGCCGCCGCCGCGGGTGGGGCCGGGCCGGCCGAGGCTGGGGGTGGTGAGCCGCGAGGTGTCGCTCCTGCCCCGTCACTGGGAGTGGCTGGAGCAGCAGCCGAGCGGGGCCTCTGCGGCGCTCCGGCGGCTGGTGGACGAGGCGAGGAAGCGCGAGCCGGACCGGGAGCGCGCGCGGCGGGCCCGCGAGGCCGCAGGCCGGTTCATGTGGGCGATGGCTGGCGATCTCGCCGGCTTCGAGGAGGCCTCGCGCGCGCTGTACGCCGGGGAGACGAGGCGGCTCCGGGCGCTGGTCCGGTCCTGGCCGAAGGACGTCCGCACCCACCTGCTGGCGCTGTGGGAAGAAGCGGCCCGGCTCGAGCGTCCGCCTCCGGACGAGCCCACCGCGAAGCCTCGCGGCCGCTGAGGAGAGACCCGATGGATCGGAGAGCGGAGCTGAAGCGCGCGGCGCGCGAGACGAGGCCCGAGGCCGGCGTGTACCAGATCAGGAACGTCCGGACGGGGATGATCCTGGTCGAGAGCACGTTGAACCTGAAGACGCTCAACGGCAGGCGGATGGAGCTCGCGCGCGGAGTGCACAGGAACGCGCGGCTCCGCGCGGACGTGAGCGCGCTCGGCCCCGACGCGTTCGTCTTCGAGGTCCTCGAGGTGCTGCAGGAGCAGGACGAGGGCCTCGTGTACCCCCGGGACGCGGTGCGGCAGCTCGAGGCGGCGTGGCTGGAGCGGCTGCAGCCGTACGGCGACCGCGGCTACAACACCCCGTCCGGACCAGGACCGACCTGACCCAGGCTGCGATGGAGCCCGCCGAACGCTCGCACGGCGGAGGCCGGCGACGCGGCGGTTCGCGGCGCAATTCCAGCGCTTTGGAGGGTGAAGCAAGCGTCCGATCTTCGGGGTGGGCGCACCTCCCCGTAGAGCCCTTCCGTGGCTCACGTGGACCGGGGGACCACCCGCCCGTGCGCCCCCTATCCGGGCCGCGCGTTGGACTGTCGGCCCGTTCTTGGCGGCGTTAGATTGCCGCCGCCTGCAGAGCCCCCGAGGCGGGGTCCCGGAGGCGCGGATTTCCGCGCGCTCGCGCCGTGGCAACCTCGCCATTATATTGAGGAATTGCGGTAACTCGCAGATTTTGACCGCGAGCGGAACGAGGGCTAGCATGCGCCCGGCTTCGCCTCCTTAGCGAAGCGCGGAGTCCCCCCCAACCGAGGTCGACAGCGATGGCCGGTCGAAACGGCAGGAAGAGCTTCTACGACGAGGCGATGGAGACGTTCCATCGGGCGGCGGATCTCATCCAGATGAACCCCCGCGTCCGGATGGAGCTGGAGGAGCCGGACTTCGAGCACATCTTCTACGTCACCACGGAGCTGCGCGACCGGCTCGTGCCCCTCTCCGCCGAGGACGCGCCCAAGTTCAAGGACCTGCAGCCCTCGGACATGAAGGCGGCCGACGCGCTCGAGCCGCTCGCGAACGGCAACTTCATCCTGCACCGCCGCGCGCTGCTCCGCTCCGACATCCACATGCGGCAGGGCGTCATCAACATCCCGAAGATGGGCCTCTTCCGGATCGAGAAGGGCGGCCCGCGGAAGTTCAAGGCCTACCGCATCCAGCACAACCAGGTGCGCGGTCCGTACAAGGGCGGCATCCGCTACCACAAGGACGTCTCGCTCGACCTCTTCAAGATGCTCGCCGCCGACATGACCTGGAAGACGGCGATCGCGGAGATCCCGTTCGGCGGGGCGAAGGGCGGCATCAAGCTCGACCCCTTCAACTACTCGCGCGAGGAGATCGAGCACATCACCCTCCGCTACATCTACAAGTTCAAGAACTTCATGGGCCCGTTCGTGGACATCCCGGCGCCCGACGTCGGGACGAACGGGGAAATCATGGCGTACATGATGCGCCAGTTCACGGACGGTGAGCGCGAGCACCACAAGCTCCGCGGGGTGGTCACCGGCAAGGACGTGCGCATCGGCGGCTCCGAGGGGCGCGTCCGCGCCACGGGCCAGGGCGTCGTGTACTGCATCGAGGAGTGGGCGCGCGATCGCGGCTTCGATCTCAAGGGCGCGCGGATCCTCGTACAGGGCTTCGGCAACGTGGGCTCCTCGGCCGCGGAGATCCTCGCCGCGCACGGCGCCAAGATCGTCGCCGTGAACGACGCCAACGGGACGATCCACAACGACAAGGGGATCGACGTCGCGGCCCTGGTCCAGTACGTCCACGGCAACAAGGAGAACCTCCGCCGCACCGTCGAGGGGTTCCCGGGGGCGACGGCGATCTCCAAGGACGACTTCTGGTCCATCGACGCCGACATCTGCATCCCCGCCGCGCTCGGCGAGGAGATCACGGGCGACGTCGCGGAGCGGCTCAAGGTGAAGCTCGTGGCGGAGGGCGCGAACGGCCCCACCACCCGCGACGGCGATCGCGTGATGATGGGCCGGAAGATCGATCTCATCCCGGACATCATCTGCAACGCCGGCGGCGTCACCGTCTCGTACTACGAGTGGCTGCAGAACCAGCGGCTCGAGCACTGGACCGAGGGCGACGTGAACCGCCGCCTGGAGCAGGCCATCAAGAAGAACTACGCGATCATCCGCGACATCGCGCGGAACCGCCCGCAGCGCACGCCGCACTACGACTCGCGCCCCTACTGCGTCGGGCAGGAGATCGACGTCCGCACCGCCGCGATGGTCCTCGCGCTGAAGCGCGTGGAGGCGCACTACCTCATCGAGGGCTTCTCGCAGTAGCGGCCCCGAAGGTCGCCCTCCGGCGGCCCGCCTCACCCCGCGCCCGGCGTCGCGCCAAGCCTCCCCGGAGGCCGGCCCGCCGGGCGCGGCCGTTCAGTCCTCGTCGCCCGCGATCGCGTCGAGGAGCGGCTCCCGGCGCCGCGCGAGGAGCCGCGCGGCCGCGGGCAGCGCGAGGCGGTAGGCGATCGCGCCGGCGAGCCCGAGCGCCGTCCAGCCCAGGACGAGCAGCCAGGGCGCGTCGCGCCGGACGGCGAAGACCACCGGGACCGCGAAGGCGCCCGCGGCGCAGGAGACGATGACCATCCCCGCGAGCGACGAGAGCGGGGAGAGCGACCCGCCGCGCTGAACGGTGCTCGCGGCGGCGCGCGGGTTCAGCACCGAGACGAAGTTGCCCGCCGCGAGCAGCCAGGGGGCGATGCCGGCGTGGAGCGCCACCGCGGCGAGGAGCGCCCAGCCCGGCAGCGGACCGCCGACCGCGATCGCCGCGGCCGCGGCCGCCGCGAAGAGCGCGGCGGAGAGCCCGTAGGCCGCGAGGTTCTTCGCGACGAGCACCTCGGCCGGCGCGACGGGGACGAGGAACCAGACGCGGCCGCCGCCGCGCTCCCAGCCGAAGGCGTTGAGCCAGAAGATCTGCGCCGCCATGTGCGCGTAGAGCGCGAAGCCCAGCACCGGCAGCGCGCGCACGACCTCGCCGGACCCGGCGGGCAGCCGGGGCGGGATCTTCCACGCGACGATCGCGGCGAACGGCGGCAGGATGAGCGCGAGCAGCGTCGCGACCGGGTGGCGGAGGACGTACTTCGCCTCCTTCTCGACGAGCGCGCCCAGCCGGCCCGGGAGCGGCCAGCCGCCCCGGCCCGTCGCCGCCGCGCGCGGCGCGCCGCCTGCCCCGGCCCGGGCCGAGGCGAGCGCGAGCCGGTAAGCGGCCCAGGCGGTCGCGCCGCCGGCCAGGACGAGCGCCGCGGCCCAGGGCAGCGCCGCGAGCACGCGGCCCGCGTAGAGCTCCCCGGCGCCGGCCTCCGCGAGCGCGGCGGGGTACGCGAGCCAGCGGAGCGCGCGGGCGCCGCGCAGCATGCGGAGCAGCGCGCCGGGATGGCCGGCGGTCCAGGCGAGGAGCACCCCCACGCCGACGTAGACCGCCGCGACCAGGATCTCCCGGGCGCGCCGGCCGCGGAGCAGCCGCGCGAGGAGCTCCTGGAGGAGCGCGACGAGCGCGACGGTGGCCACGACGAAGGCGGCGAGCACGACGGCGAGCAGCGCGAGCCAGGCGCCGGGACGCGCCACCGCGGCGCCGCCGAACGCGCCGGCGAGGAGCAGGCACCAGAACGCCGCGAACGGATCGCCCGCAACGGACGCCGCGAGCCCGTGGCCGAACGCCTGCGCCGGCGAGATGGGGTAGACGAGGAAGCGGCGCAGGTCGAGCGCGTCGCGCTCCGAGATCGAGAGCGACACCACCGTCCAGGTCTGCCAGACGCCGAAGAAGAGGGCCGCGATCGGCACGGTCGCCTGCAGCCCCCGCCCCGCGCGCACCGCCTGGTACGTGCCGATCCCGGTGAGCGCCGCGAAGGCGAGCCCGGCCGGCACGGCGACGACATAGAGCGCGACGCGCGCGACGACCTCCGGCACGCCGCCGGGGCGCCGCAGCCGGCGCAGGAGCAGGAGCCAGCGGAGCTCCGCGAGCGCGCGCAGGGTGCCGAGCGCGCCCGGCGGCGCGGGCGCGCGTCCCCCCTCCCCCGCGCTCACGCGCCCTCGCCGAGCCAGGAGAGGCCGCGCACCTCGCCGCGCTCGTCTCCGACGGTGCGGATGAACACCTCCTCGAGCGTGAGGGCGCCGCGGACCTCCGCGAGCGTGCCCTGCGCCGCGAGGCGGCCCTCCCGGATGATCCCCACGTGCGTGACGATCCGCTCCACCACCTCGAGCACGTGGCTCGTGAGGAAGATCGTCAGGGCGCGCCGGGCGACGAGGTCCTGGAGGAGGCGCCGGATCCCGCTCACGGCGACCGCGTCGATGCCCTCGAACGGCTCGTCGAGGAAGAGCAGCCGGGGCCCGTGGATGAGGGCGCAGCCGAGCGCGAGCTTCTTCCGCATCCCGTGGCTGTACTCGGAGACGAGCTTCCCGGCGTCGTCCGCGAGCTCGAGCGCGCCGAGGAGCTCGTCGGCGCGCCGTCCGGCCTCGCGGCGCTCGAGCCCGTAGAGCTGCCCGTGGATGCGGAGCTGCTCCGCGCCGGAGAGGCGCTCGAAGAGCGCGAGGCCGTCCGGCACGACGCCGACGCGACCCTTCACGGAGAGCGGATCGACGGCGAGGTCCGTCCCGAGCACGCGCGCCCGCCCGGAGGTGGGGGCGAGCAGGCCGGTGAGCATCTTGATGGTCGTGCTCTTCCCCGCGCCGTTCGGACCGAGGAACCCGTAGAACGCGCCCTCCGGCACGGCGAGCGCGAGCCCCTCCACGGCGGCCCGCCCGTCGAACAGGCGCGTGAGCCCCTCCGTCTCGATCGCGAGCGTCGTCACGGGGCTGTTCTACCGCGGGCCGGGGAGGCGTGCCGGCGAGCCACCCACGATGGCACGCGGCCCCGGCGGGCGGCGCGACGCAGGCGACACGGCGGGTGAAGCGGGATCACTGGAGCGCGGCGGAGACCGCGTCGTCCTCGAAGTAGAGGAACCGCACGCCCATGCCGCGAAGCGCGAGCGGGCCGCGGTCGGCGGCGGGCGTTCGGCCGATGAGGTGGCAGACGTAGCGGACCTCCGCCACGGCGGTCATCTCGCCCGACTCGGCGGGGAACGTGACGCGGACCTGGGAGCCGATGGGGTGCGGGACGCGGGTCTCGACGAACATGCCGCCCTCGGAGATGTTCCGGGCGATCCCGAGCCCCATCCCGCGCTCGCCCTCGAGGTAGACGCGGAAGACCTTGTCGAGGCGCGGCGTCGCGCGACGTTCCACCGGCGCCGTCGTCCGCCCGTCCTTGCGGCTGTTCAGCATGTCGTCCGCCTCCTGCCTGAGACCGCAGGCTAGGGCGGTGTGCGAATGTGGTCAAAAAAGCGACCTGCGCCTTCATGGGCGCTCCTGCCGCACGCCGAAGGATTAACTTTCCTACAGGCCGGAGGGCGCCACGCTAGACTCGAGGCACCCGCCCGGGCGACCTGCCCGATTCGAACGGACTCCATCACATGCGTCTTCTCTGGGTCGCGGTACTGCTCCTCGCCTCCACCCCTGCTGCCGTCCGAGCGGGCGAGCGCTTCGACGCCGTCGCGACGAGCGCGGAGCGCCTCGACGCGCTCGAGCCCTTCCTCGCGCGCTACGTCGGCCACTGCACCGACATCTACACGCGCGCGGCCTGCGAGGCGAATGTGCTCGCGGCGCGCCGGTCCGTCGCCGGCAAGACGTTCACCGTTCGTGTCACCGACGCGGCGACGCTGGTCCGCGCCGAGCTGCAGGGCGACGGCTTCGTGCTGCTCGTGACGCCCTTCGTGGACGGCGGCGGGCTCGCCCTCACCCACGGCGCGCCGGCGCGGCAGGACGCCTCCGGCCACCCCCTCGTGAACCTCATCCCCATCCGCGGAAAGCTCCCGCCGGGCGTGATGGACATGGAGTTCCAGGGGCCGTTCCGCACCGGCGCCATCGAGCTCGAGATCGTCTTCAAGCCCGAGCGGACCTGGAAGCTGCCGCGGCGCGGCGAGGGCGGGCAGATGGAGGGCGTCGCCGCCCGCTTCGTGGCCATCCGCGTCATGGACGCGCGCACCGGCAACGAGATCGCCTCGCGCGTGCTGTAGCCGCCGCGCGAAAGCTGCTGCAGAGGGCCGCCCCGCCGACCGGGACGGCCCTCTGCTCTTCTGCGAGGCCCAGGCTACTGCCGTCCGCCGACCGGGACGGCCACGTAGACGAGGTCCTGGCCGCGGCGCACGCGCAGGAGCGCGACCTCGCCGTCCTTCATCCTGGCGATCGCCTGCGCGACGTCCTGGACCGTCTTCACCGGCTTCCGGTTCAGCTCGACGATGATCATGCCGGGTTCGATGCCGGCGCGCGCGGCCGGACCGCTCGCCACCACGTCGCGGACCAGCACGCCGTCGCCCGGCTCGACCCCGACCTGGCGCGCGATCTGCGGCGTCAGATCGCCGAGCGTCACGCCGAGCTTCGGGCTCTTGTCGCCCTTCGGCTCCTCCTCGCCCGTGTCGCCGCGCGCGATCGCCTCCTCGTCGTCCGGACGCTGCGCGACGGCGAAGCTCACCTGCTTCTTCTGCCCGCCGCGGAGCACCGTGAGGTCCACCTTGCTGCCCGGCGCGACCAGGGCGACGGTGCGCGTGAGATCGCTGCCCGAGGCCACCGGCTTCCCGTTCACCGCGACGATGACGTCGCCCGGCTGGACGCCGGCCTTGGCGGCGGGGCCGCGCGGCACGACGGCCTGCACGAGCGCGCCCTTCTGATCGGGCGGCAGCCCGAAGCCCTGCGCGAGGTCGCGGCTCAGGTCCGTGATCGACACGCCCGCGTAGCCGCGCGTCACCTTCCCCTTCTCGCGGAGCTGCGGGAGGATCGACTTCGCGAGGTTGATCGGGACCGCGAAGCCGACGCCCGAGCCGAGCTGCGGCGACACGATGGCCGTGTTGATGCCGACCACCTCGCCCTTGAGGTTGAAGAGCGGGCCGCCCGAGTTGCCGGAGTTGATGGCGGCGTCGGTCTGGAGGAAGTCGTCGTACGTGCCGGTGGGGTTCACCTCGCGGCCGCGGTGCTTCGCCGAGATGATGCCGAGCGTGGCGGTGTTGCGCAGGCCGAAGGGGCTGCCGAGCGCGAGCACGAAGTCGCCCTGCCGGATCGCGTCGGAGTCGCCGAGCACGACCGTGGGGAGGTTCTTCGGCGGGTTCACGAGCTTGATGAGCGCCACGTCGGTGGCCGGGTCCCGCCCGACCGTCTCGGCCTTGAACTCGCCGCCGTCGGTCAGCCGGACGAGGATGTCCGTGGCGTCCTGGACGACGTGGTTGTTCGTGAGGATGAAGCCCTCCGGGCTGATGAGGAAGCCCGAGCCGAGCGACGAGCCGCGGAACTCCTCGGGCATCTGCGGCGCGGGGCGGCCGCCGAAGAACCGGTCGAAGAAGTCCTGGAACTCCTGGTCGTCGCCGCCGCCCTGCCCGGGCGCGCCGCCGCGGCCGCCCGGGGCCTGCCCGCGGCCGTGCGGCGACTGAGGCATCCCGCGGACGGGCGGGTGCTTCATGACGGTGGTGGTCGAGATGTTCACGACCGCGCCCTGCACCTTCTCGATGAGCGGCGCCACCGAGCCCTGAGAAGGAACGGCGATCTGCGCCTGCTGCTGCGCGGACTGCTGTGGGGACTGCTGCGCGGCGTCGACGTACAGCGGCGCCCCCCCACCGGCCGGTGCCGCTGCGGAACGCTGGGGCTCGGTCGCGGCGCGGCCATCCTGCGAGCACGCGAGCAGGGCCGCGATGAACGTGACGCTGAGGCTTCGACGGAAGATGCGGCGCATGCTGCACTCCTGGGAAAGTTGATCCGGCCGAAAGACGCCCGGCGTGGAGATCTATTCCCGCCACGCCGCGGCCGGAGCGGAACCGCGCGAGATGCTACGCCTGCGCGAGACGCCCCACCCGCACCCGCGCGGGGCGAAGGACGCGGTCGCCGATGCGATACCCCGGCCGGATCTCGTGCAGCACGACGCCGTCCTGCGCCGCGTCCGCCACGGGGATGACGTCGATGGCCTCGGCGACGTGGGGATCGAAGGGCTGGCCTTGCACGGGGATCTTCTGCGCGCCGAGCTCGGCGATCCGCTTGTGCAGCGAGACCAGCGAGATGCGCACGCCCTCCGCGAGGTTCCGCAGGGCGTCCCCCTGCACCTCGCCGGCGCTCACCGCCGCCAGCGCTCGCTCGAGATCGTCGGCCGCCTCGAGGAGCGCCTGCACCACGTTGGCGCGCTCGGCCTCCAGGAGGCGCGTGCGCTCGCGCTCGAGGCGCTGCCGGAAGGCCTTGTTGTCCTCGACGAGCGACGCGTACGCGCGCGACAGCTCGTCGATCCGGGTCTGCTGGGCGGCGAGCTGCGCGTCGCGCGGGTCCGCGCCGGCCTCCGCCTCCGGAGCCGCCTGCGCGCCCCCGGTCCCCTCGGACCCGCCCTCCTCCACCGGCGCGCCGTCGCTGCGGAACCGCCGCCTGTCGACGACCTTCACCTGCGGCTCGCCACCCTCCGCGCCGGGCGCACCGCGACGTTCATCGGACATGCCTTGTCGTTACCTCCGGCCGCGAACGTAACCACACGTCCAGGGCTGTCAAACGCGTAGAGCCCCGCCTGCGCGCGGACGCGCCGGGGGCTCATTCGATCGGGACGGCGCGCCGTTCGGCGCGGGCTCAGGGCGGCGGCGGGTCTCCGGGCAGCTCGTCGAGGGCCTCGCCACGCGCGTCGCGGATCTCCACGCCCGCGGCGCGCAGGCTGTAGAACAGCAACCAGCGCTCCGCCGGGGACAGGCTGCCGTGGGGGAGCGCCCGATCGATCTCCTGGAGCGACAGGTGTCCCCGCCGGATGCCGGTCTGGAAGAGGACCTTGCGCGCCTCGTGGCTCTCGGACGCGTGCTTCACTCTCCGTCCCCGGGTGCCGTGCGAGCCACCGCCTGCGGCCCCTGCCAGGAGTCGCGGTGCTCCTCCGCCATCGCCACCGGCCGCGAGGGGTTCTCGGGCGGCGCCTCCGCGTGGCCGGGGCCGTGGATGGTGCCGGGCCGGGAGACCTTCGGGCCCCACAGCCGCGTCATCTCCTCCTCCTCGACCACCTCCGCCGTGAGGAGCCGCGCGGCCATGGCGTCGAGCTTCTCGCGGTGGTGGCGGATCGCCTCCTGCGCGCGCCCGTGCGCCTCCACGACGAGGGACTGCACCTCGCGGTCCACCTCGAGCGCCGTCTGCTCCGAGTACGTACGCGGCTCGAACCCCTTGCCGAGGAAGGACGGCGCGCGCTCCTCGTTGAGCGCGATCGGCCCGAGCGCTGGGCTCATGCCGTAGTCCTTGACCATCATGCGGGCGAGCCCGGTCGCCTGCTGGAGGTCGTTGGAGGCGCCGGTGGACGGCTCGCCGAACACCTCCTCCTCCGCGACGCGGCCGCCCATGAGCCCCGCCATGCGGTCTCGCAGCTCGGATAGCGTGAGGAGGTAGCGATCCTCGATGGGCAGCTGGAGCGTGTACCCGAGCGCGCCGAGGCCGCGCGGGATGATGGAGACCTTCGTCACCCGGTCCGCGTAGGGCAGCATCCAGGAGACGAGCGCGTGCCCGGCCTCGTGGAACGCGACGATCTCCTTCTCGCGCTCGTTGATGCGCCGGCTCTTCTTCTCGAGCCCGGCGACGACGCGCTCGATCGCCTCCTCGAACTCCGAGCGCGTGACCGCGCTCTTGTTGCGCCGCGCGGCGAGGAGCGCCGCCTCGTTCACGACGTTCGCGAGGTCGGCGCCCGCGAAGCCCGGCGTCCGCGCCGCGACCGAGCGGAGGTCCACGTCGGCGCCGAGCTTCACGTTCTTCGCGTGGATCTGGAGGATCTTCTCGCGGCCGCGCTTGTCCGGGCGGTCCACGAGGACCTGCCGGTCGAAGCGGCCCGGCCGCATCAGCGCCGGGTCGAGGATCTCGGGCCGGTTCGTCGCGCCCATGATGATGAGCCCGGCGCGGGCGTCGAACCCGTCCATCTCCGCGAGGAGCTGGTTCAGCGTCTGCTCGCGCTCGTCGTGGCCGCCGACGACGCCCGAGTTGCGCGACTTGCCGAGCGCGTCGAGCTCGTCGATGAACACGATGCAAGGCGCCTTCTGCGTCGCCTGCGCGAAGAGGTCGCGCACGCGGGCGGCGCCGACGCCCACGAACATCTCGACGAACTCGGAGCCCGAGAGCGAGAAGAACGGCACGCCCGCCTCGCCCGCGGTGGCGCGCGCGAGGAGCGTCTTGCCGGTCCCCGGGGGTCCGACGAGCAGCACGCCCTTCGGGATCCGGCCGCCGAGCCGCCGGTACTTCTCCGGCGTCTTCAGGAACTCGACGATCTCCTGGAGCTCCTCGACCGCCTCGTCGATGCCGGCCACGTCCTGGAAGGTGATGCCGGTGTCCGGCTCCATGTGGACGCGCGCGCGCGTCTTGCCGAACGCCATGACGCCCGGCGGCCCCTGGCCCATCTGTCCGGACATGCGCCGCATGATCCACGCCCAGAACAGGAGCCCGAGCGCGATGGGCGCGACCCAGACCCAGAACAGGTCGCCCATGCCGCCGCCGGCGACCGCGTCGTACGGCACGCCGGCCTTCTCGATGGCCGGGACGAGCTCGTCGTCGCCGCCGGGGATGCGCGTCGCGACGTACGGGAGCGCCTGACCACCCTTGTCGCTCTTGTCGCCGTCGGCGGCGCCGCCCTCCACCGGCTTCGGGATGCCGCGCACCCAGTCCGGCCCGATCACGACGCGCTCGAAGCTGCTCTGGCGCACCATGTCCTTGAACTGCGAGTACGGGATGCGCCGCACGCCGACGTCCTGGAACGCGCGGAAGAGGAACACCGCCAGCGCGATGAGCACGAGCCACGCCGCCGGCGAGGCGAGCGGCACGCGTGTCTGCGGTCCCTGGCGCGAGCCTCGCTCGCCCCGCTGTCCGTGTGGCTTCTTGTCGTCCGCTGGCACTGGGCCTCCCGCCCCCTTCGCAGGGAATCTGTGCATGTCGGGGGAGCGGGCAATCCGCCGCCTCACGATGGAGCGCACCGAACCGAGGTCGGGCGAGGGCAGCAGACCGGCAGGGTCTTGCCAGGCGGGCGCGTGGCCGAAAGACGGGCGCTTCCGCGGCGCGGGCTGGCGCGCCGCGCTACGATCCGGTGGACGCCCCTGGCGTCACAGCCCGAGCAGCTTCGCGATGGTCTTCTCGTCCGCCGCGGGGAACTCGTACTGATCGAGCTCGTCGGGGCGCACCCACCGGTGGGCGTGGACGCGCAGGTTCTGGATGGGCCCGCTCACGAGCCGGCAGCGGTAGACGCAGAAGTCGATGTCGTAGCTCTCGTACGCGTGCTCGACGTGGATCACGCGATCGCCGACCTCGACGCCGATCGCCATCTCCTCGCGCAGCTCGCGCGCGAGCGCCGCGGGGTCCGTCTCCCCCGCCTCGACGCGTCCGCCGGGAAACTCCCACAGGAGCGGCAACGACGCGCGGGGCGGGCGCTGGGTGATGAGGTACTTCCCGTCCTGCTCGATCATCGCCCCGACGACCCGGATCTTCCGGCGCATCGCTTGTGTCCCCGTTCGCCTCGAGGCCGTCGGACGGCGCTCGCCTGAACTCGTCGGAACGACGCGGCGGGCGCGACCGCCCGCTCCGGCAGGCGGCGCACCTCGCCGACCCTCATGAATTGTAGAATCGGCACACCATGGCGTCCATCCGGTTCCTCGGCGCGGCGGGTACGGTGACCGGCTCGCGCTTCCTCGTCGAGTCCGGCTCGGCGCGGGTCCTCGTCGACGCGGGCCTGTTCCAGGGGCAGAAGGAGCTGCGGCTCAGGAACCGCGCGCCCTGGCCGGTGCCGCCGGGCTCGATCGACGCGGTGGTCCTCACCCACGCGCACCTCGACCACACCGGGGCCTTGCCGCAGCTCGTCCGCGACGGCTTCCGCGGCCTCGCGCATTGCACGCCCGCGACGCGCGACCTCGCAGGCCTCCTGCTGCCCGACTCGGGCCGGCTGCAGGAGGAGGAGGCGCGCTACGCGAACCGAAAGGGTTACTCGAAGCACGCCCCGAATGCGGCGCCGCTCTACTCGGAGGCCGACGCGCTGGCCGCGCTCCCCGTCCTCTCGCCCCTCCGCTACGGAGAGCTGCGCGAGGTCGTCCCGGGCGTTCGCCTCCGCTTCCGCCGCGCGGGCCACATCCTCGGCAGCGCCCTCGCGGAGCTCGTCCTGGATGGCCCCCGGCCCCTGAGGCTCCTCTTCAGCGGCGATCTCGGCCGCTACGGCGCGCCGATCCTGCCCGACCCGGAGCCGGGCGCCGCCGCCGCCGCGCTCGTCCTCGAGAGCACCTACGGCGGCAAGCGCCACCCGGAGGTCCCCGCCGCGGCGGCCCTGGCGGAGGAGATCCGGCGCTCCGTGCACGCGGGCGGGGCCATCGTGATTCCGGCCTTCGCGATCGGCCGCACCCAGGAGGTGCTGTTCACGCTCCGCGCGCTCGAGAAGCGCGGCGAGATCCCGGCCCTCCCCGTCTTCGTGGACTCGCCGATGGCGCTCGACGCGACGCCGTTCTTCCTCGCGCACCGCGACGAGCACGACGACGAGATGACGAGGCTCATGGCGGCCGGCGAGGAGCCGCTCCGGCCGGCGAAGCTCACCTTCTGCCGGAGCCCCGATCAGTCGAAGGCGCTGAACGACGTGCAGGGCCCGTGCATCATCCTGTCCGCCTCGGGCATGGCGACCGGCGGGCGCGTGCTCCACCACCTCGCGCACCGGCTGCCCGATCCGCGGACCACCGTCCTGCTCGTCGGCTTCCAGGCGGCCGGGACGCGCGGCGCCACGCTCCAGAGCGGCGCGCAGACCGTCCGGATCCACGGCGAGGACGTGCCGGTGAGGGCGCGGGTGGCCACGATCAGCGGCTTCTCGGCGCACGCCGACGAGGCGGAGCTCTCGCGCTGGCTCGCGACGTTCCCCTCGAAGCCGCGGCGGACCTTCCTCGTGCACGGGGAGGCCGCCGCGCTCGCCGCCTCGAAGGCGCGGATGGACGCGCTCGGCTGGCCGGCGCACGTGCCGCGCCACCTCGAGGAGGTCGCGCTGTGATCCCCGTCCCACCCCGGGGGACGCGCTGATGCTCGGCCCGCGGCTGCTCCTCGACGGTGCCCTGGGGACGGCGCTCATCGCGCGCGGGCTCCCTCCGGAGGCGCTCCCGGAGGAGTGGCTCCTCGCGCGTCCCGGGGTCGTCCGCGACGTCCACGCGGAGCACGCCGCGGCCGGGGCCGGTCTCCTCCTCACCTGCACCTTCAACCTGGCGGCGCCGAGGCTCGCCGCGCGCCTCGATCCCGTCCGCGTCGAGGCGCTCGCCGCGGCGGCGGTGCGGGTCGCGCGCGAGGCGGCTCCGCACGCGCGGGTCGCCGGCGCGCTCGGCCCGACGGGCCTCGCCGGCCCGGGACGATCCGCGCCGGTCCGCGCCCTCGCCGCGGGCTACGGGCGCGCAGCCCGGGCGCTCTGCGCCGCGGGCGCGGACCTCCTCTGGCTCGAGACGCAGCACGATCGGGCCGAGGCGCGCCTCGCCCTGGTCGCGGCGCGAGCCACCGGCCTCGAGGCGGTGGTCACCTTCACCCCCTCCGGCGGGCCGCCGTGGACGCTCACGGACGGCACGCCCGTCGAGGAGGCGCTCCTCGCGATGGCGTCGCTCGGCGCGAGCGCCGCGGGCGTGAACTGCGTCGCCCCCGGGGCGGCGCTCGCGGAGCTCGCGGCGTGGGCGCGGGGTGCCCTCCCCGTCCCCTTCGTGGCGAAGCCGAGCGCGGGGCTGCCGGGCGCGGTGCGAGCGCCGGAAGCCTTCGCGGCGGACCTCTCGCCCGCGCTCCGCGCTGGGGCGGCGCTCGCGGGCGGCTGCTGCGGCGCGACGGGCGATCACCTCCGCGCGGTCGCGGCGAGCTGGCGCGCGATCGCGTAGGCGAACGGGCTACGGGGTCCCGCCGCGCGGGTACGACCCGAGGAGCCAGAGCCGGTGCACGCGCGCGCGGACCCCGGCGAGCGCCTCCGCGCCCGCGGCGTCGAGCCGGTGCGCCTCGAAGTCCAGGAAGAAGACGTAGTGCCCGAGGGCCTGCTTCATCGGGCGGCTCTCGACCTTGGAGAGGTTGATCCCGCGGCTCGCGAGCTCGCCGAGGACCTCGTACAGCCCGCCCGGCCGATCCCGGTCGAGCGTGAAGGCGATGCTGGTGCGGTCGGCGCCGGTCGGCGCCTCGTCGGCCTGCGCGAGCAGGACGAACCGGGTGAAGTTCTCGTCCACGTCCTGGATCGACTCGGCGAGCAGCTCGAGCCCGTAGCGAGCGGCGGCCGCGCGCGAGCCGATGGCGGCCGCGCCCGCGCCCGCCTCTCCCGCCCCGACCTTTCGCGCCGCCTCCGCGGTGGAGTGGGTCGGCTCGAGCGTCACGCCCGGGAGCCGCTCGCCGAGGAAGCGGCTGCACTGCCCGAACGGCTGGGGGTGCGAGAGCACGCGGCGGACCTCCTCGAGCCGCGTGCCGGGGCGCGCGAGGAGGTGCTGGCGGACGGGCAGGAGCAGCTCGCGGCGGATGAGCGGCCCGGGCTCGTGCACGAGGAGATCCAGCGTCGCGCCGACGCTCCCCTCGATCGAGTTCTCGATGGGGAGGAGCGCGCCGTCGACCTCGCCCCGGCGGAGCGCGTGGTAGGCGTCGGCGAAGGTGGGCCGAGGGATCGCCTCGCCGCCGCGGACGAGGTCGCAGCGCGAGACGGCCTCCTCGCTGAACGTGCCGGGAGGGCCGAGGTAGGCGATGCGCATCCTCGACTCTTACCACGGCGCAGAGGCCTCGCCGCGCTCTCGCGCGCCGGCTTCGTTCAGACCTCGGAGGTGCAGGCGCGGCACCGGCGCGCGGCGGCGGGGATCGTCTCGAGGCACTGCGGGCAGGCCTTCGTCGGCGACGGCGCGGCGGGCGGTGGCGCGCGGACGAACGCCTTCAGGACGAGGAACACGACGAGCGCGATGACGCCGAACTCGAGCAGCCTGCCGAGCACCTCGCCGTAGCCGATCGCGTTCCCGCGACCGAGCTCGAGCTTCATCTGCCGCCACTCGTTCTGCCCCGGCAGCAGGAGCCCGACGATCGGCATCACCACGAGCTCGACGATCCCGGAGACGACCTTCCCGATCGCCGCGCCGATCACCACGCCCGCGGCCAGGGCGACCACGTTCTGCTTGAGCAGGAACTCCCGGAACTCCTTCGCGAAGCCGGTCCGGCGCGTCGCCTCGGTAGCGTCCACCATCGTGTCCTCCGTCCAGCGGAGCCGCGCGCGCGTTCGTGCCGCGGGACGGCCGCCCCGCGGGAGCGTAGCCCGGCGTGCGCGCGGGTGGGTGAGGAGCTGCTGCGCCCGGTGGGGTGCGAGCCGTCGCTCCCGGCGACGGCTAATGGCCGGCCGCCGCGGCGAGGGCCGGCAGCGGGGCGAGATCCTCGAGCAGCGCCAGGGCACCCGCGGCGAGGAGCCGCGGGCCATCGCACGCACCGTGGAGGACCCCGTAAGCCCTCACCCCCGCGGCGCGCGCCGCGACGATGTCATGTGGCGAGTCCCCGACGAGGATCGCCTGCGTCGGGGACCGCTCGAGCCGCGCGAGCGCGACGTGCACCGGCTCGGGATCCGGCTTGCACCGCGCGCAGGTGTCGGCGCCCACGATCGCCTGCATGTACCGCAGGAGGCCGGTGTGGCGGAGGGTCCTCAGCGCACCCTCCTCGGTCTTGGCCGTCACCACGCCGATCGGGTGCCCGCTCGCCGCGAGCGACTCGACCACCTGGAGCGCCCCGGGGAAGGCACGCGTCATCCGGTCGTGATTCTCGACCCAGAACTCGCGGTAGCGCGCCACCAGGGGGTCCACGTCCTCCGGGCGGCGCACGAACGAGGCGACCTGCGCCCTGAGCGGGGTGCCGATTCCTGCGATCCACTGGGCGTCGGTCGGGCAGAGGCCGTAGCCCTCGAACGCATGCCGGACCGAGGCGAGGATGAAGGGGACGGTGTCGACGAGCGTGCCGTCGAGGTCGAAGAGGATGGCGATGGGGTCGCGTGCCGACAAGGGACGCGGAGCATAGTGCAAATTCTCCCCTTGCGCCGCGCAGCGAGTGCCTAACGTTCCTTCGAGATGACGGGCGCAGCGATCGTTCGATGGCAGGCGGGGGACGCGGTCGTGCTGGCGGTCCACGGCGCGTTCGACGGCGCGTCGGCCTGGGCGCTGCGCCTCGCCATGGAGGAGTCGGAGGCCACGCGCTTCGTGGTCGACCTCACGCACGCCGAGGAGGCGTTCGAGTTCGCCGCGAGCATCCTCGCGACGTTCAGCCGGCAGTGCTGGCGAACGAAGCAGATCGCCTTCCTGCCGGGCAGCTCAGATCACGCCCGCCTGCTCTCCGGCTTCGGGCTCGAGGTGCTCGAGGACGAGGTCGCCGCCGGGCTCCCCCTCGCGCTGGCGTGGTCGGCCGAGGACCTTGAGCCGGGCGCGACCGCCTGACGATTCACCCTCAGTCCAACGCGGCCTCGCGCCGCGGACGGGCCGTCGCAGGGCCAGGGGCGCGAGATCACGAGAAGAACACCGCCCCACACAGCGGCCTACGACCGGGATCGTGGGACTCCCGGGTCGGAGGTTCTGCGCGAATACTCGCAAGCGTTGGTTCCGCGACCCGGTCCGCCGTAACCCGATTCCGGAGGAACCATGGACCGCATCCACTTCGTTGCGAAGAACGCGGCGCTGTGCGGAGCAGTCGAGGCACGCTGGTGCACGATCCTCCAGGAGACGGTCACCTGCGCCGAGTGCCGGCGCCGGCTGCGCGAGCGAGAAAGGTCCCAGGACTCGCGCTGCGAGCTCCCGGCGCTCACGCCGAACACCTGAGCGGGCGGGGAGCGCCAGGCGGCGGGGCCGGTGCGCGGGCCCTGACGCAGCTGCTCCCTCCGCGAGCTCGTGCGGCGCGGGCTTGCGTCCTCGCCCGAGCGTGCGCGTTGTTTCCCCCAGAGCCTGGGAGGTGGTCATGGAGGGAGCGCACGCGGCCGAGCCGCCGCTGACCGGTCGCGGCGAATACGCCGCAGCGGAGGCGCCGCGCCTCGTGACCGTCGAGCCGGCGCGGTACCTCGCCAAGGTCGGGCGGGGCGAGCCCGGAGGCGGCGCCTTCCAGGCGGACGTGGCCGCGTTGTTCGCGGTGGCCGGCGAGCTGGCGCGCCGCGGTGTCCCGACCGAGCCCGGGTTCCTCGAGGCGCTCTGGTGGACCCCCGACGTCACGCGGGGGACGTTCACGTGGGAGCTGCTCCTGCGCCTCGCCGACGCCGCGCCCGGACGCGTCGCGCTGGCCGAGGCCGCTGCCGCCGTCGCCGAGGCGTCGCCGCTCGCGCGCGACGTCCGCATCCAGGAGCTCTCCGAGGGTGAGTGCCTGCAGACGCTCCACCGCGGGCGCTACGACGCCGTGGGCCCGGCCGTCGCGCGCCTCGAGGCCGCGGCGCAGGAGGAGGGGCGCCGCCTCGCCCCTCCGATCCACGAGATCTACCTGAACGGTCCGCCCACGCCGCCGGACGCGCTGCTCACCATCGTGCGCCACCCGCTCGCGCCGTTCGAGCACTGAGGACCGAGGGCGCGCTGCTCGGCACGCCGTGCGCGATCGCGGTGGCGCGCCGACGCGCCCGGCCGCGCGCGAGGCGAGCGGGACTCGAGCCGCGCTACACTCGCGCCATGGACCTCGGCCTCAGCGGGAAGATCGCGATCGTGACCGGCGGTAGCCGCGGGATCGGGCGCGCCATCGCCGTCGAGCTCGCACGCGAGGGAGCGCGCGTCGCGATCGGCGCGCGGGGGGAGGCCGCGCTCGGCGAGACGCTGCGCGCGCTCGAGGCCGAGGGACCCGGGCCGCACCTCGCCCTCCCCTGCGATCTGACCACGGCGGAGGGGGTCGACGCCCTCGTCCGGGCGGCGGCGGAGCGCCTGGGGGGCGTGGATCTGCTCGTGAACAACGTGGGCGGCTCGGGCGCGCGCCGCCTGGCCGAGGCGGACGAGGCGGACTTCCGCGCGGTGCTCGACCGGAACCTCTTCCCCGCGCTGCGCGCGAGCCTGCGGGTCATCCCCGAGCTGCGGCGCCGCGGCGGCGGCGCGATCGTGATGATCGCGTCGATCTGGGGACGCGAGGCCGGGGGCGGGCCTTCCTACAACATCGCGAAGGCCGCGGAGCTGAGCCTCGCGAAGGCCCTCGCCGGAGAGGTCGCCGCGGACGGGATCCGCGTGAACGCGGTCGCGCCCGGCTCGATCGAGTTCCCCGGCGGCGGCTGGGAGCGCCGCCGGCTGGCCGACCCGGAGGGCATCGCCGAGTTCGTGCGCCGCGAGATCCCGGGCGGGCGCTTCGGGCGTCCCGAGGAGGTCGCCGCGGTCGTGGCCTTCCTCTTGTCGCAGCGCGCGAGCTGGGTGAACGGTGCGTGCTGGGTGGTGGACGGCGGTCAGAGCCGGACGTTCTGAGCCGAGGCGGCCGCGATCGAGGACGGCGGTCAGGCCGCGCCGCGCGAGCCGCCCGCCTCGCAGCGGTGCACCTCGACGGTGACGTGCGCGAGATCCGGGAAGCGCGCGAGCCGCTGCTTGTAGGCGGCCGGGGGGCGCGGGTCCTCGGTCACGACCGAGACGATCGCCCCGAGGTGGCGCGGGCCGACGCGCCAGACATGCAGATCCGCGAGCCGATCGCCGCCCTCCTCGAGCGCCGAACGGATCTCCTCGCGACGTCCGGGCGCCACCTCCGCGTCGAGCAGCACGGCGGAGGTGTCCCGCAGGAGCCCCACGGACCAGCGGGCGATGACCAGCGCACCGACGATGCCCATCACCGGATCCATCCAGGTCCAGCCGAGCGTCTTGCCCGCGAGGAGCGCCACGATCGCGAACACGGAGGTGAGCGCGTCGGCGAGCACGTGGAGGTAGGCAGCGCGGAGGTTGTGGTCTCGGTGGCCGTGGCGGGACGCGTGGGCGTGCCCCGCGCCGGGATCCCCGGGGCCGGGGTGGTCGTGCGCGGGGTCCTCCTCGTGATCCTGATCGTGGTCGTGATCGTGGGCATGGCCGTGGTCGTGCCCGTGGTCCTCGCGCAGGAGGAACGCACAGAAGAGGTTCACGGCGAGGCCGATGCAGGCGACCAGGATCGCCTGATCGAAGCGGATCGAGACCGGCGAGGCGAGCCGGACGGAGCTCTCGGCGAGCACGAGGAACGCGATGACCGCGAGCCCCACCGCGCTCGCGAACCCGCCCAGGGCGCCGACCTTGCCGGTGCCGAAGGTGTAACGCGGGTCGGCGGCGTGCCTTCGTGCGTAGGCGTAGGCGAACGCGGCGACCGAGAGGGCCGCCGCGTGCGTTCCCATGTGCCAGCCGTCCGCGAGGAGCGCCATCGACCGGAACAGCATCCCGGCGGCGATCTCCGCGACCATCATCGCGAGCGTGAGCCCGACCACCCAGCGGGTGCGCCGCTCGGCGCGCGCCGGCTCCTGCCCGACGAAGGCGTGCTCGTGCCGCCAGCTCTCGACGCTCTCCGCGTGCATGTCGCCCTCCGCCCGGGCCTGAGCCCCGAGCGGGCGCACCATAACGCAGCCGTGACCCGCGCGCGCGCTCCGCGTGCGAGCGGCTGCTCCCCTGGTGTCAGCCCGGCGTGGCGGCCTCAAGAAAGCAGGCTTGCGGTCACCTCCCCGCCGTGGCCGTGCAGGGGGTCGTCACAGCGGGTGCGACCGGGTTTCACGCACAGTCGTTATCACGGGTTGTGCGGACCATCCCGGAATCTCCGCTGCATTCGACACGTTGCACGCGCCGTAGGGGTCGTCACCTACGGTGGAACCCGTCGCCTGGTCCATGGACGGCGGGATACCGGGCGATGGCTCGCCTGCCTAACTCCCCCCCTGCGCGCCATCAAGGCCGCCTCTTCCAGGACAGGGGAATCAGATGAAGCTCCTCAGCAAGCTGCTCGTGGCGTTCGTCGTGCTCTCCGGAACTGCGTATGCGCAGTCCGCCAAGGTCGACATGGGGATGGGAGTGCTGAAGGCGCTGCCGAAGGCGGCGGCCGCCGGCGCCGGTGAGTGGCAGACCCTCATGACGGGCAGCATCCACACGTCGTCCCAGAAGGACCTCATGTTCGGCGTGTCGCTCGTCACCTCGCTGTTCACCGACACCACGGTGGCGAGCAGCCAGTACCGCAAGAGCGAGGCCGAGGCCGAGGCGAAGATCGAGGTCCGCGTGCTGGTCGACGGCAACGAGGCGGCGCCCAACGAGGTGACGTTCGATCGCCGGCGCCAGTACCTGATGGCGCAGTTCGACGGCTTCAGCTGCCAGATCCTCGCCGACGGCACCGTCGCGCTCGACGGCTGCGCGTATCAGGACGAGATCCTCCAGCTCGTGCTCGACACCGAGGCGGCCCACGCGTTCTTCTTCGGCGCCGCGAACGTGGACGTCGGCTACCACACCATCACGGTCCAGGCCCGCACGACGACCTCCACGACCGGCCTCGCGAACGCCCAGGCGCTCATCGGGAAGGCCGCGTTCACGGTCGAGGAAGTGCGGCTCGTGAACGGCGCCACCATCGAGCTCAAGTAGCCTGCTCGAAAAGCCCCGCGGTGAGGGCGCCTCGCACGAACGGGGGCGCCCTTTGCTCGTCCGTCGCATTCGAATGCCGTCCGAGCGATCCGGGCCGTCCCGCATGGGCCGCGAGGAGCGCGCTATAGTGCACCTCGACCTGCGGTCGGAGGCGCGATGAGCCGCTCGGGCACGACGGGGCCGCGCCTGGTCGCCATCTTCCTGATGGGCGGCGCGCTGCTGAACTACCCGATCCTCTTCCTCTTCGCGCGTCCCGGCGAGCTCGCCGGGATCCCCCTGCTCTACGCCTACGTGTTCGCGGTGTGGATCCTGATCATCCTCCTCATGGCGCTCGTCATCGAGCGGGCGCGGGTCTAGGAGCGGGGCCCATGCTCCAGCGCTGGGTGATCGGCGTCGCCTCGTTCGCCTACCTCGGCGTGCTGTTCGCGATCGCGTACTACGGCGACCGGCGCGCCGCCGCCGGCCGGTCGCTCATCGCGAACCCGTACATCTACGCCCTGTCGCTCGCGGTGTACTGCACCACCTGGACGTTCTACGGCAGCGTGGGCCGCGCGGCGTCGAGCGGCGTCGGCTTCCTCCCCGTCTACCTCGGGCCGACGCTCATGGTGCCGCTGTGGTGGTACGTGATGCGGAAGATCCTCCGCATCAGCAAGGCCTACCGCATCACCTCGATCGCCGACTTCGTCGCCTCGCGCTACGGCAAGAGCCAGCTGCTCGGCGGGCTCGTGACGATCATCGCCGTGCTCGGCGTCATCCCCTACATCTCGCTCCAGCTCAAGGCGATCTCCGGCAGCTTCACGATCCTCCTGCACTATCCGGGCATCGTCATGCCGGGCAAGGCGCAGGCGCAGCCGTTCCTGCAGGACAGCGCCCTCTACATCGCGCTCATGCTGGCCGCCTTCACGATCCTGTTCGGCACCCGCCACCTCGACGCCACCGAGCGCCACGAGGGGCTCGTGGCGGCCATCGCCTTCGAGTCGGTCGTGAAGCTGCTCGCGTTCCTGGTCGTCGGGGCGTTCGTGACGTTCGGCATGTACCGCGGCTTCGGCGAGGTCTTCCGGCTCGCCGAGCGCACGCCGGAGCTGCGCGGGCTCCTCACCGTGCCGAGCACGAGCGGCAGCTACGTGACCTGGGCGTTCCTGACGCTCCTGTCGATGCTGTCGATCATGTTCCTGCCGCGGCAGTTCCAGATCACCGTCGTCGAGAACGTGGACGAGGACCACCTCGGCAAGGCGATCTGGCTCTTCCCGCTGTACCTCCTGCTCATCAACGTCTTCGTCCTGCCGGTCGCCATCGGCGGGCTCTCCCTCCTCGCTGAGGCGGGCGTGGACGCGGACACCTTCGTGCTCACCCTGCCGATCTCCCAGCAGAAGGAGGCGCTGACGCTCTTCGTGTTCATCGGCGGTCTCTCCGCCGGCACCGGGATGGTGATCGTGGAGACGATCGCGCTCTCCACCATGGTCTGCAACGACCTCGTCATGCCGGTGCTGCTGCGGCTGAAGTCCCTGCGCCTCAACGCGTGGCGCGACGTCTCGGGCCTCTTGCTCTCGATCCGCCGGCTGGCGATCGGGGCGATCCTCCTCCTCGGCTACGTCTACTTCCGCGTCGCGGGCGACGCGTACGCCCTCGTCGCGATCGGCCTCATCTCCTTCGCGGCGGTCGCCCAGTTCGCGCCGGCGATCCTCGGCGGCATCTACTGGCGCGGCGGCACCCGCTCCGGCGCGATCGCCGGGCTCTCCGGCGGGTTCGTCGTCTGGGCCTACACCCTGCTCCTCCCGTCCTTCGCCAAGTCGGGGTGGCTGCCCGCGCGCTTCCTCACCGACGGGCTCTTCGGCCTCGCCCTGCTCCGGCCCCAGGAGCTGTTCGGGCTCGTGGGCATGGACGAGATCCCGCACGCCCTGTTCTGGAGCATGCTCGCGAACATCGGCCTCTACGTGGGCGTGTCGGTCGCGAGCCGGCCCGGCGTCGCCGAGACGAGCCAGGCGACCCTGTTCGTCGACGTCTTCGAGCGCACCCACGCCTTCGACCGGTCCCGCTTCTGGCGCGGCAGCGCCTCGGTGCAGGATCTGCTCCCCCTCACCGGGCGGTTCCTCGGACCGGACCGCGCGAGGGAGGCCTTCCTCGCCTACGCGCGGCGACGCGGGTGCGCGTCGCTCGACGCCCTGCCCGCCGACGCCGATCTCGTCCACTTCGCCGAGACCCAGCTCGCCGGCGCGATCGGGGGCGCCTCGGCGCGCGTCCTCGTCGCCTCCGTGGTGCAGGAGGAGCCGGTCTCGATCGACGAGGTGATGGACATCCTCGACGAGGCGTCGCAGGTGCGCGCCTACAGCCGCGAGCTCGAGCAGAAGTCGCGCGAGCTCGAGACCGCGACCGCCGAGCTGCGCGCGGCGAACGCCCAGCTCCAGGAGCTCGACCGGATGAAGGACGAGTTCATGTCCAGCGTCACCCACGAGCTCCGGACGCCGCTCACGTCGATCCGCGCCTTCTCCGAGATCCTCAGGGAGGATCCCCGCACGAACCTCGCCGACCGCTCGCGCTTCCTCGCCATCATCGTCAAGGAGACCGAGCGGCTCACCCGCCTCATCAACCAGCTCCTCGACATGGCGAAGATCGAGTCGGGCAGCGCGGAGTGGCACACCTCCGAGCTCGACGTGCAGGAGGCCATCCAGGACTCGGTCGACGCGACGAGCCAGCTGTTCCGCGACAGCGGCGTCGAGCTCACGGTTTCGTTCGCGCCGGCGCCGCGCGTCCGCGCCGACCGCGACCGCCTCGTGCAGGTGCTCATGAACCTCCTGTCGAACGCGGTGAAGTTCTGCCCGCGCGGCGGCCGCGTGGAGGTCCGGCTCGCGCCGGCGCCGGACGGCGTGCGGGTGGACGTGCAGGACAGCGGCCCCGGGATCGGCGCGGCCGACCAGGAGCTCATCTTCGAGAAGTTCCGGCAGGTGAGCGACACGCTGACCGGCAAGCCCCGCGGGACGGGCCTCGGCCTGCCCATCAGCCGCAGGATCGTCGAGCACTTCGGGGGACGGCTCTGGGTCGAGAGCGAGCCCGGCCACGGCGCGACGTTCTCGTTCGTGCTGCCGCTCGACGCGGGCGCCCGCGCCGCCGGCGAGGCTCCGCGCGTGGCGGAGCGGAAGGAGGTCGGGCGATGAGCAAGCGCGTGCTGATCGTGGACGACGAGCCGAGCATCGTCATCTCGCTCGAGTACCTCCTGCAGCGCGAGGGCTACGAGACGGCGGTCGCCCCGGACGGCGAGGCGGCGCTCGAGGCGATGGCGGCGGCGCCCGACCTGGTGGTGCTCGACGTGATGCTGCCCAAGCTGAACGGCTTCGAGGTGTGCGAGCGCATCCGCGCCGACCCGCGGTGGCGGGGGACGAAGATCCTCATGCTCACCGCCAGGGGCCGCGACACCGAGGTGGCCCGGGGGCTCCGGGCCGGCGCCGACGCGTACGTGACGAAGCCGTTCTCCACGAAGGAGCTCCTGGCGCAGATGAAGGACCTGCTCGGCGTCCGGCGCTGAGCCTCGCGCGAGCGACGGAGGAGCGACCGTGGGGACCGAGGGGCGACGCGCGACGCTGTCGATGTTCAGCCCGCTGGCGGCGATCATCCGCCGCCCCGCGGTGACGGTGCCGCTCGACGCGACCCTCCGGGTGGCGCTCGAGCGCATGGAGCGGACGCGCATCGACTCCATCGTGGTGACGGACCGGACGGGAGACGTCCCACTCGGCATCTTCACCCTGCGCGACCTCCTCCGGCGCGTCACGCTGCCCGGCGGCGACCTGCAGCAGCCGATCGCCGCGGCGATGACGGGCGGCCTCGTCACGCTCCGGCCCCAGGCGACCGCGCACCAGGCCGCGCTGCTGATGGCCCGGAACGCCATGGGACACGTCGTGGTGGTGGACGGCGAGGGGCGGCTCGCCGGCGTCGTGTCGCGGGACGATCTCTTCGGGCTCCAGCGGGTCGGCCTCGGCGAGGTGAGCGGCGAGATCGCCGCGGCGAAGGACCTCGCCGCGCTCCGCGGCGCGGCGGCGGAGATCCGGCACCTGGCGATCGGCCTCGTGGCCCAGGGCGTCGGCGCGGAGCTGCTCACCCACTTCACCTCGACGCTCACCGATCTGCTCACCATCCGGATCATCGACCTGACGATCGACGAGCACGACCTGCCGCCGGTGCCGTTCTGCTGGATCGCCCTCGGGTCGGAGGGCCGCCTCGAGCAGACGTTCAGCACCGACCAGGACAACGGCCTCGTCTTCGAGGCCGAGGAGGCGGACGCCGCGGAGGTCCGCGCGGCGCTCGTCCCGTTCGCGCGGGCGGTGAACGAGAAGCTCGACGCCTGCGGCTTCCCCCTCTGCAAGGGGGGCATCATGGCGGGCAACCCGCAGTGGTGCCTCACCCTCGACGAGTGGCGGCGCGCCTTCGGGCGCTGGATCCACGAGCCGCAGGCGCAGGCGCTCCTCCACGCCTCCGTCTTCTTCGACCTCAGGCCGATCCACGGGGCCGACCGCCTCGCGGAGCAGCTCCGGGAGTGGCTCCTCGCCGAGACTGCGGAGCGGCCGCTCTTCCTGCGCGTCCTGGCCGAGAACGCGCTCACGTGCCAGCCGCCGCTCGGCACGCTCCGCGACTTCGTCTTCGACAACCGGGCGAAGGACTTCCCCCACACGCTCGAGCTCAAGACCTACGGCTCGCGACCGTTCGTGGACGCCGCGCGCATCCTCGCGCTCGCCCACCGCATCCCGCACACGAGCAGCGCCGAGCGCCTCCGTGCGGTCGCGGACGCCGGGCACCTCGGCTCCGGCAGCGTCGCCGCCCTCGTCGACGCCTTCTACTTCATCCACCTGCTCCGCCTGCGAAACCAGGCGACGCACGCGCCGGGCGAGGGCGCGAACCGGGTGGACCCGAGGGAGCTCAACGACCTCGACCGCCACGTCCTCAAGGAGGCGTTCCGGCAGGCGCGCAGGCTGCAAGGCCTCGTCGCCCGCGAGTACGAGCTGTGATCGTGCGCGGGGCGCGACCCGGGGGGCGACGGGCAGGCGCTCTAGCCGACCGAGAAGGGCGAGCTCGGTCGTGATGGCGATGGCGCTCCGGAGCGTGCGGTACAGGGGGCACGCGTCCGCGAAGAAGCCGTGCACGCGCTCGGCGGTCTCCCGCTGCTCGGCGCTCCCTTTCAGCTCCAGGACCACGTGGATGCGCCGGATGACGAGCACGCGCTCCTCGAGCTCGACCTCGCCCGTGACCCGCGCACGGAGCCTGTCGCCGGTGGCCGGGATCTGGCGCGCCTCCAGCGCGCCTCCGAAGGTGCCGAGCAGTCAGCCGCCGGTGGCGCCGATGACGTAGTCGAGCGTCGTCGCATGGGGCTCGAACGTGCCGGGCGCCCTACCGTAGTGCTCCGCGACCGCGCCGTGGGTCCCGAAGAGCACGGGCTCGGGCTCGGCAGGGAGGTGGGCTCTCCGGATCGAGCCCGCGAGCCGCTCGATGACGATCTCCGGGCGATACGCGACGTCCGCCATGGCGGCCTCCTGGCGCGGGGCGGACGCGTCGTGCGCCGCGCGCCGCAACTCACCCTGTAGCAGGGCGCCTCGGTGCGCGCAGCCCCGCGAGCGTCCTGCCGGCGATGGCCCGTCCGGCCCCCGGAGGTCACCCTGGGTGACGCACGGCCACGCTCGGCAGCCGCGGATCGTCGCTGCCGAGAGGACGCGGGGTTTCCCGGCGGGTAGGCGCCCGAGGCGACCCTCCAGAAAAGGGAAAGGGGCTGGCGTCTCCGCCAACCCCTCGATCTTCTTGTGGGCGCTGCAGGTTTCGAACCTGCGACCCCAGCCGTGTGAAGGCTGTGCTCTACCGCTGAGCTAAGCGCCCCGGTGCAACGAGGCGGCGGAGTATGCCGTCGGTCCCGGGTCGTGTCAACGAGCTCAATGCGTCGTGGGACCGTCCGGTCCGTCGCCCGGCCGACCCGGCTCGTCGAGCCGGTGCGAGAGCTCCCGCGCCTTGCGCTTGATGCGGGCGAGCTGCTTCGCGAGCTCCTGGTAATCCTGCCGGCCGGGCACGCCCGCGGCCTTCATGAAGCGGGTCTGCGCCTCCTCGAGCCGCTTGCGACCGCGCTGCGCGGCGCCCACGGCGCGCGCCACGGCCTCCTGGCCGCGCGGGTCCTTGAGGACCGCCTCCGTCGCCTGGGTGACGAGCCGGGTCCCCGTCTCGAGGAGCCGCTCTGCGAAGCCCTTGCGCGCCATCCGTCTCCGCCTCCTCAGGGGAACTCGGTCACGACGGCGCAGAGCGCCGCATCGACCACGTAACGGAATCCGCTCCGCCGCACCAGCGCCTCGAGGTCACCTTCGACCCGGACGCGGCCGGAGATCGCGGCCTTCACGGGGTCGCCCCCGTTGAAGAGCCCCTTCCATGTGCCGTAGGGCGCGCGCACGACGTAGGCGGGCTCGAGCTCGAGGAGATCGTCGGGATCCTCGAGCAGACGCCACTCCACGATCTGCCCGCGCGCGTGGCGCGCGTAGGCCGCCACGTCCGCCTTCCAGGCGGGCCTCTCCGCCTCGACCACGAAGGCGGCGTCGGCGCCGAGCCCGGCGAGCGCCCTCGCGAGGTCCGGCTGCCGGTTGAGCGCGGCGGCGACCGCGTCGATCCACTCGCGAGATCCGAAGCGCATCGCTAGCCCCGCTTCAGCCACCCGAAGATGCCGCCGCGGCGCTCGCCCGCGTCGCCCTCGGCGGCGCGACCGCCCTCCCCCGCCGCCCGCCCGCGCGCGTCCTCGGCGAGCGCGCGCCGGATCGCCTCGGGCGTGTCGCGCGTCGCGAGCTCGAGCTCGGTCATGCCCTTCACCGGATCGTCGAAGCTCACCTTGAGCAGGCACTCCTCGTCGAGCCTGAAGTCGATGCGCCGGCCCGTCGCCGCCGCGGGCAGCCGGATCGAGCCGAGGAACTCGTCGTCCACCACGTGGTCCGAGTCGCCCTGGTAGATGTCGATCTCGATGGGCTTCCCCGGCTCGCGCGGCGGCGGGAGGCGGAAGCTCTTCGAGGCGGGGATGGTGGTGTTCTTCTCGAGCACCCGGCGGAACAGGTTCTGCGGCGTGGCGATGCCGATGGGCATCGACAGCACGTCCACGAGCGTCACCGAGTCGATCTGGCCGAGGGAGTCGCCCAGGATCGCCGCGCCGAGCGCGACGCACTCGTCGGGGTGGACGCCCTTGCGCGCCGGCTTGCCGAAGTGCTGCTGGATCTTCTGCTGGACGAGCGGCATCCGGCTCTGCCCGCCGACGAGGATGATCTCGTCGATGTCCTGCGGGCGGAGCCGCTTGTCGGCGAGCACCTGGTCGCACAGCTCGAAGGTGCGGTCGACGAGGTCCATCGTGAGGTCGTCGAGCTGCTGGCGGGAGAGCGGCACGCGGACGTCGAGCGGGCGCCCCTTCTTCTCCTCGATGTAGGGCAGGTCGATCGTGACGTTCGGGATGAGCGACAGGTCGATCTTCGCCGCCTCGGCGCCCTTCTTGACCCGCTGCATCGCGATGGGCGAGCCGGCGAGGTCGATCTTGTGCTGCCGCCAGAAGTCCTCGAGGACGTAGTCGATGATGCGGTTGTCGAAGTCCACGCCGCCGAGGAACGTGTCGCCGCCGGTCGCCAGCACCTCGAAGACGTTGCCCTGGAGCTGGAGCACCGAGACGTCGAACGTCCCGCCGCCGAGGTCGTAGACCAGGATCTTCTGGTCGAGCGCGCGCCCGAACCCGTACGCGAGCGCGGCCGCGGTCGGCTCGTTCACGATCCGTCTCACCTCGAACCCGGCCAGCCGTCCGGCCTCGCGCACCGCCTGGCGCTGGGCGTCGGAGTAATAGGCCGGCACCGAGATGACCGCCTCGTCGATGTCCTTCTGCAGGAACTGGCCGGCGATCTTCTTGATGTGCGCGAGCACCATCGCGGAGATCTCGGGGAGCGTGAGGATCTTGCCCCCCAGCGTCACCGCCGCGTCGCCGTTCGGCCCCTCGACGATGTCGTACGAATAGTAGTTGCGCAGCTCCTGGACGACCTTGGAGCTCCACTTGCGCCCGATGAGCCGCTTCGCGCCGTAGATGGTGTTCTTCGGGTTCGTGACGAGCTGGTCCTTCGCCACGGCGCCGACGAGGAAGTCGGCATTGTCCGAGAGCGCCACGACCGTGGGCAGGATGAGGTTGCCGCGGTCGGTCGGGACCACCTTGGGGAGCCGGCTGCGGACGTGCGCGACGCAGGCGTTGGTCGTGCCGAGATCGATGCCGAGGACGGGCTTCTCGCGGGCGGCCATGTGCCCGGATCCTTAGCACGAATCTAGAACGGCACGTCGTCCCCGTCCCCGTCCTCGACGCCGTCGTTCGCGGCCGGCAGCTCGCGCGCGGCGCTCCCGCGCGCGCCGAGGCGCGGCGCGTCGCCGGGATCCGGCGCGCCGAAGAGCGCCGGCACGACGCGCGGGTCGCGCGGCGGGAGCTGCCCGGGCGGCGGCGGCGCGGCGCCGAGCGCGGGCGCGCCGCCCCCCGGCTCGTCGAGCTGCCAGCGCTCGAACAGCTCCGGCTCGCCGGGGAGCTCCTCGACGAAGCGCGAGGCCTTCATGACGACGCGCTCGCGGTCGCGCGGCGCGGCGAGGATGGGGTACGTGAGGTACAGCTCGTCCTTGGCGCGGGTGCACGCGACGTAGAACAGGCGCCGCTCCTCCTCCTCCCCGTCGCGATCCTTGAGCGCCTGCGCCGACGGGAACCTCCCGTCGGAGAGCCACACCACGAACACCGCCCGCCACTCGAGCCCCTTCGCCTGGTGCACCGACGAGAGGATCATCTTCTCGTCCGGCTCGCCGCCCTCCGAGACCGTCTCGGCGGTGAGCTCGGTGAGGAGCGAGATCTCGGCGAGGAAGGTCTCGGTGTCCTCGTAGCCGCGCGCGTACTCGGCGAGCTGGCGGAGGTCCTCCACGCGCGAGTCGGCGTTCAGGAACTCGGCGCGGAGGTACTCCTCGTAGCCGCCCTCGATGACCTTCTCGATCGCCTCGCCCGGCAGGTCGGCGGTGGGCTTGCGCGAGAGCGCCCGCAGGAGCTCCGCGAGCTTGCGGTACCCCGTGCGCCCCTTGGGCGGCACGTGGGAGGCGACGTCCGGCGCGAGGAGCTCGTCCACCGTGCCCGCCCCGCGCCGCCGCCGCCCGAGGAACGCGTTCCAGACGGCCTCCGCGGTGGCGGTCCCGACGCCGGGGGTGATCTTGAGGCAGCGCTTGAGGGCGAGCTCGTCGCCGGGGTTGCGGACGAAGCGCAGGTGGGCGAGCACGTCCTTCACGTGCGCGGCCTCGAAGAACCGCACCCCGCTCCGCACGACGAAGGGGATGCCGCGCCGCGCGAGCTCGAACTGGATCTCCATCGCGTGGTGGTGCGCGCGGTAGAGGACCGCGATCTCCGGCAGCGGGATGCCCTCGTCGCGGAGCTCGAGCACCCGCTGCGCGACGAACGCGGCCTGCTGCTGGACCTCGCGGCAGGGCACGACCGCCGGGAGCGTGCCGTCGGCGCGGACGCTCGTGAGCTCCTTCTCGAACTGCCGCACGTTCGCGGCGATGGAGGCGTTCGCGAGGCCCAGGATCTGCGGGGTGGAGCGGTAGTTGACGGTGAGGTCGTAGCGGCGCGCGTCGGGGTAGCGCTTCTCGAACTCGAGGATGTTCGCGAAGTGGGCGCCGCGGAACGCGTAGATGCTCTGCGCGTCGTCGCCGACGACGCAGAGGTTCCGGTGCCCGGCGGCGATGAGGTCGACGACGTCGCCCTGGAGCCGGTTCGTGTCCTGGTACTCGTCCACGAGCACGTGGGCGTAGCGGCCTGCGACGGCGCGCCGGACGGTCTCGCGCTCGGCGAGCAGGATCTTCCAGTTGAGGAGCAGATCGTCGAAGTCCATCGCGTTGAGCTCGTGCTTCCGCTCTGCGTAGCGGCGCGCGACGCGGAGGACGTCGTCGGTCAGCGGGACGAACTGCGGGCGTCGGTCGGCGAGGACGTCGGCGAGCGGCGTCTGGGTGTTCACCGCCATCGAGACGAGGTCGATGAGGACGTCCGCCTTGGGGAAGCGGCGGGCCCCCACCGCGAGCCCGCAGTCGGCGATCGCCGCGGTCATGACGTCGCGCGAGTCCTCGCGGTCGAGGATCGAGTAGCCCTTCTGGTAGCCGAGCTCGCCGCCGTGCTCGCGCAGGATCTGGTGCGCGACGTGGTGGAACGTGCCGCCGGTGATCTGGCGCGTGTCGAGCCGGCAGACCTCGCCGACCCGCCGGAGCATCTCCTGCGCCGCCTTGTTGGTGAAGGTGAGGAGGAGGATCGACTCGGGCGAGACGCCGTCCGCGAGGAGCCGCGCCACGCGCCAGGTGAGCGTGCGCGTCTTGCCGGAGCCGGCTCCCGCCACGACGAGGATCGGCCCCTCGCCCGCCTCGACGACCGCGATCTGCTGGTCGTTGAGCAGGCCCTGGTAGTTGAGCGCGCGGGCCGGGGCGGCCTGGGACTTGAGCTGGTAACGCCGGGACATACGTTCAGGGACGTGCAACGTAGCAGGCGGGTCCGACACGGGGCCAGCCGGCCCCGGCCCCGGAGGCCAGGGGCGCGCTAAGATCGTCGCATGCCGAGCGCGCCCCTCCAGTTCTGGTTCGACTTCGCGAGCACCTACTCGTACGTCGCCGCGCTGCGGATCGAGCCGCTCGCCGCCCGCGCGGGCGTTCCGGTCGAGTGGAGGCCGTTCCTGCTCGGTCCGATCTTCACGGAGCAGCTCGGGATCAAGGACTCCCCGTTCAACGCCTACCCGGTGCGCGGCCGCTACATGTGGCGCGACGTGGAGCGGCTCTGCGCGAAGTACGGTCTCCCGTGGCGGAGGCCCTCGCTCTTCCCCCGGAACGGCCTGCTCGCCGCGCGGATCGGCTGCATCGTCGCGGCCGAGCCGTGGGCGCCCGACTTCTTCCGCTCGGTCTTCCGCGCGAACTTCGCCGAGGACCGGGACATCGCGGACCCCGCGGTCGTCGCGGCGCTCCTCGCGGACGCCGGGCAGGACCCGCAGGCCCTCGTCGCGCGGGCGTCGTCCTCCGAGGTGAAGCAGGCCCTCCGCGACCGGACGGCCGAGGCGTCCCGGCTCGGCCTCTTCGGCGCGCCCGACTTCGTCACGCGCGGCGAGCTCTTCTTCGGCCAGGACCGGCTCGACGACGCGCTCGAGTGGGCCACCGGAACCTGACTCGACGCGCGATCCTTTCCAGGCTTCGGCTTCGCCGGACCCAGAGTGTTCGAGGACGCGGCGGCGTGCCTCGAAGCCGAGTGCCAACCCGAAGAGTTTCGACGCGTTGCGCACGGAGCCCGCCACCCGGCCGCGCGAGTAGCCCGCTGCGGCTGAATACGCGGAGCGCCGCCGGAGTCCCCGGTGTCGTACGAACCACCGCTTGCGGGCGGCCCCGAGCCCCTGCGACCCTGCGCGCCCAACCCGGAGGCCCCGATGCTGCTTCGACCCCGCACCCTCGCCCTTCTCGCCCTCGCCCTCGTGCTGCCCGCCGTCGCTACGGCGCAGGCGCGGTCGATCGATCCCTACGGCCGGCCCAGCGCGAGCCCGGTCTCAGTCGAGCTCGATCGCGGCCTGGTGGCGTCGTACCCGCTCGACGGCGACGCCGTGGACCGCGTCACGCGGAGGCCGGCGCGCGTGGTCGGCGCGCGCCCGCTCGAGGGCCACGATGGGCGGCCCCGGGGCGCGCTCTGGTTCGACGGTGCGCGCGCATGGGTCGTCCTCGGCGACGCGCTGTAGCTCCCGCGCTTCACCATCGCCGCCTGGATCCGGCCCGACGCGACCGACCGTGTGATGGCGATCGTCTCCAAGATCCGGAACCTCCCGGGCCACTACGAGAAGAACCTCGAGCTGCGCCTCGACCCCGGCGGCCGGCTCTTCCTGCACGTCCCGGGCGGTGGCGACTGGGACGCGGCGCAGGGGCAGCGCGCGCTCGAGCCCGGCCGCTGGGTGCACGTGGCCGCGACCTACGACGGCAGACGAGCGCAGCTCTGGGTGGATGGTGTCCGCGACGGCGCTCCGCTCGAGGTGGCGTACGCCCAGACCCGCACCGAGACCTTCATCGGCGCGCGCCCCGAGGGTGGTGGCCGCGACGGTCGCACGCCGGCGGGCCCAACCTTCGCGTTCCAGGGCGGCATCGAGGACGTGAACTTCTGGGATCGCGCGCTCGGCGACGCGGAGCTGCTGGCCGTGGCGGGCCGCGCGCCGCCGCGCTGGTGGCGTGGTACCCGCTCGACGGCGACGCGGCCGACCGGCAGGGCCGCGCCGACGGCAAGATCGTCGGCAAGGCACGCCCGGCGGAGGACCGCGGCGGCGACCCAGAGGGTTCGCTCGCCTTCTCCGGCAGGGACTACGTGGACCTCGGCCAGCGGACCGAGCCCGATCGGTTCACCATCGCGGCCTGGGTCCGGCCCGGCCGCACCGACCGCGAGCAGGTGATCTTCTCGAAGATCTCGTCCGCTGAGGGCCCACGGGATCGCTGGCTCGAGCTGCGGATCGACGCGGGCGGCAAGGTGGCCCTCGCCATCCCCGGCGGTGGGTACGGCTCGCGGGCGCAGGGCGTGCGGACCGCGCGCGCGGTGGCCAAGGGCCAGTGGGTCCACGTCGCCGCCACCTTCGATGGCGAGCGCGCAGCGATCTTCCTCGACGGGTCCGTCGAGGCCGAGGCGTCGCTCCAGCGGCTCGAGGGCTCGAAGGGCCCGGCCTTCCTCGGCGCCCGCCCCGACGCGACCGGGGCCCGCGCGCGGCTCGGGACCGGGCTCGAGGGGCGGCTCGACGACGTCCGTGTCTACCGCGGGGCCATCGCCGACGATGAGGTCGCAGCGCTGGCGCATGAGCGCACCGGCGGCTCGGGCGGAGGCCGGCCCGGGCGCGGGGGCGACGACGAGGAGGTGAGCGCGTTCCTGGTGAAGGTGGACCGGCTGCTCGCCCAGTTCGACACTGCCTGCGTCCGCCGGAGCGCCGACCTCGTCGCGCGGGTGGAAGCGAGGATCCTCGACGAGCTGGAGCGGGCCGAGCAGGCCGCCCGCGCCGAGCGGAGCGGGCGCATCGCCGGGTACCTCCGCCGCGCCGCGCAGGAGTTCCAGGCCGGCCGCGGTCGCACGGACCCGATGAGCCTCGATCGCAAGCGCAGCGCGCTGTCCGGGCTCGCGGAGTCGCTCTGGAACGACCTCGCGCAGGATCTCGACGACCAGGGGCTGCGGCCGGGCGCAGGCGTGCGCCGCGACGATCTCTGGTACTGACGGCTCGCCCGCCGCGGGTCCCCCGGGTCGGCGCCCGGGGGCCGCGCCGTGGCCGCGCAGCGCGGGTGAGCAGGTGGTGCCGTCGGGCCGGCCGCTGAAGCCGCCGCCGCGCGTTGCGTCGCTGCCGGTGAGCGAGGCGCGCCCTGGGATCACTTCCCGGGCTTGACGCGCGCGAGCGGCTCGGCTGCATTCGCGACGCGGCGGGTGCGCCGCCCTGGCCCCGCGAGCGCCCGCGCGAGCGCCGCGTGCCGCGCTCCGACGCCCTCGATCTCCACGTGCCGCACCGACGGCGCCTTCGCGTCGTGCGACAGCGTGAGAGTGAGCCGCTCGGCGGAGAGCGCCGAAGGGATCCGGTCCGCCCACTCCACGAGCAGCGCGCCCTCCCCGCCCACGAGGTCGCCGAAGCCGGTCCCATAGAGCTCGTCCTCGTCGCCGATCCGGTAGAGGTCGGCGTGGTGCACCGGGATCCTGCCGCGGTAGGTCGCGACGATGGCGAAGCTCGGCGACGAGACCTCCTCCGCCGGGACCTCCGCGCCTTCGCAGGCGCCGCGCACGAGCTGGGTCTTGCCCGCGCCGAGCTCGCCCACGAGCGCCACCACGTCGCCGGGCTGGAGGAGCCCGCCGAGCTTCCTCCCGAGCGCGTAGGTCGCGCGCGCCGAGCGCGTCGTCCGCCGCGCGGTGAACCGCTCCGCCGTCATCGTCCCCACTCCGCCCAGACCTCCCCGATCGCCTCGCCCAGGTCGCCGGCCAGGAGCCCGCGCTGCCCGAGTCGCGCCGCCACCCGATCTCCCGCGCGCCCGTGGACCCAGGCGCCTACGCGCGCCGCCGCGCCTGGCGCGAGGCCGCCCGCGAGCAGCGCGCCGACGAGCCCCGCGAGCACGTCGCCCGTCCCGCCCGTGGCCATGCCGGCGTTGCCGGTCGGGATCACCGCCGCCGGACCCTCCGGGTCCGCGACCACCGTGCGCGCGCCCTTCAGCACGATCGTCGCGCGCCACTCGCGCGCCTTCTCGGCGGCGACGCCGAGGCGGTCCGCCTGCACCGCCTCGATCGTCGTCCCGCACAGGCGCGCCATCTCGCCGGGATGCGGCGTGAGCACGAGCGGCACGCCCAGGCCCGCGAGCCGTACGGGATCGTCCGCGAGCGCGTTCAGCGCGTCGGCGTCGAGCACGGCCGGGAGCCGCGCGCGCTCGAGGAGCGCGCGCAGGAGCTCGCCCGTCTCGTCGCCGCGCGGGATGCCTGGGCCGATGGCGAGCGCGTCCACGCCCTTCGCCGCGGCGAGCAGCGCCTGGAGGTCCGCGCGCCCGAGCGGTCCCGTCCCGGGCACCGCCGTGCTCATGGCCTCGGGGCGGCCGAACAGGGCGAGCGCCAGCGCCTCCGCCCGCGCCGCGAGCGTGACGAGGCCGGCGCCGCCGCGGAGCGCGCCCGTGAGCGCGAGGTGCGCCGCGCCGGTCTTGCCGGGCGAGCCGGCGACGACGAGGAGCCGCCCGGCGTCGCCCTTGTGCGCGTCGGGCCTGCGCGGCGGCAGGAGCGCGCGGGCCCCGTCCGCCTCGAGGAGCTCGCACAGGACCGCGACGCGCCCGGCCGCCTCCTGCGGGATGCCGATGTCGGCGACGGTCACCTCGCCCGCGAAGGACGGGCCGGGGTGCAGGACGAGCCCGCGCTTCTGGAACGCGAAGGTGACGGTCCGGTCGGCGCGGACGCAGGCCCCGAGCGGCCGGCCGGTGTCGGCGGAGAGGCCGGAGGGGACGTCGACGGCGAGGACGCGCGCGCCGGCGGCCCGCGCGGCGTCGACGCGCTCGATGGCCCGCGCGAAGGCGCCCTCGGGCGCGCGCGAGAGCCCGGTGCCGAAGATCGCGTCCACCACCACGTCGCCCGGCCCGGCGTCGAGCCCGCCGAGCGCGCCCGCCTCGTCGATGGGCACGCCCGCGCGCTCCGCCTCGTCGCGCGTCGCGCGCGCGTCCCCCGCGAGGCGGGCCGCCGCGACGAGGGAGAGGACCCTGGCGTCGCGCCCCGCCGCGCGGAGGATCCGCGCCGCGACGTAGCCGTCGCCGCCGTTGTTCCCGCCGCCGCAGACCACGACGAACCGGCCGTCCGGCGCCGCGAGCGCGCGCGCCGCCTCCGCCACCGCGCGCCCGGCGCGGTCCATGAGCGCGAGCGAAGGCACCCCGAACGCGTCGATGGCGGCGCGGTCGATGGCCCGCATCTCCGCGGAGCCGACGAGCCTCATCGCGCCTCCCCGTCGAGCACGACGGTCGCCGCGGCGACCCCGCCGTCGTGGGTGAGGGTGACGAGCACGCGCCGCACGCCGAGCCGTTCCGCCGCCTCCCAGGCCACGCCGCGGAGCGCCAGCGCGGGCGCGCCCTGACCCCGGACCACCTCGACGTCGGTGAAGCGGATCCCGGCGGGCGCGCCGAGCGCCTTCGACGCCGCCTCCTTCGCGGCGAAGCGGGCGGCGTAGCGCGTCGCGCGGTCGCGGGCGGCGTCGCAGTAGGCGCGCTCGCCCTGGGTGAAGCAGCGCGCGAGGAAGCGGTCCGCGCGGCCGGGAGGGCCCGCGAGGACGCGCTCGATCCGCGCCACCTCCACGACGTCCATGCCGAGCCCGAGGACCACGTCGCCTCCCCTCGCCCGCGCCGCCCGACAGCTCAGGGCGAGCGGATCGAACCTACGGCCGCGCCTTCGCGATGAGCTCCCGCATCTCGCGGACGGCGCGCTCCATGCCGACCAGCACCGCCCGCCCCACGATCGAGTGGCCGATGTTGAGCTCCTCGATCTCGGGGATGGCCGCGACCGGCAGCACGTTCTGGTAGTTGAGTCCGTGCCCCGCCGCCACCTCGAGCCCCAGCTTCGACGCCGCCTTGCAGGCGTCCACGAGCCGCGAGAGCTCCTTGCGGCGATCCGGGGCGAGCCGCGCGTCGCAGTAGCGCCCGGTGTGGAACTCGACCGTGGACGCCTCGGCGCGGTGCGCCGCCTTCACCTGATCGAGGTCCGGATCGATGAACAGCGAGACCTTGATGTCGGCGTCGCGCAGCGTCTTCACGACCTTGCGCACGTTGTCGCGGCCGCCGACGGCGTCGAGGCCGCCCTCGGTGGTGAGCTCCTCGCGCCGCTCCGGCACGAGCGTCACGACGTCGGGCTTCACCTCGTAGGCGATCTTCACCATCTCCTGGGTGGCGGCCATCTCGAGGTTGAGCCGGGTCGAGACGGTGCGCCGCAGGATCTGGAGGTCCCGCTCCTGGATGTGCCGGCGGTCCTCGCGGAGGTGGATGGTGATCTGGTCCGCCCCGCCCAGCTCGGCGAGCACCACCGCGGCGACGGGGTCCGGGTACGTCGTGCGGCGGGACTGGCGGAGCGTCGCGACGTGGTCGACGTTGACACCGAGACGAGCTGGCATGGCCGGAATCTAACTCATTTCGTGCCGGAGGGACGCACACGGCGCGTCCCCCCCGAACCCCGGGCTCGGCTCCGGCGCAGCCACACCCGGCTGCGCCTGCGCCCGTCGATCCGCTCGGTGGCCGCTACCCCAGCGCCTTGCGCAGCTCCTCGGCGATCTGCTCGGCCTGGGCCCGGATCCGCTTGCCGTCCGTGCCCTCGACGAGGACGCGGACCTTGTTCTCCGTGCCGGAGAAGCGCACGAGGACGCGCCCGTCCTTCCCGAGCGCCTTCTCCACCGCGGCGATGGCGCCCGCGACCCCCGGCAGCTCCGAGAGCGCCCGCTTCTCCTTCACCGCGACGTTCACGAGCGCCTGCGGCACCGGCTCGAAGCAGCGGGCGAGCTCCGAGAGCGGGCGCCCCTCGCGCTGCATCACCGCGAGCACGTTCAGGCCGGCGGCGACGCCGTCGCCGGTCGTGACGTGGTCGAGGAAGATGAGGTGCCCCGACTGCTCGCCGCCGAAGTTGTAGCCGCTGCGGCGCATCTCCTCGACGACGTAGCGATCGCCCACCGCCGTCCGGACCACCCGGCCACCCGCGCCGGCGAGGGCGCGCTCGAGGCCGAGGTTCGACATGACCGTCGCGACCACCGTCTTCTTGGCGAGCGCCTTCTGGTGGATGAGGTCGCGCCCGACGAGGGCCATGACCGCGTCGCCGTCCACGATGCGCCCGTTCTCGTCCGCCAGGATCACGCGGTCGGCGTCCCCGTCGAGCGCCAGGCCGAGGTGCGCCCGGTGCTTCTGGATGGCTTTCGCCATGCTCTCCGGGTGAACGGCGCCGCACCCGTCGTTGATGTTCTTCCCGTCCGGCTTCACGTTGAGCGCAATGACCTTGGCGCCGAGCTCCTCGAACACCGCCGGCGCCACGTGGTAGGCCGCGCCGTGGGCGCAGTCGACCACGATGGTGAGCCCGTCGAGGGTGAGGCTCTTCGGGAAGATCGACTTGAGGAACACCACGTAGCGGCCGATGGCGTCGTCGATCCGCTTCGCCTTCCCGATGCGCGTGGCCGTCGGGCGGAGCGCGTGGAACTCCTCGAGGCCCGACTCGCCGAGCACGAGCTGCTCGATCTGGAGCTCGACGGCGTCGGGGAGCTTGAACCCGTCGCGCGAGAAGAACTTGATCCCGTTGTCCTGGTACGGGTTGTGGCTCGCGCTGATGACCACGCCCGCGTCCGCCCGCATCGACTCGGTGAGGAACGCGATGCCGGGCGTCGGCAGGGGGCCCGAGAGCATCACGTCCACGCCCATCGAGCTGATCCCGGAGGCGATCGCCTGCTCGAGCATGTACCCCGACAGGCGGGTGTCCTTGCCGATGACGATGCGGTGCCGGTGCGAGCCGTTCCGCACCACGTAGGCGAGCGCCCGCCCGAGCTGGAGCGCCATCTCGGCGGTCATCGGGTGGACGTTCGCGACGCCGCGCACGCCGTCGGTGCCGAACAGCCGGCGAGCGACCGGCGCGTGGCTCCGGGCGCCGTTGCCGGAAGGGCCGTCGCGCAGGGTGTTCCGCGCCTCGTTGCGGGGGAGGCGCGCGCGCGCCGCGCCGTTCACGGCTGCGCGGGACGTCGGGGAGGGTTCACGGGTGGGCATCGCAGGCAACCTAGGGTTTGAGGGAGGAGCGTTCAACGGGCGTCCCGCCGGAGATCGATCGTGCCCTGGGCGGGGGTGATGGACTCGAGGCGCAGGCCGTGAGGGAGGCGCAGCGCCTCCGCCCGCGCGCGCCACGCGACCTGGCCGCCGCCGGCGCGCGTGACGTCGACGCGGACGGGGCCGAGGCTCGCCGGGTCGAGGACCCGGAGGCGCGCCCACGGTCCGTTCACCGCGACGGTGACCTCGACCGGGAGCGCGTCGAGGGGCGGAACGCGCGGTGGAAGCACCGCCTCGACCGGCACCGCGTAGACCGCGGTGACGCGCCGCTCGCCGCGCACCACGACGAAGAGCGCGAGCGCGATCGCGACGGCGAGGAGCGCGAGCGCGACGTCAGAGCGCCGCATGCGATCCTCCCTGCCGGCGCCTCGCGGGCGACGCCTCCCCCGGCCGGGCGACGGCGGCGAGACCGCCCGCCCCGCCGTGATCCGCGCCGAGGACGGCGGCGTAGAGCAGCGCGCGCAGGCGCTTCTCGTCGAGCCCGCGGTGCAGCGTCCCCTCGAGCGCGACGGAGATCTCGCCCCGCTCCTCGGAGACGACGACCACCGCGGCGTCCACCTCCTCGGCGAGGCCGAGGGCGGCCCGATGGCGCGTGCCGAGCTCGAGCGCGGCGGGCGCCGCGGAGAGCGGGAGCAGGCACGTCGCGGCGGCGGCCCGGCTCCCCCGCACCACGACCGCGCCGTCGTGGATCGGGCTCGCGGGCTGGAACAGCGCGACGAGGAGCTCGGGCGTGATCGCGGCGTCGAGGCGGAACCCGGAGCCGGCGAGCTCGGCGAGATCGGCGGTCCGCTCGACCACGACGAGGGCGCCCACCCGCCGCCGGGCGAGCTCGAGGGCCGCCTTCACCACCGCGTCGATCGTGCCGATCCGCGCGACCCGCTCGGCGTGCGCGCCGCGCTCGTCGTGGACGATCCTCGCCACCACCCGCGCCAGGCGCGGAGAGCGGCCCAGCTCGGCGAGCGCACGCCGGAGGTCCGCCTGGAACAGCACGATGACGCCGAAGATGAACGAGTAGCTGAGGAAGTGGCCGAGGAGCCAGGAGAGCGTGGCGAGCCCGGCCCCCTCGGCGCCCGCGTACGCGAGGCCGACGAGGGCGAGCCCGACGAGGATCGCGGTCGCGCGGGTGCCCCGGATGAAGCGGAGCACGTGGTAGCAGAGGAACGCCACGACGGCGACGTCGACGAGCGCGAGCAGCGCGTCGCGGACGGTGGCGTCCGGCCCGATGAGGAACGTGAGGACGGATTGCAACGGAGGTCTCCGGGCGCGGCAGTCTACCGTGAGGCCGACTTCAAGCCGAGCACTCGTCAGCGGGGCCGCGCGGCGTCCCGGATGGCCGCCGCCACCCGGGCGGCCTGGCGAGCGGGCGCCACGTCGTGGACCCTCAGCCACTCCACCCCGGCGAGCACCGCCGCCGTCACCGCCGCGAGCGTTCCGGGCAGCCGATCCTCCACGGGGGCGCCCGCGGCCTTGCCGATGAAGCTCTTGCGGGAGGGCCCGACGAGGAGCGGGCGTCCGAGCGCGCGCAGCTCTGCGACCCGGGCGAGGAGCTCGAGGTTGTGCTCCGGCGTCTTCGCGAAGCCGATGCCGGGGTCGAGGATGGTGTGCTCCGGATCCACACCCGCCGCCTCGGCCCGCCGCAGCACCAGGGCGAGCTCGGCGCGGACCTCGGCGGCGACGTCGCCGTAGCGCGCCCGCGACTGCATGTCCGCCGGCGTCCCGCGCGTGTGCATGAGCACGACCGGGACGCCCGCCTCCGCGACGACCCGCGCGAGCGCGGGATCGGCGAGGCCCGACACGTCGTTCACCAGATCCGCGCCGGCCTCGAGCGCGGCGCGCGCGACCGTCGCCTTCGTCGTGTCCACGGAGATCGGGAGCGCGAACCCGCGGGCGCGGAGGGCCGCGACGACCGGGACCACGCGCCTCTGCTCCTCGTTCGCGGGCACCGGCGGCGCGCCGGGCCGGGTCGACTCGCCGCCCAGGTCGACGAGGTCCGCCCCCTCCTCGGCGAGCCGGAACGCGTGCGCGACCGCCAGGTCCGGGTCGAGGAACCGGCCGCCGTCCGAGAACGAGTCGGGGGTCGCGTTCACGATCCCCATGAGATAGGGGCCAGGCCCGTCGAAGAGCCTGGCCCCGATCCGCATGCGCATCGCGCTAGGCCTTGGCCGGCACGGGCGCCGTGGCCGCGTCGAGGAGGCCGCCCTTCTTCTTCTCGGCGGCGGCCGCGGCGAGCGGCTTCGGCGGCGGCGGACGGCTGATCGAGCCGCCCGAGACGAGCAGGTCGATGTCCGACGCGTCGAGCGTCTCGTACTCGATGAGGGCGTCGGCGATCTTGTTGAGGATCGTCTGGTGCTCGAGGAGCACGCGCTTCGCCCGGTCGTACTGCTCGAAGACGATGCGGTGCACCTCGGCGTCGATGTCGCGGGCGGTCTGCTCGGAGAAGGTCTGGACCGTGTTCATCTCGCGGCCGAGGAAGACCTCGCCCTCCTTCTTGCCGAAGGCGAGCGGGCCCATCTTCTCGCTCATGCCCCACTCGCAGACCATGGAGCGGGCGAGGTTGGTCGCGACCTCGATGTCGTTGCCGGCGCCGGTCGTCTTCTGGCTGAAGGTGATCTCCTCGGCGAGCCGGCCGCCCATGAGGATCGCGACCTGGTTGAGCGCGTACTCCTGGGAGATGTTGAGCCGGTCCTCCTGCGGGAGCTGCTGGGTGAGGCCCAGCGCGCGGCCGCGGGGGATGATCGTGACCTTGTGGACGGGGTCCGTGCCCGGGAGGATCTTCGCGACGAGCGCGTGGCCCGCCTCGTGGATCGCCGTGGTGCGCTTCTCCTTCTCGGAGATGATCATGGAGCGCCGCTCGGTGCCCATGATGACCTTGTCCTTCGCGAACTCGAAGTCCTCGATCGCGAGCTTCTCCTTGTTGCGCCGCGCGGCGTAGAGCGCCGCCTCGTTCACCAGGTTCTCGATGTCCGCGCCGGAGAAGCCGGGCGTGCCGCGCGCGATCTGCGTGAGGTCCACCGCCGTGTCGAGCGGCGTCTTCTTGGTGTGGACCTTGAGGATGCCGAGCCGGCCGTTGAGATCCGGGCGGGGCACCACGATGCGCCGGTCGAAGCGGCCGGGCCGGAGCAGTGCGGGATCGAGCACGTCGGGCCGGTTCGTGGCCGCGATGAGGATCACGCCCTCGTTCGACTCGAAGCCGTCCATCTCGACGAGCAGCTGGTTGAGCGTCTGCTCGCGCTCGTCGTGCCCGCCGCCGAGGCCCGCGCCGCGGTGGCGGCCGACCGCGTCGATCTCGTCGATGAAGATGATGCAGGGCGCGTTCTTCTTGCCCTGCTCGAACAGATCGCGGACGCGCGAGGCGCCGACGCCGACGAACATCTCGACGAAGTCCGAGCCGGAGATGGAGAAGAACGGCACGCCCGCCTCGCCCGCGACCGCGCGGGCGAGCAGCGTCTTGCCGGTGCCCGGCGGCCCCATGAGCAGCACGCCCTTCGGGATCCGGCCGCCGAGGCGCGTGAACTTCTTGGGGTCCTTGAGGAAGGAGATGATCTCCTCGAGCTCGTCCTTCGACTCGTCGATCCCTGCGACGTCGGCGAAGGTGATCTTGTTGTGGTGCTCGGTCATGAGCTTCGCCTTCGACTTCCCGAAGCTCATCGCCTTCCCGCCGCCGGACTGCAGCTGGCGCATGAAGAAGAAGAACAGGAGGAACAGGAAGACGAGGGGGAGGTACTGGAGCAGCACCGTCACCCACAGCGAGCTCTGCTCGGGCTTCTCGAACGAGAGGTTCACGCCCTGCTGGCGCAGCTTCTCGGCGATCGTCGCGGACGCGTCGATGGGACCCGTCGTGACGAACTCGGAGCCGTCGCGGAGGTGGCCGATGTAGTCGAGGTCCTTGATGCGGACCTCCTTCACCTCGCCCGCCTCGACCTTCTGCATGAACTGCGACCAGTTGTAGGGCTTCGCCTGAGCGCCGCGCTGCTGGAACAGCTGCCACAGCGCGAGGAACATCACGATCAAGAAGACCCAGAGCAGGGCGGTCTTGTAGGACTGTCGCAAGGCTCTCTTTCCCCTTCGGTGGAGCGTCAGATCGTCGAAACCGACGGGATTCGCCGCGTCTTCCGCGGACCTGCACGTCGAGCCGCGCTCCGGACCAGGCGGACCTTATAGCAGCCCCTCACCCCTTTTGCAGTGCGGCCGGCGGTCCTACGGGTCGCTCACCAGGTGGACGGCGAGCCCTGCGCCCGTGGGGCCGAAGCCCGAGCCCACGGCCGCCAGCTCCGGGATCGCCACCACCTCCGCCCCGCGCGCCAGGAGGACCAGCCCGTCGCGCCGCTCGCGGGGGACCTTTCGATCGATGAGCCAGCGCTTGAGGGTCTTGGAGCCGCGGCCTCCGTCGGGGCGCCAGCGGTCGCCCGGCCGCCGCGTCCGGAGCGCGAGCGGCCAGGGCACGGCGCCCTCCCGGAGGCACTCGATCTCGACGGCGCACCTGTGCTCCGGCAGCGCATACCTTCCGGGGCCCCGGACCTCGATGGGCGCGAGGGTTCCTGCCTCGGGAGCGCGCTCGGACGGGAGGAGCTCGAGCCGACCGTACCGACAGCGGGCGAGGCGTCCACCCGGCAGCGTGACCTTCCCCGGGCGTTCGCGCCGCACGAGCGACAGGATCGCCTCGACGTGTCTCGCCTCCAGCGAGCCGCGCTGCCCGGTCGCCCGCGCCCAGAGCCGGCGGACGACGCGCCGCCGCACCGCGGGCGTCGCGCCGCGGAGCGTCTCGAGCGCGACGCTCGCGCCGTCGCCGGCGAGCGCGCGCGCGAGGCGCGAGAGCGCCCGCTCGTCTTCACGCGCGAGATCGGCGGCGCGCGCGATGGCGCGCTCGGCCGCCGGCGCGAGCGCGGTGAGCGCCGGCCACAGCTCGAGCCGGAGCCTGTTCCGCGCGAAGCGAGGCGTCGCGTTCGTCGGATCGACGCGCCAGGGGATCCCCCGCGCCGCGAGGTACTCGAGGCCCTCCTCGCGTGAGCGGTCGATGAGCGGCCTCACGATCGGGCCTCGGCGAGGCGGGATGCCCGACAGTCCCCGCGCGCCCGCGCCACGCATGAGCCGCAGGAGGACCGTCTCCGCCTGATCGGTCCGGGTGTGGCCGGTGGCGATGCGTGTCGCGCCCGCGCGGGTCGCGGCGGCCCGGAGGGCGGCGTAGCGGGCGCGGCGGGCCTCGGACTGCACGTTGCCTGGGGCGACGGTCACCCGGACCGCCTCGAAGGGAATGCCCAGCCGCTCGCAGATGGCGGAGGCGGCGGCTGCGTCCTCCGCCCCGCCCGGCCGGAGTCCGTGGTCGACGTTCAGCGCGGCGAGTCCCGTGGATGGGAGACAGCCCGTGTCGCGGAGCTCGGCGAGCGCGGCGAGCAGGGCGGTCGAGTCCGGGCCGCCCGACAGGGCGACGAGGACGCGGTCGCCGGGAGAGAGGAGCCGTCGCCGGCGAATCGTGGCCAGCACGGCGGCCGGGTAAGGATGGATTCTCGTGCGCACGGTGCGGCGCCCTCAGGCGCGGGCTTCTATAGTACCCGCGCGAACTCCGGGACGAGGCGCGACGACCGGGAATGAAGGCGGCGGGCACGCGGTTATGGAGGCAAAGCACGCGAGGGAGGCACACCGCGCAGGCCCGCGACAGGATTGCGATTTCTGAGCGGGAATGCGATGTTGGGTGCCAGGCGTTGACGTCGGCAGGGCGTGAGACAACTTACAGGCGCTGGGCCTAGGGGTCCCCCCCCTCCCCCTCTGGGCCCACGGAGAGCCGGCAGCAATGCCGGCTCTCCTCTTTTTCCCGGCAGACTTCGCTCGCACCCGCGCCGCGCACACCCTGCGCGAACCACGCACATGCGTTCCGCTCAGCGTCAAGGCCGTCCATCCGCGGTGACGTGGAGCGCCTCATCCAGCGGTTCCACGCTCCGTCCGCCCTACCTCCCCGGCCGAGGTGGACGAGCGCTTGACCCCAGGCGCGGGCCAGCGTACAAGGTCGCGGTTGTCCCACAGCACGGAGTACCGATGCCCGGCACTGACAAGCGCAAGCAGTCCCTGTACTTCCCCGAGGACATGCTGAACGAGATCCAGGCTGAGGCGAACCGGCAGGACCGTTCGCTGTCGTGGATCGTCCAGCAGGCCTGGCGCATCGCCCGGGGCGAGATCATGCGGTTCCCCTCCGTCAACGACGTGCTGTCTGGCGTTGCGCGCGAGGACGAGCGCGAGGAGAAGGGCGGGTAACCACACCCGTTCCGCTCTCTCGCCGGACAGTTACGACGCGCCCGCGCCGGGATTCCGGCTCGGGCGCGATCCGTTTTTTGGCCCTGGCGGGTCGAGGGCGCTACCCTTCGCGGGTCGCCTGCCCTCCCTGCTCCGATGCCCAGATCTCCGCTCATCGACCCTTCCGAAGCGTCCGACGAACCGCTCTCGAGCGAGAGCTTTCACGAGCTCCCTCCGGAGCTCGATGACGAGGAGTTCGACGCCGTCGACGTGCCGACCGGGGACGAGCCCCTGCGCTCCGCCCGCGTGCCGCGGCGGAAGCTGCTCCTTGCCGGCGCCGTCGTCGCAGTCCTGACGCTCCTCGCGGGCGGGCTCCTCGGCTACCGCACCCACCACCGACGGGCCGTGCTGCAGGACGGGCTCGCGCGCGCCGACACCCTGCTGCGACTCGACACCGCAGCCGGCTACCGGGGCGCCGCGACGCTGCTCGAGCCCCTCGCCCAGCTCGATCCCCTCGACGCCGGCGGGGCGCGGGCGTTCGCGCTCGCGATGCTCGCGACCGATTACCGCGACGCCTCGGCGGGGCGCACGGCGGAGCTCCTGCTCGTGGAGCCCATGCGGGCCGACGAGGTCCCGCCGCGGGCGAGCCTCGCGGCCGCGGCCCTCGCGCTCGGACGGCGGGAGGCGGGGGACGCGATGACGGCGGCGGTCCGCGCCGGCGCGCTGCCCGAGGCGCGCGTGATCTCCGGGCGGATCGCCCTGCTCGCCGGCAACATCGCCGCCGCCGTGGAGCCGGTCCAGTCGGCCGCCGAGGCCGGCGCGCCCGCCGCCCTCGCGCTCCGCGGCGACATCCTTCGCCGCACGCGCCGCGATCTCGGCGCCGCCCGCGCGTCCTACGGGGCGGCGCTCTCCGCGTCCCCGATGCACCCCCGCGCCGCCTTCGGGCTCGCGAAGCTCGCGCTCGCCGGACACGCCACGGACGGCGAGGCCGCGACCGCGCTGCGACGCGTCCTCGAGGATCGTGAGCGGACTCCCGGACCCGAGCGTGGCCGCGCCGCGCTCCACCTCGCGGCGCTGCGCCTGCGGGCCGGGGATCGCGCCGGCGCAGACGCGGCGCTCGACGCCGCCGCGCTCGACGCGAGCTCGCGGAGCTGGGCGGAGCGTGCCGCCGCCGTCGAGGCGGCGCAGCGCGGGCCCTACCGCGCGGTGGAGGGCGCGCCCGCGGGGATCCGCAGCGCCAGCGACGACGACCCGCCCGTGCTCCCCGCCGTGGCGCCCGCCCCGCCTCCCCCGCCCCCCGCCGTGGCTCCCGCTCGCCCCGCGCCGAAGCCTTCCGCCAAGGCCCCCGCGGCGAAGGCGAAGACGGCGACCGCGAAGCGCCCAGCCGTGAAGCCCGCCGCGAAGGCGAAGGCGGCGGCCGCCAAGAAGAAGTCCGGCGCCGCCCCGGCGAAGCGCGCGAAGAGCGCCGCTCCCGTGAAGCGGCCCACGAGCCGCACGGCCTCGACGCGGCGCTGAGGCGAGACCGTCGGGGGAGCTCGCTCCCGCGGCGAGGCGCGCCCCGGGGGCTTCTCCGGCGGCGCCAGCGTCCGACCTCACCCTGAGTGAGTACCGCCCGCGCGTCGCGCCGGCGCGCCGCGGCCGCGCGCCCGCCTGCCTGGGCGGTGTCAGCGTCGCCCGCCCGTGCACGACCGCGCGGCAGGGCGTGCCTCGGGCCCGGGCAGCGCCTGCCCCAGACCCGCGGGAATGCGCGCTTCGCAGGCGTTTCTCCGCCGGCATGTCGGCTGCAGAGCGACCCGTCCGGACTCACTCACCCCTGCCCCCCGCCCACCGGAGGACACCTTGAGAAAGCTGCTGCTGTTCGCCATCGCCGCCACGCTGCCCGCCGCCGCCTTCGCGGCCGACCGGGTCGACACCGGCGACACCGCGCTTGTGCTCGTCAGCGCCGGCCTCGTGATGCTCATGACCCCCGGGCTCGCCTTCTTCTACGGCGGGCTCGTCCGCTCCAAGAACGTCGTCCACACCATGAACCTGTCGATCGTGGTGATGGGCATCGCGGGCGTCATCTGGGCGCTCGTGGGCTACAGCCTCGCCTTCTCCCCGGGAGGCGCGCTCGACAAGGTGGTCGGCGGTCTCGGCTGGCTCGGGCTGCGCGGCGTCGGCGACGCGCCCGAGGCGTCGCTCGCGGCGACCGTCCCGCACTCGGCCTTCATGCTGTTCCAGGCGATGTTCGCGGTGATCACCCCCGCGCTCATCTCCGGCGCGATCGTCGAGCGCGTCCGGATGAAGGCGTACATCCTGTTCGTCGCGCTCTGGAGCCTCGTCGTCTACGCGCCGGTCGCGCACTGGGTCTGGGCGCCGGGCGGCTGGCTGCGCGGCCTCGGCGTGCTCGACTTCGCCGGCGGGACCGTGGTGCACATCAACGCCGCGTCCGCGGCGCTCGTGGGCGCGATCCTCATCGGCAAGCGCCGCGGCCTGCGGATGCCGTCCGTGATGCCGCACAACGTGCCGTTCGCGATCCTCGGCATGGGGCTGCTCTGGTTCGGCTGGCTCGGGTTCAACGGCGGCAGCGCGCTCGCCGCGAACGGCCTCGCCGCCACCGGCTTCGTGAACACGTTCTTCGCCCCGGCGGCCGCGGCGCTGACCTGGGGGCTCCTCGAGCTGTTCCTCTACGGCAAGATGTCCGGCGTCGGGCTCGCCTCCGGCGCGGTCGCGGGCATGGTCGCCATCACGCCCGCCGCGGGGTTCATCCAGCCCGTCTCCAGCCTCCTCATGGGCGGCCTCGCCGCGCTGGCCTCGTTCGGCGCGGTGCGCCTGCGCCCGCGCCTCGGGCTCGACGACTCGCTCGACGTCTTCGCCGTCCACGGGGTCGCCGCGACGCTCGGCGCGCTCCTCACCGGGGCGCTCGCCTCGACCGCCGTGAACTCCGCCGGCGCCGACGGCAGCCTCGCCCTCGTCGGGAAGCAGGCGCTCGGCGTGGCGGTGACGATGATCTACTCGGGAGTCCTCTCGTTCGGGCTCTTCAAGCTCGTCGCGCTCGTCACGCCGCTGCGCGCCGACGAGCAGGACGAGTGGACCGGCCTCGATCAGGCCGAGGCCGGCGAGCGCGGGTACATCTCGACCGATCTCGAGTCGTCGTCGGGCGCCGCCAGCCCTCACCACGCGCCGCCGATCGCGGCTCCCCAGCCCGCGGGCACCACCGCGGCGTAGTCCCGTCGCAGCTCCCACACACCCCGGAGACAGATCCTCGATGAAGACCGTCCTGAAGGCGCTCGTCCTCACCGCGCTCGTCGTCGCCGCCCCCGCTGCCCTGGCCACGCCCTCCACCGTGTTCTGGAGCCCGGCGACGACCTACGTGCAGCCGTACCTCGTGCCGCACCTCACGTACGACACGTACTTCGCCGAGCGCGGCGCCTACCAGATCGACACCGGCCTCACGCTCGGCGTGCTGCCGTTCGAGAAGCTGCAGGGCGAGATCGGGTTCGATCTGTTCTACCCGGGGTTCACGAAGAACGGGTTCCTCCTCAACGCGAAGCTCGCCGTGCCGGAGGGCGCGCTCGGCGCCGTCGCGCCGGGGCTGTCCTTCGGGATCCAGAGCCTCGGGTTCGAGAAGGACGTGAACGACTACGACATCCTGCACGCGACGGCGTCGAAGACGTTCCCCGTCGTCGGGACGCTCGCGGTCGGCGGGTACTACGGCCTCAACGACAAGCTGCTCGTGGACGAGAACGGCGGCAAGGAGAACGCCGGCTTCATGGCGAGCTGGACGGGGCCGGAGCTCAAGATCGGCGCGCCCGGCCTGCAGAAGATCGTCCCCTCGGCCGACGTGATGACCGGGAAGAGCGCGCTCGGCGCGGTGGGCGCGGGCGCCGCGTTCTACTTCACGCCGTCCGTGGCGCTGCTCACCGGGCCGGTGTTCTTCCTCAACTCGAAGGTGCAGCCGGGCGGCAGCGACTGGATGTGGTCGTTCCAGCTCGACGCCGACATCGAGCTCCTGGCGAAGCGCTGAGCCGCAGCGGGTGGGCCGCAGCGGTCCCGCGGGGTGTCTCCGGCGACGGGGGCGCCCCGCGGTCTTTTCTGGGACCAGCGGGCCGTCGAGAGGAGCCGCCCGGCCGCGTCCCGACGTGCGGCCCGGACGGCGCCGCGAAGCGACGGCCAGCTACGGCGCGAGCTGCGCGAGCAGCGTGTCGAACACGAACAGCTCGACGCGCTCGCGCTCCTCGGGCGAGAGCCCGATCATCTGGAACGAGACGCGGACGTTGCCCGCGTTCGGCTTCGCGTCGGTGACGCGCGCGTGGCCGGAGAGCGCCTCGGCGCCGGGCAGCCGCAGCGAGAAGCGGGCCTCGTCGCCGAGCGGCGGCGCCTTCGCGAGGAGGCAGGAGAAGCCCCCGGTCGAGAGGTCGAGCGTGATGGCGCGCTCACGCGAGGTGAGGAGATCGAGATCGAGCTGGAGGGCGCGCGCGACGCGGATCGCCTGGCGCGGCGGCTGCCCCTGGGCGACCGTGAGCCGCTGCGCCGCGAGGAGGGCGCGCGCGAGCTCGTCGCGGCCGGCGTGGTAGTCGTCCCGCTCGATCCCCACGAGCGTGCCCTTGCGGGCCTTCTCGTGCAGGGTCCGGAACGCGGAGAGCCAGGCGGCGAGGGTCGTCACGAGAGGCTCCTCAGAGCGACTTCTTGAGCTCGGGCGCCGGCTTGAAGCCGACGGTCTTGGTGGGGGCGATGCGGATCTCGGCGCCCGTGCGCGGGTTGCGACCGACGCGGCCGGCGCGCTTCTTCACGGCGAAGGTGCCGAAGCCGGGCATCGTGAACCGCTTGTCCTTGCGGATGCCCTTCGCGAGGTGCTCGAAGAGCGTGTCCACGAGCAGGCCCACCTGGCGCCGCGAGAGATCGCCGTGAGCCGCCTGCACCTTCTCGATGAGCTCCGCCTTCGTCATGCGTTTCCCCGGGAGAGGGAGCGGAAGCTAGCCTCGGCCCCGCGGGTCGGTCAAGCGACGCGCCGGCTTGACACGCGACGCCCCGCCCGCGCCGCCGGAGCGAGCGCGGCCCGCGGCCGGGCCCTCCCCGGGCGGCACCTCAGGCGATGCCGAGGATGCGCCGCGCCTCCGCCGGCGTCGCGAGCTCGCGCCCGGCGCGCGCGGCCAGGTCCACCGCGAGCGACACGAGCGCGTCCGAGCCCTTCGCGAGGACGCCCTTCGCGGCGTACAGGTTGTCCTCCAGGCCGACGCGCACGTGGCCGCCCAGCGCGAGCGCGAGCTCGGCCATGGGCAGCTGGAACCGCCCCACGCCGGCGATGCTCCAGTGGGTGGGCTCCGGCAGCCCCTCGAGCAGGAACCGGACGTTGCGCTCGCTCGCGGACATGCCGCCCGGCACGCCGAGCACGAACTGCACGTGATAGGGCGCGGCGAGGTGGCCCTTCTCGAGGAGCCAGCGGAGCGTGTCGAGCATCCCCGCGTCGTAGACCTCGCACTCCGGGACGAGGCGACGCTCGCGCAGCCGCCCGGCGATCCGGACGATGTCGGGCCGCGCGTTCTGGAAGACCTCGTCCCCGAAGTTCATCGTGCCGAGGTTGAGGGTGCCCATCTCGGCGCCGTCCACGAGCGAGCCGAGCCGCTCGTCCACGGACATGCCGACCGCGCCGCCGGTGGAGCACTGGATCACGACGTCGCTGCCCGCCTGACGGATGCGGTTGATGATCTCGCGGAAGTGCTCGGGCCGCTGCGAGGCGCGGCCGTCCGGCCAGCGCGCGTGCAGGTGGACCGCCGCGGCGCCGGCGCGCCAAGCGTCCACGGCGGCCCGCGCGATCTCGGCGGGCGTGTAGGGCACGGCGGGGTTCTGCTCGCGCGTCACCTCTGCGCCGACCACGGCGGCGGTGACGATCACCTTCTCGGCCATCGTGGCTCCTCCTACCGCAACGGGCCGCGCCCTCGCCCGTTCATGACGGATGTCGCCGGATCAACGCACCTCTACCTCGGGAACCGCTGCTTGTCCTTGGGGACGACGCAGGTGCCGGTCGCCCGGCAGACCACCACCGGCGGCGCGAGCACCTCGGCGGCGCTGTCGGACAGGTCCGGGCGAGGCGAGACGACCTTCCGCGCCTCGAACCGCATCGCGCGCGAGGTGTTCCCCGCCTTCACGATCTCGCCCTCGGCCTCGACGTAGTCGCCGGCGTGGACGGGCGCGAGGAACTCGACCGCGTCGTACGCGCGGAACAGCCCCTCGTCGCCGTCGTGGCGGATGAGGAGCTCCGTCGCCACGTCGCCGAAGAGCGCGAGCATCCGCGCGCCGTCGACGAGCGCGCCGCCGTAGTGCGCGTCCGCCTGGGACATGCGCAGCCGGAGGGTCACCTTCTCGTGCAGCGGCATCAGTGCATCTCCTTGCCCATGCGCTTCAGCACCGCGCCGACGATGAAGTTCGCCACCTCCGACGGCCTCGTGCCCGGGCCGAAGCCGGCGTCGTAGCCGAGCTCGACGGCGAGGCGGTGATCGATGCGCGGCCCGCCCAGGATCGCCGTCACCCGGCCGCGGATCCCGAGCCGCTCGAGCTCGCGGAGGAGCTGCCGCGCGTTCTCCTTGTGGACGTCGCGCTGGGTCACCACCTGCGAGACAAGCACCGCGTCCGCCTCCCGCTCCTTGCAGACACGCGCGAGCTGGGCGTTCTCCACCTGCGCGCCGAGGTTCGCCGCCTCGAAGCAGGCGTAGCGCTCGAGCCCGTAGTCGCCGGCGAAGCCCTTCATGTTCATGATCGCGTCGATCCCGACCGCGTGCGCGTCGGAGCCGGTGCACGCGCCGATGACCACCATCCGCCGCCCGACCTCGCGCAGCGCGTACTCGTTCAGCTCGTCGAAGCCCTTCTTCCGGACGACCACCTCGGGGACGGAGAGCGCGGCGTAGTCCACCGAGACCGAGGTCCGGCCGTAGACGACGAAGAAGGTGTACTGCTCCGCCGCCGGCTCCATCGAGGCGACGTGCACCTGGTCCATCCCCATCTTGCGGGCGAGCTCGGCCGCGGCCTCCCGCGCGCGCTCCCCCGGCGGCACGGGCAGGACGAACGAGAGCTGCACGACGCCGTCGTCGCGGCGGTCGCCGTAGGGCCGGACGATCTGCCCGGGCTCCCAGTCGCGCGGCCTCACGCCTGCCCTCCGATCTTCGCGCTCTGCACGAGCGTGCGGTACGCCTCCACCGCCTCGGCGGCCGCGGGCGAGCGCGCGGTGAAGAAGAGCTGGTACTGGGTGCCGCCGTCGCAGGCCGCGTACGCCCAGACGTGCCAGCCGCCGGAGTCGCCCTCGAGCGTGACGGCGCTGACGCCGGCGAGGCGGGTCGGGTGCCGGCGCACGCGCTCGAGCGCCGCTCCGCGCTTCAGGAACTCCTCGGCGCCGGCGAGGCAGGCCTGCTCGTCGGCGTAGCTCGTGCCCGGCGTCGAGATCTCCATCCGCGCGCTGCCGTCCGGCGCCTCGAGGGTGAGGTGCTGCTCGCCGCCGGACGCCCCCCAGGCCGCGGGCGCCTCGAAGCGGAGGGCGTGGACCGAGTAGACGAGCCAGCCGTCCCTCCCGCTCGGCACGCCCCTCGGCGCGGGCGAGAGCGCCTGGCGGACGGTGGCGCACCCGGAGAGCGTCGCGACGGCGACGCAGAGGACGAGGGCGGCGCGGGTGGCGCGCGGAAACGCGGAGTGGCTCATCTCGCCTCCATGATCTCGAGGAACGGGTTGAAGTAGCGGGGGCCGCGCTCGAGGACGCCGGCGAGCCCCTTGCCGCCGTCCTCCTCGCGCGCGACGTCGCCGAAGCGCGCCTTCCCGATGGCCCGGAAGAGCCCGTCGCGGGCGACCTCCTCGAGGAGCGCCAGCGCCTCGCGGAGCGTCTCCTGGGCGCGGCGCTGCACCATGCCGTCGGGGCGGAACGTGATCTCCGCGCCCATCGAGCGCCAGGCCCGGTAGACGTAGTCGGCGCTCTTCAGCGCGACGTAGCGATCCATGAGGAAGGGGTTGTGCATCGCCTCGGTCATCATGCCGAGGAGCTGGATCCCCTGCCCCGTCACGTAGCCCACGACGTCCGCCATGACGTCGTACGCGTGGCTGAAGAAGATGTCGCCCTGCTTGTGCTTCGTGGGCGGCATGTACTTGATGGGCGCCTCCGGGAAGAGGGTGCGGACGAGGAGCGCCTGCGCGAACTCGCGGGCGACGGTGTCCTCGCGCGCCGGATCGATCTCGAAGGAGTGGCCGAGGCCGATGAGCCGGTCGGGGAGGCCGGCGCGGTGGGCGAAGCTCTCGTTCACGAACTGGGAGGCGATGACGGTGTGCGCCGCCTCGTCCGCGTCCGCGGTGGTGATGTAGTTGTCCTCGCCGGTGTTGATGACGACGTCCGCGAGCGCGCAGATGCGGCGCGAGAAGTACTGATCGCAGAGCGTCCGCTTCATGTTGATGTCGCGGAAGAGGATGCCGTACATCGCGTCGTTGAGCAGCATGTCGAGCCGCTCCCACGCCGCGGCGAACGCGATCTCCGGCATGCAGAGCCCGGAGGAGTAGTTCGTGAGGTGCACGTAGCGCCTGAGGCGGCGCGACTCGTCGTCGAGCGCCTCGCGCATGATGCGGAAGTTCTCCTGCGTCGCGTACGTGCCGCCGTACCCCTCGGTCGTGGCGCCGTGCGGCACGTAGTCGAGGAGCGACTGCGCCGTCGAGCGGATCACCGCGATGACGTCGGCGCCGGACTGGGCCGCCGCGAGGGCCTGCTCCACGTCGTCGTGGATGTTGCCGGTCGCGACGATGAGGTACTTGTGGGGCCGCGGGCCGACGCCCAGCTCGTCCCTGAGCGCGTCGCGCCGGCGGACGCGGGCGCGGAGCTCGTCCACGTTCGCGCGCGCCTCGCGGCGCATCTCCTCGAGCATCGCCCGCTCCTCCGCCTCGGGGAGCGGCTCGGGGCTCGAGGGCAGCGCCACGAGCCGCTCGACGACACCCATCGGATCGGTCGCGCCGCGCCGCAGCGCGTAGCCCATCCAGTAGGCCGCGCCGCGCCCGAGGAGCCGCTTCTCGTGGAGCGCGTCCACCGCGAGGTTCACGAGCGGCACGCCGCGCGGGCCGGCGTCGTGCAGGCCGTAGAGGCGCAGCACCGTGCGCTCGATCGAGACGGTCGAGTGGCGGCCCACGAACTCCAGCACCTGGGCGGTGACCTGGTCGGCGAGCGCGCGGCAGCGGTCGACGACGGCGCGATCGAGCGGGAGGTCCGGGACTTGGCGGCCGTCGGGGAGCAGCATGGCGCATGGATTAGGCCGGACGGCCCACGAGGGCAAGGTTCCGGCCGGGCCTCGGCGGGGCGTCACGAAGAGCGCGGAGGTGGGTCCGTCCGGACGCCCCCGCAGACCTCCCCGTCGTCGCCGCGGACCCGGACGCGGACGAGGGCGCCGCGCGCGTCGCCTGCCGCCGGATCGGCCGCCCACCGCACCGTCGCGTACTCGCGCGAGGTGCCCCGCGCGACGCCGTCCTCCACCCGCTCGACCACGACCTCCAGCTCCCGGCCGCGCAGGCCGCCGAGGAAGGCCCGCCACCGGCGGTCGGACAGGGCGATGAGCTCCCGCGCGCGGGCCCGAGCGACCGCCGCGGGCGCTGCGCCGGGGAGCGCCGCGGCGTCCGTGCCGGGCCGCGGCGAGAACGGGAAGACGTGGAGATACGCGAGCGGGAGCGCCTCGACGAGCGCGACGGTGGCGCGGTGGTCCGCGTCGGTCTCGCCGGGGAAGCCGGTGAGGACGTCGGCGCCGAGGCACGCGCCGGGGAGGCGCGCGGCCGCCTCGAGCACGGCGCGGCGGTAGCCGTCTGCGCGGTACGGCCGGCGCATGGCGGCGAGGACGCGATCCGAGCCGCTCTGGAGCGGCAGGTGAAGGTGCGCGCACAGTGAAGGAGTCACCTCGGGGTCGGCGAGGAGCTCCTGCGGGACCTCCAGCGGCTCGATCGAGGAGAGGCGGAGCCGCGCCGCGAGCCCACCGTGGACGGCCGCGCGGACGAGCTCCGCGAGCGAGGAGCGCGGGGAGAGATCGCGGCCGTACGCGCCGAGGTGGACGCCGGTGAGGACGAGCTCGGGGTTGCGCGCGCCGAGCAGCGCCAGCCGGCGGAGCGCCTCGTCGAGCGGGAGGGAGCGCGAGCCGCCGCGCGCGAGCGGCACGACGCAGTAGCTGCAGCGCGCGTCGCAGCCGTCCTGGATCTTGACGAACGGGCGGGTGTGACGGGCGCGGACGAGCGGCGCGTTCCCCCACTCCGCCGCGAGGGCCGCGGCGGCCTCCCCCACCCGCTCGCCGGGCGCCCCCGGCGCGACGGCGCCCGGGCCGCGCGCGACCAGCCGGGCGACCGTGCCCGCGACCTCCGCCTGCGAGCGCGCCCCGATCACCGCCGCGACCCCGGGCAGCGCGGCGAGCACCTCGGGACGGACCTGCGCGTAGCACCCCGCGGCGACGATGGCCGCCCCCGGGTGATCGCGCGCGGCCCGGCGGATCGCCTGACGGGCGGCCGCGTCGGCGTCGGCCGTGATGGTGCAGGTGTTCACCACGACCACGTCGGCGCGCTCGCCGGCGCGCGCGACCGAGAGGCCGTCCCCGAGCGCGCTCGCGAGGGCGTCCGCGTCGGCCCGGCTCACGCGGCAGCCGAGCGCGATGATCGCCACCCGCGGGCGGAGCGGCTCAGACGATGCGTCCACCGCCGAGCACCTCGTCGCCGCCGTAGAAGACCGCCGCCTGGCCCGGCGCGACCCCGCGGACGGGCCGCGCGAGCCGGACCTCCGCCCCGCCGCCCGACGGCGTCACCGTCCCGAGCTCGCCCTCGTGGCGGTGGCGGATCTTCACGCGCGCGGAGAGCGCGCCCGGCGGCGGCGCGCCCGCGACCCAGCGCACCTCCGCGACCTCGAAGCGATCGCGAGACGCCTCCTCGGAGCTGCCCACCACGACCCGCGCGGCCTCCGGCTCGAGGCGCACGACGTAGCGCGGCGCGGGGCCGGCGATCCCGAGCCCGCGCCGCTGGCCGACCGTGAAGCGGTGCACGCCGTCGTGCCGCCCGAGCACCTCGCCCGCGGTGGAGACGATCTCCCCCGCCCGCACCTCCCCAGGCGCGCGGAGCGCGACGAAGTCGCCGGCGTCGCCCTGCGTCACGAAGCAGATCTCCTGCGACTCCGCCTTCCCGGCGTTGGGGAGCCCCGCCCGCGCCGCGGCGGCGCGGACGTCGCGCTTCGCGAGGTCGCCGACCGGGAAGAGCACGTCGCGCAGCGCGTCCTGGCCGAGGCCGTAGAGGAAGTAGGTCTGGTCCTTCGCCGGATCGCCCGCGGTGCAGAGCGCGAGGCGGCCGCCGCGCCGCTCGACGCGCGCGTAGTGGCCGGTGGCGAGCTTCGCGCCGAGGGCGCGCGCGCGGGCGAGCAGCCAGTCGAACTTCACGTCCGAGTTGCACGCCACGCACGGGTTCGGGGTGCGGCCCTCGACGTAGTCGCGCACGAAGGGATCGATGACCCGCTCGCGGAAGCGCGCCTCCACGTTGGCGACGTAGAACGGGATGCCGAGCCGGCGGGCCGCGGCCCGCGCGTCCTCCAGATCGTCGGGGGCGCAGCAGGACCGGCCGCGCCGGGCGTCCGAGTAGTCGGCGACGCGCATGGACACGCCGATGACCTCGTGCCCCTCGGCGACGAGGAGCGCGGCGGCGGTGGAGGAGTCGACTCCCCCGGAGAGGGCGACGAGGACGCGCATCGGTCGAGAGGCCTCGGCGGGCGGTGTACCCGCCTCCGGCCGCCGGATCAAGCGAGGGTGGCGGCGGGCGTGGTGCTGCCGGTCGCGGGCCGATCGGCCGGCCGCACCGGGATCTCGAGCACGAACTTCGAGCCGGTGAACTGCCGCGTGAGGGAGCCGGGCTGGGTGCGCGGCGGACTCTCCACCCAGACGCGCCCGCCGTGCGCCTCGGCGATGCGGCGGGCCACCGGCAGGCCGAGGCCCGAGCCCGGCGCGCGCGCGTCGTCCCGCCCGCGCGCGTGCGCGTGGTGGAGCGGCTCGAAGATCCGCTCCTGCTCGCCGCCGCGGATGCCCGGCCCCTGGTCGTACACGGTGTAGCGAACCTTGCCTGGGGGGCGCGTGACCTCTACCAGCACCTCGCCGCCGTGGGGCGAGAACTTCACCGCGTTCGACACGAGGTTCGCCACGGCCTGGCGGAGCTTGCGCGGATCGGCGATCACCACCCCGCCTCCGCCGTGCGCGACCACGACGTGCAGCCGCGCGTCGCGGATCATCGAGCGCTGCTCCGCGACGGCGTCGTCGGCGAGCTGGTCCGGATCCACCGGTCCCTCGAGGACGGGTGCCTGGCCGGCCTCCAGGCTCGCGAAGTCGGAGAGGTTGTCGACGATGCGGGTGAGGCGGGTCACCGACTGGATCATCGAGTCGACGATCCGGCGCTGCTGCGGCGACATGGGCCCGAGCTTCTCGGACGAGAGGATGCGCAGGTAGCCGGCGAGCGGCGTGAGGGGGGTCGAGAGCTCGTGGGCGAGGTTGTGCATGAACGCGCTCTTCAGCGCGTCCGCCTCGACGAGCCGGGCGTTCGCCCGCCGGGAGCCGCTGACGGCGGACTCGAGGTGCGAGGCCATGAGGCCGGACAGCGCGCGCAGCCGCTCTCGCTCGCCCTCCGCGGGGAGCCGCTCGCGCTTGCCCGCGAGGAACTCGCGGACCTCCTCGGAGAGCGTCCCGTCGAGGCGGTCGCGCTCGAGGAAGCCGTCCGCGCCCGCCGCGAGCGCGACGTCGTGATCGTCGCGCGACTCGCCCACCGCGACGATGGGGACCTCCTCGAGCGCCTTCTCGCGCTTGAGGCGCGCGGCGAGCTCGAACCCCTCGAGGTCCGGCAGGTGGACGTCGGCGAGGATGAGGTCGGGCCGGGACGTGAGGGCGCGCTCGATGCCCTCGAGCCCGGAGGCGCTCGTGTCGACGGCGTAACCGTCCTGCTCCAGGCGGGACTTCACCCGCGCCCGGACGTCGGCGTCTCCCTCGATGCACAGCACGCGGCGCGGCATGTCGTTCGCCCCGCCTGCATTATAAGCTTCGGCCTTCCGCGTCCCACCATCGACGGAGCGCGACGGTGAGCCGCTCCTCGTCGTTCTCCTCGGGGTGCTCGAGCACCCTTTCGAGCAGGTGACGGAGCGCCTCGCCGACGTGCGGTCCCGGAGCGGCGCCCAGGATCCGCATCACCGCGCGCCCGTCGAGCGCGAGCTCCTGCGGCGTGAGCGGATCCCCGGCGCGCCGGATGTGGGCGATCGTCTCGGTGAGCGCCTCGAGCTCCCGCTGCGCAGGCTCCGCCTCGTCGGGGGCGAGCGCTGCGGCCTCGGCGCGGGCGAGGTCGAGGAGGGGCGCGGCGCGCGCGGGCCCTGCCGCGGCGAGCCAGCGCCTGACCTCCGCGGCCGCCGCCGGGAGCGCGTGCCCCCGCCCTGCGAGCCGGCAAGCGTGCGCGCGCACGAGCGCCGCCGTGTCGTCTGAGATCCGCCGCGACAGGCGCAGGTGCAGGAGCGTGCGTCCGACGTCGCCGGCCGGCAGCGTGTGCAGGAGCGCGGCGAGCCGGAGCGCCGGCTCGGCGGGCGTCGCGGCGAGGACCGCGACCGCGTGGCTCACCTCCGGGGCCGGGCGGGCGGCGAGCGCCGGGAGGACCGTCTCGAGGAGGCCGGTGGTGCGCATGAGCTCGACCGCCCGGGCCGCGTCGGGCGCGACGACGAGCCGCGTGAGCTCGTCGGCGATGCGCTCCAGGGAGACCTTGCGGACGACGGGCAGCGCGCCGGGGATGGCGGCCTGGGTCGCGGGGTCGAGCTCGTAGCCGAGCTGGGCGGCGAAGCGGACCGCCCGCATCGGGCGCAGGCCGTCCTCGCCGAAGCGGGCGACCGGATCCCCGACCGCGCGGACGAGCCGCCGCCGGAGGTCGGCCTCGCCGCCGAACGGATCGCGCAGCTCGCCGGCGAGCGGGTCGAAGGCGAGGGCGTTCATGGTGAAGTCGCGGCGCGCGAGGTCGGCCTCGAGGTCCTCGTGGAAGGTCACCGACTCGGGCCGGCGGCCGTCCGTGTACGCGCCCTCGCCGCGGAAGGTCGTCACCTCGATCGGCTCGCCGCCCACGAGCACGGTCACCGTGCCGTGCTCGATGCCGGTCGGGATGACCTTGGGGAAGAGCGCCGCGACCTCGTCCGGCCGCGCGGGGGTCGCGACGTCGAAGTCGTTCGCGTCGCGGCCGTGATGGAGGAGGAGATCCCTGACCGCGCCGCCGACGAGCCACGACCGGTGTCCCGCCGCGCCGAGCCGGCGGAGGACGTGGAGGACGGGCTCCGGGAACGTCGCGCGCGCGAGGGCGTCCGGGAGCGGCATCGTCAGTGCGTCAGGCCGCGCTCCTGCTCCGCGCGGTCCAGGAGCCGGAAGTAGAGCCGGATGAGGGCGAGCCGCGCGTCGGGCGCGAGCCCCTCGACCGCGAGGCGGGCGACCTCCAGCGGATCGCGGCAGATCGAGAGGAGAACCTCGCCGACCTCGTCGGCGTCCTCGCGGGCGACCGCGCGATCCGCGACGGCGAACGCCTCCCGGATCTGGTCCGCGTCGAACAGCAGGTGGTGGCCGCGGAGGCCTTCCTGGATGCGGAGGGACAGGTGTCCCGGCGCGAGCTTGTCGTCCATCGGCGTCCCCCTCCCCGCTGCGCCGCCACCATGCCGCCCCGCGTGGGCGCGTGCAAGCGGAGAAGCGCGGGCGCGCCCGGTGGTATCGGGCGGTTCCGCGCGGGTACGCAGGGGCTCGGCTCGCTCGCCGGGAGATTCCGCCGACGCCGGAGCGGCACACTCGCCGAACCGAGCGCCGCGTCGGGGAGCTGAGACGGCCGACCTCCCCCTCGGAGCGCGAGCCGGGCCGGCGCAGGGCGCCCCCGCCCCCGCGCCGCCGTCCGCGCGCTACGACGCGTGCGGCTGGGAGATCTCGCGCGACGCGACCTCGCGCAGCGTGCGCCCCGCGACCTCCTCGTCCTCCTCCTCGGCGATGTCCGACAGGCTGATGACGCCCTGCAACCTGCCCTCCTCGTCGCAGACCATGATGCGGGACTTGCGGTGCTCGCGCATGAGGCGCTCGGCGTCACGCAGGTCGTCGCCGATCTTGCAGCTCACGACCTCGGGGGTCATGACGTCCTCGAGCTTCGCATCCAGCAGGCGCCCCTCGGCGAGGATCCGGAGCGCGAGATCGCGATCCGTGATGGTGCCGACGGGCTCGTCCGCCTCGTTGCAGACCGGCACGAAGCCGATGTTCTCCTCCTTCATGAGGCGCGCGCAGTCACGCGCCGTGTCGTCAGGCCGGCAGCACATCGCCGACTTCATCACCGTCTCCACCCTGGCCATCGGATCCTCCTCGCCCTCGCTCCTCGGGCGCTTCACGACTGTCTCCCGCACGGGACGTTGCGGCGTGCGCGCCGGCCCTGCAACGTGCCGGCGCGAGTGAGCGCGCGGTGGGGCGCGCGTCCTCCGCACGTCCGGCAGCGCGCCGGCCGGCGGCCGTCTGCCGGGCTCATCCGCCGCCGTCCGGGACACCGCGCCGGGCGAGCTGGCGGCGGCACGGAGCCAGGGCGCTCCCGGGAGCGCGGGAGGGTCCTGCGGCTCGCCCTCGAGCAACCTGCCCAGCGCGTCGAGATCGGGCGGCTTCGCCAGGTGCGCACGTCCAGAAGCGCCCGCGCCGGCAGCGCGGGCGCCGGACGGAGGGCCGCGGCTCACCTCAGCTTGAAGTTCGCGCTCCGCGTCGAGCCGTCCGCGAGGACGAGGTCGAGACGCCAGCAGGTGCCGGGCAGCTTCGGCGTCTGCCAGTTCAGCACGTACTGCGCCGCGGTGAAGTCGTAGCGGAGCGCCGTGCCGCCGGTGGTCGTGAGCTCGATCTGCGACTCGAGCGAGGTGAGCGCGGCGCAGGCGATGCTCTGGACCTTCGTGCTCTTCAGGTCGACGGCCGAGAGGTCGGTGATCTCGACCCCGCCCTGCCCCTGCAGCTTCCACTTCACCGGCACCGTGGCGCCGTTCTTCACGGCGTTCACGAGCGGGAGGTCGTCCACCGGCTGGAAGAAGCCGAGGAACGCGAACTGGACGGTCACGGTGAACGTCTTCGGCGTCGCCGCGTTCCCGCGGGAATCGCTCGCGGTGCAGGACACGGTCGTCGTGCCGGGGGCGAAGGTGCTCCCGGACTGCGGCGTGCAGCTCGCCGTCACGGCGCCGTCGACGAGGTCGGTCGCGGAGGCGGCGAACGACACCGGCGCACCCTGCGCGCTCGTCGCGAGCGTCGTGAGATCGCCGGGGACTGTGACGGCGGGCGGGGTCGTGTCCCGGACCGTCACCGTGAACGTCTTCGGGCCGCTCCCGTTGCCGTGCGCGTCGGTCGCCGTGCAGGAGACCGTGGTCGTCCCGAGCGCGAACGTGCTGCCGGAGGCGGGCGTGCACACGGGCGTCACGGCGCCGTCGACGAGATCCGACGCGGAGGCGCCGAACGTCACCGCGGCGCCCGCGGCGCTCGTCGCCTCCTCCGTGAGGCTCGCCGGGACGGTCACGTCCGGCGGCGTCGTGTCGACGATCGACGCGGTGAAGCTCGCTCCCGTCCTGTTCCCTGCCTTGTCCGACGCCGCGCACTGCACGACGCTATCCCCGAGCGGGAACGTCGTGCCGGATTGCGGGACGCACACGGCCGGCACCTCACCGTCGAAGGCGTCGTCGCCTTTGATCGAGAAGACGACGGTCGCCCCGGAGGCCGAGGTGGCCTCACGCGTGATGTTCGGCGGGTTCAGCACCGGCGCGGTCACGTCCTTCACGACGACCTCGCAGCTGTCGGTGCTGAACAGGCTGCCGTTGTCGGTGACCTTCAGCTCGAACGTCATCGTGTCGCCATGGCCCACCGTGAGCCGGGGCGCATCGAAGGCGAGCGCGGGGTACGACAGCGCCTCCGCCGCGAGGTTCGCGTCCGGGCCGCCCGAGGTCTGGCGCCAGGCGTACGAGGCGATGCCGTCGTCGGGATCCGTGGAGGGCTTCGAGGGAGATGCGCCGTCCAGCAGGATCGAGGCGCCCTCGTTCACGGGGGACGTGCACACGGCGTTCGCGACCGGCGGGTCGTTCACCCACTTGACCGTGACGACCACCTCCGCCGAGCTCGAGAGCGAGCCGTCGGAGACCGTGAGCCGGTACGTGAAGCTGGCGCCGCCGGGGTAAGGCACCGGGGGCGCCGCGAGCTCGACCGCCGCCGTCGTCCCGACCTGCTCGACGCTCCCCGCGACGACCCGCTCCCAGCGGTAGGTCAGCGGATCACCGTCGGGATCGCTCGAGCCGCGGCCGTCGAGGAGGAACAGGTCACCTTCGTTCACGGACGACGGGGCGCTCGCCGCGGCGAGCGGCGGGCTGTTGACGTCCGTGATGGTGACCGTCGTCGTCGCGGTCTGGGTCTGGAGCGGGTCGCAGCCCCTCACGGTCACGGTGAAGTGGAGGGTGGTGCCCGCCGCCCGGACGTTGGGAGCGGTGAAGGTCGGCTTCGCGGCGCCGGGATCGCTCAGGACGACGGCGTATGCGTCGTTCGCGTCCTGAGCCCACGAGTACGCGACCGCCTTCGGCTGTGACGGCTCCGCGTTGAGCGTGACCGTCGTCGGAACGAACGTTCCACCCGAGATCGCCCCCTCCGTCACGGACTGATCGCCGGACGTCCTGGCAGTCACCTCGCATCGGGGCGCGCCGGCTCCTAGCGCAGGAGCCGCCGCGAGCGCGCCGATCAGTGCCGAAGCGAGCCAGAGAACCCTTCGAGAACAGAGCTGCATTGGGACCCCCACCGAGACGAGCCAATCGATTCGTGCGTGCGGGCAGGCGCCCACCTCTTCGAGTCCAGGGCGACCGTATGGACGCACGCCAGTGGGGGAGAGGCTTGCACCGAGAGCACATGGAACCAAGTCACCTACACGCGGGGTGCCTGGCGGGGGCGTAAACGCCGCGCCGGCTACCTGGCGCGCCGGCTACCGGGCGACCTCCGGAAGGGGCGCTCTTAACGGACAGTGCGGGCGGGGGTCATGCCCCCGCGACCATCGCCCAGGGGTGAACCGTGAGAGCAACTACTGCGCTGTCACTTTGGCTCGTCGTCGCTGGATCGTCCGCAGTCGCGAGCTCGCGTTGCGAGAAAACCCGTACGAGAGAAGTGGCCCCGGCGGGACTCGAACCCACGGCCTACGGTTTAGGAAACCGCCGCTCTATCCAGCTGAGCTACGGGGCCATCGACTACGGGTCGGCGGATATAGCACAGGGGAGGCCGGAACGCCCACGCGCACGTGCCCCTCACACCCCCGCCAGCGTCAGGGCCCAGCGGACGGCCCCGGCGGTGACGAGCACGAGGACGGGGCTCATCCGGAAGCGCGACAGCGTGAGCGTGGTGGCGACGGCGATCCCGACGTCGGCGGGGCCGCGCATCGACGCGCCGAGGGTGACCGCGGCGGCGGCCATGAGCCCCACGACCGCCGGGGTGAGGCCGCGCAGCGCGGCGCGGATCGCCCGCCGCGAGCGCATGCGCAGGAGCCAGCCCCCGAGCACGACCACGAGCGCGAAGGGCGCGGCGAAGATCCCGACCGTCGCCACGATCGCGCCGGGGAACCCGCGCGCGACGTAGCCGATGAAGGTCGCCATGAGGAGCACCGGCCCCGGGGTGAGCTTCCCGACGGCGATGGCGCTCCTGAACTGCTGCTCGGTGATCCAGCCCGCGTCCACCACCGTGGCGTGCAGGTGGGGCACGATCGCGAACCCGCCGCCGTACGCGCCGAGCCCGATGCGGAAGAAGAGCGCGCCGATCGCGACGAGGCCGCCGACGCCGGCCTGGGTGAGGAGGCCGAGGGGAGCCACCACCGCGAGCGGAGCGCCCCCGTCCGCGCCGCGCGTCTCATGCAGCGGCTCGAGCGGCTGACCCTCGTCCGGCAGCGCCACCGGCGGAGACGGCTTGCGGGGCGCCCGGCGGATGCGGGCGAGCCGCGCGCGCTTCAGCATGAGGTCGATGACGAGCCCGGAGGCGATCCCGAGCGCCGCGATCTCGCCGGAGGCCGCCCCGCCGGCGATGCTGAGCAGGAGCGCCACCGCCGCGACGCCCATCTGCCAGGGCCGTCCGATCGACGTCCGGACCATGCGCAGCGCGAGCGCCGCCACGATGCCCACCACGGCCGCGTTGAGGCCCGAGAGGACCACCTCCGCGCGCGGCTGCACGCCGAACCGGACGTAGGCCCACGCGAGGGCGAGCGTGAGGAGCGCCCCCGGCAGCACGAAGCCGACGTACGCCGCGAGCGCCCCGCTCATCCCGCGCAGCCGGAGGCCGACGTGCGCGAGCGCGTTCGCGGCGGCGCCGCCCGGGAGCATCTGCGACACGGTGGTGGTGTTGGCGAACTCCCGCTCCGTCAGCCAGCGGCGGCGATCGACCGCGAGGTGCCCGATCATCCCGAGCACGCTCACCCCGCCGCCGAACCCGATCGTGCCGAGCCACAGCGAGGCGCGGGCGAGCTCCCAGTGGGTGGGGATCGCGCGGGTGGCGGTCGCGGTCCGCTCGCCGCCTCGATGGCCCTCGGTCCTCGCCCTCAGCATCGTCAGGTGTCCGAACGCTGAAACCGGGCGGCGCCGTCCCCTCGTGGTGGCCGCCCTCGACCCGCGTGTGCATACCAGGGTCCTCGTCCCGTCGCCACGAACCTCCGCGCTTCCCGCTGGCTCTCCCGGGAGCGAGACTCCCGACATGCCCCTCCCCGGCGACGCCCCCTCGCACCTCGACCGCGCGCTCGAGGCCCGGTACTCCCCCCTCGCCAGCACGGCGGGCTCGCTCTCCTGCGGGAGCGTGCTCGAGCACGCCGCGCCCGGCGCGGGCGAGACGCTCGTGGATCTCGGCTGCGGCCGCGGGCGCGAGCTCCTGCGCGCGGCCGCGGCCGTGGGCCCCGGCGGGCGCGCGATCGGCGTCGACGCGAACGCGGCGATGATCGCGGCGGCGCGCGAGCTCGCGGGAGGCCTCGCGCAGGTGCGGCTCGTGCGCGCGGACCTCGCCGCCGTGACGCTGCCGGACGGCGAGGCCGACGTCGTCGTCTCGAACTGCGCCATCAACCACGCGCCGGACAAGGCCGCCGTGTACCGGGAGGTGCACCGCCTGCTCCGCTCCGGCGGGCGCTTCGTCGTCTCCGACGTCGTCTCGGAGACCGCCCTCCCCGACTCCGTGCGCAACGACCCGGCCGCCTGGGCCGCATGCTACGGGGGCGCCATCCCGGAGGCGGACTACCTCGCCGCCATCGCCGCGGCCGGCCTCGCCGAGGTGAGCGTGCTGCGCCGCACGGCGCCCTACGAGAAGGGCGGCGTGCGCGTCCTCTCGATCACCGTGAAGGGCCGGCGCCCTTAGCGCCGGAGAAGGCCTCGATGCGCCTCTCGCGCTCCACCCTCGTCGCGCCCATCCCCGGCTCCGTCCAGGTGCTCCTGGTGCAGCCGCTCACCGGCCAGGCCGCGCTCGTCGCCGCCGAGGACGCCGCCGCCCTCCGCGCGCTGGATCGGGGCGGGCCGCTCCCCGCGTCGCTGCCCGAGGAGACGCTCCGCGCCGCGGCCTTCGTGGTCGAGTCCGACGACGACGACCGCGCGCTCCTCGCGCGCGCGCGCGCCGACTTCGAGAAGGAGGCCGCGCGGGCGCCGACGCAGCTCATCGTGGTCCCGAGCTTCGGCTGCAACCTCGCGTGCACCTACTGCTACCAGGAGGTCTTCGACCCCTCCGCGGCGACGCTCATGCGGCCGGAGGCGGTCGAGGCGTTCTTCGCCTACGTGGACGCGAACCACGCCGCCGAGACGCCGCGGCCCTACGTGACGCTCTTCGGCGGCGAGCCGCTGCGTGACACGCCCGCGCACCACGAGCGGATCGGACACTTCCTCCGCAGCGCGGGGGAGCGGGGCCTCTCGCTCGCGTTCGTCACGAACGGCCACGATCTCGAGGCCTTCCTCCCCGCGCTCGCCGCGGGCCCGGTCAAGGAGGTGCAGGTCACGCTCGACGGCCCGCGAAAGGTCCATGACGCGCGGCGGCCACACGCGAGCGGGCGAGGCACCTTCGACCGGATCGTGGCGGGCATCGACGCGCTCGTCCGCGCCCGGATCCCCGTGAACCTGCGCGTGGTCGCAGATCGCCAGAACCTGCCCGCGCTCCCGGAGCTCGCCGAGCTCGCGGACGCGAAGGGCTGGCTCGAGCTGCCGGCCTCGCGCTTCAAGACGCAGGTGGGCCGGAACTACGAGCTGTTCGGCTGCGCCTCGCGCCAGCGCCGCGAGGACCTCTTCGATCGCGTCGAGCTCTGGGCCCACTACCTCGAGCTCGCCGAGGCGCACCCGGTGCTCCGCCGCTTCCACCGACCGCGGTTCCACGGCATCGGCCACCTCTCCGACACGGGCGAGCTGCCGGCGCCGAACTTCGACGCCTGCCCGGCGGCGAAGAAGGAGTGGGCCTTCGGCCCCGACGGGAGCCTGTACGGCTGCACGGCGACCGTCGGCCACCCGGCCCACATGCTCGGCCGCTACTACCCGGTCGTCTCGCGGGACGAGGCCGCGATCGCGCGCTGGCGGTCGCGCAGCACGCTCACGATCCCGGGCTGCGCGGGGTGCGCCTCCGCGCCGGTCTGCGGCGGTGGCTGCGGCGCCATCGCGTGGGATCGGGAGGGGACGCCGCTCGCGCCCGACTGCCGCCCCGTCGTCGAGCTCTACGGGCTGGGCGCGCGGTACTACGGCCTCGATACCTGACCGGGCGGGATGCGGACCGTCCCGGGTCACATCCCGGGGGGCGCCACCCCGCCTGCGACCGCATGTCGCGAACCCCGCGTGCCCTCAGCGGCTCGTACTCAACGGCGTGAGGATCCGACGCACCCGTTCCTGGAGGCGCACATGGTCCCCGCGGCAACGCAGACGGTCCTGCAGCTCTCCCCTAAGGAGCTGCGGATCATGGTCCAGTCGCTCGTGAACTGCCTCGCGACTTGCCAGACACACAAGGTGAAGCCGGACGCACCGTGTGAGGACTGCGACGCCGCTCGCGCCCTGAAGGAGAAGATCGAGTCCCACCTCGCACCCTGAAGGAGAGCGCGATGAAGCTGCTCACCACGCTCAAGAAGCCCACCTGCTGCGCGCCGGAGAAGGTCGCGCAGTGCTGCGCCAAGGCATCCCCGCTCGTCTCGGGCTGCCACGACTGAAGCACCGCGGGGTCCGCCCCGCTCCTTTTCCCACCCTCACCTCCCCCGGCCTCCGGATCCTCCGGACGGGAGAGGTCTGCCTGGAGGTCCGATGGCCGCATCCGTCGAGGAGATCAACGCCGCGCAGTACGAGGAGCGCGTGCTCGGGGCAGAGACCCCGGTCGTGCTCGACTTCTTCTCCACCGAGTGCCCGCCCTGCGAGGCGCTCGCGCCCAAGTTCGAGGCGGTCGCCGAGCAGTTCGCGGGCAGGGCGCGGTTCCTCAAGGTCTTCCGGCAGGGCAACCGCGAGCTCGCGACGCAGCTCGGGGTCACCGGCAGCCCGACCCTCGTCTTCTTCAAGGGCGGGCGCGAGGTGGGGGCGCGCATGACCGGCGAGGACATCAAGCGGTCCGCGCTGAAGTCCGCCGTCGAGGCGCTGCTCACCTGAGCGGGAGCTCCTGGCCATGAACGAGCGCTACGACGTCGTCGTCATCGGGGCTGGACCCGCCGGACTCACCGCCGCCATCTACGCGGCGCGCGCGAGGCTCAGGACGCTCGTGATCGACGAGAGCATCCCGGGCGGGCAGGTGAAGACGACCCACAAGGTGTCGAACTACCCCGGCTTCCCGGAGGACATCCACGGCTCCGAGCTCTCGCTGGCGTTCGCGAGGCAAGCCGAGCGCTTCGGCGCGAAGATCCGCCGCTCGGTCGAGATCACGGCGCACGACCTCGCGCCCTTCGTGAAGACGCTCGAGCTGGACGAGTCGGAGACGGTCGAGGCGCGCGCGGTGATCGTGACGACCGGCGCGAAGCCGCGCCCGCTCGGGGTCCCGGGAGAGGACACGTTCAAGGGCCGCGGCATCTCCTACTGCGCGACCTGCGACGGCGCCTACTTCGAGGGCAAGGACATCCACGTCATCGGCGGCGGGAACTCCGCCGTGGAGGAGGCGCTCTTCCTCACGCAGTTCGCGCGGAGCGTCACCATCGTCCACCAGTTCGAGCAGTTCCAGGCGGAGCCGGCCTCGGTGAGCGAGGCGCTCACGAACCCGAAGATCCAGGTCCTGTTCGGACACGAGCCGCGGGCGTTCCACGGCGAGACGGCGCTCGAGGCGCTCGAGGTCGAGGCGCTGCGGACCCAGGAGCGAAAGCGGCTCCCGACCGACGGCGTGTTCGTGTTCATCGGGATGGTACCGCGCACCGACCTCCTCGCGCGCTACGTCAAGCTCGCCCCGAGCGGCTACGTGAAGACGACCGACGACATGGAGACCGAGATCCCCGGCGTGTACGCCGCGGGCGACATCCGCGTGAAGCGGTTCCGGCAGATCACCACCGCGGTGGCCGACGGCACCATCGCCGCCCTGGCGGCGCAGAAGTATCTCCGCTGAGCGCCGCGGCGGGCGAGCGTGCGGCCCCTGCGAGGGCCGTACGCCGCCGTGGTCGCGTCTCCCCGGGTCCCGTGCTAATCCACGACCGCCGCGACCTCGAACCGGCGGCGAGGAGACGATCGTGCGCATCCTCCACACCATGCTCCGCGTCGGCGATCTCGAGCGCTCCATCGCGTTCTACACCGAGATCCTGGGGATGAAGCTCCTGCGCCGGCAGGACTACCCGGACGGCCGCTTCACGCTCGCGTTCGTGGGCTACGGTCCCGAGTCCGAGCACGCGGCGCTCGAGCTCACGCACAACTGGGACACGAGCTCCTACGATCTCGGCAGCGGCTACGGCCACGTCGCCCTCGAGGTGCCGGACGCCTACGCCGCGTGCGCGGAGATCAAGCGGCGCGGGGGCGTGGTCACCCGCGAGGCCGGGCCGATGAAGCACGGCACGACCGTCATCGCCTTCGTGCAGGACCCCGACGGCTACAAGGTCGAGCTCATCCAGCGCGGGACCTGAACGCCCCAGGAGACGGGTGACGAGCGTCGAGGTGGGGACGGCGCCGGTGCCTCAGCCCGCGCGCGCCGGCAGGTTCACGTAGAACGTCGTGCCCCGCCCCGCCTCGGAGGTGACCGCCACGCTCCCCCCGTGGGCGCGCACGATCTCCCTCACGATGAAGAGGCCGAGTCCCGCCCCGCCGCTCGCGGCCGTGCGGCCGCGCTCGAACGGCTCGAACATGTTGGCGAGGAGCGCGGGGTCGATGGGGGACCCCTCGTTGTGCACCGCGATGACCCTGCGGTCTCCCTCCGCGCTCCACGCGAGCGACACCGCCGCGCCCTCCTGGCTGTAGCGCACCGCGTTCGTGAGCAGGTTCGTGAGCACCTGTCCGATGCGATCCGGATCCCACTCGCCCGACCCGTCGGCGCCGGGGTGGTACGCGATCTTCCGGCCGCCGTTCGCGCTGCTCACCTCCTCGACGATGTCCCGGCAGATGGCGTCGAGATCGGTCGGCTGCGGCGCGATCGGGATCCCCCGTCCGAGCCGGGCCCTCGAGTAGTCCAGCAGGTCATTCACGAGTCGTGACATCCGCGCCGCCGCCCCGGCGGCGCGCCCGAGCACGCGCCGGTGCCGCTCGGAGAGCTGCGGGTCGCGGAGCGCGACGTCGAGGGAGACGCGCACCACCGAGATAGGCGTCCTGAGATCGTGGCCCGTGATGCCGAGGAGGTGCGCCTGCACCTCCTGCGTGCGCCGCCGCTCGGTGACGTCGCGCAGGTAGGCGGTGAGGCCGTCGCGGTGCGGGAACGCGCGGACCTCGATCCACCGCTCTCCCGGCTCGCGCGCCTCGAACGTCACCGGCACCTGGCCCTCGACCGCCCGGTCCAGCTCCGCGCGCGGCTGGCCCCGGGCGAGGAACGGGCAGCGCTCCCAGAGGACCTCGCCGGCGAGCGCGTCGCGCGGGGCCCCCACCATCTCCTCGAGCGCGTGGTTCACGTACACGAAGCGCCAGTCCCGCCCGACCGCGAAGAACGCGTCCGAGATCGTCTCCAGGATCGCCGCGCTGCGCGCGTACCCCTCGCGCGTCCGGTTCTCGTCCTCGAACTGGCTGCGGCGCAGCTGGGCGTGGACGCGCGCGCGCGCCACGAGCGGCCCGCTCGACAGCGGCACGTAGTCGTCGGCGCCGCCCGCGAGCGCGTCCACCGTGGCCTCCGGCTCCGAGCGCTCGCCGACCACGAGGAGCGGCACGTGGCGCCACCTGGCGTCGCCCCGGATGCGCAGGCACGCGGCGGCCGAGGCGTCTCCCTGCCGCGTCGCCTCCACCAGGATCGCGTCGACCCGATCCACCGCGAGGAGCGCGAGGGCCTCCTCGGACGTGGCGGCCGTCACCACGTCGTGCCCCTCGAGGCGCAGCGTCTCGGCGACGTCGCCGAGCGGGGCGGTGCTCGCCCCGAGGACGAGGATGCGCCTCGCCGTGGGCGCGCCGGCCGCGGTCTCCTCGGGGGCCGAGGTCGCGCTCCGGAGCAGCGCCTGGAGCCGCGCGAGCACGAGCTCGTTCCCGTCCTCGTCCTTGCGGACGTAGGCGTCGGCCCCGGCGTCGAGCGCGCTGAGCTCGCCCACGGAACCCGACGCGGTGAGCAGGATGCAGGGGGTCGTGCGGAGCGCCGCGTCGGCGCGGATCTCCCGGATGAACGTGGCGCCGTCCATCCCGGGCATCACGCCGTCGACGACGATGGCGCGCGGCCGCCGCTCGGCGGCGACGCGGAGCCCCTCCTCGCCGCTGCCGACGGTCACCACCTGCAGCCCCGCGCGCTCGAGCGCGTCGCGCAGCTCCTCCCGGGCCGTCACGCTGTCGTCCACGAGCAGCACCGGCCGCGCGGCGGCGCCCAGGTCGGCGCCGGCGCGGCGGCGCACGAGCTCGCGGGCGCGGGCCACGACCTGCGCCGCGTCGTACGGCTTGCCCACGTACTCGTCCGCGCCCGTCTGGAGGCCGCGCACGCGGTGCTGGACCTCCGCCTCCGTGGAGAGGAGCACGACCGGCGTCCCCGCGTGCTGCGGGGAGCCCTTGATCTCGGCGAGCAGCTCCAGGCCGTCGCCGTCGGGGAGGAGCACGTCGAGCACGGCGAGCGCGAACGGCCGGGACGCGAGGGCGCGGCGCGCGCTCGCGACGTCGGCGGCGAGGACGGGCTCGAACCCCGCGGCGGAGAAGGCCTCCTCGAGGTGCATCCTCACGGTCAGGCTGTCGTCGACGACCAGGACGGCGCTCATGGCGACCTCCTGGGCGTGCCGGCGCGCGCCGCGATCGCCGCGCCGATCTCATGGATCGGCAGGACGCGCTGCGCCGCACCGAGGAGGATGGCCTCGCGGGGCATGCCGAACACCACCGAGGTCGCCTCGTCCTGGGCGATCGTGGCCCCGCCCGCCCGCCGGATCGCGAGGAGGCCCTGCGCGCCGTCGCGCCCCATGCCGGTGAGCAGGCAGGCGAGCGCGCCCGCGCCGCCGTCGCGCGCGATCGACTCGAACAGCACGTCCACCGAGGGCTTGCAGCTGTGACGCTCGGGACCGTCGTCGAGCCTGAGGACCCCCCGCTCGACGGCGAGGTGCCGGCCCGGGGGCGCCATGAGGACCGTCGAGGGTCCGCGCTCGGCGAGGCGCTCGCCGTCGCGCGCATACCGGACGCGCAGCGGGGAGAGCCCGTCCAGCCATTCGGCGAACGCGATGCCGAAGGGCTCGTTGATGTGCACGACGAGCAGGATCGGGTGCGGGAACTCCGGCGGGAGCCGGCGGAGGATCTCCACCACCGCCGCCGGCGAGCCGGTCGAGCCGCCGATCGCGACGAGCCGCGTCGGGCCCGCCGGCTCACCCGCGAGCGGCGCCGCCGCGGCCGGCTGCGACATGGCCCCGAGCCGCGCGCGCGGGTGCGTGATCACCTTGATGCGCGAGATGAGCTTCACCGTGCCGCGGAGCCGCTCCTCCCAGACCCCGTCGGGCTCCGTCCCGAGCGGCTTGTCCAGCACGTCGATGGCGCCCGCCGCGAGGGCGTCGTAGGTGCGGAAGAGCTCTCCGCGGTTCGTCGACGCGGAGACGACGAGGATGGGCGTCGGGCAGTACGCCATGATGTACTCGGCCGCGGCGACGCCGGTCATCACGGGCATCATCATGTCGAGGGTGACGACGTCCGGCCGGAGCCGCTGGCACAGCTCGATCCCGCGCCGCCCGTCCTCGGCCTCGCCCACGACCTGGAGCTCCGGGTCCGACGACAGCACCTCGACGAGGCGCTTGCGGACGGTGAGCGAGTCCTCCACGACGAGCACGCGTATCGGCACGGTCACCCCAGGAGCTCCTCGATGGTCGCGAGCAGGCGCGCCTGATCGAACTCGCTCTTCACCACGTACGCGCTCGCCCCCGCGGCGAGGCCGCGCGCCCGGTCCTCCGGCGCCCCCCGGGACGTCACGAGGATCGCCGGGGTGGACGAGAGCCGGGGGTCCGCGCGCGTCACGCGCACGAACTCGAACCCGTCCATGCCGGGCATCTCGACGTCGACGAGGAAGAGCCCGAACCTCCGGGTGCGCGCCTTCTCGAGCGCCTCCTCGGCGGAGACGGCGAGGTCCACCTCGTGCCCCGCGGACTCGAGGATGCTCTGCTCGAGCATGCGCGTCGTGAGCGAGTCGTCGACGACCAGGATCGGCGCCCGCGGCGCGCGCGCCTCCTCCACCTGGGTGGAGCGGCCCCGCGCCGCCGCGACGAGCCCTGCCGGATCGAGGACGAGGCGCGGGTTCCCCTCGCCGTCGAGCGCCGCGCCCGCCACGGCCGGATCGAGCCGCAGGTACGCCGGCAGCGGGCGCACCACGACCTCCGCGGTGCCCACCAGGCGATCGGTCCCCAGGACGATGCGTCCCCCCGCCGCCTCGACGACCACCGCGGACCAGGCGCGGCGGGAGCCGGACGGCCGAGGGCGGCCGAGCACGCTCGCGAGCGGAACGAACGGCAGGAGCGCGCCGCCGAGGGCGACGGCCGCCCCCTCGGCCGTGTGCGCCACGCGGTCGCTCTCGAGGAACGTCGCGCTCCGGACGGCGTCGAGCGGCACCGCCGCCACCGCCCCCGAGGCCTCCACCTGCAGCGCGGTGAGGGCCGTGAGCGACTCGGGCACGACCACCTCCACCTGCGTCCCGCGCCCGCGCTCGGTGCGGATCGCGACCTCCGCGTGAAGGCGCGCGGCGACGTCGCGCACGACGTCCAGCCCCACCCCGCGCCCGGCGACGTCCGTGACGGTGGCGCTCGTCGAGAGGCCGCCTCGCAGGAGGAGCGCGGTGAGCGCCGCGTCGTCGAGCGCGGCAGAGTCGGCGGCGGAGACGAGCCCCTTGCGCGCGGCGGCGGCCCGGACCGCCTCGAGATCGACCCCGCGCCCGTCGTCCACGCAGCGGAACGCGACCCGCGTCCCGCGCCGCTCTACCTCGATCCGGACCCGGCCCGGCGCGGCCTTCCCGCGCGCGGCGCGCTCGGCCGCCGGCTCGATCCCGTGCGCCACGGCGTTGCGCACCGCGTGCAGGAGCGCCTCGCGCATCGCCGTGAGGACGTTCGCCTCCACGCGCACGCCGCCGCCCGCGAGCTCGAAGGTCACCGTGCGCTCGAGCGCGCGCGCGGCGTCCCGGGTCGCGCGCTCGAGCGGCCCCGCGATGGCCCTGGCCGGCAGGAGCCGGAGCCTGTCGGCGGCGTGCCGGACCTCTCCGAGCTCGCGCTCGGCCTGATCCGCCCGGACGTCGAGCGCGCGGTGCGCCCCATCGAGCGTCCGCGCGAGCTCGTCGACGAGCGGCCGCAGGCGCGCGGGCGGCGGGCCGCCTTCGCCGCGCCGCACCGAGAGCTGATCGGCCAGGGCCCGCGCGATCTCCTTCGCGTGATCGAGCGTCCCGAGCTGCCGCCGGAGGGTCGCGAGGTGGACGCCCGCCTCGAGCGTGGTCTCGACGACGGCGTCCACCTCGTGGAGATCGACGCGCACGGTGCGGATCGGCCCGTCCGGGCGCGCGGAGGGCGCCGCGTCCCCCGGCGCGGGCGCGGTGGGCGGCGGCGACGGCTGATCGAGCGCGGTGACCGCGGCGGACATCTCGTCCACGAGGCGCAGGAGCTCGTCCGTCCGCTCGCGAGGCACGGGCGGGTCGCCCGCGTCGCGGTGCGCGGCGAGCGCGTCCTCGGCCGCGTGCGCGCGGTCGCCGATCCCCTGGATCTGCACCACCCGCGCCGCGCCCTTGAGCGTGTGCGCGAGCCTGAGCAGCCGCGCGACCACCGCGCGGTCCTCCGGCGACCGCTCGAGCTCGAGGAGCCCGCGCGAGAGCCCGTCGAGCAGCTCGCGCGCCTCGATCCGGAAGTACTTGTAGCGATCGCGGGCCATCGCGCTCACGCGGCGTCGCGCTTCTGCACGAGCCGGGCGAGGTCGCGGGACATCGCCGCGAGCTCGGAGGCGGTCTGCAGGGACTGCCCGGAGCTCGCCTCCGCCTCGCGCGTCGCCTGCGCGACGTTCGCGATCGCCTCGTTCACCTGCTCGACCGCGGTCGCCTGCTGCTTCGTGGAGAGCTCGATCTCGCGGGCGGAGTCGGTGGTCGAGCCGACGAGGCGCGCGATCTGGGAGAACGCGGCGGCCAGCTCCGCGAACTGGCGCGCGCCCGCCTCGGCTGCCTTGGAGCCGCTCTCCGTGGCCATCACCGTCGTGTTCACCGCGGCCCGGACCTCGTCCACGAGCACGCGGATGTCCTTCGTCGAGCCGGCGACGCGGTCGGCGAGCTTGCGGATCTCCTCGGCGACCACCTGGAACCGCTTCCCCGCCTCGCCCGCGCCCGCCGCCTCGATGGTGGCGTTGATGGCGAGGATGTTGGTCTGCTCGGCGAGCTCGTTGATGATCTCGACGACGCCGCCGATGTGCTGCGACTTGCGGCCGAGGTCGAGCATGTGATCGACGATGAGCTCCACCTGGCGGCGGATGCCCCCCACCGCCTCCTGGCTGCGCTGGACCGCGTGATCCCCGGTCCGGGCGGCGGAGGCGGTGTCGGACGCGATGGACGCGACGCGCTGGGAGCTCTCCGAGATCTGCCGCGAGGTCGCGAGCAGCTCGTTGATGGTGGTCGTGATCTCGGCCATCGCGCTCGCCTGCTGCTTCGCGCCGGTCGCCTGCTGGCCCGCGGCCGCCTTGAGCTCGGCGGAGGACGTCTCCACGTGGCGGACCGCCCCGGCGATCTGGCGCGAGAGCGTGCGCCCGAGCAGGATCGCGAGCGCGGCCGCGAGGGCGACGCCGGCGACCGAGAGGACCACCACCACCCGGCTCGCGTCGGCCGCCGCCTCGGTGGACTGGCGCCGCCGCGCCTCGAGCAGCTCGCGCTGCCGGGCGATGTAGGTCTCGACCGCGGCGTTGAGCCGCTCGCGCAGGGGCCTCACGTCCCGCTCGAGCCGCGCCGCCGAGACCTCGAGCTTCTCCCGGGGAGCGTCCGCGAGGATCGCGTCCACCGCGGCCCCGTGCTCCCCCTCGACGCGGGCGACCTCGTCGAGCAGCCGGCGGAGCGCGTCGTCGTGCTCCTGCGCGAGCAGCTCGTCGAGGACGCGGCGCATCTCCCCCCGCGCCGTCCGCATCGCCTCGAGGTAGCGCGCGTCGTTCGTCATGACGTACGCCCGCGCCTCCGCCGCCTTCCTGAAGCTCATCGCGTTCAGGCGCTCGGCGCTCACGAGCCGCCGCGCCGCGAGCTCGATGACCGCGTCCTTGCTCGCCACCGTCTCGCGGAGGGAGAGGACGGCGACGCCCGCGATCGCGAGCGCGACCACGACGACGAGGGCGAACCCCAGCGCGAGCTTCTGCGAGAACGTGAGCCTTCGCTCCATGTCACTCTCCAGGTCGGTGTTCCGTGATGGCGCGCAGGACCGATGGGAGGCTCACCACCGGACGCCCCGCGCCGCCCAGCTCCGCGATCTCCGGGAGGTGGCCCAGCCCCTCCCCCGCCGCCCGCTGCAGCGCCGACGGCGGCACGAGCACGTGCCCCTCGATCGCCTCGAACGCCAGCGCGACCCGCTCCTCGCGGCCAGCGAGCAGCATCCACCGCGGCGCCTCGCCGGCGTCGGGGAGCCCGAGCAACCGGGCGAGGCTGAACACGGGCAGGACCGCCCCGCGGTGGCCGCAGACGCCGAGCACCTCGGGCCGCCGGCTCGGGACCGGCACGACGACCCTCGCCGGGAGGAGCCCGGCGCTCTCGAGCACGCGGACCGCGAGCTCGGCGCCGCCCGCGCGGAGCGCGAGCAGCGGGACCAGATCGCGCCGTGCCCCCTGGGAGGGCGCCGCGAACGCGGCGTCGAAGGCCGCCCGCAGCGCGGCGACCGTTCCCTCGAGGGTCGTCTCGTCGCTCACGCCGTCCCCCCGGATGCGCCGAGCTCGGCGCGGCACACCTCCAGCAGCCCTTCGCGCGTGAACCCGCCGCCGAGCAGGAGGATGCGCGACCCGTCCTCGCCGGCGAGCAGCACGCGGGCGCGCGCGAGCTCCCGACGCGCGAGCTCGAGATCGCCGGCGCGCTTCGCGAGGAGGCCGAGGTGGAGGCGCGGCATCGCGAACGTCGGGTCCAGGTAGAGCGCGTAGCGATCGTGGTCCGCGGCGGCGAGCGGGTCGCCCGCGTGCTCGCGGCAGAGCGCGCGGAGGTAGTGGGCCTCGGCGTTGAGCTCGTCGCGCTCGAGGATGCGCGCGCAGACGTGCTCCGCGCCCGCCAGGTCGCCGCTGCTCGTCAGGAGGACCGCGCGGAGGAGCAGCGCGTCGACGTCCTCCTCGCCGGCGGCCGGCCGCGGGCCCAGCGCGGCGAGGGCGTCGGCGAACCGCTCTCGCCGCAGGAGCTCGAGCGCGAGCGCGACGCGCGCGCCGTCGGCGGACGGGGCCGCGTCGGCCTGGGCCGGCGGGGCGTCCTGCCCGGCAGGTGCGTCCCGCGGCGCGGGCGCGCGCGCCGCCGCGGCGAACCGGGCGACGCGCTCCGAGGCGTCCTGGATGGCCTGCACCCACGCCGTCCGCGCGTCGGGCGGGGGCGTCGGCGCCGGGAGCTCCTCCTGCGTCAGGGCGGGCGCGAGCCCGCGCTCGTCGGCGCCCCGGGACTGGTAGTAGAAGGTCCCGTGCGACTGCCGCAGGTGGTAGTCGGTCGAGACGCCGCGCAGCGTCTCGGCGTGGCCGAGGAAGAGATAGCCGCCGGGCACGAGCGCGCCGGCGATCCGCGCGACCACGCGCCGGAACACCTCGGGCGAGAAGTACATGACGACGTTCCGGCAGAAGACGACGTCCCAGCTCCCGGGCGCCCACAGCTCGGGATCCTCGTCGACGAGGTTCCGCTCCTCGAACGTGACGAGGGCCCGCACGTCGTCGACCACTCGGAAGTCGCGGCCCTCCGGGCGGAAGAAGCGGGCGCGCAGCGCGGGCGACGTCTGCCGCAGCGACCAGGCCGAGTAGCGCGCCTCGCGCGCCCGGGCGATCGCGGCCGGGTTGACGTCGATCCCGTGCACGCGCACGTCCCAGGACGCGAGCTGCGGCGTAGCGCGGACGAGCATCGCGAGCGTGTACGGCTCCTCGCCCGAGGCGCACCCGGCGGACAGGAGCCGGAGCCGGCGGTCGACGCCGCGCCGGCTCACCCGGTCCGGCAGCACCGCGCCCGTGAACGCCTCCATGTCGTTGGTGTTCCGGAAGAAGTAGGTCTCGCCGACCGTGAGCCGCTCGGCCAGGGCCCGGACCTCGTCGCCGCTCGCGTCCGTCGAGAGCCTCGCGACGTACGCGTCGATGGACCGGACCCCGGTCGCCTCGGCCCGCTCGCCCGCGACCTGCGCGAGGAGGTCCAGCTTGTCGTCGTCGAACCGCAGCCCGAGCCGGGCGCCCAGCGCGCGGCGGAAGCGCTCCACCTGATCCGGGCGGGCCGGGCCGATCACGCGACGTCCTCCTGCCCGGTGATGGCGCGCCACGCGCCGTCCGGCACGATCCGCGCCGCGCGCAGGAGGACGAGCAGCTCGCCGTCGAGCGCGCCGAGCGCCTCGATGGCGCCGCCGTCCGCGGCGCCGAGGAGCGGCGTCGCCGTCCGGTCCCCGCCGGCGATCGACGCGACGCCCGTGACGGAGTCCACCGCGAGCGCGGCGGGACGAGCGCCGCAGCGGACGAGGACGAAGCGGGTCGCCGGCGCGGGGGCGACGCCGAGGAACGCGCCGAGCTCCACCACGGGGACGGCCGCGCCGCGCACCACGGCGCCCCCGAGCACGAACGGCGGGAGCCCCGCGCACGGCGTCGTGGGGAGCGGACGCAGGGTCTCGATCACCTGGGAGAGCGGGATCGCGCACGCACGCCCGCCGGCGCGGACGAGCAGGACGGATTCGCGCTTTCCTTCCGGGTCCACGACGCCTCCAGACGGGGCATTCACCGTAGGCGACCGGAGGGCCGGGCCGCAAGCATCCGAGCGCCGCTCGGTCGATCCGCCGGTCAGCCGGCGGGAGCCTGGTCGGTCGCGTCGGGACCTCGTCGAGGACTCGCGGGGGCGGAGTTCCGCCCACCGTTCTGCGCCTCGCCGGCAGCAAGCCCCCGGGACGGGAATCCCCCTGCGTGCCTCGGCCGTGGGGCCGTCCCGTGGCGGCAGTTGCTCGCGCGCGGCGCGACGCTCAGCGTCCCGACGTGAAGCCGCTCGTGTGACGGCAGGGCGAGCGGCGCGTCGTCGAAAGGGGAAGCGGAGTGAGCGGACGTCTCGGCAGGAAGTGGGTCTTCGTGGCAGCCACCCTCCTCGCGGCGTGTGGCGGCGGTGGCGGCGACGGCGCGAAGCAGCCGCAGGAGCAGCCTCCGCCGGTGGTGCCTCCGCCGGTGCAGCCGCCGGTGGATCCTCCCGTCGTCGTGCCGCCGCCCGACGCTCAGCCGGCGGTGACGCTCGCGGCGCCGGCCACCGTCGGCAGCTGGTCGTTCTACGCCGCCGAGGGAGACAAGGTCGGGGTCTACGACGCGTCGCCCGACGAGGCCGGCAACGTGTACGTGGCGGCGGGCGCGGCGGTGTTCGCGAAGGCGCGCTCCGACGCCGAGTTCAAGGCCTTCGACGCGAAGTCCGCGGGGCTCACCACGAACTGCGACGAGGCGCAGACGCTGCTGTGCCCCGTCATCTCGGTCGCCGGCGCCGCGCCGGGCCGCGCGGTGCTCGGCTTCATGGGGATGGGCACCGACGGCGACCTCGACCCGGAGTGGTGGATGTCGTCGGGCGGAGCGGACGTGGTCGACTTCGACGCGGCGGCGGGCACGCTCGCGCGCGCGCGGCACGTGTTCATCGCGGCGCCCCCGGAGCGCGTGAACGAGACGGGCGCCTACGACTTCTGGAACCTCGGCCGCAAGAAGGTCCGCCAGGTGCACCGCATCGCGGTCGAGCACGACACCGCGCGCGGCTCACACTACGGGGACGTCTGGTTCGCCGGCTCGCACGGCTCGTTCTCGGTCCTCATCGCGAACGCCGCGGAGCGCGGCTGGCACGTGGACGCCACGAAGTACCCCGGCTTCGAGGCCGCGCAGGACGTGTGGGAGCACGATCACCCGGATCTCCGCGGCGTCATCTACGAGAACGGCGTCCCCCGGAAGCCGGGCGGGGAGATGATCACCGGCACCGCCACCGCCCTCGCCATCGACCCGACGACGGGGGATCCGTGGGCCGCGAACGGCATCCGGCTCGCGGTGAAGAAGGGCGCGGGGGCGCGCGCCGACGGCTGGAACGCGCCGATGTTCCCGCCGAAGGACGGCGACTGGTCGGCCTGGACCGGGTTCTACGACGTCTGGCCGGACCCGATCTTCACGTCCGCCACCGAGTTCTGGGCGAACAACCCCGCCTACCAGGACGCGGTGAGCTCGATCTCCTTCTGCCCGGACGGGACGCTCTGGATCGCCTCCGAGATCCACGGGCTCGCGCGCCGCGCGCCGGGCGAGCCGCTCCTGGACGACGTGTTCGAGCACGTCGCCATCCCGCCGGAGTACTGCTGGGACGAGGCCGGCACGTCCGTGTGCGCGGTGTACTCGGTCGCCTGCGACCCGAAGGACGGCTCTGTCTGGGCCGGCCTCGGCTACGGCGTCATCGGCCGCTACAAGGACGGCGCCTGGACGTTCCCGGTCCCGAAGACCGCCCCGCTCTTCGCGCAGCAGAACCCGGTCGGCTCGATCCAGATCGACGCCTACGCGGGCGTGGACGGCCGGATCGTCTACTTCAGCCACATGGCGACCTGGAAGGGCGCGAACGGCGGCCTCACCGTCTACCGGGGACCGTAGCGCGCCTCACGCGGGACCGCGAGCCCGGCGCGCACCGCTCAGCGCGACCGCCGGCTCGCGGGCCCGCACCCGCGGGCCAGCACCTCGGCGCTGCCGACGAGCGCCATGTGGCTGAACGCCTGCGGGTAGTTCCCGACGAGCCGCCGCGCGCCCGGGTCGTACTGCTCGCTGAGCAGCCCCACGTCGTTCGCGAGGCTGCTCACGCGCTCGAACAGGCGCACCGCCTCGTCCCGCCGCCCGGCGAGCGCGAGCGCGTCCACCATCCAGAACGAGCAGGCGAGGAAGATCCCCTCCCCCGGCGGCAGCCCGTCGGGCGTGGTCGCGGTGTCGTAGCGGCGCACGAGGCCGTCGTCCACGAGCTCGCGCCCGATCGCGTCGATGGTCCCGAGCACGCGCGGGTCCCGCGGGGGCAGGAACCCGACCACCGGGATGACGAGCAGGCTCGCGTCGAGGTCCTTCGCGCCGTAGCGCTGCACGAACGCGCCACGCTCGACGTCGTAGCCGCGCCGGCAGACCTCCTCGTGGATCTGCTTGCGCAGCGCCCGCCAGCGCTCGACCGGGGCCTCGAGCCCGAACCGGCGCACCGCCCGGATGGCGCGGTCGAACGCGACCCACGCCATCACCTTCGAGTGCGTGAACATCTGGCGCCCGGCGCGCACCTCCCAGATCCCCTCGTCCGGCTCGTCCCAGCGCCCCTCGAGCGCCTCGAGCAGCGCCCGCTGCATGCGCCACCCCTCGGGCCGCGGCGAGAGGCCGGCCTCCTCCGCCTGGAACAGGCTGTCCATCACCTCGCCGTAGACGTCGAGCTGGAGCTGGCGGTGCGCGGCGTTGCCGACCCGCACCGGTCGCGAGCCCTCGTACCCCGCGAGCCACGGCACCTCCCGCTCGTCGAGCCGCCGCTCCCCGGCGAGGCCGTACATGATCTGCAGCTTCTCCGGATCGCCCGCGACGGCGCGGAGGAGCCAGTCCCGCCACGCCGCCGCCTCCTCGCGATAGCCCGCGTCGACGAGCGCGGTGAGCGCGAGGGTGGCGTCGCGGATCCAGCAGTAGCGGTAGTCCCAGTTGCGCACGCCGCCGAGCCGCTCGGGCAGCGAGGTCGTGGCCGCCGCCACGAGGCCTCCCGTGGGCGCGTACGTGAGCGCCTTGAGCGTGACCAGGGACCGGATGACCTCGTCGCGCCACGGGCCCTCGTGCGTGCAGCGCGCGACCCAGCCCGCCCAGAACCGCTCGGTGTTCTCCAGCTGGACGAGCGGGTCGATCGGGCGCGGCGGCGCGCGGTGCGAGGGGAACCAGGTGAGCGCGAAGGGCACCCGCTGCCCCGCCTCGACCTCGAAGGTGCGCCGCGCGCAAGCGTCCTCGAGCTCGCACGCGAGCGGCGAGCGGAGCAGCACCGCGTCCGGTCCCGCCAGCGCCTCGACCCCGCCGTCGAGCCGGCGCAGCCAGGGGCGGCGCGCGCCGTACTCCATCCTGAGCCGCAGCTCGAAGTCGATCGCGACGCGCCCCTCGACGCCCTCGACGACGCGCACGAGGTCGGGCACGTCCGCGCGCGGCGGCATGCAGTCGACGAGGCGGACACGCCCGCCGTCCACCTCGAAGTCCGTCTCGAGCACGAGCGTGCCGGGGTGGTAGCGCCGCGTCACGCGGCGCGGCGCGAGGCTCGGCGCGATGCGCCAGCGCCCGTCGTCCGGACCACCGAGCAGCGCGGCGAAGCACGCATCCGAGTCGAACCGCGGCCAGCACAGCCAGTCCACCGAACCGTCGCGGCCGACGAGGGCGGCGCTCTGCATGTCCCCGACGAGCGCGTAGTCCTCGATCCGAAGCGCCATGCCCGGGTGCTAATCCAGGCGCCTGGCGGTCGCCTCTCCCGTCGCGGCGGCGAGCGGGTTCCCCCGCGGGCTGGCGGTGCGAAGGTGGCCATCACGGCGCGGACGCGGTAACGAACGGCCGATGGGCTCCCCTCACCCCGTGACGCTGCGCCGCACCCTGTTCTCGGTCCCGAAGATGGACTGTCCGTCCGAGGAGCGGCTCATCCGGATGGCGCTCGACGGTGCCGAGATCGGAGGGCTCCGCTTCGACCTCGCCGCGCGGGAGGTCGCCGTCGTGCACGGGGGCGACGCCTCCGCGCTCCTCGCCCGCCTCGTGCCGCTCGGGCTCGGCGCAGTGGTCCTTCGGAGCGAGGCGGCGGCAGCGAGCGCCGGCGCGGTGGACACGGACGCTCGGGAGGCGGGGACGCTCCGCGCGGTCCTCGCGATCAACGCCGCGATGTTCGCGGTGGAGCTCGTGTCCGGCTGGCTCGCGCAGTCGATGGGGCTCGTCGCAGACTCGCTCGACATGCTCGCCGACGCGGCGGTGTACGCGCTGGCGCTCTACGCCGTCGGGAAGCCCGCGGCGCTCAAGGTCCGGGCCGCGCACGTCTCCGGCTGGCTGCAGGCCGCGCTCGCGCTGGGGGCGCTCGGGGACGTCGTGCGGCGGCTCGCGGCGGGCAGCGCGCCCGAGGCCCCCGCCATGATGGGGATCTCGCTCCTCGCGCTCGCCGCCAACGTCTCCTCGCTCCTCCTCGTGTCGCGCCACCGCGACGGGGGCGCGCACATGAAGGCGAGCGTCATCTTCTCGACGAACGACGTGCTCGCGAACCTGGGCGTCATCCTCGCGGGCGCCCTCGTCGCGATCACCGGCTCCCGGCTGCCCGACCTCGCGGTCGGCGCTGCGGTCGCCGCCATGGTGCTCGTGGGCGGGATCCGGATCCTGCGGCTACGTTGAGAGGACGCCGGCCGCGCGGGGCGGCCGGCGTCCTCCGCCCGTCGCTCAGGGTGCCGCGGCGGGCTGCACGCCGGCGGTGCCGTCGCACGCGTACGGACATGCGGTGCCGTCGGCGCAGGCGCCCATCGCGTACGTCCCGTCGGGGTTCGCCAGGCAGGCGCCCGGCCCCGTGCCCTCGCCCAGCATCGCCTGGCAGCGCACGCGCTGCTGCTCGAGCCAGCCGCTCATCTGACAGAGGTGCTGCTGCATCTCCGCGTGGTTCGCGAGGGCGTCCCCGGCGCACGCTACCGCCTGGTGGCGGGCGAGCTCCGTCGTCATCGCCGCGACGCCGCAGGAGAGATCGGCGCCGCCGCTCTGCATGCCCATCCCGCCGGTCATGCCCATTCCGCTCGTCCCACCCATGTGCTGGCCGTCGCCCGCGAGCGCGCCGCTCATCTGGCGCATGCGCTCCAGCGCCGGGCCGGCGGCCGCGCCGTACCGCGCCTGCGCCGCCTGGCAGGCGTCGGTGGTGCTCGCCGTGGACGCCTCGGACTGGTAGGTCTGGACCGCCGTCGCGAGGTCCCCCCGCGCCGCCTGGTACGCCTGGACCTGCGTGTCCACTCCGCCGCTCTCCGCGCCGCCGCACGCGCTCGCCAGCGCGGCGACGATCCCGAACATCCAGCTCTTCGTCCTCACGTCTCTACCTCTTGCGAGCGAGGTACTCCGCGGAGAGGCGCTCGCCTCCGGCTCCGGGCCGCGGCGTGCTCCGGCGCGCCGCGACCCCTCTCCATCGCAGTCGGCGTGCCACCGCTGCCGCAGCCCCGAAACGGCTGCATTTCAGGCGGATGTGAGCGCGGCCGGGGCACGCGGCACCGTACCATCCGGTACGCTCGACCGTACTGCACGGGACACCGGCGGGGCGAATCCCCGGCGTCCGCGCCGGGTTGCGAGCGGCACGAAGCGTGCTTTTCGCATCGTTGCCGCCGCGGGCGGCTCCCAGGAGAATGAGTCCATGCGCCAAGCCCCCCTCGCCGCCCTCGCCCTCGCCGCCGCGCTCGGCCCTCTCGCCGCCTCCGCCGACGACGAGACGATGCGCGCCGCCCACGAGGCGGTCCGGGAGGCCCTGCTCGAGCGCGCGTCGCTTCCGGAGCGCCCGCCCTCGCTCCCCGACGGCGACCTGATGGCACCGGGTGCCCGCGCCGAGCGGGAGCGCCGCGAGGAGGCCTCGCGGGCCGCCCACGACCGCGCCGCCCGTCACGGCGAGCAGCAGCGCGCGCGCCACGTCGGTCGCGACCGCGACCACGGGGCCGACGCGGGCCACCGGAGCGGGATGCACCCGGGGGACTCGGCGGGTGACTGCCGCGACGCGGCCGGGGCGGTGCGCACGCGCGAGATGCACGGCGGGATGGAAGGCGGTCACATGGGCGGTGGCATGGACGGCGGCCACATGGGCGGGAGATGAGCGGAGTCGTCGTGCTGCAGGCCGCCGCCCTCGCAGTCCTGGTCGCCGCGAACGCGCCGGCGGGCGGCGCCGAGTCGCATCTCCTCGCCGGAGCGGCGCACTTCCGGGCCGAGCGCTACGACGCGGCGCTCGTCGAGTTCCGCGTCGCCGAGAAGCTCGGGGAGCCGGAGGCAGCCGGGTACGCGGGCGCGGCGCTCGTGAAGCTCGACCGCTTCGAGGAGGCGGTCGAGACGTTCGAGACCGCCGGCGACGGCGGCCTTCCGCTCCACGATTACTACCGCGCCCTGGCCTGCTACGGCGCCCGGCTCTACACCTGCGCCGACCGGCTCCTCGCGGGCCTCGGCGACCGCTCCGGCCCGCGCATCGCCGAGCAGGCGCGCGCCATCCGCGCCGAGCTCGCCCCCGCCCTCGCGGCGGCCCCCTCGGAGACGACCCTCGCCTGGTACCGCGCCCGCTGCCAGGCCCGCCGCGCGGAAGGCCGCGCTGCGCTCGCCGCGGCCTACTGCCGGGAGGCGGACGCGCTCGCGACGCGAGCCGGCACGACGCGAGCCGCGGACCCGGACGGCGACGTCACGCCGCGGAACGGAGGCTGAGGTGCTCGCTCCCCTCCTCTCGCTCGCGCTCGCCGCCATGGATCCCTGCGCGCCGGTCGAGCCGCTCCCGCCCGATCCGGCCGCCGCGCAGGCTTACCGCGCCGTCGGCGACTCCGAGCTCGCCGCGGGGGCGCGGGACAGCGCCGCGGCGGCGTACCGCGAGGCGCTCGCGCGCGATCCCGTCGACGCGGCCTCGCGCGCCGCGCTCGCGCGGCTCTGCGCCGCCCGCGGCGAGGACCCGTTCCAGGAGGGCCTCCGCAAGCTCGACGCGGAGGATCTCGCGGGCGCGGCGCGCGCGTTCGAGGCGGCGTTCGCCGCGGATGGCAGCGCCCCGGCCGCGCTCCTCGGCGGCATCGCCCGCTACGAGCTGGGCGACGACGCATCCGCCGAGCGGCTCCTGCGCGCGGCCGAGCGGGAGCCCGCGCACCGCGAGGAGGCGCGCTTCTACCTGGGGCTCGTCGCGCTGCGCGCCGGCGACGGGACGCGGGCCGCGTCGCTCCTCGAGGGCGCGGCGGCGAACCCGGCGCTCGCGAGCCCCGCCCTGGATCTCGCCCGCCTCGCCCGGAGAGATGGCCGGCTCGTCCTGTCGTTCCTCGCCGAGTCCGGCTGGGACTCGAACGTCAACCTGGGCCCGGGCGGCCCCGAAGGCGTCGCGCCCAGGTCCGACGGCACGGCGTCGCTCTCCGCCTCGGCCCTGTGGCGCCCGCGAGGCGCCCGCGGTCCGTACCTGCGCGCCGGCGGGCTCTGGCACGAGCTCGCCCGGCTCGACGCGTACGATCTGGGCGGGGTCGAGGCGGCCGCCGGCTGGCAGCTCCGCGCCGGAAACCGTGGCGCGGCCGCGGAGTACGAGTACGCGCACCGGGCCCTCGGCGGAGAGGACTACCTGGGCGCCCATCGGCTCCTCGCCTCGGGCTGGCTGCGCCGCGGCCGGGCGGCCGTGACCGGAAGCTACGCCGTGCGCTTCGAGTCTTACGCCGGCAACTGGTCGCCGTTCTCCGGAGTCCTGCAGCGGGCCGAGGCGCGCGCCTCGCTCGACGCGACCTCGCGGCTCCGGCTCGGCGTCGCGTACGCCGGCGCGCGGGACGCCGCGGACGAGCCCGTCCTCTCCTTCTGGGAGCACGGCCCGCGCGCCGAGGCGCGCGTCCTCCTCGGGCGCGCCCGGCTGGGGGTCGATCTCGGGCTCACCTTCCGGTCCTACGACGCGTTCGACGCCGCGCTCGGCGCCCGGCGCCGCGACACCTACCTCGACGGCGCGACGTTCCTTGAGGTGGATCTCGCCGACCGCTGGATCGCGCGGGCGGGCGTCGTCGGCCGGCACGCGCTGTCCAACGTCGACGCCCTCTCCTACGACCAGGTCGCGCCCTCGGTGGCGATCGGTTACACGCTGGGACGGTAGTGTCCCTCGCGCGCATTCCCCTCGCCGCGGCCGCCGTCGGCCTCGCCGTCGCGCTCACCGCGACGCTGTCCCTGCATCGCTCCGCGACTGGCGCGCTCGATCGGGTCCTCGAGGAGCGGCTCCGCGGCGCGGGCACCGCCGCGGCCGAGCTCCTCGCCGACGTCCCCCCGACCTCCCAGCGCCTGCGCGCCATCATGACGGCGAACGCGCTCGAGGGAGCGTACGTGCTCTCGCCGGAGCTCGTCGTGCTCGCCGACGCGACCGGGCCCGCGGGTGCGCGGGCGGACCTCTTGCGCGTGGACGCGGGTCGCGTCGCGCGCGCGCTCCGCGGCGAGGCCTCGATCGCGTTCGGGTACGCCGTCGGCGACCTGCCCGTCGCGACCGGCTACTTCCCGATCCGGGGACCGGACGCCCCCCGCGCGGTGCTGGCCCTCGAGGCGGGCGAGTCGTTCGCGCAGGCGCGGGCGGGGGTCCGGCGTGCGCTCCTCGTGGCGGTCGTCGTCTCGGTGCTCGGGGCGCTGAGCCTGGCCGCGCTCGGGATCCACTGGGCGCGCGGCGAGGCGCAGCGCCGCGTCGGCGCAGAGCGGGCCGCGCGCGGCGACGCCCTCGCGCGGATGGGGGCCATGGTCGCCCACGAGATCCGCAACCCGCTCGGCGTGATCCGCGGTGCGGTCGAGCTCGTCCGCGAGCGGACCGCGGGCGCGCTCGGCCCGCGCGACCGGGAGGCGCTGGAGGACGTGCTCGGCGAGGTCGAGCGGCTCCGGCGGCTCACCGACGACTTCCTCGACCTCGCGCGCGAGCCGTCGATCTCGCCCGCGGAGCTGGACGCGGCCGCGGTGGCGGACGAGGCCGCCCGCGGGCTCGCGCGCTCCCACCCGCGGGTGGAGGTCCGGCTCGCGGTCCCGCCGCTCCCCGTGCGCGCCGATCCCGCGCGCCTGCGGCAGGTGCTCTCGAACCTCCTCCAGAACGCCGCCGAGGCCGGCGCCAGGCGAATCGAGATCCGGGGGTCGGCCGTGGACGGCGCGGTGGTCCTCGAGGTGCGGGACGACGGGCGCGGGATCGATCCCGCGCTGCGCGCGCGGCTGTTCGAGCCGTTCGCGACGGGGCGCAAGGACGGCGCGGGGCTGGGGCTCGCCATCGCGCGCAGGATCGTGGAGCGGCACGGCGGCGAGCTGCGGCTCGTCGCGGGGCCCGGGCCGGGCGCTGCGTTCGAGGTGCGCCTGCCCCGGAGCACTGGATAGGAGCCTCTCATGGCGCGGATCCTGGTCGTGGACGACGAGCCGAAGCTCGGGAAGCTCGTCGCCGAGATGCTGGAGCTCGACGGACACGAGCTCGAGCGCGCCACCTCCGGGCGCGACGCGCTCGTCCGGCTCGCGGCCTCGCGCTTCGACCTCGTGGTCACGGACCTGCGCATGCCAGACGTGGACGGGCTCGCCGTGCTGCGCGCCGCGCGGGCCCTCCCGCAGCCGCCCGACGTGATCGTCATGACCGCCTACGCCTCCGCCGAGTCGGCGGTCGAGGCGATGAAGGCGGGCGCCGTCGACTACGTGACGAAGCCGTTCTCCATGGACGAGCTCCGGCTCCGCGTCCGCCGCCTCGTCTCGCAGCGCGGCGCCGAGGCGCGGGAGGCCCGGCTCGTCGCCCGGCTCACGCCCGAGCTCGTCGCGGAGAGCCCCGCCATGCGCGCGGCGCTGCAGGCGGCCCGCCAGGTCGCGGCGACGGACGCGACCGTGCTGCTCCTCGGCGAGAGCGGCACGGGCAAGTCGCAGCTCGCGCGGTTCATCCACTACCAGGGGCGCCGGGCCGCCGGCCCGCTCGTCGAGGTGCACTGCGCGGCGCTGCCGGAGACGCTCCTCGAGGGCGAGCTCTTCGGCCACGAGAAGGGGGCCTTCACCGGCGCGACCCAGCGCAAGGCCGGCCACCTCGCCGCCGCGGACCGCGGCACCCTGTTCCTGGACGAGATCGGCGAGATCACCCAGCCCACGCAGGTGAAGCTCCTGCGCTTCCTGCAGGATCGCCGCTTCGTGCCGCTCGGCGCGACCGAGGAGCGGACGGTGGACGTGCGGGTCGTGTCCGCGACGAACCGCGACCTCGCGGGCGCCGTCGCGGAGGGCGCCTTCCGCGAGGACCTGTTCTACCGCCTGAACGTGTTCGCCATCGCGGTGCCGCCGCTGCGGGACCGGCGCGAGGACGTGCTCCCCCTCGCGGAGCGCTTCCTGGCCGCCCGCGGCCTGCCGCCCGAGAAGCTCGGCCCGAGCGCGCGCGAGCGGCTCGTCCAGCACCGCTGGCCGGGGAACGTGCGCGAGCTCGAGAACGTCCTCGAGCGGGCGCTCATCCTCGCCGGCGAGGACGAGCTCCGGGCGGAGCACGTCGCCCCGGGGACCGCGCAGCGCGCGCGCCGCGTGGGCGACCTGCTCGTCGAGGGCTTCAGCCTCGACGCGCTCGAGCGCGAGCTCCTCCACGCCGCGCTCGAGCGCGCGGGCGGGAACAAGACGCACGCCGCCCGGATGCTGGGCGTCACCCGGCGCCGCCTCTACTCGCTCCTCGCGAGCCACGAGGGCGAGGGCGGCCCGGAGTCCGACGTGCCGTGAGCGGCTGCCGGTGTCGGCGCCCGCTGCACGGCGAACGTGCGGGCGTGCGGCGGCTTTGCTAAACAGCCCGGATGCGCATCGTGGTCGTCGGAGCAGGGGGCGTGGGCGGGCTGCTCGGGGGGCTGCTCGCCCGCTCGGGCGTCGAGGTCGCCGTCGTCGCGCGCGGCGCGCACCTCGAGGCGATCCGGCGGGACGGGCTCGCGGTCGATTCGTCGCTCGGCGCGTTCACCGTGCGCGTCGCCGCGGACGCAGCGCCCGGTGCGCTCGGACCGGCCGACGCGGTGCTGGTGGCGGTGAAGGCGTGGCAGATCGCGGAGGTCGCCCCCTCCCTCGCGCCGCTCGTCGCGCAGGGCGGCGTCGCCGTCCCGCTGCAGAACGGCGTGGAGGCGGCCGACCGGCTTGCGGAGGCGCTCGGCCCCGAGCACGTCGCGGGCGGGACCATCAACGTCCTCTCCTGGATCGCCGGCGCGGGGCGCGTGCAGCACGTCGGGCCACCCCCGCGCCTCGCCATGGGCGAGCGAGGCGCCCTCGCCGCGGCGCCCTCCCCGCGCCTCGAGGCCGTCGCCGCGGTCCTGAGGGCCGCGGGCGCGGAGGCGGCGGTCACCCCGGAGATCGAGACCGCCATCTGGGAGAAGTTCCTCTTCGTCGAGCCGCTCGGGGCGATCGGCGCCGTGACGCGCGCCCCCGTGGGCGTCCTCCGCGCCGTCCCCGAGACCCGCGCCCTCCTCGCCGCGGCGCAGGAGGAGATCGCCGCGCTCGCCCGCGCGCGGGGCGTGGCCCTCCCGCCGGACGCCGCCGCCCGGGCGCTCAAGCGCGTGGACGGGGTCCAGCCCGACGGGACGATCTCCATGCAGCGCGACGTCGGCGCGGCCCGTCCGTCGGAGCTCGAAGATCAGCCCGGGGCGGTGGTGCGCCTCGCCCGCGCCGCGGGCGTACCGGCGCCGGTCCACGAGGCGCTGCTCGCGGCGCTGCTCCCGCAGGAGCTCGCGGCGCGCGGGCGGATCGAGCCGTTCACGCGGACCTGACGGCGACGCCGCGGCGGGCTTCACGGCCGCGACCGGAGCCCGACGAGGAGCGTGAGGTCGGCCCCACGGTACGGGCTGAAGACGTTCTCCGCGATCCCCGCCTGCAGCTCGACGCGGCGGGCGAGCGCGAACGTCGCTCCCCCGAGCACGTAAGCCGTCGCGCGGTCGACCTGGCCGAGGCCGGAGCCGGCGAGCGGCGAGAGATGGCCGCTCGCCTGGACCTGGAGCGCCACGCGTTCCCCGAGGCCCAGCGTCCAGCCCAGGTTCGCCGCGCCGTAGGGTCGCGTCGTCACGTTCACCTCCGGAAGGCGAGCGGTGGGAACCCCGAGGTCGAGCTGGAGTCGCACCGCGCTCGCGGTCCAGCGGAAGCCCGCGAGCACGCTGGCGCCGAGATCGAGCTCCTCGCTCCCGTAGGGCAGCCTTCCCGTGGGGAGCTTGAGCGCGCCGCGCACGGAGAGCGCTCCGCGTCCCAGGTTCGCGACGCTCACCTTGAGCCCGGCCCAGACGTCTCCCACGCCGGCGCCCGGGCCGTCCCGCGAGACCTCGCCGCCCCCACGGCGCGCGAGCTCGAAGCGGGCGACGTTCCGGGGACGGCCTCTTCGCTGCGGGTTCGACGCGTGGAACAGGCGCTCCGCGAGCTCGATGGCCCGGTCGAGAAAGCCGCCGGAGTCCACCACGAAGGGCACCGCGAGCTGCGCCTCGACCCCGCGCGCGATCCCTCGGCGCAGGAACAGCGTGGGCTGCGCCGCCTCGACGTGGACGTCGAGGGTGAACCGCTCGTTCTCCGCGACGAGGAGGCTGTTGGCGTATAGCAGGCGCAGCTCGAGCGCGAGCCGCCGGGCCGCGAGCGTCTCCGGCGCCTCGAAGGGGAGCTGGAGGAACAGCCGCGCCAGCGGCGCCGGCTCCTGCCACGCGAGGGGCGGCGGAGCCACGGCGGCTGCGCCCGCGGGGGCGTCCACCGCGCCGGCGCGGACGGCCCCGCAGATCGGCGCGAGCGCCATGATCGCGGCGAGCGCTCTCACACCGGTACGTCTTCCCTCCCGATCAGCGGAGCGCCAGCGCCGGCGAGCGTCGCGCCCGCGGGGATCGCTCGCGCACATGGCGGCACATCGCCGCTCATCGCCGCATGGCCGGCAGCCGGCCGTGCGCGCGACGGGCCGCCCGTGTCGTTGTAAGAAGGGACGCATGAAGCCCGAATCCTGGAGGAACTCCGTGCTCCGCAGACCTCAGCGCCTCACCCCGCTCGCCCTCGCCGCGGCGCTCGCCGCGACGCTCGCCTGCGGCGGCTCCGACAAGAAGTCCTCGTGTGACGTGGCCAAGCAGACCGGCTGCGCCTCCGGCCAGGTGTGCGAGGTGCTCGAGGGCGGGACGAGCCTCTGCACGCAGCCGCTCGTCATCCGCGGCAACGTGTTCGACCTCGGCACCGCCGCGGGCATCGAGAGCGCCCGCGTGGTCGCGCTCGACGCGAACCGCTCGCCCATCAGCACCGTCGCGATCACCGACGCCGCGGGCGACTTCAGCATCCAGGTCGCGAACGCCCGGTCGAAGGACGGCAAGCCGGTCGCGCGCGACGTCTTCCTCCGCGCCGACGCGGCGGGATACGCGACGTTCCCGTCGGGCATCCGCGAGGCGCTGCCCGTCAACACCGCCGCGGCCGCTCTCGTGGACGGGCGCTACGAGCTCGCCGACCCGCAGACCACCGACGTGGGCCTGCTCGAGCTCCCCTCCGCCGGCACCGGGACGATCTCCGGCACGGCCGCGGTCCCGGCGAACCAGCCGGGCGTGCTCGTGGTCGCGGAGCCCGCCGCGGGCGGACCCGGGTCGAGCGCGCTCGCCGACCGCAACGGCGACTACGCGATCTTCAACCTCGCCCCCGGCGACTACACGGTCCAGGCGTACGCGCGCGGCGCGGTCCACGCTCCCCGGACCGCGACGGTGGCCGCGGATGCGGTGACCGACGTGGATCTCTCCCTCGTCTCCGGGGCGGCGGGTGCGAAGGTCACCGGGCAGGTCAGCCTCGTGAACCGCGGCGCCGGCACGGGCACGTCCGTGGTCCTCGTCGTCGAGTCCACCTTCGACCCTGCCCTCCTCCGCGGCGAGACGCCCCCTGGCCTGCGCGCTCCCGGGCCGAGCACGGCGCCGAACCTCGACGGCGCCTTCGAGATCGCGGGCGTCCCGCCCGGCCGCTACGTCGCGCTCGCGGCGTTCGAGAACGACTTCCTCGTGCGCGACCCGGACGTCTGCCAGGGTGGGACCGAGCTCGTGCACTTCGACGTGACCGGCGCGCAGCCGGTGTCGCTCGAGACCTTCAAGATCACGGGCTCGCTCGACGTCATCTCTCCCGGCGCGGACGGCCCGGAGCTCCTCACCACGGCCAGCCCGATCATCTTCTCCTGGGTGGACGACAGCTCGGAGACGGCCTACGAGATCACCGTGGTGGACGCCTTCGGCAACGAGGTGCTCCCCCCCACGCGGATCCCCGGCGTGAGCGGAGGGACGCCGACGTTCACGTATCCCGGCACGCTCGCTCCCGGCTACTACCAGTTCAAGGTGAAGTCGGTGAAGGGCCTCTGCACCCCGCCCGGCGCCTCGAGCCCGGTCACCCAGTACATCTCGCAGACCGAGGACCTGAAGGGCGTCTTCATCGTGCCCTGACGGTCCTCCTCGGCGATCGATCCCCGGCCGCGTCCGCCGTCGCCTCAGGGCGCCGCGGGCGCGGCCGACTCGTTCTCGGAGGCGAGCCGCGGCGCGTCGTGCGCGAGGGGCAGCCGGACGGTGAAGATCGTGCCCGTCCCCTCCAGGCTCGCGACGGCGACGGAGCCGGCGTGCGCCTCGACGAGCCGCCGGACCACGTAGAGCCCGAGCCCCGTGCCCGCCACCGCCGACCGCAGGCTGCCGGTCCGCCGGAACGGCTCGAAGATCGTCGCCCGGTCGCGCTCCGAGATCCCGATCCCCTGGTCCGCCACCTGGATCACGGCCTCGCCGGACGCCACGCGCAGGGTGGCCCGCACCTCGCCCCCGGCGGGCGAGTACTTGATCGCGTTCGAGAGCAGGTTCGCGAGCACCTGCTCGATCCGGAGCGGATCGCAGTAGACGGGCACGGGGTGATCGGGGACCTCGGACACGAGCCGGTGGCCCGGCGAGGTGCCCTCGAAGAGCTCGAGCGCGGCGCGCACGAGCTCACGCAGGTCCACCCGCTCCACGCGCATCTCGACCTCGCCCGCCTCGATGCGCGCCGTGTCGAGGAGGTCGTTCAGCATCCGCTCGAGCTTCGTCGCCTGCCGGCGCACCACCTCGAACGCGCGCCGCATGCGCACCTCAGGCGGCAACGGACCGCCGGGCGGCACCGCCGCCGCGGTGAGCTTCAGGGCGGAGATGGGGTTGCGCAGGTCGTGCGCGACGCTCGCGAGGAACGCCGCCTGTCCCTGACGCTGCCGCGCGAGCGCGTCCGCCATCCGGTTGAAGTCGCGCGCCATCCGAGCGACCTCCTCCGGTCCCACCTCGCGCGCCCGCACCAGCGGGTCTCCCCCGCCGAAGCGCGCGAGCGCGTCGGAGAGCTCCAGCACCGGCCGGAGCGCCCGCGTCTTCAGCCACCACCCCAGCACCCCCGACGCGAGCACCAGGGTGAGCGCGAGGGAGATCCCGGCGACGTTCGCGATCCGCTGCCAGCGGGCGGCGCTCGCGCGCGCCGCCCGGGCGTGCGCGATGTTCACGTCGACGAGCGCCCCCACCGCGGCGTAGGCCCGCTCCAGCCGCTCCTCGATGCCAGGCGCGCCCATCCGGCTCGCGAGGAGGTACTCCCCGACCGCGTCGACCGCCTCGTGCGCCGCGGCGTGCTCCTCCTGGGTCGCGAGCAGCCGGTCGGCGTCGACGAGGTGCGAGGCGAGCCGCCGCTCGTGATCCATGCGCACGAGCGCATCGCGCGAGCGCGCGTGCACGAGCAGATCGATCGCCGCCTCCTCGGCCTCGCGCACGCTCTCGGCAGACGCGAGGATCGCGCCGTTCGCGCCCTGCAGCGCCGCCGTGATGACGCCGAAGGCGCCGGCCGCAAGGACCCCGAGGCTGGCGAAACCGGCCAGTACGGCGATGAGGCTCGCCTGCAAGCTCGTCTTCGTACGAAGGCTCCTCGTGCAGGGATAGGGATCGACCTTCCACAGCGTGAAGCGCGCTCGTCCGTTCTGGTGGGGGGTCGGACTCTCGGCCGCATCCGCGCGCGGGGCTCGGTGCAGGGCGGGGTCCCTCCTCCCGCTGCGGCGGTGGCGCGCGGCCCCACAGGACCGCCGCCCGTCACGCGGGCCTCACCTCCGCGGTGGCGCGGAGCACCAGCGCGCCGGCCACGCCGGAGGCGAGCGAGCCTGCGAGGACCCCGAGCTTCGCCTGGGCGAGCAGGGCCGGATCGGACGCGTAGGCGAGGTCCGCGATGAAGATCGAGACGGTGAAGCCGATGCCTGCGACGATCGCGACGCCGAGGAGCTTGGCGTAGGAGGCGCCGCCGGGCATCGGCGCGAGGCCGAGCCGCACCGCGCCCGCCGCGAAGGCGAAGATCCCGACCTGCTTGCCGACGAACAGCGCGGCGGCCGTCCCGACGGCGACGTCGCCGAGCGGCTCGATGCCTCCCCCGCCGCCGAGCGCCACGCCCGAGTTCGCGAGCGCGAAGAGCGGCATCACGCCGAACGCCACCCATGGGTGGAGCGCGTGCTCGAACCGCGCGAGGGGCGCCTCCAGGTCCTCGATCGAGTCCTCGATCCGCAGCAGCGCCTCGGAGTCGAGCTCCTCGTCGCCCGAGGTCCCGAGGAGCCCGCGGACGTGCTCCCCGAGCCCGGCGAGCACCTCGCGCGGACCGCGGCGAGGCCTCGCGGGGATGGCGAGACCCAGCACGACCCCCGCGATGGTCGCGTGGATCCCGGCGTGGTGGAGCGCCCACCAGAGGAGCACGCCTCCTGCCGCCCAGGGCGCCCAGCTCCGCACGAACGCGCGCGACATCGCCCACAGGCCGGCGGCCACCGCCGCAGCCAGGAGGAGCCAGCGCGCGTCGAGCCCGTGCCCGTAGAACAGCGCGATGACGAGGATGCCCCCGATGTCGTCGAAGATCGCGAGCGCCGTCAGGAAGACGACGAGCCCGTGCGGCACCCGGCGGCCGAGGAGCGCCAGCACGCCGATGCTGAAGGCGATGTCCGTCGCCATCGGGATGCCCCAGCCGCGCGCGCCGGGCCCGCCCGCGTTGAACGCGAGGAACACGGCGGCGGGGACGAGCATCCCGCCCACGGCCGCGACGGCCGGGAGCGCCGCCTGGGCCGGCCGGCGCAGCTCGCCGACCGCGAGCTCGCGCTTGATCTCCATGCCCACCACGAAGAAGAAGACCGTCATGAGCCCGTCGTTCACGAGCTCCAGCAGCGTGAACCGCGCGACGGCGCCGCCCACGCCCAGCGCGAGCTCGGTCTCGAGCACGCCCTGGTAGAGCTCGGCGCCTCCGAAATTCACCCACGCGAGCGCGCCGAGGGCCGCGGCGAGGAGCACGATCCCGCTCGCGGCCTCCAGGCGGAAGAAGGCCAGGAACGGCCGCACGACCGCGCCGAAGAGCGGCGCGAGCGGGGTGCGCGCAGGGACTCGATCGTTCATCCAGGCTCCGGCTCCGCGCGGGCGGGGCGAGAGACGAGCATGCACGCCCGCCCGCTCCCCGTCGACGTGAATCGGCCTCGCGTCCGTTGCGGCACCAACGGTCGCGCCGCGGGGCGTCGGCGAGCCCGAACAAGATGATCATCGAGGCCGGCCGCGGCCCGGCCGGGACGCGGCTTTACGTGCGGGCATCGCGGAGTATCCTCTCGCGCCATGTCCGACCCCCCGTCGCGTCCCCCACCCTGGCGTGCGCTGGCGCGCGCGCTGTCCCGCTGGGTGGACGCCGCGGGCTCGACCGGGCGGGCGCTCCAGGGCGGCCTGTCGCTGCTCGTCCCGGAGGCGCCGCTCGAGCTGCGCATCGCGGGGCGCGTGCTCCTCCACGCCGCCGTGGTCGGCCTGCTCGCGGGGGTGGTCGGCGCCGCCTTCTTCGCCGCGCTCGAGCTCGGCCAGCGCGTCCTCCTGCACGGCCTCGCCGGCTTCGAGCCGGCGCGCGCTCGAGGGGAGGTGGTCGTCGCAGCCGCGAAGACCGCGGCGTTCCGGCCCTGGCTCCTCGCGCTCCTGCCCGCCGCGGGCGGCCTCGTGAGCGGGCTCCTCACGAGCGCGTTCGCCCCGGAGGCGGCCGGCGGCGGCGGCGACGCGACGATCGAGGGGTACCACCGCGGCGGCCTGTTCCGCTGGCGGGTCGTGCCGGTGAAGTTCGCCGCGGCCTTCGCCGCGCTGTCGTCCGGCGGGTCCGGCGGGCGCGAGGGCCCGACGATGCAGATCGGCGCGGCCATCGGCTCGGTCGCGGCGCGGCTCCTCCCCACCAGCCGCCGGGAGCGGCGCGTCCTCTTCGTGGCCGGCATCGCCGCGGGCATCGCGGCCGTGTTCCGCACCCCGCTCGGCGCCGCCCTGCTCGCGACGGAGATGCTGTACCGGGACGACTTCGAGGCCGACGCGCTGGTGCCGTCGATCCTCGCGAGCGTCATCTCCTACTCGGTCGTGATCGCCGCGTTCGGCGAGACGACCCTCCTCGGCCTGTCGCTGCGGTTTCCGTTCTCGCCACGCCAGCTTCCGCTCTTCGCGGTCCTCGCGGTCTTCGTCTCGCTCGCCGCGGTGGGCTTCGTGCGCATGCTCCGGGCGGTGCAGGCCCTCTCGCGCAGGACGCCCGGCCCCCGCTGGCTGCGCCCCGCCCTGGGCGGTCTCGGGGCCGGCGTGCTCGGCGCCGCGATCGCCGTCGCGCTGGGAGCCTGGCTCGGCCCGGAGGCCCGGGGCTTCGGCGTGATGGGCGGCGGGTACGGGACCGCGCAGGTCGCGATGGACGGCGCGCCGTGGTTCCCCGCCGGGTGGCAGCTCGTGGCGCTCCTGCTCGCCATGGCGGCGGCCAAGGCGATCGCGTCCGCCCTCACCATCGGGTTCGGCGCGGCGGTCGGTGACTTCGCCCCCTCCCTCGTCGTGGGCGCGCTGGTCGGCGCCGCGTTCGGGTACGCCGCCCGGGCGGCGTTCGGCGATCCCGGGATCGAGCCGGCGGCGTTCGCGCTCGTCGGGATGGGCGCGTTCTACGGGGGCGTGGCGCACGTGCCGCTCTCCGCGCTCGTGCTCGTCGCGGAGCTCGCCGGGAGCTACGACCTGCTCGTCCCGATGATGCTGACGGTCGGGATCTCGTACGTGGCGCTCAGGCGCTGGTCGCTCTACCCCGCCCAGCCGCGGAGCCGCGCCACGGCGACCGGCGGCGCGAGCGACGTGCTGCGACAGGCGCTGGCGCGGCCCGCGGCCGAGCTGCTCGTGCTGCCCGACCTGCCGGACTTCCCCGAGGAGGCCCCGCTCTCCGCCGTGGCGGCGGCGAGCGCCGGCACGAGCCAGCGGGTCGCGCTCGTCCGCGGGGCCGACGGTCGCCCGCGGGGCCTCGTCGATCTCGCCCTCCTCGGCGCGCTCGATCCCGCGGAGCTCGGCTGGACGCGCGCGGCCGACGCGATGGTGCCCTTCGCCGCGCTCTCGCCCTCGGCGTCGTGGCGCGACGCCATCGCGGCGCTGCACCGGCACGGCCTGCCGCAGCTCCCCGTCGTCCAGGCGGGCGCCGTGCTCGGCTGGGTGGGGGAGCGCGAGCTCGCGCGCGCAGCCCTCGAGCTCGAGCTCGGAGCGACGCCCCCGCTCGCGCCCGCCTCGGGCGAGCCCGGCTAGGGCGGAGCTACCGCTCTGGCTGGACCGCGCGCGCGAGCGACTCAGCCCGCGACTCCCGCCCGTCGAGGCGGCTGCGCTCCTCCACGAGGAGGCGGAGGAGATCGTCGATCGCATCCTGGCTGGCGAGCCGGTACGCGGCGGCGCTCGCCTCGCTCGCGCCGATCACCACGCCGACGACTCCGGGCGCCCGGAACGCGTCCTCGTCGGTGGCGTCGTCGCCGACGTACAGGGCGGTCCGGCAGCCGCTCCGCTCGAGGAGCTCCGCGATGGCGTCCCCCTTCGTCGGCGCGTCCGCCGGGACCGCGTTCACGACCGCGTGGCCGCCGAAGACGCGCGCCCCCGGGAGCGTGGCGGCCGCCTCGCGGATGGCGAGCTCGGCGGCGGCCGGCTCCGCCGCGCGCCGGTAGTGGATCGCGATCGAGAGCCCCTTGTCCTCGATCTCGACGCCCGGGAGGTCGCCGAGGCGCGCCGTGAGCGCCGCGCGCCAGCCGAGCACCGTCCCGCGCGGGGACCGGTCCACCGGCCCGAACCCCGCCTCCGCGCCGTGGTTCCCGACCCACGCCACGAGGGGCACGCCCTCGAGCCGGGGGGCGAGATCCGCGCGGGAGCGCCCCGAGACCACGACGCACGGGTAGAGCAGCGCCGCGACGCGCAGGAGCGCGCGCGTGTCGGGCCGCATCAGGGCGCGGCCGGGCTCGTCCACGATGGGGGCGAGCGTGCCGTCGAAGTCGAACGCGAGGAGCGCCCGGTCGTGCGCGATCGCGGCGATGGCCTGCCGCGAGGGCGCGGCGAGCAGGTCGGGGATCATGGCTTCACCTCGTGGACGCTGCGCAGGCCCAGGTTGAGCCGGGTGGAGAGGCGGTCCCGCTGGCGGAGGCGCGCCGCGTCCACGAGCATGCGCCCCGCCCATCGGTACACGTTGAAGTCGGCCACGAACGCGCGCATCGCGCGCATGCGGGCCGCCTGCTCGTCGGGAGGCATGGCGATGGCCGTCGCGAGCGCCGCGCTCGCCTCCTCGATGTCGTACGGGTTCACGAGGAGCGCCTCGGTGAGCTCGCGCGCCGCGCCGGTGAAGCGCGAGAGCACGAGCACGCCGCGCTCGTCGTCCCGGGCCGCCACGAACTCCTTGGCGACGAGGTTCATGCCGTCGTGCAGCGAGGAGACGTAGCAGACGTCGGCGGCGCGGAGGTACCGGAAGATGGTGGGCGGCTCGTGGTGCGCGCGCAGGAGCGCGATCGGCCGCCACGCACCCTCCGCGAAGCGGGCGTTCACGCGGCTGGCGATCGCGTCGACCCGCTCGGAGAGCTCGCGGTACTTGTCGATGAGCGTGCGGCTCGGCGCGGAGAGCTGGACGAACGTGAAGCGGCCGCGCAGGTGCGGGAAGCGCTCGAGGAGCCGCTCCACCGCGAGCAGCCGCTCCTCGATGCCCTTCGTGTAGTCGAGCCGATCCACCCCGACGCCGAGCTTCGCGTCGGGCGGGAGCCCCAGCTCCGCGAGCACCTGCCGCCGGCACTCCGAGGGCGGCGGCGCCTCCGCGGCCCAGCGGTTCGGCCAGTCGATCGAGATCGGGTAGGCGCGCACGAGCGACTCGCGGCCGCCGAGCACGACCGACTGCCGCTCGCGGTCGAGGCGCGCCTCGAGGAAGCGGTCCACCCCGTCGAAGAAGTTGTTGCAGTGGAGCTGGGTGTGGAAGCCGACGACGCTCGAGCCGAGCATGCCGTCGAGCAGCTCGTTCGCCCACGGGCAGATCCCGAAGCGCTCGGCGTTCGGCCAGGGGACGTGCCAGAAGCTGATGATGGTTGCGCGCGGCAGCCGCTCGCGGATCATCCGGGGCGCGAGGGCGAAGTGGTAGTCCTGCACGAGGACGATCGGGTCGGGCCCGTCCACCTCCTCGCAGACGGCCTCGGCGAAGCGGCGGTTCACGCGCTGGTACTCGCGCCAGTCCTGCGCGCGGAACACCGGTCGCGTATGCGCCACGTGGCAGAGCGGCCAGAGGCCCTCGTTCGAGAAGCCGTAATAGTAGCCGCGCTCCTCCTCCGGCGTGAGCCACACCCGGCGGATCGCGTAGGACTCCTCGCCCGGCGGGACGCGCACCCGGTCGTGGCCGTCCACCGCGGCGCGGTCGGCGGTGCCGCTCCCGTGCGCGACCCACACGCCCGAGCAGGCGCGCATCACCGGCTCGAGCGCGGTCACGAGGCCGCTCGCCGGGTGCAGCACGCGCATGCTCCCGTCCGGCGCGCGGTCGTGGATATAGGGCTCGCGGTTCGCCAGCGTGACGATCCCCTCGCCGTGGAGCGTCTCCGTCAGCGTCCGGTGGAGCCGCTCGGCCGACCAGCGGCCGCCGGTGCCGTGGCCCTGCTCCGCGGCGAGGTCCGACACGAGCTGGCGGACGTCGGAGAGCAGCGGCTGGAACTCCTTGCGCGGGGAGCGGACGGCGGCCCCCGGGACGGAGCGCCCGAGGGTGAGGACCCGGCGCAGCTCCTCGTTCCACGTCCGCCACGACAGGCGCCGCACGAACACGGTGAGGATCGAGGCGAGGATCGCGACGATCGCGAACGCGCCGGCGGTGTAGCGGCGCAGCGCGGCCTCGCGGCGCGCGACGAAGCTGAGGTCGTGGACGAGCGCGACGTGGGCGAGGACCGCCCCGTCGTCGTCGAGGAGAGGCTGGACGGTGAAGTGGACGAGCCCGCCCTCCGCGTCCTCGACCCGGTCGAGCTCGAGCCGCTCCCCCTCGGCCGGGACCCCGAACCGCTCGCCGAGCGCGTCGCACTCGTACGCGCTCGGGCCGACCCCCGTGCGCGCCACGGTCCGCATCCCGCGCCCGCACACCGACGCCGCCATGATGCGGTCGTCGCGGGCGATCTCGGCGAGCACCGCCCCCACCCGCCGCCGATCGCCCGACGCGAGGTGCGTGGCGAGCGCCTCGCGGGCGCCAGCCACCACGAGGTGCGCGCGCAGGCCGACGTCCTTCTCGTACCAGGCCCGGGCCGTCCCGTTCAGGAGCGCAGCGGCCGCCCAGGCGAGCCCCGCCAGGACGACCACCAGCGGGAGGAGGACCCGAACGAAGGCTCGCACCCGGGCATAGTGCGATCGACTCGTTTGTGTTGCAACCGGCCCCGCGGGCCCACGAGCGGACGGCTCCGCGCGGCGCACCCCGCCGGTGGCGCGCCCGCCACGCAGACGGGTCGCGCCCGCGGCTCTGCAGGGTGGCAGGGATCAGTTCCGGGCGGCCTGCCCGGCGGCCATGCGCTGGGCGCGGCCCGGCTCGACGGCCTGCGGCGGGCAGAACGCCCGCACGACCGACACCAGCCGCTCGAGGTCGAACGGCTTCTCGAGGTGACCGTCCGCGCCGGGCGGGCGCTCCTTCACCGCCGCGCTCATCGTCACGACCGCGAGCGAGCGGAGCCGCGCGTCGGCGCGGATGCGCCCGAGCAGCGCCACCCCGTCGAGCCGCGGGAGGAAGAGGTCGAGCAGCACCAGCGTGGGCCGGAGCCCAGCGTCGTGCAGGATCTCCCAGCCGTCCTCGCCGTCGACGGCCACCTCGACCCGCGCTCCGAGGAGCTCGAGCAGGTCCGCGAGCGCCTCGCGGATTCCGGGATCGTCCTCGACGAGGAGGACCGATGTGCGGCTCAGCGGCATCTCGCCCGAAATCTCCGCTCTCACCCCGGTTTCGGCTACCCCACCCGTCACCCCACGGTCGCACGACGCCGAACGGTCGCACCGGCGCCGCCCCCCTGCCTCCTGCATCGACAGGGGCCGGGGAGCATGGTTTTCTCCCGCCATGTTCCAGGTGAGGCAAGACTCGCCGTATCCGGCCCTCCTCGCAGCCTGGAGCGCGCCCGGCGCGCCCGAGCCCCAGCTGCTCGACTCGACCCGCGAGGCGCTCGCGTCGGTCCGCCCGGACGACCTCCCGGCCGTCCGCCCGCTCGCCGAGCGCCTGGTGGCCCGGCTCGGGGACCCCGCCACGGCGCGGGCCGCGCGCCGCTCGCTCCACGCGCTCCTCGACGGCGTGCGCCGCCGCTTCTTCACGGGCTCGCTCGCGCCCGAGGCGATCGAGCCGTGGCTCGAGGTCGTCCTGCCGGTGCTCACGGCGACGGACTACACGCTCGGCGAGCTCCTCCGCGCTCGCGAGGAGTCGGATCCGAAGACGGTCGCGTTCCGCGTGATCGGCGACGATCCGGCCGAGCTGACCGTCGCCGAGGTGGCGCGCCGGACGCGCGCGATCGCGCGCGGGATCCTCGCGCTCGTGGACGACGAGCCGGGCGCGAAGGTCGCCATCCTCTCCGAGAACTCGCTCGAGGCGGCGCTCTGCGACCTCGCCTGCCTCACGAACGGCATCGTCGACCTGCCGCTGCCCGCGAACGCCGTCGCCGAGCAGATCGTCTACATGCTGAAGCACTCGGGCGCGCGCGTGCTGCTCGCGTCCGACGAGGAGCAGGTCGCGAAGGTCCTGCCGTCCCTGCCGGCCCTGCCCGAGCTCCGGGAGATCGTGGTCTTCTCCCGGACCGCGGCCGAGCGGAACGGGCTGCTCACGCTCGAGCAGATGGTCGGTCAGGGGGCGGAGTTCGACGACGGAGAGCGCGCCGCGCGCGCCGCCCGCGTGCGCGCCCGCGACGTGGCGACGGTGATGTACACCTCCGGCACCACCGGGAAGCCGAAGGGCATCCTCTTCACGCACGAGAACATCGTCTCGAAGCGCTTCTGCCGGGCCTTCGCGCTGCGCGAGGTGAACGAGGGCGACGTCTTCCTCTGCTACCTGCCGCTCTACCACACGTTCGGGCGGTGGCTGGAGATGACGGGCACGCTGTTCTGGGGCGCGACGTACGTGTTCGCGCGCTCCACGGCGCAGGCGACGCTGCTCGAGGACTTCCGGCGGGTGAAGCCCACGGTCTTCATCTCGGTGCCCAAGAAGTGGATGGAGCTCCAGGACGCGGCGGTCTGGGAGGCGGCGTCGGACGATCCCGACGACATCGCCGCCCACCTGCGCGGCATCACCGGGGGCCGCCTGCGCTACGGGCTCTCCGCGGCGGGCTACCTCGATCCCGGCGTGTTCCGCGCCTTCCACCGGGCCGGCACGGAGCTCTGCTCCGGCTACGGCATGACGGAGGCGACGGGCGGGATCACCATGACGCCGCCCGGCGAGTACGCCGACGACTCCATCGGCCTGCCGCTCCCCGGGATCGAGTGCCGCCGCGCCGACGACGGCGAGCTCCTCGTCCGCGGCCCGTACGTGTCGCCCGGCTACTACGATCCCGGCCCCGAGGATCACGGCGCCGACGCGGAGGGCTGGTTCCACACCGGCGACCTCGTCTCCATCGACCCGGCCGGCCACTACCGGATCACCGGCCGCAAGAAGGAGATCTACAAGAACCGCCAGGGCCAGACGATCGCGCCGCAGCGGGTGGAGAACCTGTTCCGGGACTTCGAGGCGGTCGCCCAGGCGTTCCTGGTCGGCGATCACCGCGAGTACAACACGCTCCTCGTGTGGCCGAACCACGCCTCGTCGGCGGTCCAGGACCGCTCGCCCGAGGAGCTGCGCGAGCTCCTGTCGTCGCTCGTCGCGAGCGCGAACCGCTTCCTCGCGCCGTTCGAGCGCGTCGTGACGTTCCAGGTCCTCCCGCGGGCGCTCGACCTCGAGCACGGCGAGCTCACGCACAAGCACACCTTCAAGCGCGAGGTCGTCGAGAAGTCCTGGAAGGACCTCATCGACAAGATGTACGAGCAGAAGCACCTCGCGCTCGCGCTCGACGGCAGCTTCCTGCGCATCCCGAACTGGGTCCTGCGCGAGATCGGCGTGCTGCAGCACGAGGTCTCCCTCGACGGCGACCTGCTGCGCGCGCGGGACCGCACGCTGCGCGTCGGCCCCCCGCCCGAGGCGCCCGGCGCCACGCTCATCGGCGATCTCGCCTACACCTCCGAGGGCACCGTCATCGACCTCGGCGCGCTCCTCGCCCGCCCCGCCCTGTGGCTCGGCAACGAGGCGCTGCGGCGCTTCCTGGGAGACGAGGCCTTCGTGTCGCTCGTGTCCCGGCGCCGCAAGGGGACCTCCGATCTCCGCCTCGACGCGCGCGTGTGGCCGGCCCCCGAGCCGGAGCGGCTGAAGCCCATGCTCGACGTGGTGGACCGGGCAGAGGTGAGCTTCTGGTCGATCCACGTGGCCGGCGAGCTGCTCCGCGCGGAGCGCCCCGAGGCCCGCCGCGCCATCAGCCACCTGCACATCGGCCTCGCCGTCTCGGAGAGCGAGCACGCCGGGCTCTGCCGCGCGCTCCTCCGGCGCGCCGCGGACGCGCCGGACGAGGACGTCCGCCGGCGCGCGTTCCGCGTGCTCCTCCCGAACGAGGAGCCCGCGGAGACGCTCGGCACGCTCCGCCTCTTCCTCGACCGGATGGGCGCGCTGGCGCTCCGCGACGAGGACCTCGCCGACCTCGGCGAGCGCGGCCTCACCGACGCCCAGGTCCAGGCGCTCCTCGCGCACCTCTCCTCGGACAAGGTGCGCTTCGAGCTCGCGGATCCCTCCGACCGGCGCCAGCTCGTCGGGACGATGCGGCTCCTCACCGCGACGGCGATCGCCCACCCGCAGTACTTCGCCAAGGTCCGCATCCCCCTCGCGCGCCTCACCCTCCACGAGGACGCGGAGATCTCGGCGCGCGCGGGCGAGGAGCTCGATCGCCTGCGGCGCGGCTTCTCGAACTGGGTCGGCCCGAACCTCCGGCTCGCCATCGATCCGCAGACGGGCTCCGAGTACGGCTGGAAGGACGTGCTCGTCTTCGACGAGGGCGTCCCGGCGGAGGGGCGGACCCACCTCCTGCAGGCGCTCGCGGACGCGACCATCGTCCGCGCGTCCGTGTTCGTCCTCGGCAAGGGGGTGCTCATCTCCCTCGCGGACATCCCGCCCGGCGGCGCGGCCGTGTCGCTCCTCGGCCGCCAGCACGGGAAGAGCGTCTACCGGCTCTCGATCCACACCCGCGCGAAGGAGATCTTCGACGTCGCCATCAACGTCGCGGAGGACATGAACTTCTACGAGCTGAAGCAGGAGGTCTCGTGGCTCCTCGCCGCGGGCGCCCCGCCGCCGCTCGTCGAGCAGTTCGCCGGCTACTTCGCGGAGTGGGGCATCTTCACCGAGGAGTTCATCCCCGGCGCCGACGTGGAGCGCCAGGCCGCGCGGCTCCTGCGCCAGGGCGAGGCGGCGCGCCTCAAGCTGCTCTGGCCGTTCCTCGTGTGGACCGCGCTCGAGCTGCACGTGCGGTTCTGGGGCCGGACCGGCCGGCGGCTCGCCCTGCGCGAGCCCTCCCCCGCCGCGTTCATCGTGCCCTCGCACGACTACCAGACCGGCGCGCGGCTCGTGTCCATCTCGGATCGCTCGGCGTGCAGGACCTTCGACGAGCTCATCGAGCGGTTCGAGCGCTCGTTCATCCAGCGCATCGAGGCGCAGCGGCCGGACCTCCAGGGCCAGATCGACGACCGGGTCCTGCTCTCCGCGGTGGTCGAGGCGCTCGGCTACGAGCGCGGGGTCGCGCTCCTCGAGGACGCGGCGCAGAAGTCACGGCGCGCCGTCGCCATCGAGACCTTCCTCGAGCGGCTCCGCGAGAACGGCTTCACCCCGCAGCGCGTCTTCTTCGCGGCGCGCCGCTACCGGCGCTGGCTCGCCGCGACGCCGGGGGCGACGGTGGAGGCGAAGGGCAAGATGCTCGGCGAGCTGTGGGGCACCTACCGCCTCTCCGAGGTCGAGGCCTCCTGGCCGGACACCCGCCTGCGCTTCTTCCGCAAGACGGTGTTCGAGGACGCCCGGCCGGAGCTCTGCGCGGCGCTCGATCGCCTGATGCACCGCGCCCGCGGGCTGCCCGCCGACGGGCTCGACCTCGAGGAGCAGGTGGCCGCGGTGCGCTCCGCCGTGCGCCCGACGGCCGAGGAGGATTACTTCCTCGCCCGGATGACCTACCGCTACCTCGCACCCACCGACGAAGTGGCGCTCATCTCGATGCCGTCCGGCGGCCACTACGTCACCGAGGTGGTCGTCGCGCTCACCGACGAGGAGGGCAACCGCTTCGCGGTCCGCGGGCCGATCTCGCCGCGCGAGGTGGCCCGCCTCCTCCACATGTTCCACGAGGCGAACCTGCAGGTGACGTTCACCACCGAGCACGAGTTCCTCGTGGCCCTCGACGCGAAGGACACGCCCATCGCCGGCCTCTTCTACCGGCAGGTGAGCGCGGACCGGATCCACATGGAGAAGATCGTCGTCGCGCGGCGGCACCGCGGCAAGGGCGTGTCGGACGGCCTCATGCGCGAGTTCGTCCGGCGGCTCCGCGCGCGGGGCGTGAAGCGGCTCGAGACGGGCTACTTCCAGCCCGAATACCTCCGCCGCTACGGCTTCCGCACCGACCCGACCTCCGGCGGGCTCGTGTGCGACCTCGACCACGAGGGGATCCGCTTCTAGGGCGACCACCATGGCCAAGACCACCTGGAAGCTCATCGACACGACCCTCCGCGAGGGCGAGCAGTTCGCGAAGGCCGCGTTCCGCACCGAGGACAAGCTCGAGATCGCGCGCGCCCTCGACACCTTCGGCGTGGAGTACATCGAGGTCACGACCCCGGCCGCCTCGCCCCAGTCGCAGCGCGATCTCGCACAGATCGTGAAGCTCGGCCTCGCCGCCAAGATCATCACCCACACGCGCTGCATCCTCGACGACGTGATGGCGGCGATGGACACCGGCGTCCGGGGCGTGGGCCTGTTCTTCGCGACGAGCCGCATCCTGCGCGAGGCCTCGCACGCGAAGTCGCTCCAGCAGATCATCGACGCGATGGGCCCGCCCATCGAGGCGGCGCTCTCCGCCGGGCTGGAGGTCCGCTTCTCCGCGGAGGACGCCTTCCGCTCGGACGTCCAGGACCTCCTGGCGGTGTACCGCGCCGCCGAGAAGCTCGGCGTCCACCGGGTCGGCATCGCGGACACGGTGGGCATCGCCACGCCGCGCCAGGTCTACGCGCTCGTGCGCGAGGTCCGGAGCACGGTGAGGTGCGACATCGGCTACCACGGCCACAACGACACCGGCTGCGCGATCGCCAACTCCTACGAGGCGATCTCGGCCGGGGCGACGCACGTGGACGTGTCCGTGCTCGGCATCGGCGAGCGGAACGGCATCACGCCGCTCGGCGGCCTCGTCGCGCGCATGTTCTCGCTCGAGCCGCAGGTCGTCGCCGAGCGCTACCGGGTCGGTCAGCTCCGGGAGCTGGAGCGGCTCGTGGCCCGGGTCACGGGGATCGAGATCCCCTTCAACAACTTCGTCACCGGCGAGACCGCCTACTCGCACAAGGCGGGCATGCACCTCAAGGCCCAGATGACGAACCCGGGCGCCTACGAGATCATCCCGCCGGAGGCGTTCGGCCTCACCCGCCGCCTCATCGTGGGGAGCCGCCTCACCGGCCGCCACGCCATCGCCTACCGGGCCCGCGAGATGGGCATCACCTTCGGCGAGTCCGAGCTGAAGGCGATCACGCGTCGGATCAAGGAGCTCGCCGACGCGGGCGAGCTCTCGGAGGCGCAGATCGACGAGGTGCTCCGCGACTGGGTGACCGCTTGAACGACAGGTGATTCGCGGTCACCTTCGGTGACGCGAATCACGCTGTCGTTCAGCGGATGTTCGAACGGGGGCTGCGCCCCCGCCCCGCCGACGGCCGAGCCGTCGTCGGGGCCCCACCCCTGCTCGCCGGGTCCCTTGCGCCACCGCGCGCGGCTACGCCGCTATCGCGGGTGGCGCCCCGGCGGGCTCGCTACGCTCGCCTGGTCGCGACTCGCGATCGGCCCGTGCCCGGCGCGCCCCGCGCGCGCCCGGCACGCAGACGACGGCGTAACCTGCGCGCGCCGGCCGGCGCGTGCGCTACACTGCGCGCCCCGTGCTCACGAGCCGCCTCCTCATCCTCGCAGCCGCGGTGCTCTGGTCCACGGCCGGCGCCGCCATCAAGACGAGCGGCCTCGACGGCTGGCAGCTCTCCGGCGGCCGCTCGCTCGTCGCCGGCCTCTTCCTCCTCGCCGCCGTGCGCGAGGCGCGGCGGCGCCCCACCCTGCGCGTCCTCCTCGTCTCCGTCGCCTACGCCTTCACGGTGGTGCTGTTCGTCGTCGCGACGAAGCTCACCACCGCCGCGAACGCGATCTTCATCCAGGACGCGGCGCCGCTCTTCGTGCTCTTCCTGTCACCGCTGCTCCTGCGCGAGCTCCCCACCCGAGGCGAGCTCCTCGCGGTGCCGATCTACGCGCTCGGCCTCGGGATGTTCTTCCTCGACGAGCTCTCGGGCGGGCAGCTCGCGGGGAACCTCATCGCCGTCGGCTCGGGGATCGCGTTCGCCTTCTCGATCGTCGGGCTGCGGCTCCTCAGGGACGAGGGGCCCGCGGCCCTCGTCTACGGGAACTTCCTCGCCGCGCTCGTGGCGCTGCCGGTGGGGCTCGGCGGCCCCGCGCCGACGCCGCTCGACCTCGGCCTCGTCCTCTACCTCGGCATCTTCCAGCTCGGCCTCGCGTACCTCTGCTTCTCGCGCGGCCTCCTGCACACGCCCGCGGTCGAGGCGTCGCTGCTCATGCTGCTCGAGCCGGTGCTGAACCCGATCTGGACCTTCCTCGCCGCCGGCGAGCGCCCCGGCCCGTGGGCGATCGCGGGCGGCGCGGGGGTGCTCGCGGCGACCGCCTGGCGGACCGTCGCCCCCGTCGTGGCGGCGCGCGCCCCGGCCCGGGGATCGAGAGGCTGAGCGGAGCGGCGTGCCGGACGCGCCGCCCGCGAGCGATCCTCTACCCCCGCGCCCGCTCCCGCTGCGGGGCCCCGAGGAAGAACTCCTGCAGCTCGTCCCGGCGCGTCATCGTGTCGACGTACCCGAGGTCCATCACGCGCTTCAGGTAGATCGGCTCGAACGCGAGATACGAGAGCAGGTCCTCGCCCGCGTGACCGGTCGCGCCGATCCCCTTCAGCAGATACCGCAGCATCGCCGGGAACCGATCGTACTCGTCGGCCGCGAGCTTGCCGAGGTCCTGCGACGGGCGGAGGACGAGGGCCGGCACCGGCCTGAGGTCGACGTCCTGGTGGTTCAGCTTCTCGCGCGGGATGAGCGCGAGGGTCTTGTTGATCCGCTGCAGGCGCTCGAGGTCGGAGTCGAGCGAGTCGAGGAACACCGCGTTCAGCAGCACGCCGGCGATCTCGGAGAGCGGGAGCTGCTCGTCCCTGTCCTTCGCCTGGCGCTTCAAGGTCTCCCCGGGCGGCCGCAGGTACCGCACGCTGATGGCGAGGATCCGCTCGGCCCCGAGGTGGATGGCCGGGCTCATCGGGTGGCTCATCCGCACGCAGCCGTCCCCGTAGTACGTGCCCTCGACGCGGATGGGCGGGAAGAACACCGGGATCGCCGCCGAGGCCATCACGTGGTCCAGGGTGAGGCGGGCGCGGATCCCGAGCCGCGTCGAGCGGAGCCACGGCTTGATGTCCGCCGCGCCCTCGAAGAACGTGACGCCGGCGCCGGTGTGGTAGTTCGTCGCGGAGACCGCGAAGGCGCGCAGCCGCCCGGTGCGGAGGTGCCGGCGCATCCGGCCCATCGGCACCTGGCTCTCGAGCAGCCGGCGGAGCGGGGCGGGATCGAGCAGGTAGTTGATGCCGGACTTGCCGATGAGGCCGCCCGCGGACAGATCGCGGAGCCAGCGGCTCCCGATGCTCGCGAGCCGCAGGGTGCCCGTCCGGTAGACACGGTCGGGCGTGAGGGACTCCCAGGTCGCGCGCAGGCGGTGGGTCGCACGGGCGAAGTCCTCGGCGCCCGTGGAGATGACGAAGGAGTTGATGGCCCCCGCGCTGATCCCCGCGATGATGTCGAACGGGAGCGGGCCCGGGCCGAGCACGTCGGAGAGGGCGCGAAGCGCCCCGACCTGATACGCGGCGCGGGCGCCTCCGCCCGTCAGCACGAGGCCCGTGTGGCCCACGGACCAAAGGTAGCGCCGCCTACGCAGCGCGGCATCCTGTCTGCGTGGGATGCCGCGTCACGTCGGCCCGGTGCGGCGTCCCGATCCGGGCCTGGGATGTCAGCGGAGGGCCTTCAGCGCCGCTTTCACGTCGGGGACGGCGAGGTAGAGGTTCATGCTCCGGGCGCTGCCGGCGGCCCCGACGTAGGCGTACTGCACGTTGATTCCCGCCGCGCCCAGGCGGTCCGCCACCTTCCCGACCGAGTCGGGCCGGTCGGGGACCGTGACCTCGACAACCTCGTCCTCCGTGCTCTCCCAGCCGTGCGCCGTGAGGATCCGCCTCGCGGCCGCCGGCCTGTCGACCACGAGGCGGACGAAGCCGCGTCCGTCCATCGAGGCCGCCATGAACGCCCGGATCGTGACGCCCTTCTCGCCGAGCGCGTCGGCGAGCTTGCCGAGGGTTCCGGGCCGGTCCTCCACCCACGCCGAGATCTGCTTCGCCCTGGGCATGCGCGCCTCCTGGCCGCCGCGAGCTTGCGCGGTGAACGGAGCACACATAATCCGGCGCGCCCGGACGTCCAGCGTCCGAGCGTGCAGCCCCCGTCGGCCCGCCGCTCGCTCGCGGCGTGCGCCGCTCACCCGGCGGTACCGAGCCGCTCCGCGAACGGGAACAGGCCGAAGGCCCCGCCGGTGTGCAGGAACACGACGCGTGACGCCGGGAGCCCACCGGGCTCGGAGGCGCGGCGCGCGACGCCGAGCATGGCCTTGCCGGTGTAGACCGGGTCGAGGAGGACGCCGTCCACACGCGCAGCGCGGCGGATGACCTGAAGCCCCTCGTCGGTCGCCTGCGCGTATCCCGGCCCGATGAAGCCGTCGTCCACGGCGATCTCGTCCTCGGGGACGCCCGGCAGCTCCGGCCAGCGCCGCCGGGCGTCGGCGCAGAGCCCGGCGATGGCGGCGCGGAAGTAGGCGGCGTCGTTGCAGACCGCGAACCCGAGCGGCCGCGCCTCGCGCCAGCCCGCGACGCGGACGCCGAGCTCCAGCCCCGCGCCCGTTCCGCCCGAGCCCGCCGCGTAGGCGATCGTCACGGGCCCCGTGCGCCAGGCCTCGGGGAGCTGCGCGCGGAGCTCCGCCACCGCGGCCACGTAGCCGAGGCTGCCGAGCGCGCTCGAGCCGCCCTCGGGGATGACGTAGGGTCGCCGGCCGGCGGCGCGGAGCTCGGCGGCCACCGCCTCCATGACCTCCGCGCGCCGCCGGTACTCGTCGTGCGAGACCCAGCGGAGCTCGGCTCCGGCCAGCCGGTCCAGGAGCGCGTTCGCCTCGAGCGCCGGCGGCCGCGACGGATCGGGGACGCGGAGCAGGACCACCGCGGCGAGCCCGCGCCTCGCAGCGGCGAACGCCGTCGCCCGGCAGTGGTTCGACTGGACGCCGCCGCAGGTCACGAGCGTGTCGGCCCGGCCCGCCTCGGCCTCCGCGATCAGGAACTCGAGCTTCCGCGCCTTGTTGCCGGAGAGCTCGAGCCCCGTGAGGTCGTCGCGCTTGTAGAGGAGGTCGAGGCCGAGCTCCGCGCCGAGGCGCGGCGAGCGCTCGAGCGGCGTCGGCAGGCGAGCCAGGGCCACGCGCGGCGCGAGGTGCACGGTGGGTGGGGTCGGCGGGGTCATGGCGGGCGAGCCTAGCACCGCGCCCCGATCCGCTGACACGCATGGCAAGGGGACGCGCCCGCCCGGCCGCCTGCACCGCGAGCGCCATGCAGGGGGGCGCGCGAGCGAGCGATCCGGCGTCCGCCCGCGGACGCGCCGACCCGTCCACGACCTTGCCGCCTCGGCGCAAAGCCGTTCCACGCGCGCGCAACGGCGTTGCCGCGCGCGCACGCCAGTCTGGCCGGTTCGGCGTGGCCCGCGGCTCGCAACTCGCTCGAGCGGCACTCGTGCGCCCTCCGGTCAGCCGGCGCGGGCGCGGGGAGAACGGATGACGAGACGGGGGTGGGTGGGGCTCGGCGCGGTCCTCTGCGTCCTGGCCGTGGCGTGCGGCGGCTCGGGCTCGAGCGACAAGACGCCGTCAGGCGGGACCGGCGGCGACGGCGGCGGGGGCGGCGGGACCACGCCGACGCCCCCGCCCGTGACCCCACCTCCGCCGGAGCAGCCGCCCGGCTTCCAGTTCGGGACGCAGGGTCCGTGGCCCGTCGCGAACGCGATCTACGGCGCGAAGGACGGGATCGAGGAGACGCCCGTGGTCGCGATGACCACCGACGAGGCGCAGAACCGCTGGGTGGCCACGCCGCGCGCGCTCTACCTGCTGCGCCCGGGCGAGACGACCTTCCGCCGCTTCGACGAGGTGGACGGCCTGCACCTCGGCGCGATCACCGGACGGACGCCCGGCCCGGTGGGCTGGGCGAAGTACTGCGACAAGGCGCCGATCCCCGACGACCGGCCGTGCAACGGCGACCTCGTGTGGGGCGGCGCGGCGTCGGAGGGGATCAAGGCCATCGTGGGCGGCGGCAAGAACGAGGTGTTCATCGGCTACGACGGCGACCAGACGCGCGGCGCGGACGGCGAGCCGATCCCGTGCCTCGACGCGGACGATCCCGTCGGCTGGAAGGGCTTCGACTACTGCGACCCGCTCCGCCACAGCGGGAAGGTGGACTGGGTGCGCCTCGCGGAGGACGGCACGCTGCAGGTGGTGCGGTTCGACCTCCTGTCGAACCGCTACGGCGCGAAGTACTGGCACGACCGGACGATCAGCCGGCTCGCGTACGACCACTTCGTCCACCCGGGCACGCTCTACACCGGCGCGAACCACGGCGTGTCGATCCTCTTCCCGGCGAAGTACCGGGAGCCGGCGCCCGGCGAGTGGTTCGACATCGCGTACTCCGAGTACATGGGCGACCACCAGCACGCGCGCGTCTGCTACCACGAGGTCTGCGGCCCCGACGGCGAGAGCGCCAGCATGCGCGTCGGCGAGTGGCTCGGGCTCGCCATCGACGCGGAGGGGCGCCTCTGGCACGCCGGCAAGTGGACGGCGGGCCGGATCACCTGGGTCGACGACGCGTACGAGTGGCACCATCGCTACGGCGCCGCCTTCGACGCCGCGTTCGGCGACCCGTGGATGGACGGGGCGCGGACGAGCCCGCCGGTGTTCGACGTGACGGAGTCGGGCGACCCGGTGTACCTGACGGCCGTGTCGGCGTGCCCCGACGGGCGGGTCTGGTTCTCGAGCCGTGGGCCGACCACGGGCAACGCGGCGGCCCGCAAGGACGCGGTCGCGGTGTGGGACGGGAAACGCTTCGCCTATCTCACCGCGTCCCAGGTCGGCCTCGGCGAGGCCGGGGTCCGGGATCTGGCGTGCCTCCCGGACGGACGGCTCGCGATCGCGGGCTACACGACCGGCCTCTCCGTCTACGACCCGGCCACCGGGACCTCCAGGCCCATCCGCGCCGCCTCGGGGCTCATCCCCAGCGACCGCGTGAGCGCGCTCGAGGTGGACCGCATGGTCGTACCGCCCGCGCTCCACGTGGCGACGGCGTCGGGCGCCGCGGTGCTCCGGACGCTCCCGTAGCCGCGCCGGCCGGTGCGTGCGGGCGGCACCTACCCGCCCGCACCGGTCGCCGAGTGGCCCACCCGCGGGAATCCGCGGTAGAACGGCGCAAACGCTCTCGAGCGGAGGCTCGTCCGTGCGCCTTTCCATGCGGCTCAAGATCGCGGGGCTGGTCGGCGTCGCGACGGGGGTCACCGCGATCCTCGACACCGTCGTCTTCCACGTCCTGCACGAGGAAGCCTCCGCGGCCGTCCTCGCGCGCGGGCTCGGCCTGGCCATCGCCATCTCCCTCACCGCCGCGGCGATCTCCTACCAGGTCGCGCGGCGCCTGACCCGGCCGCTCGAGCGGCTGCGCGACACGGCGGCGGCCATCGCGGCCGGCGACCTGGCCAGGCAGATCGACGTCGACGCGACCGCCGAGACCGCGGACCTCGCCGCGAGCTTCGGCGCGATGATCGAGGGGCTCCAGGCCACCATCGCCGAGCTGCGCGAGGCGGCGCTGACCCTGGACGGCCGCTCGAGCGACATCCTCGGCTCCGTCACCCGCCAGGCGGCCATGGCCGCGCAGCAGGCGGCCGCCATCAACGAGACCTCGACCACCGCGTCCGAGATCGCCCAGACCTCCAAGCAGGCGACGCAGCACGCCGACTCGGTCATCGAGATGACGCGTCGCTCCGACGATCTCTCGCAGGAGGGGCTCCAGACCGTCGAGGAGGCGGTGAAGGCGAGCGCGAGCCTCGGCGAGCAGGTCAACCGGATCGCCTCCAGCATGAGCGGGCTGAGCGAGCGCACGCTGCAGGTCGGCGAGATCATCTCCTCGGTGAAGGACCTCGCGGAGCAGTCGAACCTGCTGGCGCTGAACGCGTCCATCGAGGCGTCGAAGGCGGGCGAGCACGGGCGCGGGTTCGCGGTCGTCGCCATGGAGATGCGCAACCTCGCCGAGCAGTCGCGCCAGGCCGCCGTGCAGATCCGCGCGATCCTCCAGGAGATCCAGCGGAGCGCCCGCGACGCGGCCTCGGCGACCGACGAGGGCGCGAAGCGCGCGTCCGCGGCCATGGGGCTCGCGCGGAGCGCCGGCGAGGCCATCGAGGGGCTCGCGATGGTGATCCGCGAGTCGGCCGTCGCCGCCCGGCAGATCGCCAACAACACCCGGCAGCAGACCATCGGGGTGGACCAGATGGTCGCCGCGATCTCCGAGCTCTCGCAGGCGATCAACGAGAGCGCCGAGGGCACGCGGACGATCGAGCAGGGCACCGCCGCGCTGTCCGAGATCTCGAAGCAGCTCGCCTCGGCGGTGCAGCGCTACAGGGTCTAGGCTCCCCGAACCGCGGGCGCCCGCTCACCGCTCCGCGCGGCGCCGCGCGCCCGCGCGCCGCGCGGCCTCCGCCAGCACCTCGTACGGCTGGCAGCCCACGATCCGCGCCACCGGTCGCGCACCGGGCCCGGCGGAGAAGTCGAACGTCGGGACGCCGCCGACCCCGGCCTCCCGGGCGGCGCGCCGCGCCGCGTCCACGCACGCGAGCGCCCCCGGCTCGTCCGCCGCCGCGAGCGCGGCGGCCGGATCGAGCCCCACCGCGCGCGCGACGTCCGCGAGCTCCTCGTCGCGGTCGAGGTCCCGCCCCTCGCGCCAGTACGCGTCGAAGGCGGCCGCGCGGAAGGCCTCGAGCTTCCCGGCCTCGCGCGCGTACTGCGCCGCGGCGAGCGCGCGGCGGGTGCTCACGAGCCGGTCGGGCGCGCGCAGGTCGCGGAGGCCGAAGCCCGCGGCGAAGCTCTTCACGTACTCCAGCACGGCGGCGGGGTCCGCCAGGTGGGCCACGAGCGGGAGGCCGCCACGCGGCGTGCCCGGGTGCAGCTCGTAGCCGACCCAGTCCACCTCGATGTCGTACTCCGCCTGCAGCCTGACCAGGCTGCTCCGCTCCGCGACGAAGCAGAACGGTCAGACGAAGTCGGAGAACAGCCGCACGATGGCGCCCATGGTACAGGGCTCTAACGAGGGCGGCCGCTCCGCTCCACTCCCGGCGCGGGTACGGGCGGCGCGGCGCGCGGCCCCGCGCCGTGATAGATCCGGCAGCCCGTGCCACGCCCTCTCCAGCGCTGTCCGCGCTGCCGCTTCCCGCCCGAGTTCTGCCTCTGCCCCGCCATCCCGAGGCTCGCGGCGCCGTTCCGCCTCGTCGTGGTCCGGCATGCCAGCGAGCGCGAGCGGATGTCCAACACGGCGCGCTGGGCGGCCCTCGCGCTCGACGGCGCGGAGATCCTGGAGCACGCCCTCCCCGGCGTCGCGCTCGACGAGACGCTGCTCCGCGCCCCGGGCGCGGTCGCGCTCTTCCCCTCGCCGCGCCCGGGGGACGGGGCCGTGCCGGCCACGCCGCCGCCGATCCTGGTCGTCCCGGACGGCACCTGGACACAGGCTCGCCGGATGATGCAGCGCCTCCCCGCGCTCCAGCGGCTCCCGCGCCTGTCGCTCCCGGGGCCGCCTGCCGGGCTGCGACTCCGGCGGCCGCCGTGGCCGGACGGGATGTCGACGCTCGAGGCGATCGCCGGCGCGCTCGCCGCGTTCGGCGCGGGCGACGCGTCGGCGCGGCTCCTCGCGCTGCACGACGCGGGCGTCGAGCGCGTGCTCCGGCTCAAGGGGACGTGGGACGCCGACTCCGCCGCCGCGGTCGCGCGTCGCCGCGCGACCGAGGTCTCCTAGAGGATCCCGATGCCCTTCGCCTACCAGCCCGGCCCGAGGGACGCCGCGACCCGCGCGCGCCGCGGCGCGTTCACGACGCCCCACGGCCGCGTCGAGACGCCGGCGTTCATGTCCGTCGGCACGCGCGCGAGCGTGACCGGCATGACGCCCGAGGAGCTCCACGCGCTCGGCGCCGAGATCATCCTAGGGAACACCTACCACCTGCTGCTCCGCCCGGGACCGGAGCTCGTCCGCGACATGGGCGGGCTCCACCGCTTCATGCGCTGGCCCGGGCCCATCCTCACCGACTCCGGCGGGTTCCAGATCTTCTCGCTCTCGCACGACCGCGTGATCTCCGAGGAGGGCGCCCGCTTCCGCAGCTACGTGGACTGCAGCGCGCAGCTCCTCTCGCCGGAGCGCTCGATCGAGGTCCAGACCGCCCTGGGCTCGGACGTGATGATGGTGCTCGACGTGTGCCTCCCGTCGACCGCGGAGCCCTCCGCGATCCGCGAGGCCATGGGCCGGACCCACCGCTGGGCGCTCCGCAGCCTCGCCGCCCGGACCAACCCGGAGCAGGCGCTCTTCGCCATCGTGCAGGGCGGGCTCGTCCCGGAGCTCCGCGCCGAGTCGGCGCGCTTCCTCACGCAGCACGCCTTCGACGGGTTCGCCATCGGGGGCCTCGCGGTGGGCGACACGCGCGCCGAGCGCTTCGACGTCGTGGGCCGGACCGCCGAGCTCCTCCCCGACGAGCGCCCGCGCTACCTCATGGGCGTCGGCACCCCGCCGGACATCCTCGAGGCCATCGGTCACGGCGTCGACATGTTCGACTGCGTGCTGCCGACCACGATGGCCTGGCAGGGCACCGCGTTCACCTCCACCGGGCGCGTGCGCCTCACCCGCGGGGAGCACCGCACGAGCCAGGCGCCGCTCGACGCCGCGTGCGGGTGCTCGACCTGCAGGGGCTACACGCGCGGCTACCTGCACCACCTCGTGAAGTGCCGGGAGCCGCTCGGGCCGCGGCTCCTCTCCGTCCACAACCTGCACCACTACCTCGACCTCATGCGCGAGGCGCGCGCCGCGATCGAGGCCGGGAGCTACGCCGCGTTCGCGAAGGCGAAGCTCGACGAGCTCGACCGGCACGAGCACGACGCCTCGCGGCGCCCTCCGGGGAGGAAGGCGACCGTGAGCCCGACCCAGTCCGGAGACACGACGGGGACCGCGGCCGCGGTCGAGGGCGCGACCGGGACCGCCGCCCCGCGCTTCGAGATCGTCACCACCTCCCTCGGCGCCGCCGCGGTCCGCGATGCCCGCGCGGGCGAGGTCATGCACCCCGTCATCGGTCCGGACGTGGAGTCCGAGCGGCTGTACGTGGCCCAGTCCCGGCTGCGCGAGCGGCTCGCCGCGCCCGGCCCCCGGCTCGTGCTGCTGGACGTGGGCCTCGGCGCGGCCTCCAACGCGCTCGCCGCGCTGCGCGCCGCCGAGACGCTCGCCGCCCCGGGCCGCGGCCTCGAGATCGTGAGCTTCGAGCAGGACCTCGGCGCGCTCGCGCTCGCGACCTCCGAGGACGGCGCCGCGCGGCTCGGGCTGGACCCGGACTCGCTCTCCGCCGCCCTCGCGCTCCTCTCGAGCGGCCGCCACGAGTCGCCGCGCGTCGTCTGGCGACTCGTCCAGGGCGACCTGCTCGCGACGCTCCCGCGCGAGGAGGTGCGCGCCGACGTCGTCTTCTGGGATCCCTTCTCGCCGAAGGCGAACCCGTCGCTCTGGACCTGGGCGGCCTTCGCGGCCGCGCGCGCCCGCTGCGGCGACGCGGCCACGCTCTACACGTACAGCACCGCCACCGCGACCCGCGCCGCGCTCCTGCTCGCGGGCTTCCACGTGGGCCAGGGCGATCCCAGCGGCCCGAAGGAGCAGACCACCGCCGCCGCCACGGATCCGGCGCTCCTCGCGCGTCCGCTCGACGCGCGCTGGCTCGCGCGGCTCGAGCGCTCCAGCGCGCCGTTCCCCGACGACGCCCCGCCGGACGCGCTCGAGCGGATCCGCGCGCATCCGCAGTTCAGGTGAGGCAGGCGCGATCGCCCATGTCCCCGCCCCCCTCGCCCTACGCCCCGGCCCGCTGGCTGCGCGGCGGCCACGCGATGACGATCTTCGCGAGCCTCGCCCGCGTGTACCCGCGCCCGCAGGCCCGCCGCGAGCGGTGGGAGCTGCCGGACGGCGACTTCGTGGACGTCGATCGCTACGCCGCGAGCGGCGACGCGGCCCGGCCGGTGCTCGTCGTGTGCCACGGCCTCGAGGGCTCGTCCCGCGCGCCGTACGTCCGCGGCCTCGTCGCCGTCGCGCTCGCGCGCGGGCTCGACGCGCTGGCCTTGAACTTCCGCGGCTGCTCCGGGGAGCAGAACCGGCTTCCGCGCTTCTACCACTCGGGCGACACTGGGGATCTGCACGAGGTCGTGGCCCGGCTCGCCGCGGAGCGGCCCGGGCGGCCCATCGTGCTCGCCGGGTTCTCGCTCGGCGGCAACGTGGTCGTGAAGTACGTCGGCGAGCGCGGCGACGGTCTCTTCCCGGAGGTCCGCGCCGCCGCCGGCATCTCGGTCCCCTTCGACCTCCTCCGCTCGGCGCGGGCGCTCGACGCCGCGGGGTTCTGGAACCGCGTCTACCGCGAGCGGTTCCTGCGCCGCCTGCGCGAGAAGGCGCTCGCGAAGGCGCGGCGGTTCCCGGAGGCGATCGACGCGGCGCGCGTGCGGGCGGCGGCCACGTTCGCCGAGTACGACGCGGCCCTCACCGCTCCGCTGCACGGGTTCGCGTCCGCGGAGGACTACTGGACGCGCTGCTCGTCCGCGCGCTTCCTCGCCGGGGTCCGCCGGCCGCTGCTCGCCATCGCGGCGATGGACGACCCCATCGTCCCGGGCGACGCGCTCCCCCTCGCGGAGGCCCACGCGAACCCGCTCGTCACGCTCGAGGCCACGCCGGCCGGCGGACACGTCGCGTTCGTGTCGGGCTCGCCGTTCTGGCCGGACTTCTGGGCGGAGCGGCGCGCGATCGAGTTCCTCGCGGCGGCCGCGCTCGGCGCGTGAGGCGCGGCTACTCGCCGCCCTCGGCCTCGGTCCGGCCGCCGCTCTCGAGGCGGAGGCGGACGCGCTCCCAGCCGGTCGCGGCCGCCGCGACGAGGCCGCTCCGGACGCGCTGGAAGGCGACGTGCACCGCGAAGCTCCCGAGGAGCACCGACGCGGCGACGAGGAGCGCGCTCCCGAGCCCGAGCTGGGGCCCGATCCGGTTCGTGAGACCGGTGAAGGTCGACCAGCCGTAGACCACCGGGACGTGGATCGCGTAGACCCCGAGCGACGCGCGCCCGACCGGCGCGAGCCGCGCGGCCCACGCCGCCGGCACGGTGGAGAGGGCCGCGAGCACGAGCAACACGGCGCCGCTCCGGAACGTGAACAGGAGCGGGTGCCCCATCGGCATCTCGCCCACCCCGGTCCCGATGGTGCCCGCGACGAGCACCGCCCCCACGAGCGCCATCCCGGCGGCGCTGCGACCACCGCCCGTGCCGGCGAGGAGACCGACGAGCGCGCCCACGAAGAAGTAGGCCGCCCAGGGGAACAGCGGGAAGGGCGAGGTCCCTCCCGCCGCCTGCCGGAGCGCGAGCGCCGGCAGCGACCGCGGCAGCTCGGCGACGCCCGGCACGACCGGCGCCGGCGCGAGCATGCCGAGCGCGATGCAGAGGAGGCCGAGCGCGCCGATCGCCCACGCGTGCTCGCGACGCGACCACGGCAGCGCGAGGACGAGCGAGGCGGCGAGGAGCGCGAGGGCGATCGTGTGGAGCGCGTCGAACGACAGGAAGTGCGCCCACACGTCGAGCTCGCCCGCCGCGAGCCGCTCGACGCCCCAGCCCGGCCACCGGAGCGCGTAGCCGATGGCGAGCAGGAGGAGGACGCGGCCGATCCGGCCGCGCGGGATGTCGAGGCCACGCGCGCGCCCGCGCGAGATCGCGACGGTGACGGCCCAGCCCGAGACCATGAGGAACAGGGGCGCCGTGAACCCGCGCGCCTTCCAGTACAGCTCCACGCCCGTGGTGGCCCGCACGGCGGGCGCGAGCAGCGCGTCGAGGGTGTGGCCGAACACCATCGCCAGCACCCCGAGGGCGCGGGCGGCGTCCAGCGCCGCGATCCGGCCCCGGGGCGGCTGCGGCGCGCTCGTCGCGGGTACGGCACGCAGCGGTGGCGCGACGGCGGAGGGACGGCGCGACTCTGTCGGCTGATGGGTCGCCTGCAACGGAGCGGCTCGCGGAAACGGGCGGGCGCCGGGCCACTCGGCTCCGGCGCCTCGCGCGCGAAACCTATAACACGGACCCGTCCGCCGCGCTCCCCGTCCGGGCCGCCCAGAGGACGGCCCGGACGGTCGGTTCCTTCCCTACTTCAGCCCGCCCTTCACGTACTTCGCGACGGCCTGGATCTCGGCCTCCGTCATCTTGCCCTTGAACGCCGTCATCTTGCCCTTGCCGTTCTCGATCGTCTTCGCGATGTCGGCCTCGCTGGTCGTCAGCGTGGTGAGGTCCTTCGCGCCGAGCTTCTGGGCCATCGGCGTGTTGCCCTTGCCGTCCTTGCCGTGGCAGGCGGCGCAGCGCTTGGCGAAGATCTCGGCGGGGGCGACGCCCTCGGCGCGAGCGACGGCGGCGGCGGCGAGGACGACGAGGGCGACGGCGATGCGCTTCATGGTGCTTTCTCCCTTGTGCGTGGTTCAGTGCGCCGGGAACCCGGCGCCGCTCGGACCCGGCGCGGCCACCCGCTCCGGCGCCCGGAAGGTTCCGACGAGGATGGGCGCCGCGATCTTCACGAGCGCCGTGAAGACGAGGAACCCGACCCCGAACACGCCCGCCGCGATGGCCCATTCCGTCGCGGTCGGGGTGTACTCGTAAATTTCGCCCAGCGTGTCGGGCGTGAACCCCGGGATGATGAGGCCCATCCCCTTCTCGATGTAGACGCCCGCCCAGATGAGCAGGCAGCCGAGGTTCAGCGTGACGTAGTTCCTCCGGGTGCGCGGGATGAGGAACAGCACGAACGCGGCGACGCTGCAGGTGAGCGACAGCCACGCGTACGGCACCAGGGCCCGGTGACCGTCGAGGCCGCCCCAGAAGTACTGCGTGTACCGGAGGTGCTCGGTCGCCGAGTAGTACTCCTTGAACAGCTCGGCGCCGAGCAGGAACAGGTTCAGGAACATCGCGTAGCTCATGAGCTCCGCGATCTTCCAGATCGCCTCGTCCTTGATCGGGAACCGGTTCGTGCGGCGCAGGATCTGGAACAGGATGATCATGACCGCGGGGCCGGAGCAGAAGGCGGACGCGATGAAGCGCGGCGCGAGGATGGAGGCGTTCCAGTACGGGCGCGCGGCCATGCCGTTGTAGAGGAACGCGGTCACGGTGTGCGTCGAGATGGACACCGGGATCGAGAGCAAGACGAGCGGCAGGAAGATCCGCCTGTCGTAGTGCTCGCCGCGGTACGTCTTGAAGAGCAGGTAGAGGACGAGCGCGACGTTCAGGAGCAGGTACGTGTTGAGGACGAGCGCGTCCCAGGCGAGGAGCGAGCGCGGCCAGTTCGGCGTGCCGAGGAGCGGCATGACGTGGAGGAACCGGTCCGGCCGGCCCATGTCCACGAGGATGAACAGGAGGCACATGGTGAGCGCGCTGATGGCGAGCAGCTCGCCGAGCACCACCACCTCCTTGATCGGCTTCCACTGGTAGACGTAGGCCGGGACGACGAGCAGCACCGCCGCGGCCGCGACGCCCACGAGGAAGGTGAAGTTGCCGATGTAGAACGCCCACGAGACCTGATCGCGCATGTTCGTCGCGATGAGCCCCGTGCGCACCTGGTGGACGTAGGCGATCGCGCCGACCGCCACGAGCGCGAGGAGCGCCGCCACCCAGGCCTTGTACGCGCGCCCGCCGGTGACCAGGAGGCGCGCGCTCCCCTTCACGAACTCCGCCGCTCCGCTCATCGCCCGCCTCGCTAGGTCGCGTAGAAGTAGTAGAACTGCGGGTGCGTCGCGAGCTCCTCCTTGAAGACGAACACCCGCTTCGTCTCCATGACCCGGCGGATCTCGCTCTCCGGATCGAGGAGGTTGCCGAACTTGCGCGCGCCCACGGGGCAGACCTCGACGCAGGCCGGGTAGCGCCCCTCGCGCGTGCGCTGGATGCAGAAGGTGCACTTCTCGACCACGCCCTTCGGACGCGGGCGGTTGCCGAGGTAGTGCTGGTGCGGGTTCAGCTCGTCCGCGGGCAGGGTCGGCGTCGCCCAGTTGAAGTGGCGCGCGCCGTACGGGCAGGCCGACATGCAGCAGCGGCACCCGATGCACCAGTCGTAGTCGATGACGACGATGCCGTCCTTCTCCTTCCACGTCGCCTGCGTCGGGCACGCCTTCACGCAGGGCGGGTTCCGGCACTGCTGGCACTGAACGGGCATGTAGAACTTGCCCGGCCGCGGCACCGCGTCCGCCTCGTAGTAGTGGTTCGCGTGGGCGAGATCGACGCCGTGCTCCTTGTCCATCTCCATCACCCGGATCCACTGGATCTGCGGACTCTGCCGCGACGGGTTGTTCTCCGCCACGCACGCGTAGACGCAGCGGCGGCAGCCGACGCAGCGCGAGAGGTCGAGGCCGTAGCCGAACTCGACGCCGGGCCGCGGGCCGGTGGCGGACACCGTGGTCTTCTTGCCGAAGCGCTCGAGGTTCTTCCGCTCCACCTTCGCGAGCACGTGGCGGAGCTCGTCCGGCGAGAACTCCTTGAAGTGGCCGCGCAGGAAGTCCTCCATCTCCACGCCGCAGGAGGAGAGCGCCGCGACGGCGGCGCCGGCGGCGGCGGTGCGCATGAAGGCGCGGCGCGACGGGTCGGCGGGCGCGTCCGCCACGACGGGCAGGCTCTTCCGCTCGGACATGGCTACCTCCCGCCCGCGGCGGTGGTGGAGGCCTTCGGCGCCACGGGGCGGCGCATCTCCTCGGGACGGAGCGGCCGCGGCTCGGGGCGCAGCATCTCCAGCGTGGGCGCGGTGGTCTTCTTCCCGTCCACCTCGATCTCCTTCACGCCCTTGAAGCCCGGCGTGTGCGGGTTGTGGCAGTTCACGCAGAGGAAATAGGTCTTCTGGCCGTCCCACTGGCCGACGCGCTTGCCGTGCACGCCCGCGCGCCAGTCGCGGTACTTGTCGCCGTGGCACTGGCCGCAGAGCCGGTACGACTCCGTGAACGGCACCGTCTCGCCGCTCGCGAGCTTCAGCACGTCCCGGTTCTGCGCGTCGTGGCAGTCGAGGCACCAGCGCGCGTTGGAATCGTGGTCGAACACCTTCTGGATGTCCTCGTGGAACGTGAGCTCGCGGCGGGTGCGATCGCCCGGATCGACGTGGCACCCGCTGCACGGGAAGATCCCCTCGGAGAACGGAGGCGGCTCCGCCTGGATCAGCGGAGGCGTCCTCGGCCCCTCCGCCGTCTCCCGCGCCTTCGCGCCGTTCGCCGGCTCGGGGCTGGGCTCGCTCTTCGTACTCTTCGTCGGTCCCGCCGGGCTCGCGGCAGGGTTACCGCCCGCGGCGTGCGCGGGCGGCGGTGACGCGAGCGCGGCGGCGACGATCGCCAGGATCGTCAGGGCATGGGTGTCGAGGCGCATGGAGTCTCCCGCTCTCGGGGGAACGTACTCCGCGACTTGATCTGTCGTTTGATCTAGGTCAATTCGATGCTCGCTCGCTTGGGGCGTGAGCGCCCACTGACGCCGCGTCTACGCACCCTTGCGCGGCAACCGGAGCGCCCGCTCCTCCTGCCGCCGCCATTGACCGTGCGCCGCCCCGGAGGCCGCGAGCCGCTCGAGGATGGCCCCGCTCGCGGCGTCGATGCGTCCTGGCGGCTCGCGCGCCCAGGGGGTGCCGGGCAAGGGCATGAACGCGTGCGCGTGCACGCGCGCTCCCTCGGCTGCGAGCCGGAACATGGCCTGACGCGTCGCGACGCGGTCCTCCTCGGTCTCGCCCGGCAGGCCGAAGATGAAGTCCACCGACGGCAGGAACCCGGCCTCCAGGGCGAGCCGGGCCGCGCGCGCCACGCTGCCCGCGTCGTGCCCGCGCTGCATCGCCGAGAGCAGCCGATCCGAGCCCGACTGGCCGCCGATGACGACCGTCCGGTTGTCGCAGTAGCGGCGCAGCAGCGCGAGCGCCTCGGCGGAGACGTGCTCGGGGCGGAGCTCCGACGGAAACGAGCCGACGAAGAGCCGCCGCGCTGGTCCGATCGCCTCGCGCGCGGTGGCGAGCAACGCCTCCAGCGCGGCGAGATCGCAGCCGCCGTCGTCCGAGCCCCACGAGAGCGCCGACGGCGTGAGCACGCGCAGGTCCCGAGCGTCGACGCGCGCGAGGGCGCGAGCCCAGCGGCGGATGGAGTCGAGCGAGCGGTGGCGGAAGCGGGCGCGGAAGAGGAACGGCGTGTGACAGAACCGGCACGCCCAGATGCAGCCGCGGGTGATCTCGAGCGGCCCGATCCGGCCGGCGCGCGGCGCGAAGGGCGGCACCTCGTCCAGATCCACGGGCGGTGCGCGGCCGCTCCTGCGCACGCCGCCGCCGTCGAGCCAGGCGAGCCCGGGCCCTCCGCGCGGATCCTCCCCCACCGCGACGCGCGCGAGCAGCGCGGGCAGGGTCTCCTCCCCTTCCCCGATGGCCACGAGGTCGAACCCCGCCGCGAGCGTGCCCGCAGGATCCGCGCTCGCGTGCGGCCCGCCCGCGACGTGCAGCACGCGTGGGTCGGGAACCGCGGCTCGCACGCGGGCGAGCTCCGCGGTCACCTCGTCGAAGCTCGCCGTGTAGAAGGACCAGGCGACCACCGGCCTGCGCCCTTCGTTCGACGCCGTCCGCGCGGCTTCGATCACGGCCTCGGGCGAGGTCGCGACGACGGCGGGGACGTCCGTGGTGGCGGGATTCGTCTCGACCGCGCCGAGGAGCACGTTGAGCGCGTGGCGGGCGGTCCTGCGGTAGTGGAGGACGAGAGTGGTCACCGCCCAGCGAGCGTGCTCCGGGTCGCGGTGGTGGGCAAGGGGCGGCCGGACGGGCTTGGTGGACGGAGTCGGTCTTGGTCAGGGTCGGGTCGGGGTCGAGGCCGAGGTCGGGTCGCGCTCGCGGCCCGTTCGCGCGGCTCGCTTCCGCTGCACCGCGACGACACGCATCGTGAACGACCCACCTCGCCGACGATCGCGAGCGCCGAGGTTCGGCGGCGGTTACGGAACGCTCCCATGCCGACCCGCTCCATCGACGTGCTGCGACCGCGCCGGCCACCGGCGTGGAGTCCCGCGGAGGGCCCGGCGGCGGCCCCCCAGCAGCGGCTTCCCCGCCCGTCGATCGTCCGGGCCGATGGGAGCACCGCGCGCGGCTCCGGCGCGCTGTGGGCTCCGAGCCAGGGCCCCTGCCGCCCGGAGACCGGGGGCGCGGGCGGCGAGCCCAGCGGCCACAACATCCCCATCCGGAAGGACTGCTGGGACTAGGACGATCGAGGCACGGTGGCGACCAGGTCGTCGCCGCGATCGCTGCGCGTCTCGATCGGCCTACCGCCACTCGCAGCGGAACTCGCAGCAGTCCGCCTTCCGCGCGCGGCAGCGCGTCTCCACCACGCTGACGCCGAGACCACCGCAGATCTCGATCGCGCGCTGGAGCCACCCGACGGTCGTCAGGCAGTCCTCGGCGACCACCTCTTCCTCGCCGCAGGTGCGGATCAGCGCCGCGCGCTCTCCGGTCGCCTCGTGGACGCGGTGTCCGGAGGAGTGCTGCGCCGCGTACATGCGAGGCACGTCCGCGAGGAACCGCTGGGGATCACCGTCGCGCACGAACGCTCGCTGGACCCCCGCCGCTCCCAGGTTCGTCGAGGCGCTGAACCGGCCCATGTCCAGGAACAGCCGCGTCCGGTCTCCGTTCGCGAGGATCGCCGCGGCGGTCATCTCCAGGCGGAGCAGGAGGTCCGCCGGATACCAGCCGCTCTGGAGGACGATCCCGCGGAGCGCCTCCTGATCCGCCTTCGAGAGGTGCCGCACCACGCGCCCCGACTTCTCCTCTCCCTGGGCCTCCAGGTACTTCAGGCGCGCGAGGAGAAGGGTCCCCTTCACCTTCCCCGTCGCTCGCGCGCCAGTCTGGGGCGATACGGCAGAAGCGCTGGGGCTGTCGGGCATGGATGTCGGCCTCCGCGGCGATCGACCGCACGCGCCACTTCGCCTTCCCCGCGCGCCGGTGTCAATCTCCTCCACTCTCGGTGCTTGCGCCTACACACACCCACGGCATACCCGGGCGGGATGAACGTGAGCCCATGCGTCGGGAGGTCCCCGGCTAGAACGTCCCCTGCGCGAGCAGGTCTCGCATCGCGACGGTGCCGACGAGCCTCCGCCGATCGTCGACCACCGGCAGCCGGTCGAGGTCGGTCTCCCCGAAGCGCTCCGCCACCTCCGCCAGGCTCATCGTGGTCGTGATCGGGACCACGTCCCGGTTCACCACGTCGGCCGCCACGATCATCCCCAGGTGGGCGTGATCGGAGATGGTGCCCTTCAGGGCGTCGAGCTGGATGACGCCGAGGAGCTCGTTGTCGACGGTGGTCACGTAGAGATCGTGCCCCGGAGGCAGGGAGAGGAGCTTCTTCAGCATCTGGTCGAACGGCAGCGTCGGCTCGACGCGCACGGCGTCGGGCACGACCAGCGCGGCCACGGGGGTGCGGCGGAGCCAGTCCGGGCGGGGCAGCTCGGGGAGCCGCACGCCGCGCCGGCGAAGCGGCGCGGTGTAGAGCGAGTCGGGCTCGATGGCCCGGCTCGTCGCGGCGGCGATCGCGGCCGAGAGCATGAGCGGGAGGATGACGCCGTAGTCGCCCGTCATCTCGAAGATGATGAGCACCGACGACACCGCCGCGTGCGTCGTGCCGGCGAGCACGCCCGCCATCCCGACGAGGGCGAGCGCGCCGGGAGGCGCGAGCCCCGGGAAGACGAGCGCGAGGAGCTCGCCCGCCGCGCCGCCGATGGCGGCCCCGTAGAAGAGCGACGGCGTGAAGAGTCCACCGGGGACGCCGGAGCCGGTGCACAGCGCGCTCGCCGCGAGCTTCAGCAAGGGGAAGATCAGCAGCGCCTTGAGCTGCACGGTGCCGAGCAGCATCGCGTGCACGCTGTCGAACCCGTTGCCGAGCACGGGCGCCCAGCGCACGGACATGAGCCCGACGACGAAGAGCCCGAACACCGGGAGGAGCGGCTTCATCCAGCGCGGGAACCGCTCGAACGTGACCTCCACCCACCCCATCACCCGGACGAAGATCACCGAGGCGAGGCCGAGGAAGGGCGCGAGGACGAGGCCGGGGACGAGCTCGCGCGGGTGGAGCAGCTCGTACTCCGGGATGATGTAAGTCATGTGCGCGCCGGGCAGGATGCGCGAGACCGCGGTCGCGACCACGCACGACACGACGATGGGCCCGAGCAGCTCGAGCGCGAACGAGCCGAGGAGCACCTCGAGCCCGAAGAGCGCGCCCCCGATCGGCGTGTCGTAGGCGGCCGCGATGCCCGACGCGGCGCCGCACGCGACGAGGACCCGCGTCTGCCGCTCGTCGAGCCTGAGCCGCGACGCGAGCCAGGATCCCGACGACGCCCCGGCCTGCACGAGCGCGCCCTCCCGGCCGAGGGACGCGCCCATGCCGACGGCGATGATCGAGAGCAGCCCCCGCGCCATGGTCGGCCCGAGCGCGAGCTGGCGATCGCGGTGCCAGATCGCCTCGATGATGCGCGCGGTGCCGTGGCCGCCCATCGGCCGCCGCCAGAACAGATAGACGACCGTGACGAGCGCGCCGGCGAGGGTGGGCACGAGGACGCGCTGGAGCGGCGGCGCCGCCTCGACCGCGGCGATGAACCGATCCGCGTCCGGCCAGGCGAGCCCCTGGACGAGTCGCAGGACGTAGAGCAGCGCGCCCGCGCCCAGCCCGGAGAGCAACCCCGTCGCGATGACGAGCACCCAGAAGCGCTGCGCGGCTCCGGGCAGGACGCGGAGGAAGTCGCGCAGCGACCGGAAGAACAGCGGCGGTGCGCCCCCCGCCGGCACTCGCGCGCCGAGGGGCGTTCCGCCCTGCGCGGCGCCCGTCCCGCGAACTGTTCCCGTCCCAGCCAAGCGTGCGCGCGCCGTCCGTGTCCCAAGCTCCGCACGATCCAGGCACGTCGGCAACGGCTGCGGTGGCGCACCGGCGTCGCACACGCCCCCGCCGGACCGCCACGCCGCTCGCCGCGAGGGCTCTACCGCCCGCCGGGATGGGGCGCAAGCTTCCGGGAGTGGATCCGGCGAAGGAGGTCGTCTCGGAGCCCGGCGCACGCACCGCGCGGGAGTTCACCCGCCGTGCCCACGCGCTCGCGAAGCTGCACGCCGTCCTCGCCGTGGGCGCCCTCGCCGGCGAGGTGCTCCTCCTGGTGCGCGGCAGGGTGCTCGTCACGCTCGCGCAGCGGTCGAACGTCGAGACCCTCACCCTCGCGTTCTTCGCCGTCTTCTTCGCCTACGTCGGCTTCCTCGGGGCGCGCGGCGTCCCGGGCGCGCTCCGCGTCCTGCGCTACGCCCTGCTCGCCAGGACGCGGGGCCGCGACCACGCAGAGCGCGCGAAGCACGAGGCGCTCGGCCCGCCCCGGGGCGAGAGCCCCCTCGCGGCGCTGAGCGTCCTCGTCGAGCGGGAGGACGCTCCCGGGCGCCCGTTCGAGCTGGCGGTGGAGGACGCGGCCGGCTCCATGGGGCGGCTCCACGTGGACGGCGCGCGGGTGCAGCACGCGCCGCACCGCCGCGACGGCTCGAACAACCTCATCGCCTACCTCGCGCACCAGGTGCAGGACGTGGCGGGCAGGCGCCAGGGGCGCGTGGTCGACGTGGTGGAGTGGGGCACGCTCGACGACGAGTCCACGCACCAGTTCCTCGCGCTCGCCGAGTTCGGGCGGAACCTCGGCGTCGCGCTCGGCAAGGAGGGGCTGTGGCCTCGCGTCACCCTCACCGCGGAGGACTGCGCCGAGCTCGAGCGCCGTCTCGCCGCGATCTGCCCTGCCCTTCGCGACGAGGGGTTCCTTCCGCACTGGGAGTACGAAGCGGAGCACAAGCTCCCCATCGTGCCCGAGCCGCTCGGGCTCGCGAGCCTCGGGCGGAGCGAGCGGCGTGCGGATCCGCTCCCGTCCCTCACCGCGCTCGCCCTGGTCGTCGCGACGGCGACGTCGATCCTCGCCGCCCTCATCCTCTATCCGCCCTGGGTCCCGGGGAAGTGACGTGAAGCGCGCGCTCGCCCTCGTCGTCGCCGCGGTCGCCGGAGCCCTCGCGGTCCGGGCGTGCGCCGGCCCGCGGCCGTCGGTCGCCGCGACCTGGCTGGAGCAGCGGTCGGACGGGTGGATCGCCGCCGCGCGGATCCGGAACGCCGGCGGCGACGGCGAGATCCAGGTCACGTTCCGGCTCCGCGATCGGGTGACCGGACGGACGATCCCCGCCGAGGGCACGGCGCAGGTGCGCCGCGGCGAGGAGGTCGAGGTGCGCGCCGCCGTGCCCGCGCCGCCCGGCGACTGGTCGGTCGAGGCGGAGTCGGAGTACCCGCCGCAGTGACGCGACGGGGGCCGCTACGTCGGCGTGCCCGGCTCGGGCACCGTCGCAGGGGCGCCCCGCCGCCGGACCACCGCCACCATGACGAGCAGCACCGCGATGCCCGTGAACGTGAGCACCACGTCCATGGCGAGCGAGCCGTGCGAGCCGCGCAGGCTCGCCGGGAAGAGCGGCGCGCTCGCCGCCCAGCCGTCGAGCCAGGTGACGTAGCTGATGGCGAGGTTCGAGGCCGAGTTGAAGAGCGCGTACTTCGTGGTCGTCGCGGCCGTGTGGCCGATGAGCTCGAGCACCATGCCCGCCCAGGTCGCGAAGGCGATCCCGTTCGCGAACGAGTACGCGAGCGTGCCCCACGCGTACGTCGCCGGCGTGAGCGGCGCGAGCAGCATGGCGAGCGCGGAGAGCGCGGTGATCCCGCCGGCCACGGCATAGGCGAGCCGGCGGCTCATCCGATCCGCGAGGTAGCCGCCCACGAGCGAGCCCGCCGCGCTGGTGATGCCGCCGCCGAGCCCGTTGACGAGCTCCACCACGCGGGCCGACGCGCCGAAGTCGGGCGCCATGCCGGCGAAGAGGTTCGTGAGGGCGCCGCAGCCGACGGGGACGAGGCAGATGACGAGCCCGGTGAACCCCGCGCGGCTGCGCACCGTCCGGCCGAGGTCCTTCGTCATCTCCCACAGGTGCAGCCCGAGCGCGCGCGCCACGCTCCCCGCCCGCGCCACCGCCGCGTCCACCCGGCGGGGCTCGACGATCCGGAGCGCGAGCGAGGCGCTCGCGACGACGACGAGCGCGAGCACGATCCCCCCCGCCCGCGGCGAGACGTGCTCGGACACCCACAGCGCCAGGGCGCCGAGGAGGCCCGTACCGCCCACGTTCGAGGCCATCGAGAACCCGCCCGCCTTGCCCTTGTCCTCGAAGCGGGTGGTGATGGCCATGAGCGCGTTGTTGGCCGCGTGGCCGGTCGTCGCCGTCGCCTGCGCGAGCATGATGAGCGTCGTGTAGAGGCCGAGGTTCCGGAGCGGATCGGGGACGAGCGAGGCGGCCACGAGCAGCGCCGCGGTCGCCGTCGTCATGGCGAGGTACCAGGCGCGCTTCAGCGACCCGATGTCGAGCACCGGGATCCAGAGGATCTTGAACGCGTGCGGGGCGAACACCGCCGCGCTGATCGCGCCGACCCGGTCGAGCGGCACCCCGCCCTGCCGCAGCCAGAACGGCATCGCGATCATCGCGTAGCCGACCGCCGCGCCGAACGGGAGGTCCAGGAACAGGAACAGCCAGGGGGGCGTCGGGCGGGCGGGCGGAGCCGCGGGCGTCGAGGTCACGCGGGGGAGTCTAAACGGCCGACCCTGATTCGCGAACAGGCGAGCGAAGCGAACCCGCCGGGGCGACGCCGCGGAGGCGGCGAAGCCGCTCGCGGCAGCGCACGGGCCCCGGCGAGCGGGGCGGGGGACGCAGTCCCCCGTTCGAACGTTTATCGCGCCTCGAGCCAGGCGCCGACCGCGGCCTGGGTCCGCTCGCGCAGCGCCACGTCCTGGCGGAGCCGCTCGAGCGTCTGGGCGATGGCCTGGCGCGCCTCGCCGAGCGGATGGGCCGCGAGGAACGCCTCCGCCTCCTCGAGCTCGCCGCGCTCGACGAGCGCGCCCATGGCCTCGACGACGCGCCGGAGCAGCATCGGCGCTCCCTTCACCCGTCCGTGCAGCTCCTCCCAGTCCGCCCGCAGCCTGTCCCAGAACGGGCGCCGCGCGGTGCGGTTCGCGAGGAGCGCCGCGACGAACGAGGCGACGTCCTGCAGCGGGACCTCGTCCGTGAAGACGAGGTCCACTCCCCGCGCCGCGAGCGCAGGCTCCTCGAAGGACGCGAGCGCGAGGAGCCAGCGGCGCCGGAAGGCGGGGTCGGTCTCCTTGGCGAAGAGCCCGCGGAACGCCTCGAAGCGCGCGAGGTCGCCGCCGCGCGCCGCCATCGCCACGGCGGCGTCGTGCAGGTTCGGCTCGAGCGCCCCGCGGTCGCCGCCGATCCAGCGGTCGAGCCGCGCCGCCGCCTCGTGGGTCACGCCCGCGCTCCGGGCCACGAGCCCGAGGGCGCGCACCGCGGCGGCGCGCCGGAGGCGCACCTCGTCACCCTCGCTCGGCGCCGCGCCCCAGCCGCACGCGGCGAGGCGCGGCCCGAACAGCGTCACGACGAGCGCCGCGAAGCGGAGCCGGTCGCCGTCGCCGAGGAGGCGGTACTCGATGGCGGACAGGCGCGCGACGAGCTCGTCGAGGACCGCGTGATCCTCCTCGCCGCCGAAGCGCGTCACGAGATCGAGGAACGCCCCGATCTCCCGCTCGCCGCTCCGCACGAGCGCCCACTCGTCGGAGACGAGCTGGATGCGCTCCGCGGGCGCGAGCCCGGCGAGGTTCTGCCCCAGGGCCTCGAGCCCCGCGGCGTCGTAGGCGACCCGGTAGAACCCCGTCGCGCCGGCGTTGGCGCAGACGAAGGCGGGCGCGTCGGCCCCCGCGAGCTCCACCTCCGCGCGCCGCTCGCGCAGGAGGACGCGCTGCTCCGTCACCCGATCGCCGTCGCCGTGGCGGAGGACGAGCGGCACCGGCCAGACCGTGTCTTCCCCACCCGCGGCGCTCCCCTCCGAGAAGAACCGCCGCTGCTCGAGCGTGAGCACGCGCCCCTCGCGGCGGACGTGCACGAGCGGGAACCCGGGCTGGCCGATCCAGGCGTTCGCGAGCTCGACCACCGGCTCGCGCGAGGCCTCGGCGAGCGCGCCCCACAGGTCGTCGGCGACGGCGTTCCCCTTCGCGTGGCGGCGCATGTAGAGCCGGATCCCGTCCCGGAACCGCTCCGCGCCGAGGTAGCCCTCGATCATGCGGAGCACCGCCCCGCCCTTCTCGTAGGTGATGAGGTCGAACGCCTCGCCTGCCGCGTTCACGTCGCGGATCTCGGCGTGGATGGGGTGCGTGGAGCGCAGGGCGTCGAGGTGCATCGCCGCCGCCTTGCCCTGGTCGAACTCGAGCCAGACGCGCCAGGCGGGGTTCCACTGATCCACGACCTTGAACGCCATCCAGGTGGCGAACGCCTCGTTGAGCCAGAGGTCGTCCCACCACGTCATGGTGACATAGTTGCCGAACCACTGGTGCGCGAGCTCGTGGGTGACCACCTCGGCCACCCGCTTCTTCTGGGCGAGCGACGCGGTCCCCGGATCGAGGAGGAGGGCGACCTCGCGGAAGGTGATGAGCCCCGCGTTCTCCATCGCCCCGGCCTCGAACTCGGGGAGCCCGACCTGATCGACCTTGCCGAACGCGTACGGCACGCCGAAGTAGTCCTCGAGGCGAGGCAGCACCTCGACGGCGACGGCCTGGCCGAAGCCGGTGAGCGGGAGCTTCTCGGGCGAGGCCCAGGTGCGGACCGGCACGCCGCGGACGTTCACGGATGGGAAGGACTGCACCCCGCCGACGACGAGCGCGACGAGGTAGGTCGGCAAGGGCGGGGTCTCGGCGAAGACCACCCGCCGGCGGCCCCCGGGGAGCACCTCCTCGCCCTCGGGTGCGCCGTTCGAGAGCACGACCGCGCCCGCGGGCGCCTCGATCGTGAGCCGCCACGTCGCCTTGAAGCCCGGCTCGTCGAACGAGGGGAACACGCGCCGGGCGTCCGCCGCCTCGAACTGCGTCGCGCAGAGGGCGGGGGCCGCGAGGTAGAGCCCGCGGAGCCCCGGGCTCATGCGCCCGGTCCAGGCGAGCTCGAGCGTGCCCGGCCCGCCCTGCACCGGCTCCGCGAAGCGCAGGACGACGGTCTCGCTCGCGGGCGCCGGCGTGACCGACGCGACGAGGACGCGGCCGCCGGCGTGGAGCGCGGCGCGTGTCACGTCGAGCTCGGCGGCGTGCAGGACGATCTCGTCCACCCCCCTCGAGGACGAGAGCTCGATCCGCTCGCTGCCCGAGAAGCGCTTTCCGTCGAGATCGACGGACAAAGTGGCCTCGTAGCGGAGCGGACGGAGATGGGGCGGGAGCCGGAAGGTGCGGTCGTCGGTGGGGTGTGGCATCGGTCGGTCCTCGAGCGCGCGCGCGGCGCACGCGCAAGGCGTAACCGATGACGGCCGCGTTCCCCACGACTTTCGGCAGGGCACGTGACGTGGCGCAGCTGGATACCCGCGCGGGCGCGCGCCGACCCGCCGGGGCCGGGACGGAGCCGGCTCTACGCGGACACGGCCCCGGAGCTCCGCCATCCTCGCGGCGCTAAACGACAGTTCGTGATTCGCGATCACCTTTGGTGACGCGAATCACGCTGTCGTTCAGCCATGTTCGAACGGGGGCTGCGCCCCCGCCCCGCCGAGCGAAGCTCGTCGGGGCCCCACCCCTGCCCGCCGGGTCCCGTGCGCCGCCGCGAGCGGCTTCGCCGCTTCCGCGGCGTCGCC
>NZ_JAKZLF010000030.1 GCF_022808855.1 Anaeromyxobacter soli
CGCCCGCGCGCACGAGCGCCCAGGCCGCCGCGCGCGCGGCCCCGCCCGCCCCGGCGAGGAGCGCGCGCGCGCCGGGCCGGAGGCCCTCCTCGCCGAGCAGCATGAGGCACGCCGCGGCGTCGGTGTTGAACCCCTCCCAGCCGCGCTCGGTGCGCCGGAGCGTGTTCACCGCCCCCACCTCGCGCGCGACCGGGTCCACCGCCTCGCAGAGCGCGGCCGCGGCCCGCTTGTGGGGGACCGTGACGTTGAGGCCCTGGAAGCCCAGCGCGTGCGCGCCGCGCAGCGCCTCCTCGAGCCGCTCGGGCGCCACCGGCAGCGCGACGTAGACGGCGTCGATGCCGAGGTGCTCGAAGGCCGCCGCCTGCAGCTCCGGCGAGCGGCTGTGGCGCACCGGCTGGCCGACGACGCCGTAGAGGGCGGTCCTCCCGCTGATCACGCGCCGCCCCCGGAGAGCCCGTCGAGGAGCGCGAAGAAGGAGGGGAAGCTCGTCGAGACGCAGGCGACGTCGTCGAGCACGACCTCCTCGCCCGAGAGGAGCTGCGCGATCGCCATCGACATGGCGATGCGGTGGTCGAGGCGCGTCTGCACGGTCACGCCGCGCAGCGGCGTCGGCCCCTCGATGGCGCAGCCGTCGTCGAAGAGCTCGATCCGCGCGCCCGCCCGGGCGAGCGTCTCTCCCATCGCGGCGAGCCGGTCGGACTCCTTCACGCGGAGCTCGCGGGCGTCGCGGATGACGGTCCGGCCGCGCGCCTGGGTCGCCATCACCATCACGACCGGCAGCTCGTCGATGAGCCGGGGGATGATGGCGCCGCGGATCTCCGTGGCCTGGAGCGCCGCCGCGCGCACGGTGACGTCGGCGCGCGGCTCGCCCGCGAGCTCGCGCTCGTTCGTCCGCACCACCTCGGCGCCCATCGCGGCGAGCACGTCGAGCAGGCCCGTGCGCGTCGGGTTCACCCCGAGGTTCCGCACCGTCACCTCGGAGCCGGGGAGCGCGGCCGCGCCGCAGAGGAAGAACGCCGCCGAGGAGATGTCGCCCGGGACGTCGACGCGGCCGCCGCGGGGCCGCGCCGGGGCGATCGTCACCTCGAGGCCGTCCACGCGGACCGGCACGCCCATCCCGGCGAGCATGCGCTCGGTGTGATCGCGCGAGCGCTCCGGCTCGGCGACCGAGGTCTCACCCTCCGCGAATAGCCCGGCGAGGAGGCACGCGCTCTTCACCTGCGCGCTCGCGACCTCCAGCGCGTGGCGCACGCCCCGGAGCGGCCGGCCGCGCACCACCACCGGCGGGAGCCGGTCGCCGTCGCGCGCGGAGAGATCCGCCCCCATGCGGCGGAGCGGATCGATGACGCGGCGGACGGGCCTGCGACGCAGCGAGGCGTCCCCGGTGAGGATCGAGAGGCCGGGCACGCCCGACAGGACGCCGGTGAGGAGCCGGAGGCTCGTGCCGGAGTTCCCGCAGTCCACCACGTCGCCTGGCTCGCGCAGCGCCGCGGGCGGGACGACCACGAGCTCGTCGCCCTCGGCGCGCACCGCCGCGCCGAGCGCCTCGACGGCGCGGCGGGTGGCGTGGACGTCCTCCGCGTCGAGGAGGCCGCGCACGCGGGTCTCGCCGGTCGAGAGGGCGCCGAAGAGCAGCGCGCGATGCGAGATGGACTTGTCGCCCGGGACCTCGATCGATCCGCGGAGCGGCCCCTCGCGACGGCAGGTGAGCGGTCCGGTTCCTGTGCTCAAAAGATCTCCTCCCGCGCCTTTCGCGCGGCCTCGAGCGCGTGGCGCGCCGCCTCGGGCGACTCGACGACGGCGGCGAGGAGCCGCGCGAGGTGGCGCTCGAGCCGCGCCGCCGCGTCCGGGAGCCCGGCGTTCCGCCGGGCGACCTCGCCCTGGATGTCGAAGGGGAACGCCGCGAGGCGCGTCATGTCCTTGAGGCCCGGGCCGGCGAGCTTCATGGCGAGCGGGCCGGCCTCGCGCGCGGCGACGGCGAGCGCGGAGGCGACGAGGTACGGCAGGTGCGAGACCATCGCCACCGCGCCGTCGTGCTCGGCGGCGGTGCAGCGCTCCACCTTGGCGCCGAGGGCGAGGTGCAGCGCGGCGACCCGCTCGACCGCCTCGGCGGGCGCGTCGGTGCAGACCGCCACCGTGCCGCCCTTCCACTTGTCGGCGCTCGCGCCGGCGTAGCCGCCGTGGCCGCCGAACATCGGGTGCGCGCCCACGAAGGCGACGCCCGGCCGGACCGCCGCCCGCGCCGCGGCGACGACGTGCGCCTTCGCGCCGCCGACGTCGGTGAGCACGGCGCCGTCGGGCAGGAGCCGCGAGACCGGCCCGAGGAGCGCCTCGATGGCGGCGACCGGCGTGCAGAGCACGGCGAGCTCGCACGCCGCGAGCGCGGCGTCCGGCGCCGCGCGGGCCTCGTCGGCGACGCCGTCGCCGAGCGCCTGGGCGCGGACGTCCTCCCGCGGCTCGACCGCGACGATGCGCACGGAAGGATCGACGGCGCGCACGGCGCGCGCGAGCGAGGCGCCCATGAGCCCCAGGCCGACGACGCCCATCGTGCGAGGGAGCGCGCTCGCGGCCACGGCTAGACCTCCCGCCCGACCGCGGCCGCCACGGCGGCCAGCCTGGGGAGGAGCGCCTCGAGCCCTGCGGGCGTGAGCGACTGCGGCCCGTCGGAGCGGGCGCGCGCGGGATCCGGGTGCACCTCGAGGAGCAGCCCGTCCGCCCCGGCGGCGACCGCCGCGAGCGCCATGGCCGGCACGAGGCTGCGCTTGCCGGTCCCGTGCGAGGGATCGACGACCACCGGCAGGTGCGTGAGCTCCTTCAGGACCGGCACCGCGGAGAGGTCGAGGGTGTTCCGCGTCGCGCGCTCGAACGTCCGGATACCGCGCTCGCAGAGGATGACGTCGGGGTTCCCGGCCGCGAGCACGTACTCCGCGGCCATGAGGAGCTCCTCGATCGTGCCGGACATCGCGCGCTTCAGGAGCACCGGCTTGCCGGCCGCGCCGACCGCGCGCAGGAGGTCGTAGTTCTGCATGTTGCGCGCGCCGATCTGGAGGCAGTCGGCGTACTCGGCGACGAGGCCGACCGCGTCCGGGCTCATCACCTCGGTCACCACCGGCAGGCCGGTGAGCTCGCGCGCGCGGGCGAGCAGCGCGAGGCCCTCCTCGCCGAGCCCCTGGAACGTGTACGGCGACGAGCGCGGCTTGAACGCGCCGCCGCGCAGGAGCCGGGCGCCCGCCGCCTTCGCCGCGCGGGCGACCGTCTCGAGCTGCTCCCAGCTCTCCACGGCGCACGGCCCCGCCACGACCGGCACGCGGCTCCCGCCGAACGCGACGGCGGCCGGGCCGCGCCCCACCGTTACGATCGTGCGGCCCGGGTGCAGCTCCAGCGAGGCGAGCTCGTACGGCTCCGAGACGCCCTCGATCTCCGCCTCGGAGGCGCTCTTCTTGATCGGCACCATCGTCCTCGAAGTCCTCTCTAGACGGGGGCTCTTCCCCCGCCCGACCGGGCGAGTCGCGCCGCGGCCGCCGGCCTCGCAGGCCGGGCGCGGCTCGAGGCGGCTCCGCGGCGCTCGCGGTGGCGCCCCGAAGGGCTCGCTCGGCTCGTTGACTGTTCACGGATCATGATCGGTGGTCCGCTCACGGCTCCCGGTGCAGATCCGGCCGCAGCGCCTGGGCGCCGCGAAGATACACGTGGCTGCGCGGCCCGGCGGAGTCGACGTGCAGGAGCACGCGCACCACCCGGGGCATCGAGCCCGGCACCGGGATCTCCTGGGAGCAGATCATGGGGACGCCCGTCCACCCGGCCACCCGCGCCGACCGGGCGGGGAAGTCCGCGTCGAGATCGTGGGTCACGGTGAAGATGGCCCAGACGATGTCGGCCGGGCCGATCTCGTTCCGCCGCTCGATCTCGCGGCACAGCTCGACGACGGCCTCTTCCATGGCCGGCACGCTGTTCGCCGCGACCTGCGTCGCCCCACGGATTCCGCGCATCGGGAGCGGAGGAGTCTACGGAATGGGCACACCCCTGTCCACCGCGCGGGGCGACCGGCGGCCCCGTGCGGCGCCGCACGGCGCGCGCGCGGAGCGGCGCGGGCCGGCGCCGCCGTGCTTCACCGCGAGTCCGCGCGCGACGAGGGGCCGAGCACGCGGAGGTCGCCCTGGACGGGCAGCCGCCAGACGCGCTTGCACCGGCGGCACTTGAGCTCGACCGCCCCCTCGACCACCCGGGCGAGCAGGCTGCCGCAGCCGCAGCGGACGTCGTCGCAGCCGTCTGAAGAGGCGGGCGGCGCCTTCTCCATGTTGCGAGTGATTCGCATTATCGACGGAGCGTAGTCGGCCGGGGACGCTCCTGTCAACCGGGCGGGTGCCCTCACTCAGCAGCCGGTCCCCGCGCGGCGATCGCCTCGGCGAGCGCCACGAGGCGGCGCGCTGCGGCGACGTGCAGCGCCTCGACGAGCCGCCCGTCCACCACCACGACGCCCTGCCCCGCCGCCTCCGCGGCGGCGTGCGCGGCGATCACCCGGCGCGCCTCCTCGAGCTCCGCGCCGCCCGGCGCGAACGCGCGGTTGGCGGCCGCGATCGTCTTCGGGTGGATGAGGGTCTTGCCGTCGAAGCCGAGGTCGCGCCCCTGCCGGCAGCTCGCCTCGAGCCCCGCGTCGTCCGCGAGGTCGAGGTGCACCCCGTCGAGCGCGGCGAGCCCGGCGGCGCGGGCGGCGAGCAGGAGGAGGCCGAGGCTCGTCAGCACCTCGAGCCGCCCCGGCGTGTGCCGTGCGCCGAGGTCCTTCACGAGGTCGCTCGTGCCCGCGACGAGGCAGGCGAGCCGCGGCGAGGCGCGGGCGACCTCGGCGGCGGCAAGGACGCCGCGCGGCGTCTCGATCATGCACCACACCGCGAGGCTCCCCGGGGCGCCGGCCGCCGCGAGCGCCGCCTCCGCCGCGTGCACCTCCGCGGCGGACTCGACCTTGGGCAGCACCACCGCATCCGCGCCGGCGCGCGCGAGGGCGGCGAGATCGTCCGCCCCCCACGGCGTGGCGAGGCCGTTCACCCGCACCGCGAGCTCGCGGTGACCGAAGCCGCCCGCCGCGAGCGCCTCCACCACGCGGGCGCGGGCCTCACGCTTCGCGGCCGGCGCGACGGCGTCCTCGAGGTCGAGGATGAGGGCGTCGGCGTCGAGCGTGCGCGCCTTCTCGATCGCGCGGGCGTTCGCGCCGGGGACGTAGAGGACGCTGCGGCGAGGGCGTACGGACACGGGGCCTCCTTCGGGTGCTCGGCCGAGCCTGCCAGAGCGCGGGGGCGACGCCCAGCCCGCCGTTCACCGAGCCGTTGCGGCGAGCCCGGGGGCGCCGAATGCTCCAGGTGCATGACGCTCGCCGCCGCCCTGATCGCGCTGCTCGCCGCGCAGGCGCCTCCCGCCGCGCCCGCCTCCGGGGCGGACCCCCGGGCGCTCGGCGGCGCGCGGCAGGAGGCTGCGGCCGCGAGCGCCCCGGCGGCGCAGGACGCGACCCGCGACGGCCGGAGCCCGACGAGCGGGACCGACGCGGCGGCAGCCGCCACCGCTCCCGTGGGCTCACCCGGACAGCCAGCCGCGGCTCCCGCGCGGAGCGGGGAGGCCGCCGCCGGGACCGCCTCCGGCGCGCCGGCCGGCAACGCTGCCGCGGGCGTCGCGCGGCCGGTGGGGCGCAGCGCGGACGACGCAGGCACCGCCGCGGAGCGGGAGGCGGCCCAGCGAGAGGAGCAGCTCCGCCTCGACGCGCAGGCGCTCGACGACGCGCAGCGCACCGCCGAGCTCGAGCAGCTCCGCAAGGAGGTCGAGGACCTGCGTGGCGCGGTGGACTCGCAGCGCGCGCGGGCCGACGCGCTCGAGGCGCGGCTCGCGGCGCGCGAGGAGGAGGAGGCGCGGCGCGAGACGGCCGCCGCGGAGGCGACGACGGGGCGCGCCGAGGCGACCGGCGCCACGCTCGGCGCGCTCGACGAGGCGCTGCGCTCGCTCTCGCAGGGCGACGCGTCGGGCGTCGACGCGGCGCTCGCGGCGCAGGCGGACGCGCTCGAGCGCACGCGGCGGGACGCGCAGACGTACGGCGCCCGGGACGAGGCGATGGGGACGGGCGAGAGCGCCACCCACGTCGCCGAGGCGCGCGAGGCGCTCGCGCGCGGCGACCTCTACTCGGCGCGCCTCGCCTTGTGGCGCGCCGCCCTCGCGGCGCGGTCGGCGAACGCCCTCGCGCGCGAGGGGCCGGCGGCGGCGGCTCAGGGCACGGGCGCCGCGGCTCAGGGCACCGGCGCCGGGTACTAGCTCGGGTCAACCCCGGTATCGCGCGCCGAGCAGACCCCGCAAGGCGCACGAGACCCGAGCCGAGGCGGGCACCCGCAGCGACGCGCGCCGAGGCGTACTGCTTCCGTACGCCGCAGGCGCAAGGAGCGAGGACGCCCGCCGCAGACCGGGTATCGTGCGCCGATTAGCCGGGAGGCCAAGCCATCCGTCTACCTCCCAGCACGTGCAGATGGATGTGGAAGACGCTCTGGCCCGCGTCGCGGTTGTGGTTCATGACCACGCGGTAGCCCGGGCCGTCGATGCCGCGCGCCTTCGCGATGGCGGCGCCGGCGCGGAAGAGCTTGCCGACGAGCGCCTCGTCGTCCGGGCCGAGCTCCATCATGCTCGCGACGTGCTTGCGCGGGACGACGAGCACGTGCGTCGGCGCCTGCGGGTTCACGTCCTCGAACGCGACGGTGTCCGCGTCCTCGTGGACGATCCGCGCGGGGATCTTCTTCTCGACGATCTTGCAGAAGAGGCAGTCGGACATCCCTTGACCTCCGGTTCAGAACAGACGGCGCGAGTCGAGCAGGATGGTGACCGGGCCGTCGTTCACGAGCTCGACCTCCATCTCCGCGCGGAAGACCCCGGTCGCGACGGCGAGCCCCTTCTCGCGGAGCCGGGCGCAGACCCGCTCGTAGAGCGCGCTCGCGGTCTCGGGGTTCGCGGCGTCCACGAAGCTCGGGCGGTTGCCCTTGCGCGCGTCGCCGAGCAGGGTGAACTGCGAGACGACGAGCACCCCGCCCCCCACCTCGCCGGCGGCGAGGTTCATCTTGCCGCCCGCGTCCTCGAAGATCCGCAGGCCGGCGATCTTCTCGGCGAGGAGGTCGGCGTCGGCGGGGCCGTCCTCGCGCGCGACGCCGAGGAGCACGGCCAGGCCGCGCAAGATCCCACCGACCACCCGCCCCTCCACCCGGACCTCGGCCCGGGAGACCCGCTGCACGACGGCGCGCATGGCGTTCTCCATGTCACGGCGAGGCGCCCCGTTCAACGTTCCCGAGCGGGCGGCGGGACCCCGAACGGCCGGGCGGGATCCGCCGGCCGCCGGCGCCGACACCGGCGCGTCGCTCCTCGCGCGATCCGCGCGGGGCGCCGGGTTCCCCGCGGGTGACAGCCCTCGGGGCCCGTGCTAGTCCTCCCGACCCGACGCATGCTCCTCCTCCGCGACGCGCAGAAGTCGGATCTCGCGAGCCTCGCCCGGCTCGCGAAGGTGCTGAACACCGTCAACCTGCCGTACGACGAGCGCGCCCTCGCCCGCATCATCGACGGTTCGGTGCGGAGCTTCTCGGCGAAGATCCGCGATCCCCTGGAGCGCTCCTACGTCTTCGTGGCGGAGGAGCCGCGCTCCGGCCGGATCGTCGGCACGTCGATGGTGATCGCCCAGCACGGCACGCGCGAGTCGCCCTGCACGTTCTTCGACGTGTCCGAGCGCGAGCACTACTCGTCGACGATCGACCGGCACTTCAAGCACCAGGTCCTCTCGATCGGCTACCACTTCGACGGGCCGACCGAGATCGGCGGGCTGGTGGTGGATCCGGAGGAGCGCGGCGGCGAGGAGCGCGCGGGCAAGCAGCTCGCCTACGTGCGCTTCCTCTACATGGCGATGTTCCGCGACCGCTTCCGCGAGAAGGTGCTCGCCGAGCTCATGCCGCCGCTCACGAAGGACGGCCGCAGCGCGTTCTGGGAGGCGTTCGGCAAGCGCTTCACCGACCTCGACTACCAGACCGCCGACAAGAAGAGCCGCGAGAACAAGGAGTTCATCCAGCAGCTCTTCCCGCCCGTGGACGTGTACGCCACGCTGTTCCCCGAGCAGGTGCAGCGGAACCTCGGCAAGGTGGGCCCCGCCACCGAGCCCGTGCGGCGGATGCTCGACCGGCTCGGCTTCCAGTACGTGAGCCGCATCGACCCGTTCGACGGCGGGCCGCACTACGAGGCGCGGCTCGAGGACGTCACGCTCGTGCGCGCCTACCGGCGGGCGAAGCTCTCGGAGGAGCCCCTCGAGCGCGACGGCGAGGAGCGGCTCGTGGGCCTGCACCGGACCGAGGGGAAGAGCCGCTTCCGCGCCGTGCGCGCCCCGGCGCGGATCGACGGCGAGACGGTCCGCATCCCCGCGAAGGCACGCGAGATTCTGGGCGCGGAGCCGGGCGAGCGGCTCCACCTCGTGCCCTTCGAGTAGCGGCCGCGCCCGCTCGCACGGAGCGAGCAGCGACCGCGGGTACGGGAATACCCTTTCGAGAGTCAGAGGGCTGCGCTAGAAGCGTCGCCCCATGAACGTCTCCTCTCTCCTCCGAAGCCTCCTCGCGATCGCGCTCGTCGCGCTCGCGCCCGCGGCGCGCGCTGGCGGGTTCTCCACCACCAACGTCCAGCTGCTGCAGGGGTACAACTTCGACGACGCGCTCGGAAACTACGACCACGGGCGCCTCACGACGCTGACGCTCAACCACTTCTCCACGTGGGAGCACGGCGACAGCTTCTTCTTCACGGACCTGACCCGCGGCCGGGTGGGCGGCGAGGACGCGACCGGCGCCTACGTCGAGTGGCACCCGCGCCTGTTCCTGAACGACCTGCTCGGCCAGAAGGCCCCCATCGGCGGCGTCATCCGGAACTGGGGCCTCGCGGGCGAGGTGAACCAGGGCGGCAACTTCTACGCCTACCTCGGCGGCGTCGGGTTCGACTTCGTCGCGCCGCCGGGCTGGGTGCTCGGGCTCAACCTCTTCTACCGGTACGACAAGTTCGCCGATCACCAGTGGCAGATCTCGCCGTACTGGACGGTGCCGTTCGCCGTCGGTCCGGTGCCGTTCCTCTTCACGGGCTTCGTCGACGTGAACGGCACGAAGGACGGCGCGCGCGACAACGCCGTCGAGATCTGGGCGCAGCCGGAGCTGCTCGTCGACGTGCTCTCCGTCGCGGGCGGCCCGAAGGGCAAGCTCCACGCCGGCGTCGAGTGGTTCATCCACCGCGGCTACGGCTTCGGCGAGACGGAGGCGACGGTGACCTCCGCCCCGCAGGTCATGGTGCAGTGGACGATCTTCTAGTCCGGCCATCCTGACCCGCCGCACCGAAGGGCCGCGCCCTCCCTCGAGGAGGCGCGGCCCTCGGTTTTTCTGGCTCAGATCCGCACGAACGTCGCGAGCCAGGCCTTGGCGCCGCCGGTCAGGAGGAGGCTGTCGAACACCGCGGGGCGGATCCGCACCATCGCGAAGAGCGAGCGGAACGTCGCGCGGAGGTCGTACTCGGCGATGCGCCGTGGGCCCGGCCCGGGCGGCTCCGCGTCGGAGAAGCAGAGGATGTGGAGCACGCCGCCGGGCGAGAGCACCTCCGTGAGCGACTCCGCGTACGGGCGACGCTCCTCGTCGGAGAAGACGTGGAACAGCCCGCAGTCGACGACCGTCTCGACGCGCAGGCGCAGGCGCCCGAGCTGCAGCGCGTCGGCGACGTGGAACGCCACCTCCAGCCCGCGCGCCGCCGCCTTCTCGCGGGCGCGGGCGATCGCGGCGGGCGAGCCGTCCACCCCGACGACCGGCCGGCCCAGGCTCGCGAGGTGGAGGGCGTTCTCGCCGGTGCCGCAGCCGACGTCGAGCACGGTGCCCCTCACCTCGCCCTCCTCGGCGAGCTTCACGATCTCGGGCTGCGGCCGGCCGATGTCCCAGGGCGGCGTCCCTGCCAGGTAGGCGGCCTCGAAGTCGCGGCGGGGTCCCTCGGACATCTCGGCTCTCCTCGCTCGTGCCGCCGGCGGCGCGCGGCGAGCGGCCACGCGCGGACGGCACCCGTCCTTCTTGTCGGCCCCGGTGCGCGCGCGCAAGATCGCGCTCATGCCCTACGAGCCCGCGTTCATGAGGCAGCTCGACGCCTTCCACGCCGCGCTCGCGGAGGTGAGGACGCTCGCCGAGTGGAGCGCCTTCAAGGCGCGCTGGTTCGCGGACCAGCCCTGGCCGCGCCGCTCGGAGCAGGCGCTCCTCGCCGCGCGGGAGGCGGGGCCCACCGTGGCGCTCGCCGGCCGCACCTTCACCCGCATGCCGCTCCCCGACGACGTCACCCCTGCCGCGCGCTACGAGTACTTCGCCGCGCTCGCCGCCGCGGGGCGCGTGCTCTTCCCCGCGCCGGAGGACCAGCCCGGCGCGGGCGGCTCGGGCGTGCGGTTCCAGTGCCCCGCCTGCGAGATGTGGACGGACGATCCCGGCGATCCCGGCTGCCCGGCGTGCGGGCGGGTGCTGCTCGAGATGAGGGTGGCGCCGCGATCCGCGCCTGCCAGCGGCTGACCGCCCGCTCGGCCGCTCCCCGCCGGGTGGCGAGCACGGGCGGGTGATGCTAGGTTCCGCGCCCGAATGTCCCGCGCGCTCGATGTCGGCGCCGGGGCGACGCGGGGCGGGGCCGGGTACCGGTTCCCCGCGCTCGTCTGGTCGCTCCTGCACGTCCCGCTCTTCCTCGCCCTGTACGCGACCTCGATCGCGGCGGCGGTCCGCAACGCGCCCGCGGCGTACCGGGCGCCGCTCTGGCCCACCTTCCTCCCGCAGGCGGCGCTCCTCGCGCTCGCCGCGTTCGCGCTCGCGCTCCCCTTCTCGCTCCGACCCCGCGCGTACCGCTTCGCCGCGCCGGCCGTGCTCGGCCTCGCGACGAGCCTCGTCGCCCTCGACAGCCGGATCTTCGGGGCGGTCGGCTTCCACGTGAACGGCTTCTTCCTGCGCGTGCTGTTCCAGCCGTACGCGCTCAAGGAGACGGGCGTGTCCCCGGCGGACGTCGCGACATTCCTCGCCGCCGGCGCCCTCTTCGTCGCGCTCGACGTCGCGGCGGGCGCGTGGTTCATCCGGCGCTTCGCGAGCGGGCGGCGTGCGTGGACCCTCGCGCTCACGCTCGTCCTGGCGGCCGCGGCGGAGCGCGTGTACGGGGCGGGGCTCGTCTACCTCGGCGGTCCGGCGATGTTCGCCGCCTCCGGCGTCCTGCCGCTGCAGGTGCCGGTGCGCATGAACGGCATCTACTCGCGCCTCTTCGGGAAGCGCGCCGTGGACCAGTTCGCCGGCCAGGAGTCGCTGCGGCTGCCGGCCGGGGTCGCGCCGGAGGAGATCCACTTCACCCGCAAGCCCGACGTGCTCTTCCTCGTCGCGGAGAGCCTGCCCGCGGCGCACCTCGCGCCGGACGTCATGCCGAACCTGTGGCGCCGCGCCGAGGCGGGCGCGCGCTTCACGCGCCACTACGCGGGCGCGGTCGCGACGCACTACACGATCTTCAGCCTCCTGTACGGGCTCCAGGCGCAGAAGCTCGAGGCCACGCTCGGCGCGGGCCGCCGGCCGGTGCTCTTCCCGGCGCTGCGCGCGAACGGCTACGCGGTGAAGGCGCTCTCCGCCTCCTGCCTCGACTGGATGGACCTGCGCGAGACGGTGTTCGCCGGCGTGTCCGCCGAGGACCTCAAGAACCGCTGCGACGGCGAGGGCTGGGGCGACCGCGATCCGCAGCTCCTCCTCGACGCGCGCAAGATGGCCGAGGCGGTCCCGCGCGACCAGCCGCTCTTCATGTTCGTCTTCCTGTACGGGACGCACTTCAACTACTTCTACCCGCGCGGCCAGGAGCCCTTCCGGCCGGTGTGGGACGGCTCGGGGGGCATCAAGGCCACCACCGCGCCGGCGGAGCAGATCCGCAACCGCGCCAAGAACGCGGCCTATGCGCTCGACGGGACGCTCGAGGAGTTCCTCTCCTGGTTCGAGCGGACCCGCGGGAAGAAGCCGCTCGTGCTCTTCACCGGCGATCACGGGGAGGAGTTCCGGGAGAAGGGCCACCTCGGCCACGGCTCGGCGGTGACGAACGAGCAGATCCACGTGCCGTTCGTGGTGCTCGGCGACGGGATCCCGGCGGGCGTGCACGACGCGCCGACGAGCCACGTGGACTTCGTCCCGACGATCTTCTCGCTGCTCGGCGACACGCACCCGCCGTCGCTCCACTCCGACGGGCTCTCCGCGTTCGACTCGCCCGACGATCGCTTCGTGCTCTCGACGGTCGGCTGGGAGCCGCGCTACGCCGTGGTGGGCAAGGATCTCAAGGTGACGGTGTTCGCCGGTCTGGCGGGCGCGAGCGTCACCGACCCCGAGGACCGGCCGCTGCCCGACGGCAGCGCCCGCCTGGCCGCGAACGCCGGCAGGATCATGCGCGCGATGCGCGGCGAGGAGGTCGCCCCCGCCCACGCGGCGCGCCCGCTGCCCGCGTCGGCGACCGCCGGCGAGGCCGGGAGATAGCTCCGCGCGGGTCCGGCGACGTCACTCGTGTAGCTCGACCACGTCGCGGTCGGCCAGCACGTGGTGCCGATCGACCTGCTGCCCCTCGAAGCGCGCGTGGCCCCAGATGCGCGCGAACTTGAGGTGGGCGGCGACCTCGTGGTGCACGACGAGGGCGAGGTCGTGCACGGTCGCGCCGGCGGGCAGCACGAACGGCTTCCCCAGGTCAGGCTTCTTCCCCGGCTCCTTCGTGTAGACGCGCATCCGGCCGAGCGCGCGGAAGAGCTCGGGTCGCAGCGCGTCGAGACCGTCGCCGCGCGTCGCGGACACCGCGAAGAACGGCAGGTCCGCGCCCACCGCCTCGCGCGCGAGCGCCGCGAACGTGCCGTCCTCGTCGAGGTCGCGGCGCGTCGCGACGACGAGGACCGGGCGGTGGACGAGGAGCGGCGAGGCGCCCGGCGGCGGGGCGCGGCCGCGCGGCCAGACGTGCCCGCGCGAGAGGACCTCCAGCACCGCCGCGAACGCCGCCTCCACGTCGTCGGCGGTGGGGTCCAGCACGACGACGACGCCGTCCGCGCCCTGCGCGAGGTTCGGCAGGTACGGCTCGGTGTGACCCGGCGCGACGGGCGGCGTGTCGACGAGCTGCACCTGCACGTCCTCGAACGCCATCATCCCCGGCAGCGGCGCGCGCGTGGTGAACGGGTACTCGCCGATCTCGGGGTGCGCGTGGGTGAGCGCGGCGAGCAGCGACGACTTGCCGGCGTTGGGGGGCCCGAGGAGCACCCACTGGCCGGCCCCCTCGCGGCGCACGTGCGCGGGGTCCGTGCGGTGGACGCCGCTCTGGCGCACGTGCTCGCCCTCCTCCTCGAGCTTCGCGAGGCGCTTCTTGAGGTCGGCGTGCAGCTTCTCCGTCCCCTTGTGCTTCGGGAGGAGCGCGATCATCTCGCGGAGCGCCTCGCGCTTGTCGTCGTGGCTCGCCGCCTCGCGGAAGCGGAGCTCCGCGTCCTTGTACTGGGCGGTGAGGTTCGCGGGCACGAGCGGGATCGTGGGCGCGGCCCCTCGAGGCGGGTGCGTGGCCATCGCGGGGTGGACCCACGAGGGATGCCCGGAGCGTGGAGGCGTGCCCCTGGCCCTCTCGCCGCGCCCGTTCTGGTCAAGCCCGCCGGGCGCGCGCTGGGCGACACTCGCCGTCAGCATGCCTCGTTTCCTCGGGGTGGACGCAGGCGCCGAGACGGTGAAGGTGGTCGAGCTCGTCGCTCGCCCGGGCGAGCTCGTGTGGCTCCGGCGCGCGCGGCTCGAGCACCACAAGGCGCCCGGCCCGGCGGTGCGCGAGCTCCTCCGGCAGTGGGGATGGGACGACGTCGGCGGCGCCTTCGCGTCCGGGCGCCTCGGGCGGCAGCTGGCCCTTTCGCGCGTCCCGGCCAAGCAGGCGCGTATCGCCGGCGTGCGGTTCCTCCACGGGCCGGGCCCCGCGGTGATCGTGGACATCGGCGCGCACGGCTTCTCGGTGGTGGAGCTGGGCGGCGGCGAGGACGCGGACTACCGGGAGAACCCGCGCTGCTCGCAGGGCACGGGGAGCTTCCTGCGCCAGCTCGTCGAGCGCTTCGGGCTCGACCCCGAGGAGGCGGACCTCGTCGCCGCGCCGGTCGAGGATCCGGCGCCGCTCTCCGGCCGCTGCCCCGTCATCCTGAAGACCGACATGACCCACCTCGCGAACCAGGGCGAGGACCGGGCACGGATCCTGGCCGGCCTGTTCGACGCGATCTGCGACAACGTCCAGGTGCTGCTCCGGCGGCCCTCGGAGGCCGCGACCGTGGTCCTCGCCGGAGGGGTCGGACGCTCGCGCAGGATCCGCGAGCGGTTCGGGCGGATCGTGGCGGAGCGCGGGATGACCCTCGAGGAGGAGCGCGGCGACGACGCGCTCTACCTGGACGCGCTCGGGTGCGCGGTGCTGGCCGCTCGGGGGTCCGCGCCGCTCCCGCGGCCCGACGACCTCGTGGCCCCCGCGGCGCACGCGCCCGTGGAGCTGCTCCCGCCGCTCTCCGACACCCTGGGGCGCGTGCGCCGCCTGCCCGTGCGTCCGGCCCCCAGGATCGGCGCCGGCGACGCGCTCATCCTCGGCCTCGACATCGGCTCGACCGGCTCGAAGGCCGTCGCGCTCCACGCCGCCTCGGGTGCGCCCGTCTGGGAGAGCTACACGCGCACCGCCGGCGACCCGGTGGCGGCGGCGCAGGAGCTCGTGCGCCGCGCGGCCGGCGGAGCCTTCCGGGAGGCCGTCGTGGGCCTCGGGGTCACCGGCAGCGGTCGCGAGATCGTCGGGTCGCTGCTCGCGACCTGCTACGGCGCCGAGCGGGTGCACGTGCTGAACGAGATCGCCGCTCACGCCGAGGGAGCGCGCGCCTGCGACCCGCGGGTGGACACCATCTTCGAGATCGGCGGGCAGGACGCGAAGTACATCCGGCTCCTCGGCGGCCGCGTGGTCGACGCCGCCATGAACGAGGCGTGCAGCGCCGGGACAGGGTCCTTCATCGAGGAGCAGGGGCTCCGCCTCGGGGACCGCGACGTCGAGGCGCTCGCGCGCGTGGCGCTCGGGGCCGACGCCTGCGCCGACCTGGGCCAGCACTGCGCCGTGTTCATGGCCGAGATCCTCGACGAGGCGGCGGCCGCGGGCGTCACGCGACCGCGCCTCGTCGCCGGCCTCTACGACTCGGTCGTGCAGAACTACCTGAACCGCGTGAAGGGCAGCCGCTCGGTGGGGGACGTCGTGTTCTGCCAGGGGATGCCCTTCAGCGCCGACGCGCTCGCGGCGGCGGTGGCGCGGCAGACCGGCGCGGAGGTGATCGTGCCGCCGAACCCGGGCACGGTGGGCGCGTGGGGGATCGCGCTGCTCGCGCGCGGGGCGCTGCCCGGCGGCGCTCCGCTCGAGCTCGGCCGGTTCCTCGACGCCCGGGTGGACCGGAAGGACACGTTCGTCTGCCGCTCCACGGCCGGCTGCGGCGGGTCGGGCAACTCCTGCCGCATCGAGCGGCTCCGGACGCGCGTCCAGGGGGTGCGGCGCGCGTTCTCCTGGGGGGGAGGCTGCTCCGTCCACGAGCGCGGGACCCGCACGCGGAAGCTCCCCGCCGGCGCGCCCGATCCGTTCAGGGAGCGCGCGGAGCTGGTCGAGGCCGTGCTGCGTCCGCTGTCGGCGCGCACCGGCGCCCCGCGCGTCGCCCTCGCCGAGGCGTTCCAGCTGAAGGGGCTGTTCCCGTTCTTCGCCCACTTCTTCCGGGCCCTCGGCCTCGACGTGGTCGTGGCGCGCGGAGGAGGACGGGAGCCGCTCCGCCGCGGGACGGAGCGCGCGCACGTCCCGTTCTGCGCGCCCATGCAGCAGTACCACGGCCTCGTCGCCGCGATGGCGGAGGCGCCCGCGGAGCGGGTCTTCCTCCCGATGCTGCGCGACCTGCCGGCCGTGAAGGACGAGACCTCTCACTGGCTCTGCCCGGTGGTGGCGGGGAGCGCCGACGTGCTGCGCCTCGATCTCGGGCGAGCGCTCGACGCCGGGCGGATCCTCTCGCCGGCCATCCGCCTCGGGCCGGGCTTCCTCGACGCCCCGGCGTTCCTCGACACCTGCCGCGCGCTCGCCGCGGACCTCGGGGTCCAGCGCGAGGACGCCTGGCGATCCGCCCACGCCGTCGCGCGCGAGGAGCAGGCGCGCTTCGACGCCGCCCTCTTCCGCATCGGGCGCGGCGCGCTCTACCGCTGCCGCGCCGAGGGGCTCTTGCCCGTGGTCGTCCTCGGGCGCACCTACACGATCCACGACGCGGTCCTGAGCGCGAACATCCCCGCGCTGCTGCGCGAGCAGGGCGCCGTCGCCATCCCCGTCGACTGCTACCCGTCGGCCCCGGAGACGCCGCTCGTCCCGGGCGCGTTCTGGGGCTACACGCAGCGCGTGCTGCGCGCGGCGTACGAGGTGCGGCGCGAGCCCGGGGTGTACAGCCTGTTCGCGAGCAACTACGGCTGCGGGCCCGACAGCTTCACGCTGCACGCCTACGCGCGCCTCATGGAGGGCAAGCCCTTCGCCGTCATCGAGACGGACGGCCACGCCGGCGACGCCGGGACGAAGACGCGCGTGGAGGCGTTCCTGCACTGCGTCCGCGAGGACCTGCGCTCCGGCGCGAGCGCCGCCGCGTCCGCGGCCCCGCTGCTCGCCCTCGCCTCCCAGTCGCTCCCCGAGATCGCCCGCAGCGGCGCGCGCGTGCTCGTGCCGCCCATGGGGCCGGAGGCCGGCGCGCTCGCCTCGGCGCTGCGCGGCTACGGCGTCCCCGCCGAGGTGCTTCCCCGCGCCGGCCCGGAGGCGGTCCGGCGGGCGCGGCGCCACACGAGCGGCAAGGAGTGCCTGCCGATGATCGTGACGCTCGGGTCGCTCCTGCAGCGGCTCGAGCGGGCGCACCCGCACGAGCGGCTGGCGTTCTTCATGCCGGGCTCCAGCGGCCCGTGCCGGTTCGGCTACTACCGGCAGCTCCACCAGATGATCCTGGAGCGGCTCGGGCACGGCGCGCGGGTGGGGATCTGGTCGCCGCCGGACTCGGACTACTTCGAGGGCGTGCCGCCCGGCTTCGGGGCCGTCGTGTTCGCGGGGATCGCCGGGTTCGGCCTGCTGGAGGACGCGCTCCGCGACGTCCGCCCCGTCGAGCGCGAGCCCGGGGCCGCGGCCCGCGTGCACGCGGCGCACGCGACCGAGCTCGCGGCGCTGCTCGAGCGCGCCGCCGCGGGGAGCCTCTCGGCGAGCCGCGTGCTCATGGAGGCCGCGACCGGGCGGAGCTACGGCGTGCCCGCCCTGCTCGGTCGCGCCGGGCACGCCCTCCGGAGCCTCAAGGACCCCCGGCCGCACCCCACGGTCCTCCTCGTCGGGGAGGTCTACGTGCGCTCCGACGCGGGCGCCAACGGCGACGTGGCGGACGCGCTGGAGGAGCGCGGGATCCGGGTGCGCCTCGAGCCCGTCGCCCAGTTCCTCGAGTACTCGGACCACGTCCAGGTGCGGCGCGGCCTGCGCGACACGCCCGGAGACCAGCTCAAGACGTGGGTCCGCGGCCGGCTCCTCGGCGCGTGCCGGAGCACGATGGCGAGCGCGATGGGGTGGCCGCGCCCGGCGCGCCTCGCGGAGGCGCTCGCGGCCGCGGCGCCCTACGTGCGCGAGGATCTCGAGCACGAGGCCGTCCTCGCGGTGGGCCTCCCGGTGCTCCAGTGGCGGCGCGGCGAGATCGACGGCGCCGTGTGCGTGGGCCCGCTCGAGTGCATGCCCGACAAGCTCGCGGAGGCCCAGCTCTCGCACGCGCGCGAGCGCGAGGGGCTCCTGTCCCTGAGCCTGTCGCTGAACGGCGATCCGGTGGACCCCGACGTCCTCGACGGCTTCGCCTACGAGGTGAAGGAGCGCTTTTCGCGCGCGAGGCACACGCCGCTGTAGCCGCCGACGCCGGCGCGCGTGACGCTCCGTAGCGGCTCGTCGCTTCGGGGTTTCTCGGTGGCAGTGTCGCCGTCAGCCGACCAGCACGGTCCCGGCGCTCCCCGGGTCGAGCACCGCGCGGGCGAGATCGCCCTCGCCGAGCTTCCCGACGATGACCACCGACTTCGCGCCGGAGGCGAGGACCCCGAAGGACTCCTCGAGCTTGGGGATCATCCCGCCCGAGATCGTCCCGTCCGCGACCATCCGCTCGAACTCGGCGTGGGTGATGCGGGGGATGCGGGAGGAGGGATCGGCGAGGTCGCGGAGCACGCCCGGGGTGGAGGTGACGAGCACGAGCGCGTCGGCCTCGAGCGCGCCCGCGAGCTGGCTCGCCACGGTGTCGCCGTTGATGTTGAGCAGCTGGCCCTGCGCGTCGCAGCCGAGGCAGGCGATGACCGGGACGTAGCGCCGCTCGAAGAGATCGCCGAGGAGCGGCAGGTTGAAGCCGAGGACGTCGCCGACGAGGCCCAGGTCCACCGGCTCCGGCCCGGCCCCCTTCATCACGCGGGGCGGGCGGCGGCGCGCCTGGACCATGTGCCCGCTCGCGCCGTGCAGGCCCACGCCCATGACGCCGTTCGCGAGCAGCCGGGCGCAGAGATCGACGTTGAGCTGCCCGGCGACGACGTACTTCATCACCTCGAGCGTCTGCGCGTCGGTGAAGCGGCGGCCGGCCACCATGCGCGTCTCGAGGCCGAGCGTCTTCTGGAGCGCGGTGGCCTGCGGGCCGCCGCCGTGGACGATCGCCACGCGGTTGAAGCCGTCGACGAGCGTGCGCAGGTCGCGGGCGATGACGGAGAGCTCGGGCGCGTGGACGATCTCGCCCCCGAGCTTCAGCACGATGGTCTTCATGGCGGCCACGGGCCCGGGTCGGCGAGCGAGGCCTTCTCGTCGAGCCCGAGGATGAGGTTCATGTTCTGGATGGCCTGCCCCGCCCCGCCCTTCACGAGGTTGTCGGTCGCGCCGAAGCAGGTGACGGTGCGCCGCCCCGCGCGCGCCGGGCCGGCCGAGATGCCCACCTCGGCGTAGTTCGAGCCGGAGACCGCGGCCACCTCCGGGAGGCGCTTTCGCGGGACCCGCACGAACGGCTCGCCGGCGTAGGTCTCGCGGAGGAGCCGGTCGAGCCGCTCCTGCGTCCACTCCTCCGGCAGCTCGAGGAAGGCGGTCGCGAAGATCCCGCGCGAGAGCGGCGCCGACACCGGCACGAAGCGGAGCGCGAGGTCCCTCGCGCCCGCCTGCGCGAGCGTCTCGGTGATCTCCGGGACGTGCTGGTGCTCGAGCGGCTTGTAGGTGCGGAGGTTGTTCGCGCGGACCGGGTGGTGCGTGCCCGCCGACGGCGCGACCCCCGAGCCGGACGAGCCGGTGATGCCCTGCACGTGGACGACGCCCTCGAGGAGCCCGGCCCGCGCGAGCGGCAGGAGCGCGAGCTCGATGGTGGTCGCGAAGCAGCCGGGCGAGGCCACGAAGCGGGCGGCGCGGAGCTGCTCGCGGTTCAGCTCGGGCAGCCCGTAGACGAAGTCGCGGAGCCGCTCCGGGCAGGGGTGCGTGTGCTTGTACCAGCGCTCGTACGCGGCGGCGTCCTTCAGGCGGAAGTCGCCGCTCATGTCCACGATCTTGAGGCCGGGGAGCGCGGCGAGCTCGGGGACCTTGGACGCCGCGACCGTGTGCGGGAGGCCGAGGAGGACGACGTCCACTCCCTTCGCCGCCTCGGCGGGCGGCAGGCCCTCGAAGACGAGGTCGGTCACGCCCTCGAGCGCGGGGTCCGCCGCGGCGAGCGGCTCCCCCACGAAGTCGATCGAGGCGACGCGGACGAGCTCCACGTCGGGGTGGATGAGGAGGCGGCGGATCATCTCCGCGCCGCCGTAGCCCGAGCCGCCGATCACCGCGGCCCGGTAGCGCTTGCCCGGTGCCATGCGCCGCCCTTATACCGGGGTCTCCCGCGCCCGGCCAGCGGCCGGCGCGGCCCGCCGAGGGCGAGGTCGCCCCCGCGCTCGCGCACCGGAGGTCTCGCCCTCATGGCCGGCCGCATCGACGACGCCCTCCACTGGCTCTCGGGCCAGCGCGGCGCGCTCGAGTCGCTCCTCGAGCGGCTCGTGGCAGTCAACTCCTTCACCGCGAACAAGGCCGGCGTGCAGGCGGTCGCGAACCTCGTCGCGGGACAGCTCCGCACGCTCGGCTTCGCCGTCGAGCTCCGCCCCTCGACGCGCTTCGGCCCGCACCTCGTCTTCAGCGGGCCTGCGGACGGCGCGCCGGTGTTCCTCGTCGGCCACACCGACACGGTGTTCCCGCCGGGCACCTTCGAGGGCTTCCGGCGCGAGGGGAGCCGCGCGGTGGGGCCGGGCGTCTTCGACATGAAGGGCGGCATCGCGGTGATGCTGTACGGGCTCGTCGCCGCCAAGCGCGCGGGCCTCCTCGAGCGCGTGCCGGTGAAGGGCATCCTCGTCGCCGACGAGGAGGTGGGCTCCCCGGAGTCGCAGCCGCTCATCCGCGCGCACGCGCAGGGCGCCGCCTGCGCGCTCGGCTTCGAGTCGGGCCGGCCGGGCGATCTGCTCGTCACGCGGCGCAAGGGGGTGGGCTCGATCCACGCCGAGGCGCGCGGCGTCGCCGCCCACGCGGGGAACGAGCACGACAAGGGTCGGAACGCGATCTGGTCGATCGCGCGCTTCGTCGATCGCGTCCAGGCGCTCACCGACTACGAGCGCGGCCTCACGGTGAGCGTCGGGCTCGTGTCCGGCGGCACGACCAAGAACACCGTGCCGGCCGAGGCCCGCTGCGACGTGGACCTGCGCTTCGAGACGGTGGAGGACGGGCAGCGGCTCGGCGAGGCGATCCAGGCGATCGCGGCGGAGGCGGCCGTCCCCGGCACGACCCTCGAGCTCTCGCACGGCGGCTGGCGAGATCCGCTCGAGCGCACGCAGGCCTCGTCGGCGCTCGCCAAGGAGTACGGCGACTGCCAGCGCGAGAGCGGGCTCGGCCAGGGCGAGGCGCCCCTCGTCGGCGGCGGCTCCGACGCCTGCACCACCGGCGCGGCGGGGATCCCCTCGATCGACGGGCTCGGGCCGCGGGGGAAGGGCTTCCACACCACCGGCGAGGAGGTGGACCTCTCGACCCTCGTGCCGAAGGCGACCGCGTTCCTGCGCTTCCTCGCGCGACGGGCGGGCTCCATCGCGTGACGGACGGCGGTCCGGGGCGGGCCCGCTGGACGGCCTTCAACGCGCGGGCTGCGGGGCGGCGCTCCGGCTCTTGGCGCGCCGGCGCGGCGCGGTCCCGAACGCTTCCTCCGCTGCCTTGAGCCGCCAGCGCTCGAGCTCGTCGCGATGACGCCGCGCGCGCGCCTCGAGGGCCCCGAGGTCGAAACCTTCGAGGCGGGGCTCGTGCCGCTGCGCGCGGGCCAGCGCGCTCCAGAGGCCGCGCCGCGACTCGCTGCCGGCGGCGAGCGCCTCGAGCTCCCAGACGCGCGACAGCGGCGAGTAGGAGAGGAGGCGCCCGTTCAGCTTCAGCCGCCCGGCCAGCTCGCCGAGCATGACTACCGTCTCCTTGAGCCCGCTCGGCGTGCCGCCGAGCGCCTTCAAGACGTCGCGGACGAGCTCCCGATCCTCCTGGAGCTCGGGAAGGAGGCGCTCGAGCGGCTCCGCGTAGGGCGAGCCGCGGTTCGAGGCGAGCGCCCGGCGAGCGAGCCGTACGCCGCCGAGCGACAGGGCGAGGTGGTCTTCCACGTACCGCGCGATGAGGTCCACGCCGGGAAGATGCGGCCGGAGGCGCGCCGGCGCCCGGAGGTCTCACCGCGCCAGCACCGCCGCCCGCCCCCAGCACGCCAGCACGCGCCGCCCGGCGGCGAGCGCTCCTGCGCGATCACCGGGTGCGAAGCGCGCGAGCGTGAAGCGCGGACCGCGCGCGGGGAGCTCACCGAACGAAGGGTCGACCGGGACGTAGCGATCCCCCTCGCGGAGCTCGGCCCACGCGTGCCAGACGAAGCCTCTCCCGTCCCAGGCCACCCCGAGCGCGGTGCGACCCACGTGTCCGCGGCCCCTTGCGCGCGCGAGGTAGGCGGCGGTCTTCTCCCGGCAGCTCGCACCCGGCGCGGCAGGCGCGGGGAGCGGGGTCGCCGGCGCGGGCGCGGGCGGGTCGAGCGACACGCCGCAGAAGCTCGACGCGAGGGCGGGATCGACCGGGCCGGGGACACGAACCGACAGGCGCGGCGGCCGCCCGGGCACTGCGGCTCGCCCGTCGCGGACGAAGCGCGTCCCCTGCTCGGGGAGCTCGATCGCTGCCGGGAAGCCTCCCGGACCGGGCGTGACGCGCTCGCGCACGCCCAGCACGGTCGCGTCGAGCGCGCCCGACGCCCAGGCGCCGCACGCCCGACCGGCGGCGAGCGTCTCCTCCTCGAACGCCTCGAGGCAGGCGGTCCCCTCGCCCTCCCTCGCGGCGGAGGCGAGCAGGAGCTCGGCGAGCGCCGCCGGGACGCGCCCGGCCGGCGCGGCCTCGTGCGTGACCACTCCGTCGCGCGTCCTGAGGATTTCGCCGGTGGCGACGCCCTCGCGATCGACCTCGGTCTCGAAGCGGCGGGCGGTCACCGCGCCGCCGGCCTCCTCCGGGAGCCGCAGGCGCGTCTGCAGCACCGCCCGGCAGCGCGGCCCCTCGCAGCGCACGGCGAGCTCGGCCGCGCCGACCGGGACGCCGCCCACCTCGACGCGGTAGCGCGCGCTCCCGTCGGGCAGCGCGAGCCCCACGACGAGCACGAGCGCGGCGGCGAGGCTCACCGTCCCTCACCGGCGCGGGCGGCCCGCCGCGCGGCGCGCCGGCGCCACAGCACGGCCGCGAGCGCGAGCGCGGCGACGATCGCCACGACGATCCAGGCGGCGCGCGTGTAGCGCTCGAAGAGGAGCAGGAGCTCCTCCACGTTGTGCGCGACCAGCGCCCCGGCCCCGAGCAGCACGGCGTTCCAGAGCGCAGCGGAGAGGCCGCCGTAGAGGAGCACGCTGCGGAGCGGGATCCCCGACGCGCCCGCGGCGAGGAAGAAGAAGGCGCGCAGCCCCGGGAAGAAGCGGTTCGCGACGAGGAGGAGCGCCCCCCAGCGCCGGTAGCTCGCCTCGAAGCGCAGCAGCCGCTCCTCCGAGAGCGGCCGCCGCTCTGCGAGGCGCCGATCGAGGCGGCGCCCCAGGGCGGCGCCGATCCGGTAGTCGACCCAGGCCCCCAGCACCGCGCCGGCGGTGACCGACACGAAGGTGACGGGCCAGGAGAGCTCTCCCTGCACCGCGTACCAGGCGCCGAGCACGACGACGAGATCGCCCGGGAACGGCGGGAACACGTACTCGACGAAGCTCGCCGCGAAGAGGATGAGGGGCGCCACCGGCCCGGTGCGCGAGACGGCGTCGGCGAGCGTCTGGGCGAGCCCGGTGAGCGAGGCCACGCGCCGATGTTACACATCGATGCACGCCGGGGCGATCACCTCCTCCGGCGCCCCATCCGCTCCATCGCGCGACCGGCCGCCGGTCGGCGTGCTATTCCCTCGCCGTGGATCGCCGCTCCCTCGCCGTCACCGCCGCGCTGGCGGCCCTGTGGCTCGCGGCCGGCTACCTCAACGTCGCGCGCGGCGCTGCGCACGCCGGGGCGGGGTACCGGTTCTGGTCGTTCCAGCACCACTGCTACTCCGACGTCATCGCGCTGCACGGGGATCGCTACCTCGGGGGCGCGCACCCGCTGCCCTACCTCGAGGATCGGATCGAGTACCCGGTCCTGCTGGGGCTCGCGCTCTGGCTGCCGTCGTACGTCCCCGGCGGCGCGCTCGGTCACTTCACCGTCACCTACCTCTTCCTCGCGGCCTGCCTCGCCGTGACGCTCCTCGCGCTCGCGCGGCTCCCCGGCGCGCGCCCGTGGTGGCTCGGCGCGACCCCGGCGCTCGTCTACTACGCCGGGCTCAACTGGGATCTCCTCCCCATCGCGCTCCTCGCCCTCGCGCTCCTCGCGGAGGAGCGCGGTCGCGTCGCCGGGAGCGGCGCGCTGGCGGCGCTCGGCGTCTCGGCGAAGCTCTTCCCGGCGGCGCTCGTCCCGCCCGCCCTCGCCGCGCTGGCGTCGAGGCCCGGCCCGCGCCTGCGCGCGCTCCTCCGCTACGCGGCGGCGCTCGCCGGCGTCGTCCTCGCCGTGAACCTCCCCTTCGCGCTCGCGGCGCCGGAGCGGTGGAGCTGGTTCTTCCGGTTCAACGCCGGGCGAGGCGCGGAGAACTCCATCTGGGACGCCCTCGCCATCCCGCGCGGGCCGCTCCTCGAGGCGCTGTCCGCGGGGCCGCTCGCGCTCGCCGCGCTCGCCGGCGCCGCGGCGACCTTCCTCGCAGCGCGCCGGGGCGGGGACGCGCCGCGGGCCGCCCGGCTCGCGACGGCGCTCGCGCTCGTCGTGTGGATCGCGACGAACAAGGTGTGGAGCCCGCAGTACGCGCTCTACGGCTTCCTCGCCGGCGCGCTCGCCGCCGCGCCCGCGACGCTGTTCGCGGCGCTCACGGCAGCGTCGATCTGGGACTTCCACGTGGCGTTCGAGGTCCGGGCCCGGCGCTGGGAGCCTTGGTTCCGCGACCACCTGTTCCACCCCACCGCGGTGGTCCGCACCCTGCTCTGGCTCGTGCTCGCCGCGCTCGTCGCCCGCGCGCTGTGGCGCGAGGCGCGCGGCGCCTCCACGCTCCGGACGCGCAGAGCCGGCGCGCGGGGTAGCGAGCAACGCTGTCAGTAGTCCTTCGACCAGACGAGGCTCGCGCCGCCCGATCCGGACGTGCCGTAGCGCCCCTCCGCCGTCCAGCGCGGCGTGATGCGGTACTCGACCCGCATCTCGTTCTCGTTCTCGCCGCGCTCGACGTTCGCGTCGAACCGCCGCACGTAGCCGATGTAGACCTTGTCGGTGACGTACTTCCCGGCGCGCAGCGCGCCGGAGTCGAGGGCGACGGTGTCGAGGGGCAGCTTCTGGGCGACCAGGTTCTTGAACGCCTGGGTGGCGACGGCGCCGAGGGCGGCCTTGCCGGCCTCCTCGCCGGTGAGCGCGCCGACCTCTCCCGAGCCGCGCTTGATCTCGGTGCGGCCGGTCGCGATGAGCATCGCGATCTGCCCCTCGTCCATCGGCGGCTTCGAGGAGAGCCGGATCTCGGGCTCGCTCAGCGGGCCGGCGACGGCCACGGTCACGACCGCCTCGGGGTTGTCGTAGGTCGCCTCGACGTCGAGCATCGCCGCGGCGGGCGGACCGCCGGTGAACTGGACCCGGCCGCGCGTGATGTCGAAGTGGCGGCCGCCGATCGGCTCCACGAACCCGCGCACGACGGAGACCTCCCCCGAGGCGTAGGAGCCCGCGCCGGCGAGCTCGTAGCGCACGTCCGCCTTCAGCTCGACGTTCTCGAGCGGGCTGTCGCTCTTCACGAACAGCTGGCCGGGCGCGACGACGTGCACCGCGAGCGTGAAGGGCTTCGCCCGCGGCGCGGCCGGGGCCCCGGCTGCGACCTCCGCCGCGGCCTCGGCGCGCTTGCGGCGCTCGCGGATGGCGCGCCGGCCGACGACGATGTCGTCGCGCTGCTCGAGCGGCTGGAGCGTGCGCGGGGTCCGCGACGGGAGGCGGACGGTGCCGCCCGGGACCTTCACCTCGAGCCGCAGCGCGTCCGCCGTGTAGGTCCCGGTCGCGTCGGCGCGGAGGTCGAGGTTCGCGAGCTCCTGCCCGTCCCGCGTGACGGCGAGCGTCTCGGCCCGGAGGTGCGCCTCGACCGGAGAGCTCGCCGACGCGAGGTCGTGCGCGAACCCCGAGACCTCGAGCCGTCCGCGGCCCCGCTGCGCGGAGAGCCGGCGCAGCTCGAGCGCGTCGTCGTTCACCTCGAGGTCGAGCAGGACGCCGGTCCACTCCCCGTACTCGGCGATCGCGAGCTTCCCGTCGGCGAGGAGGACCTTGCCGCGCGGTCGCGGCCGGCCGAGCGGGCCTCGCGCCGTGACGTCGGCGGTGAGCTTCCCGGAGGCGCTGCGCACGACGCCCGGCAGGAGCGCGGGCAGGACTCCCAGGTCGAGCCCCGTCGAGACGACCCGCGCGTCGAGCGGCGCCGAGCGCAGGGGTGGCCCGCCGGCGCCGAGCCCGAGCGGCGCCTCGAGCACGCCGCTCGCCTCCATCGTCCCGCCCGCCGCCGCGCGGAGCGCGACGTGCGCCTCGGTGCGGGCCCGCTCGTGGGTGGCGCGCACGGAGACCTCGCCGAGCGGCCGCCCGTCCACCGCGATCCCGCTCCCGCCGAGATCGATTCGCACCACCGGCGCCGCGAGCGTCCCTCCCGCCGACACGCGCCCCTCGACGACGCCCGCGAGCGGCACGTCCGCGCCCGCCGCCCGGGCGAGCTGCACGCGCGGGACGACCGCGTCGAGCGTGAGCGGCGTGCTCCGCAGCCGCTCGGCGGCGAGGAGCCGCTCGAGGGGGGCCGCGAGGGATCCGTCGAGCCGGAGCAGCGCGTCTGAGCCGAGCGTGACCTGGCCCGTGACGCCGACCCGCGCCGCGTCGAGCGCGACCCCGACGGTCGCGCCCACCTCGCGGTAGCCCGCGAGCACCGCGTGCGCGAGCCCGACGGTCACGTTCCCGCGCGGCGCGCTGGCGGTGCCCGTGAGGGTCGCCCGCGCGTCGAGCGTGCCCTGGAGCTCCTCGGGGAGGCCGAGCACCCCGGCGAGCGCCGCGACGTCGAAGCTCGGGACGACGGCGCTCACCTCCACGGGCGCCCTGCGAAGGGCGGCGACCGCGTCGGCGGGACGGGCGACGAGCTCCCAGAGATCGAGCGGGGCGGCCGCGTCGAGGGCGAGCGCCGGGGCCCCGCCGTAGGTCGCGCTGGCATGGAGCGCGGCCCGCTCCCCCGGGTCCTCGAGCGTGAGCGAGATCGCGAACGGGCCGATGTCGCCGTACGACCCGCCCTCGAGCGACCCCTGGGCGGTGAGATGGGGCGCGCCGGCCGTCCCCTCCACCGTCACGTCCAGCGCGGCGATCCCCTCGAGGGACGAGGCGGCGCCCGCGGCCGCGAGCACGGGGGCGACCGGGAGCGCCTCCACCCGCACCCGCGCCGAGAGCCGCGCCGCCGGCGAGCGGTCGAGGGGCAACGGCAGGTCCGCGGTGACGTCCACGGCGCCGCCGCCCGCCCGCTGCACCGCGACCGAGACGGCGGCCCGTCGCCCCTTCCCGTCCCAGCTCGCGGTGCCCGTGGCGTCGAGGCCAGCGAGGCCGCGCACCGCGCCGCCCGAGAGCTCGAAGCGGGTGTCGAGCAGGGGCCGGCGGGTGGTGCCGGTCGCCCGCGCCCCGGCGGTGAGGCTCCCGGCGACGCCGAGGCCGCGCGGGATGACGCCGGGCGGGAGGCGCGTCAGGTCGACGCGGACGAGGTCCGCGCGCGCGTCGAGCGTCCCGCGCGCGCCGAGCCCTCCCTCGACGGCGACGCGCTGCTCGCCGGAGACGAGCTCCAGCCGGTCCACCGCGGGCCCCGCGAACCGGACCGTCGCCGGCTGCGTGAGCTCCCAGCGGGCGCCCGGGTACGCGAGCGCGAGGCGCGAGACGAGGACGCGGTCCCGGCGCGGGCCGAGCGTGCCGCGGGCCTCGACCGCGAGCGGCTGGTCGCCGACGGCCGGCAGCGACGCGGTCGCCGACACGACCGCCTCGTCCTTCTCGAGCCGCGCGCTCAGCACCACGCCGCGCGCGACGTCGTCGCTCCCCGAGCGCACCGCCGCGGCGGTCCCGGCGAGGTGCACCACCGGGCGCCGGAGGGGCCCGGCGGCGTCCGCCTCGAGCCGCACGCCGCGGAGCGCGAGCTCGCCGAGGCGCAGCGCCGGGGCGTCGCCCGTCGCGCGCAGCACCGGGGATCGCTCGGTCCCCGTGAGCGCCGCCTCCACCCGCGCCCTGCCGGAGAGCGCGGGGAGCTTCGCTCCGAGGAGCGCGCCGAGGTTCCGCATCGCGCGGCCGAGATCGGCGGCGTCCGCCGTGAGCTTCCCGGAGACCGCGCCGCCGGGGCGCCAGCGCAGCCCGCCGTCGAGCGCGAGCCCGGGGGCGCGCAGCGTGAGCCGGCGCACGTCGTACGCGCCGCCCTCGGCCCGCGCGACGAGCTCGCCCGGCCCGAGCTCGCCCGAACGGAGCCGCGAGCGGGCGATGGAGACGACCGCGTCCCCCCGGAGGTCCTCGAGCCCGCTGCCCGAGAGCGCGCCGCGCCCGGAGAGCGTCACCTCGCCGGCGGGCGCCGCCGCGTGGAGGCCGGAGGGATCGAGCCGGTCGACGGCGACGACGAAGCCGAGCGCGCGCGGACCGGCGAGGCGCAGCGCGACCGCGGCGTCGCCGCGCCCCGGCCCGGGCGGCGCCGCGGGCCCGCCGGCGTCGGCGCCGGGCTCGACGTGCGCGGCGGCGGTGAGGCGCGCCCCGTCCGACTCGGCGTAGACCGTGGCGGCGAGATCCGCGCCGCCGCCCACCTGCGGCAGGAGCGCCCGCGCCTGGTCGCGGGCGACGTCGAGCCGGGTGATGGCGACACGCCCGGCGAGCGTGGCGACGTCCACGTCCCCCACGAGCGAGACCGCCGTACCGCCCAGGTTCGCCTGCAGGAGCCGCGTCCGGACGCGGTTCCCCCGCTTCTCCGCCACCACGTCGAGCGAGATCGGCGCGGCGATCGGCAGGTCCTGCACGCCGCGCAGGCGCAGCTCGAGGTCGGCGTCGGTGGGGCCCCACGTCCCGCGAGCGTCGAGGTCGAGGTCGCGACCCTCGAGGCGCGTCGCGCCGTCCGCGTCCACCCACCACACGTCGCCGCCGCGGATGGCGAGCGACGTCACGCGCACCGTCAGGCCGCCGCCGCCGGGAGCGGGCTCCTGCGGCGGCTGTGCCGGGCGCGGCGGGGACGGGTGGGCCGACGCGAACGCGCGCGCGAGCGAGAGGCCCCCGCCCTCCTCCTCCTCGAGGAGCACGGTGGGCCCTTCGAGCGCGACCGCGAGGCCCACGCTGCCGCGGCGGAGCTGGGTCACGTCGATGGCGACGCGCGCCCGGTCCACGGCGAGCACGAGGTGCCCGTCGGGATCGACGACGCGCAGGCCACGGATCTCGACCGCGCCGTCCGCCCGCACGACGAGGGCCGCGAGCTCGAACTTCCCGGCGAGCGCGTCGTCCACGAGCCCGATCACCAGCCGCGCGACGATGGGGCGGCCGAAGGAAGAGGTCGCGAACAGGGTGACCGCGGAGAGGAGCACCCCGACGAGCGCCGCGAGGCCGAGGAGGACGATGCCCGCGAGGCGGAGCGCGGCGGCGAGCGCGCGCACTAGAACGCCTCGCCGATGGTGATGTGCACCGCGACGATGGGCTCCCGGTGCTCCCTCGGCGCGCTCGGGTTCGAGGGGACCGCCGGGAAGCGGTGGTTGAACGGCACGCCGGCGGAGAAGTCCGTCGGCAGCCGCATGCCCACGTCCACCCCGATCGGGCCGAGCTGCGTCCCGTAGCGCAGCCCGGCGCCCGCGGCGAGCTGCACGTCGCGCGGATCGAGGACGGTGCGCCACTCGGTGCGGCTCGCGCTCGGCGCCGCCACGTTCGCGCCGTCCACGAAGACCGTCCCGCCCCAGCTACCCGAGATCGCGTAGCGCAGCTCGATCGAGCCGTCGACGAGCCCGTTCCCGCCGATCGGCACCCAGTCCTTGTTGTTGTCTTGCACCATGGGCGACATCCGGCGCGTGTAGTAGCCGCGCATGGAGATCGGCCCGCCCGCGTAGAAGCGCGCGACGATGGGCGGCGTGCCGGGCTCGGCGAGGGGGACGAGCGCGCCGACCCGCGCCCGCGCGCCGAGCACGAGCGACCGCGACAGCGGCCAGAACCCGCGCACCTCCGGGAGGAGGCGCAGGTAGCGGTAGCCGATGTTCACGATCCGGAAGCCCTCCTGCACCGAGAGCCCGACGTAGTAGCCCCGCCGCGTGTTCACCGGGTCGTTCCGGCCGTCCCAGGCGAACCGCTGCTCCAGGTAGGAGAGCAGGCAGACGCTGCTCGGGCAGCCGACGAGGAGCGGCCGGGTCTCCACGTCCGGCAGCCCCGGCGTCGGCGTCACGACGGCCTGGCGCTCGCGGGAGAGCTGGTACACCTCCAGGTTGTAAGAGGGCACGAACGTCCAGCGCGGCGCGATGCGGACGGGAAGGCCGAGCTGGACGCGCTCCGACCAGAAGGCGTAGGCGGCCTCGAGCCCGCGCTCGAGCTCCACCCGGCTCGACACGTCGATGCGGCGCGCGATTGCGGCGGGCTGCTGGTACTCGAGCCCGAGCTGGCCGACGATCCCCTCGCGCTGCCGCGCCCACGGGGTCGGCAGCCAGGCGTAGCCGGCGCGCAGCTCGACCCCGACCTTGCGCAGGTCGCCGAGGAAGTTCCGGTGTTGCCACCCCGCGTTCGCGCGAGCCTCCCAGCGCGTCGCCTCGATGCCGAGCCCCGGCCCCGCGCGGATGGTGCGGAACGGCGCCTCGCGCACGGCGACCACCACCGGGATGATCCCCCGCTCCACGTTCGGCGTGCCGCGCGTCACCCGCACGCCGGCGAACACGCCGAGGTCGAACACGCGCGCCTGCGCCTTGGGCAGCTTCGAGTCGTCGAACCAGTCGCCCGCGGTCACGTCGATGGAGGCCTGCTCGCGGATGAGGTCGCGCGAGACGGCGGCGGTGCCCGCGACGAAGATCGGCCCGAAGCGGAAGCGTCGCCCCGGCGTGACCTCGTAGGTGACCTGCGCGGTCCCCTCGAGCGGGAGCACCTGCGCGGACTGCTTCACCTCCGCGTTCGCCCAGCCGGTGGTGCGGAGCGCCGAGGTGATGGCCCCCTTCGTCCGGTCGTAGTCGGACACGCGGAAGACCTCGCCCACCTCGAGCGGCAGCTTCTCGAGCCGCTTGCGGGCGTCGGGCGCGTCGTCGAGGCCGGTGACCCGGACCTCGGTGACGTGCACCGGCTTCCCCTCCGAGATCCGCAGCTCCACCCGCACCCGGCCCCGCCCGTCGGGCAGGACCTTCACCTCCTCGACGCGCGCCTCGTAGTAGCCGCGCTCGCGGTAGTAGGCCTCGATCCGGCGCCGGTCGACCGCGAGCGCGTCGGGATCGAGGCGGAAGCCCTGGCGCGCGACGAGCCCGGTGACGCCCGGCGGCGCGGCCGGCTCCTGCGTCGCGAGCTTCGCCTTGATGTCCGCGGCGTCGAGCGCCTTCACGCCCGTGAGCTCGACCTTCGTGACGATGGGCTCGCTGGCGGTGCCGCGACCGCGAAGGCAGCCGGACGCGCCGAGCGCGAGGAGCGCAACGAGGACGACGAGCGCGGGGGCGGCGCGGCGCACCATAAGGCCCCGGGATTATGGCCCACCCCGGCGGGCACCGCCGGCATGTTTCGGGCGCCTGGCGGCGCGCCCGATGGGGGTTGCCGCTCGGTGACTGCGCGCCTACCCGGGCGCGGAGAGGAGCAACCCGAGGTTGCGCTCCTCCCACGCCTTCGCCCGCGTGAAGTCCGGGTACGCGCGCTCGCGCCGGCGGAACTCCGCGCCGTGGACGACGCGGCGCCCGTTCACCTCCCGCGCCGGCACCGCCTGGTGGAGCATCTCGTGGAACACCACCATCGCCACGTAGAACTCGGGCACCTCGGGGCGGTCCAGCGTCGGGTGGATGCGGATGATGCGCGCGTCCTGCACGTACACCCCGGTCTTCACGGTGCGGCGCCGTCGCCCGCCGCGGACCGGCCCCCATCCGATGCGCGCCTCGATGGCGCCGGCGAAGTGGGCCCCGTTGAGCCGCTCGTAGATCGCCTGGAGATCATGGGCGCGACCGCGCGGCTGCAGCCGATCGGCGCGCGGGACGGCGATGCGCGCGCGGTTGTGCCGGACGAAGGCGTCGATGCGGGAGCCGGCCTCGCGCCGGCGGGCCGCGGCGCCGCGCGCGGGGCCCGCGAACGCGGCGAGGGCCCGGACGACGTCCCCGGGGGCCTCGAGGAACATGTGGTGGACGCGGTAGTGCAGCCCCGCCGGGCCGCGCCGGAACGACACCATGGTCGAGCGGTTGTCGTGCACGGTGAGGCGCACGCGCTCGGCCAGGATGTCGGCGAGCGAGTCGGCGAGCCGGCTCGCGGCGGAGAGCTTGGCCTCGCGCGTCGCACGGCGCGCGTCGAAGAGCTCGAGCTGTCGGTTGGCCTGCGGGGGACGGGGCACGGGCGGGCCCGATCCTACGGAGGGGGGCTCCCGCCATCAAGGGCCGCCCCCACGACCGGCGCGGCTCACGGGTGTCGTGCGGGCGGACGGGCAGGGCCTCGGCCGGTGCGGGCGCCCTGAACCCCGAAGACTCAGCCCTCCGTCCCCTCTTCCTCCGCGAGCAGCCGCTCGACGCGCTGCGGCTCGCTCCGGAGCAGGAGGACCTTTTCCTGGCTGTAGGTGACCGCGCCCGGGGCGGCGCCCTTCTGCTTGCGGACGAACTTCGCGCGCGTGTAGGCCACGTCGGCCTGCGGCTCGCCGCGGGCATCGGAGAAGTGCACGGCGAGGTTCGCGGCGTCGAGGAGCGTGTCCTGGTCCGGCCCGCGGCCCTTCTCCAGCCGCACCACGACGTGCGCGCCGGGGATCCCGCGCGCGTGCAGCCAGAGGTCGTTGCCGCGCGCGACGCGGAGCGTGAGCCGGTCGTTCTCGGCCGCGCCGCGGCCGACGAGGATCGCGGCGCCGCTCGCGGAGCGGAACGCGCGATAGGGGACCGCCTCCTCGCGGGCGCGCGCGCGCTCCGCGGCGCTCCGGGAGCGCGCGGGCTGCTGCGGCCGCGGGCCCGCCCCCAGCCGGCGCGCCTCGCGCTCGAGGCGCGAAAGCTCCTCGAGCGGCGCCCCGTCGATCTCGCCGAGGAGCGCGCGGAGCGCCGCCTCGCGGCCGCGCACCTCGGCCGTGCGCGCCGCCACCCGCGCGGCGCTCTCCACGATCCGGCGGTAGCGGCGGTAGTACCGCTCCAGGTTGGCCTGCGGCGTGAGCGCCGGGTCGAGCGCCACCTGGACCTCGCGCGGCCCCTCCTCCGTCCACTCGGTGACGGTCACCTCCCGCGCGCCCCGCTTCACCGCGCGCAGGTTCGGCTTCAGGAGGTCCGCCATCCGCCGGTCCGCCTCCGCGGCGGGGACGCGCGCCGCCTCCTCCGCGAGCTTCGCGAGGGCGCGCCCTGCGCGGGCGACCCCGGCGCGGACCGGCTCGCGCAGCCGGCGGCGGGCCTCGGCGACGATCCGGTCCTGCTCGAGGGTGGCGTAGTGCGCCTCGATCGCCGCCGAGAGCGGGAAGGGAGAGGCGAGGTCGGGCGTGAAGCGCGGCCGCTCCGGGCGGGCGGGCGGGTTCGCGGGAGGCTCGTAAGGCTCGCCCGGGACGAGCTTGCGCCGCTGGGAGAGGTTTCGCCCCGCGCTCGCCTGGATGATCCCGTCGGCGCCGAGCAGGAAGAGGTTCCCGTGCCGCCCGGTCAGCTCGCCGACGAGGCGGAGCGCGCCGCGAGGCGTCTCGAAAGCGAGGGCCACCACGCGATCGCCCGGCAAGGACTCGAGGCCGACGAGGCGCGCGCCCTCGATCTCGCGGCGCAGGACGGCCTGGAAGGGGAACGGCGAGGGCGGCTGCGGCGGGCGTGCGCGCACGGCGTGGAGGCGCGTGACGTCCGGCTCGGCGGAGAGGAGGAGCAGCGCAGGGCCGGAGCGGCCGTACAGCTCGAGGGTCAGCGCCCGCTCGGCGTGCACCCGCACCGCGTCGACGCGCGCTCCGGCGAGCGGGGCGAGCTCGCGGACCACCGCGTCGATCTCTCCGGCGTGAAGCGACATGCCGCGGATCCTAACGACGAAGGCCCCAAAAAAGCAGCGGCCGCCCGGAGGCGGCCGCGGCGCTGCGCGATGAAGCGCGCCGTCGCTACTTCTTGGCGGTCTTCTTCGCCGCCTTCTTCTTCGTCGTCGTCTTCTTCGCGGCGGGCTTCTTCGTCGTCTTCTTCGCAGGCATCGTGTTCCCTCCTCGGAACGTCCATCCGATGTCGCTTGTCGCTGGACATTCAAGAATGGACAAGTTGCGCGGAGGTTAGCGCGCCGAGATCACACACGTCAAGCAAGCGTCTCGCGAATTTCACCCGCGCGACGCGCGGAGGCGCGGCGCGATCGTCCGAGAGATCGTCTCGCGGTCCGTGAAGCGGCGCGTATGGGTTCACGAAAGGTGATCGGAGCGCGCCGCGCCCGCGCGCCTGCGTGCCTTGACTTCGCGACGTGCGGATCGTTACGTCCCGCAGGTGTTTTAGAGAGGGGAAGCCATGCTCCAGACGAAGCTCCTCGCGTTCACGAACCTCGGCGCCGAGTGGGTGCTGTGGCTCCTCATCGGCCTCTCGATCGCTTCGGTCGGGATCATGATCGAGCGCCTCGCCTTCTTCCTCTCCCGCCGGGCGATCGACGTGGACGCGCTGCAGGCGCGCCTCCTCGATGGGGACCTCGCGGGCGCCGCCGCCGCCGTGGCGGGACGCCGCGGGATGGAGGCGGACGTGGTGCGCGCCGCGGTGACGCACGCCGCGAAGGGGCCCGAGGCCGTCCGCGAGGTCGTGTCGGGGACGATCGAGCGGGCCCGCATCGAGTACGAGCGGCGGCTCGCCTTCCTCGGCACCCTCGGCAACAACGCCCCCTTCATCGGCCTGTTCGGCACCGTGCTCGGCATCATCCGGGCGTTCGTCGATCTCTCGCGCAACCCGGGGGCGGCCGGCGCGGGCACCGTGATGGCAGGGATCAGCGAGGCGCTCGTCGCCACCGCGGTCGGGCTGTTCGTGGCGCTCCCCGCGGTGGTCGCCTACAACCTGTTCCAGCGCGGGCTCCGCCGCACGGCGCAGCGCGCGACGGCGCTCGGGCACGCGGCGGTCGCGCACCTCGAGGCGCGCCCCGTCAGGGAGGCGTGACCGATGGCCGGATTCTCCGGCGGCGAGGACGAGGACGACCTCATCAGCGGCATCAACGTCACGCCGCTCGTCGACGTCGTGCTCGTCCTGCTCATCATCTTCATGGTGACGGCGACGTACATCGTCCGCGCGGCGATCGAGGTCGAGCTGCCGCGGGCCGCCCACGGCGGCGAGACGACCGGCACCGTCCTGACCGTCGTGCTGACGCGCGACGGCAAGGTCTTCCTGGACGGGGTCGAGCGGAACGATCAGGAGGTCGTCGCGCGGACGCGCGAGGCGGTCCGCAAGGACGCGGGCACGCGCGCCATCATCTCGGCGGACAAGGGCGCGCTGCACGGCGCGGTGGTGCGCGCGATCGACCTCGTGCGCGACGGCGGCGTCACGCGGTTCGCCATCCACGTCGAGCGGGAGCGGTGACGGATGGGGCGCCTCGAGCCCCACCTCGCCTACGCCGTCTCCGCCGCGCTCCACCTCGCGGCGCTCGGTGCGCTCTCCCGGCTGCCGCCCCTGCCCGCGCCCGGCGAGGACCTCCGAGTGGAGGTGATCGACGCCGCGCCGCCTCCCGCGCCGGAGCCGCCCGCCCCCACCCCGGAGCCGGCGCCGCCGCGCGAGCCGGAGCCGGCGCCGCCGCGCGAGCCGGAGCCCGCGCCCATCCCTCGCCGCCCCGTCCCGCGACGGAGCGCCCCGGCGACTCCCGACGCGCCGCGCCTCGCGCGCCCCGATCCGGCGCCGCCCCCGCCCAACACCGAGCCCCCGCGCGACGCGCCGAGGCGCGCCCCGGTGCGGGTCGGCGTCTCGATGTCGGCGACCACCGAGGGCGGGAGCTTCGCGGCCCCGGCCGGCAACACGCTCCACGGCGAGGCGCCGCGCACCGCCCCCGAGCCGGAGGACGTCCAGGCCTACCGCTCCGAGCGATACGTCCCCCCGGCACAGGTGACGACCCTGCCCCGCCCGGTCGCCTGCGAGATCCCGCAGGCCGAGTACCCCGAGGCCGCCCGCCGCGCCGGGGTGGAGGGGCGCGTGGTGCTGACGCTCGTCGTGGACGAGGCGGGCCGCGTCGCCGAGGCGAAGGTGGTGGAGGAGCCCGGCCACGGCCTGGGGGAGGCGGCCGTCGCGGGCGTGAAGCGCCACTGCCGCTTCGAGCCCGCCCGCCGCGGCGAGGAGCGCGTGGCGACGCGGCTGCGCTACACGGTCCGCTACGAGCTGCCCTAGCAATCAGGGCAGTACTGCGGCTCCGATCACCCCGGCATCATCCCCCAGCCAGGCGTGCTCGATGCTGAGCTGCTTCACCGCGGACTTCGAGACCTTCTCGTCGAACGCGCTGCGCACGAGGTCGCCGAGCGCGGGGCTGCCGAGCAGGACGCCGCCGCCGAGGATGAGCCGGGCCGGGTTGAGGAGCGTGACGAGGTTCGCGATGGCGGTGCCGAGGAGCTCGCCGACCTCCCCCCAGAGCGCCCGCGCGTAGGCGTCGCCCTCGCGGTAGGCGTCGTCGACGAGGCTCGCGTTCACCCGGCCGAGATCGCCCGCCACGCGCTCGAAGATGGCGGTGCGGGCGCCCGCGGCGATCTCCTCCCGCACCCGCGCGGCGACGTTCACGCCGGAGGTGTAGGCCTCGAGGCAGCCCCAGTCGCCGCAGCCGCAGCGCCGCACCGACGTCTCCGGCCGGAGCGGGCAGACCTTCACGTGGCCGAACTCGCCCGCGACGCCCTGCGCGCCGTCGTAGAGGCGGCCGTCCAGGATGAGCCCGGAGCCCACGCCGGAGCCGACGAACACGAGCACGACGTCGTCGAGCCCCTTGGCCGCGCCGAAGCGCTTCTCGCCCCACGCGGCGACCGAGAGGTCGTTCGCCACCCGCACCGGCAGCCCGAGCGCGTCGCAGAGCAGCGCGCCGAAGGCGACGTCGCGCCAGCCCAGGTTCGGCGCGTTCAGGACGACGCCGGTGCGCCCGAGGCACTGGCCGGCGACGCCCACTCCCACCGCGCCCACCGCCCCTGTGGCGAGCCCCGCCGCGGCCGACGCCTCGGCGATGGCGTGCTGCACGACGGCGACGACGCGCGACGGCTCGCGCTCGCGGAGCGGCTCCTTGTGGGCGGCGACGATCTCGCCCGTGTCGGTGTCGACCACCGCAGCGCGGGCGTTCGTCCCGCCGAGGTCCACGCCGATCCCGAGCGGCATCGCTACGCCCCCAGCTCGCGCATGATCTCCTGCACCTTGCCGCGCACGAGCCGCTCGATCTCGTCGAGCCGCTCCCGCGTGCGCGCCTCGAAGCGCAGGACGAGCAGGGGCTGCGTGTTCGACGCGCGCACGAGGCCCCAGCCGTCGGGGAAGACGACGCGCACGCCGTCCACGGTCACCGCCTCGTAGCGCCCGGAGAAGAACTCCTGCGCCCGCCGCACCACCTCGAACTTCTTGTCCTCGGGGCAGTCGACCCGCAGCTCCGGCGTCGACTCGGTCCGCGGCACGTCGGCGAGGAGGGCGGAGAGCGGCGCGCTCGTCCGGGAGAGCAGCTCGACGAGCCGCCCCGACGAGTAGATCCCGTCGTCGAACCCGAACCAGCGGTGGGCGAAGAAGATGTGCCCGCTCATCTCGCCGGCGAGCAGCGCGTGCTCCTCCTTCATCTTCGCCTTGATGAGGCTGTGCCCGGCCTTCCACATGATCCCGCGGCCGCCGCGCTTCGCGATGTCGTCGTAGAGCGACATCGAGCACTTCACCTCGCCGACGATGGCGGCGCCGGGCTGCTCCGCGAGCAGCGCGCGGGAGAAGAGGATCATGATCTGGTCGCCCCAGAGCACGTTCCCCTTCTCGTCCACCGCGCCCACCCGGTCCGCGTCGCCGTCGTAGGCGATGCCGAGGTCCGCCTTCGTCTCCAGCACCTTCGCCTTCAGGTGCTCGAGGTTCTTCTCCACCGTGGGGTCCGGGTGGTGGTTCGGGAAGCGGCCGTCCATCTCTACGAAGAGCGGCACCACCTCGATCCCGAGCGCCTCGAAGATCGGCACCGCGATGACGCCGCCCGTCCCGTTCCCGGCGTCCACGACCACCTTGAGCTTGCGGCCGCCGAGGCGGAGGTTCTCCTGCACGTACTTCCGGTAGGGGGCGACGACGTCGTAGGGCGTCACCTTCCCCGCCCCGGTGGCGAACTTCCCGGACTCGGCGAGCCGGCGCAGCGCCTGGATCTCCTCGCCGTGGAAGGTCGCCGCGCCCAGGCCGACCTTGAGGCCGTTGTACTCCGGCGGGTTGTGCGAGCCGGTGATCATGCAGATCCCGTCCACGCCCGCGGTGTGGGCCGCGAAGTAGGTGAGCGGGGTCGGCACGACGCCGAGGTCGAGCACGTCCACCCCGGTGGAGGCGAGCGCCGACACCATCGCGTCGCGGAAGCGCTCACCCGAGAGGCGCGCGTCCCTCCCCACGGCCGCCTTGCGCCCGCCCGCCTCGCGGATGCGCGTGCCCAGCGCCTTCCCGACGAGGTGAACGGCCTCCTCCGTGAGGTCCTGATCGACGAGCCCGCGGATGTCGTACTCGCGGAAGATCGTCGGGGAGAGCGTCGCCATGGGGGTCCTCCGGTGCGAGTAATGTCGTGCCGCCCCCCGCGGCGCGCCACGACGGGGCGAACGGGCGCTGTCTAGCACGAAGGGGCGCGCGCGGCCCCCCCGAATCAGAGCACCTCGTCGCGGCCTCGGCGGGTGAGCTCCTCCACCGCCTTGCGCACGTCCTGCGCCCGGTCGCGGCGGCAGACGAGGATGGCGTCCCCGGCGTCCACCACCACCACCTCGTCGAGGCCGATGACCGCGACGGGGCGGCCCTCCGTGGCGATGACGACGTTGTTCCTTCCGTCGATGACGAGCGCGTCGCCCTCGGCGACGTTCCCGGTCGCGTCCGTGCTCCGCACGTCGGGGAGCGCCGCGAAGCTGCCCACGTCGCTCCAGCCGAAGTCCGCGGGCACCACCGCGATGCGATCGCTCTTCTCCATGACGCCATAGTCGATGGAGATGGACGGGCACTCGGGGAAGACGCGCTTCAGGGTGCGGGCGTACGCCGGGGTCCCCAGCGCCGCGGCGATCTGCGCGAGCTGCTCGCCCAGGACCGGCATCGCGCGCCGGATCTCCTCGAGGATGACGTCGGCGCGGAAGACGAAGATGCCGGAGTTCCAGAGGTAGGAGCCGTCGGCGAGGTAGCGCGCCGCGGTCTTCGCGTCCGGCTTCTCGACGAAGCGCTCCACCTTGAACGCGTGGAGCCGCGGGGCACCCTTGCCGCCGCGCGCCGCGAGGCGCGGCCCGAGCTTCAGGTAGCCGTAGCCGGTCTCCGGCCGCGACGGGCGGATGCCGATGGTGGCGATGGCGCCGCGCTCGGCGAGCTGCGCGCCCGCCGCGATCGCGTCGCGGAACGCGGCGGGCTTGGCGATGTGGTGGTCGGCGGGGAGCATCGCCATGATCCCCTGCGGATCGCGGGCCGCCACGTGGAGCGCGGCGAGGCCGACGCACGGCGCGGTGTTGCGCGCGCAGGGCTCGACGATGAAGTGATCCTTCGGCAGCTGGGGGAGCATCCGCCGCGCCGCGGCGGCGTGCTGCGGCCCGCACACGACCCAGGTGCGGTCGGCCCGGGCGAGCGGCGGGAGGCGCGCCACCGTCGCGGCGAGGAGCGGCGCGTCGCCGGCGAGGCGGAGGAACTGCTTCGGCCGGTCCTTGCGGGAGAGCGGCCAGAAGCGGGTGCCGGAGCCGCCGGCCATGATGACGGGGTGGATCTTCACAGGGTCCTCCAGATGGAGAGGAGCTCCGCCAGGATGCGGGCGGTCGCCCCCCAGATCGTGTCGCCGCCGACGCTGAAGAAGTGGACGTCCACGGGCAGCCCCCACGCCTCGGCGCGCTCGGTCCGGTGCGCGCCCGGCGCGAGCAGCGCCGCGAACGGCACGTGGAGGATCTCCTCCACCTCGTGGGCCGCCGCCGCGTAGGGGTAGGGATATGGCACGGTCGCCACCCAGGGCGTCAAGCAGAACGCGGAGGTGAGCACGAGCGTCTCGGAGAGCCGCCCCATCACCTCCGCCTGGGCGGGATCGAGGCCGATCTCCTCGCGCGCCTCGCGCAGCGCCGCGGCGAGGTGCTCCTCCTCCGGATCGACCCGGCCGCCGGGGAAGCTGATCTGGCCGGGGTGACGGCGGAGGTGCCGGGTGCGGCGGGTGAGGAGGACGTGCGGCGCGTCGTCCTTCGCGTGCAGCGGGACGAGCACCGCGGCGCGCAGGAAGCCGCCCGGCGGCATCGCCCCCGGGCGGATCTCGTCGAGCGGCGCGAGGCCCGGCGCGCGCGCCGCGAGCGCGGTCCGCAGCGCCGCGAGGCTCATCGGCGGAGCGCGGCGCCGAGCGGCGCCGGCGCGGCTCCTGCGTGGGCCGCGGCGGTCGCCGGCGCGGGCGGCGCCGGGTGCTCGCCGGCCGGGAGCACGCCCTGCCAGATGAGGATCGCGAGCGCGACGCCGGCGGCGATCCGCCAGACCACGAACACGTGGGTGGTGCGGGTGCGCAGCCAGCCGAGGAGCCAGTCGATGACGAGGTAGCCCGCGACCGCGGACACCGCCGTGCCGACGAGCGTGGCGAGGGCCCAGCCCGGCTCGCCGCGCAGCACCGGCACGGTCTTCCACAGCTTGTAGGCCCCCGCGCCGAGGATGATCGGCACCGAGAGGAGGAAGCTGAAGCGCGCCGCCGCCTCGCGCGTGAAGCCGAGCAGCATGCCGGTGGTGATGGTCGTGCCGGAGCGCGAGCTGCCCGGGACGAGCGCCAGCGCCTGGCCGACGCCGATGAGCACCGCGTCCACGGCGCGCACGTCCTCGACGTGGCGCAGGTGGCGCGCGTACCGCTCCGCGGCGAGGAGCACGAGCCCGAGCGCGACGAGCGAGCCGGCGATGACCCAGTTCCCGAGCGCCTCGATGCGCTTCTCGAACAGCTTGCCCAGCACGGCCGCGGGGATCGTGCCGAGCACGATGAACCAGGCGAGGCGCGACTGTGGCGTCTCGAGCGGCCGGCGCCGGGCGAGCGAGCGCAGGCCCGCCACCGCGAGCGCGTAGATCTCGGTGCGGAAGTACACGAGCACCGCGAGGGTGGTGCCCGTCTGGATGATGGTGGCGAACGCGCGGAAGCGCGGATCGGCGAGGTCGTGACCGAGCAGCTCGCCGAACACGAGCAGGTGGGCGGTGGACGAGACCGGGAGGAACTCGGTCGCGGCCTGGAGGATCCCGAGGAAGACGGCGGCGAGGAGGCTCATGCGCGGACCGAACCCTAGTCCACAGTCCCCGGATCATCAACGCGCGGACTTCCCGCCCGCGGGGCCCTTCCACCGGAGCCGCCCCGCTCGCGGCGTCGACCTGGCGGGGCTCGCGACCGTGGCGGCCGCGAGCCCCCGCGCTGGAGCTAGTAACGATAGTGATCGGGCTTGAACGGGCCGTTCGGCGGCACGCCGAGGTAGCTCGCCTGCTTCTTCGTGAGCCTGGTGAGCTTCGCGCCGATCTGCTCGAGGTGCAGCGCCGCGACCTTCTCGTCGAGGTGCTTCGGGAGCACGTAGACCTTCTTCTCGTAGGCCGCCCGGTTCGTGGCGAGCTCGAGCTGGGCGAGCGTCTGGTTCGTGAAGGAGTTCGACATCACGAACGAGGGGTGGCCGGTCGCGCAGCCGAGGTTGAGGAGCCGGCCCTCGGCGAGGACGAGCACGCGGTGGCCGTCGGGGAACACGAAGGCGTCGTACTGCGGCTTGATGTTCACCTTCTCCACGCCCGGCACCTTCTTCAGCCCCGCGATGTCGATCTCGTTGTCGAAGTGGCCGATGTTGCCGACGATCGCGCAGTCCTTCATCTGCTTCAGGTGCTCGACGGTGATGACGTCGAGGTTGCCGGTGGCGGTCACGAACACGTCCGCCTCCTTCACCACGTCCTCGACGCGCACGACCTGGTAGCCCTCCATCGACGCCTGCAGCGCGTTGATGGGATCGACCTCGGTCACCACCACCCGCGCGCCCTGGCCGCGGAGCGCCTGCGCGCAGCCCTTGCCCACGTCGCCGTAGCCGCACACCACGCAGAGCTTGCCGGCGAGCATCACGTCGGCCGCGCGGTTGAGCCCGTCCACGAGCGAGTGGCGGCAGCCGTAGAGGTTGTCGAACTTGGACTTCGTCACCGAGTCGTTCACGTTGATGGCGGGGAAGAGGAGCGTGCCCGCCTTCTGCATCTCGTAGAGCCGGTGCACGCCGGTGGTCGTCTCCTCCGTCACGCCCGCGCAGTCCTTCGCGACGCGGGTCCAGCGCTGCGGGTCCTTCTTCAGCTCGCGGGCGAGGAGCTTCAGGACGACGGCGTACTCCTCGGAGTCGCTGGCGGAGCCGCGCGGCACCTTGCCGGCCTGCTCGAACTCGAAGCCCTTGTGGATGAGGAGCGTCGCGTCGCCGCCGTCGTCCACGATCTGCGTCGGCCCCTTGCCGGCGCCGAAGTCGAGGGCCCGCTCGGTGCAGTCCCAGTACTCCTCGAGCGTCTCGCCCTTCCAGGCGAAGACCGGCACGCCGCGCGGCGCCTCCGGGCTGCCGCCGCGCCCGACCACCACCGCCGCGGCGGCGTGATCCTGGGTCGAGAAGATGTTGCAGCTCGCCCAGCGCACCTCGGCGCCGAGCTCCGCGAGCGTCTCGATGAGCACCGCGGTCTGGATGGTCATGTGCAGCGAGCCGGTGATGCGCTGGCCGGCGAGCGGCTTCTTGCGCGCGTACTCGCGCCGCACCGCCATGAGGCCGGGCATCTCCTTCTCGGCGAGCTCGATCTCCTTGCGGCCCCAGTCGGCGAGCGCGAGGTCCTTCACGCGGTGCTCGACGGGCGCGGCGGGCGGCTTCAGCTGCTTCTTCCGGGCGGCGGGGACGGCCATGGTGCTCTCCTTGCTCGTGGCTTCGTGTAGTGGGTCGTGAAGATCTTCGGTCAGCGGCGGCGCGCGGCGCGCTCGGCCGTCGCGACGACGAGGCCGGGCCCGCGGGCGCCGGGCTCGGGCGGGAGGGCGCGGACGCGCACGGCGGCGAGGCCGGCGGCGGCGAGGAGCGCCTCCAGCTCCTCCGGCGCGAAGCCGGGGCGGACCTGGCCCATCCGGCGGCGGAGCGCGGCGTCGGCGTGGCGGGCGGCGTCCACGACGACGAGCCGGCCGCCCGGGGCGAGCACGCGGGCCGCCTCGCGGAGCGCGGGCGCGGGGTCGTCGAGATAGGCGAGGACGAGCACGAGCAGCGCGGCGTCGCAGCGCCCGTCGGCGATGGGCAGGGCCTCGAGCCGCGCCTCGTGCAGCTCGACGTTGGGCAGCGCGGCGCAGCGACGGCGCGCGGCGCGGAGCATCGCGCCGGACTGGTCGACCGCGAGCACCTGGCGCACGCGCGGCGCGAGGTCGGCCGCGAGCGCGCCGGTGCCGCAGCCGAGATCGGCGACCGTCCAGGAGGCGGGCAGGAGCGCGAGGAGCGCCTCGCGCGCGACGCCCGGGCCGTACACCTCGGCGCGGAGCTTGTCCCACGCCGCCGCCGCGCCCGCGAAGAAGCGCTCGGCGCCGTCCCGGCGGGCCCGGACCGCCTGCAGCCGTCCGGCGTCCTGCCTCACCGCCGGCCAGCCCTCGCTCTCCGCGCGGGCGAGGAGCCAGAGCCGGCGGGCGCCCGGCGCGACGTCCTCTGCGAACCCGTAGAGGCTCTGGGTCCCCTGCCGTCGGCTCACGAGCCAGCCCTGGCCGGAGAGGACCTTGAGGTGGCGGGAGACGGTGGACTGGGGCAGCGCCAGCACCTCGCAGAGCTCGAGGACCGAGAGCTCCTTGCGCTCGAGGGCGTGCAGGAGCCTGAGCCGGGTGGGATCGGCGAGCCCCTCCATCCAGCCGAGGAGGGCGTCCGCGGGGGGACGGGCGGGGGCGGCAACGGTCATCGTTCCATCCGGATGGACGGATATATGGCGCGGACCCCGCGGCGGTCAAGGACGCCCCGTCGCCCCACGAAGGAAGAGGGCCCGCCCCGTTTCCGGGTGCGGGCCCTCGAGGAGGCGACGGCGCGGGCGGGCGTCGGCCGAATTCCGGCGAGCGCAGCGAGCCCGCCCGGGCGCTGCCGCGTTCGCGGCGCAGCCGCCACGCGGCGGCGCACGTACCCGGCGAGCAGGGGTGGGGCCCCGAGGACGGCGGCCAGCCGTCGTCGGGGCGGGGGCGCAGCCCCCGCAAGATCCGTTCAGGCGCCGGCGACCGCGCGGACCTTGCCGCCGGCGGCGTCGCGGAGCGCGTCCTTCTTGTCGGTGCGCTCCCAGCTGAACTCCTTCTCGGTCCGGCCGAAGTGGCCGTAGGCGGCGGTCTTCTCGTAGATCGGCCGCAGGAGGTCGAGGCCCTCGATGATCTGCTTGGGCGTGAGGCCGAACACCTCGCGGACGGCCTGGGCGATGCGCTCCTCCGGGACGAGGGCGGTGCCGAACGTCTCGACCATCACCGAGACGGGCTCGGCGACGCCGATGGCGTAGGCGACCTGCACCTCGCAGCGGCGCGCGAGCCCGGCCGCGACGACGTTCTTCGCGATGTGGCGGCCCATGTACGCGGCGGAGCGATCCACCTTCGACGGATCCTTGCCGCTGAAGGCGCCGCCGCCGTGGCGGCCCATGCCGCCGTAGGTGTCCACGATGATCTTGCGGCCGGTGACGCCCGTGTCGCCCATGGGCCCGCCGATCACGAAGCGGCCGGTGGGGTTGATGAAGATCTTGGTCTTCTTGTCGACGAGCTTCTTCGGCAGCGCCTTCGCGATGACCTCCTCGCGGATGGCGGCGTGGAGCTTGCGGTTCGAGACGCTCTCCGCGTGCTGCGTCGAGACCACCACCGTGTCGATGCGCGCGACCTTGCCGCTGCGGTACTCGACCGTCACCTGGCTCTTGCCGTCGGGGCGGAGGAAGTCGAGCCCGGCGCGGCGCGACTTGGCGAGCTGGCGCGTCACGGCGTGCGCGTACTGGATGGGCGCCGGCATGAGCTCCGCCGTCTCGTCGCAGGCGTAGCCGAACATCATGCCCTGGTCGCCCGCGCCGCCGACGTCGACGCCCTGGCCGATGTCGGGCGACTGCTGGTCCACCGCGACCAGCACGCCGCAGGTGTTGCCGTCGAAGCCCATCTCCCCGGAGACGTAGCCGATGCGCTTCACGACCTCGCGCGCGAGCTTCGGGTACTCGATGCGGGCGCTCGTCGTGATCTCGCCCGCGATCATCACGTAGCCGGTCTTGAGGAGCGTCTCGCAGGCGACGCGCCCCTTCTTGTCCTGCGCGAGCACCGCGTCGAGGACCGCGTCCGAGATCTGGTCCGCCATCTTGTCGGGATGGCCCTCGGTGACGGACTCGGAGGTGAAGAGGTAGTCGGTGTGCGGCATCGGACGGGTTCTCCGGTGGGCGTGGGGGTGGCGAAGGTACGCGGCGGGGGCGGACCCTGTCAATATGACGGACGGTCCTCCACCGCGCGCGTCTTGCGGCTCTGCGGACGCGCTTTGGGAGCGCGCGATCGTGCCGCCGGGCGGACGGGCGAGGGGTCCTTCCCCTACCCTGACACGGGGCCGAGCGCCGGCTCGGCCTCGAGCAGCTCCGGGAAGCGGCGGAGCATCTCGGTGCGCACCTCGCGCTCGATGTCGTCGGCGGTCGTGAACGAGAGGAGCCGCTCGACGAGGGCGCGACCGTCCTCGGCGCGCGCGGCGCGGATCACGCGCTTCACGAGCGGGATGGCGGAGCCGTTCATCGACAGCTCGGAGACGCCCAGGCCGATGAGCACGAGCGCGTTGGTCGGCTCGCCTGCCATCTCGCCGCACATCGAGACCGGGATCCCCACCGCCTGCGCCGCGTCGCAGATCTGCTTCAGCATCCGCAGCACCGCGAGGTGGAGCGGCTTGTACAGGTAGGCGACGTCCTTGTTCTGGCGGTCGATCCCGAGCGCGTACTGGATGAGGTCGTTCGTGCCGATGGAGAAGAAGTCGCACTCGTTGGCGAGCCGGTCGGCGATGAGCGCCGCGGAGGGCAGCTCGATCATGATCCCCACCGGCACGTCGTCGCGCACCGCCACGCCCTCGCGGCGCAGCTCCTCGCGCACCTCGCCGAGGAGCCGGCGCGCGGCGCGCAGCTCGGCGACCCCCGAGATCATGGGGAACATGATGCGGAGGTTCCCGTGCACCGACGCGCGCAGGAGGGCGCGCAGCTGGATGCGGAACATCTCCGGCTGGCGCAGGCAGTAGCGGATCGCCCGCAGGCCGAGCGCGGGGTTCTCCGCCGGCACGCGCATCCCCACCGGCAGCTTGTCGCCGCCGAGGTCGAAGGTGCGGATCGTCACCGGCTTCGGCGCGAGCGCCTCGAGGACGCGGCGGTAGCTCTGATACTGCTCGCCCTCGCCGGGGAGGTCGTGGCGGCCGAGGAACAGGAACTCGGTGCGGTAGAGCCCCACCGCCTCGCCGCCGTGCGCCACGAGGCTCGGGACCTCCTCCACGAACTCGATGTTGCCGGCGAGCCGCACGGTGACGTCGTCGAGCGTGCGGGCCGGGAGATCGCGCGTGCGGAGCAGCACCTGCTCCGCCTCGAGGAACCGCTCCCGCGCGACCTCGTACTCGACGCGGTCGCCGGGGGACGGGTTGATCACCACCACGCCGCGGCTGCCGTCGACGGCGATCCAGTCGCCGCGGCTGGCGAGCGTGGTGATGCGCCCCACGCCCACCACCGCCGGCACCTCGAGGGCGCGCGCGACGATGGCGGTGTGCGAGGTCTTCGCGCCGGTGTCGGTCACGAACGCGGCGACCTTGCGCTCGTGGAGCAGGAGCGCGGTGTCGGCCGGCGAGAGGTCGTGCGCGACGATGATCGCGCCCTCGGGCGGCGGCTCCTCCACGTCGGGCGCCTGGCCGAGGAGGTTCTTGATGACGCGCTCGCCGACGTAGTCCACGTCGGCGCGGCGCTCCTTGAAGTACTCGTCCGCCAGCTCGTGGAAGGCGCTCTTGATCTTGCGGACGGCCCGCTTCACCGCCCACTCCGCGTTGATGCGGTCCTCCCGGATGAGCCGCTGCGCCTCGAGGACGAGCATCTCGTCCTTCAGCATCATCCGGTGCATGTCGATGATGGCGGTGTGCTCGGCGCCGCCCTGCGCCCCCTGCGCCCGCTCCACCTTCTCGCGCACCTCCGCGAGCTGCAGATCCGAGATCTCGAGCGCGGTGCGCAGCCGGGCGAGCTCGCTCTCCACCTCCTCCGGGGCGAGCCGGCGCTTCGGCGCACGCACCCGCCGCCGGTCCACCGGCCAGCAGCGCCCGATCGCGATCCCGGGGGACGCGGCGATGCCGACGAGGATGGAGGCGGAGGCCGGCGTCATTTCTCTCCGAACCCGTTCTCGATCACCTTCGCGAGCGCGGTCATCGCCGAGTCGGCGTCCTCTCCCTCCACGAGCACGACGATGGAGGAGCCCTTCGCGGCCGCGAGCGTGAGCACGCCCATGATGCTCTTCCCGTTCACCTGCATCCCGTCCTTCTCGACGTGGATCTCGGAGCGGAAGCGGTTCGCCGTCTGGACGAGCTGCGCCGCGGCGCGGGCGTGGAGCCCCAGCGAGTTGACGATGACGAAGGTGCGCTCGTGCCTCGGCATGCGGCTAGCTGCTCCAGTGGAGGTGGCCCGCCACCGCCACTGCGATGCCCGCGAGGGCGGCGACGTAGGCGGTGGGGAGGAGGCGCGCGCCGCGGACGAGCGCGGCGTAGCCGGTCCCGGCCACGAGCGCCGCGACGATCCCGGCCGCGGCCCCCGCCGCGCCGGCGCCGCGGAGGACGACGATGGCCGCCGCGACGCCGCACAGGGCGACGCCGGCGGCGCGCAGGCGGTCGGCCGCGAGGGGCAGCCCGAGCCGCGCGATCACCGGGACGACGGCGTCTCCGCCGCGGTAGGCGGCGCGGAACAGCCCGAGGCGCAGGGAGAAGTGGATGACGTTGTAGAGGAGGACGGCCGCCACGATGGCGGGGACGCCGACGACGAGCGCGCCGGCGGCGCCGAGCGCGCCGCAGAACGGGCGGAGCGCCGTCCAGAAGAAGCCGTCGCCGAGCGCCGCGAGCGGCCCCTGCAGCGTGGTCTTGTAGCGGATGGCGGCGCCGGGCGGCTCCTCGCCGGCGGCGACCCGCTCCTCGTGGTGGATCGCGCCGCCCACGATGGCGGCGGCCATGAACGGATGGCAGTTGAAGAACTGGAGGTGGCGCTCGAGCGCCTCGCGCCGCCGCCCGGGCTCCGGATAGAGGGCGGCGAGCGCCGGCTCGATCGCGTAGGCGAAGCCGAGGTTCTGCATGCCGCGCCGGTTCCAGGCGGCCTGCAGGAACAGGCAACGCCAGAACACGCGGGCGAGCGTCCTTGGGGGGACGCGGGCCGGGCTCACGACAGGACCCCCCCGATGAGCAGCCCCGCCGCGAGCGCGCCGCCGAGGGCGCCGTAGAAGAAGCGCGGCGCCTCGCGCGCGCGGAGCGCCTTCGCGCCCGAGGCGGCGGCGAGCGCCGCGAAGGCGAAGAAGCCGAGCCTGAGCGGTCCGGTCGCGCCGGGTACCGCGCGCAGGAACGCGGGGATCACCACCGCGGCGAGGGCGGCGCCGGCGGGCGCGAGGAGCGCGGCGACGGCGAACGGGGCCACGAGCCCGTGGAGGTTCCAGCGCACCGCGGCGCGTGCATCGCCCCCCGCGAGGGCGGCCTCGGCGCGCACCGCCAGCCGATCGTTCCAGAGCTCGACGAAGCGGTCCGCGACGCGCCCGAGGTGGGCGAGCGGCGCGCAGAGGAGCACGGCCAGGATCGCCACCTCCGGCGAGACGCCCACGCCGAGCGCGCGCCCGGCGAGGACCGCGCCGCCCGTGATGGCCACCGTGCCGAGCGCCTCGTGCACCGGCAACGCCGCGCCGAGGTTCACCGCGCCGAGCCAGAGCAGCTCGAGCGGTGGGGCCACGAGGAGACCGCCGTGCGGATCGCCGAGCGCCCAGCCGGTCATCGGCGCGAGCGCGATGGGCCGCGAGAGCATGGCCTGCAGAAAGCCTTTGCGCTCGATCGCGGCGAGGCCCGCGACGACCCCTAGGACGAGGTAGGACAAGCCCAAGCAGTGTAACCTAACGGGCCGCGGCGTACCGGCGTTCGATCTCGTCGATCCCCGCGGGGGCTTCGGTGGGCACCGAGCGGGCTTCCACCTCGAAGCCCGCCGCGGCCAGCTCGCGCAGCGTCCGGATCTCGTCCTCCGACAGGAAAACCGAGGGCGTGACGGCCCTGCGCCCCGGGCCGAAGTGCACGTTGCCCACGTTGAGGAGCCGCGCCCGCGCCGGCGTGAGGCCGGCGGCGCGGGCCTCGGCGAGCTGGGCGACGTCGCGCACGAGCACGAGCACGGGCCGGTCGGACTCCGCGAGCGCCCCGAAGTCGATCGCCCGCAGCGGCTCGATCCGCACCGGCAGCTCGGGCGGGACGCACAGGGTCATCGCCGCGCGGGCGAGCACGCTCGACGCGGCCTCGTCGTCCGCCACGACCACTTCCTTCACCCCCAGGCGAGGGAGCCAGGTCTCGAGCACCTGGCCGTGGAGGAGCCGGTTGTCGACGCGGACGAGGGAGATCACGGGGTAGAGACGGCTGCGCGGGCTGCGCGATTCACGACGAACGGCTCGTGCGTGCCCGGGTGCGCAGGAGCTCGGACGCGAGCGTGATGTTCTTCTGGCCGTAGCCGGTGAGGAGCTCGGCGGTGGCGTGGAGGCCGAGGCTCTCCGCCCGGGCAGTGGCGAGCTTCAGCACCATGGGGAGGTTCACGCCGGTGACCACCTCGAGCTTCTCGTCGAGGAAGGTGAGCGCGAGGTTCGCCGGGGTGCCGCCGAACATGTCGGTGAGGACGAGCACGCCCTCGCCTGCGTCCACGCGCTTCACGGCCTCGCCCAGGCGGGCGCGGCAGTCCTCCATGGACGAGCCCGCGCCGATGCTCACCGCCTCGGACTGCTCGAGGCGACCGACGATGCCCTCCGCGGTGCGGAGCAGCTCCTGCGCGAGATTGCCGTGCGTGGCGACGACGAGACCGACCATCAGGATGCTCCTCCCCCGGCGCGGGCGTACCATAGCCTCGCGCGCCCCCGGGGGCCAGCGGTGCCGGCGCCCTACTCCTTCTCCACGTCCCGGTGCCACAGCCGGACCGGCTGGCCGCCCGCCTCCAGCCGCTCCGAGAGCGCGCCGGCGAGCGCCACCGAGCGGTGCTTTCCGCCGGTGCAGCCGATCGCGATCGTGAGGTAGCTCTTCCCCTCGGCGCGGTAGCGCGGGAGCAGGAAGCCGAGCAGGTCGACGGTGCGCTCGAGGAAGGCCTTCGCGTCGGCCTGGCCGAGCACGAAGCTCGCCACGCGCGGGTCCGTGCCCGGGTGCGACTTCAGCTCGGGGATGAAGTAGGGGTTCGGGAGGAACCGCACGTCGAGCACGAGGTCGGCGTGGGTGGGCAGGCCGAAGCGGAACCCGAACGAAACCACCGTGACGCCGAGCCGGGCGCCCTCCGAGGACCCGAAGCGCCGGGTGACGAGCCGCTTCAGCTCGTGGACGTTCAGCGTCGTCGTGTCGATCACCTCGTCGGCGATCGCCTTCAGCGCGGCGAGGGCGCGGCGCTCGGCGGCGATGCCGTCGGGGACGGTGCCGGTCTCGCCGGCGAGCGGGTGGCGCCGCCGCGTCTCCGAGTAGCGGCGCACGAGGGACTCGTCGGAGGCGTCGAGGAACAGCACCTCGACGTCCGCCCCCTGCTGGCGGATCTCCTGGATGACGCGCGGGGCGTCGGCGAGGAAGCGCCCCTCGCGCGCGTCGACGACGAGCGCGAGGCGCGACACCTCGCCGGCGGTGTGGCCCGAGAGCTCGAGCAGCTTCTCGAGGAACAGGATGGGCAGGTTGTCGACGCAGTAGAAGCCGGCGTCCTCGAGCGCGCGGAGCGCGGTGGACTTCCCCGAGCCGGACACGCCGGTGAGGATCACGACCTCCGCCGCGCCGTGGTTCGCGTTCTCGATCATTCGACGTCCAGCTCCCCGACTCGCCCGCCGGGGGCGAGCGCGATCGCGCGGTTCAGCCGCTCCTGGAACTCCCGGGCCGAGTGGTGGCCCTGGAGCTTCAGGAGGTGGTTGCGCGCCGCGACCTCGACGATGGTGGTCATGTTGCGGCCCGGACGGACCGGGACGATGAGCATCGGGATCTCCACGTCGAGGATGCGGAACTTCTTCTCCTCGACGCCCAGGCGGTCGTACTCCACGCTGGGATCCCACTCCACGAGCTCGAGGACGATCTCGATCTTCTTCCGCTCGCGGATGGACGCGACGCCGAAGAGATCCTTGATGTTGATGATCCCGAGCCCGCGGATCTCCATGTGGTGCTTGATGATCTCGGAGCCGGCGCCGTAGACGGAGTCGGGCGTACGCCGCTTCACGTCGACGATGTCGTCCGCGACGAGGCGGTGGCCGCGCATGACGAGGTCGAGCGCGATCTCGCTCTTGCCGATGCCCGACTTGCCGAGGAGCAGGATGCCGACGCCGAAGACGTCGAGCAGCACCCCGTGCATCGAGGTCTGCGCGGTGAGGATGTCCTCGAGGTAGTTCTGGACGCCCTCGATGAAGGTCGAGCTGAGGTGCGTCGTGCGCAGGAGCGGCACCCCGGACTCGTCGGCCGCGGCCGCCATCTCGGGCGGCACCTCGAGCCCCTTCGTCACGACGAGGCAGGCGATGTCGGCGGAGAAGAAGCTCCGCAGGACGTCCACCGCGCGCTCGCGCGGCAGCGTCTGCAGGTAGCTCATCTCGGTGTTGCCGAACACCTGGACCCGCTCGCGGTGGAGGTTCTCGGTGAAGCCGGCCAGCACGAGCCCGGGCTTCTGGATCCGGGCGGAGCTGATGCGGCGCGAGAGCCCTTGCTTGCCCGCGACGAGGGTGAGCCGGAGGTCGAACTTCTTGTCGTCGAGGAGGGCCCCGACGCGGATCGCGTCCATCGCGGCGGAGTCTAACCCGCGGAAACGGCTGGCCGCTACCTCGTCGGCACGCCTCCCCGGGCCCGCCGCGCCCCGAGGTCCGCGCCGCAGGGCCGGGCGCGGAACGCCGGCGCGCCGCGCGGACCGGGACGGGCGGACGGAGCGAGCGGGCGGAGGGCCACGGCGAGCGCCGCGGCCCGGGTCGCGTGCGGGAGGGCGCGCGCGACTCCCGCACGAACCGTGTAATCGGCGCGCGCGATCGGCGCTCGCCGGCCACCCCGCCGCGCCCCCGCTTCCTCCGCGCGGGCCGCGCGCCTTCGACCCGGTGGGGGCCCGCGCGAGGTCACGCGGCCCGACTCGCGCGTTGACGGTATGCTCGGCCGGTCACTAGATTGCCCCGCTCCGATGCAGCTCAAGGTCCTCTACCACGGCAACTGCTTCGACGGCTGCGCCTCCGCGGCGCTCTTCAGCCGCTTCTTCGAGGAGCGCGAGGGGACGCGGCTCTCCACGGTCCGACACGTGCCGCTGCAGCACGGCGCCGGCGATCCGTTCCCGCCCGGCGCCTTCGACGGCGACGTGAACGCCTGCGTCGACTTCCGCTTCTCCCCGTCGCCCGACCTTCACTGGTGGTTCGACCATCACGCGAGCGCCTTCCCCACCCCCCACGATCGCGCCCTGTTCGAGCGGGACGTGAGCGGCCAGAAGTTCTGGGACCCGGCCGCGCCGAGCTGCACCGGCTTCATGGCCCGCACGCTCGCGGAGCGCTTCGACTGGCGCGCCGAGGATCTCGCGGAGCTCGTCCGCTGGGCCGACGTCATCGACGCGGCCCGGTTCGACTCGCCCGCCACCGCGGTGCGGCTGGAGGCGCCGGCGCTGCGGATCATGACGCTGCTCGAGGCGACGAAGGACCCGGCGGTCCCCGCCCGGCTCATCGAGGCCCTGCAGCACCGGCCGCTCGCCGAGATCGCGGCCGAGCCCTGGGTGGCACAGCCGCTCGAGCCCATCCTCGCGCGCCACGCGGACGCCATCGAGGTGTACCGTCGCCTCGCCCGCGTCGAGCAGGGCGTCGTCATGATCGATCTCACCCGCACGCCCATCGAGTCGGCGAACAAGTTCATCGCGTACGAGCTCTTCCCCGAGGCCCGCTACACGGTGGTCGTGAGCCGCGACCCCAAGCGCGCCAAGGTGTCGGTCGGGTCGAACCCGTGGGCCCGGCCGCCGCGCGCGCACGACATCTCCAAGCTGTGCGAGCGGTACGGCGGCGGCGGCCACCCGGTCGTCGGCGCCGTGTCGCTCGCACCTGATCACGTCGAGGACGCGCGGCGCATCGCCGGCGAGATCGCCGCGGCGCTGCGCACGGAGCCGACCGCGCCATGACCCCCGGCCAGTACATCCTCGTCGTCGACGACGACGACGACTTCCGCGAGGCGCTCTCCGAGGTGCTCTCCGAGGCGGGCTACCCGGTGCAGAAGGCCGAGAACGGTGAGATCGCCCTGCAGCGGGTGGCCGACGAGGCGCCCGGCATCGTGCTGCTCGACCTCAAGATGCCGGTGCTCGACGGCTGGGGCGTGATGGAGCGCATGCGCGGCGACGCCAAGAGCTCCGCGGTGCCGATCCTGATCCTCTCTGCCTACGGGTTCGAGTGGGAGGCGGAGCTCCTCGGCGCGCAGGGCTACATCCCGAAGTCGGTCGGGATGGACGAGATCCTCGAGCGCGTCCGCAAGGCCGCCGGCCCGCCGCCGATGCGGCATTGAGGATCGCGGGGACGCAGTCCCCGTTTCAATGCGTCGTCACGACCAGCTCGGGACCCGGCGTCACCGGCGTGCAGCCGCCCTCCCACACGTCGAAGACGCGGAAGCGCTTGTCCCAGAGCTTCCGGAGCAGGGGCATCGCGACGTTGTAGACGGGGATGCCCTTGGGCGTACGGCCGTCCGTCTTGCCGTGGTGGGCGTGGCCGTGGAACACGGCGCACGCGCCGAACGCCTCGCACGGCGCGGAGAGGCGCGACGTCCCGAGGTACGGCCGGATCTCCGCCTCCTCGCCCTGGCAGGTCTCGGCGATGGGCGCGTAGTGCGTCATGACGATCTTCATCGGCGTGTCGAGCTGCCCGAGCGCGGCCTCGAGCTTCAGCGCCTCGTTGACCGCCTCCTGCACGAACGCCTTGATGATCGGCTCGCCGAAGGCCTGCAGCATGGCCCGCTCGAACCCCCCGGCGAACCCCTTCACGCCGGCGATGCCGACGCGCTTGTCGAACACGGCGTGGTCGCCGTCGAGCACCTCGATGCTCGATTCGCCGAGGATCCGGACGACGTCCTTCACCACCCCGCCCTCGAAGTCGTGGTTGCCGAGCACGGCGGCACACGGCACGCGCAAGAGCGCGAACGCCTCGGCGAGCGTCTTCGCCTCGTCGATGGTGCCGTGGTCGGTGAGGTCTCCCGCGAGCAGGAGCCCCTCCGCCTCGCCGTTCACGATCTTCACGAGCTCGCGGAAGCGGCCGTGCTGGTCCTGTCGGCAGTGGAGATCAGCGACCGCCGCCAGCCGGAAGGTCCCGTTCCCGTCCGCCATCGTTCTCCTTCCCCGTCACCCGCTCGGCTTCGTCCCACTTGCGACCGTCCTCGTAGCCGAGGTGATCGAGGTCGTGCCGGTACTGCACCCGCGAGATGAGCGTCCCGCGGCAGACCGGGCGCACGTGGTTCCCCTCGGCGATGTCCGCGCGAGTACGCTCCATGAGCGCGTGGAGCACGCGGTCCGGCACCTTGCCCCGCTCCCCCGGGTAGGTGAACCGGTAGAGCATGAGGTGCGAGAAGAGCACCTCCCAGTAGCGCTCGAAGCGCATGAGGAGCCGGTCCCAGTCGAGCCACTCGCCGCACGCCCGGAGCAGGTGGTTCACGTCCGCGCCGTCGTAGCGCTCGCGCTCGAGGACGAAGCCCTTCGACCAGATGATCTCCTCGGGGGGCGCGAGCAGCACGTCGACGCCCATCACGCGGCCGGGGCGGGCGTGCTCGAACCACAGATCGTCGACCACGGCGACGCCGTTGCCCGAGGAGAAGATGAGGTCCACGAACCACTCGCCCCGGAAGCCCTTCCCGATCCAGGACGGGTCGGTCATCTCGGTGCGGAACCCGGCGCCCTCGAGGACGCGGAAGGCGTCCTCCACGTCCCGCTCGCGGAGGAAGATGTCGAGGTCCTTCGTGTCGCGGAAGATGCCGGTGTACTCGAAGAAGGCGTAGGCCCCCGCGACGAGGTGCGGCACGCCGGCCTCGGTGAGGGCGCGCAGCGCGTCCGCCCTCGCGTCGATCTCGCCCGCGTCGCGATCGCGAGTCACGAGATGTTCCCCCGGCCGTCCGGTCGTTTCGGTCGAGATCATGGGGAGAACTTGCGGCTGGCGGTCGCAGGGAGGAAGCCCGCTGGGCGGCGCCCGGGCCATGCCGGCGGAGCGCCGTTGCCCGGGGTCGGGCGCGAGCGCACGTTCGATCGAGGGTCCTTCCCTTCGACGGCGGTGCGACGTGCTTTTCGCAGGCAACAGCCCCTGGCTCGCCGCCCTGCTCGCGGCCGCGCTGGCCCTCGCCTGCAAGCGCGGCGAGCGCGCGGCGCGCGAGCAGGATCCCGTGGAGCCTCCGACCGTCGCCCAGCGGGACGGCCGCACGCCGGAGGAGCGGTCGGCCGGGCCGGAGGAGAGCCGTCGGGCGGACCGGCACAGGCGGGCGGCGATCCGCGCGCGGGCCATCCGGAAGATCGAGGGAACGCTCGAGCGGTGCGCCGAGGGGCGCGTGGTCATCCGCGCCCCGGGGGAGGAGAGCGTGGTCCTCCGGGTCGGGGACGCCACCGCGATCACGCTCGACGGCCGGACCGCGCCGCTCGCGTCGCTCCGCGAAGGGAGCCCGGTGCGGGCCTCGTACGAGAGCGGGCGCGGCGGGAGGCCGACTGCCCTCACGATCGACGCGCGCTCCGCGCCGCGAACCGACCGGCCGGCCCCCGAGGGACCGGCCCCCGACTCGCGCTGGGTGCCGAACAGCGGCCCCCCGGGGAGCGACGGCGGCGGGTAGCGCCCGCGGCGACGTCGTCGCGGGGCTCGAGCACGCTCGTCACCCGTCGTCCTCGCGCCCGTCTTCGTCGGCGAGATCGGCGCGCGTGACGGCGCGGTCGCCGAAGCGGCGCGCCAGCACGTCGAGCGCGGCGTTGAGCGAGCGGCGTTTCTCCACCTCCGGCGGCGGCGCCAGGGCGGCCTGGAACAGATCGAGCTGCCCGCGCTCCGCCTCGCCCGCGAACCCGGAGACCGACACGCCGGTGAGCCGCACCGGGCGCTCCGCGTCGACGCGCTCGAGCTGCGCCCGGACGGCCTCGAAGATCGCCCGGTCGTCGTCGGTCGCGTTCGCGAGGGTCGTGCGCCGCGTGACGAGGGTGAAGTCGGCGTACTTCACCTTGAGCGTCACGACGTGGCCGGCGAGCCCGGCGGCGCGCAGCCGCCGGCCGACGCGTCCGGCCTGCTCGAGGAGGGCACGCTCCAGCGCGGCGCGGCCGGAGAGATCCTCGCCGAAGGTCTCCTCCGCGCCGACCGACTTCGCCGCCTCGTCGGGCACGACGTCCCGCGGATCTTCGCCGAGCGCCAGCGCGCGGAGCCCCCGGGCGCTCGAGGTGCCCACCGCCGTGGCGAGGGCGGCGTCGGGCGTGCGGCCGAGGTCCCCGATGGTCGTCACGCCGAGCTTGCGGAGCGCCGCCTCGGTCACCGGGCCCACCCCCCACAGCCGGCCGACCGGGAGGGGCGCGAGGAACGCGGCGACGCCGCCCTCCGGCACCTCGACGAGCCCGTCGGGCTTGCCGAGGTCGGTCGCGATCTTGGCGGCGAGCTTCACCTCGGCGACGCCCGCGGACACGGCGAGCCCGCACTCCGCCCGCACGGCGCGCTTGATCGCGGCGGCGATGTCGCGCCCGCCGCCGTGCAGCGCGCGGCTGGCGGTGACGTCGAGGAACGCCTCGTCGAGCGAGAGCGGCTCGACGAGCGGCGTGTAGCGCCGGTAGATCGCGAACACCTGCTCGGAGAGCGCCGAGTAGCGGTCGAAGCGGGGCGGGAGGAAGACGCCGTCCGGGCAGAGCTTGCGCGCCTGCGCCGTCGGCATCGCCGACCGGACGCCGAACCGCCGCGCCTCGTAGCTCGCTGCGCACACCACCCCCCGGCGCGACGGCCCTCCCACGATCACCGGGCGCCCGCGCAGCGACGGCGCGTCGAGCTGCTCCACGGACGCGTAGAACGCGTCGAGATCGAGGTGGAGGATGGTGCGGGGGCGGCCGGTCATTCGCCTCCTTCTATAAGCCGGCTCGCCCACCCTCCGGACGGGGGCACGAGCGGACTTGACCCAGGTCAACGCGACCGGTATTCAGGCTTTCATGGACGGCTCGGTCGCCAACCGCAAGGCGGGCGCCCCGCGTGCGGGGATCGCGGAGCGGATCTGGGACGCGGCGCGCACCGAGTTCTCGAAGCGCGGCTACCACGGCGCGCGCGTCCAGGGCATCGCGCGCGGCGCGTCCTGCAACGTGGCGCTCATCTACCGCCACTGGGCCTCCAAGCGCGCCCTCTACCTCGACATCCTGCGAGCGGTCTGGCTGGGCTCGGCGAACGAGATCGCGCGGCTCGTCCAGCTCGGGCCGGGCGGCCCGGCCTCGGTCGTGGCCGCCTACCTCGACGCGATGATGAAGGATCCGATGGGCGCGCAGATCCTCATCCGCGAGTACCTCGACGGCGCCCCCTTCCTGTCGCAGCTCACCCAGACCGACCCCGCGCTCCTCGAGCCGGTCCGGCGCGCCGCCGACGCGCTCGCGCAGGGCGGCGCCGGGGACGGGCTCGATCCGATCCTCGCCGTGGTGACCGTGGGCGGGCTCGCCGCGCTCGTCGCGTCGTCGCGCGAGGCGGCGCGGCCCTTCGTGCACGAGCCGCTCGCGCCGGAGGCGTGGCGGCGCCACGTGTTCGAGCTGCTCGTGAACGGCCTCACGCCCGCGCGGCCGGCCGCGCCGAACGGCTCGGTCCCGCCGATCTGACGGGCGCTGCGCCCGGCTTCTCGCGGGGACGTGGGCTCGCCTCGCTCGCCCGGGCGCGTCTTTTTCATGGAGCCCGCTCCGCGCGCGGAGCGCTTCCCCGCGGCGGGCGCGAGGGCGTAGTGTTGCGCGCCATGCGTACGGACGTGGTGGTGGTGGGCGCCGGCATCCAGGGCGCCTCGGTCGCGTTTCGGCTCGCGCTGTCGGGCCGCAAGGTGGTGGTGCTCGAGCGGTCGATCCCCGGCGCGGAGGCGTCGAGCGCGGCGGGCGGGATCCTGTCGCCGGGCGTGGAGGCGATCGAGCCCGGTCCCTTCTACGCCCTCTGCCGGGCCTCCCTCGCGCGCTACCCCGGGTTCGTCCGCGAGGTCGAGGCCCGCTCCGGCCTCGCCGTGTCCTTCCGCTCGCTCGGCACGCTGGAGGTGGCGTTCGACGACGACCACGCGCACCTCCTCGCCGGTCGCGCCGAGAAGCTCGAGCGGGCCGGCCTGCCGGTGCAGGTGCTCGACGAGGCGGCGGTGCGGACGCTCGAGCCCGGCCTCTCCCGCGAGGCGCGCGGCGCGCTCTTCTTCGCCGACGAGGCCTCGCTCGATCCGCGCCTGCTCGCGCGCGCGGTGTACGTCGCCGCCGCCCGCGCCGGCGCGACCTTCCTCACGGGCGACGTGCGCCGCATCCGGACCGAGGGCGGCCGCGCCGCCGGGGTGGAGCACGCCGCGGGCCGCATCGACGCGGACGCGGTGGTGCTCGCGGCGGGGAGCTGGAGCCTGCTCGTCGAGGGGAACGGCCTCTCCCCGGGCGCGGTCCGGCCGGTGCGCGGCCAGATCGCCGTCGTCGACACGCGGCCGCCGCTCCTCTCGCGCGTGGTCTTCTCGGGTCACGGCTACGTGGTGCCGCGCCCCGACGGACGGATCCTCTGCGGCTCGACCATGGAGGACGTCGGCTGGGAGAAGGCCGTCACCGCGGGCGGCCTCCGCCACGTCCTCGACGTGGCGATCGAGATCGCCCCCTCCCTGGCCCAGGCGCCGGTCGTCGAGACCTGGTCGAACTTCCGGCCGGCGAGCCCGGACGGCGAGCCGATCCTCGGCGAGGGCACGATCCCGGGCCTCTTCTACGCGACCGGCCACACGCGCAACGGCATCCTCCTCGCGCCGATCACCGCGGACGCCATCGCGGCGGCCGTCACCGGCGCGCCGCCCCCGGTGGACCTCGCGCCGTTCTCGCCGGCGCGGCTCGCCTCGCTCATCGGCCCGCGGTAGCCGCGACGCGGCGCCCGCGGCGCGAAGCACGCGCGGCCCTCGCGGCGCGTGAGTACCTTCGTCTCGATGGACGCGTCCACGGACGTCCGCGAGGTGAAGGACCGCCTGTTCGACCGGCTCGCCCGCGGGCAGCTCGTGCTGCTCGTCGGCGCGGGCGCCTCCCGCTGGGCGGGCCTCCCTTCCTGGCGCCAGACGGTCTGCGCCCTCGCCGAGGATCTCGTCCCCGCCCTGCGCGAGCAGGTTCCGGACGCCCCCCAGCGCTTCGCGCCGCCCGACCCGGACGCGCCCGTCTCGATGGACGCGCTCCTTCGCATCCCGGAGGCCTACCGGTTCCTGCGCGGCGAGGACCGGCTCGTGGAGCGCCTCCGGGCGCTGTTCGACACCTCCCGGATCGATCCCGCGGACCTGCCGCTGCAGCGCCTCCTCGTCCGGCTCGCGCCCTTCGTACCCGCGGTGTACACGACGAACTTCGACGACCTGCTCGAGCGCACGTTCGAGTGGGCCGGCCAGCCCTGCCAGGTCGTCGCCGAGGCGGAGGATCTCCACCGCTGGCGCTTCGTCGAGGTCGGCCGGCGCTTCGTGCCACGCTTCCCCATCTACAAGCTGCACGGCACGCTCGAGCGGCCCGCCTCGCTCGTCGTCTCCGAGTCCGACTTCCTGCGCCGCTCCGACCTCGCCGCGAACCCGATCGACCTGCGCTTCTCGTCCGACGTGATGGGGCGGGAGATCCTGCTCGTCGGCTACGGCTTCAACGATCCGAACCTGCGCTGGCTCTGGACGAAGCTCCGCGATCTGCGCGTGCCGCCGGTGGGCTGGTTCCTCGAGCTGGGTACCTCGACGGACCTCGAGCGCGCGACGGTCGCGATGGACCGGATCGGCCGGGTGGACCTGAACGCCGCCGACCCGGTCCACCCCACGGAGCTGCTCGCGTTCCTGGAGGAGCTCGCCTCGCGCTGCGAGCGGGAGCTCGGGGCCTCGCCGCCGGGGCACGGGTGAGGCGGCCCGGCGCCTGCCCCTGGCGTGGCGCGGCTTCTGGGCGGGCGAGGGCACCGCCTCACGCTCGGCTGCTGACCCCCCGGATGGCGCCTCCCGCGGAACCGTGGCAAGCTGCCGCCAATGTACCGGCCGCTTCGCCGCGCGGTCTGCGTCGCCCTCCTCACGGCATGCACCCGCGCCTCGCCGCCCCTCGAGCCGGCGGTGTCCCCGATCCCCGCGCCCTCGGCGCGCGCGAGCAGCGCCCCCGTTCCCCCGGCGCGACCGCACGAGGGAACCCTCGTCGCGCCGGAGCCCGTGCCGGCGCCGCCCGGCCCCTGCCTCCCGGCAGAGCCGAACGCCTCCCCGGGCGTCCTCGTCGAGGAGTCGGCCGACGCGCTCGATCGCGACGCGAAGGATCGGGCGCTCTCCTGCGCGGACGAGGCCCTCGCGCTCGCGCCGCGCCACGTGGGCGCGCTCACCGCGCGCGGCGACGCGCTCGCGGCGGCGAACCGCGTCGACGAGGCGCGCCTCGCCTTCGCGCGCGCGCTCGCCATCGATCCGGATGCCCCCGGCGCGCTGCTCGGCGCGGCCGAGCTCCACGTGCGGCGCCTGGGCGGGAAGCCCGAGGCGATCGAGGCCGGCCTCGAGTACGCCGTCCGCGGGGCGCGGGCGGCCGCGCTGCGCAAGGACCGCGAGCTCGTCGGGCGCCTCGAGCTCGTCGCGGGCATGGCCGAGAACGACCTCGGCCGCAGCAACCTCGCCCTTCCGCACCTCGATCGCGCCGTGCACGCGCGCCCCGAGGACGCCGACGCCGTGTACGAGCGCGGCGTCGCGCTCTACGAGCTCTGCCGCTTCGACGACGCACAGCGCGCGTTCGAGCGCGCCCTGGCGCTCGCTCCGGACGATCCGTGGACGCTCCACCAGCTCGGGCTCCTCGCCGAGCGCCGAGGCGAGGAGCGACGCGCCTCGTCGCTGCTCGGGCGCGCCCGGTCGCTGGCGCCCACCGACTTCAAGCAGGAGCCGCCGGTCGACATGGCCGCGTTCCGGGCCGAGGTGGAGACGGCGGTCGCGGGGCTGCCCGCGGAGGAGCGCCGCGCGCTCCAGGCGGTGCCGATCGAGATCCAGGACCTCCCGGACGCGGCGGACCTCCTCGCGGTGCACCCGCCGCTCTCGCCCTCGATCCTGGGGCTCTTCCGCGGGCCGTCGGAGAACGAGGCGTGCACCGCGGCGGACGGGCCGCGCTGCCGCACGATCGTCTTCTACCGGAAGAACCTGCTGCGCTTCGCCGCCGACCGGGGAGAGCTCACCGAGCAGGTGCGGGTGACGCTCCTGCACGAGCTCGGGCACCTGCACGGCGAGAGCGACGACGACCTGCGCGCGCGAGGCCTCGAGTAGCCCCCCGGCGCGGCGCCGGAGGTGATCGCGGCCCGCGGACCGCCGGTCAGCGGCGCTCCTCCTCGTCCTCCTCGTCGGCGCTCTCGTGCACGTGCATCGCCTCGACCTCGGGCGCCTCGGGCGGCTCCGGCTCGGCGAGGTTCGCGAGATCGTCCTCGGGGCCGGGGAAGTTTCCGCCCGAGTCCAGGCCGAGCGTCGTCGGCGCCGCGCCGCCCACGTTCTCGAGCGGCACGACCTTCTCGTCGGCCTCGCTCGTCAGCTCGCGCACCATCCGCTCGCTCGGCTGCGCGGTGACCTCGGGATCGTCGTCGGGGGCATCGAATCGGCGGGCCATGCCTCAAGGTAGGGTCCGCCCGGTGGGCGGTGAAGGGCCGCCGCCCTCCTCCACCCGAACCGCCCGTGAGCGCGCTGCGCCCCCGGATCAGGGATTGGCGAGCGAGCGGTAGAGCGACTCGTACGCCTGCGCGCTGCGGTCCCAGCTGAAGTCCTGCGCCATGCCCCGCAGGCGGAGCGCCCGGAAGGCGCGGCCGTCCCGGTAGGTCTCGAGCGCGCGGCGCACCGCGAGCAGCATCGCCTGCGGGTGGTAGTCGCGGAACTTGAAGCCCGTGCCGCGCTGGAAGCCGTCGTAGTCCTCGACGGTGTCGTCGAGGCCTCCCACCGCGCGGACGATGGGGACGGTCCCGTAGCGCAGGGAGTACATCTGGTTCAGCCCGCACGGCTCGAAGCGGCTCGGCATGAGGAACAGGTCGGCCCCCGCCTCCAGCCGGTGAGCGAGCCCCTCGTCGAAGCCGATGCGCGCCGCCATCCGCTCGGGCCGCTCGCGTGCGGCGCGCGCGAAGACCTCCTCCCAGTCGCGCCGCCCGCTGCCGAGCAGGGCGAGCTGCAGCTCGCGCCCGAGCAGCTCGCCGAGGGCGGCGACGACGAGGTCGAGGCCCTTCTGCTCGGCGAGGCGGCCGACCATCGCGACGAGCGGGATCTCCGGCCGCTCCGGCAGCCCGAGCTCGCGCTGGAGCGCCGCCTTGCAGCGCGCCTTCCCGGCGAGCTCGGCGGCGGAGTAGTGCGCCGGGAGGTGGCGGTCGGTCGCGGGATCCCACTCGGCGACGTCGATGCCGTTCAGGATGCCGTGCAGGTCCCTCGTGCGGTGGCGGAGGAGCGCGTCGAGGCCCACCCCGCCCTCGGGCGTCGTGATCTCCCGCGCGTAGGTTGGCGAGACGGTGGTGAGCGCGTCCGCGAACACGAGCCCCGCCTTCATGAAGTTGAGCTGGTCGTGGAACTCCATCGCCTCGTAGCGGAAGACGTCCCACGGGAGCCCGAGCGCGGGCACGACGTGCTTCGAGAAGACGCCCTGGTAGGCGAGGTTGTGGATGGTGAAGACGGTGCGCGCGCCCGCGAGGGCGGGATCGCGGGCGTGCTCGTGGCGGAGCAGGAACGGCACGAGCCCGGTCTGCCAGTCGTTCAGGTGCACGACGTGCGGCCGGAGCCCGAGTGCGCCGGGCAGGGCGAGCGCCGCGCGCGCGAGGTAGGCGAACCGCTCGGCGTTGTCGGCGTAGTCGTGCGCCTCGCCGTACAGGCCCCGCCGCGAGCCGAAGAAGTGCTCGTGCTCGACGAAGTAGACGGGCGCGCGCTCCCGGCTCACCCACAGCGTGGTCGGCTCGCCGCGCACGTCGAGCGCGCGGTGGAGGGGGTGGAGCCCGTGCGCGCGCGGATCGATCGAGCCGTAGCGCGGCGTCACCACCGAGACCGCGTGCCCGCGCGCGGCGAGCGCGCGGGGGAGCGCCGCGGCGACGTCGCCGAGGCCGCCGGTCTTCGACCAGGGCGCCACCTCCGACGCCACGAACAGGATCTCCATCGTGCCCTCGAGAGCTAGACGGCGGCGCGTGCTTCGCGCGCACCTCGGGGGTCGCGCTTCACGCCGCCGTTCAGCCTTCCACCCGGCGGAGGAACTCGGCAGCCTCCTCCGGGGGCACGGGGTTGATGTGGAAGCCGGAGCCCCACTCGAAGCCGGCGACCTGGGTGAGCGCGGGCATCACCTCGATGTGCCAGTGGTACGAGGGCGAGGCGGCGTCGCGCAGCGGGTTCGAGTGGACGATGAAGTTGAAGGCGGGGTCGCCCAGGGCGGCGGCGAGGCGGCGGAGCGTCGTCCCGAGGGCCTGCGCGCAGAGCCCGAGCCGCTCCTTCGGCTCCGCCTCGAAGTTCGACTCGTGGCGCTTCGGGACGATCCAGGTCTCGAAGGGGCTGCGCGGCGCCCAGGGGGCGAACACCACGAACTCGTCGTTCTCGTGCACGAGCCGGGCGCGCTCCTTCCGCTCCTGGCCGACGATGTCGCAGAAGATGCAGCGCTCCTTGTGCTCGTAGTGGCGCCTCGCCCCCTCGATCTCCTCGACCACCTGGCGCGGGACGACCGGGAGCGCGATGAGCTGGGAGTGCGCGTGATCGAGCGAGGCGCCCGCGAGCTGCCCCTGGTTCTTGAAGAGCAGGATGTAGCGGAAGCGCAGGTCGTTGCGGAGATCGAGGATGCGCGCCTTGAACGAGAACAGCACCTCGGTGAGCTCGGCCTCGGTGAGGTCCTTCATCTGGCGCTCGTGCCGGGGCGTCTCGACGATCACCTCGTGCGCGCCGATCCCGTTCATCCGGTCGTAGATCCCCTCCGCCTCGCGATCGAGGTCGCCCTCGATCTTGAGGGCGGGGAAGCGGTTCGGCACGACGCGCACCCCCCAGCCCGGCCCGTTCGCGGGCGCCGAGGGCGGGCGGCCCGACACGTACACCTCGCGCGGCGTCTTGTCCTCCTGGCCCGGGCAGAACGGGCACAGCCCCGGCCTCGCGGGCTCCTGCGGCCGCACCAGGTCGGAGGGCCGCCGAGCGCGCTCGATCGCGATGATGACCCACCGCCCGACGATGGGATCCCTGCGCAGGTCAGGCATCGCCCGCCACCCTCTCCTCGCGCGCCGGCCGCACCGTCGCGCCGACCGCCGCCGCGAACGCCATGATGGCAGCGCCGCCGACGTAGGGGAACGCCATCGACCACTGCCCGAAGGTCCAGCTGCCGGCCTCCGGGCCGAGGATCCGCCCGAACGCGGCGGCGGACTCGCCGATGCCGAGGGTGCCGCCCTGGTCCTCCGCGCGCGCGAAGCGCGAGAGGAGCGAGGAGAGCGCCGGCTGCGCGAGGCCGCTGCCCACCGCGAGCGGCGCGGTCGCGGCGAGGAGCCCCGCGACGCTCCCCGCGAAGGGGAGCGAGAGGAGCGCCACGGCCTGGAGGACGAGGCCGGCGACGAGCAGCGGCTTCTCGCCGAAGCGGCGCGAGAGGCGTCCGACGAGCCCGCCCTGCACGATGACGAGCAGGACGCCGATGTACGCGAACACGTAGCCGACGTGCGACTCGGCGAGGCCGTAGCGCTCCTTCGCGAGGAACGCGTAGGTCGCCTCCATCATGCTGAAGGCGAGCACCGTGAGGAAGTAGATGCCGATGACGCGGCGGATGCCGGGGCGGCCGAGCTCCTCCCGCATGGCGGCGAAGCGGGGGCGGCGATCGGTGGAGCGGCGCGCCTCGGGCTCGGGGAGGATGAACCAGGCGGCGACGCCGTTGGCCGCGGCGAGCGCCGCGGCGGCGAAGCCGGGGAGCGCGAGCGAGTGGCGGGAGAGGATGCCGCCGATCGCGGGCCCGAGCACGAAGCCGAGCCCGAACGCGGCGCCGATGATCCCCATGCCCTTCGCGCGCTCCTCGGGCGCCGTCACGTCGGCGACGAAGGCGCGCGCGATGGAGATGTTCGCGGTCGCCGCGCCCGCGAAGAGGCGGGAGAGCAGCAGCATGGGGAAGCTGTTCGCGAGGGCGTACATGGTGAACGCCAGCGCGGTCATGACGATCGAGCCGAGCAGCATCGGGCGGCGCCCGACCCGGTCGGACAGCCGGCCCCAGATCGGCGCGAACACGAACTGCATGGCCGAGTACCCGGCGGAGAGGAGCCCGGTCCAGGTGGCGGAGGCCCCGAGCCGCTCGGCGTAGAGCGGCATGACCGGGATGACCATCCCGAAGCCGAGGAGATCGATGAAGACGATGACGAAGAGGATCGCGAGCGCGGACCGGTTCTTCACGGGTCCGGGAGGATAACCCGAGGCGGACGGGCGCGCAGGCGTTTCCCTCCGCCCCGCCCCTCACCGGGCGATACGATCGCGCCCCGCCCGCTTCGCCGCGTAGAGCCGCTCGTCGGCCCGGGCGAGGAGCGTCGCCCCGTCCTCTCCCCGCGAGAGCGCGGCGAGGCCCGCCGACACCGTCACGCCGATGGCCGCGCCGCCGGCGTCGATCGGCGCGGCGGAGATCCGGAAGCGGATGCGCTCCGCCACCTCCGCGGCCGCCGCGAGCGTGGCGCCGGGCAGGAGCGCCGCGAACTCCTCCCCGCCGATGCGGGCGAGGAGGTCGCCGGCGCGCAGCGCCTCCGCCGCGCGCGCCGCCACCGCCGCCAGCACCGCGTCGCCGGCGGCGTGGCCATGGGCGTCGTTCACCCGCTTGAAGTGGTCGACGTCGAGCGCGACGAGGGCGAGCGGCGCCTCGCCGCGGGCGGCGCGCGCCACCGCGCCCGCGAGCGCCTCCTCGAACGCCCTCCGGTTCGCGAGCCCGGTGAGCGGATCGCGCCGGCCGAGCGCGGCGAGCGCCTCGAGCTCCCGCGCGGCCTCGTCGCCCGCGGCGAGGTAGCGCGCCACGAAGGGCCCGACCCGGATCCGGTCGCCGCTCGCGAGCCGCCGCGCGGAGACCGCCGCGCCGTTCACGAACGTGCCGTTCGTGGAGCCGAGATCCTCGACCAGGTGGCCGGCCTCCGCGGGGGCGACGCGCGCGTGCCGGCGCGACACGTCCTCCGCCGGCAGCTGGAGCGCGCAGCCGGGATCGCGGCCGAGCACCACCTCGCCCTCCAGCGCGACCGTCACCCCGAGGAGCGCCGCGCCCTCGACGAACACGAGCCGCGCGCCGCCGCTGGCCGGGGCGCCCGGCGCGGGCGGCCGGACGCGGGTGGCGTCCGCCGTCACGGCTCCGCCGGGGACGCTCCCCCGCCCCGGCGGCCTCGCTTCGTTCGCTGTCGGCCCACGCGCTCCTCCCTCACACGCTCCAGTTCAGGCGCTCGAAGTCCGCGTCGGGGACGGTGAGCGTCACGAAGCCGTGGCGCGGCAGCCGCTCGACCTCGACGTCCCCGCGCGCGGCGTGCACGCCGAGCGCGACCTCCGTGCCGGGCGCGAGCCCGAGCGCGGCGAACGGGAGGCGCACCTCCAGCACCTGCGCGAACGCCGCCTCGCCCAGCTCCGCGCCGCGCAGGCGTGCCGGGCGGGCCTGTCCGTCCCGCACGATCGCGAGCTCGACGGTCTCGTTCCGGTCGCCGGCGAGCAGCACGACGCGGACCTCCGACGCGAGCTCGACGGTGCGCTCCGGCGACTCGGCCGGGTCGAGCCGCAGGTAGAGCGCCTCGAGGTCGAACCCGTAGTGCAGCGCCTGGAACACCTGCGCGCCGCCGAACATCGAGCCGCGGTGCTGGCCGGGGCGGTGGACGCCCGCCCCCGCCCACTCGAAGTAGGTCGTCTGGCGCCCGTCGATGCGCGGCGCGAGGAGCGCGGTCGGCTGGCGCGCGGCGCGCACCTCGGCGCCGGGGGCGGCGGCGCGCTTGATCGGCTCGACCGCCTCGCGCGGAGGCGTCACCCCCAGCAGCAGGCAGGCGCGGACGACGTGTCCGCGGAAGAGCCCGTCGAACTCGGCGCCCAGGTCGGTCGCGAAGTCGTCGCCGTACCACCAGAACCAGTCCGAGGCCTCGGCGGCGTGCAGGTGCTGCCGCGCCTGCTCGAGCCGGTCCGCGTCGACCGCCCCGCTGCGCTCCGCCGCCGCGAGCGCCGCGCGAGCCCGGCCGAGCGCCGTCCAGGCTTGGCGGTCCTCCGCGTGCCCGATCCAGATCCGGTAGGACGCCTCGATCCACGAGCCGGAGTGGATGCGGGTCACGATCCCGCCCTCGGTGGCGGCGGTCGCCTCGGACAGGGTCACGGTCTCGATCGCGTCGCTCGCGGCGAGCGCGCCGTAGAGCCGGTCGAGGAACTCGTGGCCGCTGTGGGGGTAGTGCTCCCAGGCGTTCTCGCCGTCGAGGAACACGCCGACGGTCGCGCGGCCGGGGAGCCGCTCCGCCGCCCACGCCTGCGCGATCGAGGCGACGTTCGCGACGAAGTCGTCCGCCGCCTCGCGCGCGGGCACGCCGGAGTACGTGAAGCCGATCGCGTCCGACAGGGCGCGATCGCGGAAGAGCATCTTGAGCTCGCGCCCCTCGCCCGCGGCGATGCGCCAGGGCCGGTACACCGAGGCGAGCCGCGGGGCGCTCGGGGGGAGCGAGTGGAGCAGGACGCCCTCGTCGCTCGCCGCCCAGCGGACTCCCTCGCGCGCGAGCACCTCCACCGCCTCGGGCGACACCGCGCCCTCCGCCGGCCACATCCCGGCGGGCGGGCGGCCGAAGCGGCGGGCGTGGCTCGCGAGCGCCTCGCGCACGTGCCAGCGAGCGTCCTCCGGGTGCGCGAAGCGAGGCGGGAGCTGCACGTGGGGGAGCGCGCGGCGGGCGACGTCGGTGTCGCAGAGGAGCGGGAGGATCGGGTGGTGGTAGGGGGTGGCCGAGAGCTCGACCTGGCCGCGGTCGGCGAGGCGCGTCCAGCGCGGCACGATCCCGGCGAGGATGCGGCGCTGGGCCTCGAGCAGGAGGGCGACGTCGGCGCGGTCGAACCCGCGGCCCTTCTCGCGCAGGGCGCGGAGCCCTTCGTCGTCGGCGAGGGCCCCGAAGCCCATCCAGGCGAGGTTGAAGTGGACCTGCAGGTCGGTGATCTCGGCGTCTGAGAACGCCGCGGCGAGCCTCCGCACGTCGCGGCCGCGCAGGTCCCGCCCGCGCTTCTGGAGGAGCTCCCAGTAGCGCGGCACCGGCCGCACGTTGCGCGCCCAGTCCACCATGAAGAAGCCGCGCACGATCGCCGCGCGCTCGTCGGGCGCGAGCTCGTTCGCCGGCCGGGCGGTGAGCTCGAGGAAGCGGTCGCGCGCGCGGCCCGCCACGTAGTCCTCGAGCTGCTCGAGGAGGATGGGGGTGAAGTTGACGGTGCAGCGGATGCCCGGGTGCCGCTCCAGGATCCACGCCATGTCGTTGTAGGCCCGGGTGGCGTGGAGCCTCACCCAGGGCAGGAGGTACTCGCCCGTGTCCGCGTCGCGGTAGGGCGGCTGGTGCATGTGCCACAGGAGCGCGAGCCGTGCCTTCTGCATGGTGCAGAACCGTAACGGCCGGGGTCCCCGGTGCCTAGCCCAAGGCTCGCGAGCCGCGAGCTTCGGTCTCGCGAGCCGCGCGGTCGCCCGGCCCTGGTCCGGCGGGGGCCCCTCCCCGGCTCGCCGGGTCCTCTGGCGTGCTCGCTTCGCTCGTGGACGGCGGGATCATCGTCGGTCCGTCAGCGGCGGACGCGGGGAGCGCGCTCCTCCGTCGCGGCCGCGCCGAGCGCGGGCGGCGGGGGGGCGCCCGAGGCGGTGGAGAGCGGCCCGCCCTCGCTCCGGATCTTCCACTCCTCCCAGAGGTTCAGGACGAGCGAGACGTCCCGCAGCGGGACCTTCTCGTCGAGGTGCGGGAACTCCGCGATGAACGCGTCGTAGAAGCTCGTGTAGCGCGTCGGCGTGAAGTAGCGGAGCAGCGTCTCGCGGCCGTGCGCGTCGACGTCGAGGAACTCGATCCCCATGCCCGTCGGGAAGGTGCGGTCGCCGTGCGGGACGACGTGCGCGATCTGCGAGCGGATGGCGAGCGGCCCGTCCGGCAGGGCGAGCTCCACGTAGAGCTCGAGCCCGGAGCGGAGCAGGAAGTTCGAGGCCACGAACAGCCCGCCCAGCCCGAGGTTCTTCGAGGTGCAGAACGCCTCGAAGCGGAGCCCACCCTCGCCCGGGATGAAGAGGCGGCACGGGAGCTCGATCTCGATGCGCTCGTAGCGGCGGGGCTCGCTCATGGGAGGTGGACGATAGCATCGCCGGTGGCGTCCGAGCGAACGCCTGCCTGCTCGCCCTCGGGGCCGATGTGCGCTCGCAGGCGCCCCGCGGCGACCCCACGCCCGCTTCACCCGAAGAGCTTGCCCGACCCCCTCGCCTTGAGCTCGCCCATCTCCTTCGCCAGCCGGCCGAGGCGGTCCGTCTTGTCGGCCACCTCGCGCTGGAGCCGCGCGATCTTCTGATCGCGCTCGGCGAGCCGGGCGCTGAGCGCCTCGCGCTCGGCGCTCGCCGCCCGGAGCGCCTCGTCCATGTCGTCGACGGCGGGGAAGTCCTTCACCTCGATGTCCAGGATCGCGGCCGCCGCCTCCTCCGCCACCGCGGGCGCGAGCGTCGCGCGCGCCGCCTCCGCGGCGGCCTCCGCGTCCGCCGCGCGCCGGAGCGCCTCGGCGAGCGCGTCGCGCAGGCGCGCCGCGTCGTCGCTGGCGCCGTCGGGCACGGCGCCGGCCGCGCCCGCGGACCCCGCGGCGCGGAGCTTCGCGGCGAGCTCGTCCCGCTCCCATCGCACCGCCAGGAGCTCGGCCTCGAGCGCCGCCGCCTCGGCGCCGGCCGCCTCGGCCGCCTCGCGCACCCGCCCGAGCTCGGCCTCGAGCCCGCCGGCCCGCGCGAGGGCCTGCGCGGCCTGCTGCGCTTCTCTCTCGCGCGCCTCGGCGAGCTCGCCCGCCTTCTTCTCAGCGAGCTCGCGCTCGCGGACCGCCGTCTCGACGAGCTCGCGCGCCTTCGTCTCGGCCGCCTCCGCCGTCCCGGCGAGCTCGCGCTCGCGCGCCTGCGCCGCCGCGACGGCCCGCTCGGCGGCGAGCGCCCGCGCCTCCGCGTCTCCGGCGAGCTCCGCGGCCCCGCTCGCGCGCGCCTCGAGCTCGGTCGTGCGCCGGAGGGCGTCCTCGGCGCGCGCCTCCGCCGCGCGGAGCGCCTCCTCCGCCTCCGCCGCCCGCCCGTCGGCGGCCGCCCGCGCCGCCTCCACGGCGCCCTCGAGCTGCGCGTGGGCCTCCGCGGCGCGGGCCTCCGCGATCCGCAGCCGCTCCCCCTCCGCCTCGAGCCGCGCCCCGAGCTCCGCCACCTGCGCCTCGAGCGTCTCGCGCGCGGACGCGTCCGCGGCGCGCGCCGCCGCCTCCGCCTCGAGCGCGGCGATCCGCTCCTCGAGCGCCGCCGCGGCGCCGCGCGCGAGGTCGCGCTCCGCCCGCGCCGCCGCGGCGTCGGCCGCGTGGCGCGCGCCCTCGTCGGTGGCGGCCTCGACCGCCGCGCGGAGCCGCTCGATCTCGGAGGCGGAGTCCGCGCTCGCCTGCCCGAGCGCGCCCGCCTCGAGCTGCGCCCGGGCGAGCGCGGCGCGCGCGGCGTCGCGCTCCGCGGATGCGGTCGCGAGCGCCTCCTCCGCGGCCGAGATCCACCCGGCCGCCGTCGCCGCCCCGGCCTCGGCGGCGGCGAGCGTCGCGCCGCGCTCCTCCAGCGCCTCCTCCAGCTCGGACGCCCGCGCCTCGCTCGCGATGGCGCGCTCGAGCGCCGCGTCGAGCCCCGCCTTCGCGACCTGCGCCTCCGCCCGGGCGGCGTCGAGCCCGGCGCGCGCCTCCTGCACCGCGCGGGCGCGCTCGGGCTCGGCCGCCCGCGCGCGATCGAGCGCGGCGCGAAGCTCGAGCGCGCTCTCGCGCTCCTCCTCGAGCGCAGCCTCCAGCTCCGCCGCCCGGGCGCGCGCCGCCGCCGCGTCCGCCCGCGCCGGCGCGAGCCCCGCGTCCGCCGCCTCCGCGGCCGCGCGCGCGTCGTTCACCTCGGCGGCGAGGG
>NZ_JAKZLF010000031.1 GCF_022808855.1 Anaeromyxobacter soli
AGGGCAGGTCGCCGGCTCACGACGCCACCTCGGCGGCGGCCTGATTATGGGGACGAACCGCCGCCGGGATCTCACGCCTGCGCGCGATCGCGGAGGCCGCTGCGCATAACGCCGGAGTCCGCATAACGGAACTTGGGTGGTTATGCACGAAGACGATGCCGTGCGCCGCCTCGCGGACCGCCGTCCGGAACACGTCGCGCGGGTTCACCGGACACTGGGTGAGCGACCCCTTCGCGACACGCTCCGTCCGGAGGAGCCTTCCGCGCACGTCGAGCAGGACCACGTGGAACTCCTCCACTGGCGCATGCGCGAGCGGGCGCATGAGCTCGTAAACGCTCTGGGGATCGAGGCACCGTTCCCCACGCCGCGGCGGCGCCCACGCGCCGCGTCGGCCGAGCTCGAACGCCGCGGCGAGCGCCACCGCCCGCGACTCTGCGAGCCCGAGGCGCCGAAGCTCGCCGACGCTGACCCAGGCGAGTTGCCGCACGCTCACGGCGGACAGGGTTCCCGCGCCGCATAGCGTGAGCAGGTCCGCGTCCGACAGGGCCCCGGGCCCGTCCATCAGCAACCGCTCCCTGACCTCGTTCTTGGCCATCCCGTTCTCCTCGGAGCCGGGCCTCTGACCGCGCCCGCTCACTCACCCCCGAGGCAGGGCGCACGCCCCGCTCTGCGCGTGGCAGCAGGACTTGGCCGCGGCGCTCATCGGCGTGCTCCGCGGCGGGAGCGACGATGGCGGGGCGTGTGCCCGGGCGAGGGCCGTGACGGACGCGGGGCGCCCAGCTTCACCGGGCGGCCCGTGGCTGGCGCGGTCCTCGCTTAGGAAGCGCGCGAAGCGCGCCCACGAAACCTCGCGCCGGCGGGGGCCGCCGGCGCACCGCGCTTGCTGCGGCGTCAGCCGCCTTTCCTCTTCTCGTCATGAGGGGGCACGGCGCCGTCCTGCGGCGTCGCGCGACCTCCTGCTCAGGCGCTCACGCCTGCGCCGCTGTCGCTTCGCGCCTGCGGATCGTCGGCGGCCGCGCGACGACCTTCGCGGGCGGCGGCGGGAGGTTCAGCGACGCGGGCACCGGGACCGGGGCTCCCTTCGGCCACCACCAGAGCTGCGCCACGGGATCCCAGCGCCACCCCGCCTGCTTCAGCTCGGTTCGGATGTTCGCCGGCGGCACCCGGTCGAACCGGAGGGCCGGCTGCCGCCCGCGGTGGCGGGTCTTCTCGACGTGCAGCTCCGGATTGGTCCGCTCCCGCTCCGCCTCCGCGACGAGCCGCAGCTCCAGGAGCGACGCTCCGCAGTAGGTGCAGCACTCCTCCTGCACGGTCTCGTCCGCTCCGTAGAGCGGCAGAATCGGCCGACCGTTGTAGTCGGTGTCGGAAGGCCCGAGCCCGGTCGTGGACCGGAGGCACGCGGGGCAGAACACCTCGTCGTTCGCGCTGTAACCGAGGATCGTGAAGGGCTTCATCGTGGCAGCTCCCTGTGTGTGGGGGCGGCACCGCGCCGCCTCGCCCAGGCATGGGCGGGGCGGTGCCGGCCCCGCGACGACGGGCGGCGGCGTTGCCGAAGCGGCGGGCGTGTCGCCGGGCGTGACGGCGAGCGCGCCTCTTGCGCTCGCTGGCGCGACCGGCGCTCCCGACGCCCGAGGCGCAGTTAGCCGCCGACCGGCGTCGCCCCCGGGAGCTGCCGCGGTGAAGCCCGGCGGCGGCGTGCGCGCTCGCGGTCGACCGCGGGCCCTCACGATCCCTTCGCGCGCTCCCCGGGCGCCCCCAAGGTGCCTGCAAGCCACACAGACGGGAACGGGGTCCCGTTGCTGAGCTTCCTGTGCAACTCGAGCGTGACGCTGGCGAGTCGCAGGATGTCCTCGGCGGCGATCTCTCGAGCGTTGGCGGCCGGCGGGCTCAGGACGCGACGCGCCAGGGTGAGCTGTTCCTCCAGGAGGCTTGTTGCGATTCGGCTCATGTCTCGGCTCCTCGTGCTGGACGCGGCACCGCGCCGCTCACGTGAGCGGCGGCGCGGTGCCGACAGCACGGGAGACCAACCGCGCCCCCCCCCCCGGGGGCGCCCGGCGCCACACGCCTCCGCGGGCTCGTCGTCCTCGAACGCGCTGTAGCGCGCGAGGTGCAGCTCCGGCGGGTGATAGTCCCCGCAGAGCTCGCAGTGAACGATCTCGAGCTGCAGCTCTCCGAACTCCTCCTCGATCTCGTGCTGGAGCGCCGGGTTCGTCGGGATGAGGCTGTCCATGTGATTGCGTCTCCCTGTAGTGGGCAGCACCGCGCCGCCTCGCCCGGGACGGGCGGCGCGGTGCAGCCCACGAGCGCGCGAGGGTTCGCCCTGGCCGTCGCTCCGCCCTGCCGGCCCGTGATAGCGAGGCTGTTCGCGAGCTGGCGCGGGCCGTGCCCGGCGGAGCGGCGGCGGCAGTAAGGCGAGCCCTCGCGCGCGCCTCGGAGACGCGGTGGCCAGCCGCCGCCACACCCACCGCTACGCCGCGAACAGGGCGGTCGCGCTCGCGTCGTCGACGGTGGACAGGTCGGTGACGGCGTGGACCTCGTCGCACCACGGCAGGAGCCACTCGCGCTCGACCCCGATCCCGAGCCCCAGGATCGTGACGCCGAGCGCCGCTGCGCTCTCGCGCAGCCTTCCTGCCTCGCTCGCGTCCGAGCCGCCGTCCGTGATGAGCACGATGTCGGCGTTCCGAAGCGCACCCGGGTGCGTACGGATGATCTCCAGCCCTCGGTCGATCGCGGCGGCGATCTCCGTCCCGCCGCCGCACGAGACGAACAGACCCTCCTCGGGCAACGCGTCCGCGGGGTTCACGACGGCCTCGAACTTCACGCGGCTGTCGAACCCGAGTAGCGCATATGTGCGGCGCTCCTGTTGCGCTTGGTCGAGGAGCGCCAGCGCGACGGCAGTAGCCCAGACATCCCGCGGCCCGTCCATGGAGCCGCTCTTGTCGAGCAGCACCACGAGCGGGCCCTTACCAAGGGACGCCGTGCCCTCGAGCCGGTACTGGAGCGCCTGGCGCTCGAGGACGGCGCGCATGAAGTCGAGCCGCAGGAGGCGGTGCGTGAGCTTCGCCAGCTCCACTGGCAGGGCGCGGCCGAGGTCCGCGCCCTGCTCGACGTCGGTGACCTCGTCGGCGCCGTGCTTCACGCGCTGGCGTCGCTTGCTCGCCGCGATGCGCTTGAAGCGCCCGGCGAGAGCCGCGATGCGCCGGAGGCGCTCGTCGAGCTTGAGCCGGGCCGCGAGCGGCCTCACAGCAGCGTGCTCATGCGGCGTGCCTTCGTGAGTCCCGGTGCCCGGCATGTGCCCGCCCTGGAACGCCACGTACGCGAGCCCGTCGATGGCGTCGCGCAGGTTCTCCACGACGCGCGCGGCGACCGCGCAGGCGGCCGCGAGCGGCCGCCGCAGCGGATCGTTGCCGACGACGCCCGGCGGAGCCGGCGGCACCGGCTCCTCCGGCGGGGGCAGGTTCAGCTCGCGGAGGAGCACCTCGACCGCGGCGGCGGACGCTGCGGCATCGCCGCGGCATTCCGCGGCGAGCCGCGCGAAGGCCGGCAGCTGGTCGCAAGTGGCGTGGACCCGCTCCGCCCACGCGCGGAGCGCGGGGTTCGTCCGGCTCGGCGGGATCCGCTCCCCCTCCCCCGTATAGAGCCGCTCGAAGAGCTCGTCCTCGAGCCGAAGCTGTGCGCTGTCGCGCTCGTTGGCGCGCGCGAGCTGACGGTGCTCGCGATGGAGCATCAGGTGCCATCGCGAAATGTCGAAGAGAAGTCGCTTCATGTCAGCCTCCGTTCGTGCCGTGCGGCCCGTCGCGGCCGCCCGGAAGGGCGGCGGCCGCGCACGGGCCGAACGCGTCAGCGGGCTCCGCCCAGGCCGAGGCCGGCGCTCACCGCCCGCGCGAGCTCGTAGTGGAGCTGCGCGATCTCCTGGTCGGCGTCGCCGAGCGCCTGCTTCGCACGTGGCCCGGCCCCGCTCGCGAGGTCCTTGAGCTTCACCTGCTGCGCCTTGAACTCCTCGAGCGCCTGCGCCGCCTGGGCGAGGTAGCTCTTCCGGTCCGTGTTGCGGAGCGCGGCGACGCGCGCGGCGGTCTCGCGGGCGGCGTCGAGGACCTCGGCCGCCTTCGCGCTCACCGGGTCCGCGAGCTGCCCGACGATGTGCGCGACCTTCGAGTACTCCTTCGGCTCACGCCAGAGCGCGTGCGTGAGGACGAGGAGGTCCTCCGGTGTGGTGGCCGCCTGGCCGGCGAGGTACGCGGTCGCCTGGACGACCTTGAGCGTCTTCTTCCAGCGCCGGTCGGACGCGACGATCCCCTCGGCGCGGCAGCTGTCCCGGATCGCAATGAGCGCCTGGACCGTCTCGTCCGTCACCTTCACTTGCGCCACGTCCGCCTGCGCCAGGCGAAGTTGCGCCATCGAAAGCGCTGCGGAGCACGCCGGCTCCGGGGCTAGCAGCACCGACCGGAAGCTGCTCGGGCGCAGGAGGTACTGGACGTCGAATCGGAGCAGGAACCGGTCGAAAAGCGCCTCCAGCTCCTTCCCGTCGGGCAGCTCGTTCGACGCGCCGAAGAGCGCGACGAGCGGCATCTGCGTCGGCGTCCCGTCATTGTGGAAGAGCCGCTCGTTCATCGCGGTGAGGAGCGAGTTCAGGATCGCCGAGTTCGCCTTGAAGACCTCGTCCACGAACGCGAACTCGGCCTCGGGGAGCTTCCCGGCGGTGACGCGCTGGTACCGGTCGTGCTCGAGCGCCTTCAGGCTGATCGGCCCGAACAGCTCCTCCGGCGTCGAGAACTTGGTGAGGAGCCGCTCGAAGTACGTCCCTCCGAACGCCTGCGCGATGGCGCGGACGAGCGCGCTCTTCGCGGTGCCCGGAGGGCCGAGCAGGAGGACGTGCTCGCCGGCGAGCACGGCCGCGAGCCCGCCGTCGATGGCGTCCCGGCGCTCGGGGAAGCGGGTCATAAGGTCGCTGCGGAGCTGCTGCAGATGCGTATGCGCGGTGGTCGTCATGGTCTTTCCTCGCGCGCCGATCAGGCGGCCTTCGTCTGGAGCATCCCCTCCACCTGGAGGGTCAGCTTGTTGAGCGCGGTCTCGAGGTCCTGGACCTGCACCTGCAGGACCGTGTGGTAGAGCCGGGCCTTCGCGCGGAGGCCCTCGAACGTCTCGAGCCGCCGCGCCAGCGTCGACGCGCGCTCCGGCGGATCCGAGAGGAAGCCCTCGATTTCGGCGCGGAGCGCCGTGATCTCCTCGTCGATGGACGCCCGCGCCGCGTCGCCGAGGGCGGCGGTCGCCTCGGGCGAGGCGTGGATGGGAACCACGTCGAGGCGGGAAGCGCCGATGTTCGACACCGCATCGCGCAGGCGACGGAGCGTGTCCGCGTACGGCGCCGGCACCCAGTAAACGCCGCCGTGATCGCGCAGCGTCACAGCGGCGCACGAATTGAGCGTCTTCACGAGCGCACGCCGGACGTCGTCCGGCGTGTGCGTGTTGAGCAGTCGGTCGTAGGCGGCGGACACCGCGACGACGAGATCGTGCCCGGGTCGGTCGGACGCGAGCTTCGCCGGCCGCGCACGGTCGAGCCGGATCCGCGCGGCCTGCGCGAGCGAGACGTTCCCGGCGCCGTCCCGGGTCTCGGCGACGACGGCGAAGACGATCTCGTCGTCGTCCTCCTTTCCGAGGCGGAGGAGGTGGTCGTGCTGCCCGACCTGCGCCTCGCGGACCGCGGTCCGGAGCGCCTTCTCGGGCGTCGGCGGCTCGGGCAGGAGGTTCGAGGCGAGCCCGGCGTTGCTCCAGACGGTCTCGAGAACGCTGCGCGTGATCCTCGCGTCGGCGAGGGTCCACCAGAGGAGATCGCCGACGTGCTTCCCGCCGGTGAGTGTGTAGGAACGGATGAGCTCTACGGACATGTTGGCCTCCCTGTTCGGAGTGAGGAGGCGGCACCGCGCCGCCCCGCTTGAGCCGGGCGGCGCGGTGACGACCTCGCACCGGGGCGGGCGCGCAGCTGGAGGTGAAAAACCCCCGGGGCGTGAGCCCCGGGGGGCGGTGAGCCCGACGCCACAGGGACGGCGGCGGGCTTTCCTGCGTCCTGGCGTGACCGCCCGGACGCCGTCAGTTGACGGACGTGGGCTTCTTCGGCTTCCGCGCGCCGCGCCCGGCACGGCGCTGCGCCACCTGCTCGGCGGTCGTCTTCTCCACGGCCGCGATGTCGATGCCGTAAGCGGCCGCGGCGGCGGTGAGCCGATCCGAGTACTTCGACGACCAGGCGAAGTACGCCCCGCGGCCGATCGCGAGCTCGAGGACGAGCGCGCGGAGCGCCGCACCCTGCAGACCGCTCGCGTGCGCGGAGAGCACCGCCTCGGGCGTCGCGCCCTTCTCCCGCTCGATCCCGCGCCGCTTCACCGCGTCCGCCACCGCGTCGTGGTAGCCGCCGTGGGTCATCGCGTCGAACACGAGAGTCGCGAACGTCGAATCATCGGCGGGCCGCGCCTCCGCGGCCGCGACAATCGCCGAGAGGATGTTCGCGATGGTCGCACGCCGCAGCTCCGCCGCCGCCCGCGCTGCGGCCGGATCGGGAGGTGGGCGGCTCGCCTCCGCACGCTCCTCGCCTGTCTCGCCCAGGTCGTCGGCGCCAGCATCGGCGGAATCGCCGGCGTCCTTACGCCGCACGAACTCTACCCCCGCCGCGGCGAGCGCGGCCACGCCGTCGGCCTTCGCGACGAGGGCGTGCGGCGTCCCGGTGGCGTCGGTCGCGAGCGTCGGGCTCGGGCAGACGTCGCCCAGGAGCAGCCGCCACGTCCGGCGCTCCGGGTCCTCGAAGCACGTAGCGTCGAGGTCCACGTACTTGCTGTTCCACGGGAGCTGCCGGCCGCCTTGGTAGAGCGCGTTCGACTGCTGCTCCGTAAGAACCGTACCGCCCTTCGCGCGGACCTCGCCTGCGAGCTTCTCGCCGTGCGCGGCGACCTTCTTGCGGAAGCACACGATGTCCGTGCAGGTGTCCGCGGCGGGCGCGTCCGTGAACAGGCCCGGCTGGTTCCCGCTTCGCTTCGGGCACTTGGCGCACGCCCCCGCCTCCGGGAGGAGCTTCGGGTCGTCCAGGCCGAACGGCGCGCGGTCGAGCCGCGTCAGGTAGCGCTGCTCCAGAAAGTGCGCGAGGTCGTTGGCGGGGAAGGGCTCGCCCTCCTCGGCGTCCTGGAACTCCTCGCGCACCTCCCGGAGCGCCTCGTCCTGCAGGGCCGACGGCACCGCGCGCGCCACCAGGAACGCGGTCGTGGTCGTGAGCTCGCCCTTCCAGAACGCCTCGCGCATCGAGGGCACCAGAGCTGTGAGCTTGAGCCGCGCGTACACGTACTGCGCCGACCGACCGACGAGCTTCGCGAGAGTGTCGGCGGTGTGGAGCGGCCGCCCGCGGCCATCCTTCATCGCGAGCAGCGCCTCGTACGCCTCCGCCTCTTCGAGCGGGTGCGGGTCCTCCCGGCACGCGTTCTCCACGATGCGGAGCTCGTGCGCCTCCTCGTCGGTGAGGTCCTCGACCGTGGCCGGGAGCTCCTTCAGTCCGACCTGTTTCGCGGCCCGGTACCGCCGCTCGCCGTAAACGATCTCGAACCGGGAGCCCTTCGGCCGGAGCTTGATCGGCTGCTGGACGCCGTGCTCGCGAACCGACGCGACCAGCTCGTCGATGTTCCGAGCGCTCCGGTTGAGCGGCGACGGGTCGATGTCGTCGATCGCTATGAGCCGCACGATCTGCGGCTCGGGGCTCGCCGGCCGCGGCTTGGGGCCGGCCTTCTTCTTGTTCGCAGTGGCACTCGCCTTCACGGGCGACCTCCTGTGGTGGGCGGCACCGCGCCGCCTCGTCCAGAGGGCGGCGCGGTGGCGCCCGCCGTCGCCTCACGCTGCGCGCCAGAGTTGGTTCTTGGGCTCGATCTCGACCGGGCCTGGCCAACGGTTCATTCCCGATTCCCCAGGCGGACCGCGCGCGATGCCGATGCCTCTGTCGGCGAGCCAGCGTGGTCCCGCCTCGGCGCCGCCCGCCGTCGATCGCCCACGCCGGTCCCTACCGGTCCTCAGGCGGACCGCGCGCGATGCCGACGCCTCTGTCGGCGAGCCGGCGCGGTCCCGCCTCGGCGGCTGCGCGCCGTCGATCGCCCGCCTCTTCCGCCCGTTTCCTCAGGCGGACCGCGCGCGATGCCGACGCCTCTGTCGGCGAGCCAGCGTGGTCCCGCCTCGGCGCCCCTCGCCTTCGATCGCCGGCCGGTTCTTGCCGGTCCTCAGGCGGACCGCGCGCGTCGCCGAGGCCTCTGTCGGCGCGCGGGCGTGGTCCCGCCTCGGCGCCGCTCGCCTTCGATCGCCGGCCGGTCCTTGCCGGTCATCAGGCGGACCGCGCACGGCGCCGACGCTTCTGTCGGCGAGCCGGCGTGGTCCCGCCTCGGCGCCGCTCGCCTTCGATCACCGGCCGTCCCTGCCGGTCCTCAGGCGGACCGCGCGCGGCGCCGACGCTTCTGTCGGCGAGCCAGCGGGAGCCGCCGGCGCAACGCGCTTGCTCCCGCGTCAGCCCCGTTCCTAGTTCTATCGTCGGGATGTCTCGACAGGCGTACGCGGCTGGCGCCTCTCTGTCCCGGACCACTTCCTGCCCGAGCCCGCGGCCGCGCCCTGCATGAGCCATACGATAAACTCGCGAGTCTTCCGGACGGTGCTCTTCACCTCGACGCCGAGGTCCTTCGTACCGCCCCGCGCCTTGAGCTCGTCGAGAAGGACGTTGAACCCGTCCTTGAGGAGCTGCGCGTCGCCGAGCCTGACCCGCGGCCTCGGAGCCGGCGCGCCCTGGCCCGCTTCGTCAGGCTTCTGTGCCGTCACCCTTGCGTGCACCCGCGGTTTCGCTGGCGCCGGAGCCGGAGTCCATTCTGCAGGGAGGGCGGACGTCAGAAACTCCCGCGCCTGCTCGAACGTCATGACGTGCAGCGGAAAGTCGGGCGGATTTGCGTCCTTGCCGCGCGCCGCCTGGAGCGCTTCGAGCACGTGTACGCGCCGCCATTCCGAGTGGACAAGGAAGAGCAGCTCCGGACGATATCCGTCCGGGAACGCCGAGCGGTACGCGGTCGTCCGGGCCTCCGGGCCGATGGGAGCGGCCACAAAGAGCCCGTAGCGGCGCGCCTTCATCGTCGTCGCCCCGGTATTCATGGTGCTCGAGGGCGAGATCGTGTGCGTGCCCCGCTCCGCCTCGATGAAGATCCGGCGTTTCGCGAGCGGTAGCTCCACGATGGCATCCGGGCGCAGCAGGTTCGTCTTGAACTCCGCGTCGTCGTCGAGCGTCCGGAACGCGATCGGGCGGTCCGTGTCGCACAGCCACCGGAACGGCAGATCCCCCGGACTGACCGGGGCCCCTCGCGCGGTCGCCATGGCGACGAAGAGGTCGTTCAACCAGAGGTCGTGCTGGAGACTCGCGACCACGGCCGGCGCCGTCGAGTACGCCCGGAGGTAGGGGAGGAGCGGGGCGACGGCGTTGAACCCGTCGTTCGTCAGCGACCAGGCGGCCACCTTCGCGCGTTCTTGCCGCGCGCCGAAGAAGAAGTCCTGTCGAACGTAGCCACCCCCGCCTGGAAGCGCAGCGGCGAGCATCGCGAGACGCCGGTAGACGATCGTGATGTGGCGGCCGGGGAACGAGAGCGCGATGAGCTGGTCCGCCCTGAGGCGCCGCGCGATCGCAAGGAACCCGAGCACGTCGTAATCGCGCGGCATCAGCGCAACCGCTTCGACGCGCTCGCGGACGTCCACGCGGCTCGCTCCTGCCGCGGAGCGTTCTACGTCGAACGAGTAGCGCACCGGAGGTCCGTCGGCCTTGAGCCGTCGACGCACTGCGGCGACGATCTCACCGTCTTCGGCCGGCGCGGCATCCGCGCCGAGCACGAGCGACACGGTGAAGCGGGCGCTCGCGCTTGCCGATTTCGGGACGGAAGCGACCGCCGCCCGAACGGCGAGCTCCGCGACCTCATCCACGCCAAGCATCTCCAGTCCCTCCCTCGCTTCCTCGGCCTTCAGTCAGATCGTCGTCCCCGGCTTCCACGAGACATCCATTCTCGAGTCCAGGCTCCTCTCGAGCTCACACCCGCCGCGCTCGCCATCGAGCGCCCGACGATTGTCACCGTCGCGTCCGTGCTCTTTTCGATCCACGCCACCACTACCAACCCCGCCACCCCGGCCCACCAACCACGTCACCACCACCAATCCCTAACCCCTTAACCCCTACCCCACCCTCATCCTCACCATCACTCTCCGTTTACCTACCTGCTCCCTGTCCTTGCCCCACCCCCCCCCTTTTTCTCCTCTCCAACTCAGGTCCCAGTTTCCCGACCCCTCTCCCCAGTGGTTGGGGGAGAGGGGTCGGGAAACTGAGACCCGCACCGTTACTCGATTCGCGCTCGCCAACTGGGTGGTGCAAGGACAGCCATTTCCGCGACTTAGACTGGCTCAGGGTGCCGAACAGGGCGCCGAATTGGGTGCCAATGTAGGTGTCTAACCGACATGGCACCCTATTCGGCACCAGCTGTCAAGGTTCCTACAGGGTGCCTAATAGGTGCCTACTGGCACTCTCGCTCCACCGATTGTCGACGGTCAAGACTGACGTCACCGGTGACGTCAACTCTGCGTGGACGCCGGCGTTCGGCTGAAGACCCATCGTGCGCAGCTCTAGAGCACGCGGGCCGGCGCGTCGAAGGCCGCGCCCGCCCACGACCAATCGGCCCGAGGCTGCCCACGCGCGACGATCCTACCCCGCGGCGCACAGACACCCATGGCGGAGCGCAAGTCAGTCTAGTGCGCTATTGAACAGCTTTATGGCCTCTCTGATTGAAGAACTTCAGCGCGAAGCGCTGGACCCGAAGGCGTCGATCCCGGACCTGCTTCGGAAGGCGAAGGCGGTGGCGATGAAGCTGAAGGTGAGCGACGCCGCGGAATGGATCGAGCACGAGCTCAGCGGGTATCCCGCGGGCGCCGAGATCCCCAGCTACCGCGAGATCTCCGGGAAGCCGAGGTACTTCAACCCGTACCACGGGTGGGTGCCCCTCATCTTTGGAGATCCGGAGACGCAGGAGAAGGCGTCGAAGCGAAAGACGCGGCAGCCGATCAGCGAGATCATGGACATCTTGGCCCGGAGCGAGAAGGGCGGAGGCGCGATGTTCTCGTACCCGGCGGCCGTCGTGGCGGACCTCGGGAAGCACTTCGACCTGGAGGTCCCCGATGCTGGCATGGAAGTGAGCCTGCCCTCACTCGCGGGAATTCTCGACGAGGTGCGGACGCGGATTCTCGATTGGGCGATGAAGCTGGAGGCTGTCGGCGTTCGCGGGGACGGCATGTCCTTCTCGACGAAGGATCAGGAGAAGGCGGCTGGGGTCCACATCAACATCGGCTCCATCGGTTCGATGGTGGGCGCGATCGGTCCGATCGCCGCGGGGGCCACGGTGAACGTCACGGGCCAGGTGACGCAAGGCCAGATCGAGTTGCTCCTTTCTCTTGCGCGGCAGGTGCAGGCGCTCTCGGACAGGATGGACCTGTCCGTCGAGGCCGCGAAGGAGATGGTCGAGGCGGCCCGCGCGCTGGAAGAGGAAGCGAAGCGTTCACCGCCCGATGCGGGCAGGATCCGCTTGCTGCTGAACGGGATGAAGGGCGTCGCCTCCAACGCCCTCGGAAATCTCGTGAGCAGTGGGGTGCTGGAGATGATCCAGCGGATCAGTCTGTAAGCGATGCAGTGGTTTGTGTGCCGCGGAGAGAGCGATGCACGTCAGGGATGATCCGCGGCTCATGCGATTCCGCGACGGCTTCTGGTTCTCGCGCGAGATCCTTCAGCGCGAGCACGCGGAGCTAGAGACGCTTCGGCTGCAGCTGTATCCCAACTCGATGGGCGGTGCGGTCCATGCCGTCGCCACGGCTTGGCAGATCGTGGACGTAGTGCATCGCGTCCGGGACCTCGCCGAGGGGATGCCGGGCGTGAACAAGAAGGCCGGGTCCTGCACTCGCGCGTTCCTCGACGCGACGGCGATCGCGGAGCGGTTCAGGCATTACGTTCAGCACCTTCGCGGAGAGGTATCGAAGACCGAGGTCAACCGATTCCCGGTGTGGGGCTCGCTGAGCTGGGTCAGCGCGTCGGACGATCGGACGCTGCACACGACCTTCCTTGGAGTGATGCGTCCCGGCATCGAATTCCACGCCGGCGTGTTCGACGCACAGGGAAATCGCTGGGTGAGCCGAGTGTCACTCTCGATCGGTCACGTCCATTTCAACGTGGACCCGATCGTCGGCGAAACGACGGCATTTTGTGATCACATGCTGAGCGTCATCGACGAGTTGCAGCCTGGGTTGCCGTGCTTGGGAGTGCTGGAACCCTTCTCGACGCGATTCGAGATAGTCGACGGAGACTACCTAGAGGCGAAGCGAGCCCTCCCACGCGCCCTCCCGAGGGAGATGGTCGAAGCCTTCGAGAAGCGCGCCACGACGGCCGGAACGACGCCCGGCGAACTACTGGACGAGGAGATGGAAGTGTGGCGAGCCGCGGGGACTCCAAGGGGCGATGTTCCACAGTCGGTCCATACCGCGTGCGCCGAACTGCCCCCGGGCACGTCCACTCTCGTTCGGATGGCTTACCACGCCGTCGCGTGGTCGCTCCGTGCGGACGCGGACGCGGCACAGTCCGAAGCCGCTGGACCGACGAGCGACGGTGATCACTAGCGGGCTGCCGCGCCCGCGATTCTACCGGCCCGGGCGGACACTCCGTGGGAGGCGGCGCGTACACCTAGAACGAGCGCGCCGACTGTCGGACGCAGCGTGCATGATGCCGCCGTGCGACGCTGGAGTTCGCTCTACTGGAACGTGAGATTGTGGCTGATGAGGCGGTCTTGGTCGCTCATCTCGGCCATGGCGCTGCTGGCCGCGATGCTCGCCTTCGTTATCCTGTTCAACGAGCCGTCTTGGCTCACCGGGCTCAACCTTGCGGCCGAACCGGATGGGTGAACGGTGTACTCGGCGAGCTGCTCGGGCTCGAGGACATCCTCGTAGGCGGGCGCGGTCACCTTCACCACGTACGACGTCTCGATCTCAGTCACCCGCTTCAGGGCTTCCCTTTGTGACGGACAGGCTCGAGCCTCGGCGAGGTCGTCGGCGGCTTGCTCTTCCTGCTCATCGGAGCTCACCTCGGGAGGAGGGTCGAGACCATCAAACTCGTCGGCCGACGCGCTGAGTTCCATCTCGTGCGCGATGCGGCCTGAGCGGTCCTGCTCACCCCTCCGTGCGACTCTGAACGAGCGCGGCCTCGGCTTTGTTTGCCGAGGCCGCGTCGAACCGTCAACCCGTGTGAATGGCTGGGTGCTACTCCGAGATGTCGAACTCCGCGAGAAGGCGCCGCAGGCATCCCACGAGCTCTTCGCGCGTCGCGGAGTCGAGCGCACCATTGCGCGCCTGTGCGAGATCGATCACGAAGGTCTGGTCCGACAGCTCGAAGACTGGAGCCACGGCGCCAGCGGCTCCCTCCGCTCCGCCTTTCGCGCCATCGCTCCCTCGGGCCAGCTCGGGAGACGCTGCCGCTTCACCTTCGGGCCGCGCGAGAGCACTAACGTACCCTTGGAGCTTCTTCGCTGACCAGTCGTCTGCGAGGACGCGCGAGATGAGCTTCTCGAGCTTGACGAGCGCCTTCTCCTTCCCCTCCGTGTTGTCGCCTCGCACGTAGTGGCGGTACGCGCGGATGATGTCGAGCGCGTGTCGACTCGAGAGAATCCGCCGCTCACCATCCACGACGACTCCCTTGACCATCGCCGTCTTCACCACGGCCGGCGCTTCGTGAATCTCGACGAGGCGCTGGACCTTCCGGAGCGGCCAGTGAAGCTGCTCGGCCATTCCCTTGCTGTCGCGCCCGTCCTCCTCCATCGTCTGCGCGACGATTCGCGCGAGCTCGACGGTGTTGAGGTCCGCCCGCATCACGTTCTCGTAGAGCTGCCGGCGCCGAACGTGCTTGGGCTCGCGGTTGATGAGCGCGGGAACGGTTGCGAGCCCCGCGAGCTGTGCCGCCCGCCAGCGCCGCTCGCCCCAGATGATGACGAAGTGCCCGTCCTGGCTCGCGTCCGGCCGCAGCTCGAGCGGCTCGATGATCCCCTCCTGCCGGATGCTGGCCGCGAGCTCCTCGAGACGTCCCTTGTCGAACTCTTCGCGCGCCTGAGACTCGTCGCGGCGAACAAGCTCGATGGGGACCTCGAATATCTCCTTCCCCGTTCCGCCGAAGATCTGATTCAGCGACAGCCGCGGTTTGGGCGTCGCTGTCCCGGCGTCGGCCTGCGTTCCGCGATCCGTGAGCTGCGCCGCGGACACTCGAGCGACCTCAGACATGGATCGCCTCCGTCCGAGCAAGGAACTCGTGCACGAAGACCCGATACGCCTCGGGTCCCTTCGAGTCTTTGAATCGCGCATCGAACAGAGATGCGGCCTCGGCCATCGAGCGCGCGATCGCGACGGCGCGCGGGATGCGCGTCTCGTACAGGGCGCCGCGGCACTTGTCCTCCACGAAGGCAAGCGCTTCCTCCGACTCCTTGTCGCTGGTCCAGAACGTTGGCAGGTACCGGATGAGCGGTCGCGCCTGCCCGTCGAACACCTCCTCCAGGATCGTGCTGAGCTCCACGATGCAGCTCGCCGCGAATCGCGTGAGTTGGACGGGCGCGATGATGTGCTCGCACGCGACCAGCGTGTTAGCCATCACCGCCCCGCCACCCGGTCGGCAGTCGCAGAGGATGAACTCGTAGCGGGCCTCCACCTTGTCGAGGGCGCGCCGCAGCTTCACGGGGCCGCTCACCATCGTCTCTTTCCCAAGCCGCATCTCCGTGAGCACCGGGTCTGGGTCGGCCGGCACGAGGTCGAGGTACTCGTCGATTTTCACCGGCGCGAACTCGCGCTCCGGGTGCAGCATCAACTCTCGCGACGTGTAGCTAACGCGCAGCTTGTCGACCCCGAGCACCAGGCTCAGGTCGGCCATCTGCGGATCCAGGTCGACTACCAACGTGCGCTTCTTGTGCTCGCGAAGACCCCACGCGAGCGCCGCTGCCGTCGCTGTCTTACCGACGCCGCCCTTCGGCATCACGACCGCTGCCCTCACTGCCCTTCGCTGCTCAGCCATCCCCGCACCTCCATGTAGGCTATGCACCTACATGTCAGCGTACAGGACGCTACATGGATGTCAACACGCATCTACGTGGTTCTCGGGCAGCCGCTGCTGAGCGCTGCTCGTCGACGTCACCGGTGACGTCGCGCTCGTTGCCACGGTGTCCCGCCGACTGGCTTGGCATCCTAACTGGCCACGGCTGTGAGACGCGGGGGGCTCAGCCCTGGTCAGAGCCGACGACGAGCAGCGCCACCCCCTCCGCCCGCAGTAGGCTACGCTTGCTGCTCGCGCCACGGCAGGGAGCCGCCAGCACGGCGCAGTGGTATGCGGCGCCGGTCCGTCACTCAAACCACCGCGAAAAGAGAATGGCTACACGTCCTCAGCAGCCCAAGGATCCGCTTCTCGCAAACGCGATCGAGGCCATCGAGAACGGGATCGAAGATTTCACAGAAGGTCGACCACAGCGCGTGTCTTCGGCGCTTCGGAACCTCTGTGCCGGCGTGCTGCTTCTGCTGAAGGAGAAGCTCCGCCAACTCTCGCCGCCCGGAACCGATGGTGCGCTGATCTTCAAGAAGTTAGTTCCGAAGCCCGTGGGCGGAGCGGTTGTGTTCGTCGGGAAGGGCAAGTCGACCGTCGACCTGGAAGATATCAGGGAGCGGCTCGAGCCCCTGGGATTCAACGTCGAATGGCAACGAATCTTCCGGTTGCGAGACCTGCGGAACGATGTGGAGCACCATCGATCCGTGCATCCCCACACAACGATGCAGGAGGCGATCGCGAACACGTTCGTGGTTGTTGTGAGGATTCTGGAGCAGCTTGGGCTTGAGCCAGCCCACGAGCTCTCTGAGAAAACATGGGCGGAGATGCTGGCCCAAGCCGAGACCTTCAAGGCACTGGAAGACGAGTGTCGAAAGTCCATCGACCGCGTGATCGGTGTACCTGACGAGGCACAGGAAACGCTCAGGGTCTGGCGATGCTGTCCGGAATGCAGTTCGGAGTTGATACAGGCGATCGGAACCGAGTACGCCGACCTAGCCTTTGTCTGCCGAGCCTGCGGCGCTCGGTCGGAGCTCCCAGGCGTCTTGGAGAAGGCCCTTGAGGGCGAGTATGCGGGCGACGCGTACGAGGCGGCCAAGGATGGCGACGAGCCGCCGCTGGCAGTGTGCCCCAACTGCTGCTCCGAGACCTTTGTGGTCGCCTCGGACGTCTGCCTGGTGTGCGGCGAGGGACGCAGCTACGAGAACTGCAACTTGTGCGGGAATTCGTTGTCCGTCGAGGAGCAAGACTTCGATGGACTGTGTTCCTACTGCCACCATCGGATGACGAAGGACGACTGATGTGCGCGAGGCCCCTGCGACGATTCAGTCGAGGAGTACGCCGCCCATGACTTTCGAGGCTTCGCTCGCTCTCCTGAGGGAACGCGCCCCTTCCACCGCTCTCAATGGCTGGCGACTCCTTCGCGTAATCAACCGACCGTTCGGTCATCCGGGCGAGTTCGTACCCAGTCGCGATCCGCGCCAGCTCACGGCGCTCATATACATCCGGACAGGCCGGAGTCCTCGAGACACGCTGTTCACTCTATGTCACGAGCTGGGTCACTTCTGGTCGCATTCAACCGGGCGACGTGACGCCACGTATATGCGAGCAGTAGTCGAGTTCACGAAGTGGCAGAGTTCGCTCGCGTCAGATATCCGGAACTCGCCGGAGGTCCTGGCAACTTCACGTGAGTCGGCCACCTACGCACCGGCGTACGACAACGCGCTCAAGAGTGCGTTGTCGCGGCGGCCGAACCCCCTCTCCGAAGCGGAGAGACACGCGATCGTTTCTGAGGAACTTCGCGCGTGGTGCTTCGGCTATCAAATTGTGGAAGCGCTGAAGGTGCCCACAGGAGAGGCGTTTGAAGCCGAGGTGAACTCCTCTGTGGCGAATTACTGCGAACGCGCACAAGTCGCGGCCATCGTGTGGGAAGCGAAGGGATGCGCCGAGGACCTGACGGTCGCCGACAGGGACTTCATCGCCAGCCTGACGAGGCCGGCCAGTTGACGGGAGCTTCCATGCGAGTCCAGGGCTGGCCAAGGAGCCTGGATCTGGCGCCGAGGACGCCGACGCGGCGGACACGGGCAGATCCAGCTGAAGAGCCGGTCGCGGTGGTGCCGCTCGCGGCCAGAAGATCCACATCGATCTCGCGCGGCGGACGATGCCCTGACACTCCGCGACGAACACGAAGTCGATGAACCCAAGGCAGCACGGTTCATGATTCCTTGGGTCGAGCTGGAGGCAGAGGCGGTCCTTGTCGACCCGCTCGTATGGCGCCCACGGCAGGAAGGCGGGCTTCGCAGCCTGAACTGCGACCACCTCCGCGCGTAGGGTTCGAGCACCGCTGGCGCTGGTGCGTTGCTGTTCCTTCACCATCAGCTCGAAAGCGTAAGCAAGCCCGAAGCCCTGCTCCGCGATGGATCAGCGGGCCGTTAACGACGCTCGCTCGCGGGGCTTGCGCGCGATGACGAGCTTGAGCGGACGAACCCACTTCCCGTTCTTCCAGACACCGCGGTCCGTCCGGCTGTGTCGTCTGGTATTAGTCGAAGAGCTCCCGGCCACCGAGTCGGCATGAGCTTCCTAGTCCTGGGCGGCCCGCCCGGTGGGCCGATGCCGCCGCTCGACGGCTACCGAATGGCCCGGCACGTGAAGGCCAACGCGCAAGGAGTGAAGACCCTTCGTAGAGCGACTCGACAGATTCCCCGCTCTGCTTTTGCACCCGTTCCGGACATCGCCAGCCTCTCGGACTGGCTCTTCGGGCCGCCCCAAGGGACGACGCGATGACCGCACCGACCGCCACTTCGCGCACATCGATATTCTGGTGTCCGCTCCTCGAGTAACGTGCTCGCATGGGCACGTTCCGCCGCTCCAGGCTCGCGCCTGGGATCTACGACGAGGTCATCACCGGTGCAGTCGAGGCGCAGCTGCAGCAGCTGGACGGTTCCACCTTCGCGATCGAGCGTAAGCATATCGAGAAGTCCGCGGACGTGGCGCCGCCCCTTGCGGCGCTCCTCCGCGACGCGCTCGACCTCACACTGGACGAGCTCGGTGGTGAATCCGCGAAAGCGCTCAAGCTGGCCGAGGACGTCCTCGGGACCCTGGCCCGGCATGCGCCCCGCGTCTTCAAGCACGGCGAAGTTCAGCTTCGGCCGGAGCGGCTCCTTGGGATCGTTCCGAAGCCGGCCGCCCTGCCCTCCTTCCCGCGCGGGTCCCTGCACACTTCGAACCTCATCGTCAACGCCGAGGGCGAGTCGCTGCTGGACCACCTCCGAAGCGAGTTCGAGAGCGCTGACCGCATCGACCTACTGTGCGCATTTGTGAAGCTGAGCGGGTTCGAGAAGCTCCGCTCGGCTATCGAGCGCCACTGCATCTCCCGTGGGCGGCCACTTCGCGTTCTCACGACGACGTATATGGGCGCGTCGGATGCTCGGGCCATCGAGCGGTTCGCTGCGCTACCGAACTCGGCGATCCGGGTCTCCTACGACGACCAAACCACGCGCCTCCATGCGAAGGCCTGGGTGTTCCACCGGGAGAGCGGCGTCTCGACCGCGTACGTCGGCAGCTCGAACCTCTCCCACGCCGCGCAGACCGACGGCCTCGAGTGGAACGTCCGCGTCACCGAAGGCGACCAGCCGGTGCTGCTGGCTCAAATGGCGGAGACCTTCGAGCAGTACTGGGCTGACCAGGCGCTGTTCGAGCCCTTCGAAGCCGGGAAGGAGGCGCACCGGAAACGGCTCGCGCGAAGCCTCGCCGCCGCCGACCGAGATCCCGGACTCGACGCGCTGATCGAGCTCGAGGCCAAGCCGTTCCAGAAGCCCGTCCTCGAGGAGCTCGCCGCCGCGCGCGCCCTCGGACGTCGCCGTAACCTCCTGGTGGCCGCCACCGGTACGGGCAAGACCGTGATGGCCGCCCTCGACTACGTGGCGCTGCGCCAAGCGGGCACGGTCGACACGCTCCTGTTCGTCGCGCACCGCCGCGAGATCCTAGAGCAGGCCCGAGCGCTGTATCGCGCCGCTCTTCAGTCCTCGGAGTTCGGTGAGCTCCTGTACCAGGGGCAGGAGCCCACCATCGGCCATCACGTCTTCGCGTCCATCGACTCCCTCCGTGACGACCGGCTCGATCCGAAGCGGTTCGACATGATCGTCATCGACGAGGCGCACCACTCGCCGGCGTTTAAGTGGGAGTCGTTCCTGGCGAAGGTAGGCGACCGCGCCGAGGTCCTCGGCCTCACCGGGACTCCCGAGCGCGCCGACGGCCTCGACTACGACCATCTCTTCCCGCGGCCCTGGATCGGCAATCTCCGGATCTGGAACGCCATCCCGCAGGCCCTCGTGCCGTTCCGCTACTACATGCTCGAAGTTGAGGGCGTGGACCTCCGGGACGTGGGCTGGGTCGCTGGACGGTACGCATCCGACGAGCTCGCCGGAAAGCTCATCGGGGCCGCCGAGCTGTTCGTGCACCGCGCCGTAAAGGCGGTCGCCGAGTACGTCGCTCGCCCGGAGCAGCTTCGGGCGATCGCCTTCTGCGCCAGCATCCGGCACGCCGAGATCGTCGCGGAACAGTTCGCAAGACGAGGCTTCCGCGCACAGGTGCTCACAGGCGAGACACCGGCGTTGGAACGGCGCCAGGCCAGGAGCGACCTCAACCTCGGCAAGATCCAGGTCCTCTGCGTCGTCGACATCTACAACGAGGGGGTCGACGTCCCGAACGTCAACACGCTCTTCTTCTTCCGTCCGACGGAGAGCTCGACGGTGTTCCTGCAACAGCTCGGCCGCGGGCTCCGCCTCGCGCGCAACAAGGCCGAGCTCGTCGTCTTCGATCTGACCGGTCGCCAGCATGACGGATTCCGCTTCGATCAGCGCTTCCGCCGCATGCTCGGGAAGACACCGCGGGAACTTCGCGAGGGTCTTGAGCGCGGGTTTGCAAAGCTCCCGGCGGGCTGTCACCTCCACCTCGACGAGATCGCGCGCACCCACGTCCTTGAGCAGCTCGAGCGATCCATTCCGGACACCATCGATGAGCTCCGGGCGCTCCTTCGCGAGCCGGCGCACTCGGGGCTTTCCCTCGACGATTTCGTTCTCGAGACCGAGGTCGGCCTGGACGTCATATACAGGCAGAAGCGCTCCTGGACCGAGCTGCGCCGTAGCGTCGGGCTGGAGGACCGCCCGCTCGCGGCAGGTGAAGGTGAGGCGCTCGAGAACATCTGCAAGCTGACCCACGTCGGCGACGGGCTCCGGCTGGAGACGTGGAAGAAGATCCTCCGCCTCGAGCGACCGCAGGTTGCGCTCGAGGAGCGCGCGCAGAATATGCTGTTCGCGGTCCTATACGGGCGGGAGCTAGCCGCAAACAGGAACGACGCCTGGAACGCGTGGACCCGTCACGAACTCCTCCGCGAAGAAGTCGCGGCGCTAATCCCGGTCCTCGCCCGCGAGAACGCGGTGCTCGCGCCTGATCTCCGCCTCGAGCCGGCGAACCCGCTCGTCCTGCACGCCCGCTACCTCGGCGTCGAGCTCAGCGCCGCGTTCGAGCGTCGCACCGAGGCCGGCACGTTTCGGGACTTCTACACCGGCGTCGAGCCGGTGGCGGACGGCCGTTTCGACATGCTCCTAGTCACTCTCGAGAAGAGCGCCGCGCAGAAGGAGCACCTCCGCTACCGGGATTTCCCGCTCTCCGACCGGCGTTTCCACTGGCAATCGAAGGCGGGTACGACCCAGGCGTCGAAACAGGGACGCCGCCACCTGAGTCCGCAGAGCGAGGGATGCACGCCCTTGCTGTTCGTCCGCGAGCGTGCAGACGCCCGACCCGGCGTGACGATGGCCTTCCGTTATCTCGGCCCGGTCCAGCCGGTACGTGTAGAGGGTGAGAGGCCGATCACCATCGAGTGGGACCTGGCGAATCCCATGCCGCCGGAGCTCGTCCGGGTGGGACGCATTGCGTCTTGAGCCGGAAACTGTGGACCGTCACACCGATCGCCCGGCTCCACAGACCCCTATTCTACTGGCAGTAGACCATCTTTCCGCCAATAAGCACGATCCGATGATTACCGGCCTCATACGTCTCATCACCAGTCTGCCGCACCGGCCCGTGTCTCCGTAGTCTCCGAAGCCGCTCGTCAGTTGTGATTCCGACAGCGAAGGGATCGTCATCCTCGGACAGTTGGCCCCCGCGCTTCGCGCCGCGCGTAGGCGTTTGCTGGGAAGACTGATGAAACGACTGTCCGTGCTAGTCACGGACCGACGACTCTCTCGCCGTGACTTCCACTACCGTGGGAGTAACGGTCGCGAGTCCTCGGTCGCGAACGCTCTCTAAGTCCCCGCCTCCGGCTGTGGTTCTTGCAAGAAGCAGACTTCTCATCTCGTTTTCAAGGCAACTACTCACGCGACACCATCGCCGTCGGCACATGCTCGAGGGCGTCCCTTGCACTCGATGGAGGCAGCGGTCGGCCCCGTGATCGAGGTATTCCTGTAGTTGGGGCGGCCGGGACACCCAGCGCAGCGTCAGTCCCCTACTGTATCCTTGCGGCACTGGGGAGGGTGCTCGCCGTGTCCCATGAAGCGACCGACGCCGGAACTCCCAGCCGCCCGGAACATCTCGTCCTCTGGGCGATGAGTAGCCCCTCGCGCTCCCTTGGCATTCGGTAACATTCGACTTGCGGAGGCCAGATTTGCTCAGCGTTCCATGGGCGCTCGACGCGAACGGGCAGCTTGTTACCCCTGACGACGTTTCGTCAAGCGAGGGCATTCGGTGCCCGAATTCAGCCTGTGGCAGTCGCCTGATTCTTCGCGCCGGGGAGAAGCGGGTTCGCCACTTCGCTCATATCGATGAGGGTCGGTGTTCTCAGGAGAGCATTGAGCATGCGGCCGCGAAGTACCTCCTGGTGAAGCTCGTTCTGGCATCCCTGTCAGAGCCGGGGAAGCGACCGGTCATCCATCGTCGCTGTCCCGAATGCGGCAAGGTAGTTCCTCAGCCATTGCCCGATAAAGTCAAGGACGCTCGAGTAGAGGGAACGGTGGATGGCTTTCGCGCGGACGTTCTACTCTTGGACGACGCCCAGCGACCTCTCTGCGCTCTTGAGGTGCTCCATACGCACGCGGTGACCAAGGAGAAGGCGGAGGGTCTTTCGATTCCTTGGATCGAACTCGCGGCAGCCCAGGTTCTCGCTTCGCCGCTGCGGTGGGTCCCGCACAGAGATGGCCTTCGACCTCTGCGATGTGACCACGCAGGAACCGACTACCTTCTCAGGAAGGAAGAGGAGGCAAGGCGCAAGAAGAGGGCTGCGGAAGACGAAGAAAGGCGCAAGCGAGAGGCTGCTGAAGAAGGAGCAAGGCGCAAACGGGAGGCTGCAGAGGAGGAAGCAAGGCGGGTCGAGACGATCCGTATTCGCGCCGGATGGTGTCCGTTTCCTCTGGCTCCTGGCGAGTATCTCGCGGAAATCACGGGCCCCGCATACCGCTGGTGGCCGATTTACGCGTGGCGGTCCGAATCGATGCAGCAGGCAATCACGGTGGTGGAGGCGCGCCTCCGGGACAGCCGCGAGTTCTGCCGCTACTTCCAACCACGGAGCACCGTCTCGGTATCGATACGAGATTGGAACGGAACCTTAGTAGGGGGGGAATGGCGAGATGGAAAGTGGGTCAAACGCCCCGCGGACGGGGGCGTTGTGGACCGGGATCTCCGTGCCGTACGGACCGTACGAGTGCGGCTAGTGATGCCGCCCATAGGTCGCAGGCCGAGGATGTAGTGTGATGGGCTTGATCCGGTCTTGCAGACGACGAACGGGGGGCGAGTACGGTGTCCCGAACAAGCTGCACCGATGTCCAACTTTGCAGGTACGCTTGATCTGTGAGGCCCATGCCCAGTCCTCGTTTGGCGAAGCCTACGGGCGTGCGCCCTCTCGAGGGCGTGTGCTTGACCGACGCCTGGAGTCGCCGACCACGGCTACTTCACCATCCGAGGATTTTGACGGAATCTTGCCGTGAACCGTGTCGATTTCGTGCGAGTCCGGTTGCCTTCTGTGGTCGACATTGCCGCCGTAACTATTGTGAATCCTTCGCATCCGTAGTCTTCGCGCACGCCTGCACGCGTGGTCAATGAGGACTACGAATCCGAAGGCCAGCGGTTCAATTCGTCTTCGGGAACCCGCCAGTCAACGAGAGTACACCGGTGCAGGTGCTGAGCGTCTGCCAGCGCGCCGCGATGTGAGCGCGGTGGTTGCGCACGAGACGGCCGTCCGCCCGCGCTGGGCCGCCGGCCGTCCGTGGCACCGAGAACATTCGAGCGTACGCCTCGACAGGCGGGTCAAGCTGGACAAGGTCCAAGCGGGCGAAGCGGTAGCGGGGAGGGCGGCGAAAACGTTGAAGCGCATGAGGCATTTCCCGCAGCCGGCGAGCCTGGTCGGCGAAAAGCGCGCAAGGCCTCCCCTCCGCGCTCAGCGGGTCATCATCCACGACCGGCAGCCAGGACGCGAATCGGCCCGAGGAGCGGTGGGTCGCGCCCGTGTCCGTGCGTCCCGTATGATGTTCGCTCGGCCGCACGGGGACCTCACGCATGCTGACCCTGCTCCTCTCCGCCCACGACGGCGGCACCGCCTGGCGTCACCTGCTCGCCGAAGGCGAGGCGCGCGCCGGGTTCGAGCCGGTCGGCCCGCTCGGCCTCGTGCGCCGGCTCGGGCGCATCGTCGGAATCCCGGCGGAGATCGCGACCGCGCCAGAGCGGCTCGCCTCGTACGGCCTCCGGCTCGACGCGCACGACGACGGCCGCTCCCGGTCCTACTCGGCGTCCCGCAAGCAGGATCCGTTCGGCGTCGCCCGCTACCTGCTCGCCCTGCGCGACGCCCTCCGCCTGCTCGGCTGGGACGGCGGCGCGCTCGACGGGAGCGCGCGGCTCGCCGATCTCGCGGCGCTCGAGCAGCTCGCGCCGCCTCTTCCGGCGGGCCTGCCGGACGTCATCGCGGAGCTGACCGCCGGCGTCGTCGCCGACGGCAAGCTCCCTTTCCTGGTCCGAATCGAGCTCTGCGCGTCGCGCCGCGCCTTCCCGCCACTGTTCCGGCGGCTCCTCGACGCCCTCGCAGGCGCGGGAGCGACGGTCGTGGACGCCGACGAGGGCGTCGCGCGGGCGCCGGCGGACACCGACCTCGGAACCGTGCAGCGCGCCCTGCTCGATGGGCGCTCGGAGCGGCCCGCGCTCCAGGGCGACGGCACCTTCCTCCTCCTCGAGGCCGATACGCCGCTCGAGGCCGCCGAGCTGACCGCGGCGCTCGCCCGGACGCGGGCGCTGCAGCAGGCCACCTTCGTCGTGCCCACCCAGCCCGCCACCCTCGATGCGGCGCTGGCGCGGCAGGGCCTCCCCACGCTCGGCGTCCCGAGCGCTTCTCACCTGCGGCCGCACCTCCAGGTGCTCCCGCTCCGGCTCGCCCTCGCCTTCACGCCCCAGGATCCCTTCCGTGCCGCCGAGCTGCTGCTGCTGCCGGGCGGCCCGCTCCCGCGCCACGCCCAGCGCGCGCTGCTCGAGGCGCTCGGCCAGATGCCCGGGGTCGGCTCGCCGGCGTGGCGCCACGCGGTCGAGAAAGCGGTCGCGGCGGAGATGGCGCGGGCCGCCGCGGAGCGGAAGGACGCGTCCGTGGCGGACGCCGCCGGCGCTGCGCTCCGCGAGCGGATCGACGACTGGTTCGGCGGCGAGCTTCACTGCCCGGTCGCCGGCATTCCGGCGCCCGCCGCGGCGGCCCTCTGCTCGAGCGTCGCGGCCTGGGCGGGTGGCCGCGTGCGGGGCGCGCTCGACCGCGGCAACGCGGAGCCCGGCTCCGACACCGTCGACGACTCTACGCTCTGGAGCCACGCCGCCGCCGTCGCACGGACGCTGGAGCAGCTCCTCGTGGCCCGCCCGCCCGGCGAACGGCTGTCGCAGCAGTCGCTCATGCAGCTCCACGGACTCGCGGTGGGAAGCGGCTCGGAGGTTGCCGACTTCGGTGGCGAGAGCGGTCGGCCGGCGATGGTGCCCCACCCTGCAGGCGTGACCGCGCCCTGCGCCGAAACCGTGTGGTGGGGGTTTGTCCCCGACGCGGACCTCGGGCCTGCGCCGGACCCGTGGACCGGGGTGGAGCGCGAAACGCTCCGGCGCGCCGGGGTCGCCCTCCCGGATCCGGGCGAGCAGCGCGCGCTCGAGGCCGAGGGCTGGCGCCGCCCGATCCTCGGCCCGCGCGAGCGCGCGATCCTCGTCCGCTGGCGGCTCGCGGGGGCCGACCTGGCCGGCGCGCACCCGTTCCTCGACGAACTGTCGTCTCGTGTCGCAGACGGCGCACTGCGCCGGTGCACCGTCGCGTCCGAGCACGTCCTCGCCGGAGCCGGGGACGCGAGCTGGAGGGCAGCTACCGTCGAGGTCGCCCCGGCGAGCATCATGACGCAGCGCCCGGCCTGGAAGGTCCCGCCTCAGACCCTCGTGCCGACCGGGACGCTGTCGTCCACCTCCCTCGAGGCGTTCCTGGGATGCCCTTTCAAGTGGGCGCTCCGGTACCAGGCCCAGCTCAAGCCTGGCGAGGGCGTGAACCTCCCGGACGGCAACCGGCTCCTCGGCGACTTCGCGCACCGCGTGCTGCAGGACATGCTGTGCGGGGATGAGAAGCTCGACTTCGCCGCGGCGACCGCCGAGGACGCACGCGCCTGGGCCCGGAAGGCGTTCGACGCGCGGGTGGGGCTCGAGGCGGCCCGGCTCGTCCGGCGCGGTGGCGAGGTCGAGCTCGACCGCGCACGCACCCTCATCGCCACGGCCGCCGCGTCGCTCCTCGAGTTCCTGAAGCGCACCGGGTGGAGGCCGGTGGATGCGGAGCGCGAGGTGAACGGCATCTTCGCGGGCCTCCCCGCCTCCGGCTTCGTCGACCTCGTCGTCGAGAGGGACGGGGTCGAGGCGATCCTGGACCTCAAGCTCTCGGGGCTCCGCTACCGCCAGGAGGAACTCGAGCAAGGTCAGGCGCTCCAGATTGCGCTCTACGCGTCGCTCCTCGGGAAGCGCGGCAGGAAGCTTCCCGCGGCTGGCTTCTTCGTCCTCGAGGACGGGCAGCTCCTCACGACGGACGCGAAGGCCTTCCCGGGCGCGACAATCGTGGATGGCCCGGGGACGGAGGCGACGCTGAAGGGTTCGGAGGAAGGCTTCCGCTACTGGCAGAAGGTGCTCGCGGCGGGGCTCGTTCCATCGATGCGGGAGGGGCTGGACTGGGCGGCGGCGGTCGGCGCCGCCGCGGGGCCGCCGCCGGCTGAGGACTCGCTGGCGCGGCGACCTCCGCCGTGCCGCTACTGCGACTACAAGCCAGTGTGCGTGCCGCCCGCGCCGAAGGACGAGGAGGCCACGGCGTGAAGATCGACGTCATCAGCGCGAGCGCCGGGACGGGGAAGACCCACCGCCTGACCGGCGATCTCACCAAGGCGCTCCTCGACGGAACGGCTCGCCCCGAGGGCGTCGTCGCCATCACCTACACCGTGAAGGCCGCGAGCGAGCTGGAGAGCCGGATCCGCGAGTCGCTGCTGAAAGCCGGGCGACCCGAGCTCGCCGCTCGAATCCGCGACGGCTACATCGGGACGATCCACTCGGTCTGCCAGCGGCTTCTGCGCGAGTTCGCCCTCGAGGCGGGCCTCTCTCCCTGGCTCGAGCCGATCCCGGAGCCCGAGCGGCAGCGGCTGTTCGACGTCGCACTGGCGTCCGTGCTCGCCGGACGGGAGGGCGCGCTCAACGAGCTCGCGCGGCGGCTCGAGATGGAGGATTGGAAGGAGATCCTCCTGAAGATCGTGGACGCGGCCCGCGCGAACGGCATGGATCGGGCGGCCCTGGAGCGCTCGGCGGCGGCGAGTCGCGCGGGCCTCGAGGCGCTGCTCGGGAAGCCCACCCTCGATGGCGCGATATATCTCGAGAAGCTGAATCGGACGCTGCCGCCGCTCCACGCGAAGCTCGAGGAGCTCGCCCGCGAGACGGGCGAGGCGGAGTCGAAGAAGCGCGCCGCCGCCGCTCGACGGCTGGTCGCCGACCTCGATCGCGGCCTCATGCCTCCATGGAAGAGCCAATTCCAGCTCGCGCAGCAGGTGGACAAGAAGAAGCTCCGGACCTGGTCCGGCGAGTACGTCGACCTCGCGTACGAGCACCACGCCAGCGCCGGGTTCCACGACGATGTCCTCGAGATGCAGGCCCAGCTCTTCGCGCTCGCGGGGGAGACGCTGGGGACGTTCGTCTCCGAGAAGGCCGCCGCGGGCGTCGTGGACTTCGGGGACATGCTCGCGCGCGCCCGAGAGGTGCTGGAGCGGCCAGCGGTCCTGGAGGCGCTTCGTGACCGCCTCGACCTCGTCCTCGTGGACGAGTTCCAGGACACGTCTCCACTCCAGCTCGCCGTCGTGAGCGCCCTCGCCGGGCTCGCTCGCCGGTCGATCTGGGTCGGCGACCGGAAGCAGGCGATCTTCGCGTTCCAGGGTACCGACCCCGAGCTGATGACCGCGGCGACCGAGGCGGCCCTCGGCGGCCGCACGCCCGACATCCTCGCGTCGTCGTGGCGCTCGCGCCCCGACCTCGTCGCGATGACCTCGGAGCTGTTCGCCCGCGCCCTCGCGCCCCACGGGTTTCCCGACGACCAGGTCCGGATCGTCGCCGCGAAGCCCGACCATCCGAAGCTCCGCGAGCAGGGCTCGTTCGAGTGCTGGCGCTGGACGCCCGAGAAGGTCGAGCGGAACGGGAAGAACGTGAAGGCGTCCGAGCCGGACGCCCTCGGCGCCGGGGTGGCCGACCTCCTGGCCAGCCCGCCGCTCGTCCGCGAGCGCGGGACCGCCGAGGTGGAGGCGGTCCGCCCGGCGTCGTACCGCGACGTCGCGATCCTCGCCCGCTCGAACCTCCGGTGCCAGCAGATCGCCGCCGCGCTCCGTGCCCGCGGCATTCCGGCCAAGGTTTCGCTCGCGGGCGTGACGCTCACCCCCGAGGGCGTCCTCGCCCGCGCGGCACTCGCGCTCCTCGCGGATCCGCGCGACGGCGTCGCCGCGCTCCAGGTCGCCTGGCTGGGCGGCGCCGCGTCGTCCGACCCGGACGGCTGGCTCTCGCGCCGGCTCCTCGAGATCGCGAGCTGGCGCGCCGCCGTCGACACCGCCGAGAGGAAGGGGGAGCGCCGGCCCCCGGCGCCCCTCGCCTTCGAGGACGACGATCGCGTCGCGGGGCTGCGCAATGCAGTCGCCGCCGCCGAGCGGCTCTCGCCCGCGCAGGCCCTGGACCTCGCGCTCCGCACTGCGGGCGTCGCCGAGCTCGTCCGCTCCTGGCCCGAGCCGGCCCAGCGTGTCGCGAACCTCGAGGCGCTCCGCGCCGAGGCCGCCGCGTACGAGCAGCTGTGTGAGGCGCAGCGCAGCGCGGCGACCATGCTCGGCCTCGTTGCCCACCTCGCGGCGCTCGACGCCGAAGACGACGCAGGCAAGCAGGCCGCGGCGAGCTCCGAGGACGCCGTCACCGTCCTCACCTGGCACAAGGCGAAGGGGCTCGAGTGGCCCGTCGTGGTGCTGTCGCACCTCGACTTCAGCCGGGAGCGCGGCGTGTTCGAGGTCGCCGTCGAGCCCGCGCCGCGGTTCGACTTCGCGCGCCCGCTCGAGGGCCGCTGGGTCCGGTACTGGCCCTGGCCGTACGGAAAGATGAGCAAGGGGCTCGCGCTGCTCGACCGCGCCCTCCAGACCGCTGAGGCGAGACGCGCGACTGAGGCGGACCGGCGCGAGCGGCTGCGGCTCCTCTACGTCGGCTTCACGCGGCCGCGCGACCTGCTCGTCCTCGTGGCACGTTGCACCGAAAAGAGCGGTCCGGCCACGGCGTCGCTCGACCTGCTCGTCGGCGCGAACGGCGAGCCGCTCCTCGCGACGCCGTTCGAGCATCCGGCGGACGCCGCGAAGATCGCCGTCGGTCAGCAGGAGTGGTGCTGCCGCTTGCGAACGCCATCGGGCCTGCCGCCCGCCACGCCCGCGCCTGCGCGCAGCGCCGTCAGGTGGTACGCGCCGGCGCCGCGCGCGGAGCGCCCCCGCGAGCGGCTCAATCCGTCCGCGGAGCCACTCGCGGGGACGCCGCGCGTGATCCAGGTGGAGCGGCTCGGGAGCCGGCACGCCCTCGCCGCGTCCCCGGAGCAGGCGGGCCCGACGGGCGACGCGATCCACGCGTTCCTCGCCGCCGACCAGGGCGGAACGCAGGAGGCGCGCCGCACGATGGCGACGCGCATCGTGAAGGCGTTCCGGGTGGTCGGGGCCGTCGCGCCCGATACGCTCCTCGCCGCCTCGGACGCCCTCCGCACCTGGCTCGACGCGCGCTACCCGGGTGCCTCCTGGTACCGCGAGTGGCCCGTCCGCGCCCGGCTCGGCGGTGGCACGCCGCGCCTCGTCGTCGGGGACGTGGACCTGTTCCTCGAGCTGCCCGATGGATTCGTGCTGGTGGACCACAAGTCGTTCCCCGGGAACGAGCGGGAGCGGGACCGGAGGCTCGTGGAGGAGTACGCGCCGCAGCTCGGCTGGTACGCGCGCGTGCTCGCGGACGCGCTGAAGAAGCCGTTGAAGGCGGCGTTCGTCCATCTCCCTATTCGCGGAGAGATGGCGCAGCTAGCGCTGTAGCCGCTCGCCCACGGCGTGCAGCGTGAGCCGGGCGCAGGCGGCGCGTCAGATCACCGCGCGTCGCCGCGCGCGGTGGGCCCAGCTCGCGTGGGCGTCGGTCCACGCCGCCGAGGACGATCCGAGCGCCCCTCCCTGCCTCGGATGGCATAGCTTCAGGACGGTCATCCGCTTTCCGAAGACCTCGAGCTCCTCCGGCTCGCCGTATGCCTCGCGCGAGAGCTTCCGAGCACGCGCCCCGAACAGAGCTGGCAGGGGCTCGTTTCCCAGCGTGATGACGAGCGAGGCTCCGCTCCGCTCCAGCTCGTCTCGGAGCCGCTGGATACGATCCGCCTCCGGGACCACCTTGAGGGGACGCTCCGGCAAGAGGGCGGGCTTCATGCTGGGCCGCACCTTGCAACGGAGCGTCTCGTACCGCTTCAACGCCGCCGCGTTCCCCGGCGACAGGTAATAGCGGTCGTGAAGATCGGTGATCCAGCAGTCTCGAAGCTGCAGCCCGAGGGGCGCGAGGTACTTCTCCCGTAGAGTTTCGCCGGAGGGACCGTTGAACTTCCGAGCGGCGGGCTCGAGCCGTCCCATCCCGTCCGGCACGCGGATCTTTGAGATGATATCTGCGGCGTCGCTCCCGTCCCAGAACGAGTACGGCTCGCTCGCGACCGCGAGAGCCTTGCACGCCTCCTTCCCGTCGGGACCGATCCACCTCGCGTGCACAGCGCTCGCGTAGACGCCCAGAACGAACGCCTTCGCGTTCCGGGCTTCCTGCGGTGGAGTGACCTCGAGCGGCTGGCCGAACGGAAAGCGGTAGTCGAGCTTGGGCACGTTGCCCTCCTGTGCGCCTACGATACTCGCGGGGGGCGCTGCCCCGGTAAGCCGTGTTCGCGGGACACCGGCGCCCGGCGCGCCGCCCCCCGCGACGCGCCGGGCTCCAGTCCCCCCACCCGCCCCGCCTCATCTCACCAGCGCCTCGACCGCCTCCGCGCGAGTCCGCGCCCCTGGCTCGCCTTCGGGCTGCGCACCGGCGTTTCGCGCCTGGCGCCGAACGAGTCCGCCATCCGGTCCTGCGCCGCGGTCGTCTTCCCCTGGCCCATCGAGCGCAGGTCGTCGAACGCCTCTCCCTGAAAGAGCGTCGTCACGTTCCGCGTCCCGCCCTTCCGGATGCTGGCGCGGTACGCGCGGCTGCCGTGGAAGGCGCCGACGTCGCCGACCCGGTCCGCAACCTTTCCGGCTGCGGCCGCGACCGCGCCGTGGCCGCGCGAGGCCACCGCCTCCTGGAACAGGACCATCACCTGGTGCGCCTGCGCGAACTCCCCGTGTCGCGCAGCCTCCTCCGCCTCGATCTGCGCCCGGACGAGCTGCGCGATCGCGACCACCTCGTCCACGCTCGTGGTCGGAGCGGACTGCGCGTCGGCCGGAACGACGAACCGCACGTTGGCGTGCGCGATGGAGCGCTCCCTCACCACGCGGCCGGCGTCGAGCCGCTCCAACGCGACTTCCACGTCGGCCACGGCGACCGGTGCGTCGATCGCGACGGCCCGCGGCGCGAGCCGCACGCCGAGCACGAGGTTCCGAACCTCGTCCGCAAGCAGGTCCGGGACGCGGAGCACGACGCTCCCGCCCTCCTCGCGCGCGTCCACGTCGCTCACCACGTCCGTGAGCGCGACGCCATCGGCCGGCGTCACGCGCACCTCGATCGCCTGCGCGTAGGTCGAGAGGAGCCCGCCGAGCTCGCGCGCGAAGGCGGTGAGCGCGTCCTCCGGGCCCTGAACGTAGGCGTAGTTCCCCTTCCCCTTCGTCGACAGGTCGCGGAGCAGCTCCTGGTCGGCGTCGTCGCCATAGCCGAACGCCGACAGCGTCGCGCTGCCGAGGTTCTCCTCGAGGAGCCGCATGAGCGCCTCGTGCGACTTCGCCGGCCCCTCGTTCGCGAGCCCATCCGTGAAGAGGATGACGCGGACGAGCATTCCCTCGGGCAGCTTCGTCACCCGGGCGTGGTCGAGCCCGCCGAGCATTCCGCCGCCCAGGTTCGTGTTGTGGCGCGGCGCGAGACGGCCGACGAGCGCCTTCAGCTCGTCCTTGTGCGCCTGGGTCATCTCGGCGGGCGGGGCGAGCGTCTCGACCTCGGTCGAGAACACCACCACCCCGCAGAAGTCGCCGGGCGCGAGGTGGTCCACGAGCTTCATGATCGACTGCTTCGCGAAGTGGAGCTTCTCGCCGGCCATGGACCCGGAGACGTCGAGGACCGGGATCACGCAGACCGGCGGACGGGGTGCCGCCGCGTCGAGGTGCGGCGCGGCGAGGGAGACGACGAGGTGGACGTCCTTCGCCTCGTCGAAGCGGACCTTCTCGTACGTGAGGTGGGCGGTGGTCTTCATGCCCAGCGACGTTAGGAGGCGGACGGACACGCACGGTCCGCCCTCTCCGGATCGGCTGCCCCGCGCGTCGAACATGTCCGTCCCTCCGGCAGGATTTCGCCTGGGAGGACGACGAATGAGGACCTTTCCTGACCTGAGGATCCGGGACGCGGTGTGGGACAGCCAGCGCGCTGGGCGGCTTCTCGACGATCAACAATGGGCGGACGCGCGGGAGGCATTCACGGCGCTGCGGGCGCGGACGGCGAACCTCGGCGTCCGCTCGTCTTACCTGGCCTGGGGGCTCGCGGTGGCGCTGGACAACCTGGGTGAGGCCGAGACGGCGTTCGAGGCGGCCTGCGAAGCGGTGAAGGGCGACCCGATGAACCCGGCGTGCCAGCACTCCTTCGACGTCATCGCGAACCGGCTGCGGGCTGCCCTCGCCGACCCGGCGCGCACGCCCGACGATCCCTCCACGCCACGCCTCTACGCGCTGCTCCAGGACGCCGGCGAGGCCGACGTGCCGTCGCATCTGGCCATGGCGAGCCACCTCGCGCACGCCGGCAAGGCGGCGGAGGCGATGACGCTGCTCGACGCTGTCACGCTGCTCTCGCCCGTCTCGCGCGACGCGTGGCTCCACAAGGCCTCGCTCGCGCGGACCATGGGCAACGCGATGCTCGCCGCCACGTGCGAGGCGCAGGCCGCCGCGATCGCGTCGTCCGGCGTGCCGTTCGCAATTGCCCCTCCGCGGGGCGCGGCGTGCTGATCGGCGCTGCGGAGATGTCCGTCGCGCATGGATGATTCCTTCGTCTCGAATCGGGGGAATTCATGGCCAGGAAATCGATGGTGAAGCCGGTTGCGAAGCACTACCTCGATCTGCTCGCCGAGGAGGGCTACCGACCGAAGGCGGTCCGGACTGAGAACAACCAATCGGTCATCAGGTTCAAGTCGGAGGGCACCGGCTTCCTCCTCTTCGTGGACGAGGACGACGAGACGTTCTTCCACCTCGCGTTCGGCTACGACCTCGGAGATGGCGTCGCCGACATGGCGGGCGCGATGAGCCGCGCGAACGACCTCAACGCGGACTACAAGGCCGTGAAGGTCACGGTCCATCCGGCGGAGCGCAGCGTCCACTTCCACGTGGAGGCGTTCCTCGAGAGGCTCCCGACGCTGCCCGTCATCCAGCGCTCCATCGGCGCGCTCCTGAACGCCGCACGCGCGTACTCCGAGCCGGCCCGCTCGGCGGACCAGCTGGACGCGTGACCCGTGGCGCGCCTCGATCCGCGAGCGGCACGTTCGCTCCGGGCGCTCGCCCGCGCGGCGGTGGCCTCGCGGGCGGTGCGGGTCCGCTTCGTGGACACCGAGCAATCGGTGTCCGAGCGGACGCTGGACGTCGTCGCCCTGGCGTTCGAGCCGCCGAGGTGGATCGTCGCGACCTGGTCTCGGGACCGCCAGTCACTGCGCCTCCTCGATCTCGCGCGAATCAGGCGCGTACAGGTCACGCCTCGACGCGCGGGGCCCCCGCCCTCCGGCTTCGATGCGCTCGACTTCTCGACGCGACACCTGCTCGGCCCGGATCTCGGCCCTCCGCACGAGCTCGTGCTCCGCGTCGATGGACGCCTCGCCCGCGTCGTGCCGGCGCTGTTGCCGACTGCCCGGGTCGAGCGCGACTCGCGCCGCGGCTGGCGGTACCGCGTGCGGACCTCGCGGCCGGCCGTCGTGGCGGCCATCGCCGACTCGCTCGGAGCGTGCGGTGAGATACACTCGGCCTCGCCCATGCCGACCGCCCGTCGCAGAGCGAAGTCGAGCAGCACCGAGGCACGCCTCATCGGCCTCGCGTCCTGGATCCTCTCGCAGTCGGGACCTGTCACCCGCGCCCAGATCTTCGAGGCGTTCCCGGACGACTACGGCGATCCAAAATCCGCCGGCGCCGAGAAGAAGTTTTCCCGCGACAAGGATGCGCTCCGCGACCTCGGGTTCAATCTCGAGATCCAGGACGTGAGCGACGTCAAATACAAGACCCAGCTCGGCTACTCCATCGACGCGCACGCCTCCGCGCTGCCTCCCATCGAGCTCACGCAGGAGGAAGCAGCGGCGGTCTGGACGGCGGCCGTCGGCGCGCTCCGCTTCTCGAACCACCCCCTCCGCGACGAGCTGGAGAGCGCGGTCCGCAAGCTCGTGGTGGGCGCTCGAGGCCTGCCGCCGCGCGCGTCCGCGGCCCAGGACCTCGTCGTCCAGGGCGAGACGGTGAAGCAGCAGACCCTCGACAGGCTCGTGGACGCCTGGGAGCGGCGGAAGCGGATCGCCCTCTCCTACTGGCGGCCGTTTACGGGCGAGGTGGTCGAGCGCGAGGTGGACGTCTACGGCTGGGCGCGCCGCCGCGGCGAGTGGATCTTCGTCGGCTGGTGCCACCTGCGGAAGGGCGTCCGGATCTTCTACCTCTCGCGCGTGCGCGCACTGAAGCTGAACACCCGGGACGTGAAGAACGGCGATTACGCCATCCCGCCCGACTTCGACATCCGCCGCTGGTCGCGCCAGGAGATCTGGGACTACGACGTGCACCCGCCAGTAGGGGCGACGGTCCGTCTCCGCGGCTCGCTCGCGCGCATCGCGCGCCAGCTCCTCCCCTCCGCGAGGGTCTCCACCGCCGAGGACGGCGCGCGGGTGGCCCGGCTCGACGTCCGGAACCTCCGCGGCCTCGTCCGGCAGGCCCTGGCGTGGGGGCCCGAGGCCGAGCTCGTCGCCCCGGACGAAGGAAGAGCCATGGCCCGGGAGATCCTCTCCGCAGTGCACGCGAGCGTCGCGCGGAGGGCGCCGTGACCCGCCCCTACGACCTGCGGCGCATCCGGCGCCTCCTCCTCCTGCTCCCTGCGGCGGCAAAGGCTGCGCGGAGCGGCAAGGGGCTTCCCCTCTCGCGGGCGGTGGAGCTCACCGGCGCGCGCAGCGAGAAGGAGGTCGTGGCCGACGTAGAGGCGCTCTCCGAGCTCTGGGCCGCTCCCGATGAGGCCGAGGACGTCATCGACGTGTACGTGGAGGACGGCGCGGTTCACGTCACCTATGCGAGCGGCTTCGGCAGGCCCACCGCCTTCTCGCTAGCCGAGGGTGCTGTCCTGCTCGCCGCGCTGGCGCCGTTCGAGAAGGACGGCGGGCGTTCGGTGAAGGAGGTCGCGCGCAAGCTCCGCAAGGCGACCCCAGAGGTCTTGCGCGCCGAGGCGGACCGGCTCGTCGCCGGCCTCGACCTTCAGCTCGACACGCCCGGCCCGTGGGCCGGCGCGCTGCGCGAGGCCATCGACAAGCGCGTGGAGACGACGATCGAGTACCGCTCCGTCGGAGACGGCGTGGCGGCGAAGCGCGTGGTCGAGCCCCGGCTCGTATTCCACCGCGAGGGCCACTGGTACCTCGCCGCCTGGCACGTCGCCAAGGGCGAGGAGCACCTCTTCCGGCTCGACCGGATCGTCTCGGTGGAGCTCGGCACCCGCGTCTTCGGCGAGCACCAGGGTCCGCCGCTGGCGCGCTACGGGAAGAGCCTCTACTTCCAGTCGGGCGCCGAGCGCGAGGTGACCGTCCGCTATCGCGACACCGCCGCGCAGCTCGCGCGCGAGCGTTACGGCACGCGAGCGAGGGCGAGCGACGACGGCAGCGTCAGCGTGACGACGAAGGTGACGCCGGGGAACTTCCTGCTCGGGGTGGTGCTCGGGTACGGCGGCGAGGCCACCATCGAGGCGCCCGACGACGTCGTCGCCCAGCTGCGCGAGCGGGTGGAGGCGTTGCAGCGGCTGTACGCCTGATGTTCCGGCGTAATCGAGCTCGAGCGGCTAATTGGGCGGGTAGCGGTCGAGGTCGTCGACGCAGTCGCCCTGCGCTTCGGGGCCGAAGTGTCTCCACAGATCGTCGGCGACGGTCGTGATCACGTCGCGGAGCTCGAGCTCCTCGAGCCATTGCCCCGGGATCCCGCGCTCGCCGACGAGGAGCCCGAGCAGGTTGCCAGCGATCGACCCGGTGCTGTCGCTGTCGCCTCCGTGATTCACCGCGAGCAGCACCCCGTGCGCGAAGTCCTTCGCGACGAGCGCGCAGTAGAGCCCGATCGCGAGCGCCTCCTCGGCGACCCACCCCGCGCCGAGTGACTCGACCGCCTCCGGCGATGGGTCCTCCTCCGCGGCGAGCTCGAGCGCGCCCTCGACCGCCGCGGTGGTCTCCTCGTGCCCGCGCTCCTTCTCCAGGCGACCCAGCGCGCCACGGCACGCGTCGCGCAGCTCCGCGCCGTCGCTCACCTCGCTCACGACGAGCGCGAGACACCCAGCCGCGAGGTGGCCCGAGGGATGTCCGTGCGTCAGGGCCGCGACCTCGGAACCAATACGAAATGGATCATGCGCCCGAGCGAGGCCTACGGGCGCGACCCTCATCACCCCGCCGCAGCCCTTGCTGTCGTTGATTGGATGCTCGGGCGTACCGCTGCCGCCGCTCCGGAGCGCCGCCAGGCAGGTGTTCCCGGGAGCGCGGAGGGAGTGCAGCTCGGGGACGCCCACGAGCCATCCGGGGTCGCCGAAGGTGCGTGCCCGCTCGCCCTGCGTCGTGAGCCAGCGCAGGTACGCGCCGCGTGCGACGTCGGAGATGGACACGATGCCTCGCCCTTCGAAGCGATGCAGGGCGCGGATGAGCGCCTCCGCTGTGAAGAGGGTCATCTGCGTGTCGTCCGTGATCGCTCCGCGCCGGCCGTACGCCTGCTCGAGCCCCGTGACGCCTGCGCTACCGAAGCGGTTTCGGATCTCCTCGAGCTTCATGAACTCGATCGGCGCGCCCAGCGCGTCGCCGACGGCGCCGCCGAGCAGGCATCCGCGGAAGGCATCACGCGTCCTCGTCCCTCTCCCCGTCATGCACGACACCTCCCGCCGTCCTGCGAGCGCGCCGATTCCTTCGTGGGGGCGTCATCGCGCGACGCCCGCACCGGCCAGGACGCGCACCGGCACCTCGTCCACGGCCGTCGGCAGGCACATACGTGCCTGGGGCGAGTCCCACAGCAGCGTGACCCGCAGCTCGAAGCCGACGTCCTCCGCCGTCGTGAGGCGCACGCTCAGCAGCCAGGGCGGATCGTGCAGGAGCCGCTCCAGGCCGCTCGCGGCGCCGAGCGCCTTTCGCCACTCCGCGAGATCGACCACGCCGCCGCGGGTGCGCAGCGCGTCCAGGCGCTCCTGCCGCCGCTTCTTCGCGGCGAGGTACGACTCCCGGCTCGGTCCGCCCATGCGGTCCGGTTCTACGCCGGGCACGGACACGCGGCTCGCGTATCGACAGTTCGCGGCGTTGCCGCTGATGGCGATGTTCACGAACGGTCGTTTGGCAGAGAAGGCGCGGGCGATCCGGGCCGCTCGTGGAGCGACCCGGACCGCCTCGCGGAGCAGTGCGCCGCTTACGGACCGATCGCGCTGACGATCGCCTGCAGCTGCTCGTCCGTCAGGCCGAACGTCATGTTCCTGTCCTTGATCGTCTGGACGGTGATGCCCTTGCCCTTCAGGTTGCTCGTCTCGAGCGGCCCGTGGCAGCTCGCGCAGGACTGGCCGTACAGCGCGGCGCCGTCGATCGGGGGCGTGTACGTGCAGGCCTGCTGGACGATGGGCGTGCCGCCGGTGCAGCCGTCCGGCGACGAGGTGAGCACGGTGCGCGTCTGCGTGCCGTCCGCCTGGCAGGCATTCCAGTCCGAGTAGGTGAAGGAGGCGCACTCGACGGCGGGCGGCGTGTACGTGCAGGCCTGCGAGAGCTCCGGGCTACCGCCGGTGCAGCCCTCGGGGGAGGACGTCAGCACCGTGCGCGTCTGCGTTCCGTCGGACTGGCAGGCGTTCCAGTCCGAGTAAGTGAAGCTCGTGCAGGTCGCCGGGGGGCTGTAGGTGCACGGCTGCGAGAGCACCGGGCTACCGCCGGTGCAGCCCTCGGGGGAGGACGTCAGCACGGTGCGCGTCTGCGTCCCGTCGGGCTGGCACGCGCCCCAGTCCGAGTAGGTGAAGCTCGAGCAGGTCACCGGGGGCTGGCCGTACGTGCACGACTGCGTGAGGACGGGCGTATCCGTGCAGCCATCGGGGCTGGAAGAGATCACCGTCCGCGTCTGCGTCCCGTCCGGCTGGCAGGCGCTCCAGTCCGAGTAGGTATACGTGCACGCCGTCGGAGGCGTCACCGCCGCCGGAAGGTTTTCCGCGTGGAACACGCCGGAGGCGAGGTCCGTGAGAGGTGCCGAGAAGATCAGCCCGCCCGTCTCGCGGTTGGTGACAGTCACGTTCCCCTCGCGGTCGCGGGTGACCTTGATGACGCTCAGCAGCGGCACGAGTCCGGTGCTCCCGTGGTCACCCTCGAGCGCCACGGGCCTCGGGACCCGGTAGTTCTCGAAGAGCGGGGCGAGCGCCGGGACCGTGCGCAGCTCGTTCAGGACGTCCATGAACGTCTTCACCGCTCGCTCGGGCGCGACCCCGGGTGACAGCTCCTTCGCGGCCGAGCGGACGGCCGCGGTCACCTGCGCGTCTGCGGCGGGCGTGGAGCTCCCGCCACCGCCATCGCATCCACTGGTCGTCAATCCGGCGACGAGCGCGCCGACGGCGAGCGAGTTGAGAATCCGGTTCATCTGCATTGCGTCTCCGATTCCGGCGGCGCCGACCTCCGCTGCGGAGGCCGTGCCGCGCCGTAAAGGGGGCGCCGCGCGCGCCGCGTCCGGATGAGAGCGCGGCGGGCGCGGCGTGGGGACGTGTGCCGCGACCTCGCCTCCTGACCACATCGCGCCAGGGCGGATCCCCGGAGGCGTGCGATCGGACGGGTCACGTCAGCACCAGGCGTGCCCGCGGCGAGTGGACCGATTATCGGGCGCTTGCGCGTCCGGTGCGCCCGCGCGGGCTGCCTGATTTTCGATGTGCGATACCGCTAATCCGAGGCCCGCGTGACCCACCCGTGGTGCAGGCCCGCGCGTTGCTGACGAGGTCAGCCCAGACGCGCTGACCGACTGGGCGGGCGTGGTGCGCGCAGTGCGCGCGCGTGCCTTCACTCTCATCGATTGCCCTTCGCGTTTCGCGACGGCGACAGCATGGCTCGCACGTTTCCTCACGCGTGAAGCAACCGGCTGCACCGCTGCACCGCTCGACCTTCGAGCGCGCTTTCCTGCAAGGCTGCGCCGTACCGCGTCTCCACGACACGGTGAGCGAACCCGGAACGTGTCCGTCGCTGGCGCATCGTGCGCCGCACGGTGAACGTCGCCTGTCAGGCTCGCTCGCCGGAACGCGGGCGCAGCTTGTGCGCTCGCACGCCAAGCAGCTCGATCATCTCGTCCCTGGGGGAACTCGATGAAGCTCGTTCGCATCTCGTCCACGCTCGCTGTCTGCGCCGCGCTGTGGGCGTGCAGCTCGAAGAAGGCCGCCCCGGAAGCGCCGGCCGCCGTGAAGCTGGTCTCGGCGCTGCCCGCCTCCGTCTCGAACGGCGCGCCGCTCGAGCCCGCTCCCGCCGTCCGCCTCGTGGCCGCCACCGGGTCTGCGGTGCGGCGCCGCGGGGTTACCGTCTCCATTGCGATCGTGGGTGGCGAAGCAACGCTGCGTGGAACCGCCAGCGCCACGACCGACGTCGAGGGCGTGGCGCGGTTTCCGGGGCTCTCGCTCGTGGGCCGTGCGGGGCCTCTCGCCCTGGAGTTCTCCTCCCCAGGGCTCGGAGCTGCCGAGAGTGGCCTGCAGCTCACGCCGGGCGTCGCGGTCGCGGTGCAGGCGGTATCGGTATCGGGCACACAGCAGACCGCGCCGGAGCTGACGGAGGTCGCCGTGGCGCCGTCAATCGAGGTGCGCGACAGCGGCGGGAACCCCGTCCCCGGCGCGGCCGTCACGTTCTCGGTCATCGCCGGCGGCGGCAGCGTATCGAGTGCGGCCACAGCAACGGGGGACGATGGTGTCGCGCGCGTCCAGCGCTGGGTCCTGGGGAACGCAGGCCCGCAGCGCCTCGAGGCGCGCGTGGACGGGGTGTCCGCCGCGGTCGTGTTCGACGCGACCGCCAGCCCTGCCCCCGTCGCCGTGACGGTGACCACCTCGCTCTCGGCGGCGCAGGTCCGGGTGGTGCTCAGCCCCGCGCCGGTCGTCGCGCTCGTGAACGCGTCCGGCGCCTCCACACCGGCCGCAGGACTGCCCATCACGGTCTCGCTCGTCGGCGGCGGATCGCTCGAGGGCACGACCACGCAGCTCACGGATGCGGCGGGACGCGTCGAGTTCCCGGACCTGATGCTCACGGGTCGCGCGACCGGAGCTCGCCAGCTGGCGTTCTCCTCTCCGGGCCTCACCGCCGCGACGCTCGCGGTCACCGTGGCTCCGGGTCCGGCGGCCAGCGTCGCTGCCGCGTCGGCCGTGGATCAGTCGGCTGGCGCTAGCCAGGGAGTGGAGGCCCCTCCTGCTGTCCTCGTGATGGACCTCGACGGCAACACCGTTCCCGGCGCTCCAGTGCAGTTCGGGGTGGTGTCGGGCGGCGGGAGGGTCCTCGGCGCAGCGCAGGTGAGCGATGCGGATGGGGTCGCGCGCGCCGCCGGCTGGGTCCTGGGAACGTCGGGCGCCCAGGAAGTCGCCGGGAAGCTTCGCGACATGACGGGAAGCGACGGCGCAACGTTCCGCGCCACCCTCCGCGATCCCGGTGAGAGATTCGACGTCCGCATGCGCCTCCTGTCGCCGGTGAACGACGCGCTGTTCGCGCTGCTCGACCGCGCACGAGTCCGCGTGGAGCAGGTCGTCCGGGGGGAGCTCAGCAACATCTGGTTGAGCACGGCCCCGCTCTACTACTGCGGGAACGTCGGTATGGCCGAGACCATCGACGACCTCCTCGTGCTCGTGGAGATCGCCCCCGTCGATGGATGGGGAGGAATCCTGGCCCAGGCCGGCCCCTGCTTCATCCGGACGTCGAATCGTCTGCCCGTGATGGGAATTCTGCGGCTCGACTCTGACGACCTGCAGACGATGGCGGACGACGAGATCCGGACGGTGATGACGCACGAGCTACTCCACGTGCTCGGGTTCGGCACCATGTGGCAGGATCCCTACGTGCGCCTGCTCACCAGCGCCGGGACGAGCGATCCCTTCTTCGTCGGTGCCGGCGCGCAGAGCGGCTTCGTCGACGAGGGCGGCTGGAACTATTCCGGCTTACCGGTCCCGGTGGAGAGCCTCGGGGGTGCGGGCACGGCCGACTCGCACTGGCGCATGAGCGTGTTCGGGGAAGAGCTCATGATCGGCTGGCTCGTGAGCGGAGCCCAGGCCTTGAGCCGGACCACGGTGATGTCGCTCGGCGATCTGGGCTACCAGGTGGACGCGGCGAGGGCGGACCCGTTCCGCATCGTGCCCGCCGCGCGCCGAGCCACGCCGGACCGAGGCCGGGGCATCGGCGCGGACGTGGTGCCGATCGAGCCGGTGGAGGTCGACGACGGGCCCACCAGACGCCGGTGAGCGCGATCATCTGGGGCCACTGATGAACCATTCGCCCGCTGCTCCGGGAAACGCGCCTCGGGGCAGCGGGCGAGCGACAGAGAAGCTCAGGACGAAGCGCGACGTGGAGATCGCTCGGGGGCGTTCACCCGTGCCCCGGCCAGCGGCCCTGACCAGGCGGAGCCGCGACGATCCGCGCCGCGACCAGCGCACGCGTGAGCGCGATGTGCATTCGCGTCCCGAACCGCTTCACGCTCGGGTCCACGTCAGCCACCACGATGGCGGGACGCTCGAGCCCCTTCCAGCGCAGGAAGGTGTCGGCGACGAGTCGGTTCTCCATGTCCGGATCGTCCGCGTGGACGAATGCGTGTCGACCGATGCGCTCGCGCTGGTGTATGGCGTCCGAGGCGGTCTGCCCGCGCATTGATACGACCCCGATGTCGGCGAGCGTCAGTCCCTGCGAGAGCAGGCGATCGATCTCCTCCCCCACCCGGTCGACGATTTTCGCGGCGTCGGCGCACTCAACGAGCGCGAGGGTGCGGTCCTGCACCGCTGCTGCCAGCGCGTCCTCATCCGCCTTCTCGCCGGCGTAGAGCGCAGCGAGCGCGCCGACACCCGCCGGGCAGCGCTGCCCGCGCGTCAGCCGGAAGGTCGTCGCGAACAGGTCCGGGACCGGGGCGCGATCGGGCCAGAACCCCTGGCCGGGATCGTGGAAGGCCCACAGCCGCGCGCCCTCGGCGAGCCCGCGGACGAGGTACCAGGCCTCGAAAGTGAGGTCCTGCCCCTCGTCGACGACGACGGCATCCCAGCGCGGCTCGCAGAGATCCGCCGCGCGCTCGTAGGTCGCCTGCCAGTACTCGTTCGCGGTGAGGTCGCCCTGCCGATTCGGACCGTCCGCCGCGTCGGCGATGGACTTCGCGAGCCCGCTCACCGTCTGGACCTCCACGCCGCTCCCGGCGAGCCGCACCTCCAGCCACTTGCGCAGCGGCTGCGTGAAGCACAGCAGGAGCACGCGCTTCCCCTCCCCCGCGTGGCGCCGCGCCGCCTCGACGGCGAGGAGCGTCTTGCCCGAGCCGGCGCCGCCGCGGACGAGCACGCGATCGTTGTCGAGGAGGCCCTCGAGCGCAGCCAGCTGGACGTCGTCGAGCGCGAACTGCCGCTCTCCGAGCGAGCGGAGCCGAGTGCCGAGCGAAAGCGCCGGGACCCACGTCTCGCCCCACATCTGATGGAGCCGGTCCATCCAGCCGCCTCTGGCGGGTTGCGGCTCGGGCAAGGCGCGTTCCACGACGGCCGGGAGCGCCTCCGCCAGCCAGCGCAGCTGCATCCGTCCGAGGACGACGCCGCGAAGCGCGTCCTCCTGGGGTTGCGCGTCGAACTCCGTGTCCGGGAACACCAGCGCCGCCCCGAACGCCGGCGGCTTGCAGCTCCAGTCGACGAGACGGCGCTCGAGCTTCTTCACGAACCCGAGCGCCTGATCGAGGGGAGTCTTGTCGAACGGGATCCCGTTCGTGAACCAGCGCCCGTCGCGCTGCTCGATACGGCCGCCCTTCACCTCCAGGACCAGGAGGCCGCGCTGCGGGTGAGCAAGGACGAAGTCCCCCTCGCCGAGATAGTTCTTGCCGTCGCGAATACGCAGCGAATGCCAGGCGCTCCAGCCCGCCGGAATTCCTGCCTTCAGCGCCTTCCAGACGGCTCGCTCTGCTTCGGACTTCGCGGGGCGCGGCGCTTCGGCGGGGTTCAGGCGCGGGGGCGGCACCGGGACAGGGTGCCAGAAGGCGGAAGCGAGTCAAACGGTGCTGGCCGAGAGTGCAATCAGGCGGAAGAGCGTCGTAGCGAACCCAAACCGCCGCGAACGTTCTCGGCACCGTGTTCGTCGACTCGGCCGTGTCCGTCGCTCGGGTATGCTTGTTCCATGGCAGCAGGCAAAGCACTCCTCCTCGCCCTCTTCGCCTCCGCAGCGGCCCCCGTCGCCGCTCGCGCCGAGCTCGACGTACGCGTTGGCGGCCGCGCCTGGGCGACCATCGAGGACGACGGCACGGTTCGCGTGAACGGTCGCGGCGTCGGGCGCATCCAGCCGGACGGAACGGTGCAACGCGACGGGAGGAGCGTCGGGGACGTCGAGGACGACGGGACGATCCGCGCTTCCGGGAAGTTCATCGGTCGCGTGGAGCAGGACGGCACCGTGCGCCGGGGCGGCCGGGCCATGGGCGCCATCGAGGACGACGGAACGCTGCGCCTCGACGGCCGCGCGTGGGGGAGCGTCCGGAACTGCTGCGGCGACCCGGCGTCGAAGCGGACCATTGCTGCGTTGCTCGCGTTCTTCGCGGAGGGCTGGTTCTGACATCCCGCACAGGAGGCTCAACGGTGTTGAACGATCCCGACTCCACGAAGAAGCTCGAACTAGTGCGTGTTCAAGGACCGACCGCGATAAATGTCGACGCAGCTATCGATGACAAGGGCGATCTGGTCCTGTCCGGGCAGGACATCGGACGGGCGCCCCGGGAGGTCTTCGGGAGGGGCGACCTCGAGTATTTCCTGAAGGTCCGCCACGAGCACAAGGACGCCCTTCTCCTCGCGTTGCTCGAGCGGCTCTACCGAGACGACGCTTGCGCCGTGAGCCGGCTCAGGGAGCTGCTCGAGGCGAAGGGGATACCGGGCGAGTTCTTCAGCTTCTAGGTCTGCACCGAAAAGCCACGCCACCCTGACGCAATGACCGGGCTCTCGAGGAGGTGCGTCGCCGTCGTCAGCGGCGGGCGCCGGCCCGCCCCGTCTCCTCGCGTGCCTTCTCGTACCAGCGCACTCCCGCGGCGGAGCTGGCCTCGAGCTCGGCGATGACCTGCGCGCCGAGGAGCAGGATGACGAAGACGATCTCGAGTGAGACCAGGACGACGACGACGGTCGCGAGCGATCCGTAGAGCACGTTCACCATCGAGAGGTTGGTGAAGAAGTAGACCATGAACAACGCGGTGAGCCGCCATAGCGCCGCCGCGGCCAGACCTCCGACGAACGCGCGCCGAGCGGAGATCCTGACCACCGGCAGGACGCGGTATATGCCGGCGAAGACGGCAACCAGCCCCAGGAACCCCGACGCCCGCAGGAGCAGCTTGATCCCGGACGCGAGCGGGCGCTGCAGGCCGAACATCCGCAGGTGGTGCTCGCCGAGGGCGTCGACGGCGGCGGTGAGCACGGTGACGCCCAGGAGCGCGACCATCAGCACCAGCATGAACAGATAGGGAAGCAGGGCCGAGACCCAGATGCTCCGGTGCGCGGCGTGGCCCGACGAGTGGAAGATCGCGGCGACTGCCTGCTCCAGCATTCGAAACGCGATCGAGCTGAAGAAGAGCATGCTCACCACGCTGAGCGCGCGGGTCGGCGCCTCGGTCTCGAGGAACGTCCGCGCAGCCTGCAGGACGGCGTCCGCGTGCTGAGGGACGAGGGCCGTGAGCTCCGGGCGCAGGATGTCGATGATTCGAGCCTCGTCGAACACGATCGAGAGCGCCGCCACCACCAGCGTCAGGAAGGGCACGAGCGAGAGCAGCGCGTTGTAGCCGACCCCGCCGGCGAGCAGGATGCCGCGGTTGCGCGAGAACGCGCGCAGGGTTCGCCCTGCGAAGCGCAGCAGCCGCGTGACCCAGCTCGACGCGTCACCCACCGGACTCATGGCCTCACCTCGCCGTCGTCTCCTACTCGGATGAGCACGGGCCCGACTCCTTGCACAGGCATGCGACGGGTGGCCACGCGAAGGACGGGTCGAGGACGAAACGGACCGCAACTGCGGCGTTTCGGCACGGTTCCGCCGCGATCACTACCGCGAGCCGGGGGCTTCACCGAGATCGAGCCCGAAGGCGACTGGCCGAGGACGAGGCTTCACGGTCCGGCGCAGCACGCAACGGCAAGCAGCGGGCAGCTCAGGAGAGCGACCGCCGGTCTGCCCGGCCGGAGTCGGGGCGATCGCAGAGCGTGTTCGTGCGTCCGACGTTCGGGGCGGCGCAGGTTCCAGCCCCTGCTGAGAGGAGCAAGTTCGTTCCGCTCGGCGCAGGCTCAGGGCGTATGACACGCAGTGACCGCGCACCTCGGAGGACCTGAGGTGCGAGGCCCCCGCGTCGGTGAGAGGGTTCGCCCCAGGGTTCACGCCATGGCGACTGCCGAGCCGCAGCACCCCCGGTCCCAGGTGAGCCTCACGACGGTGTTCACCGTCTGCTTCGGGGTCGTCTTGGTGGTCGGCCTCGTCTTCTTCCTGATGAGGACCCGGGTCGCCCTGACGCTCGTCCTCGGCAGCGCGATGGCGGCGGTCGCGATGGATCATGCGGTCGACGCGCTGGCGCGCCGGGGCCTGCGCCGGAGCTGGGCGATCGCCGCCGTGATGGTCGTGGTGACGGCGCTCCTCGTCGGGCTAGGGTTCCTCCTGGTTCCACCGATGGTGCATCAAGGGAGGGCGCTCGCCGCCGAGCTGCCAGCTCTGTGGGAGAAGCTGCAGCACACCCCCTGGTTCCTGCGCCTCGACGCCGGACTGCACCTGCAGGAGCGGCTGCGCGAGTCCGGCCCCGCCGCGGTCGGCGCGGTGAACCCGCTCCTCGCCGCGATCGGCGGCGCGGTCACCGCGTTCGGAGGGCTCCTCGCCTTCCTCTTCCTCGCCATCTTCATGCTGGTGTTCGGGCGCGATCTCGTGACGGCGCTCCTCGCGGAGCTGACCCCCGTTCATCGCGAGCGCTACGAGCGCATGGCGGCGAAGGTCTACCGCTCGGTGGGCGGCTACCTCGGCGGCCTGCTCGGGATCTGCGCCATCAACGCGGTCCTCACGACGACGTTCCTCGTCATCGCCCGGGTGCCGTTCTTCCTTCCACTCGGCATCCTGAGCGGCACCTCGAGCCTCGTCCCGTATGCGGGCCCGCTCGTGGTCGGAACGGTCATCACGCTCTTCGCGCTCGTCACCGGCGGCGCATGGACCGCGCTGGCGGCCGCGATCTACTTCGTGATCTACGGACAGCTGGAGGGGAACGTCCTCGCGCCCTTCATCTACCGCCGCACGGCGCACGTGAACCCGCTCGTGACCCTCCTCGCCATCCTGTTCCTGGTGGAGTTCATGGGCGTGGTGGGGGCCGTGGTCGCGGTGCCGCTCGCCGCGGCAGCGCAGGTCGTCATCGCCGAGCTCGTGACGGTCCGTCGCAGAGGGCGCGTCTCCTGACGGAGGTCGCCGCTATCAGGGCGTCACCTCGCGCTCGCGCGCCTTCTCGGAAGACGTGCTCGCGCGCAGCGCCGCGGAGCGGGCTCGCGACCTCGCGGTTGGCCACGAAGTCGTCGACCGCGACTCACGTCCTCACGGCGAGCGTCGGCTTCTTGGGCAGGTGACGCAGGCCCATCCACGCCAGCGCCGCGAGGTGATTCGCGACCTCGTCGACGCTGGGCTCGCGGGTCTCGGTCCACCACTGGCCGACCGACGTCACCATCCCGATGAGGGCGTGCGCGTAGATGGGCGCGGCCTTCGGGTCGTACCCCGCGTCCTTGAACGTCGCGGTGAAGATGTCGCCGACGCGCTCCGCCACGTCGTTGAGGAGGCTCGACATGCCACCCGTCGCCGAGGCGGCGGGCGCACCGTGCGCCAGGACGGCGAATCCGTCGGGGTGATCCCTCACGTACGTGAGGAAGGCCAGCGCCGAGCGCTCGACGCGCTGGCGCGGCGAGCCCGTCCCGATGGCCTCGGCGATCCGCCGCACCACGTACTCCATCTCGCGATCGACCACGACCGCGTAGAGCCCCTCCTTCCCACCGAAGTGCTCGTAGATGATGGGTTTGGAGATCTTCGCGTGCTCCGCGATCTCCTCGACCGACGTCGCCTCGTACCCGCGCTTCGCGAACACCGCGCGCCCCACGTCGATGAGCTGGGCGCGACGGGCCGCCGCGGTGAGTCGTCGACCCCGTTCAGACATGGGAGGATCGTATTACCACTAAGTAACCTACTCAATCGTAAGGGCACCTGGACGCTCGCACCCTCGCATCGGTGTGCCCCTTGCGCCGGACGGCTGCGCTTGTTACGGTATGGTAACCTACTGGACAGTAACCCGTACGCGCCGCGGCGCTCCGGCCTGCGCCGGGCGCTCCGAGCCGCCGCGGCATCGACTCGCCTCACCAGCACGGAGCGGACATGCGAATCGAAGACGCAACCCCGGGGACGAAGCCTCGCCCGGGATCCCGGCCCGTCCTTCCGCCACTCTTCGTGAAGGGCAAGAAGCTCAACGTGCCCATCGTGCAGGGGGGCATGGGCGTCGGCGTGTCGCTTCACCCCCTCGCCGGCGCGGTCGCCCGCGAGGGCGGGCTCGGCGTCGTGTCGAGCGCGGCCATCGATCGGGTGGTCTCGAAGCGGCTGGGCAGGAAGGTCGGCACGTACGAGGCGGTCCGCGAGGAGATCGCCGCGTCCAGGTCCCAGGGCGGCCTCGCGGGCATCAACATCATGGTCGCCCTGCAGCGCGACTTCGCGGACTCGGTCCGGGGCGCCATCGACGCCGGCGCGGACGCCATCATCTCCGGCGCCGGTCTGCCGACGTCGCTGCCCGCCATCCAGGCGCCGCGCGACACCGCCCTCATCCCGATCGTCTCCTCGGCTCGCGCCCTCGAGATCATCATCAAGAAGTGGGAGAAGCTCGGCTACCGCCCGGACGCCGTCGTGCTCGAGGGCCCGCTGGCGGGCGGCCACCTCGGCTTCAAGTTCGACGAGATCGGCCTGCCCTCGAATACGCTCGAGGCACTGCTCCCGCCCGTGAAGGACATGGCGCGCCGGCACGGTGACTTCCCCGTGATCGCCGCCGGCGGCATCTTCACGCACGACGACATCGTCAGCATCCTCCGGCAAGGCGCCGACGGGGTGCAGATGGGGACGCGCTTCCTCGCGACGGAGGAGAGCACCGCCGACGACGCCTACAAGCAGGCGGTCGTGAACGCGACCCAGGACGACATCGTGGTGACCCGCGATCCCGGGTCGCCGTGCGGCCTCCCGTTCAGGGTCCTGAAGCAGTCGCCGATGTTCCGCGCCACGCTGGAGGGGAGGCGCAAGCCGGCCTGCAACAAGGGGTACGTGCTGCTCAAGGACGGCGACGGCAAGTTCAATCGCTGCCTCGCAAAGGAAGACGGCGATCACTACTTCTGCATCTGCAACGGGCTGCTCAGCTCGGCGGGCTACAACCCCGAGGACGAGGAGCCGCTCTACACCGTCGGCAGCAACGCCTATCGCGTCGAGGGCGTCGTGCCGGTGAAGGCGCTCATGGACGAGCTGCGCGGCGTCGCAACGTCGCGCGCCCGCGCTGGGGACGCCTGCTTCGCCGCCGGAAATTGAGCTCCGCTGCGGCAGGTGGTCCCCGCCGATGCGTGCGCGCCGTCACCCCGGCAGGTCGATCTCGACCGAGGTCAACGGACGGGTCACGTCGAGGCTCCACGAGGTGATCGACGCGTAACACACGAGGGAACGCGCGAGGTCGAGCTCGCGCAACGCCTCGCGCGCGGTCGCCTCGGAGGAGAAGACCCCCAGCACGCGCGTCACCGGCCCCGTGACGCCGTCCTCCTCGTACTGCACCACGAACGCGCAGGCAGGCTTCGCGGTCTCAGCCTGAGCCACGGCGGCTTCGCGCGCGGCGCATCGCGCCAGCACCGACGCGCTCTCGGTTGCGAGGAGGAGGAGGCGCGCGCGGTCGCCTGGCGTGAACGCACGCTCTTTCGGAAACGCGATCGAGAGCACCGCGTGGTCGCGGTCCTCGTCCGGAACAGGGACTCCCAGCCAGGCGCCGGCGCCGCGGGCGAGCAACGCCGCGGAGGTCTCCGGAAAGCGCACGGCCAGCTCCTTCGGATCGAGCCAGAGCGGCTCCTCGAGGCTTGCCACCTCCGCCTCGGCACCCTGCGGCCCCGCTCCGTCTCGGCCTCCGCCAGCGACCTCTCGCCGCGTCAACTCCACGCCGAGAGCGCCGAATGCGTCAGGACCGAAGTCCACGAGCGCAGCGACGACGTCCTTCGCGGTCTCCGCGCCGAACAGCGCGGTGGTGAATGGCTGGACGCGCTCGAGATCGTCTGCCGCGTGCACCGCGATCACCGCCTCCGCCTCGGCGCGCGCTCGCGCGAAGCGCTCCCGCTCGTACAGGTGAGTGCGATCCTCGAACTGCTTGTCGCTGCGGCGCTGCCGGACCCCGCACGCAGCGAGCGCCTTCTCCGAGGCGTTCGCGCGTGCGCGCTCCTGGGTGAAGAGACTTCCTCGCGCGAGCGCGTTCCCGCATGCTGCCGCGACCTCGCCAAGAAATGCGCGCGCGTGGGGGTCGAACTCCTGCTCCGCGTCGAACGAGAGGGTCAGGACTCCGTTCGTCTCATCGTCCGCGACGAGAGGCAGGAATGCCCACGACGCGCCGAAGGGTCCCCCGGTGAGCGCGTCGAACGCGATGCCCGGGTAGTGCTGCGGTGCTTCCGCCAGCGAGCTGATCCAGAGCGGCGCGCCGGCGCGGGCGGCATGCTGCTCTGGACCCGTCGAGCCGACCGAGGCCTCTTCCTCGTCGCGACGTGTCGCCGCAGCTCCCGTCGCCTCGGCGACCAACGCGAGCGTGGCGTCATCGCGCAGCTCCATGACCTGCGTGACGGACGCGCCGGTGAGCGCGCCCGCTCGTTCGGCCGCGATGAGGGCGATGTCCGCGTGCTCGCAGGCAACGGCGAGCGCTCGAGACAGGTCGAGCAGCCGAGCGAGGTCGTCCGGGGTGAGCACCGCCCCGTTCTTCAGCGTGGCGTCCTCGGCGACGTGCGCAGCCGAGCTCGCGCGATCGCGCTGAGCGTGAGTCGTCGCCATGTGCTGGCTCCCGGGAGCCGCCACGGCGCGAGCGAGATGCGGGTGAGGGGCGACTGCTGCTGGATGTATATGCGTCGGCGCGCGGCGCTGCCGCCTCTTCTCGTCGTCTCTGCTGCGCACGGGCTCTGGAGACTCGTGGCGCACGCACTGCGACGCGGCTCTGCCGCCAGTGGCGCGCCGCAGTGATGTCCGGGATCGTCGGCGAGAGCCGAACGAGGCAACCCGCCGCGCTTGCCTGCCTTCGGCGAACCGCGCTGGAGCGAATATCGCAGGGGCGCCGCGACGAACGTCCCGTTAGACTGATGCCATCAGCCCCGCCGCATCGTCCCGATGACGCGCCGCTGCCGGTCGGGAGGGGCGTTGTTCGGTTCGTCCAGGTTCGAGTCGTCCTTTTTCCGCAGGTCTCGCGGCGGCGCGTTCGCCTCGCCCCTGCTTCCGTTCCGCGACGAGCTGCTCAGCCTCGAGCGCCTCGACGAGCGCGCCCGTTCGCTCGCCGCGCGCTTCACGGTGGATCCGTCGGGCCGTTCGGCGCGGACCGTCCTGCCGCGCTTCGAGGACAACGTCCGGGTCCTGCGGGACGGTTACCGCTCACTCGCCGGCGACGTGCGCCGCGCCGAGTTCGTGACCCCCGCCGCCGAGTGGCTCCTCGACAACTATCACCTCGTCGCGTCCGAGATCCGCGACGTCCGGCAGAACCTCCCGCGGCGCTACTACCGCGAGCTGCCCAAGCTCGCCGCCCGCGAGCAGGCAGGGAGCGCCCGCGTCTACGCGCTCGCCGTCGAGCTCATCCGCCACAGCGACAGCCGCCTCGATCGCGCCCAGCTCCAGCGCTGGCTCGACGCGTTCCAGACGGTGGCGCCGCTCACCCTCGGCGAGCTCTGGGCCTGGCCGAGCATGCTGAAGCTGGCGCTCGTCGAGAACCTTCGCCGGCTCGCGGACGAGACGCTCGTCGCCCGCGCGGCCCGCCGCCTGGCGGACGCGTACGTGGCGCGCTTCGAGACCGAGGGGAAGGGCTCCGCGCCGCCGCTGCCGCGCGTCCTCCACCCCGCGTTCGTCGTGCAGCTCCTCCAGCGCCTGCGCGAGTACGGGCCGCGCCTCTCCGCCGTCCGGGGCGATCTCGACGCACACCTCGCCTTCGACCGACAGACCGCGGAGGAGGCCATCCGGAGCGAGCACCAGCGCGAGGCCGTTGCCCAGGTGTCCGTCGCGAACGTCATCACGAGCCTGCGGCTCTGCTCCACCCTCGACTGGACCGAGTTCGTCGAGAGCGTCAGCCTGGTGGAGCGGGTGCTGCAGCGGGATCCCGCCGGCGTCCACGCGCGGATGGAGTTCCTCTCCCGCGATCGCTACCGGCAGGCGGTCGAGGAGCTCGCCGGGGGCACCGCGGAGGCCGAGGTTCGCGTCGCGCTGCGCGCGGTCGAGAGCGCGCGGGAGGCCGCCGAGGTCGAGGGTCCCGGCGCGCGCGCCGCGCACGTCGGGTACCACCTCATCGGGAAGGGACGCCGCGAGCTCGAGGCCGACGTGGCCTGGCGGCCCGGTCCGCGGAAGTCCCTGCGGCGGCTCGCGTTCGCGCACGCGACCGCGGCGTACCTCGGCGCCATCGCGCTCGCGACGGCGGCGCTCGCCCTCGCGGGAGCCGCGTACGCGCGCCACGCGGGCGGCTCGACGTGGGCGCAGCTCGGGGTGGCGCTGCTCCTCCTCCTGCCCGCGAGCGAGGTGGCCATCGCGCTCGTCCAGCGCCTCGCCGCGCGCTTCGCTCCGCCCCGACGGCTCCCCCGCCTGGACCTCACCGCGGGGATCCCCGAGGACGCCCGCACGCTCGTGGTCGTCCCGACGCTGCTCACGTGCGTCGAGGGCGTCGAGCGGCAGCTCGAGCACCTCGAGGTCCTCGCGCTCGGCAACCTCGATCCCCGCGTGCACTTCGCGATCCTCGGGGACTTCACCGACGCCGCGGGCCGCGACGCGCCCGGGGACGCCGCCATCCTCGCCGCCGCCCGGAGCGGGATCGAGGCTTTGAACGCCCGGCTGGGCGAGGGGAAGAACGATCGGTTCTTCCTCTTCCACCGCACGCGCCAGTGGAACCCGGCAGAGGACGTGTGGATGGGCTGGGAGCGGAAGCGTGGAAAGCTCGAGGAGCTGAACCGCCTCCTCCGCGGCATGACCGACACGAGCTACGACGTGCAGGTCGGCGACGTCGGCGTGTTGCCCAGCGTGCGCTACTGCATCACGCTCGATTCGGACACGCGCCTCCCCCGGGACGGCGCGAAGAAGCTCGTCGGCGTCATCGCGCACCCGCTCAACCGCCCCGTGCTCGACCCCCGCTCCGGCCGCGTCACCGAGGGCTACGGGATCCTGCAGCCGCGCGTCAGCGTCACGACGTCGAGCGCGGCCGGCTCGCGCTTCGCCCGGATCTTCGCCGGCCACACCGGCCTGGACCCGTACACGACCGCGGTCTCTGACACCTACCAGGACCTCTTCGGCGAGGGCAGCTTCACGGGCAAGGGGCTCTACGACGTGGACGCCTTCACGGCGGCGCTCGCGGGGCGCGTCCCGGACAACACCCTCCTCTCTCACGATCTCTTCGAGGGCCTCCACGCCCGCACCGGGCTCGTGACGGACGTCGAGGTCGTCGACGACTACCCCTCGAGCGTCCTCGCCCACGCCCGCCGCCAGCACCGCTGGACGCGCGGTGACTGGCAGATCCTCGGCTGGCTCCTGCCGTTCGTGCGGACGACGCAGGGCCTCGCCCGGAACCGCCTCCCGCTCATCGCGCGCTGGAAGATCTTCGACAACCTGCGGCGTGCGCTGCTCGCGCCCGCGACGCTCGTCCTCTTCCTCGCCGCGTGGACCGTGCTCCCGGGCAGCGCCGTGCTCTGGACCGCCGCCATCGTGACGTCCCTCGCGTTCCCGCTCTTCCCGCTCGCGCTCGAGGCCCTCGGCGGACCGAGGCGGCACCAGCCGATGCGGGCGTTCGTGCGCGGGCTGTACGAGGACGGGGCGGCCACGGCGGCGCGGGTCCTGCTCCAGGTCACCTTCCTCGCGAACCAGGCCTACGAGATGGTGCACGCCATCGCCGTCACGCTGGTCCGCCTCGCGATCACGCGGCGTGGCCTGCTCGAGTGGGAGACCGCCGCCGCGAGCGCCGCGCGGGGGACCGGGCTCGGAAGACGATCGTTCCTCGTCGCCATGGCGGCGAGCCCCGCGATCGCGCTCGCGAGCGCGGCCCTCGTGGCGGTGTGGCGGCCGGGGGCGCTCCTCGCCGCCGCGCCGCTGCTCCTCCTGTGGGCGGTCGCGCCGCTCGTCGCGCATCGGCTCTCGCAGCCGATCGGGGAGCGGGACCTCGGGCTCGGCGAGGAGGACCGGCGCTTCCTCCTCGGCGTCGCGCGCACGACCTGGAAGTACTTCGAGGCGTTCATGGGGCCGGGCGATCACCACCTGCCCGCGGACAACTTCCAGGAGGCGCCCGAGCGGATCGCGCACCGCACCTCGCCCACGAACATCGGCATGGGGCTCCTCTCCACCCTCGCCGCGCACGACCTCGGCATCGTCCCCACCGGCGAGCTCATCGAGCGGATCGACGCCACCCTCACGACCATGGAGGGCCTGGAGCGGCTCGAGGGGCATCTCTTCAACTGGTACGACACGAAGACGCTCGCGCCGCTCCCGCCCCGCTACGTCTCGACGGTGGACAGCGGCAACCTCGCCGGCGCGCTCATCGCGGTGTCCGAGGGGCTGCGCGCGCTCGGGCGCGGCCCCGCGCCGGCCGAGGCGGGCCCGAGCGATCCGCTGCAGCGGCTGGAGAGCCTGGCGCAGCGCGCGGCGGCCTTCGCCGACGGCATGAGCTTCGGCTTCCTCTACGACCCGCGCCGGAACCTGCTCGCCATCGGCTACCGCGCCGCGGACGCGGAGGGGCCCGGGCGGCTCGATCCCGCCCACTACGATCTCCTCGCCTCGGAGGCCCGCCTCGCGAGCTTCATCGCGATCGCGAAGGGCGATCTGCCGGAGAAGCACTGGTTCCATCTGGGCCGCGCGGTGACGAGCGTGCACGGCAGCCCGACGCTCCTGTCCTGGAGCGCGACGATGTTCGAGTACCTGATGCCGCTGCTCCTCATGCGCAGCTTTCCGGAGACCCTGCTCGACGAGAGCTGCCGGATGGCGGTGCGGCGGCAGCGGGACTACGCGGCGACGCGCGGAGCACCGTGGGGGATCTCCGAGTCCGCCTACGACCTCGTCGATCACCACGGCAACTATCAGTACAAGGCGTTCGGTGTCCCGGGGCTCGGCCTGAAGCGGGGCCTCGCCGACGAGCTCGTGGTCGCGCCCTACGCGACCGCGCTCGCCGCGCTCGTCCACCCCACCGCGGCGGCGGAGAACCTGCGCCGCCTCGAGCGCGAAGGCCTCCTCGGCGCGTACGGCTACTTCGACGCGGTGGACTACACGCCACGGCATCCGGAGGAGTCCGACGCGGCCCCGGCGCGCGCCCGCCCTTCGGGCACCATCGTCCGGACGTACCTCGCCCACCACCAGGGGATGACGCTCGCGGCCATCGCGGGGGCGCTCCAGGGGAACCGCATGGTGGAGCGCTTCCACGCCGATCGCCGCGTGCAGGCGACGGAGCTGCTCCTCCAGGAGCGCGTGCCGCGCCAGGCGGCGGTCATCCTGCCCCGTCCGGACGAGACGGCGCGCGTCGCCACGCCGGTGCCGCCGGCGGCCGCCCGCCGCTTCCGCTCGCCGGACACCACGTTCCCGCACGCGCAGTTCCTCTCGAACGGCAGCTACACCGCCGTCGTCACGAACGCGGGTGGCGGCGCGAGCTTCTGCGGCGAGCGCGCCGTGACGCGCTGGCGCCGGGACGCGACGCGCGACCTCGGGGGTCAGTACCTCTACCTCCGCGACGTCCGGAGCGGTCGGGTGTGGTCCGCGACGCACCAGCCGACCGCGCGGGAGGGCGGGGACGACGTCGTCACGTTCACGATCGACAAGGCGACGTTCCAGCGGAGGGACGACGACCTCGCGACCCGGCTCGACGTCGCGGTCTCGCCCGAGGACGACGTCGAGGTACGCCGGCTCGAGGTGACGAACCTCGGCGACCGCCCTCGCGAGCTCGAGGTGACGAGCTACGCCGAGATCGTCCTCGCGCCGACCGCCGACGACCTCGCCCACCCGGCCTTCGGCAAGCTCTTCGTCGAGTCGGAGTACGTCCCGGAGTGCAACGCGCTCGTCTGCCGGCGGCGGCGCCGCGCCCCGGACGACGCCGAGGTCTTCGCGGTGCACGTCATCGGCCAGGAGGGCCGGACGCAGGGACCGGTGGAGTGGGAGAGCGACCGCGAACGCTTCCTCGGCCGCGGTCGCGACCCGGAGGATCCGCAGGCGCTCGACGGCCGCGCGCTCTCCGGCACGACCGGCATCCTGCTCGATCCCATCGTGAGCCTGCGACAGCGCGTGCGGCTCGCGCCCGGCGGCGTGGTGAGGCTGTCGTTCGCGACCGGAATGGCGACGAGCCGGGAGACGGCGCTCGCGCTGGCGCAGCGCTACCACGACCCGACCGCCGCAGCGCGCACGTTCGCGCTCGCGTTCGCGCACGCGCGCAGCAGGCTCCACCACCTCGGCATCTCGAGCGAGGAGGCCCTCCTCTTCGAGCGCCTCGCCTCGCGCGTGCTCTACGCCGACGCGTCGCTGCGGCCGGGGCCGGAGATCCTCGCCCGGAACGAGCTCGGCCAGGAGGGGCTCTGGGGACACGGCGTCTCTGGCGACCTCCCGGTCCTGCTCGTGCGCATCGTCTCGGAGGCGGATCTCCCCCTCGTCCGCCAGGTCCTCCAGGCCCAGGAGTACTGGCGCCTCAAGGGGCTCCGCGCGGACGTGGTGCTCCTGAACGAGCACCCGGTGAGCTACCTCGACGAGATGCACGCGCGGCTCGCGGCGCTCCTCGACGAGGGGCCCGGGCGGACGTGGAAGCACAAGCCGGGCGGCGCGTACCTCCTGCGCGGAGACCGGATGAGCGAGGCCGAACGCCTCCTGCTCTCGTCGGTGGCCCGCGCGATCCTCCTGGGAGGAGCCGGATCGCTCGCGCAGCAGCTCGAGCGCCACGCGCCCCCGCCGGCGGAGCCTGCAGCGCTCGCGCTCGCCCCGCCTGCGAGGCGCGGCTCGGCGCCCGAGCACGGCGCGCCTCCCGAGGTGCCGCCGCTCGCGCTCTGGAACGGCACGGGGGGCTTCGCCGAAGCCGGGCGGGAGTACGTCATCGTCCTCGAGGGGGCCGAGGAGACGCCGCTCCCCTGGGCGAACGTCATCGCGAGCCCGGTGTTCGGGACGGTCGTCACGGCGTCGGGGTCGTCCTTCTCCTGGTCCGAGAACAGCCGCGAGAACCGGCTCACGCCGTTCGCCAACGATCCGGTGAGCGATCCGACCTCCGAGGCCATCCTCCTCCGCGACGACGAGAGCGGCGAGGCGTGGTCGCCCACGCCGGGGCCGCTGCCCCGCACCGGCGCGTCGGGCCGGTTCGTGATCCGCCACGCGGCGGGGGTGACCCGCTTCGAGCGGGCGACGAACGGCGTGCGCCACGCCCTCGACGTGTTCGTGGACGGCGCGGATCCGGTGAAGCTCTCGCTCCTCACGCTCACGAACGAGAGCGGCGCGCCGCGACGCCTCTCCGTCTTCGCGTACAGCGAGTGGGTCCTCGGCCCCCCGCAGGCCGGTCAGAACCAGCACGTCGTCACGCGGAAGGACGCGCAGACCGGCGCGGTCCTCGCGACGAACGCCTGGAACCACGAGTTCGCCGGCCGGATCGCGTTCGCGCACGCGAGCGAGGCGCTCCGCTCGGCGACCGGCGACCGCACCGCCTTCCTCGGCCGGAACGGCTCGCTGGCACGCCCCGCCGCCCTCGGCCTCGTGGAGCTCCCCGCTCGCTTCGGCGCGGGGCTCGATCCCTGCGCGGCGCTGCACGTCGCCATGGAGCTCGAGCCGGGCGAGACCCGGCGCATCGTGTTCCTCCTCGGCGAGGGGAGAGACGTGGCGCAGGTGCGGGAGCTCATCGGACGCCACGGCCGCGCCGAGGCCGCGGACGCCGCGCTCGCCGCCGTGAGGCGGACGTGGGAGGACACCCTCGGTGCGGTGCAGATCCGGACGCCCGACGACTCCTTCGACGTCCTCATGAACCGGTGGCTCCTCCAGCAGGACCTCTCCTGCCGGATGTGGGCGCGGACCGGCTACCATCAGCCCGGCGGCGCGTTCGGGTTCAGGGATCAGCTCCAGGACGCGATGGCGCTCGCGATGGCGCGGCCGGCGCTCGTCCGCGAGCACCTCCTCCGGGCCGCGGCGCGGCAGTTCCGCGAGGGAGACGTGCAGCACTGGTGGCATCCGCCGAGCGGGCGCGGGACGCGCACCCGTTGCTCGGACGATCTCGTCTGGCTGCCGTACGCGGTGGCGCACTACGTCCGCACGACGGGCGACGCCGGCGTGCTCGACGAGCGCGTCCCGTTCCTCGAAGGTGAGCCGCTCGCGCCGGGCGCTCACGACGCCTACGCCCAGCCCCGCGTCTCGGAAGAGGACGCCTCGCTCTTCGAGCACTGCGTGCGCGCCCTCGAGCGCGGGCTCACCTCGGGCGTCCACGGCCTGCCGCTCATGGGGAGCGGCGACTGGAACGACGGGATGAACCGCGTGGGCAGGGAGGGGCGCGGCGAGAGCGTCTGGCTCGGCTTCTTCCTTCACGCGGTCCTCGAGGACTTCGCCCCGCTCTGCGCGGCGCGCGGCGAGGCCGATCGCGCGGGGCGGTACCGCGCCGAGGCGGCCCGGCTCGCCGGGGCGCTCGAGCGGAGCTGGGACGGGGAGTGGTACCGGCGCGGTTACTACGACGACGGCTCACCGCTCGGCTCGGCCCAGAACGACGAGTGCTCGATCGACTCGATCGCCCAGTCCTGGGCGGTGCTCTCCGGAGCCGCCCCGGCGCGTCTCGCCGACCGCGCGATGGACTCGGTCCGGACGCACCTGGTGCGCCGAGGAGCCCAGGTCGTCGTGCTGCTCACGCCGCCTTTCGATCGGTCGAGGCAGGAGCCCGGCTACATCAAGGGCTATCCGCCCGGCGTGCGCGAGAACGGCGGCCAGTACACGCACGCCGCCGCGTGGATCGTGATGGCGCTCGCGAAGCTCGGGAGCGGCGACGAGGCGGCGGAGCTGTTCCACATGCTGAACCCGGTGAACCACACCCGCACCGGCGCGGACGTCGCGCACTACCGGGGAGAGCCCTACGTCGTCGCGGGCGACGTCAGCGCCCACCCCGAGCACGCGGGGCGCGCGGGGTGGACCTGGTACACGGGATCCGCCGGCTGGATGTACCGCGCCGGGCTCGAGAGCATCCTCGGGCTCCGGAGGCTCGGCGAGACCTTCGAGCTCGATCCCTGCATCCCGGCGTCCTGGCCCGGCTACGGGATCACCTGGCGGCTCGGGCCGACGCGGTACGAGATCACGGTCGACAACTTCGAGCGGCGGTGCCGCGGGATCGCCCTCGCGGAGCTGGACGGCGTGGCGGTCGATCCGCGGGCGATCCCGCTCGTCGACGATGGCGGGACGCACGAGGTGCGGGTCGTGATGGGAGTCGCCGGGCAGCCGGACCTCACCGGCCGGGAAGCGGCTGGCTCTGCAGCTCGTCCCGGGAGGGCGGGACACCGGGATGAACGGTGAGCTCCCTATTGGGCACGATTGGTCGGTAGATTGACATTTCTCCACGAATGGTATAAATACGTGCCTCCGATGTTCGACGTCATTCCATCAAGACGAGGCGAGGGCGGCGGCCCGATGACCCTCGGCCAGCTCCCGGTATCCCGGGGATGTGGCAATGCCGCCTGCGATGGAGGCCCCATGACCCACGAGAGAGCGACGTAACCGAACCCCCGGCGTGATCGTCGCGGCGCCCCACGGGCGCAGCGATGCCACGTCGGCCGTACGGGTCGCCCGGGCAGCCTGCGCCCGGTTCGGCCTGTCCGTGCGCCGTGTAGGGTGTTCCTGCCGGCGCCCCTGTCCTCGCCCAGACCATCGAACCCGCTGCCCGGCAGCGGGACGGGACCCGTGCGTCCCGGGAAAGACGATTGCGCAATGATCTGCTATCCGCTCGGCGTCGCCTCGCACCTCGCCATCGCCTGCGATTGCTTTCGACGTGGCGACCTCGACGGCGCGCAGGCGGCGCTCGCGCGCGCGACCGCCCTCGTCCGCGACGAGCGCCCCGGGCACGTGGCGGCTTCACCCGCCCGTCCGGCACGGCAGTCCTGAAGCGTTCACCGGCCCGGGATCGACCGGTCCGCAACCGACGACGCCGCGACGGCGCAGGAGGAGACGAGATGCCCCCCAGGAAGACGACGGACCGACTGCTGGGAGAGATGCGCCGCGCCTACGACCTCGTGGAGCAGCGGCGGGCGGACGAGGCGGTGAGCGTGTACCGCGAGGTCCTCGCCGAGGCCCGCAAGGTGGGGCTCGACTCCGCCCACCTGCACTGGGCCTTCGCGGTGGCCTGCGACTACTCGGGAGAGATGGAGATGGCCTTCGAGCAGATCAGCATCGCCATCGGGAAGGACCCGCTGGCGCCCCCGTTCCGCCACTCGTTCGAGGTGATCACCGGTCGCATCCAGGCGGCGCTCGCCGACCTGGAGCGCGCCGCGGACGATGCGTCGACGCCTCGGCTCTACGCGCTGCTGCAGCGGGGTGGGACCGTCGACGTGCCGTCGCACCTCGCGATGGTGCGCTACCACCTCGCCACCGGGAAGCCGGCCGAGGCGCGCGCGCTCGCCGACGCCGTCACGCTGCTCCACCCCGCCTCGCGCGAGGCGTGGGAGGCGAAGGCCGCCGTCGCCAAGGCGACCGGGGACGCGGCCGGCGCCGAGCAGGCGCGCCTCGAGGCGGCGGCGCTCCAGGAGGAGCCCGCGTTCGCGATCCCCGGTCCGGCGTCGGCCTGAGCCATGCGTCGGCTCGGGCCTCGCCCCACTCTCGAGGAGAATGGAGACCTCATGGAACCGTACGCGCTTCGCGTCGATTACCTCCCCGCCTCCGCGCTCGCTCTTCCGGGCCGGCTCGGCCTGACGCGCGCGCCCGGCCGCTGGGTGGCGGGACGAGACCCCGACTCCGACGTCCGGCTGCGCGAGGACGTGGAGGCGATCGCGCGGGTGCACGGTGCGAAGGTGCTCGTGACCCTGCTCGAGCGGTTCGAGATCGCGGAGCTCGGCGACCTCGACGGCGAGGCGCGCCGGGAGCGGCTCAGGTGGATTCACTATCCCATCGCGGACATGTGGGCGCCCACGGATCTCGCCTCTGCCCGCCGGCTCGTGGGCCGCATCCTGCACGCGCTCGAGCAGGGGCAGGACGTGGTCGTGCACTGCTGGGGCGGCGTCGGGCGGGCGGGGACCATCGCTGCGTCCTGCCTCGTCGCGCGCGGCACGCCTCCCGCGGAGGCCATCGCCGTCGTGCGCGCAGCCCGCGGTCGCGCGATCGAGAACGCCGCGCAGGAGCATTTCGTCCGCGAGTTCGGAGGTGACGCGGAATGAGCCCGTGGATTGCCGGCAGCCGAGATTTGACCCGCACACAGGAGAGACCCGCCATGCAGACCCCCACCGTCGCGGACGCAGTCGCGCTCGCGGCCGAGAAGCACCGGAACGCCGTCGACAAGGGCGGCGCCCCGTACATCCTCCACCCGCTCCGCGTCATGCTCGCGATGACCACCGACGAGGCTCGGCGCGTCGCCGTGCTTCATGACGTGATCGAGGACACGGGCGTCACGCTGTACGAGCTGCGACGGCGCGGGTACCCGGAGCGCGAGGTAGCCGCGCTCGACGCGCTCACGAAGCAGCGCGGAGAGGACTATGCCGCGTTCATCGAGCGCGTTTGCCTCGATGAGCTCGCCGCGACGGTGAAGCGCGCCGATCTCCTCGACAACATGGACGTTCGCAGGCTCGCGACGTTCGGAGACGCGGACGCGGAACGGATGGCGCGGTACCTGGCTGCGTGGAAGCGGCTTTCGGGCGGGAAGTAGGAGGCACCACACGACACGCGGCTCACGTTGACGATGGCGGCGATCGAGCGTGTCCGTACTGCCGCTAGCCTCGACGCATGCACGATGAGAGCGCAGCCGAAGGTTACGCGGGCTTCCCGGACGACCAGGACTCGTCGCTTCGGCGGGCGGGTCGTCCGTGACGGCACCAGTGAATGAAGTCGCTCAGCGCGGGTTCTCGCACCTTGCCGCATTACGACGGCACGAAAGGCTCCAGCAGACGGACGAGCTGCGGGACGTCATCCGTCACCGTGTCCCAGACGACCTGAAGGTCCACGTCGAAGTACGCATGAATCAGACGGTTGCGCGTCGCGATGATCTGCGCCCACGGGATCTCCGGGTGTGATGCCTGCATCGCAGGGCTGACCCGCGCGGCAGCCTCGCCGATGATCTCGACGTCTTTGACTATCGCCAAGACCAGCATGCGATCGCGCTCGAGATCGCCCCGCGAGCGTCCAGCCGCGAACGACATCGCCTCGCGCGCGGCGTCCAGCATGTGCCGCAGCCGGATGACGTCGTCAGGTCGCAAACTGGACCTCGGCGTTCGCTAGAACCTCGTCGCGGAAGTACCGGCTCAGCTCTCCCGGTGTCCTCAGATCGACCTTCCGGCCGAGCATGGCGCCGAGCTCGAGCTCCATCTCGGCGAGCTTCAGGAACCCGGCCCGGGCCCCTGGCTGGAACTCGACGAGAACGTCCACATCGCTGTCTGGCCGGAAGTCGTCTCGTAGAACGGATCCAAACAGCGCGAGCCTGCTGACGCGATGTTTCCGGCAAAACGCCGCCAGCGCCTCTTCCGGCATGTGGATCCGTACGGTCATCCCTTTGAATCATAACCGCAGTTCGCGAGGTCAGCACAGTCCTGTCGTTTGCCGACGGCACGCGAATTGCTCATGCACCCGCCGTCCGAGTCGTTTCGCGTTCCAGGACCGGAATGGCGGCGGACACGCCGTCGGGACCGCGGACCCTTCGTCCGCAGATTGGACGACGCGGGAGGCTCACCTCTTCGCCGGAGATCTCATGCCGACTCGCCCGAAGCCATCGCTGGATTCCCTCCTCGCCTCCTTCCACGCGGCGCGAGATGTCGCGGAGCGCACCCGGCTCGCGATGGCGCTGGTCCGAACGCAGGCTCGCGACGATCGGATTCTCGCTGCTCTCGTTCGAGTGCTCGACGAGAGTCCCGTCGGTGGCGCTGCCTTCCTCGCGAGGTACGGCGACGCCCGGGCGATTCCACACCTCGTTCGCGCGCTCGAGTCCGATGACCTGGTCGCGAAGGCCGACTGTGCCATCTGCGCGGCGGAGCAGCTGAGCGCGATCGCGCACGCGATCGAGGAGCTCGGTGGGGCGCTGACCGTTGCACAGCGCGCGCATATCGACCGGATCGAGCGCGAGACAGCTCGACTGTGGCAGCCCGGCCCCGACGCGCTTCCCTCGGCGAAGTCCGCGCGGCGGCCCGCGACGCGCGAGGCACGCCCGGGCCGAAATGCATCGTGTCCCTGCGGTAGCGGCCAGAAGTACAAGCGGTGCTGCACCCTCGGAGCCGCTGCCACGCGTCAGCTTCACTGAACATAGACGGACGACGCTCCCGCCTCGTCCGGGATCCCCGATCACGAAACGACAGCGGGGAGCCCCGTGCCCCGGGCTCCCCGCCGCGTGAAGCTCACTCCAGTTGCGCGTCAGTCCCTGTGACCGCGCCCGCGCCCCTCGTCCTCGTGCCGCCGGCCGTGGTCGTGGCGCCCACGGTCGTCCCGCCGATCGTCGTCGTGCCGTCCACGGGAGTCTCCGCGATCATCGTACTGCGGCGGAGGAGCCGACCAGCGCTGGTGATCAGACGGCTGCGGATACGGCTGCGCCCGCTCGGGCCCCCGGTCCCGGCCGTGCGGCTCGAAGCGCGTCCGCGTCACCTCCTCGCGCGGCCGGTAGCGATACTGCTCGGAGCGAATCGAGTGCTGCATCTCGGGCGCGCGAGGATAGCGGTCACCCACGTAGCCCCGCTGGTAGACGGGCAGCGGCGCGGGGCGCGGGGCGGCGCGGCGGTCCCATCGATCCCACCCGCGGTGACCCCGTTCCCAGTCGTGGCCGAAGCGGTGGCCCCAGCGTGGCGGCGCGTCGGCGCGCCACCCGCGGAAGTACGGGGGAGGCTGCCGGTAGTAGCGCACCGGGACGCGCAGCACGTAGAGCGGCACATGCGCGGGCTCCACCACGTACCACGGTCCGTCGTACCAGCTGCTCACGTACCACTCGTCGCCCTGGAACGCCCAGTAGGCGCCGTCATAGAAGAAGTAGTTCGAGCTCGCTCGAGGGGCGTAATAGACGGGATACCCCGGCACGGGGACGAGCTCCGGATAGGCCGGGACGTTGATGCCGATCTGGATGCTGGGGAGCGCGATGCCGACGCCGACGGAGACCTGAGCCTGGGCCGAGGTGGCCGAGGTCAGCGATCCGAGCAGCAGCGACGATGCAACGAGCAGGTAGCGCATTCTGTCCTCCTGAGATCCGACGAGCTGCCACCGGGGCGTATTCTCTCCGGGCAGGCTCAGCAGCTTTCGAGCCAGCGAGCCTACCCGAGCAAGATCGCGCACTTGGAGCGGCCACGCGTGCTGCGCGTGTGCCTCGCGGCAACAGGTACTTGGAGGGGGGTGTAGGTCCGGTGCGCTCTCGCCTCTATCGGCGCACCTCCACCCTGCCGCCGTCCTTCACCCGATCGCCGGGATGCACCGCCACCACCGCGCCGGCGTCGACGCCGCCGAGCACCTCGACCTCCGTCTCGCCGCGGTGTCCGATCTGCACCGACGTCAATCGCGCCTTGCCGCCGTCCACGCGGAACACCGCCCACCCGTCGCCCTGGCGGAACGCGGCGCCCTGCGGGACCTTCAGCACGTCGTCGCCTCGCCACAGCACGAACCGCGCCTCGACGCGGAACCCGTCGCCCAGCGCGCTCCAGGCTTGTCGCGGATCGGTGAAGACGGCGATCACGTTGACCCGCTGCTCCTCCACCCCGAGCGCGGAGAGCTTGGTGAACGCGGACGGCTCGACCCTGCGCACGCGGGCCGCGAGCGCGCGGTCGCCACCCCATCCCAGGATCGTCACGAGCGTCCCGGGCTGGACGCGGACGGCGTCGGTGGTCAGCAGATCGACGACGAGCTCGAGCGCCCCCGGATCGCCGACCTCGAGCAGCGGCGTGCCGGCCTGCACGACGCCCTCGCTCTCCTGCAGCACCCGCAGCACGCGGCCGGAGGCGGGGGCGAGCACGTCCACGTGCCGCTCGCGCCAGGCGCCCTCCCCGCCCAGCGAAGCGCGCGCGACGCGCACCTGCTCGGCCGCGACCTTCACCGCGAACACCGCCGAGGAGAGCTCCTGCGTGCGCATCCGCGCCTCGAACTCGGCGCGGTCGAGGCCCTGGCTCGGCAGCGATCCGCCCGCGGCCAGGGACCGGGCGCGAGCGAGATCCTCCCGGGCGAGCCCCTCCGCCGCCCTCGCGCGTCCCTCCTGCGCCTGCGCCTGCCCGAGCGCCGACACGGCGGCGCTCAGCCTCGCCTGCGCCTCGGAGCGCGTCCGCGCGTCGAGCAGGGGCGAGGGGACCGCCGCGATCTCCGCCACCACGTCCCGCTCGCCGACCATGTCTCCGGGCTCGAGGAGCTGGCGCGAGACGGTGCCCGTGACGGGCGCGGAGACGACGTAACGGTCCTTGACCCGGGCGATGCCGGTCTCCTCGATCGCCACCACGAGGCTGCCGCGCGCCGCGGTGGCGACGTCCACCGGCACGGGGCTCGGCCGCAGCGCCCGCACCGTGGCGAGGGCGGCAGCGAGGACGAGGACGAGGAGAAGCCCTTGCCGGGCCCCGCGCATGAGCTTCCGTCGATGCTCGCGGGCGTGTCGTGCCTCGTCCCCGGGCGTGCCGCGCAGCGCCGGTGGCGCTGGCGCGGGCGGCGCACCCGCCGGCTCGTCGGCCGGGAGCGGCTGGGTGGGCTGCGTGCTCTGCTCGCCGATGGCACCCATGCTCACTCCCGCGTCTTGAGGACGCCGATCAGATCCAGCCGATCGACGTTGCGGCGCACCCACAGCGCGCTCGCCGCGGCCGCGAGGAGCCCGACGGCCGCCGCCATGAGGTACGTGCTGGGCGCGACGTACACCTCCCAGCGGAACTGCTCCTGGTCCACGGACCGCATGAAGAGCCGCCCCCACGCGAGGCCCAGATAGAGGCCGATGGGGATGGCGATGGCCATCTCGATCGCCATGCTGCCGATGAGGATCCAGGAGATCTCGTGCCGGGAGAACCCCAGCACGCGCAGGCTGGCGAGGTCGCGGGCCCGCGTCGCGAGGGCGATGCGCGCGTTGTTGTAGACGACCCCGAAGATGACCGTGGCCGCGAGCACGATGGCGACGGTGGTCCAGACGTTCATCATCGAGGCGTTCATGTCGCGCAGGCGCCGGGTGTCTTCGCGCACCTCGGAGACGTCGATGACCCGGGGCACCCGACGGAGCCGCTCCTGCAGCGCAGCAGCCTCGAGCGGATCGACCGTGAGCAGGGCCGAGCCGAGCGCCCCGAGATCGCCCTCCAGCCGCGCGACGAGCTCCTCGCGCGCGTAGAGCTGCAGGCCCACCGACTCGTCCACGAACCCCGCGATGACGGGTCGGACCACCGGCCGGGCGCCTTCGCGGATCTCCACCTCGGCCCGGTCGCCGGCGCGCAGCCCCAGCACCTCTCCGAGCTTGCTCGTGACGAGGATGCCCTCCGGCGGCAGCGCGACCTCCCGGCCGCCCCGCTCGACGAGGCGGCGCAGCGTCGCGCCGGCCGGCAGCCCGATGAGGACGGTGTCGCGCGTGCGATGGAGGTGACGGATCCGCACCGGCATGGCGCGGACGCCCTCCACCTGGCGCACGCCCGGCATCGCGGCGAGCTCCCGCAGGGCCCGCGGCGAGACGGGTCGATCGAAGGAGACCGCCAGGTCCTGGCGCTGCTCGCGCCGCAGCGTCGCCTCGAGGTAGCTGTCGAGAGAGTCGATGCCGAAGCGGCCCAGCACGACGAGCGCGAGCGCGCCGGCGATGCCGAGGGACGAGAGGAGCGTGCGCAGCGGGCGGCGCTCGACCTCGCGCACGATCATCATGCCCGCCGGCCCGACGAGCGCAGAGAGCCTGAGGCGCTCCACGAGGCTCTTGCGATAGAGGGCGGGAGAGGGCGGCCGCATCGCCTCCGCGGGCGGAAGCCGCACCGCCGCGCGGACCGCGGCGAGCGCGCCGGCGAGCGCCGCGACGCCGCTCATCAGGATGCCCGTGGCGACGAGCGAGAAGCTCGGGTGGAAGGCCGCCTCGGGGAACCGGAACACGCTCGTGTAGAGGCCCAGCACGGCGTCCCCCATCCACCAGCCGCCGGCGAGGCCGAGCAGGGTGCCGGGCACGAGCACCACCGCGACCAGGCCCGCGTAGTGAGCGCGCAGGGCGTGGTTGCCGTACCCGATGGCCTTGAGCGTCGCGATCTCTGGGCGTTGCAGCGTGACGAGCCGCCCGAGCACCATGTTCACCAGGAATGCGGCGACGCCGAGGAAGATCATCGGCACCATGCCCGCCAGCGCCTCCAGCTGCGCGAGCTCGCCGGTGAGGATCTTGTTCGACTGCTGGTCCTTGCGGCCGCCTGCCCCGTCGCCGCCGTACGGCAGGAGCAGCCGATCCAGCGCGGCGCACACGTCAGGCTCGGAGGCGCCCGGCTGCAGGAGGAGGCTCGCCTCGTTGAACGCGCCCTCCAGCTCGTAGGCGGCCGCGAGCGGCGCTCGGTTCATCCACAGGATGGCGTAGCCGGCCGCGTCCTCCGCGATCGACCCAGGCTTGAGCGCGTAGATGAACTCCGGCGAGAGCGCCACGCCGACCACCCGGAGCTTGCGCAGCTTGCCGTTGATCACGGCGGGGACGTGGTGACCCGGCTCGAGCCCGTGCGCCGTCGCGAAGGCCTCGAGCACCACCACCTCGTCGTCGCGGTCGCGCTCGGGGAGGCGCCCGCTGCGCAGGTGGATGGCGTTGGTGGCGGGTTCGCCCGCGGCGGGCAGCGAGAGCAGCCGGCCCGACGCCGGTCGCGACCTCCCCTCGATCGGCAGCAACACCTCCTTCGAGATGCGCGTCTGGACCGAGGCGACGCCCGGCAGGACCTCGATGCGCCGGGCGATGGACTCGGGCGCCCGCTCGAGCAGCACGAACACGTGCGCGAACCGCTCCCGATCGTAGTAGGAGTCGCGCGCGCGCAGGAGCGCGGCGTAGGTGCCGCGGAGCCCGATGAAGCTGGTGATGCCCCCCGCGAGCACGAGCGCGATCGTCAGGACCTGTCCCCTCAGGCGGCCGACGTCGCGGAGCAGCTTGCGGTTGAGCGCCGAGATCAGCATCGCGTCACCAGCGCAGGTCGCGCGCGCGGGCGACACGGCCGGAGCTGCGCTCGCTCTGCACGCGTCCGTCTCCGAGCGTCACCACGCGGTCCGCGATGTCGGCGATGGGTGCGTTGTGGGTGATGAGCGCGGTCGCCGTCCCGAGCTCGCGGTTGACCTGCTCGATCACCTCCAGGACCAGGATGCCGGTGCGGAAGTCGAGCGCGCCGGTGGGTTCGTCGCAGAGCAGGACCGACGGCCGCTTGGACACGGCTCGCGCGATCGCCACGCGCTGCTGCTCGCCCCCCGAGAGCTGCGCCGGGAAATGGTCGAGCCGGTTGCCCAGCCCGACCAGCGCCAGCGCCTCCTCCGGCTCGAGGGGGTCCTCGGCGATCTCGGTCACGAGCGCGACGTTCTCTCGCGCGGTGAGGCTCGGGACCAGGTTGTAGAACTGGAAGACGAACCCGACGTGGCGCCGCCGGTACTGCGTCAGCGCCTCCTCGTCGGCGGCGGTCATGTCCTCTCCGGCGAAGAAGACGCGCCCGGAGGTGGGGACGTCGAGGCCACCGAGGATGTTGAGCAGCGTGGACTTGCCGCTGCCGGAGGGGCCGAGCAGCACGAGGAGCTCGCGCTCGTGCAGCCGGAAGTCCACGCCGTCGAGCGCGCGGACGTCGACCTCGCCCATTCGATAGACCTTGCGCAGCTGCTCGCAGGAGAGAATCGCTTCCGCAGGTCTCGCGAGCTGCGCACGGGTCTGTGCGGCAGCGAAGGACACGACGAAGCGTAGCGCATCCGGGTTGCACGCCCGGGAGCACATCGGGGGTCCCCGCACGGAGCGGCTCCGGTTCGTGCACTCACGCGGCGTCTCGCCCCGCGTCAACCCGCCATCGTCTCGCACCCACGTCGTCGGGTGGGCGGCTCGCTCGGCCCGTCCCTCGCCGCGTCGCGCGTCCTGTAACGCCCCACCCCGGGGACACACTGCTCAGCCGAACCCCGAACTGGAGGTCGGTACCATGCACCCACGAAGCTCCCTCTTCGCAGCCCTCGTCGTCTCCACCCTCATCGCGTCGGGCGGCGAGGCGGAAGCCGCCGCAGCCGTTCTTTCCACGACCGGGGAGGCGCCCGGCACCGCATCCGCCGGCGCGGCCGGCACGGTCTACGCGCTCTCGAACGATCCCGCCGGCAACGCGGTGGTGACGTTCGCACGCGCGCCCGACGGCACGCTCTCCCCTGCCGGCTCGTTCTCGACCGGCGGGACCGGCACCGGCGCCGCGCTCGGCTCGCAGGGTGCGCTCACCTTCTCGCGCGACGGCCGCTGGGCCCTCGCGGTCAACGCCGGCAGCGACGACGTCTCGATCTTCGCGGTGTCCGACAGCGGTTCGCTCCGGCTCGTCGACCGCGCTCCCTCGGGCGGCGACGTGCCCATCAGCGTCACCGTGGTGAACGACCTCGTCTTCGTGGTGAACGCGGGCGTGCCGAACAGCGTGACGGGGCTGCGGATCGGCCAGGACGGCGACCTCCACCCCATCCCGAGCTCCACCCGGCCGCTCAGCGCAGCCGACAGCGCACCCGCCGAGATCGCGTTCGATCCGGGGGGCGACTTCCTCGTGGTGACCGAGAAGAGCACGAACCGGCTCAGCGTCTACGCCGTCGGCGAGGGCGGCGATCTCGACGGCCCGCGGGTGGTCGAGTCGAGCGGCCAGACGCCCTTCGGCTTCGCGTTCACGCGGAGGGGTCTGCTCGTCGTCTCCGAGGCGGGAGGGAGCACCGTCTCGTCCTACCGGCTGAGCGACGACGTCCTCGACGTGGTCACTGCGTCCGCTCCCAACTTCCAGAGCGCCGCCTGCTGGATCGCGATCACCGGCGACGGTCGCTTCGCGTACTCGGCCAACACGGGCGCCGACGACATCTCCGCCTTCGCCATCGCTCCGGACGGTACGCTCGCGCTCCTCGAGGCGAGCGGCGTGGCGGCCTCGGCCGGCGACGCCCCGGCCGACCTGGCCATGAGCCGCGGGAGCGGGTACCTCTACGTGCGCAACGGGCGCGACGGCTCCATCTCGGGTTACGCGGTCCAGAGCGACGGCGCGCTCGAGCAGGTCGAGCTCGTGAGAGGGCTCCCCGCCGGCTCGGCAGGGCTCGCCGCGCGGTAGCGCATCGTACGCTCCGGCGACCTCGAGCCGAACGCATGGCCACGAAGCGCATGGCTCGCCCTCACCTGCTGCTCGCGCTGCTCGTCCTCGCCTGGGCGATCAGCTGGCCCGTGATCAAGATCGGCGTCACGACCGTGCCGCCGATCTGGTTCGGGGTCCTGCGCTACGTGCTCGCCGCTTCCTGCCTGTTCGGCCTCGTCGCGCTCCGCCGCGAGCTCGCCGTTCCACCGCGGTCGGATTGGCCGCTCATCGCGGTCTCCGCCGTGTTCCAGATGGGCGCGTACTCGGCGCTGACCGGGCTCGCCCTGACGGTGCTGCCCCCGGGTCGCGCGTCGGTCCTGGCGTTCTCGACACCGATCTGGGTCCTGCCGCTGTCCGCGTGGTGGCTTCACGAGCGGCCCGCGCGCTCGGGGCTGCTCGGCGTGTGCGCGGGGCTGCTGGGGGTCGTCGCGATCGCCGCTCCCTCGCTGCGTCCCGCCGGGAGCCGCCAGCTCCTGGCCTACGGCATGCTCATGGGTGCGGCCGCCGCCTGGGCGATCTCGATCGTCTTCGTCCGCCGGCACCGCTTCACCGCGACCGCGCTCGCGCTCGCGCCCTGGCAGGCGCTCGCCGCCGCCATCCTGCTCCTCCCCATCGCGGCATTGAGTGAAGGCGCGCTGCCGCCCATCGGCTGGGGCGGCGCGGCGTCGCTCGCCTATGTCGGGCCGGTCGCGACCGCCTTCGGCTACTGGGCGGTCGTGGAGGCGGGTCGTCACCTTCGGGCGAGCACGATGTCCACGGCGCTCCTGGCGGCTCCGAGCCTCGGCATCCTGTTCTCCGCCGTGACCCTCGGCGAGGTCATCGGGCCGTCGCTCGTCGCGGGCGTCGCGCTGATCGGCGCCGGCATCCGGCTCGCGACGACTGCCGCCGCCTAGTGTCCTGAGTCGTAAATTCGTGGACGGATGGGCGAGGGCGTGATCTACGGTCATGATGCTGACCGAGATGACGCCCGCTCCCGGTGACCCGCTGGGCCTCACGAGCGACGAACGCGAGACGCT
>NZ_JAKZLF010000032.1 GCF_022808855.1 Anaeromyxobacter soli
GACGCCGCGGAAGCGGCGAAGCCGCTCGCGGCGTCGCACGGGACCCGGCGAGCAGGGGTGGGCCCCCGACGAGCTTTGCTCGGCGGGGCGGGGGCGCAGCCCCCGTTCGACGTTCAGTGCAGCTTGTCGGCCTCGCTCTTCAGCTCGTTCCAGGCGGCGTCGAACTCCTTCTTCAGCGTCGGCTGGCGGTCGGCGCCCGCGTCGACGATCTCGTCGATGCGGTGATCGAGCTCGTCGCGGAGCGCCGCGAGGCGCGCGGCCCGGGGTTGCGACGAGGCGGACGGCGTCTGCTGCGGCTCTGCTGGGTTCGCCATGGGAGCTCCTCTTCGTTTCCTGGTCACTGCTCAATTGCGCCGTGCGGGCAGGCGACGCTCGAACAAGGTGGGCGTCGCGGGGGGAAGGATGGGATCGCCTGCACGGGCATGCCGCCGTCCGGGCGAGCGCCCGGTGGGTCCCGCGCGGTGCGTGGCGGCGCCGGCCTCGACAGGAAATGGAGTGGGCCTCGCCGCCGAGGCTCGTCGAGGAGGGACAGCGCATGGCCGAGGAGAGGATCGTGCTCGTCACGGGCGCCACCGGCAGGCAGGGCGGCGCCACGCTCCGTCACCTCGCGGAGCGCGGCGGCTTCGCGCTCCGGGCGATGACGCGCAAGCCGGAGGGGGACGCTGCGAAGGCGGTCGCGGCGCTCGGGGCGGAGGTGGTCCGGGGCGACCTCGACGACGCCGCGTCGCTCTCGCGCGCGCTCACAGGCGCGTGGGGCGTGTTCGCGGTGCAGAACACCTGGGAGGCGGGCGTCGAGCGGGAGGAGCAGCAGGGGAAGCGCCTCGCGGAGCTGGCGCGGCGCCAGGGCGTGCAGCACTTCGTCTACAGCTCGGTGGGCTCGGCGCACCTCGCGACCCGGATCCCGCACTTCGACAGCAAGGCGCGGGTGGAGGAGTCCTTGCGGTCGCTCAGGTTCCCGTCGCACGTGATCCTGCGGCCGGTCTTCTTCATGGATAACCTCGTCTCGCCCGGGTTCCTGCAGGGAGACGCGCTCGTGAGCGCGCTCAGCCCGGCGACGAAGCTGCAGATGATCGCCTCCGACGACATCGGGCGGTTCGCGGCGCAGGCGTTCGCCGAGGCGGAGAAGTGGAGCGGCTCCGAGACGGACCTCGCGGGCGACGCCGTGACCCTGCCGGAGGCGGCGGAGGCGGTGAGCGGGTTCGTCGGGCGGAAGGTCGCCTACCGGCAGATCCCGATGGAGGCCGTGCGGGCGAACAGCGAGGACTTCGCGCTCATGCTGGAGTGGTTCGAGCGGGTCGGCTACTCGGCCGACATCCCGGCCCTCGAGGCGCGCTGGGGCATCCGGCCCCTGACGCTGCGGGAGTGGGCAAGCCAAAAGCGCCGCCGCTGAGGCGAGAGGCCGCTCCCCGGAGCGTGGGGCCATCGCGCCCGGGCAACGGGGCGGGTTTTCGATTAGGCTCTCGCGCCTTCCACTCCACCTTCACCCCCGAGCGCCATGGCCCAGTACGTGATGTCGATGCTCCGCGTGAGCAAGGTCGTCCCGCCCAAGCGGCAGATCATCAAGGACATCTCCCTCTCCTTCTTCCACGGCGCCAAGATCGGCCTCCTCGGCCTGAACGGCGCCGGCAAGTCCACCGTGCTGCGGATCATGGCCGGCGTGGACGAGGAGTTCGACGGCGAGCTGCAGCGCCAGAACGGCATCAAGATCGGCTACCTGCCCCAGGAGCCGAGGCTCGACGGCGACCGGAGCGTGCGCGAGGAGGTCGAGTCCGCCCAGGGCGAGGTGGCGGAGGCGCAGAAGCGGCTCGAGGCGGTCTACGCCGCCTACAGCGAGCCCGACGCCGACATGGAGAAGCTCGCCGAGGAGCAGGCGCGGCTCGAGGCGATCATCGAGAGCGCGGGCGCCGACACCGGCAACGCGCTCGAGATCGCCGCCGACGCGCTGCGCCTGCCGCCCTGGGACGCGACCATCAAGCACCTCTCCGGCGGCGAGAAGCGGCGCGTGGCGCTCTGCAAGCTCCTGCTGTCGAAGCCGGACATGCTGCTCCTCGACGAGCCGACGAACCACCTCGACGCGGAGTCGGTCGAGTGGCTCGAGCAGTTCCTCACCCGCTTCCCGGGGACGGTCGTGGCGGTCACGCACGACCGCTACTTCCTCGACAACGCCGCCGAGTGGATCCTCGAGCTCGACCGCGGCCGCGGCATCCCGTGGAAGGGCAACTACTCCTCCTGGCTCGACCAGAAGGAGCAGCGGCTCGAGGTCGAGGCCAAGCAGGAGAGCGCGCGCATCAAGGCGATGAAGCTCGAGCTCGAGTGGGTGCGGCAGAACCCGAAGGCGCGGCAGGCGAAGAGCAAGGCGCGCCTCGCCCGCTTCGAGGAGCTCTCCAGCGTCGAGTACCAGAAGCGCAACGAGACGCAGGAGATCTTCATCCCGGTGGCCGAGCGGCTCGGCGACAAGGTCATCGAGTTCAAGGGCGTCACGAAGGGCTTCGGCGACCGGCTGCTCATGGACGACCTGTCGTTCATCGTCCCGCCGGGCGCGATCGTCGGGATCATCGGACCGAACGGCGCGGGCAAGTCCACGCTGTTCAAGATGATCACCGGCGCCGAGAAGCCCGACGCGGGCGAGGTCGCCCTCGGCCAGTCCGTGAAGCTCGCGTTCGTCGACCAGAGCCGCGAGAACCTCGCGAGCGACAAGACCGTCTTCGACGAGCTCTCGGGCGGGCGCGACGTCATCCAGGTCGGCCGCTTCGAGATGCCGAGCCGCGCCTACATCGGGCGCTTCAACTTCAAGGGCGCCGACCAGCAGAAGATCGTCGGCGCGCTCTCCGGCGGGGAGCGCGGCCGGCTCCACCTCGCGAAGACGCTCATGACCGGCGGCAACGTGCTGCTCCTCGACGAGCCGTCGAACGACCTCGACGTCGAGACCCTGCGCGCGCTCGAGGACGCCCTGCTCGAGTACGCGGGCAGCGTCATGGTCATCTCCCACGACCGCTGGTTCCTGGACCGGATCGCGACGCACATCCTCGCCGCCGAGGGCGAGTCGAGGTGGACGTTCTTCACCGGCAACTACCAGGAGTATGAGGCCGACAAGCGGCGGCGGCTCGGCGAGGAGGGGGCGAAGCCGCGGCGCATCCGGTACAAGCCGATCAGCCGGTAGGCGCGCGGCGCGGCGCGCCTCACCGCGCGGGCGGCCGCGCAGCGCCGGGCCGGCGGCCGGGGCGAGCCGCTACTGCTTCTGCGCCCGGAAGTTGATCGTCCCGGTGGTGTGCGTGAAGTCCACGACGATGGTCCAGTCGCCCGCGGCGCCGGCCACGGTCGACACCGAGCCGGTCGCGCCGTCGAGCGCGCCCTGGTAGACCTGCGCGCCGGCGGCGTCACGCAGCGTGAGCGTCACGCTGCCGGCGCTGACGGCGCTCGAGCGGTCGACGGAGGCCATCGTGCCGGTGTTGTGCCACGTGTACGAGAGCGTCCCGTCGCCGTTCGCCACGCCCGTGAGCTGGAAGCCGAAGCTGTCGGCGACGTTCGTGATCTGCGGCTGGTACTGAGGCTGGACCGGCGCCGAGCCGGAGTCCGACCCGCCGCAGGCCGCGAGCGAGACCGCGAGGATCGTGGCGAGGGCGACGGACGGCAGGCGCAGGCGCATGAGTGACCTCCAGTGGAGGTCCCACGCTAGCGGCTCGATTGACGGGCATCAAGGGAGCGGAGGTGCGCGGAGAGCGCACCTCGCCGGCGCCACCCGCGCCCCGTGACGTCGCGTCCCGCGGGGCGCCCCGCGCGGCCGCTCAGCTCCGCGCCGGACCGACCGGCTGCGACGCGGAGTCCCCTCCGAAGACGTCGTGCACGTAGTCGTGCGACGAGAGCGCGGCCGGAGCGAGCGCGCCCGTGCGGACGCCCTCGACGATCTCCGGGCGCTCGAGGTCGAAGATCGCGTCCAGGATCTGCCCGCGCTCCCGCGCGTTCGCCTGCCCGACCACGAACAGCACGCGCGCGCTGTGCTGGACGTAGCGGGGCGAGAGGAGCTGGCGCTTCAGGAGCTCCATGATCACGTCGGCCTTGGAGCGGTCGAAGCGCGGCGGGTCGCCCCGACGGTCCTGCTCCGCGAAGAACTCCCGCGTCCACTCGAAGTGGTAGTCCCAGACCTTCTGGAACAGGTCGCGGGTGAAGCGCGTCCCGGCCTTGATCGGCTCCGCGTTCGCGCCGATGACGACGCCGTCCTCGGTGAGGGTCTGCCGCTGCAGGTGGCCGTCCTTCGTGATCGGCGCCTGGTGCTGGACCAGCGTCCACAGCCACGACACGTAGATCCGGTACGTGGCGAGGTCGTTCATGAACCGCTGCCGGAGCTCGTAGTCGTCGATGGCCGCGGCGAAGTTGCCGTTCAGGATCTGGAAGCCGTAGTTCGCGGCCATGTAGAACGAGTGCTGCACGTGCTCGATCGTCACGTCGCCCCTGGGCGGCGCGTAGATCGCCTCCCAGCGCTCGGCCGAGAAGATCTTCTCCGGCGCGTCGAGCTGCTCCTTGCGGACGATCGACGGCGTGATCCTGCCCTGCGCGTCGAGGAGCCCGCGCGACTGGAAGAGCTGCCGCTCGGCCGCGTCGAGGCCGCTCGCCACCGTCGGCACCGCCTTCCCCTTCACGTCGATGGTCTCGAGCTTCGCCTCGACGAGCGCCTGGAGGCCGGACAGCTCGGCGCGGAGCGGGCCGTTGCCCGCGGCGACGTACTCCGCCTCCGGGCTCGCCACCCAGCTCTGCCGGAAGGCGTCGTGGAGCGTGCCCTTCACCTTGCCGGCGAGGATGTCGGCGAGCGTCGGCTGCGCGTCCGCCGCGAGCGGCGCCTCGGGCATGAACATGAGGCCCAGGATGCGCTCGCGGAGCTTGTCGATCGTGATGGCGCGCAGCGCCACCGGGTTGTAGCGGGAGCGCCCGTACGGATCGCCGCCCTGGTAGATCATGACGGCGGCCATCCCGCCGATGGGCGCCGCGTTCGTGAGCGCGCCGCCCTTCATTCCGGCCATGAGCATCATGAGCGCGGCGTAGCGCTGGTAGGCGATCATGATCGGCGTCGCCATCCCGATGCTCTGCGGGTCCGGGAAGATCCCGGCGGGATCGTCCTTCCAGAGCTCGATCATGCTGCCGAGGTAGTCCCAGCGGCCGACGTTCATGCCGAGCAGCCGCCGGCGCAGCACCCACGCGATGCCGGGGAGGTAGCGGCCCGCGTTCCCTTCCTCGTACAGCATCTTCACCTTGAGGGTGCCCGCGGGGACGCCGATGAGCCCCTCCAGGCGCGAGAGCAGCCGCTCGACGATGAGCGCCTCGCGCGGCGTCTGGAGCTTCGGGATGTAGTAGTAGACGCCGCTGCCGGCGCGGGTGAGGGCGTCGTAGTTGTTGAGGGCCCACAGCGTCGTGATGACCACGAGCCCGGGCGCCGGCTCGCCGTCCACGAGGACGTGGTCGTAGCGCAGGTGCAGGCTCGGCGGCCGGGCGAGCCGCGTCGGCCACTGCGCCGGCGGCTTCGTGATCTGGTACGCGCGCTTCTTGCCCTTCTTCACCACCTCGTACGGGCGGCCGGTCCAGCGGCCCTCGTGGATCTCCTTCGCGTTCGCCATCGCGGCGAAGATGCCCACCGGCTGGTTCGTGGGGGTGCCGTCGGGCTGGAAGTGCGGCGGCGACGCGTCCTCGAAGTCCGGCATGTTCATCGGCGCCGGCGAGTTGAGCGCGTTGAACGCCATGTCGAGCGGGTGCCATGGCCCGGTGAGCTCGAGCCCCGGGTTCTTCGTCGGGTGGACGTGGTCGGGGATGGGCACCTCGTCGTTGAGGCGCCAGCGCCGCTCGCTCTCGCGGCCGAGGAAGTTGTCCACGAGGCCCTGGACGATCTCGCGGTACGTCCAGGCCTTGCCGCTCACCGGATCCTCGAACGTCTCGTCCCAGCGCGGCCACGCGTACTTCGTGCGGGCCGGCGCCGGGTCCTGCAGGAGGGCCCGGCGCGCGGTGAGGGCGGCGGCGATCGCGGGGCGCAGCTCGCGGGTCAGCGTCGCGATCGTCTGCTCGACGTCGATCTCGCGGCCGTTCACGCGCTGGGTCCCGAAGAGCTGCGGGAACTGCTGGAGGATGTCCGGACGGATCATGGGCTCTGGTCCTCTCTCTGCAGGCGCGCCTGCGCGATCAGGTGTAGTGGCACACACGCGCGCCATGGGCATGGACCAGGAAGGTTGGGTCCCTCGCGCCACCCGCGGCGGAATCCGGCGAGACCCTTCCGGGCCCACCGGCCGGAGGCGCCGGGCTGCCAACGAGGTGGACTCCGCCCGCCCGCCGCCCCATTGCGCGCTGCGCGCGGCGATGGCCTCGTTACCTTCTGCCACCGTCGGGCGTGATCGCCCCCCATGACCACCATGGCTGCGAAGGCCCCAGCTCTCGAACCGAAGAACCGCGCGCTCGGACAGGCGCTCGACGGGCACCGGCGTGCGGTGTGGGGCATCTGCTACCGCATGACCGGGGTCGCGGCGGACGCGGACGACCTCGTCCAGGAGACGTTCACGCGCGCGCTCACGGCGCGCCCCGATCGGTCGGGCGAGCCGCTGCGGCCCTGGCTCGCGCGGGTCGCCGTCCGGCTCGCGATCGATCACCTGCGCCGCCGCCGCGTCCGCGGGTACACGGGCCAGTGGCTGCCCGCCCCGGTCCCGACGGACACGCCGGACCTGGAGCCGACGCCGGACGCGCGCTACGACGCCGCGGAGTCGGCCTCCTACGCGTTCCTCGTCGCGCTCGAGCGGCTGACGCCGCTGCAGCGCGCGGTGCTCCTCCTCCGCGACGTGCTCGGCCACTCGGTGCGCGAGGCGGCGGCGGTGCTCTCCACCACGGAGGGGGCGGTGAAGGTCGCGCACCTCCGCGCGCGGCGCGCGATGGAGGGCTACGACGCGGCGCGCCTGCCCGCGTCTCCGGCGCTGGAGGCGCGCACGCGGGCGGCGCTGGAGGCGTTCGTCGGGGCGATCCTTGCGGGCGACCTGGCCCGGGCGGAGGCGCTCCTCGCCGCGGACGCGCGCGCCGTCTCGGACGGTGGCGGCGAGTACCTGGCGGCGCCGCGGGTGCTCGAGGGCGCGCGCAACGTCGCGCGGTTCTTCGTCGGGGTCACGCCGCGAGGCGGCGGCGAGCGGAGAGCGACCTGGGTCCGGCTCAACGGCCTCCCCGCGCTCGTCGTGGACCTGCCGGCGGGCGGGCCGCGGGTCGCGCCCCGCATCGTGCTGCGCGTCGATCTCGACGCCGAGGGCCGCATCGCGCGCATCCACGCCATCGCCGCGCCGCGCAAGCTCACGGCGCTGCCTCCAGCTCCGCCGGCGCAGCCGGCTGCTCGCTGAGCGCGCCGATCGTCGCCGCCCAGCCCTCGCGCACGCTCGGATACCGGGGCGCCCACCCCGCGGCCTCGCGCAGCTTCCAGTTGGAGATCCTGAGCGAGCGCGCCAGGAGCTCGCCGAGCGAGCCGGAGACGAGCTTCACCCAGGGCGGAAGCAGGCGCGGCGGCGGGACGCCCAGGGCGGCCGCGAGCAGGTCGAAGTACTCGCGGCGGCGGACGGGCTCGTCGTCGGCGACGTCGTAGACGCCGGGGGGGACCCTCAGCGCCGCCACGACCGCCGACGCCGCGTCGTCGTGGGAGATCGACGAGATGAAGGCGTCGCCGGCGCCCGGCAGGGCGGCGAAGCCCCGCCGCGCCGCGGCCAGGAGCGGCCGCAGGTGGGAGGCGTCCGGGCCGTAGAACGCGGCGAAGCGGAGCACCACGCCCGCTCCCCCATGGCTCGCGAAGCGGGCCGCGGCGCGCTCGGCGTCCAGGACCGAGCGGTTGTAGCGGACCGGCCGGATGCGGGAGCGTTCGGCCACCCACGCGTCCCCGGCGTCCTCGTAGACGAGCGCGAAGGACTCCTGGACGAAGCGAGACGCCCCGCCGGCGAGCGCCGCCTCGCAGAGGTTCGCGGAGGCCTCGCGGCGGAGGCGGTCGTTCTCGCGCCACGCGAAGGGCAGGAGCATCCGCCCCGGCGACGGGATGTGCGTCGCGAGGTTCACGACGATCTCGTGGCCCGCGACGGCGCGCCGAACGGCGGCTGGGTCGAGCAGATCGAGCGCGATGGCGTTGGCCCCGGCGCGGACGAGCCGCTCGCGCGCCTCCGGCGCCCGCGCCACCGCGGTGACCTCGTGGCCGGCCGCGAGCAGCGCGGGGACCACCCGCCGGCCGATGACTCCCGTGGAACCCGTGATGAAGATCCTCATCCTGCCTCCTTGCGCCACCTCACGAGCGAGGAGGCGCGAAGGTTACGTGGGGCCCCGGCCGAGCCCCCGATCCGACCGGCCTCGGGGCCGTGCGGGATGAGAGCCCCGGGTCGCGGGACCGACGCGTCCGCGTGCTCGACCTCCGGCGAGCGCGCCGCAGGGCCGCGGGCGCGTACACGGAGGAAGGTGACGCGGGCGGGGCTGCGCGAGCGCCGCGGGCGGCCGTAACCTCCGGGGCCGCTCGCGCGTGGACACGGCATGGCGAGCACGATCGAGGCGGAGCGGCCGGTCGGAGCCGGCGAGCGGCACGGGCAGCGGTCCGCTGCCGGCGCGCGTCCGGTTCGCGCCGGCGTCGTGGCGGGCACGTTCCTGGGCTCGAAGCTCGCGTCGCTCCTCGGGCTCCTGCCGGTGGGCGTCTGGACCGTGAACCACCTGTGGGACAACCTCGCCGCGCTGCGCGGGGGGGCGGCGTGGGAGCGCGCGGTCACCGAGCACTCGAGCCCGGCAACGCAGGCGGTGACGCTCGCGGTCGTGCTCGTGCCGCTCCTGCTCCACTCGGGCTGGGGCCTCGCGCGGCTCCCGCGGACGCGCGTGCCGCGCCACGTGGGCCGGTTCGCGAGCCTGCGGCATGGCCTGCACCGCCTCTCCGCCCTGGGCCTCCTCCTGTTCCTGGGAGCTCACCTGTGGCTCGCGCTCATCCGGCCGCGCCTCCTCCAGGGCGGACCCGAGCCGTTCGAGCATCTGGCTCACCAGATGCGGTTCCACCTGCCGACACTCGTCGTGTACGTGCTCGGGGTGCTCGGGACGGCGTACCACCTCGCGAACGGCCTGCAGGCGGTCGGGGTCGGGTGGGGACTCCGCTTCGGGCGCGGGACGATGTCGCGCCTGAGCCTCACGTCGGGGGCGGCCTTCGTCGTGCTCCTCGCGATGGGGTGGACCGCAGTCTGGGCCCTGTGGCGGGCGGGGGGAGGGTGACGCTCCCGCCGTGCCCGCCTCACCGGCCTCGCCGCGAGCCCCTCGCACGCCGGCGCCGCGGGGCCGGCGCCGCGGGCCTCGCGCCTCGCCCGCGGGGGCGCGCGGGCCGGGAGAGCTCGAGCTCGATGCCGAAGATCTCCGCCAGCCGATCGTCCGCGACGAGCGCGGCGCCGGGCGGCGCCTCGGACGCGACCGTCCCGGCGGCGCCGGCTTCCTCGACGAGCTCGGCCATCTCCACGCCGCGCAGCGTGAAGAGCAGCTCCGGGGCCTGGTCGAGGCGCGCGCCGACGCCGTAGAGCACGGCCGCGAGGTGCTTGCAGAGCCGGGCCTCGTCGGGACACGAGCAGCGCAGGTCGAGCTCTGCGCTCGTCGGGAACAGCCCGCGCTCGCGGTCGCACAGCACCTCCATCACGGCGGAGGAGAGCCGCCCGGAGAGGAGCTCCACGACCGTGGCGATGCGGCCCGCGCAGGCCCGCCTCACGGCGCGCCAGCGCGCCGGCGACAGCGGGCGGATCCGCACCTCGGCCTCGTAGAGCTCGGTGCCGCTCACGAACGCGCTGACGAGCCCGCGCGAGATCGCGAGGTGCACGACCGAGCCGTTCCGCGCGTAGGCGCGGCCGCGCGGCAGGCGCGTCGCGAGATCGGCGAGAGACTCGAGCTGGTCGCACCAGGCCCTGCCCCAGAACGTGGTGGCGAGGTCGCGCCCCTCGATGGCGACGGGCTGCGGCACGATGCCCTTGCGCACGAGGCGCTTGCGCGCGAGCTCGGCGCGCAGCCGGCGCTCGGCCGCCGTCACGTACTCGGGGAACCGATCGCCGTCCTCGAACGCCACCGTGCGATCTTAAGCGGCGACCGGCGCGCGAGGCGAGTCCGCCGGGGCGGGGGGCGCAGCCCGGGGCGGCTCCCCTCACGATCAGAACTCCGCGCTGCGCAGATCGAGCGACACGAGGCGGAGGAGCTCCCGGTCGTCGAGCTCCGTCAGGCGGATCTCGTCCGTCCCCTCGAGGAGCTCCTGCGAGAGCCTCCGCTTGTCCTCGAGCATCGCGTCGATGCGCTCCTCGATCGTGCCCCGGCAGACGAGCTTGTGCACGAGCACGGCCTTCCTCTGGCCGATGCGGAACGCGCGGTCGGTCGCCTGGGTCTCGACGGCGGGGTTCCACCACCTGTCGAAGTGGACGACGTGCGAGGCCGCCGTGAGGTTCAGGCCCGTGCCGCCGGCCTTGAGCGAGAGGACGAAGAACGAGACGGTCTCGTCCTCCTGGAACCGCCGCACGAGCGCCGCGCGGTCCTTCACGGGCGTCTGCCCGTGCAGCACGAGCCCGGGGCGCCCGAAGGCGCTCGCGAGGAAGCGCGCGAGCGGAGCGGTCATCTCGCGGAACTGCGTGAAGACGAGCGCCTTCTCCTGGCGAGAAGCGACGGTCTCCGCGATCTCGGCGAGCCGCGCGAACTTCCCGCTCGCTCCGGGGGCGTACTCGCCGTCCCCGAGCCACTGCGAGGGGTGATTGCAGATCTGCTTCAGCCTGAGGAGGTACGCGAGGACGACGCCGCGCCGGCGCGCCCTGTCGCCGGAGGACACGGCCGCGAGCTCGCGCGCGAGCGCCTCGACCGACTCGACGTAGAGCGCGGCCTGCGCCCGCGAGAGGGCGCAGAAGGCCTTCACCTCCGTCTTGGCGGGCAGGTCGGCGATGACCGCGCGGTCCGTCTTGAGGCGGCGCAGGAGGTACGGGCGGACGAGGGCCCTGACCGCGGCGTACGGCGAGGGCTGCGCGGCGCCGTCCAGGGCCGGCGCCGGAGGCGGGGGCGGGGGCGCGGCGGCGGCCGACGCGGTGCGCTTCAGGAACGTCGCGAACTCCTTCGCCGAGCCGAGGAGCCCCGGGTTCACGAAGTCGAAGATGGACCACAGGTCGCCCGGGCGGTTCTCGACGGGCGTGCCGGTCAGGGCGAAGCGGACGCGCGCGCGGATCGCCTTCACGGCGCGCGACTGCCGCGCCGCCGGGTTCTTCACCGCCTGCGCCTCGTCGAGCACCGCGAGGCCGAAGTCGGCCTGCGTCGCCCACGGCAGACGGGCGACCGCGCCGTACGTCACGACCACGAGGTCGTGCGCGGCGAGGGCGTCGGCGTCGAGGGCGGCGAGCGTCTCGCGCGGCGTGGCGGAGGGATGCGCGACGAGCACCCGGAGCGACGGGGCGAACCGCTCGGCCTCCGCCTTCCAGTTCGCGAGCAGCGACGCGGGCACGACGAGGAGGTGGGGCCCTTCGAGGAGGCGGCGCCGCTTCAGGAGCAGGAGCAGCGCCAGGATCTGGACGGTCTTGCCGAGCCCCATGTCGTCGGCGAGGCAACCGCCGAGGCCGAGCCGCGCGAGCGTCCAGAGCCAGCGGACGCCCTCGCGCTGGTAGGGGCGGAGCGTGGCGTGGAGCGCGGCGCCGGGGTCGGCCTCCTCGGTGCCGCGGGCGCCCCGGAGCGACGCGAGCGTCTCCTCGAGCCACGTGCCCGCGCGGACCCCCGTCCACTGCCGGTTCGGGTCGAGGAGGACCACCTCCGCGCCGAGCTCGGCGCCGGCCACGAGGCGCATCGCCTCCACGAAGGAGACGCCCTCGGCCGCGGTCCGCTGCGCGTCCTGGAAGCGCTTTAGGACCAGGTCGAGCTGCTCGCGATCGATCTCGACCCAGCGCCCCTTGAACAGGACGAGCCCGCTGCCGGCGGCCCGCAGCGCGCGCAGCTCCGCCTCCGTGAGCTCGGCCTCTCCGAGCGTCAGGCGGACGTCGAAGTCGAGGAGGGCGTCGAGCCCCAGCGCGGCGGGCTTCGTCTCGCCGACGCGCATCGTCACGCGAGGCCGCGGCGCGTGCCGTCCGCTCCACCACGCGGGGACGCGCACGAGGACGCCGCTCTCCTCCAGGGCGGGCACCTCGCGCAGGAAGAGGTGCGCCTCGGCGGGGGTCCAGGCGAGGGGCTGGAAGAGCGCGCCGGAGTCGGCGAGGGCCTTCACGAGAGGGCTCCGCTCGGACGCGCGGTGGACGGGCTGGAGCAGCGCGAGGAGACGGCGCCGGTCGGCGGCGGAGGACGCCTCGCGGACGGCGTCGCCGAGGCGGCGGTGACGGGGCCTGCCGCTCGGGGCGAGGCCGGTCGTGTACGTCGCGAGGAACGCGAAGGGACGCTCGGGGTCCTGGCGGTTCTCGGCGAGGTGCAGGTGCACGCGGCCGACGACGCTCCAGGCCGGGTCACGCTCCGCGAGCCAGGCCTGCACCGTCCCCGCCGCGCGGGCGATCTCCTCGCGCCAGGCGGCGAGCGTGTCCGCCCAAAGCGAGCGCAGCACGGCGGGGGAGAGGTACTCGCCCCCGAGCAGCGGAGGCGCGGACGCGGCGAGCTGCTCGAGCTCGCCCGGGCTCGGCTCCGGATCGGCGTCCTCCCGCCGCTCCTCGAGGTCCGGGACGGCGCAGAGCGCGGCGACGAACGCGCGCGCGAAGTCGCGCCAGAACGCGAGCGCCGGCGGCAGCGCGGTGCGCGCCTCGCGGGCGCCGAGGTGAAGGAGGCCGGGGCCGTGACCCCGCTCGAGCGCGGCCCGGATGCGGCGGGCGACGGTCTCGCCCAGGGCGTCCACCGGCTCGCCCGGGCGCAGGACGAGATGACCTGACGGGGTCAGCGCGACGGTGAAGGGCTCCACGGCCGCGGAAGATAGCGCGCTCGGGGGCCGCTCGCGCCTTCGCCGCGCACGCGAGCGCTGCTCGCTCCCGAGCGCGGAGGTACGATGCAGCGCATGCGGATCCCGGACGCCGTGCGCCGCCTCCTCGCCGTCGCGCTCCTCACCGCGGCTGCCTGCGGAGGCGGAAACGACCCGGCTCCGGGCGGCGACGCCACGCCGCCGCCGCTGGGCGCGCCGATCTCGCGCACCGAGGGCGCTGCGATCGCGGGGGCCGCGGGGTGGACCTGGATCCCGTTCGAGGACGCGTTCTGCACCGACGCGGTGCTGCAGCCGTCGGGGGACTATCAGTTCGGGACGAGCACGACCGGACTCGCGCTGAGCTGGGGCTCGCCGGCGAGCACGGACCTCGTCGTGTTCCTCCAGGGCGGCGGCGCGTGCTGGGACTTCTTCACCTGCGGGGGTGCGCCGGAGCTCGTGCAGAAGACCGCGAGCAGCGGTCCGTTCGGGCCGGACGAGTTCGCGCGCGACATCTACGCGAAGTACCCGCGCTCGTGGGTGAGACGGGAGAACCTCCCGGCCGCCCTGCGCGACGCGACGATCGTGTTCGTGCCGTACTGCACGGGCGACGTTCACAGCGGCGACGCGGTCGCGACATACGCCTCACCCATCCAAGGCCGGCCCTCGGTCACGTGGCACCACGTAGGGCACGCGAACGTGCTCGCGTTCCTGAAGCGGCTCGGGGCCACGTTCCCGAGCCCCGCGAAGCTCGTCGTGTCCGGCTCCTCGGCGGGCGGCTTCGGCTCGCTGTCGAGCTACTCCGCCGCTCGACGCTACTGGCCGCACGCCAAGGGCTATCTCGTGGACGACTCCGGCCCGCCCCTCGCCGGCGCCGCGATCCCCGCGAGCACGCGCGACACCTGGTACGCGCGCTGGGGCATGGGCGCGTCGCTCGACGGCTTCTGCCCGGGGTGCCGGACGGACCTGTCGCAGGGCCTGCGCGAGCTCGCCGAGCGCTACCCGGGGGACCGCATCGCGCTCCTCTCGCACCTCCAGGACCTCACCATCCGGGGCTTCTTCGGGACGTTCACGCTCCTGCCGAGCCCGGCGTTCACGCCGATGCCCGCGGACCGCTTCGAGGCGGAGCTCCGCCTGCTCGGCACGAGCGTCATGGATCCGGCCACCTCGAACGCGAAGTACTTCTTCACCACGGGAGACGCGCACCCCACGCTCGAGGATCCGACCGTCGTCACGACGCCGGCCCCCGGGCTCGAGGCCTGGCTCGAGCTCATGCTCGCGGACTCGGCGGCCTGGGTGAGCGAGACGGACTAGGGCTCAAAGGGGGGCGCGACGCCGTGCTGCGCTGCCGACGGCGTGCCGGTCCGGGGCCGCGTGCTCAAGCTCGCGTGGACCGGGCTCGCTCGCGCGTCACCCGACCCCGGCGCCGTGCGTCTCTCCGGAGGAGGGCGAGGCGGTGGAGCGGATCGGCGATCACGCGGTCGTGGGGAACGGCCGGGCGGCCGCGCTCGTGTCGCGCGGCGGCACGGTCGACTGGCTGTGCTGGCCGCGATTCGACAGCCCTTCGATCTTCGCCGCGCTCGTCGACGACGGCGCCGGGCGCTGGACGCTCGCCCCGGCCGCGCCGTTCCGCTCGGAGCGCCACTACCTCCCGGAGACGAACGTCCTCGTGACGCGGTTCATCACGGCGACGGGCGCGCTGGCGGTGACGGACTTCATGCCGGTCGCCTCGCAGGAGGAGCAGCGGCGGCTGCTCCTCCCGGACCACGAGCTCGTGCGGATGGCCACGTGCGAGCGCGGGACGGTGGAGCTCGAGACCGTCTTCGAGCCACGGCCCGACTACGGCCGCGTGGGGCCGCGGCTGCGCGACGCCGGCGGGCTCGGCCTCCGGGCCGAGACACGGGCGGGCCTCCTCACGCTCCGCGCGGATCTCCCGCTCGCGATCGAGCCCGCCGGGCGTGCGACCGGGAGAGCGGTCCTGCAGGCCGGCGAGACGCGGCACCTGTCGCTCTCCTACGCCGACGAGTGGCCCGCGATCCTGCCGCCGCTCGGAGCGCCCACGCGCGAGGCGCTCGCGCGCACCGTCCGCTGGTGGCGCGCCTGGGTCGGGCAGCTCCGCTACGACGGGCCCGGGCGCGACGCGGTGGTGCGGAGCGCGCTCGCGCTGAAGCTCCTCGTGTACGCGCCGTCGGGCGCGGTCGTCGCGGCGGCGACGACGTCGCTCCCCGAGCGCGTGGGCGGCGATCTCAACTGGGACTACCGCTTCTGCTGGCTGCGCGACGCGGCGCTCACCGTGCGCGCGCTCTTCGGGCTCGGCTTCCGCGACGAGGCCGACGCCTTCGTGAGCTGGCTCCTCCACTCGACGCGGCTCACCCAGCCCGAGCTGCGGGTCCTCTACGACGTGCACGGCAACGCGCCCCCGCGCGAGCGCACGCTCGAGCACCTCGCGGGCCACCGCGGGTCGCGACCGGTGCGGGTCGGGAACGGCGCCGCGGATCAGCTCCAGCTCGACGTCTACGGCGAGGTGATCGACGCGGTGACCCACTTCGTCCGGAGCGGCGGGACGCTCGACCGGGAGACGCAGCGGATGCTCTGCGCGCTCGGGGACGAGGTGTGCCGGAGCTGGCAGGGCGCCGACGAGGGGATCTGGGAGCCGCGCTCCGGGAAGGGGCACAACACCCACTCGCGCGTGCTGTGCTGGACCGCGCTCGACCGGCTCCTCGAGCTGCACGCGAAGGGGCACCTCTGCAGCGCGCCGGTCGAGCTGTTCGAGCGGAACCGCGCCGCCATCAGGCGCGACGTGGAGGAGCACGCCTGGAACGCGCGGCTCGGGAGCTACACCGCACGGCTCGGCGGCGAGGAGCTCGACGCGGCGCTGCTGCTGCTCGCCTGGTACGGGTTCGAGGACGCGCGCTCGGCGCGCATGCGCGCGACGTTCGCGCGGATCCGCGAGCGGCTCGGCGCGCGCGACGGCCTCCTCTACCGCTACCGGAGCGGCGACTCTCCCGGCGAGGGCGCGTTCGGGATCTGCAGCTTCTGGGGCGCCGAGGTGCTGGCGCTCGGCGCGGGCAGCGCAGCGGAGGCGCGCGAGACCTTCGAGCGGCTCTGCCGGCTCTCGAACGACGTGGGGCTCTTCGCGGAGGAGCTCGACCCCGGGACGGGCGAGGCGCTCGGCAACTTCCCCCAGGCGTTCACGCACGTGGGGCTCATCAACGCGGCGCTCTCGCTCGAGCAGCGGCTCCGGGGCGAGGCGCCGCTCACGCACGCGGTCCCGCCGCGCGCGGCGCTCGAGGAGGCGGACGCATGAGCGTCGGGAGCTGGCTGTTGTGGGGCTTCGTCGCGACGATCGTGCTCACGACGATCCTGGCGGGCACCCAGGGGCTGCGCCTCACGCGCATGAACCTCCCCTACATGCTCGGCACCATGTTCACCCCGAGCCGCGATCGCGCGAAGCTCCTCGGGTTCGCCGTCCACCTCGTGAACGGCTGGCTCTTCTCGCTCCTGTACGTGGCCGCCTTCGAGGCCTGGGGCCGGGCCACCTGGTGGCTCGGCGCGGCCATCGGCGTCGTGCACGCCGCCTTCGTCCTCACCGCCGGCATGCGGATCCTGCCCGGCCTGCACCCCAGGATGGCGAGCGAGACGCACGGCCCCACGGTGACGCGGCAGCTCGAGCCGCCCGGCTTCCTCGCGCTCAACTACGGGGTCCGGACGCCGCTCGGTGCGCTCGCGGCGCACGCGGTGTTCGGCGCGATCCTCGGGGCGTTCTACCGGCTCGCCGGCGGGTGAGCGCCCGCTGAGCGCGCGGGGACGCTCAGCGCGCGGGCGCCTCCGGCGGGAGCGCGACGAACACGCCGAGCACGCCGATGAGGTTCCCGGCCTGGTCGCGCAGCGGCACCCGGCTCGCCAGGCAGTCGATGTCCCCGCCCGACGCGTCGCGCAGGGTCTCGCGCGCGTCGAGCAGCGGCGCTCCGGCGTCCATGACGCCCCGGTCCCGCTCCAGGAGGCGCGCGCGCTGCTCGTCGCTCCAGCCGAGCTGCGCGTCGGTCTTCCCGACGATCGCCTCGGCGGAGGGGAGGCCGAACCGCTGCGCGAAGCGGTCGTTGCACCCGAGGTAAACGGAGCGCCGGTCCTTCCAGTAGATGGAGTGCGGGACGTTCGACAGGACGCTCTGGAGCAGCTCGCGCTGCTCGCGGACGTTGCGGAAGCTCGCCTCGACCCGCTCGGCCATGTGATCGAACTCGGTGGCGAGCTGACCGATCTCGTCCTTCGAGCGCAGGCCGATGCGGCGCGACAGGTGCTTCTCGTCGTCCGCGATGTCCCGGGACAGGCCGACCAGCGTGGCGAGGGGCCGCGTGAGGGTGGCGGCGAGGAAGCTCACCCCGGCCACCGCCAGGATCACCACCACGAGCGACGCCAGCATGATGCGCCGGACGAGGGCGCCGACCTGCGCCTCGGCGGCCGCGGTCTTCTCGGCGATGGCGACCTCGATGTCGTCCACGTACCGGCCCGTGCCGATGATCCAGTCGAGCGGCCGGTAGCGCTTCACGAACGAGAGCTTCGGCGCCGCGGCGCCCGGGGTCCCCTCCGCCGTCGGCTTCGGCCAGGAGTACTCCACGAAGCCCTCGCCGGTCTTCCAGGAGATGTCCCGGAACGCCGAGAACAGGTTCTGGGCGCGGCCGTTCACCGCGAGCTCGAACTCCTTCGCGTCCATCGTCCGGCCGTCGAGCTCGGGCCGGATCGGATGCATCACCATGCGCGGGACCGGCGTCTCGGCGGTGCTGATCCAGAAGTACTCCGAGCCGTAGCGGATCTTGCGGATGCCCGAGGTGATCTCGGCGAGCTTCTCCCGCACCGCCTCGTCCACGTAGATGCCGGTCCCCACCACCCAGCCCCACTCCTTGAACAGGCGGACATAGGAGAACTTGGGCATGCGCGGCAGGAGCGCGTTCCCGTCCGGCTCGGGCCAGCTGTAGCGGATGAAGCCCGCCCCGCGCGCGGCGGTGAGCTCGACGGCGAGCTGGAACAGGTTACGGTCGTCGTCGCCCGCGCAGTCGAACTCGGGCGCGTCGAGGACCGTCCCCTCGAGCCTCGGGACGAGCGGGTGCATGAGCATCGTCGGGTAGGGCCGGCCGACGGTGTTGATCCACAGGTACCCCTTGCCGCCGTCGAACCGCATCGCGCGGAGCGTCTCGAGCGCGTCCGCCTGCGCGCGCGCGACCGACACCTCGCCCCGGCGCGCCCGCGCGAGGTGCTCGCGGAGGGTCGCGCCCGCGACGTCGAGGATCGCCTCGAGCCGCTGCCCGTACTTCTGCTCGAGGTAGCGCTCGTCCGCGGCCTCCCGGTACTGCGCGTCGATGAGCGCGTAGACGGTGTTCACCTTGTCGGTGAGGTCCTGCTTCACCTGCGCGGTCTTCTCGGCCCGGATGCGCGCGATGTCCTCCGCGGCCCGCGAGCGGATGCTCCCGACGGCGTAGCCCGCGAGGACACCCGCGGTGACCAGCACCGCGACGGAGATGGCCAGCTGCAGCTTGAGCTTCAGGGTCAAGAGCGCTCCGGGACCGGCGGTGGCGGGATTCTGGCCGACCCGCGAAGGCGGATCAACGAGGGGTTGTGGAGGCGCGTCGGGGGCTGGGATAATCGCGGGCGCTCGACAGATCGTCGCAGGCCACGCACGCCACGAAGGACGGGGGCAGGCAGAGCTCGAAGGAATCGGGGAGCCGATTCGTTCACGGGCGCCGGGGACCGCCGATGCTCGATCGCCTCCTCCACTTCGTGACGGGAAGCCCGGCGTTCCAGTTCTTGCGCTCGGTCACGCCGTTCGACTTCCTCCCGGACGCCGACCTCGAGCGCATCAGCGACGCGCTCTCCATCGAGTACCACCCGAGGGGGAGCACGCTCTTCGCCCAGGGGCAGTCGGCGGTGACCGACGTCTACGTCGTCATGAAGGGCTCGCTCGAGCTCCTCGACGACGCGGCCGCGCCCGGCTCCCAGGGGCGCGCCGCCGGCCTCGGCCAGACCTACGGCGGGGCGTGCGTCCTGACGAACGGCGGGATCGCCCTGTTCACGGTGCGTGCGGTGGAGGACACGTTCCTCTACGCGGTGCCGGGGGCGCTGTTCCTCGAGGCGTGCGCGAGGCACCGCGAGTTCCACGACTTCTTCGCCGAGAGCCTCGGGCCCCGCATGCTCGAGCGCGTGGGGGCGCGGCTGCGCCAGAAGTGGCTCCTCACCTCGCCCGATCCGGACTCCGTCGGCTTCAGCCGCACGGTCGGGGAGATCTGCGATCGGGAGGTGGCCTGGTGCTCGCGAGAGGAGTCGGTGCGGGAGGTCGCGCAGCGGATGGCCGTGCGGCGCTGCCACACGCTGCTCGTGCGCGACGCGGGCGGCGCGCTCGTGGGGCTCGTGAGCGAGCGGGACCTCGTCACGCGGGCGCTGGCGAGCGGCCTCGACGCGGCGCGGCCCGTCTCGGAGGTCATGACCCCCGCCGGCGAGGCGATGGCGGCCGGGTTGCCGCTCGCCGCGGCGATGGAGGTGATGGTGCGCTCCGGCGTTCGCTCGCTGCCGGTCGCCGGAGAGGGTGGGGAGATCGTCGGGCTGCTCGCGGACGACGATCTGCTCGTCGCGCACGGGAGCTCTCCGCTCGAGTACCTGCGGGACATCGCGCAGACCCGGCTCCGCAAGGACCTCGCCGAGAAGCGGGCGCGCCTGCCCCGGCTGGTCCGCGCGCTCATGCTCGAGGGGGCGCGGGTGGACAGCCTCACCTGGCTCATCAGCGCCGTGTCCGACGCCACGGTGAGGCGCGTGCTCGACCTGGCGCTCGCCGAGATGGGCCCGCCCCCCGCGCCGTTCGTGTTCCTCGCCCTCGGCAGCGAGGGGCGGCGAGAGCAGACCCTCGTGACCGACCAGGACAACGCCCTGGTGTTCGCCGACGTCCCCGGGCGCGAGGCGGAGGCGGCGGAGTACTTCCCGCGGCTCGGCGAGCGCGTCTGCACCTGGCTGAAGGAGGTCGGGGTCGAGTACTGCGACGGGGAGGTGATGGCGAGCAACCGGGAGTGGTGCCAGCCGCTGTCCGTCTGGAAGGAGTACTTCCGCAAGTGGGTGAGGGTCCCGGAGCCGGAGGCGGTGCTCAACTCCAGCATCTTCTTCGACTTCCGGGAGGTGCACGGAGACCTCGCGCTCGCCGAGGAGCTCCGCGGCCACGTGACCCAGCTGCTCGCGCCAAGGCCCGGGATGTTCTTCAACCTCCTCGCGCAGGCGGTGGTGGACAAGGAGCTGCCCGTCGGCCTCTTCGGGCGGATCTCGGTGGAGACGCGCGGGAGCCGGGAGGACGTGTTCGACATCAAGCAGCCCATCGCGCGCATCTGCGAGCTGACGCGGCTGCAGGGCCTCTGGAACGGCATCGGCGCGACGAGCACGCTCGAGCGGCTGCGGAAGCTCTCGCAGCAGGGCGAGGTGGACGCGCGGGTCTGCCTCGACATGAAGCACGCGTACTCCTTCCTCATGCAGCTGCGGCTCGCCCGGCAGGTGGCGGCGCTCGGGAGCGGGGGCGTGCCGGCCGACAACCTCATCAGCACGCACGAGATCTCCACCCTCGAGCAGCGGTTCCTCGAGGAGACCTTCGGGCTCATCGGACGTGCCCAGGCGAGCGCGCGCAGGAAGTTCCTGCGCCAGGCGTGAAAGGGAGCGCAATGAGCCGAACCACCGGGATCGCGGCGCTCCTCCGGCTCGTCCGGCGCAAGGCCACCGGCGCGGCCGCGGAGGTCCGCTACGCGCGGCGCAAGACGCTCGGCGCGGAGGAGTGGACGCAGCCGATCCGGACGATGACGTTCACGGTGCTCGACTGCGAGATGACCGGGCTCGACCCCGCCAAGGACGAGATCCTCTCCATCGGCGCGGTGCGGATCCGCAACGGCCGGATCGTGATGAGCGAGCGCTTCTACCAGGTGTTCAAGCCGACCGAGGCGGTCTCGCCGAAGGAGGTCATCCTCATCCACGGCCTCGGCCCCGACGAGGTCAGCCGCGGCATGCCGCTCCTCGACGCGCTCGACCGCCTGCTCGCCTTCATCGGCGACAGCGTCGTGATCGGCCACTTCACGGCGGTCGATCTCGGCTTCCTGAACGCGGCGCTCGCGTCGCGGAAGGAGCGATCGATCAAGAACCCCGCGCTCGACACGCGCCTCCTGTACGGCTGGTGGCGCCGGCGGACGTCGCCTGCGAGCCAGGCCTCGACCGACGCCGCCCTCGAGGACATCGTCATCGAGATGGGGCTGCCGCGCTACCCGGCGCACCACGCCTTCTACGACGCGCTCACCACCGGCATGGTGTTCCTGAAGCTGCTGGGCGACTTCGAGGCCTCGGGCGCCGTTCAGTTCCGGACGCTGTACCGGGAGGCGGGGGTGTACTGACGCGCGAGCGGGGAAGGATCACGTGCTGGCGAGCAGGGGCGGGGCGCAGCCAGCGCGGTCCCCGGCGAGATCATCCGCCGATCGCGTGCCGGTATGCGTGGAGGACGTGCTCGGCGATCTCCGCGACGCCCACGCCCCGGGTGACCTGCGCGAAGACCACCGGGCCGTCGCCGCGCATCCGCGCGGCGTCGCGGGCCATGAGGCCGAGGTCGGCGCCGACCGCCTCGGCGAGATCCGTCTTGTTCACCACGAGGAGATCGGCCTGCGTGATGCCGGGGCCGCCCTTGCGCGGCACCTTGTCCCCGCCCGCGACGTCGATGACGTAGATGGTGTAGTCGGCGAGCTCGCGGCTGAAGTGCGCGGCGAGGTTGTCGCCCCCCGACTCGCAGAACAGGATCTCGGGGTCGTGCGCCAGGGTGAGCTCCTCGAGCGCGAGCAGGTTCGCGGTCACGTCCTCGCGGATGGCCGCGTGCGGGCACCCTCCGGTCTCGACGGCGCGGATGCGCTCGGCGGGCAGCGCCTGGTTCCGGACCAGGAACTCGGCGTCCTCGCGGGTGAAGATGTCGTTCGTCACGACCGCGAGGGAGCGTGAGTGGCGCAGCGCGCGGCAGAGCGCGAGGACGAGCGCGGTCTTCCCGCTCCCGACCGGACCTCCCACTCCGACCGTGAAGGCGCGCCGCCGGAGGTCGCCGCGCGCGTGAGGGGCGCCGCGGTCCCGGAACGAGCCGGGCCCGGGGGCGTGATCGTGACCGGAGTGGAGCGAGAGCGCGTTCATGGTCAGCTCTGGAAGAGCCTCGAGTAGAGGCGGTCCTGGTGGGACTGCAGGAGCTCGAGGAGCGGCGAGGCCGCCGCGGCCTCCTCGGGTGGCCGACCGGCCGTCGCGGCGAGGACCGCGTCCGCGACCGCGCCGGCGCGGACGAGGGCGGCCTGGGCCTCGAGCGGACCGCAGAGGCCGAGCCGCACGCCGGCGGAGACGATCCCCCGCGCCGCGAGGAACAGGTGCAGCCGCGCGGCCTCCTCCTCGGACGCGCCGAGGCGGCCGAGGACCACCCCCGACACCGGGGCGAGGTGCCCCGCGAGGCCGGCGTGCCGCACCTCCTCCTCGAGCTCCCGCGCGGCGGGCCCGAGGGAGACCGCGGCCCGGAGCAGCGCACGCCCCTGCGCGCGGCTCGCGCGGTTGGCGACGTGCCCGGGAATGGCGGCGTCGCAGCGGGCGTCGAGCTCGGCGAGCCGCTCCGGCGCGCGCAGCGCCGCGACGACGAAGGGGACCGCGAGCGAGCCCGCCTGCCAGAGCGACTCGACCACGAAGGCGTCGAGCCCCGCGACGCCGGCGCAGCGCCCGAGCTGCACGGCCGCCTCGAGCCCGCCGGAGTGGGCGAAGCCGCCGGTGGGGAACGCCGAGTCGGCGAGCTGCCAGGAGAGCCAGGGGGTCATCAGAAGAGGAAGTAGCGCTGGGCGAGCGGGAGGCGGGCGGCAGGCTCGCAGCGGAGGAGCACGCCGTCCGCGCGCACCTCGTACGTCTCCGGATCTACCTCCATCCGCGGCAGCGCGTCGTTGAGCTTCATGTCCTTCTTGCCGAGGGCGCGGCAGCCGTGCACGGCGACGAGCCGCTTCGCGAGCCCGAGGCCTTGCACCTCGCCCGCCTGAAGCGCCGCCCGCGACACGAACGCCACGCTCGTCGCCCCGAGCGCGCGCCCCAGCGCGCCGAACATCGGGCGCGCGAGGACCGGCTGCGGAGTCGGGATCGAGGCGTTCGGGTCGCCCATCTGGGCCCAGGCGATGAGCCCTCCCTTGAGCACCAGCTCGGGCTTCGCGCCGAAGAACGCGGGCCGCCACAGGACCAGGTCCGCGAGCTTCCCGGGCTCGACCGAGCCGACCTCTTCCGCGAGGCCGTGCGCGATGGCGGGGTTGATGGTGTACTTCGCGACGTAGCGGCGGATGCGGAGGTTGTCGTTGTCGCCGCGCTCCTCCGCCAGCCGGCCGCGCTGCCGGCGCAGCTTGTCGGCGGTCTGCCAGGTGCGGGTGACGACCTCGCCCACCCGGCCCATCGCCTGCGAGTCCGAGCTCATCATCGAGATCGCCCCGAGGTCGTGCAGGACGTCCTCGGCCGCGATCGTCTCGCCCCGGATCCGGCTCTCCGCGAAGGCGAGATCCTCGGGGAGCGTGGGGTCGAGGTGGTGGCAGACCATGAGCATGTCGAGGTGCTCGTCGACGGTGTTCACCGTGTACGGCCGGGTCGGGTTCGTGGAGGAGGGGAGGACGTTCGGCTCGCCGCAGACGCGGATGATGTCCGGCGCGTGGCCGCCGCCCGCGCCCTCGGTGTGGAAGGTGTGGATCGTGCGGCCCGCGAACGCCGCGATCGAGTGCTCGGCGCAGCCGGACTCGTTGAGGGTGTCGGTGTGGATGGCGACCTGCACGTCGAGCGCGTCGGCGACGCGCAGACAGGTGTCGATGGCGGCCGGGGTGGTCCCCCAGTCCTCGTGCAGCTTCAGGCCCACGGCCCCGGCGCGGATCTGCTCCGCGAGCCCCTCGGGCGACGCGGCGTTGCCCTTGCCGAGGAGCCCGATGTTGACGGGGAGCGCGTCCGTGGCCTGGAGCATGAGGCCGACGTGGCGGGCGCCCGGCGTGCACGTCGTGGCGTTCGTTCCCGTCGCCGGACCGGTGCCGCCGCCGAGCAGGGTCGTGACGCCGCTCGCGATCGCCTCGTACGCCTGCTGCGGCGAGACGAAGTGGATGTGCGTGTCGATGCCGCCGGCGGTGAGGATGAGCCCCTCGCCGGCGATGCACTCGGTGCCCGGGCCGATGGTCATCCCCGGCGTCACCCCCGCCATCGCGTCGGGGTTGCCCGCCTTGCCGATGGCCCAGATCCGGCCGCCCCGGACGCCCACGTCGGCCTTGAAGACGCCGCCGTGGTCGAGCACGAGCGCGTTCGTCACCACGAGGTCGAGCACCTCGTCCGGCGGCGCGCCGGCCGCCTGGCCCATGCCGTCGCGCAGGACCTTGCCGCCGCCGAAGACGCACTCGTCGCCGTACACCGTGAGGTCCCGCTCGACCTCCAGCACGAGCGTCGTGTCGCCCAGGCGGACGCGATCGCCGGTCGTCGGGCCGTACACCTGGGCGTACTGTCGCCGATCCATTCGCCGCGTCATCTCAGCGCTCCTCCGCGTGGGCGAAGCCGCGCCGGCGGGCCTCCGCCACGACGCGCTCCCGGCCCTCCTCCGTGACCGGCCCCGGCGCGAGGGCGTTGCCGCCGCGGACCACGCGGCGCCCCCCGATCTCCACGAGCGCGACCGTGCGCGTCTCGCCGGGCTCGAAGCGGACCGCCATCCCGGCGGGCACGTCGAGCCGGCGGCCGTACGCGCGCGCCCGGTCGAAGCGCAGGAGCGGGTTCACCTCGGCGAAGTGGTAGTGGCTCCCCACCTGCACCGGGCGGTCGGCGAGGTTCGTCACGGCGAGCTGGATCGCCTCGCGTCCCTCGTTCAGCACCACCTCGCCGGGCGCCGGCAGCACCTCGCCCGGGCTCGCCTCCTCCGGTCCGCCGGGAGCTTCCTCCGCGAAGGCCGACAGGGGCGGGACCGGGAGGAAGGATCCGTAGAGCGCCAGCGCGAGGTCGCCGTCCTCCGCCGCGATGGGGTGGTGGACCGTGACGAGCTTCGTGCCGTCGGGGAACGTCCCCTCCACCTGCACCTCCGCGACGAGCTCGGGCACGCCCGGCAGCACCTGCCGCCGCCCGAGCATCCGCCGGCCGAGCGCCATCAGCTCGGCGACGCGCCGCCCGTCGCGCGCGAGCTCGAGGAGCTGGGTGGCGACGAGCGCGACCGCCTCGGGGTGGTTGAGGCGCAGGCCTCGCGCGAGCCGTTTCTGCGCGAGGACGCCGGCCTGGTGGAGCGTGAGCTTGTCGATCTCTCGTGGGGTCAGGTGCATCGTGCCTCCGGGTTCACGGAATGTGCGTAAACGGATCCACGCCGGTGACGGCCGCGACGAATGCGAGGCGCTCGCGCACGAACGCGAGCCCGTCCTCGATGCTCCGGCTCGCGATGCGCACGAGGACGCCGTCGCCGAGCGGGCTCGCCGCCGCGAGGACGGGCGAGTCCGGGGTGGCCGGCGACGACGCGAGCCGCTCCTGGAGCGCGCGGGCGTGGCGCGCGCTCGCCGGTCCGAGCGCGACCACCGTCGCGAGGAAGTCGACGCCGGAGAGCCGCTCGCCGAGGGGAGGACCTTCGCCGGGCACGAGGCGGAGCCCGTCCGCCAGGATCGTCCGGCCGCCCATCACGACCTCGACGCGCGAGCGGTACTCGTCGAAGGCCCAGCGCTCGCCGCGAGCGACGCGGCCCGCGACCAGGGCGTCGAGCCAGAGAAGGCTCGCGCCGGGCGCGAGCTCGAGCCGCTGCTCCTGGCGGTAGCGCGCGCTCGCGAAGCAGCTCACCGGCTGCGGCAGGACCGCGAGGACGGCGCCCGGGCCGACGCGCGCCCCGAGCCGCTGCGTCGCGATCGCCCCGCGCGAGCGGTAGATCTTGGTCCCCGCCTGCGTGGAGAGGAGCGCGGTAGAGTCCCCTCCGACCTCGACCTCGAGCGACACCTCGTCCCCCGCGAGGAGCCCGCCGCCATGGCTCGCGGAGATGATCCAGGCGCAGCGCCCCCGCGGAGAGGGCGAGAGGAGCTGGAGAGGGCTCGACGCCATGCACGCGACGATGGCGCTCGCGCCGCCCACGCGCGCCGTCGCGACCCGTCCCGCGCCGGCGCGGAGCCCGTGTTCCGGGCGCGGCTGCCCGATGGACGTGCAGCGTGCCTCGGGGAGATCGAGGATCGGCTCGGGATCCAGGCAACGCATCGGACACGGGCGGCATCGTGCAGGGCGCGCGCCAGTCCCCGGCCTCGCCAGGCGGGCTCACGCCAGGAGCCGCTCGATCACCGCCGGGTCGGGCGGCTTCGCCACGTGCCCGTCGAAGCCGGCGTCCGCGGCGCGCCGCAGGTCGTCCGGCTGCGCGTAGCCGCTGACGGCGATGAGCCGCACGCCGTCCGGGCCGGCGGCGCGGAGCGCGCGCGCGACGTCGTAGCCGCTCATCCCGGGGAGCCCGAGGTCGCACAGCACGACGTCCGGGGGGCTCGCCAGCGCCCTCGCGAGGGCGGTCGGGCCGTCGTAGGCCACCTCGGTGGTGTGGCCGAACAGCTGCACGATCTCCGCGAGCGAGTCCGCGGCGTCCGGGTTGTCGTCCACCACGAGGACGCGGAGGCCGTGGGGCACCGGAGTGATCCCGGCGGCCACCGCGACGGGCACGCTGGCCTCCGCGGCGAGCGGGAGGCGGACGACGAGCTCGGCGCCTCGTCCCGGCCCGGCGCTCTCGGCGCGGACCGTCCCACCGTGCAGCTCGGTGATGCCCTTGACGAGCGCGAGGCCGAGCCCGAGCCCGCCGTCGGTCCGCGCGAGCGAGCGCTCCGCCTGCACGAACGGCTCGAAGATCCGCTCGAGCTGGTCCGGCGCGATGCCGACGCCGGTGTCGCGGACGCGGAGCTCCGTCGCGTCCGCGCTCGCGCGAACCGAGACGGTGACGGCGCCGCCGCGGGGCGTGAACTTGGCCGCGTTCTGGAGGAGGTTCCCGAGCACCTGCCCGAGCCGCGTCGCGTCGCCGCTCACGAGGACCGGTCCGGCGGGGAGCTCCAGCGCGAGCTCGAGGCCTCGGCCCGCGAGGACGGAGCGAAGATCCTCGGCCGTCCGGCGCGCGATCCCGACGACGTCCACCCGATCGCAGCGCAGCTCGATCTTGCCCTTCGCGATGCGGGTCACGTCGAGCAGGTCGTCCACGAGCCTCGTGAGGTGCTCGGTCTGCCGCTCGATGACCGCCCGCGCCCGGCGCGCCTGCTCTCCGGCGGGGTCGGCGTGCTCGAGGATGTAGATCGAGTTGCGGATGGGGGCGAGGGGGTTCCGCAGCTCGTGCGACAGCACGCTCAGGAAGGCGTCCTTGCGCCGGTCCACGTCGCGCAGCGCCTCCTCCGCCTTCCGCTGGCGGAGCGCTCCCTCGGCGAGCTCGCCGATGAATCGCACGAGCGCCCGGTCATAGGCGACGATGTTCTCGACGGCGGCGTGGTCGAAGACCGGCACGCGATCGAGCGCGGCGAGGTACGCCGCCTCGTCGTACCCGAACTGCTTCGCCTGCTGGACGAAGAAGCCGCGGTCCGCCGACTCCTCCACGTAGAAGAACTGGCCCAGGAAGAGCGTCGCGAGGTGCTCGCCCGCGACGACGATGGGGACGCCGATGTCCCGCAGCCCGTTCTTGCACAGGTACTCGCAGGAGGAGCCCTCGGCGAGGTGGCCCTTGATGTAGTCGTCGCTCTCCCGGCAGCGCTCGAGCGAGCGGGGATCCGCCCGGTGGAAGTGGACGCAGATGTCCTGCCAGCCGCAGCCGACGAGGACGGAGCCGTCGAAGGCGTCGATGATGCCGATGGGCATCCCCGTGGCGTTGTAGTTCGCCTCCGCGAGCCGCTGGACGACGGACATGTCCAGGAGCTCGGCCAGCCGGACGGAGGGTATTGAGGTTGGCGCCATCGGAGCATCAATCAAAAAAGGTGCGGTGATATTCGTACATTGCGACATGTAATCTCCGTCCGTGCAAGCAGGCGGGTCACGGGCAAGCGGGGAAGGTCCTGCGGACGCGGGTCACGACGCGCAGCGTCATGGGGGTTGCCGCGCACGTCCGGGGGAGAAGCGCGCGCTCGGAGTGAAGCCCCTTGTAGGCTGGGGCGGAGCCTCGACCCGGGCGCATCGGGAGCTGCGAGCGCGGCCTAGCTTGCAGACATGAAGCGCGCGCTCGCGGCGGGGCTCGTGGTCGGGACGGGGTTGGGCGTGCTGGCGCGTCGCTTCTGGGACCGCCGGACCCGCTACGGCCCCTGGGGCTCGCTCGGGCTCGGCCTGCCCGGAGGGGTGGACGGGGTCGGCCTCGCCCTGACGCAGACGACCGCGACGTCGCTCGTCGACGGGAACCGCGTCGCGTGGAGGGACGACGCCGAGGTGTTCGACGCGCTGGAGGAGGCGATCGGCGACGCGCGCCGCAGCGTCCACGTGGACGTGTACATCTGGAAGCCGGGGGGCGCGGGAGATCGCCTGGCGGACCTCGCGTGCCGCAAGGCGCGCGAGGGCGTGCGGATGCGGATCCTCGTCGACCCCATGGGGAGCACCGGCTTCGACGAGGAGCTTCGCCCCCGGCTGAGCGAGGCCGGCTGCGAGGTGCGCTACTTCAGGCCGCTCAAGAAGCGGCCCTTCTCCCTGACGGGACGGAACCACCGCAAGCTCGTCGTGGTCGACGGGCGGGTGGGCTTCACCGGGGGTTTCGGCATCGCGCCCGAGTGGAGCAGCGGCGCGCCCGGCTCGCCCGTGTGGCGAGACTCGAACGCGGAGATCGAGGGGCCCGTCGTGCAGCAGATGCAGGTGGCGTTCGCGAACCACTGGATCGAGACGGGGGGCTGGATGCTCCCCGCGGTCGAGCTCGAGCGGCCGAGGCCGGCGGGGGAGGCGCGCGCCGCGTACGTGACGAGCACCGACGTCATCGGCCTCTCCCACGCGCGCTGGGTCACGCACATCGCGCTCGCGGCGGCGGAGCGGCGGGTGTGGATCGCGAACGCCTACTTCGTCCCGCCGCCGGCGGTGCTCGGCACGCTCTGCGCACGGCGCGAGATGGGGATCGACGTGCGGCTGCTCCTGCCCGGGCCGTACCAGGATCATCGCAGCGTGACGTTCATCCAGCGCCGCCATTACCCGCGGCTCGAGGCGAGCGGGGTGACGGTCTACGAGTACCTCCCCGCGATGATGCACGCGAAGACCATGCTCGTCGACGACCGGCTCTCCCTGGTCGGCTCCATGAACCTCGACTTCATGTCGATGGAGTGGCTCGAGGAGGGCGCCCTGGTGGTGGACGACCGCGCGTTCGCGCGCGCGTTCGAGGAGCGGTGGCAGGAGGACATGTCGCGCTCGCGGCAGGTGACCGGGCTGGGCGCGGAGGACGCGAACGGCCGCTTGCGACCCGCCGAGACCTCGACCTCGCCGCGCGCGCTGGTTAGCTCGACCACCTCGAACCAAGGAGGAGCGCCATGGCCACGGTGAGACCCATCCCGGAGGGGATGCACACGCTCACGCCGAACCTCGTCATCCGGGGAGCGGCGCAGGCGATCGAGTTCTACAAGCGCGCGCTCGGGGCGCAGGAGGTGGCGCGCATGCCGGCGCCGGACGGGAAGAGCATCTGGCACGCCGAGCTGCGCATCGGCGACTCGATGTTCTTCCTGAACGACGAGATGCCGGGCATGGGCACCGGGGCGCCGAGCGCCGCCGTGCCGGTGCCGGTGACGATGTGGCTCTACGTGCCCGACACGGACGCGGCGTTCAAGCGCGCCGTCGACGCCGGCGGGAAGCCGACGATGCCGCCCGCCGACATGTTCTGGGGCGACCGCTGCGCGGGCGTCGCCGACCCGTTCGGCTACATGTGGTCGTTCGCGACGCACCAGAAGGACCTCACGCCGGAGGAGATGCGGCGGGCGGGCGAGGAGTTCGCGAGGTCGATGGGCGCGAACCGCTGAGGCTCGGCGCGGCGCGGGCGCCGCCGGGAGGGGCGCTCGCGCCGTGACGGGACGTCAGCGCGGCCGCTCGAAGGCGCGACGCGCCCGCTCCGCCCGCGCGCGGAAGGCGCAGCCGTCGAGGTGATCGTTCACGATCCCGACCGCCTGCATGAAGGCGTAGAGGGTGGTCGGCCCGACGAAGGTCCAGCCCCGCTTCCGGAGGTCCTTCGACATCGCCACGGACTCGGGCGTCGTCGTCATCGCGCGGAGGTCCGCCCAGGCGAGCCGCTTCGGCCGCGAGGCGGGAGCGGGCTCGAAGCGCCAGAAGTAGGCGGCGAGGGAGCCGAGCTCGTCCCGGAGCGCGCAGGCGCGGCGGGCGTTGTTCACGGTGGACTCGATCTTGCCGCGGTGGCGCACGATGCCCGCGTCGGCGAGGAGCCGCGCCACGTCGCGCGCCCCGAAGCGCGCCACCGCCTCGAGGTCGAACCCGGCGAAGCCGCGCCGGAAGGCCTCGCGCTTGCGCAGGATGGTGAGCCAGGAGAGGCCGGCCTGGAAGCCCTCGAGGCAGACCTTCTCGAAGAGGCGCACGTCGTCCGCGGTGGGCTGGCCCCACTCCTCGTCGTGGTAGGCCAGGTACTCCGGAGCGGAGGCGCCCCACACGCAGCGGAGCTTTCGATCGGGGCCGGGGGTCAGGCCTTCGGGAGGGGTGGGCATCGCGGGCATGAGTCCTAGCGCGGAGGGAACGGACGGGCACGGCCCGGCGGCATCATGGGTCGGTTCCCGGCGCCGCTCGTCGAAAGGTGTTACGAGAGGTAGATGACCGCGTTCATCGCAGCCCTGCTGATGAACGCGATCCCCGGCTGGCGCGAGCTGTCGCGCCGTTCCTGGTGCACGAAGCAGCGAAGCCGCCTGCGCTCGCCCGATCGGAAGATCGTGTGGGTGCACGACGGCGAGAAGATGCCGTGGGCGCTCTGGGGCGTGGACCACGGCTTCTTCGAGCTCGAGTGGGCGGGCCGGCTGGCGTACCTGCGAGCGGTGGCGGCGGCGGTCGAAGCGCCGCTCGCGACGAGCTGAAAGCGGTCGCGATCCGCGGCCGTTCCTGGATCACCGCAGCACGCGCGACGAGCGTGGGCGCCTCTGCGCCCGGCCTGGACCCGTCCGCGCCGAGAGGACGTCGAATGGGAAGCCGATTCAGCAGCGGAAAGGGAAATCGCTTCAACGTGAAGCTCCCCGTGACCGAGGACCCGAACGGCAAGGAGACCGAGGCGCTGCACGTGAAGGAGATCGCCGAGAAGGACTACGAAACCGAGGTGGTCGCGACGGCGCTGCCGGTGGTGCTCGACTTCCACGGCGGCAAGGAGTCCAAGGCCTGCGAGACGCTCGCCCCCAGGTTCGCGGCGGTGGCGGAGCGTTACGCCGGGAAGGTCCGCTTCCTGAAGGTCAAGCGGGAGGCGAACCCGCGGCTCGCGGCGACGCTCGGCGTCACCGTCAGCCCGACGCTCGTCTTCCTCCAGGGCGGGAAGGAGAAGGGGGAGCGGTTGAGCGGCGAGGACATCCAGCGGACGGCGCTCAAGGCGCGCGTCGAGGCGATGCTGGGGACCTCGGCGGCGAAGTGACGGACGATCCGTCCGCCGTCTGCTTCGAGTCCCTCTGCAACGAAACCCGCGCACCATCGAGGTGAACCATGAGCTTCAAGGATCTGTCGAACAAGAGCGTCTCGCCGCACGTGGACACGCCGGCCCAGGCCGAGGCGAGGGCCCAGGCCGCCGCCGACCAGAAGACCAGGGCCGATGCCAAGGCCGCGAAGAACGCCACCCAGCGTGAGGCCAGGGCGCAGGAGGCCGCCGCGAAGCCGGCCCCCGCCGCGAACGAGGCGAAGGGCGGGCCGACGCGCACGTAGCGCGGCGAGCGCCTCGCCACCGCGAGGCGCGGCGCCTCGGGGCCGGCGGCTCTCGCGCTCGCGAGGGATCGGAGGCCTCGGCGCGCTTCGTCCCGGACGAGCGCGTCCGGAGCCCCGGGGCTCTCGTCGCCGCGAGCTACCCCTCCGCGACCCGCAAAGCTCCCGTCCGCTCCGGCGCGAGCGCGAGACCGGGCTGCACCGGCCCGTCGCGGCCGTCCGTGCGGAAGAACCCGACGAGCTCGCGGAGCGCCTCGGCCTGCGCCGCCATCTGCTCGGCGGTCGTGGCGAGCTCCTCCGCCGCGGAGGCGTTGCGCTGCGTCACCTGGTCCACCGAGGCCATCGCGCGGTTGATCTGTCCGACCGCCGAGGTCTGCTGGGTGGAGGCGGCCGCCACGTCCTGCACCAGCGCGGCCGTCCGCTGGATCGCGGGCACGAGGCGAGCGAGCCGCTCGCCCGAGCGCTCCGCCACCTCCAGGCTGGTCGTGGCCACCCCGCCGATCTCCTTCGCGGCCTTCTGGGCGCGCTCGGCGAGCTTGCGCACCTCGCTCGCGACCACGCTGAACCCCCTGCCGTGATCGCCGGCGCGGGCGGCCTCGATCGCGGCGTTCAGCGCGAGCAGGTTCGTCTGGTAGGCGATCTCCTCGACGACGCCGATCCGCTCGGCGATGGAGCGCATCGCCGCGACGCTGTCGCGCACCGCGTCGCCGCTCTCGCGGGCGTCGCGCGCGGCGTCGAGCGCCACCCGCTCCGTCTCGCGGCTCCCGTCAGCGTTCTGCGCGATGGACGCGCTCATCTCCTCGAGGCTCGCGGTCGTCTCCTCGACGGACGCCGCCTGCTCTCCCGTGCCGTGCGAGAGCGCCTGCGACGTCGCGGCGACCTGCCCGGAGGCCGCGAGCAGCCCGTCGGCGCCGGCGCGCAGCTGCCCGAGGACGCGCCCCAGGTTCTCGGTCATCCCCTGCATGGCGCGCTGGAGGTCCGCGATCTCGTCATCCGACCGCGGCGCGTGGCCCGCGGCGGCGTCGCTCGCGAGGTCGCCGTCCGCGACGCGCCGGGCGAGCCTCGAGAGCTCGACGACCGGCGTCGCGACGCGGCGGTGCAGCAGGAACGCGAGCGCCGCCCCGACGGCGAGCGCCGCCGCGAGCGCGGCGGTGAACAGCGCGCCGCGCCGGTGCGCCGTGTCTCGCGTCGCCGCGAGCGTCTCCTGGACCGCCGCCGCCTCGTCCGTGCGGAGCCGCTCCAGGCCCGCGACGGCCGCGGCGGACGCCGCCTTGAACGCCTTCGTCCGCTGCCCCGCCTCGAGCCACTCCTGGTCGGCGGTGGCGCGCACCATGCGCTCTCCGTCCTCGACGACGCCGCCGAACAGCCGCTTCGCCTCGGCGGAGGCGGCCGTCGCGCCGCCCGCCGCCTCGAACCGGGAGAGCGCCTTCCCGAAGCCGTCGCGCGCGGGGCCGAGGTCCGCGAGGTCCGAGGTGCCGGCCGCGGCCTGGCCGGCGAGGAGCTGGAGCGCGGTCCGCGCGAACAGCTCCAGCTCGCTCGCCGCGACGGCGCGCTCCACGGCGGCGGGGACGGCCGCGCCGAGCTGCGTGGCGGTGGCCTGGTTCGAGGCGAGCCCGAACGTGCCGAGCCCCGCGACGACGAACAGGAGCCCGGCGAAGGTGGCGGCGACGCGTCTGCCGAGGGTGAGTCGCAAGGCGTCCTCCCGTTCAGCGCGCGACCGGCAGGCCGTCCGCCTGCCAGCGCAGCATCCCGCCGTCGAGCCGCTTCACCTCGGTGCGCCCGAGCTGCCGGAGCAGGCGGGCGGCGATCGGCGCCTGGTGCCCGGCGTGATCGACGATGACGATGGCGCGGCCGGGCTCGACCTGCTTCAGGCGCGCCTCGATGTCGTCGAGCGGGATGCTCACGGCGCCGTCGAGGTGGAACGCGCCGAACTCCTGCGCGTCGCGGATGTCCATCGCGAACGGCGGGCGGCTCGACGCGAGCGCCGCCTGGAGCGCGGCGGGCGCGATCGCGGGGGCGTCGAACGCCCGCATGCGCTTCCCCGCCGTCGGTCGGCCGGACTTCCCCCAGCCCGGCAGCCCATCCCTGTACTCGGCGACGTTGGTGTACCCCGCGGCGGCCGCGGCCTTCGCCGCCACCACGGTCTTCGTGCAGTTCGGGCCGTTGCAGTAGAAGACCACGAGCCGCGCGCGGTCCTTCACGAGGCGCGGCAGCTCGGCCTCCACCGCGCGCGCGGGCACGAGCACCGCGCCCGGGATGCGCGACTCCGAGAACTCGACGCGGGTCCGCGCGTCGACGAGCGTGAAGTCCCAGCTCGCGGGGGCGCCCTTCATCCGGGCGGCGAGCGCCTCGGTGGAGATCACGCGGTGCTCCTCCGCGCGCGCACCGGAGGCGAGCGCGGCGAGGACGGCGGCGAGGATTGCGATGCGCATGGTGCGGCTCCGTGGGGAGGGGAGGCGGAACGAGGCGCCGCGGCCGTCCCTCGGGGCGGCCGCGGCGCGGGTGCGGCGAGGACGGCGAGGGCTACCGGACGAGCGGGCCGGCGAGCCCGAAGATCGTCTGGACCTGCGACGGCGAGTAGATCTTCTGGTTGGAGCTCGCGTTCCAGCCCATCATCGAGAAGCGCAGCACGTAGGCGTTGTAGCCGAGCGACACGAGGCCGCCGAGCGCCATGGAGGCGGTGTGGCCGGTGTGGCAGACGAGGATGAGCGGCGTGCCGTCGGTGGGAAGCTGCGCCAGGTTCTCCGAGCGGAAGAGCGCCGCGAGCGGCATGCTGATCGCGCCGGGGATGTGGCCGGCCGCGTAGTCGGTGGCCGGCCGGACGTCGATGACGAGCTGGTTCGCGCCGGCGTCGATCCGCGCCTTGAGGTCGGTGGCGAAGACGGTGCGGGCGCCGCCCGTGGCCGCGAAGAACTCGGCCAGGCGCGCGGCGGTGTTCGCGTAGATGCCGGGCGGGACGTCGAGCGGGCGGCCCGCGGACACGGAGGACGCGTACTCGCCCGCCCCCACCTCCTGGGCGAGCACGGGAGCGGCGAACGCGAGGGCGGCGAGGACGGCGACGAGCTTTCTCATGGGGTCGATCTCCTGGGCGCGGCTCGCCGCGACGGCGGGGATGAGCCGCGGTTCGCGCGGGAGTAGTGCACACGTCGCGTGTGGGTTGGAATGCGCGCCGGAGTGTTCATTTTCGGACGGTGAAAGACCCCGAAATCTGCGCAGCGTTAACGGGTTAACGGTTCGTTAACGTTAACGCGCGCAGCAGGAGCGGCGCCCGCGCGTGCTCGGGCGCGCTCACTCAGCGTGCAATCGGCGTAGAGGGCGCGGGGACGCGCCGGCCGCGCCTCAGCCCTCGTCGGGGAGGGCTCCCTTCTGCGCGGAGGACTCGGGCTGGCTCCAGCCCTCTTCCTCGCGGGGATCGATGTCCTCCCACCCCTCCGCGCGCTCGCTCCCGGGGCGGTCGCTCGCTCCGCGGCGCTGCTCCCGCTCGCGCTCCGGCTCCGGCTCCTGCCGGCTCGGAGTGGCCCTGTCGTTCTCCGGCGCCCCAGCCATCGCTCACCTCCGCGAGCCGGCGCTCCGACCGCCGCCGGCTCCTGCCTCGTCTCGGCGCGCCGCGAGGTTCGCGGGCGCGAGACCCGTCCGCCTCGGGATCTATCGCGGCGCCTGCGGCCGCACCCCGAAGATGCGGGAGAGCTCGAACGCCGGGGTCTCCTCGAGCTGGTCGTAGCGGCACTCGCGCGGCGAGCGGTCCGGACGCCAGCGCAGGAAGTGGGTCGCGTGCCGGAAGCGATCGCCCTGCAGGTGGTCGTAGGCGACCTCGCAGACGCGCTCCACCCGCAGCGGCTCCCAGGAGAGGTCCTTGCCGCGGTTCCAGCGGCTGCTCGCGCCAGGCATGCGCTGCGCGGGCTCGGCGTCCGCGTCGGCCCACTCCGCCCAGTCGCGCCAGGGGTGGCCCTCCATCGCGTTCTCGCGCAGGGGCGAGAGCTCCTCCACGAGCTCCTTGCGGCGCGCGGTGGTGAAGCTGCTGCAGATGCCGACGTGGTGCAGCTTGCCGGCCTCGTCGTAGAGCCCGAGCAGGAGCGAGCCCACCATCGTGCCGGGCCCGTTCTTGTGCCAGCGGAAGCCGGCCACCGCGCAGTCGGCGGTGCGCGCGTGCTTCACCTTCACCATCGCGCGGACGCCGGGCTGGTACGTCGAGTCGAGCCGCTTCGCGACGACGCCGTCGAGCCCGGCCCCCTCGAAGCGCGCGAACCAGTCCTGCGCCACGGCGCGATCCCGCGTGGCGGGCGTCAGGTGCACCTGGGGCGCCGCGCCGGCGAGGCGCTGCTCGAGCAGCGCGCGCCGCTCGGAGAGCGGGGACGCGCGCAGGTCGCGGTCGCCCAGGGCGAGCAGGTCGAACAGCACGATGCCCGCGGGGCTCTCCTGCGAGAGGAGCTTCACCCGGGACGCCGCGGGGTGGATGCGGAGGAGGAGCGCCTCGAAGTCGAGGCCCGCCGGGCCGGCGATGACGATCTCGCCGTCCACCACGCACCGCTCGGGGAGGCTCGCGAGGAGCGGCTCGGCGAGCTCGGGGAAGTACCGGTTCAGCGGCTTCAGCTCGCGGGACTGGAGGTACACCTCGGGACCGTCGCGAAAGACCAGCGCGCGGAAGCCGTCCCACTTCGGCTCGAAGAGCCAGCGGTCCCCCTCGGGCAGGCTCTCCGCGGCCTTCGCCAGCATCGGCTCGACGGGGGGCGCGATCGGATAGGCCATCGCGGGGAGATAACGCCATGGGCGTGGCGAAGCGCGAGCCGCTCGAGCAAGAACACCCGCCAGAGCCATGTCACCGCGCAAGAAAGAACACTTGCAGATCGCCGGACGGGAGGTCGCCATCTCCAATCCGGACAAGCTCTACTTCCGCGAGGCGGGCGTCACCAAGCTCGAGCTCGTGCAGTACTACCTGAGCGTGGCCGAGGGAGCGCTGCGCGGCGTGCGCGGCCGGCCGATGGCGCTGAAGCGCTACGTCGACGGGGCCGAGGGCGAGTTCTTCTTCCAGAAGCGCGCGCCGGAGTCGCGGCCGCCCTGGGTCGAGGTCGTCGAGCTCAGGTTCCCCTCGGGTCGCAGCGCCGAGGAGATCGTGGTCCGGGACGCGGCGCAGCTCGCCTGGGTGGTGAACCTGGGCTGCATCGACCTCAACCCGCATCCGGTGCGCGCCGCCGATCTCGAGCACCCCGACGAGCTGCGCGTGGACCTCGACCCGATGCCGGGCGTGGAGTGGGACCAGCTCCGGCGCGTCGCGCTGCTCGTGGACGAGGTGCTGCGCGAGCACGGCCTCGTGGGCTGGCCGAAGACGAGCGGCTCGCGCGGCATCCACGTGAACGCGCGCCTCGAGCCGCGCTGGACCTTCACCGACGTTCGCCAGGCGGCGCTGGCGCTCGCCCGCGAGGTGGAGCGGCGCGCGCCGGAGCTCGCGACGAGCAAGTGGTGGAAGGAGGAACGGCACGGCGTCTTCATCGACTACAACCAGAACGCGAAGGACCGCACCGTCGCCTCCGCGTACTCGGTGCGGCCCACGGCCGACGCGCGGGTGTCCGCGCCCATCACCTGGGCCGAGCTGCCCGCCTGCGACCCGGCCGACTTCACGCTGCGCACGGTCCCGGCGCGCTTCGCGCGGCTCGGGGACGTGGGGGCCGGCATCGACGACGCGGCAGGCTCGCTCGAGTCGCTGCTCGAGCTCGCGGCGCGCCAGCGTGCGGAGGGCCTCGGCGACGCGCCGTGGCCGCCGCACTACGCGAAGGGGGCCGAGGAGCCCGCGCGCGTCGCGCCCTCCCGGCGCAAGGGGGCGCCGCGCCGCCCGAGCCATCCGCTCGCCGTCGTCGCGCGCGCGGCGAGGAAGGAGGACGCGCTCGAAGGTCTCGAGCGCTGGAAGGCGCGCCACCCGGAGGCCGCCGCGCGCCTCGCGCCCGAGGACGTGCTCGTGGACGCGATGCGCGGCCGGTACACGACCTGGACCCGCGTGCGCGTGAATCTGAGGAACGTGCCGGAGGGCGAGCGGCCTCGCGACGAGCCGCCCGACCCGGACTTCGACCAGGCGATGTGGGATCCGCGCCAGTGAGGCCCGGGCGATCCTCGCGAGCCGTGCCTAAGACGCGTCCTCGAGATCGCCCGCGCCCTGAGGCCGCGGTCGTCTCACCTGCCCGGGGCGAGCTCCCCCTTGCGGAGCGCGCCGGCCTGCGCCGAACCCCCCGCGCGGCGTCCGAGGCGCCGAGCGCACGGGCTCGCCTGGAGGTCCCCGTGCGCTCGTGCACGCCTTCACGCGTTCGTCACCTGCGGTCGCGTGCACTCCCGCCGGCGCGGCGCTACGCTCGCCCGTCGAGGCGCGAGGTCATCGCGGAGGACGGATGGAGAGCCCGGCGCACGCCGTGCCCAAGGAGGTGCTCACCCCGCGCACCGGCGCCGACGTGGCGCCGGCCGGCGGAGCCGCGGGCGTGGCCGCCGACGCCGCCGCGGCGGTCGCGCGCGAGCTCGCGGCCCCCACCGCCAAGCTCGACCCTGCGCTGCTCGTCAACCGCGAGCTCTCGCTCGTCGCGTTCCAGTGGCGCGTCTTCGACGAGGTCCGCGACCCCGCGAACCCGCTGCTCGAGCGGGTGCGCTTCCTCTCCATCGTGTCGTCGAACCTCGACGAGCTCTTCATGATCCGCGTCGCCGGCCTCGAGCAGCAGGTGGCCTCCGGGGTGACGGAGCCTTCGTCCGACGGGCTGACGCCGCTGCAGCAGCTCGCCGAGCTGCGCCGCGAGACCTTGCGGCTCAACCGCGAGCTCGGCGTGGCGTGGCAGGACGAGCTCCTGCCCGCCCTCGACGCGGCCGGCCTCCACGTCCTCGATCACTCCCAGCTCGACCCGAAGCAGGCCGCGTGGGCGCGCGCCTACTTCGACGAGATGGTGATGCCGGTCCTGACGCCGCTCGCCTTCGACCCCGGCCGTCCGTTCCCCCACATCTCGAACCTGAGCCTCAATCTCGCCGTGGTCGTGGAGGACGAGGGCGTCGCCCGGTTCGCCCGCATCAAGGTCCCGGACACGCTCCCGCGGCTCGTGCCGATCGGCCGATCCAGCGCGGGCTTCGACGCGTCGGGGACGGCCCGCCGGCACCACGCGTTCGTCTGGCTCGAGCAGCTCGTCGCCGCGCACGTGGACCGGCTGTTCCCCGGGGTGCGCGTCAAGAGCGTGCACCCGTTCCGCGTCACCCGCGACGCGGAGATGGAGCTGCAGGAGCTGGAGGCAGCGGACCTGCTCGCCTCGGTCGAGCACGGGGTGCGCGAGCGCCGCTTCGGCTCGGTGGTGCGGCTCGTCGTGACGCCCGGCATGCCCGAGCCCGTCCGCGACCTCCTCGTCCAGAACCTCGAGATCCAGCCGCGGAACGTGCACGTCCTCGAGGGGCCGCTGGGGCTGTCCGGTGTGGGCGCGCTCGCCGCCGTGGAGCGCAGCGATCTCAAGTTCCCGCCGCTGTCCCCCGCCGTCCCGCCCGCCTTCGCGCGAGGCGACGAGGACGTGTTCGCCGCGATCCGGCGCCGGGACGTGCTCATCCACCATCCGTTCGAGTCGTTCGGGCCCGTCGTCGAGTTCCTGAGGGCCGCCGCGCGGGATCCCGACGTGCTCGCCATCAAGATGACGCTGTACCGCGTCGGGCGGAACTCGCCGGTCGTGGAGGCGCTCCTCGAGGCGAACCAGAACCGCAAGCAGGTGGCGGTGCTCGTGGAGCTGAAGGCGCGCTTCGACGAGGAGAGCAACATCGGGTGGGCGCGGGCGCTCGAGGCCGACGGCGTCCACGTCATCTACGGGCTCCTCGGGCTGAAGACGCACTCCAAGATCGCGCTCGTCGTCCGGCGCGAGGGCGACCGGCTCGCGCGCTACGTCCACCTGTCCACCGGGAACTACAACGCGGTCACCGCCACCGCGTACACGGACCTCGGGCTCTTCACGGCGGACCCCGAGATCGGCGAGGACGCGACGCAGCTCTTCAACTACCTCACGGGCTACGCGCACCCGAAGGTGTTCCAGCGCCTGCTCGTCGCGCCGGTGAACCTGCGCGAGCGGCTCGTCGAGCTCATCGACCGCGAGATCGCCCACGCGCGCGCCGGCCGCGGCGGGCACCTCGTGTTCAAGGTGAACGCGCTCGCCGACGAGCAGATGGCGGAGCCGCTCGTCCGCGCGGCCCAGGCGGGCGTCAAGGTGGACCTGCTCGTGCGCGGGATCTGCTGCCTGCGCCCGGAGGTCCCGGGCTACACCGAGAACGTGCGCGTCACGAGCATCGTGGGGAGGTTCCTCGAGCACAGCCGGATCTTCTGGTTCCGCAACGCCGGGGCGGAGGAGGTCTACCTCGGCAGCGCAGATCTCATGCGCCGGAACCTGTCGAGGCGGGTCGAGGTGCTGTTCCCGGTCAGGGATCCCGCGCTCGTGCGCCACCTGCGCGACGGCGTGCTGTCCCTCTACCTCGCCGACAACTGCCGGACGCGCCGCATGCGGCCGGACGGTGAGTACGAGCGGCTCCGTCCGGCCGAGGGCGAGCCGCAGGTGGACGCGCAGGCGCGGCTGCTCGCCTCCCCGTCGGCCCCGGTCGCGCCGGACGCTCGCGACTGATGCGCCCGGCGCTGCGCGGCGCGGATCACTCACCCAGCGCGGCGCCGTCCACGGACTCCACGCGGATGTCCGCCACGCGCACTTCCCCCACGTCCGGCTCGAGCTCGCGCGCGAAGAGCTCGGCCGCCTCGCGATCATCCCAGGCCAGGACGTGACCGACGTGCTCTGCGCCTTCGGCGCCATACGAGCAGACGAAGACGGATTCGCGCAGCATGCGAGCTCCTCGGGCGAGAACGAGGCCCGGTTCTAATCCGCGTCGCTCCGGGCGCGCCAGCCCTCGAGGTGTCCGCGCCGACCGTCACGAGTTCGTCACGCGTCCGTCGCATCGTTGCCGTGCCAGCGGGCCGTCGGCCACGGGCGAGCGTGGGCTCCCCCGTTCTCGGAGCAACGATCGGGTCATCGCCCGGCCGGGTTCCCGTGCCGACCGCCGGCCGTGCTCCGCGCCGTCCGGCCATCGAGCGCCCCGCTCCGCCGATCGCAGCGAAGCGGCGCCGTGCCCGGCGTGAGACGGCCGAGGAGGTCGCGGCGCGCGCGGACCGCGTCGCGCGTGCGGGCCACCCGCGATGATCCTCTGCGATCGGCCGGCGCGCGTGATGTGTCGGGCTTATTCGCGAGGATCGCGCTACACTTCATAGATGAATCCCCCGCGCGCCAGCTTCGCCGTTCGAGCGCACGTCGTAGGCATCGAGCAGATCGAGAAGAATCGCTACGTCGTCACGGTCGACGGGCAGCGGTTCGCGAGCTTCTGCTCCGAGAGCCGCGCGCGGGCGGCGGGCCGGCTCGAGGCGCGGCGGCTCGACTTCGTCGCCCACGAGGCGTCGGGCTCGCGGCGGTAGCGCAAGGGCGCGCGAGGCGAGCGGGGGAGAGCGGGGACGCGCTCCCCTCGTTATGTCCGGGCGATGCCAGAGAGCGTCACCGAGCTCGAGGAGCACCGCGCGGCCGTCACCGGGCACTGCTACCGGATGCTGGGCTCGGCCGTGGACGCCGACGACGCGGTCCAGGAGACGATGGTCCGGGCGTGGAGAGGCCTCGAGCGCTTCGACGGGCGCTCCTCGCTGCGCACCTGGCTCTATCGCATCGCGACGAACGTCTGCCTCGACGCGCTCGCCGATCGCTCCCGGCGAGAGCGTCCCGTCGAGGAGGGTCCCGCCGGAACGGTGGACGACCCGCTCGTCGAGCACCCTCGCACGCACTGGCTCGAGCCGGTCCCCGACGCGCACGTCGTGCCGTCGGACGCCGGCCCGGCGGAGCGGGCGGTGCTCCGCCAGAGCATCCGGCTCGCGTTCGTGGCGGCGCTCCAGCACCTTCCCCCGAGGCAGCGCGCCGCGCTCCTGCTCACGGAGGTGCTCGGCTGGTCCGCCGCGGAGGTGGCCGAGAGCCTCGACACCTCGATCCCGGCGGTGAACAGCGCGCTGCAGCGGGCGCGCGCCACGCTCGCCGCGCGCGACCTCGGCGAGTCGAGCGGCTCGCTCTCCGCAGCGCAGTCCGCGCTGCTCGCTCGCTACGTCGAGGCATTCGAGCGCTACGACGTGAACGCGCTCACCGCGCTCCTGCACGAGGACGCGACCCTGTCCATGCCGCCCTACACGCTGTGGCTCCGCGGCCCGGCGGCGATCCGCGACTGGCTCCTCGGCCGGGGCTGTGGCTGCCGCGGGTCGCGACTCGTCCCGACGGCGGCCTCCGGCTCGCCCGCGTTCGCGCAGTACCGTCCCGCCGAGCACGGGGGCCACGAGGCGTGGGGGCTCATCGTGCTCGAGCTCGAGGGCGATCGCGTCTCTGCCTGGACCTCGTTCCTCGACACCGCGACGCTCTTCCCGAGGTTCGGGCTTCCGCTCGTGCTCCCTCCGTAGGAAGCGGCGCGGAAGGGCGGCTCGGTGCGGCGGGCGCTCGCCGGTAGCTTCGCGCACCGGCTCCTGCCCTGGCCGACGGCATGAAGGCCGATGTCTGCCGGAGGTGCCGATCGGGGTGCACCGATGAGTCGGCGGCGCGCACGCGGTCCAGGGATCAGACGACATCGGGGTCGAGCTCGACGCGACGCGCGACTCCGACGAACCCCTGGAGGCAGACATGGCAACGAGGCGTCCCCGCAAGCTCTTCGTGAACCTGGCCGTGCGCGACCTGGACCGCTCGAAGGAGTTCTTCACCAAGCTCGGCTTCGAGTTCGACCCGAGGTTCACGGACGAGAAGGCCACCTGCATGCTCGTCGGCGAGGACGCGTACGTGATGCTCCTCACCGAGCCGTTCTTCAAGACGTTCACGAAGAAGGGCCTCTGCGACACGCTCCTGCAGAACGAGGCGCTCTGCGCGCTCTCGTGCGAGAGCCGCGCCGAGGTGGACGAGCTCGTGAAGAAGGCGGTCGCGGCGGGAGGCAAGCACGCGATGGAGCCGCAGGATCACGGCTTCATGTACGGCTGGAGCTTCTACGACCCCGACGGCCACCACTGGGAAGTGCTGTGGATGGACCCCAAGGCGCTCGAGCGCTGAGGAAAGGACGGATGCGATGAAGGGAATCACCCCGTTCCTGTGGTTCGACGGTAAGGCCGAGGAGGCCGCGAGGTTCTACACGTCCGTCTTCAAGGGCTCGAAGCTCGGAGCGATCACGCGCTACGGAGAGGCAGGCCCCGGGCCCAAGGGGTCGGTGATGACCGCGACGTTCGAGGTCGCCGGGCAGGAGTTCATCGCCTTGAACGGCGAACCGATCTTCAAGTTCACGCCGGCCATCTCGTTCGTCGTGAACTGCGAGACGCAGCAGGAGGTAGACGAGTACTGGGAGAAGCTCTCCGCGGGCGGCTCGACGAACCAGTGCGGCTGGCTCACCGACAGGTACGGGGTGTCCTGGCAGATCGTGCCGACCGCGATGGAGCGGCTCATGTCGGACCCGGATCCGGCGAAGGCGAACCGCGTGATGAAGGCGATGCTCCAGATGACGAAGCTCGACATCGCGGGGTTGGAGCGGGCTTACCGGCAGGGATAGTCGAGCCCGGCTCACGCCGTTGCTCGGAGAGTGGGAGCTCTCCGAGCAACGGCGCACTCGAGCCCGAGCCGCACGAGCGCTGACTAACGGTGACGTGGCGGTGCGGCGTGAGGGCCCGCGGCGACACCGCCCCCGCGGTGCGGCGCGGGCGCGATACCGCGCGAGGGGAAGCTGCCGCCGGACGGGGGCGGGGCGGGGCGCGCACCGAAGTAGGGGCCGGGACGGCCACCGTACGAGGGCCAGACGCCGCGATGTGGCCCAGGCCCGTAGTGCCACTGCCCCGGGTACCGCCACCAGCCATGCCCGTACCAGCCGAAGCGCGCCGCGCCGTAGAACCCGAAGTACGGCCACGGTCCGAAGCCCCAGACCCACGGTGCGACGACCCATGACCAGCCGTATGACGGATAGTAAACGTACATGTACGGCGCGCCGTAACCGGAAGGCGGCACATAGGTGAAGGCGTCCGCGTACGGCATCCAGATCCAGCCGTACTGCGCCGTGTAGACCCATTGGCCTTCCGGAACCGAGGAGGGCGGCGGCGGAAGCTTCGACGGAGCGGGCGGAGGAGCCTCTTCGAGCGGGGCGGTCGGAGGAGAGGGCGATTCCTGCTCCGTCTGCAGGCCGGACTCACCAGCCTGCGCCAGCTCGGGGACCGTGGTGATGAGCGGACCCGCGCGTGCTGCGAGAACCGCGCCGTCGTCGTTCCCACCGGCGAGGCCAGGTAACAGCGCGAGCGCCGCACTGAAGACGACAGCTCGAGGGTGCTTCGTCATGACCTCCACCCGCCTGGAAGCATAGCGGGCAGCTCCCCTCGATGCAGTCTCGTTTGGCCGATGAGAGGGCGTCACCGCGGCGGGCGTGGGCCGCGAGACCCGTGGCCAAGTTGGCTGTTGCGGGCAGGGCGCGCGCTTCGCATCTCTCCGCTCCGGGAGGGCGTGCCATGCGGATCGGGATCATCGGCTCGGGGAACATCGGCGGGACGGCTGCGAGGCTGTTCACGGAGGCGGGCCACGAGGTGGCGCTCAGTCATGCGAGCGGTCCCCACTCGCTGCGCGACCAGGTCGCCGCGCTCGGACCGCGCGCGAGGGCGACGACCGTCGAGGAGGCGGCTGAGCTCGGCGAGGTCGTGCTCATCGCCATCCCATGGCGCAACCGGCGGGAGCTCCCCGCCGAGCGGCTGCGAGGCAAGATCGTCGTCGACGCGATGAACCCGTATCGCCCCGACTTCAAGCTCTACGAGCTGGGGGACTCGACGTCGAGCGAGGAGGTCGCGCGGGTCATCCCCGGCGCGCGGCTCGTCAAGGCGCTCAACCACCTGTACGCGAACGACCTCGCGACGCGTGGCAGGCGCGACCGTCCGCCCGAGGAGCGGGTCGCGCTGCTCATCGCCGGGGACGACCCGGACGCGAAGCGGGTGGTCGCGAACCTCGTCGAGGAGATGGGGTTCGCTCCGGTGGACACAGGCTCCCTCCGCTACGGCGGGCGCCTCCAGGAGCCGGGCAGCCCCCTCTATGGCCGCATCGTGTCCGGAACCGACGCCCAGGCGGCGCTCCGGCGGGGAGACGAGGCGCGCAGCGGGAGCAGATCGGGAGCCGCGCGGCAGCACTAGGTCTGGACTCGTCAGTGTCGCGGGAGCTGAGCACAGTGATCATGGAGACGGACCAGGAAGGAGACGCACGTGGTCCAGGCCGCCACGAAGTCATTCGCCAAGAGCATTCACGGCGTTCGCTATCAGGTGAAAGACGTCGCTCGCTCTGTAGCGTTCTATACGCAACATCTCGGGTTCGAGCTGGAGCACCAGCAGCTCCCCGCGTTTGCGAGCGTCTCTCTGGGTGACGCGCAGCTTCTGCTCAGCGGTCCAGGCGCGTCAGGCTCGCGGCCGATGCCGAATGGGCAGCAGCAGGAGCCGGGCGGCTGGAACCGGGTAGTGCTGAAGGTCGCGGATCTTCCCGGATTCATCACTGAACTGAAGAAAGCAGGGGTTCACTTTCGCAACGAGATGGAAACAGGCCCTGGCGGTCGACAAATCCAAATCGAGGACGCAGATGGGAATCCCATCGAGCTCTTCGAGCCTGCTCGATGATGCCGCGCGCGATCGTGATCAGCGGAGCGGTCGGAGCGCTCGGGACCGCTCTCTGTCGCTACCTCGTGGAGCGCGGGTACCGGGTGGCCGGCGTCGGGCTCGCCCGTCACGCGGAGCGCCTCCGCAAGCTCGAGCAGGAGCTCGGGGCGGGTTTCGCCGGCTTCCCGCTCCAGGAGGACTCGACCGCGGCCTGGGACGCGGCCCTCGGCGCGGTGAGCGCGCGCCTCGGCCCGATCTCCGGCGCGGCGCTGGTCGCGGGCGGCTGGCGCGGTGGCCGGCGCTTCCACGAGGAAGGCGACGAGGGCACCTGGCGAAGCATGCTGGACGATAACCTCGAGTCGGCCCAGCGGGCGCTTCGCGCGCTGGTGCCGCGGCTGGTCGCGCAGCGCGCGGGCAGCGTGGTCGTGATCGGGTCCCGCAACGTCGAGCGGCCGTGGTCGGGCGCCGGCGCCGCCGCCTACACCGTCGCGAAGAGCGCCGTCGTCGCGCTCGCACGCGTGATCGCCGCGGAGGTACTGGACGCCGGCGTTCGGGTGAACGCTGTCCTCCCCAGCACGATCGACACGGCGGCGAACCGCGGCGCGATGCCGGACGCCGACGCGTCGCGCTGGGTGGAGCCGGAGTCGGTCGCCGCGGTCATCGAGTTCTTGCTCTCGGACGCGGCACGGGACGTGAGCGGCGCGGTCGTGCCGGTCTACGGGCGCGCCTGAGAAGTCAACGAGCACGCCGCCGGGAGGCAGCGCGAGAGCGCCGTCAGGAGGACAGCCAGGAGCGGAGCTTCGCGTACACCTCGGGTCGGCTCAGGAGGTCGAGGTGCTTCGTCCCGTGGGCGATCCACCGGTGCGCCTCCGGGAACCCGAGCGTCAGCTCCGGTCTCTCGTGCACGCCGAGCGCGCTGTCGACGGGGACGAGTCCGTCGGTCGGGCGCTTCCTCGCGGCGCCCTGCACGGCCGCGCTCCCGGCGATCGCGTAGCACCGCGCGCCCTGCGGCAGCGGGAGCGGGACGCGGTCGTCGCGACCGTGCGCGAAGCGGTCGCGGCCTTCCCAGTGCGCGTCGAGGACGTTGCCGTGGCGCATGTCGGTGACGCCGGCGCTCCGGAGCTTGCCGAGCCGCGCGAGCGGCGCGCTGTACCGGCTGACGCCGAGCAACAGATCGATCCAGTGGCCGCCGCGCTCGAGCGGTGCGCCGTGATGAGGCGTGCCGAGGCAGACGAGCGCGCGCAGCTTTCGCCGCCACGCGTGGTCCTCCGCCTCGCCGAAGTGGCACGCGCTCCGCGCCACGAGCCCGCCCATGCTGTGCGCCAGGAGGACGAGGTCGTCGACGGGCGTGGGCCAGGCCGCGACGAGCTGCTCGAGCAGCCCGGCGAAGGCGCGCCCATTCACCGACACGTGCAGGCCGGAGTTGTAGTGGAGGTAGATCGGCGTGAACCCGAGATCGCGGGCGAGCGCCGCGCCGTGGTCGTGCCCGCGCCGGGTCCACTGGCGATCGTTCACGCACGAGCCGTGCACGAGGACGAGGAGCTTGCCGGTCGCCCGCGGGAACGCGAGCCGCAGCGCGTCGGGGTGGAGCTCCAGCGGGCGACCGTCGCTGCGGAGCCGCATCTCGATCGCGAGCGGGTTCCCGCTCGCCGCCAGGTAGTCGCCGAGGACACCGTTCAGCGCGGCCACCACCGCTTCACGTCCGAGCCCCGGCGGGCGGTCGCCGAGCAGCGGCGCGGCGAGGGGTTCGAGCCGGGCGAGGGCCGCGTCGATCCCGTCGCCGACCAGCCGTGTCACCCCGCGCACGCTCCCGTAGACCGGGCGGGTGAGGAGCTGGACGGGGCGCTCGAGCGGGCGGCCGAGGACGGCCGGGCCGGCGCCGATTCCGTGATGCATCGCCTCGACGACGTCCGCGATGCGGTTCGTCGCCTCGATCACGAGACGACTCGCGCCCCGCAGGTCGAGGATCGGGCTGCGCGGTGCCTTCGGGGATCGTTCGCGCGGCGGCATCGCAAAGACGATAACGCCAGACCGAGAGGCTGCGTGGAGCGGCCCTACGAAGGCCCCCCACGAAGCGGCGGATGCCTCAGCGGGCGGGGCGCCGCCGTCCCGCGGCTTCGGCCCGGGTGCCGCGCCAGCGCGTCGGGGTCTCGCCCGTCCAGCGCCTGAACGCGCGGGCGAAGGCGCTCTGCTCGGCGAAGCCGAGGAGCCAGCTCACCTCCGCCATCGAGACGTCGCGCGCCTCGAGGTAGACCCGGGCGCGCTCGCGCCTCACCTCGTCGACCACGGCCGCGAAGCTCGTCCCCTCGGCGCCGAGCCTCCGCTGCAGGGTCCGGGACGAAGTGCCCAGCGAGCGCGCCACGCGGGAGAGCGACGGCTCCTTCCCGGGCAGGTCGGCGGCGATGGCGTCCCGCGCCCGGGCCGCTGCGCTCTCCGGTGGCGACGCGCGGGCGAGGAGGGCGCGCGCGTGCTCGTCCAGGGCGGCGAACAGCGTACGGTCGCCCGTGCGCGTCGGCGCGTCCCAAGCCGCTCGCGGCAGCGAGAGCGCCGGGGCGGCGGCGCCGAAAGCGGGCTCGGCGCCGAAGACGCGCGCGTGCTCGCGCGTGTCCGGCGGGCGCGGGAACGCAAGGCGCACCGCCACGACCGCACCGGGCGCCACGTGGCGAACGCGCGAGGCCAGGATCGCGAGCGTGTATTCCTCCGCCTGCGGCGGCAGCGCCACGCGGGTGCCGCGGAAGACGAGCGCGACCGCGTCCTCCTCCTCGTCGACGGCGAGCGAGGCGCGCGGATCCACGAGCGGGAAGTACGCGGCGACGCGGCGAAGCCCCTCGCCCACCGTCGCGCCGCTCGCCCCAAGGTAGTCGAGGACGCGGAAGGCGCCGAACGGCGTCTGCTCGGCGGCGTGGAGCGACAGGGCCGGGTCCGCGGCTGCGCCGTACGCCTCCCGCCAGACGGCGTCCGCGCGCGCGGCGGGGATCCGCGCGTCCGGGTCGTCGAGGAGCGCGCGGCCCACCCCGGCGCGCGCGAGGAGGGCGTCGGTATCGAGCCCGAGCCGCGCGCATGCCTCCACGAGCGCGCGGGTCGCGACAGGGAGGACGGTGACGCTCACGGCGCCGAGCCTAGCACCGCGCCTGGCGCGCACGGCCGAACGGTTGGCGCCCTCGGTCGAGACGGTCGGCGCCCCTCGCGCGTAGGTTCCGCCCATGAAGCCGCGGCAACCGCCGCGAGAAAGGAGAAACCCCGTGACCAGCCTCGCCGCCTCCGGCCCCATCGCCATCGCGTCGCCTGCCGAGCGCGATGGCGACTCGCTCGCCGACCGCGTCCCCGCCTGGGCGCTGTCCCTCGCGGGCATCGTCCTCGTCTTCCTCGCCGGAAATCGCGGGGGGACGGCGCTCCTCGCCTGGGTCGCTCCGGTCCCGCTCGCTCTCGCCGCAGTGCGCCTCCGCGGCTGGCGCCGCCGACTCGTGCTCCTCGCGGTATGCGCCGCGGCCCTCTCGCTGCAATCGCTGAAGATGGTGACGCCTCCCGTCGCCGCGCCGTTCGCGCTCCTCTTCGGCGTGCCGCTCGGCGCCCTCGTCTGGCTCACCCTCGTCCTCTGGGACGCGATCCGCCGGCATGCCGGGGCGGCGTGGTCGATCCTCGCGTTCGCCGCGCTGACCGCCCTCGGGGACGTCATCGGCTTCGCGCTGTCGCCCGCGGGCCACTGGGCGGCCTTCGCGGCGAGCCAGTCCGACAACCTGCCGCTCCTTCAGCTCGCCTCACTCGGCGGCCTCGGTTTCGTCGGTTTCGTCATGGCCCTGCCCGCCGGCGCCGCCGCGGCGCTCCTCGCCTCTTCCGCGCCGGACCGACCCTGGCGGACCTCCATCGCCGCCGCCACGATCGTCGTCGCGGCGCATGTCTGGGGATCGCTGCGCCTCGATGCCGCGGACGCAGGGCCGACGGTGCGCGTCGCCGCAGTCACGGTCGACTTCCCCGAGCCGCTCACGAGCATGGAGGACCTTCGCGGGAACGTGGACGTGCTCTTCGCCCGCTCCGAGCTCGCCGCCCGCCGCGGCGCCGAGCTCGTCGTCTGGAACGAGGTCGCGACGCTCGTGGAACCGAGCCAGGAGGCGGCGCTCCTCGCGCGCGGCGCCGACTTCGCCCGCAGGGAAGGCGTCGACCTGGTCCTCGCCTACGGCGTCGTCGTGTCGAGCGCGCCGTTCGTCATCGACAACGCCTACGTGTGGCTCGGCACGAAGGGCGAGACCCTCGAGCGGTACCGCAAGCATGTCCTCCCACCCGGCGAGCCGTCGCTGCGCGGCGAGGAGCCGCTGCGCGTCCTGGATCGTTCGTGGGGCCGGGCCGCCGGCGCGATCTGCTACGACTATGACTTCCCGGCGCTCGCGCGCGCCCACGCCCGCGGAGGCGCCGGCGTGGTCGCCCTGCCGTCCTCGGATTGGCGCGGCATCGACCCGCAGCACACGCTCATGGCGCGCGTGCGCGCCATCGAGGGCGGGATGTCGGTGGTCCGCGCCGTACGCGCGGCCACGTCGATGGCCTTCGACCCGTACGGCCGCGTGCGCGCGAGTCTGTCGGCCTGGGAGCGGAACGAGCGCGTCATGCTCGCGACGGTTCCCACTGCGCAGGTCAGGACCGTTTACGCGTCGCTCGGGGATGCGCCGGTGGTGTTCGCGGCGCTCGCGCTCCTGGGCGGAGCGGCGGCGGCGGGCGTGCGCCGCCGACTCGGCCGTCACGCAACCCGATCGAGCTAGAGGTCAATGGTGACGGCAGCGGGTATCCGACGGCTTCTCGATTGGCGCTCAACTCGGCACGAGGTCGCGGCGAGCCGGCGGACGCAGGGCCCAAGACCCGCCGACGAGGCCGAGCTGGATGATCGGGTAGACGAGAGCGACGGCGCCATCGCCGACGGCCAGGTGGGAGACGACTGCTCCCGTGTAGTTGAAGACCGCGCCGGCGTATGCCCACTCCTTGAGCCGGGGAAAGCGCGGGACGAGCAGCGCCACCGCGCCGAGAACCTTCCAGACTCCGAGGATGACCAGGAAATAGGCCGGGTAGCCCAGGTGCTCGATGACGCCGCGGACGTACGGTATTCGCAGGATGTCCCACACTCCTGCCAACGCCAGCTCCATGGCGACGAGCAGGGTCGTGACCCAATACGCGATGGCGCGCCGTCGCGAGGCGGCGCGGCTGTCGAGGTCCGGCATGACTCCTCCGACGTCAGGCGGATGAACGCTTCGCTCGGCGTCCGCGCCGCCCTGGGCGCAAGGGGAGCATTGGGCGTGCCGGTCCACCTCCTCGCACCAGGCGTGGATGAGGGGCTGGCCTACCGGCGTCGGGGGTCGGGAACGTCGCCTTTCCGACAGGGACGTAAAGAATCCCTACGCGCCGAGAACGTGGATCACACGCTCGCCAACACGGTCGCCGATGGCGTTCTCAGAGCGCTCGGCGCCGCTCGCCCGCGAGCGTGGTGAGCCGCCGCCGGACGAAGCCGATGTGCTCCCGCAGCACGTAGAACTGGTCGGCGAAGGCGACGGGGAGCTTGAGCGCGTCGGCACGACGCTCGATCGCGTCGAGCCGGTCGAGGAGCCCGGCCTGGTGCTCGGCCGCGTGGTCCAGCACGTCGCGCTCGAGCTCCAGGAGCGAGCCGTAGATCCGGTACAGGCGGGCCCGCACGCGCCAGGCGTAGACCTGGGGCACGAGCCGGAACACCGGGACGAGGAGGAGCACGAGCGGCACCAGCACCATCAGGAAACGATCGGCGAGGCTCGCCGCCCAGAACGGCAGCATGCGGTAGAGCCAGCGCTTGCCGGACTCGTAGTAGCGCCGGGCATCGGCGCTGAGCGGCAGATCGTGCTCGCGGGCCACCGGGAACTCGCCCGCTCTCTGCAGCAGGAACGGACGGCCGTGGACCTCGCGCATCGTCTCGATCAGCAGGTCCGAGATGGCCGGGTGCAGGTCGGCGCGCGCGACCAGCTCCACCGACGACGCGACCAGATCGAGGTCCGTGGCGGGCATGTTGTGGGCGAGATCGTAGGCGCCCATCGGGATGACGACGCGATCGAGGTCCTGGAACTTCCTCAGGTACGCCTCGACCTGCGAGAGCTGCAGCACGTGCACGCCCGGACGCTCGATGATGCTGCGGATCACCCGCGGCGACGCCGAGTCGCCCATGAGGAAGGCGGCGTCGACGTAGCCCTGCTCGAGCGCGTCTCCGACGAGGTCGTCGTCGAGGTCGAGCATCGTGGTGGGCCCTCCGGGCTCGATGCCGTTGGCCTTGAGCAGCGCGAGCGCGAGCACCCGGGTGCCGCTGCCCTCCGGCCCGATGACGAGCCGCTTCCCGGCGAGCGCCGAGAGCCGGTCGGGCGGCGCCGCGCCGTGCACGAGGATGTAGAGCGGCTGGCGCGAGATGGTGCCGAGCGAGGCGAGCTCGCGTCGCCGCTCTCCGGGCTGCGGGTCGGGCAGCTTCACCCCCACCTGGACGAAGCCCACGTCCACGCCGGCGTCCGGATCGGCGAGCCGCCTGAGGTTCTCGAGCGAGCCGTTCGACGGCCTGACCTTCAGGGTGACGCCGTTCGCGGCGAACGCCTTCGAGTAGCGTTCTGCCGCGCGCTGGAAGCTCGAGCCGTCGGGCCCGGTCGAGATGGTGATCGTGGACGGCGCCGCCGGGCGGACGAAGTGCAGCACCGCCCAGATCGCCGCCGAGAGCGCGAGCGCGACCGGTACCACGGTGACGAACAGGTCGCGCGACGAGACGCGCCGGAAGCGGGCCCAGCGGTGAGGCTTCTCGATCTTGTCCATGGCGGCTCTCGCGCGTTTTCTCATACTTCACCTTCGACCGGCAGTCGGACGCGCTCGCGTCGGGGCTCGCGTGCGTACTCCCGCGTCATCCCGATCTCGGACTCCGCTTCGTCGATGAGACGAGATCTCGAGCGGCAGCGGCTCGGGCATCGCCACCCCCGAGAGCGTAGATCAGATCTCTCGGATCAAGGCAGTGGGACACCGCCATGAGACAGGCCGCAGCGAACGCGCCCAACCCTGTGGGAGGCGTCCGCGAACGCCTTCCGGACGTCCGACGCGGGCCGGCCGGCGCGGAGGAGCGCGGCCATCGCCCGCATCGGCCCGTTCACGTGCCGGAAGAACGTCCGGTAGGCTGCGCAGAGGTAGTTGAGGCCGGGCTCCCCGTCCGGAGTCTCGATGAACCGGTCCTTGGGGCAGCCGCCGTGGCAGGCGAACCGGACGTCGCATCGGCGGCAATGTTCCGGCAGCGTGTCGCGCTTGTCCGTCCCGAACCTGCGCTGCCGATCCGATGCCACGAGCTCGGCGAGCCGCGTCTCCAGCACGTTCCCCAGACGGTGCGCGTCGTCGACGAAGTGATCGCACGAGTAGACGTCGCCACGGTGCTCGAGCACGACGGCGTCGCCGCACGTCTCCGCGAACACGCAGAGCGAGGAGCGGCCCAGGTACCAGGACTCGAGCGCCACGTCGAACGCCTGCACGTACACGTCCCCGACGTCCTCGCGGATCCACTCGTCGAAGATCTCGACCAGGAACTGGCCGTAGTCCTCGGCGCGTACGGAGCGCGTGGTCACCGCGCCCGCGCCCCTCGTCTCGTCCCGCTCGACGATGGGGATGAGCTGGATGAACGGTGACACCTCCTCCTTGAGGAAGCGATAGACGTCGAGCGGGTACGGCGCGTTCGCGGCGTGCACCGCGGCGAGCGCGTTGAGACGGACCCCGTGCGAGCTCAGGAGCCTCACGCCGCGCATCACGCGATCGAAGGTCGGACGACCGCTCTTGTCCACGCGGAAGGCGTCGTGCAGGGCGCGCGGCCCGTCGACGGAGACCCCTACGAGGAAGTCGTGCTCGGCGAGGAACGCGCACCACTCTTCGTCGAGCAGCGTGGCGTTCGTCTGCAGCACGTGCTCGACCGTGGTGCCGGCGCGCCGGTACTGCTGCTCGACCGCGATCGACCGCCGGAAGAAGTCGAGATCCAGCAGCGTCGGCTCGCCGCCCTGCCACGCGATCGTGACGGCGCCGCCCCGCCCCGCCTCGAGCCGCTGCCGCACGAACGCCTCGAGGACCTCGTCGGACATTCGAGACGTCGAGCCCGGATGGAGCCGCTCCTTCTCGAGGTAGAAGCAGTACTTGCAGTCGAGGTTGCAGATCGCGCCCGCCGGCTTGGCGAGGACGTGGAACGCCGCTGTCGGAGGCGCCGCCATCAGTCGAACCGGACCTGCTCCTCGAGCCGCTCGGCCGCGGTCAGCTCCACCGCCTCACCGAGATCGAGCTGGACGCGCTGGATGATCCCCGTGAACCGGAACGGGAGGCGATCGCGGTACCCGCCCCACACCGGCGAGAGCGAATCCTGGCCCACGTCGAAGCACTCCCCGAACCTGCCGGTCACCTGCTTCTCGACCCGCCCCTCGCCGACGACGCGGCCGTCACAGAGGAGCCGCACCGTCGCGCCGCCGCCGCGCTCGCGCGGATCGTCGCACCGGAACTCCAGGCGCAGCTCGACACGGCCGGCGGGGAGCGGTGCGTCGGAGACGACGTCGTACCGATCGTAGTCGAAGCGGTTGTAGTGGTAGCGGAGCCGGCCGCCGTCCACGAACAGCGTCCACCCGGAGCAGTCGCCGCCCATGCAGGCGATGACGCCCTCCGCGCCGCCCTCCGGGACCTCGGCCGTGACCGTGAGGACGTGATCCACGTTCGACGTCCGCGGCGCACTCCCCTCCGGCAGCCGCACGAGGCCCGGGTCGAGCACGAGCCGGGTCCGCCCGGCGAAGAACCCCGGGCGCAGGGATGGATCGGCCCGCTCCACGAACCGGTCGTCGAGCGGCAGCACCCCGTGCTTCCCGGCCTCGGCGAGGAACAGGTCCCGGAGCTCGCGCAGCTTCTCCGGATGGCGCGCCGCGAGGTCCTCGGCCTGGCTGAAGTCGTCGCGCAGGTCGTAAAGCTCCCAGCGGTCCTCGGCGAAGTCGGCGCTGCCGCTCGTCTCCCACGGAAGCCGCCCGTGGCGGCAGGCCGCGAACCAGCCGTCGCGATAGATGCCGCGATTGCCGAGCATCTCGAAGTACTGCGTGTGCTTGCGGGTGGGCGCGTCCGCGTTCAGCCGGTCGAACGTGTACGCCATGCTGACGCCTTCGATCGGCTTCTGCGTCACGCCGTTGAGCATCGTCGGCTCGGCGATCCCTGCCACCTCGAGGAGGGTCGGCACCACGTCCACGACGTGGTGGAACTGGAACCGCTTCGCGCCGCGGTCCGCGATCCACGCTGGCCAGCTCACGATGAGGCCGTTGCGCGTCCCGCCGAGGTGCGAGGCGACCTGCTTCACCCACTGGAACGGCGTGTCGCCTGCCCAGGCCCAGCCCACGGCGTAGTGGGGCCAGGTCCCCGGGAGCCCGATCTCGTCGATCCGCGCGAGGGTCTGATCGAGCGGCGGCTCGACGCCGCTCATCGACGCCGTCTCGTTGATCGTGCCGTGGAGGCTCCCCTCCGCGCTCGAGCCGTTGTCGCCGAGGATGTAGAGGAAGAGCGTGTTCTCGAGCTCGCCGAGCTCCTCGAGCGTCTCGACGAGGCGACCGACCTCGAAGTCGGTGTGCTCCTGGAAATCGGCGAAGTTTTCCATCTGGCGCGCGAAGAGCCGCTGCTCCTCCGGACCGAAGGAATCCCAGGCCGGCAGCTCCGCGGGGCGCAGCGTCAGCCGCGTGCCGGGGGGAACGACGCCGAGCTCGAGCTGGCGCGCGAGGACGAGCTCGCGGTAGCGGTCCCAGCCCATGTCGAACCGCCCCGCGTTGCGGCCGCGCCACGCGAGCGGCGGCTGGTGCGGGCCGTGGACGGCGCCGGGCGCGAAGTGCACGAACAGCGGCCGGGCCGGCGCGATCGTCTTCTGGCGACGCATCCACGCGATGCAGTCGTCCGCGAGGTCCGTGGTGAGGTGATACCCCTCCTCCGGCGTCCTCGGCGGCGCGACGGGCGTGGTGTCGCGATACAGCGCCGGGTAGAACTGATCCGTCTCCCCGCCGAGGAACCCGTAGAAGTAGTCGAAGCCGCGCCGGCTCGGCCAGTGGTCGAACGGCCCGGCCGCGCTCGTGTGCCCGTCGGGCACGTTGTGGTTCTTGCCCCACCAGCCCGTCGACCAGCCGTTCTGGGACAGGATCTCGGAGATCATCGCGCAGCTCCGCGGGATCATCCCCGAGTAGCCCGGATAGCCGGTCGCCATCTCCGCCACGACGCCCGTCGCGGCAGAGTGGTGGTTGCGGCCGGTCAGCAGGGCCGCGCGCGTCGGTGCGCACAGCGCCGTCGTGTGGAACGCGCAGTACTGCAGCCCTTCGCGGGCGAGCCGCTCCGCCGTCGGCATGCGGCACAGCCCCCCGTACGCGCTCGACACCGCCCAGCCGGCGTCGTCCAGCAGCACGATCACCACGTTCGCCGCGTGCGGCGGCGCCTGCGCGGGCGCCGGATAGTCGGGGCGCGAGTCCTCGTGCGTGAGGCCGATCTCCGCGCCCGCGAAGCGGTGCTCCGGCTTCGGGTAGACCTCGCGCTCGACGTGCCGCGGGAAACCCTCCTTCTCGCGCGCCATGCTCCCCCCTCCCCGCCGGCTCCCGCCGTGCCGAGAAGATAGGCTGGAGCGAGCCGCCATGCGGAAGACGACGCTGCCCAGGGACACGCTCGCCGGCCTGGTGAACGCGGTGGTGAGCGTGCCCGACGGGCTCGCCTCCGCAGCGCTCGCGGGCGTGAACCCCGTGTACGGCCTATACACCAGCGTCGCCGCGCCGCTCGCCGGGAGCGCGCTCGTGAGCGCCCAGCTCATGCAGATCGCCACGACGAGCGCCGCCGCGCTCGTTGCCCGCCAGGCGGTCGCCGCCCAACCCGCAGAGCGGCGTCCGGAGGCGATCTTCCTCCTTGCGGTCGTCGCAGGGCTCTTCCTCGTGGTGTTCGGCCTCCTGCGAATGGGCCGTCTCTCCCGCTTCGTCTCTCACGCGGTGATGACCGGGTTCCTGGGCGGCGTCTCGGTCGTGCTCGTCCTGGATCAGCTCGCGCCGCTCGTGGGGTTCGCGGCTCGGGGGCGCAATCCCGTGGCCGAGCTCGCGAACCTCCTCGCGAACGTCGGCCGGTTCGACCCTCGCACCATCGTGGCCGGCGTGCTGGCGCTCGGCCTCGCGTCGGGGCTCCGCCGCACGCGGCTCGCGACGTGGTCGTCCCTCGTCGCGCTCCTCGTGCCGACGGTGCTCGTCCTCCTCGCGGGGTGGGAGGGCGTGCAGCAGGTCTCGGACGTCAGCCCCATCCCTCGCGGGTTCCCGCTCCCCGCGCTCCCGCATCTCGATCTCCTGTCGCCCGAGCTGCTCGCCTCGGGGTTCGCGCTCGCGGTCGTCATCGCGGTCCAGGGTGTCGGCGTCAGCCAGACGGTCGAGAACCCCGATGGCCGGCCCGTCAATCCGTCGCGGGACCTGATCGCGCAGGGTGCCGCCAACGTGGCGAGCGGGCTGCTCTCCGGGATCCCCGCGGGTGCCTCGGTCGGGCAGACCGCGCTCAACGTCGCCATGCGCGCTCGGAGCCGGTGGGCCGGGATCCTGTCGGGCGCGTGGATGCTCGTCATCGTGCTGCTCGTGCCCGGGCTGGTCGGCCTCGTCCCCATGGCCGTCCTGGCAGCCCTGATGATCATCGCGGGCCTCGGCGCGCTCGACCTGCGGGAGGCGCGCTCGATCTGGGCGACGGGCGGAGCGGCGCGCTGGGCGATCGCCGTGACCTTCGCCGCGACGCTCGTGCTGTCGGTGCCGGTCGCGGTCGGGGTCGGCGTCGTCCTGTCGATCATGATGCACCTCGCGTCGGCGAGCGACGTCACCGTGAGGGCGCTCGTGCGGCTCCCCGACGGCCGATTCGCGGAGGAGAAGCCGCCGCCGCGCCTCGCCAGCGAGGCGGTCACCGTCCTGCACACGCAGGGCAGTCTCTTCTTCGCCGGCGCGCGCCGGCTCGAGGAGTCGCTTCCGAGCCCCGTGGGCGCCGTCCGGCCAGTGGTGGTGCTCCGGCTCCGCGGGCGGACGCGCGTCGGCGCGACGCTCATCGAGGTGCTCGATTCGTACGCCGACGAGCTCGAGGCGGTCGGCGGTCGACTCTACCTGAGCGGCGTGGAAGGCGCGGTCCGCGATCAGCTCCGGCGCACCGGGAAGCTCGATCTCGAGCGCGTGGTGCGCGTCGTTCCGGCGACGACGATCCTCGGCGATTCGACGGCGCAGGCCCTCGCGTCGGCGAGCGCATGGCTCGGGCGCCCCCGCGCCACGCGGCCGCGCGCGGGCAGCGCGTGAGCGGTGTCCTACGTGGTCCGCCGGCGCGGGATCCAGGTCCCCGCCTGTCCGCGGGCGCGTCTGCGCAGCACCTTGGCGACCGGGAACAGCACGCCGAGCGCCACGAGCGACGAGATCACCACCATTACCAGCGTCCGCGGATCGTGGAAGCTCCCCGAGGCGACCACCGTCGCGGCCGCGATGTTGCGCTGCGCGGTTGCCAGGCCGAGCACCCCGCGGCTCTCGTCGCTCGGGCCGCCGAACCCGTAGCCGACGACGAACGCGAACGCGACGACCAGGAGCGCCGCGAGGATCGCGCCCGTCCCGAAGACGTCGAGGATCGCGCGCAGGTTCAGCATCACGACCGTCGCGACCATCACGATGAGCGCGAGGGTGGACAGCTTCCCGAGCGCCGGTCGGACGCGCGCCGCCCAGCGCGGCGATCTCGCCCCGACGAGGAAGCCGACGGCCATCGGCAGGACCATCGTCACGACCAGCGGCCGCGCGATGGCGCCGGCGCCGACGTCGGCGGCGTCCGGCACCGCGATGGGCACCGTGATCGTCATGAAGACGACGGTGGCCGGGATGAGGAGCAGGAGCAGCGTCGCGCTCAGCCCGACGTCGTGTTCGGCGTGCTCCGTGAGCTTGACGAGGAACGGCGCCCCCGCGGCCACGCCGATGAGGATGAGCCCGACCTCGAGGGAGCGGTCGAGCGACAGGTGTCTGGCCACCACGACGGCGATCACCGGGACGAAGACGAAGTTCGGGACGAGCACGCGGAGGACGAGCCGCAGGTCGCGGAGCGGAGCGACGACCTCGCGCAGCGAGTGGCCGAGGCCGAGCGACAGCATGCTCGCGACCGCGAAGACGGCGACGCTGGCGCCCGAGAGGGCGGAGACGAGCTCGGTCATGCGCCAAGGAGGTGCGCACCGGCGCGGCGGGGGACAAGGCAGATCGAGGCAGTGGGACGCCCGGCCATCAGACCCGCGCGTCGCCCGCAAGCCCAGGGGCGCAGAGCGCGCCCCGGGCTCCCGCTCACCATACCGAGACGACGAACGCGGCGGCGGTGGCGAGCCAGCCCAGGAGGAGGATCGGGCCGAGCGGATAGACGTGCGGGATCTCCAGGCAGAGATCGCGGCGGGCGCAGGTGAGCCGCCGCCTGCCGAGGAGCTGGCACCGGAGGCACTGGAGCGCGCCCGGGCTCCGCTCCCGGGCCGTGCCGAGCGCCAGCCGCGTTCGAGCGAACGTCCCGGCTCCGCCGGGCACCCCCGTCGGCGCCACGCCGGCTCCGTCGACCGTGGGACCCGCGGTGCTCGCCACGAGCTCCACCCACGGCGTGCAACCGTCCACCCCCGTCGGGGGACACATCCCGTCCGCCTCGCTCCAGCTGCCCCGATCCACCAGCACCCGTGTCGCCATGGTCGCCTCCTCGGTATGACGTGAGGATGCTGGGCGACTGGTCGTTGAAACAGGGCCGGATCCGACATTATCGATGTGCCAGTGCGCACCTGGTCTCTCGCCCTCGCGATCGACCGCGCCGACCCCGCGCCCGTGGTGCGCCAGGTCGCGCGCGGGATCGCCTCGCACGTCGCCGCGGGGCGGCTCCGCCCCGGCGAGCGGCTCCCCGGATCGCGCGAGCTCGCGCGCATCCTCGGCCTGCACCGCAACACGGTCTTGGCCGCCTACGCCGAGCTGCTCGCGGAGGGATGGGTGCAGTCGTCCGGCGGCCGCGGAACCTTCGTCTCTCCCGAGATCCCGGCCGCGCTCAGGCGGCGGGCCGGCGGCCCGGGAGCGGGAAGTCGGGCTCCAGGATTCGCGCTCGGGCCGGCCCCGTCGCCGCGGGGGGTGATCGCGGCGCAGCCCGGCGTGCTCAACCTCGTGAGCGGCATCCCGGATCTGCGGCTCGTGCCGGTGGACGCGATCGCGCGCGCCTACCGCCGGGCGCTGCGGCGCCCCGGGATCCTCGGCTATGGCGACCCCGCGGGCGAGGAACGCCTCCGGACGGCGATCGGCCAGATGCTCCGCTCGACCCGCGGCCTGGAGCCGGATCCCGCCGGGCTCCTCGTGACGCGCGGGAGCCAGCTTGCGCTCACCGTGACGGCGCGGGCGCTCTTCCGCCCCGGGGACATCGTCGCGGTGGAGGCGCCCGGGTACGCCGCGGCGTGGGACGTCTTCCGGGCCGCGGGCGCGCACGTGGTGCCGCTCCCGGTGGACGAGGAGGGGCTCCGGGTGGACGCGCTCGAGGCGCTGACCCGGCGCGGGAAGGTGCGCGCCGTCTACCTGACGCCGCACCACCAGTACCCGACCACGGTGACGCTCCCCGCCGCGCGCCGCATCGCGCTCCTCCGCCTCGCGGCCGTGGAGCGCCTCGCCGTCCTAGAGGACGACTACGACAGCGAGTTCCACTACGACGGCGCGCCGGTGCTGCCGCTCGCCGCGAACGACCCGGCCGGCGTCGTCGTGCACGTCGGGACGCTATCCAAGATCCTCGCGCCCGGCCTGCGCATCGGCTACGTGCACGCGGCGCCCGAGGTGATCCGGTGCCTCGCCGAGCACCGCCGCTACGTCGACCGCCAGGGCGACCGGGCGCTCGAGGTCGCCGTCGCCGAGCTGATCGAGGACGGGGAGCTGCAGCAGCACGTCTGGCGGATGCGCCGCCGCTACGCCGCGCGCCGCGACGCGCTCGCCGAGGCGCTGCGCGCGCGGCTCGCCGGCGCGCCGAGTTCGCGGTGCCCGCCGGCGGCATGGCGCTGTGGTGCAGGACGGCGCCGGACCTCGACGCCGATCGCTGGGCCGAGGAGGGCCCGCGCGCGGGCGTGCTGTTCCACGCCGGGAGCGACTTCACGTTCGAGCGCGAGCCCTATCCCGCGCTGCAGCTCGGGTTCGCGCTGCTGGAGGAGCGAGAGCTCGGCGAGGCGGTGCGACGGATGGCGGTCGCGCTCGAGGCGGCGGGCAGGCCGGGACCGGCGGAGAGCGGCGGTCGCACAAAGGGGCGGCGGGCCTGACACGGAGGTCGGCCGGTCGATTCCGCTGCCGCGCCGCGCGTCCGGCACGACGGCGCCGGGGCCGCGCTAGTGTCCTGAGTCGGAAGTCCGTCGGCAGAATCGTTCAATGCTGGCGAGGATCTCGTCGGCGGACTTCGTCCAGACGAAGGGCTTAGGCGCCGCGTTCGTGATCGAGATGAACCGTTCGATCGCG
>NZ_JAKZLF010000033.1 GCF_022808855.1 Anaeromyxobacter soli
TCTCGACGAACTCCAGCTTCTGGCTCATGGCTCGCTGAACTTTCCAGGGCACGCCACAGTCGAGCAGCCACGACTGTCAGCGATGTCCTGACTCAAAAAGCGTCAGCGATGTCTTGGTACCGCACCCGAGGAGCAGTCATGAGAACGGCGGCAAAGCAGGCATCGTGCCGCCGCCGGGACATGTTGTTGCGAGCCATTCGGAGGAGCGGTCGGCAGGAGAGACCGCGCCGCGGGCGGTCGGTCCGCGGAGCGGTACTCTCGGTCGGGTGCACGCTCCAGGCGCCTCCCAGCCCTTCGGGCGTCGCGGTCGTGGGCGTGCGCCGGGCGGGAGGGAGGCGTATGGGGGCGCGTGAAAGGAGGAGACGCTCATGAAGCTCGCCCTGTGGACGACGACGATCGCGGCGCTCTTCATCGCGGCGGCGCCGAGCCTGGCGGCCGACACCACGATGGCAGGAGAGGGGAAGGGCAAGTACCTCGTGACGGTGAAGCACACGCCGGAGGAGTGCCTCGCGCGGATGGACGAGGTCGCGAAGGACAAGAAGCTGCTCGGCAAGGCGGAGTGGGGCTGCATGTCGGGCGACCACACGATGTACCTCACCACCGAGGCGAAGAGCCCCGAGGACGCGATCAACAAGGTGCCGGAGGCCGAGCGGAAGGACGCGAAGGCGGTGAAGCTGACGAAGCTCAGCGAGGCGCAGATTCGCAAGCTTCACGAGGAGCACGGCGGGAAGTAGCGGCTCGCGAGCGCGGTCGACCTCCCGGCCGCGCTCGCGCCACTCGGCGCCCGATCGTCCTCAGCCGGGCCGTCGTCGGGCGGTCGCTCTGGGGTCGCGGGGGCGCGTCGGCCGGTGAACGTGCCTCTTACTTCAGCAAATCCTTCACGACGTGCGCGCCGAGCGTACGCAGCCCCTCGTCGAGCAGCGCCTTGCCGCGCGGCGTGGCGAGCGTCCCGCGCATCGCCTCGGCGGCGAGGCCGATCTCGAGGTCGAGCCGCACGAGCACCGCCGAGACGGCCGGCGTCGCCGGGGCAGGCTTGGCGCGCGCGCGGCGCGCGAGCACGCCCGCGGAGAGCTTGTCCATGAGCTGGTCCTCGTTCGTCCGCGGGCCCTGGAGCGCGCGGAGCGCCTCCGAGAACCCGCGGTACACGTCGTCCAGCGCCGCCGGCACGGCGAGCGCCTGCGCGAGGCGGTCCTGTGCCTCCTCTTCGTCCACGCTGCGCGCCGCCGCATAGGTCGGCGCGAGCAGCAGGACGAGATCCTTCTGCGTGAGGACGTGCGGCAGGCGGCGCGAGAAGAGCGGCATGCGACGGTCCTATCACGCCGCGCGCGTGCGGCCCCTACTCCTTGCGGATCCGGACGTGGCAGTCCGCGTCGCGCAGCGCGGCCGACACGGCCCCGACGACGCGCTGCGCCAGGCTCTCCCCGTCGATCATGGCTTCCACGGAGTGGCGCTCCCCCTGGAGCGCAGCCCCCTGCGCGACGAGCAGCTTGCCGCCGACGGTGGTCGCGTTCCCCTCGACGCGCGCGCCCTTCTCGAGGCGGACGTTCCCGCCCACGGCGGTGACGTCGCCCGTGACCGCAGCGTCGCTCTCGATGACGACGTCTCCACCGAGCGCGACGGCCTCGTCGACGGTCGCGCCCCTCTTGACGCGTACGCTCCCGCTCAGCGCGACGACGTGCCGGGGGTGCTCGCCGGCGGAGACCACGACGTCGCCGCTCCGGACGATCTCGTCCTTGCCGGTGATCTCCACGTCGCAGCTGCGCTTCGTGTCGGCGGCGATCGCGGCTGCGGGCGCGACGGCGAGCACGAGGGGCATGGTGACAGCGAGGGACGCCACGATCGGAAATACGCGCATGGGGACCTCCGGGGCGAGAAATCGTACGCGGGTCCGACAGCGATATTTCGCCCGCGACGTTCACACCCAGACGAGGGTCGATCCCGGCTCGAGGAGCGTGCTCGCGCGCCTGGACGTTCCACCGCCCTTCAGCCGAGCCGCCTCGCCACTGCCTTCAGGCCGGTCCCGAACCGCGCCATCGCCTCCCGGTTCCGCGCGAGCTCGCCGTAGGGGAGCCAGCGAACGTCGAGCTCGCCGATCCGTCGGAACGCCGGGCGGGAGAGCTGCCGCCGCACGTCGTCCTCGCGATCGTCCGGCGCGACCAGGAAGATCCCGCGGAGGCCTCCCGCCTGCGTCTCGGCGAGATCGAGCATGCGCATCACGCCCGTCTGGATCGTCGTGGTGTGCTCCACCTCGAAGGCAGCCTCGACGCGGCCGGATCCTGGCTCCAGCCAGAGGACGTCGATGAGCGGGATGAACCCCGATCCGGCGCCGCCCGCGAGTGACGGCGGCAGCTCCGCGAGGCATCCATCGCACAGGCGGCCATCCCCCCAGGGCCGGTTTCGATCGTTCGACGCGATCCACACCCCATAGCCGAGCGCGCGCCCCAGGTCGCGCAGCCAGGCCTGGATCTCGGTGTGAGTCCGGTCGCCTGCCGACGCGGCCTCCCGCGTCTTCCGCTCCTTCGCGCTCTCCTCGCGCACCTTCGCGAGATCCGCCTGCCAGGCGGTGAGCGCGGCTGCGTCGTCGGCGCGCGGCGGCGCGCGGTAGCGGCCCGAGCCGACGTCGAACAGGAGGCCTGCCACGGCGCCGAGGTCGTTCGAGAGGAGGTCCCGGTGCTCGGCCACGAGCCGGAGCGCGCCCTCGCGGAGCGCGAGGTAGTCGTCCCACCGCCCGAGCTTCACCTTCGCGCCCGCGAGCGCGTTGTAGCCGTTCACGATGGCGGTGTTGAAGGGCAGCGCGAGCGTGGGGTGCAGGAAGTAGAGGAGGTTCGCCGCGGCGGGGCCCAGCCCCTTGATCCGGCGAGCGGCGAGCCGGCGGACCTCGGCGAGCAGCGCCTCCTCGCCGCCGCAGCACAGGCAGGCACCGAGGAACCGGCCGAAAGCGAGCTGGTTCTCGCGGTCCTCGTAGATGTCGGGAATGCGGAGCTTGGGCTTCCAAAGGAACGCGTGGTCGGCGCCCTTGAAGATCTGGCGCTGCTCGGCGATCGCGCCGACGGCGGTCTCGAGGGACGAGCCCTTGTAGACGTTGCCGAACGCGCCCGCCTCGATCTCCGCGACGACCTTCTCGATGCCGCGGCGAATGGAGCGGAAGTTCTTGAGCCGCTCGTCCCACGTGAACCAGGTGCGGTAGGTGCCGCCGGGATCGTCGCGCCAGCGTGCGACGAGGTCGCGGAGCGGGGAGGTGGTCATTCCGGGAGTCTACTTCTCACGCGCGCCATTGCGATGACGGTCGCCGGAGCGCGCGCCGGCGGTCGAGGTCGCGGTCACCCCCGCCGCCCCCGCGCGCGAGCCGCCTCCTCGTCGTTCACCACGAACCCGACGAGCCGCTCGCCCTCTTCCTCGAGCGCGTCCCGCGTGCGTCTCGGCAGCGGCGCGAACGGCTCGAGCTCGAGCTTCGTGCGCTTGCCGGTGCCCGCGATCCGCCACCTGCCGGCGGCGAACCCGTCCACCAGGAAGGTCGGAGGCACGACCAGGTTCTTCGTGGTGAGCGCCTTCCGGTGCGCCTCGGCCACGACGCGGCGACGGTCGGCGTGGGCGAGCAGCAGGTTGTCCCACTCCGGCAGGAACCGCACGGGCGCGGGCGTGTCCTCCGGCGGACGGGGAGCGCGGGGGAGATCGAGGAGCTCCCGCCCGTCCTCGTCGCGGAAGCTCCGCAGCTTCGGCCGGATCGCCGCGAGCGCGCCGTCGAGCCTCCCGAGGCCCGACCACGCCTGCAGGTCCGCCGCGGTCGCGGGGCCGAACGCGGCGAGGTAGCGGACGGCGAGCGCCTCCGGGGAGCGCTCGTCCGGGATCGCCTCACCGAGCCACGCCTCCGCCACCGCGAAGCGCCCCGAGCCATGGAACGCCCACGCGTCCTCGCTCGGGACCTGCACGAGCGGGAGCTGGGTGCGCACGGCGTAGGCCAGCGCGCGAAGGTCCACCCCCGGGAACCGCGCGCCGAGCAGCGGCCGGAGCTCGTCGAAGGTCCGCGGCTCCTCCTCGAAAAGCGCGCGGGCCGCGGCGATCACCCGCGCGAGGTCCACGTTCACGAGGCGGTCCGCGACGATCCTGGACGCGGCGTCCAGGGCGGGCTGGAGGGGACCGCGGAAGGCGAGGAAGTCCGCGGCGGTGACGAGGTGGAGCGTCGCGCGCATGAGCGGCCCGCGGACCACCGCCCGCGACGCGACGAGCCGCCTCAGCTCCTCGCGGCGGAACCCCTCGACCCGCGACCAGAGGCCGATGAACGGCGGTCGCGCGAGCTGCGCCTGCAGGCCGGCGAGCCGCTCGATGGCGCGGAGCACGGGGACGCGCTGGCGGGCGAGGAGCAGCTGGCGCGCGAGGGTGGCGCGGTTCAGGGCGCGGAGCGAGAGCGGGCGGCCGGGCACGCGAGGAAGATAGCGGCGCGCCCGCGCCGCCGCCGCACCTTCACCGAACGTCGCGCGCTACTTCTTCGCCTTGCCCGCCGGCTTCGCCTCCACGCTGGTCGCCGTCATCCGGTACTCGACCGTCACCTTCTCGCCCTTCTTCACCTCGCCCGTGATCTTCGTGTCGGGCGTGCGGGCGATCTCCCACTTCTCCTTGCCCTTCTGGACGGTGACGCTGTCCTCGGTGACCTCGAGGACCGGACCGGTCACCTGGTAGGTCTTCGTCGCGGCGAGGGCGGGGGTGGCGAGCGAGCCGAGGAGGAGGGCGAGGGCGATCCGCTTCATGGTCAACTCCGGGTTCGGGTGGCCTTCGAGGTGGTGAGTTGGCCGCGAACGTCACTGCGCGGAAAGAGTTCGAATGGGGTCCCTCGCGCGGGTCCGCCCGCCCGGTCCGCCTCACGCCTCCCGCCGTGGCTTCCGACCCTTGCCGCGGACGGTCGCAGCGGCGCGAGACTTCCCGGCGGGCGCGCGGCGCACGATCTTCGAGCGGGCTGCGGCCTTCATCGGGCCCGCCTTCCGGGCGCGCGCGCGGCCGGTCCGGGCCGCGGTTCCGAGATCGAGCTCCGGGTAGTGCCGGAAGATGCCCCACTCGTTGAAAGGGAGGCGGCGGTCGGACGCGAGGTACGCCGCGATGCGCGGTCGCGCGGCGACGGCGTCATGCAGGGCGGCGAGCCGGGGGAAGCTCCGCTCGTGCTGGCGCATCGCGTTCGGGAACGCGTAGCGGAGCCCGGCGATGATCTGGAACGTCGAGAGATCGGCGTAGCTGCAGTCGCTCCCGACGAGCCACCTCCCGCCGCCGGCGGGGTTCGAGTCGAGCGCGCGATCGAGGTACCGCAGGAAGAGCGGGATGCGCTCGCGCACGAACGCCTCCGCGTTGCGCTTCGCCTCGCGCCGCTGGGCCTCGTAGTAGAGGGAGGTCGCGACGGGGTGATGCGTGGAATGGGTCTCGGCGACGAGATCGGCGATCGTGAGCTGGATCTGGTGCGCGCGCAGCCGGCTCGCCTCGTCCTCCGGGACGACGCCGATGCGCGGCGCGAGGTACTGCAGGATCGCGGCGGTCTGCGCGACGAGGACCTCGCCGTGCCGGAGCGCCGGGGGCCCGAGCGGTGTGAGCCACGGCCCGGGCTCCTCGAGCAGCCGCTCGATCGCGGCGGCGCCGCCGCCCTCCGAGTCGGGCATGCGCCCCACGTCGTCGTACGGGACGCCCGCGTCCTCGAACGCGAGCCGGACGAACTCGCCGCGGCCCTGGAGGCCCGGCCAGTAGAGGAGTTCCCATCGCGGTTCGGAAGGAGCCATGGCCCGGACGTTCCCTCGGGCGGCTCCGGGGCGCGAGCGCCCGGGCGGGTCACACCTCCTCGAAGATGCCGCTCTGCCGGTTCTTCCGGACGTGGTCGCCCGGGAAGACGCGGCCGTTCATCGCGACGTAGACGCCGGGCGGCAGCACCTGCGCGAACGAGATCGCGCTGCCGAGGTTGAAGAGCCCGTCCGAGGAGCCGAACGCGTAGGGGACCATCGCGCCGGTCAGGACGATCGTCTTGCCGAGCCCCGCGTCCAGGAGCGCGCGGGCGGTCTCGGCCATGGTGTCCGTCCCGTGCGTGATCACGAGGCGCTGCTCGGCGGCGCTCCGGCAGTTCTCGACGATCGCGCGGCGATCCGCGTCGGTCATGTCGAGGCTGTCGATCATCATGAGCGTCCGCACGCGCGTCTCGACGCGGCAGCGCGCGAGCCGCAGCATCTCGTGGACGTGCGTGTCCTTGAAGTACAGGCGCCCGGTCAGCTCGTCGTACTCCTTGTCGAAGGTGCCGCCGGTCACGAACAGTCGGATGGGCTCGGTCGCCATGCCCGCAGGATATTGCGGAACGCGGACAGGCGCACGGGGGGCCGCCAGCCGCACGAGACGACCAGGCCAGCCGGGGCCTCAGGCGCGGCGGGACCGTCTCTCCCGCTCGGCGCCGGCGTCGAACCACGCGCGCGCCGACGGGCGCAGGAGCGCGACGCCGATCGTCCCGATCGGCAGGACCACCACGAGCGCGAACGCGAGCAGGGGGAGCGCGGCCGTGCGGGCCGAGAGCAGCGCGGCCACGAGCCCGATGAGCATCGCGAACACGCCCAGGCACGCCGCGATCGGCATGGTCCAGCCGACCGCAGTCATGCGGACGTCGGGGCGCTGGAGGAGCGCACCGCGGATGAACGCGACGATCCCGCCCGCGACGAGGAGGCACAGGACCGCGGTCGCGGCGGAGCGCAGCATCGCCTCACCCTGCCCGAGGAGCCGGACGCACCAGACGCCCAGCGCCAGGGCCTCGGCGCCGACGACGCCGGCCGAGGCGATCGCCAGGACGACGCTCTGCGGGGGGCGGCGGAGCACGCGGTGACGCTAGCACATCCCCATGCACCGGCCGTCTCCCCGATCGCCTGGGCCACGGGCGCCGGGCGACCTCCCGGGTCCCACGCGGCGCGTCGTGCTTACGATCTCCAGGCGAGCCGTTCGCGCTCCAGGAGCCGGCTCGGGGAGGAGGAGGGATGGCAACACCGCGCCGGACGACGCCCGGGGCCGCCTTGTTCGGCCTCATCCTGGTCGCCGAGGCGACGACGTTCCTCGTCTTCGCCGCTGCCCACCACGGGCACCCGCTCGCGCTCGGCGCCCTCCGGATCGAGGAGCCGCCCATCCCCCTCGCCACCGTCGTCGAGGGGCTCTGCGGCCTCGTCCTCCTGTGGGCGGGCTACTCGCTGCTCGCGGGCTCGTGGCGCTGCTGGCGCGCCGCCGTGTCCGCGCAGCTCGTCGCGCTCACCGGCGCGCTCGCAGGATTCGGGGCGCTCGCGCTCGGGCTCGCGCCGCGCACCCCCATCAACGACGCGTATCTCCGCGGGATGCTCGTGCTCCTCGCCGCGGGCCTCGCGCTCTCGCTCGCGCAGCTGTGGCGTGCGCGCGCGCGGAGGCGGTCCGCGGCCTTTCTCCGCTGGCGCGGCGCGACCGGCTGAGCCGACCCCGTAGGCGGCGCGCTGCCGCGCTACCGGTCGTGCCCCTTGCCCTTGGAGTGGCAGCGGCCGTCGCTCCAGCGGTGACCGGGCGGGCAGCTCTTCGCGGGCGCAGCCACGGCGCCGCTGCTGGACCGGCGGTAGACCGGGCCGCCGTGGACGATGCAGCCGGTTCCGAGGAGCGCGACGGCCATGACGGAGGCGACGAGGGTCTTCATGCGGGCTCCGGAGCCCTTCCCGGGCGAGGAACGAGGACGCGGCTGCACCGTGAGGCGGGCAGCCGGGCCGGGAACCTCGCACGGGCGGCCGAGGAGCCACAAGGGCGCGCGAGTGCGCCGAGGCGCGGCCGGGTAGGGCGCGGTCGGACCCCGGGCGCGGGCGCGCGACGCTACTGCGCGGCTTCCGGCTGGAGCTCGCGACCGACCTCCTCTACGCCCTCGCCGATCCGCTGCTGAGCGCGCCGGGCCGCGCGCACGCCGCGCCGTATCCGCCGCTCGACCGCCTCGGGCTGCACCTCCGCCCGCGCCTCCTCGAGCCTGCGCGTGAGGCGCCCGCGCGCGCGGCGCACCGCGTCCTCGCCACGGCGGAGCGCCGAGTCCACGAGCTGCCGGCTCATGTCCACCGCCATGTCGACGAGCTGGGCCAGGCCGTCGCGGCTGCGGTCGAGGGCGCCGGCGGCGAGCCCTGCGAACATGGCGCCGGGCGGCTCGTCCGGCGCGAAGGGATGGGGCCGCGTCGGAGCGATCCGCTTCGCGCGCTCGAGCGCGGCGCCGAGCTCTCGCAGCTCCTCCGTCGTGTAGGCGCGCTCCATCGCAGGAAGGAGGTCGCGCTCCTCCTCCTCGACGTGGTGGCGCACGCTCGCGATGAGCACGCGGACCTTGGCGTCGAAGCGAGGGTCGGTCGCCCGCAGGGTGCGGATCTCGGTGAGCGCGAGCTTCGCGACGTGGTGCTCCTCGAGGGCGACGAGGACCGCCGGCTCCTTGGACGCGCCGTCGACCACCTGCCGCACGCGCGGGTAGACGAGCTGCTCCTCTATCGAGGCGTGGATCGAGAGCTCGCGGACGATCCTCGCGGCGAGGTCCTCCCGGTGCGTGGCGCTCCGGGAGCGCTCGAAGGCCTGGAAGAGCTCCTCGACCTCACGGTGATCGTCCTCGAGCACGGCTACGGCGTCGCGTGGCGTGGGCATGGCGCGAATGTCCGCACCTCGCCCGGCGGACGCAACGCGTCATCCGCGTCGCGCATGCCCCCGTGTCACCCGGACGGCGTCCGTAGATCCTTTCGCCCGCTCGTCCGTTCACCTCGCGAGAGAGAGGAGCCGACCATGCACGTCCGTGTACACGTCCTCGCCGCTGCCTTTGCCCTGCTGTGCGCAGTTCCCGGCGCCCGCGCCACCGCCCGTCCGCCGGAGCGGCCCGCGCAGGCCGGGCCCTACTCCATCCAGCTCACCGACGAGGAGGGCAGGGCGCTGCCGACCTTCTCCCACCGCGGGCGCACCTACGTCCTCGGCTCGCTCGGCGGGAGGTACCTCGTGCGTGTGCGGAACGACTCCGGCCGCCGCGTGGAGGTGGTCGTGTCGGTCGACGGCCGCGACGTGATCGACGGACGTCCCGCGACGTGGACGAAGCGGGGGTACCTCGTGGAGGGCTGGTCCGAGGTGGCCATCGACGGGTTCCGGACGAGCCGCGAGTCCGTCGCGGCGTTCCGCTTCTCGAGCGTGCCGCGCTCGTACGCGGCGCTCACCGGCGATGCGCGCGACGTCGGCGTCGTCGGGGTGGCGGTCTTCCCCGAGCGCGAGCTCCGCCCCGTCGCGCCGCTCCGCCGCGCCGAGCCGCTCGAGGACGAGGGCCGCGCCGGCGCTTCCCCGGAGTCGCGCCGGTCCGCGCCGGCCGGCGAGGCGCACGCGGACGCCGCCCCGGCGCCGCAGGCCTCCGCCGGCGCGCGAGCGCTCGCGCCGGAGCCGTCCCCCGGTGCGCGCGCGACGGCGCGGCCGGGGCTCGGCACGGAGTTCGCGGAGGAGCACGCCTCCCACGTGCGCACGGTCCGCTTCGAGCGCGCGAGCGCGAAGCCCGAGGCGGTGCTCGCCCTCCGCTACGACGATCGCGAGGGGCTCGCGGCGCTCGGGATCGACGTGGACGGCCGCTGGGCGGCGCGGCGCGAGGCCTGGCTGCGCGAGACCGCCGAGCCGTTCCGCGAGCGCGGCTACGCCGAGCCGCCTCCCGGCTGGCGCGGGCGATAGCGGGTAGGTCTGGACCGCCCGGCCCGTCCGGGCGGCCCAGCTCCGCTGTGGGGGCCGGTGCGCGGGGGACGCAAAGTCGATCATGCCGATAGGGGCGTGTAGATTGCGGCTCTCTGCCGCACGGCCGTTCGCGTGCGGCAAAAGGGAGCCTCCATGACGCAACCGTCCCGCCGCCTCGATCGTGCTCGCACGAACGTCTTCGCCCGCCGGTTCCTCGCGGCCGCCACGCTCCTCGCGATGGGCCCGCTCGGCGTCCGCGCGGAGCCGTCGACGGCCGCGGCGGTCGCGGCCGCTCCCGAGGCGCCGGCCGCCGAGGCCCAGCCCATCGTGCTCCCCGCCCCGAAGAGCTTCGCGGCCGCCGTGAAGCTCGTCGAGGACGCCGCGGGCGTGAAGGGCGGCCAGATCGACAGCGAGGTCAAGCCGATCCCGCTCTCCGAGGGCCGTGCCTTCGCGGTCGACACCCGCACCGCGGAGCGGCTGCTCGCGGGCAGCCACACGACGTTCCGCAAGGCCGGGGTCTACCTGTTCCGCTACGAGCGCAGCTTCGGCCTCGCTGGCGAGAAGGACCTCGTGGGCCTCCTCGCGACGGCCGACCCGAACGTCGTGATCCGCCGCATCGGCACGGCAGGCCCGAAGCGCGGGGTGACGAGCGAGCAGATCGTGGCGTGGCTCTCCACCCTGGAGCGGGACGAGGCGTTCGAGCTGTACGAGATCGGGGCGGACTACGTCGCCGGGCGGTTCCAGCGGCAGCCGAAGGACCCGGAGAAGATCGCGCGCCGGGCGGCCGAGATCGCGCCCGACCTCGTCGCCGGGCACTCGAACCCGATCGCCGGGCTCGCGGACCTCATCGGCAAGCACCGCACGCTGTACCTGATCTGGGAGTGAGCCGCCGTCGCGCGCCGTAGGCGCCGCGCTCAGCCGAGCGCCGCGAGCTCCTTCTTCAGCACCTTCCCCATGGCGTTCCGCGGCAGGCTCTCGACGAGCCGCACCGCGCGCGGGCGCTTGTGGGGCGAGAGGAGCCGGGCGACGTGCTCGGCGAGCTCCTCCGGGCGCGGGGCCGCGCCCGGGGCGGGGACCACGAACGCCACGATCCGCTCGCCGAGATCCTCGTCGGCGACGCCGATCACGGCCGCCTCCCGCACCGCGGGGTGCTCGAGCAGCGCCGCCTCCACCTCCCCGGCGCCGACCTTGTAGCCGCCGGTCTTGATGAGGTCGGTGGCGCGGCGGCCGACGATGCGCACCTCGCCGCCCGGCCCGATCGACGCGATGTCTCCCGTGTAGAAGAAGCCGTCCGCGTCCATCGCCGCGGCCGTCGCGTCCGGCCGGTTGAGGTAGCCCGCGAACACCGTCGGGCCCTTCACCGCCACCTCGCCGAGGACGTCGGGGCCCGGCTCGAGCGGGCGCCGCGCGTCGTCCACGAGGCGGAGGGTGACCCCGGGCAGCGGCGGCCCGACCGCGCCCGGCGTGCGCGGGCCGTCGTGGCGCGCGGCGGTGAGGATGAGCGTCTCGGTGAGGCCGTAGCGCTCGACGACGCGCTGCCCGAACAGCCGGAACAGGCGGTCGTTCTCGCGGACGGGCAGCGCCGCGGACCCCGAGACGAGGAGCCGCGCGCACCCGAGCCGCCGCGCCTCGTCTGGCCTCGCCTCGCAGTGCTCGGCGAGCCGGTGGTACATCGTGGGCACGGCGAAGAGCATCGTGCCGCCGCCCTCCATCGCCGCGCACACCCCCTCCGGCGTGAAGCGGGGGAGGAGCAGGATCGACGCCCCGACGCGCAGGGACCCGAGCACGCCGAGGACGAGGCCGTGCACGTGGAAGAGCGGCAGCGCGTGCACGAGCGCGTCGCGATCCGTCCACCCCCACGCCGACACGAGCGCGTCGAGGTCGAACGCGGCGTTCCGGTGCGTGATGATCGCGCCCTTCGGCTTGCCGGTGGTGCCCGACGTGTAGAGCACGAGGAGCGGGTCGTCCGGGCGGGGCGCCGGCGGCGAGGCGCCCGGGCCGTCGAGCGTGATCCCCCGGACGTCCGGCGTGCGCGCCCGGAAGGAGGCGGGGTCGGCCGCGAGGACGAGACGCGGCGCGGCGTCGGCGAGCACGTGGCCGAGCTCGCCCTCGCCGAGCGCCGGGTTGAGCGGCACCGTCGCCACCCCGGCGAGCGCGTCGCCGATGACGGCGGCGATCGTCGCGAGCTCGGGCGTCGCCCAGAGCGCGACGCGCTCGCCTGCGCGGACGCCGTCCTGGAGCAGGCGGGCCGCGTGGGCGCGCGCGGCGCGGTCGAGCTCGGCGTAGGAGACGTCGGCGCGACGCGGCGCGGCGCCGGCGCGCGTCACGGCCGCCGGGCCGGCGCTCGCGATGACGCGCAGCGCCACGCGGCCGCCGCGCGCCGCGAGCTCGGGGAGGAGCGGGTGCATGTCCCCGGAGTGTAAGGCCCGTCGCCGCGGGCCCGGGTCTCCGTTGGGGCCCAGGTGGATCTTCGCGTTGCGCCGGGACCATCGTGTCGCGAAGCCGTAATCCATAATTACGGAGACGCAGCTCTCCTTCGCCCTGGAGGCGCTCATGAGCACTCGCAACCCCCGCCGGCCGTACGCCCCGCTGCTCCTCGCGCTGGCCGCGCTCGCCGCGGCCGCCGCCCTCCCCGGCGCCGCGGCCGCCGCCGACAAGGACAAGATCCTGATCGGCGCGACGCTGCCGCTCACCGGCGCGGAGGCCCGCGTCGGCGGGTTCTTCAAGGAGGGCTACGACCTCGCGTTCGAGCAGGTGAGCAAGGCCGGCGGCCTCGAGGTCGGCGGCAAGAAGCTGCCGGTGCAGTTCCTCCTCCTCGACGACACGAGCACGCAGGCGTCGGCGGTGAGCCTCGCCGACCGGCTCGTGAACAGCGACCGGGTCGACTTCCTCCTGGGCACCTACGCGAGCCACCTCGTGGAGGCGCAGAGCACGGTCGCCGAGCAGAACCGCGTGCCGTACGTGAACGGCGGCGGCGGCGCGACCAAGATCTACAAGCGCAAGTTCAAGTACCTCTTCGGCCTCATCTCCCCCGTCGAGCTGCTCGGCGGGACGCTCATGCAGTGGATGGACGAGCAGCAGAAGGCCGGCAAGCTGCCGAAGCCCGCGAAGATCGCGCTCCTGTGGGAGAACACCGCGCACGGCAAGGACTTCCGCAAGGGCGTCTCCGACTTCGCCGGGAAGAGCGGCGGCGCGTACCAGGTCGTGGTCGACGAGTCGTTCGAGCTCAACGCGCGCGACTTCGGGGCGCTCCTCGGGAAGGTGAAGGCCGCGAACGTGGACCTGTTCCTCGTGGACGCCCACCTGCCCGACTACATCACCATGCACCGTCAGTACGTGGCGAACGGGATGTGCCACAAGGTCGTGAGCTACGGCGCGCGCGGCGGCGAGAAGGACGCGGTGAAGGCGCTCGGGCAGGAAAACGTGAACTACGTCCTCTCCGGCGTCTGGTGGAACGCGCAGCTCGGGACGAAGCCCGGCCCCTCGCAGGAGTTCGTGAAGGCGTTCAAGGCGAAGTACGGCGGCCGCGAGCCGGAGTGGTTCCAGGCGCTCGCGTACGAGAGCGCGCGTGCCCTGTTCACCGCCATCCAGCAGGCGGGCAAGGTCGACCGGGAGGCGGTGCGCGCCAAGCTCGCGTCGATGAAGATGCCGTCGCTCCTGCCCGGCGGGACCCTCGAGTTCAAGGCCGAGTTCGGGCAGCAGGCGCAGAACTCGTTCGTGGTGCAGCAGAACCAGCCGGACGGCACCTCGCCCATCATCTTCCCGAAGGACGTGGCGAGCGCCGCCGGCGTCGCCCCGAACCCGCGCTGCGCGAAGTGATCCCGTGGACCGCTTCGTCGACCTCGCCGTCTCCGCGGTGCTGCTCGCCGGGCTCTACGCCACCATGGCGTACGGGCTCGGCCTCATCTACGGCGTGCTCCGCGTGGTGAACCTCGCCCATGGCGGGGTCATCATGGCCGGCGCCTACCTGGGCTGGATCCTCCACGGGTGGCTGGGGCTCGACCCCTACCTGGCCATCCCGCTCGTCGTGGGCGTCACGTTCCTGCTCGGCGTCCTCACCTACCGGGTGCTCGTGCGCCACCTGCCGCGCGGCGCCGCGGGCGGGCCCGCCTCGCTCCTGCTCCTCTTCGGCGTGTGGCTCGTCCTCCGCAACGCGGCGTACCTGCTCTTCAGCGGGAACGACCAGACCATCCGGACGGCCTACTCGACGCGGGCGATCCCGCTCCTCGGCTCGTACGTCTCGGTGAACCGCCTCGCGGTGCTCGCGATCGCGGTCGTCACCCCGGCGGCGCTGCAGCTCCTGCTCAAGCGGACGTACCTCGGCCGCGCCATCCGCGCCGTGGCGCAGAACGCGGACAGCTGCACGCTCGTGGGGATCGACGTGGAGCGCATCTACACGATCACCTTCGGGCTCGGCACGGCCCTCGCCGGGCTCGCGGGGCTCCTCTCCGCGACGATCTTCTCGTTCAACCCCGGGTTCGGGTCCGGCGAGCTCCTCAAGTCGTTCGTGGTGGTGGTGCTCGGCGGCCTGGGCAGCGTGTTCGGGACCGGGATCGCGGCCCTCGTCCTCGCGGTGGTCGAGGTGTTCGCGATCCTCGTGCTCCCCTCCTACCTCACGGCGGCGGTCGGCTTCGTCATGCTCGTGCTCGTCCTCGTGTTCCGGCCGGGCGGGCTCTTCGGCCAGCGGGTGCTCGGATGAAGTTCGCCTGGCCTCCGATCGTGCCGCGCTGGGCGCTGGCGGCGTTCGTCCTCGTCGTCGCCGCGCTCGCCGTCGCGCCCGCCGCGCTCGACCTCTCCATCTACTCGAAGAACCTCGTCACGCTCGCCTTCCTGATGATCTCGGGCGCGCTCGCCTGGAACTGGATGGGCGGCTTCGTGGGGCAGGTGAGCTTCGGCCACGCGGCGCTGTTCGGCGTGGGCGGGTTCGTCGCGGCGCGCCTCATGATCATGGAGCCGCCCGCGCCGGCGCCGCTCGCCTGGCTGGTGGGCGGGATCGCGGCGGGCATCTTCTCGCTCGGCGCGCACCCGATGCTGCGGCTGCGCGGGCCGTACTTCTCGATCGCCACCATCGGCGTGGGCGAGGCGGCCCGGCTCCTGTTCACCTACTGGGAGGACTTCACGGGCGGCTCCTCCGGCCTCTCGCTGCCCATCGACGTGGAGATGAAGGACCGGCTCTACTTCTGGGGGCTCGGGCTCGCGGCCCTGGTCGTGGCGGCGTCGTTCCTCATCCGTCGCTCGACGCTCGGGCTGCAGCTCCTCGCCATCAAGGCCGACGTGGACGCCGCCGCAGACGTCGGGGTCAACGCGACCTTCTACCAGGACCTCGTCTTCGCGCTGTCCGCGGTGGTGGTGGGCATCACCGGCGGGCTCTACGCCGCGTACTTCAGCTTCATCGAGCCGGGCGACATGTTCGGCTTCGATCGCTCGATCGCCTTCGTCCTCATGTCGGTGATCGGCGGGGTGGGGACGGTCCTCGGACCGGTGCTCGGCGCGATCGTGTTCGTGCTGCTGCGCCAGTTCCTGCTCGCCTCCTACCCGCAGCTCTACCTGGGCCTCTACGGGCTCCTCCTCATCTTCATCATCCTCTTCGAGCCGCTCGGGCTCACCGGCCTCGCGCTGCGCCTCGCCCGCGCCGTGCGGCGCCGCGCGCGCCGCGAGCCGCGCGAGTCGCTCGCCTGACCGACCCCATGCCACCGCTCCTCAGCTGCCACGCGGTCTCGAAGAGCTTCGGCGGCCTCAAGGCCGTCGACGAGGTCACGCTCGAGCTCAACGAGGGCGAGATCCTCGGCGTCATCGGCCCGAACGGCGCCGGGAAGACCACGCTCTTCAGCCTCATCGCGGGCTCGATCCGGCCGACCTCGGGCGAGGTCCGGCTCCAGGGCTGGCGCGTCTCGGGGTACGCCGCGCACCGCGTGGTGCGCGCCGGGATCGTCCGCACGCACCAGATCGTGCGGCCCTTCCCGAACCTCACCGTGGCCGAGAACGTCGCCGTCGGCGCGATCCACGGCAGCTGGCGCGCGGAGGGCACGCCGCGCCAGCGCGCCGCGGAGATCGTCGAGTTCGTCGGCCTGGCCGACCGCGCCGGCCAGCTCCCCGGCGCGCTCACCCTCTCGGGCCGCAAGCGGCTCGAGCTCGCGCGCGCCCTCGCCACGGTGCCCCGGGTGCTCATGCTCGACGAGGTCATCGCCGGCGTGAACCCCGCCGAGGCGATGAAGCTCGCCGCGCTCATCCGGCGCATCCGCGACGAGCGGAAGGTCTCGGTCATCATGATCGAGCACGTCATGCCGGCGGTGATGTCGCTCTCCGACCGGGTGGCCGTGCTCGACCACGGCAAGAAGATCTCCGAGGGCCTGCCGGCCGAGGTAGTCCGCGATCCGCTCGTCGTCGAGGCCTACCTCGGCAAGGGCCACGAGGTGAGCGCGTGAGCGAGCCCCTCCTGAGCGTCGACGCGATCGACGTGTTCTACGGGGACATCCAGGTCCTGTACGGCCTCAGCCTCGAGGTGCGCGAGGGCGAGATCGTCACGCTCCTCGGCTCGAACGGCGCGGGCAAGACCACCACGCTGCGCGCCGTCTCCGGGCTCCGGCGCCCGCGCGCCGGGGACATCCGCTTCCGCGGGAAGTCGCTCGTGGGTCTCCCCGCCGCCGGCCGGGCGGAGCTCGGGATCGCCCTCGTCCCCGAGGGCCGCGATCTCTGGGCCCAGCTGACCGTGCGGGAGAACCTCGATCTCGGCGCCTACCACCCGCGCGTGCGCGCGAACGCGGCGCGCAACCTGGAGCGGGTGTTCACGATGTTCCCGCGCCTCTCCGAGCGGAGCGGCCAGATCGCGGGCAGCCTCTCCGGGGGCGAGCAGCAGATGTGCGCCATCGGGCGGGCGCTCATGGGAGAGCCCGTCCTCCTCATGCTGGACGAGCCCTCCCTCGGCCTCGCGCCGATCCTGGTCGACCAGGTGATGCGGACCGTGTCCGACCTGCACGCCCAGGGCATGACCGTCCTGCTCGTCGAGCAGAACCTGCGCAAGGCGCTCGAGGTGGCGCAGCGCGGCACCGTGATCGAGACCGGGCGCGTGCGGCTCGAGGGGACGAGCGCGGAGCTCTCCGCCAACCCCGAGATCCGCACGGCGTACCTCGGCCTCTGAGCGGAGAGCGACCCGATGACGCGCATCGCCCAACGCGCGCTGTACGAGGAGGTCGCCGAGCGGCTCCGGCAGCTCATCTACGCCGGCGATCTCGAGCCGGGGACGTGGATCGACGAGCGCGCCCTGGTCGAGCGCTTCGGCATCAGCCGGACGCCGCTGCGCGAGGCGCTGAAGGTGCTGCACGCGGAGGGGCTCGTGCGCCTCACGCCGCGCCGCGGGTCGTTCGTCTCCGGCGAGCTGACGCCGCGGGACCTCGACGAGATCTTCCCGCTCATGGCGCTGCTCGAGGGGCTGTGCGCGCAGGAGGCGGTCCGCAAGGCCGGACCGGAGGACGTCCGCCGGCTCGAGGCGCTCCACGAGCGGCTCGAGCGCTGCGCCGCGGCGGACGACGTGGGCAGGTACTACGAGCTCAACTACCTCTTCCACCAGGCGGTGCAGGACCTCGCCGCGAACCCGTGGCTGTCGCGCATGGTCTCCGAGCTGCGCCAGTTCCTGCGGCTCCTGCACGGCCGCCAGCTCCGCGTGCCCGGCCGGCTCGAGGCCTCGCTCGCCGAGCACCGCAAGCTCATGCGCGCGCTCCGGCGCGGCGACGCGGAGGAGGCCGAGCGGGTGATGCGCGCCCACCTCATGGCGCAGCGCGCGGCGCTCGCGGTGCAGGACGCGATGGCGAGGCCGGGCCGCTCGCGCGCGGCCGCGGCGGGGGCGCCGAAGGCGAGCGCCCGGGGCTCGCCGGGCGCGAGCGCCCGGGCGAGCGTCGTGCCGTCTACCGAGCCGCCGCGCCGCCCCCGCGGCCGGCCGAGGCGGCGCGCCCGGGAGGCCCCGTGACGCGCGTCTGGGACACCGCCCGGCGGAGCCGCCTCGCTCGGCTCGCGCGCGCGAGCGCCGCCGTCGGCGGCGGACGCTGGGTCGATCCCGGGCGCGTGACGCCGCTCCTCGAGGCCCTCCTCGAGCCGGGCGACCGCGTCTGCCTGGAGGGCGACAACCAGAAGCAGGCCGACTTCCTCGCGCGCGCCCTCGCGCGGGCCGATCCCGCCCGCGTCCACGATCTGCACCTCGTCATGTCGGTGCTCGCGCTCCCCGAGCACGTCGAGCTCTTCGAGCGCGGCCTCGCGCGCCGCCTGGACTTCTCCTTCTCCGGGCCGCAGGGGACGCGCCTCGCGCAGCTCGTCGCCGCCGGGCGGATCGAGATCGGCGCCATCCACACCTACCTCGAGCTCTACGCCCGCTACTTCGTGGACCTCACGCCGCGCGTCGCGCTCGTCTCGGCCATCGCCGCCGATGGCGAGGGGAACCTCTACACCGGCCCCAACACCGAGGACACGCCTGCCATCGTCGAGGCGACGGCCTTCAAGGACGGGATCGTCGTCGCCCAGGTGGACGAGCGCGTGGAGCGGCTCCCGCGCGTCGACATCCCCGCCGGCTGGGTGGACTTCGTCACGGTCGCGCCGGCCAAGAGCGCGATCGAGCCGCTGTTCACGCGCGATCCGGCGCAGATCGGCGAGGTCCAGGTCCTCATGGCCATGATGGTCGTGAAGGGGATCTACGCGGAGTACGGGGTCGAGCGGCTCAACCACGGCATCGGCTTCGACTCGGCGGCCATCGAGCTCATCCTGCCCACCTACGCGGAGCGGCTCGGGCTGCGCGGGAAGATCTGCCGGCAGTGGGCGCTCAACCCCCACCCGACCCTCATCCCCGCCATCGAGGCGGGGTTCGTCGAGTCGATCCACGCGTTCGGCTCGGAGCTCGGCATGGAGCGCTACGTCGCGGCGCGGCCGGACGTGTTCTTCACCGGGCGCGACGGGAGCCTGCGCTCGAACCGGGCCTTCTCGCAGACCGCCGGGCACTACGCCTGCGATCTCTTCATCGGCTCGACCCTCCAGCTGGACCTCGCCGGGAACAGCTCCACCGCCACGACGAGCCGGATCACCGGGTTCGGCGGGGCGCCGAACATGGGCGCGGACGCGCGCGGCCGTCGCCACGCCAGCGCGGCCTGGCTCCGCGCCGGCCGCGAGGCGCAGGCGGATCCGGCGGCCATGCCGCGGGGGCGGAAGCTCGTGGTGCAGCTCCTCGAGACGTTCCGTGAGCACATGGAGCCGGCGTTCGTGGAGCGGCTCGACGCGTGGAGGCTCGCCGAGACGATGGGCATGGCGCTCCCGCCGGTGATGATCCACGGCGACGACGTGACGCACGTGGTGACGGAGGAGGGGATCGCGAACCTGCTCCTGTGCCGCACGCCGGAGGAGCGCGCCGAGGCGATCCGCGGCGTCGCCGGCTACACGCCGGTCGGGCGCGCGCGCTCGCGGCGCGCCGTCGAGGAGCTCCGCCGCCGGGGCGTCATCCGCCGCGCGGAGGATCTCGGCATCGACAAGCGCGAGGCGACGCGCGATCTGCTCGCCGCGCGCAGCGTGAAGGACCTCGTGCGCTGGTCGGGCGGGCTCTACGAGCCGCCCGCCCGGTTCCGGAGCTGGTGAGGGGAGGGACGGGATGGAGCGCCTCGCGTTCGAGCTCGAGTCGGCGGGCCCGCCGGCGCCGCGCGCGCCGCCGGTCGTCGTCGGCGTCGTCGCGTCCGGGAACCTCGAGGTGCTCGTCGAGCCGGGGGACCTCGCGGGCCGCTGCCGCGTCGAGGTCGCCACGTCCGCGAACGGGTTCGCGGAGATCTGGGACGCCGTGCTGCGGGACTTCGCGGCCCGGAACGCGGTCGCCGGGCTCGCGCTGTCCGTGAACGACGCGGGGGCGACCCCCGCCGTCGTGAGCCTGCGCCTCGACCAGGCGGTCGAGGAGTACCTGGGGCAGCGGCCGTGACGCCGGGGAACCCGGGTCACCTCCCCGCGCGGAGGAGCTATCGCGAGGCGACGGCGCGGCGCAGGCTCGCGGGGATCCTCGACCCCGGCAGCTTCACCGAGCTCCTCGGCCCCTCCGAGCGCGTGACGAGCCCGCACCTCGCCGGCCTCGGCCTCGCCGTCGCCTTCGACGACGGCGTCGTGGTCGGGCGCGGCCTCCTCGGCGGCCGGGTGGTCCTCGCCGCGAGCCAGGAGGGCGGGTTCATGGGCGGCGCGGTGGGCGAGGTGCACGGCGCGAAGCTCGTCGGGCTCCTCCGCCGCGCCGAGCGGGAGCGCCCGGCGGGCGTGCTCCTCCTGCTCGACTCGGGCGGCGTGCGGCTGCAGGAGGCGAACGCGGGCCTCGTGGCGGTCTCCGAGATCATGCGCGCGCTGCTCGGCGCGCGCGCCGCCGGCGTGCCGGTCGTCGGCCTCATCGGCGGCGGCTGGGGATGCTTCGGCGGGATGGGCATCGTGGCGCGCTGCTGCGACGCGCTCGCCATGAGCGAGGAGGGGAGGCTCGGGATCTCCGGGCCCGACGTGATCGAGGCGACGAAGGGCGTCGAGGAGCTCGACGCCGCGGATCGCGCGCTCGTGTGGCGCACCTACGGCGGCAAGCACCGCTACCTGCTCGGCGAGGCGGACCTCCTCGTGGAGGACGACCTCGCCGCCTTCCGCGACGCCGCCGCGGCGCTCCTCGCCAGCCCGCGGTCGCTCGACGAGGGCGCGCTCGCGCGCGAGCACGAGCGCCTCGCGCGACGGCTCGCGGACTTCGGCGGCTGCACGGACGCGGCGGACGTCTGGCGCGCCGCCGCGGTGCCGGACCCGGACCGCCTCCCGCTCCTCGACGCGGACGCGTTCCGCCGCGCCGTCGCCGCTGCGCGCGGGGAGGAGCCGTGACCCCCGCGCTCGGGGCCCTCGTCGGCGCGCTCTTCCCCGCCGGGCACGCCGTCCGGGAGGAGGGCGGGATCGTCGTCGGCGCCGCGCACACCGCGGCCGGCGAAGTCGCGGTGCTCGGTACCGCGGGCGGGGTGGAGGTCGGCGTCGAGGCGGCGCTCGCCCTCGCGGGAGAGGTCCTCCGCACCGTGCGCGAGCACCCGGGGCGGCCCATCGTCGTCCTGGTGGACACCCGCGGCCAGCGGATGAGCCGGCGCGACGAGGTGCTCGGCCTCAACGGCTACCTCGGACACCTCGCCGCCTGCGTCGAGCTCGCGCGGCGGCGCGGGCACCCCATCGTCGCCGTGGTGAGCGGCGACGCGGTGAGCGGCGGGGTGCTGCCGCTCGGCTTCATGGCGGACGCCGTCCACGCCGTGGAGGGGGCGCACCCGTGGGTGATGAGCCTGCCGGCGATGGCGCGCGTGACGAAGCTCCCGCTCGAGCGGCTGGAGGAGCTGTCGCAAAGCTCGCCGGTGCTCGCGCCGGGCCTCGACCGCTTCGTGCGGCTCGGCGCGATCGAGCCGCGCTGGGAGCCGCCGCTCTCGGAGCAGCTCGCGGCCGCGCTCTCCCGTCCGGCCGGACGGGACCGCCGCGCGGAGCTCGGCCTCGAGCGAGGAGGGCGGCTCCTGGCGGCGGCGGTGGCGCGGCGGGTGAGCGGAGAGGACGGCGATGAGCCCTGACGCGGTCTCGGGCGACTTCCCGGCCCGCCACGATCTGGTCTGGCTCCGGCCCATGTGGCGCGAGGCGCTGCGCGGGGCGGTGGCGCCGTCCGCGCTGGACGCCCTCGGGGACTGGTTCGGCCGCCGGCTCCCCGCCGTCGCGTGCCGGCGCGACGGCTCCTGCGGCGACGCGATCCCGCTCGCGGTGGCGCTGCCGTCCTCCGCGGCGGGCGAGAAGCGGCGGGTGGCGCTCGCCGTGGAGCCGAGGGCCGTGGAGCGGATCGGGGCGCCGGCGACCCTCCGGGAGGCCGCCGGGAGCGCGCCGCCGGCGTGGCGGGAGCGGCTCGGAGCGCTCGACCACGCAGCGCGCGACGCGGGGCTCGTCCTGCGCGTGTACGGTTCGCTCGCGTGGCAGCACCTCTCCGGGCGGGCCTACGTGACGGAGCGCTCCGACGTGGACCTGCTCGTCGAGCCCCGCTCCGCGGGCGAGCTCCGCGGTGCGCTGGCGCTCCTCCGCGCCCGCGGCGACGGGATCCCGCGGCTGGACGGAGAGGTCCTGCTCCCCGGCGGGCGAGGCGTCTCGTGGCGGGAGCTCGCCGCGGGGGCCGCGCGGGTCCTCGTGAAGTCCGGGACGGCGGTGGCGCTCGAGCCGGCGCGGGCGCTCCTCGGGCCGCTCGCGGGGGAGGAGCCGTGGCCGTGACGACCGCCTCCGCGAGCCTCCCGGTGAAGCGTCCCCCCACCGCGAGCGTCGCGCACGCGATCGGCGAGGCGGCCGTCGCGGCGCTGCACGAGGAGCTCGAGGCCGAGCCCAAGCCGGGCCTCGTCACGCCGCGGGACCGCGGCGCGCACCGGGACATGGACGCGCGGACCTTCCGCGCGAGCATCGCGGCCCTGCGCGGCTACTTCCACGCGGTCGCGCGCGCCGGGACGGAGGGGGCCTCGCTCGCCGCCCTGCGCCCGCTCGCGCTCGACGCGGAGGCGCGCATGCTCCACGCGACCGGCGGCGTGAACACCCACCGCGGCGCGATCTTCTCGCTCGGCCTCCTGACCGCGGCGGCGGGGCGCCTCGCGGCCGCGCGCGCGCCCTTCGGGCCCGCCGCCCTCCGGGACGCCGTGCGCCGCGGCTACGGGGCGGCGATCCTGCGCGAGCTGCCGGCGCCGGTGGCGAGCCACGGCGCGATCGCCGGACGCCGCCACGGCGTCGGCGGCGCGCGCGCGGAGGCGGCGGCCGGGTTCCCGCACCTGTTCGACGTGGCGCTGCCGGCCCTCCGCGCGAGCCTGCTCCGCGGGGCCTCTCGCGAGGCCGCGGCCGTCCAGTGCCTGCTCTCCGCGATCGCGGTCCTCCCCGACACGAACCTCCTCTACCGCGGCGGTGCGGCCGGCCTCACCTTCGCACGCGCGGCCGCGCAGCTCTTCCTCGCCCGGGGCGGCGTGCACCGCAGCGGCTGGCGAGAGCACGCGCGCGCGCTGCACCGGGCGTTCGTCGGGCGGGACCTCTCGCCCGGCGGCAGCGCCGACCTGCTCGCCGCCGCGCTGTTCGTCGAGCGGCTCGGCGCGCTCGACCCCTCGCCCGCCGGGGGCGCGGGATGACGGGGACGGCCGGCCTCGCGGTGCTCTGTCCGGGGCAGGGGGGCCAGCACCCGGCCATGTTCGATCTCGCGCTCGCGAGCCCGCGCGGCGCCGAGGTCCTCGCCGCGGCGCGCGCGGCGCTCGGCGACGATCCGGTGGAGCGCGCGCGGCGCGGCGGCCCCGACCTGTTCGCGAACGCGCTCGCGCAGCCGCTCCTGTGCGCCGCCGAGCTCGCGACCTGGGCGGCGCTCCGCGAGGCGCTGCCCCCGGCGCGCGTGTTCGCAGGCTACAGCCTCGGGGAGCTCGCGGCCTACGGCTGCGCGGGCGCGCTCTCCCCAGGGGACACCGTGACGCTCGCCGCGCGCCGGGCGGCGCTCATGGACGCCGCCGCCCCCGCCGGCAGCGGGCTCCTGGCGCTCCGCGGGATCGCGCTCGCCCGGGCCGAGGCGCTCGCCGGGGAGGTCGGCGCGGAGCTCGCCATCGCGATCGGGCCGGATCACTGCGTCGTCGGCGGCGCCGCCGGTCCGCTCGCGCTCCTCGAGGTGCGCGCGCGCGCCCTGGGGGCCACGACCGTCCAGCGGCTCCCCGTGGGCGTCCCCGCCCACACGCACCTCCTCGACGCGGCGGTCGAGCCCTTCGCGGACGCGCTCGGGCGCTCCGGGCTTCGCGATCCCCCCACGCCCGTCCTGGCGGGCGTCACCGGCGCGCCGGCGCGGACCCGGACCGCGGCCGTGGCGGCCCTCTCCGTGCAGCTCGCGCGGCGCGTCGAATGGGGCCGCTGCCTCGCGACCGCCGCCGAGCTGGGCTGCTCGGTGTTCCTCGAGCTCGGGCCGGGCAACGCCCTCGCGCGGATGGCCGCCGAGGCCATCCCCGGCGCGCGCGCCCGCTCGGTGGCGGACTTCCGCTCGCTGGACGGCGTCGTGCGCTGGGTGGAGGCGAGCGGCGGCCGGCGATGAACGGCGGCGCGGCCGCGTTCAGCCTCTTGCGAGGCTGGCGCCGCGCGCGCCGAGCTCCGCGAGCAGCGCCTCGACCCGGTCGAGATCGACCGGCTTCACGAGGTGCACGTCGAAGCCGGCCTCCGCGGCCCGCGCGGCGTCCTCAGGCCGGCCGTACCCGGTCATCGCCACGATGGGCGCGCGCGGCGCGGGGGCCGCCTGCCGGATCCGACGCGCCACCTCGTAGCCGTCGAGGTCCGGGAGCCCGACGTCGAGCAGGATGACGTCGTAGCCGCCCGCGGCCGCGAGCGCGAGCCCCTCCTCGCCGCGGTGCACGAGGGTGACCGCGTGGCCCCACCCCGTGAGCGCGTCCTCGAGCAGGAACGCGAAGTCGTCGTTGTCCTCGACGACGAGCACGCGCAGCGGCCTCGCGTCCTGACGCCCGGGCCGCACCGGCGCCGCGGTCACCTCCGTCCCCGGCGGTGCCGCGGGTAGCCGGACCGTGAACTCCGTCCCCGCCCCGGGCTCGCTCGCGCAGGTCACCGTCCCGCCGTGCATCTCCACGATGCGCTTCACGAGGGAGAGCCCCACGCCGAGGCCGTTCTGGTGCCGCCCGGCCGCGCGCGCGCCCTGGAAGAAGAGATCGAACACGCGCGCGCGGACGTCCGGAGGCATCCCGATGCCGTCGTCGCGGACGCGGATCACGGCGTCGGTCCCCTCCCGCTCGACCGAGACCTGGACGCGGCCTCCCGGGGGCGTGAACTTCTGCGCGTTGGAGAGGAGGTTCTCGACGACCTGCTCGAGCCGCGCGGCGTCGGCGTGCACCGGGACCGGCTCGCCCGTGGTCGCGACGAGCTCCACGCCCGCTCCCGCGAACGCGTGCGCAGCCGCGTCGACGGCGTCGGCCACGATGCGCGCCGCGTCCACCGGCGCCCGGCGCAGCTCGAGCTTGTTCTTGTTGATGCGGGTGACGTCGAGCAGGTCGTCGACGATGCGCGCGAGGCGCCGCGTCTGGTGGGCGATGGTGGCGCGCCGCTTGCCGCCGCGCTCCGCGTCGGCGCAGTCGAGCTGCTGCACGGCCGCGGAGATCGAGGCGAGCGGGTTCCTGAGCTCGTGCGAGAGCGCGGCGAGGAACTCGTCCTTGAGCTGATCCACGCGGGCGAGCTCCTCCCGGCCCCGGCGCAGCTCCGCTCCGCTCCGGTTCAGCTCCTCGTTCTGGGCGAGCAGCTCCTCGTTCTGCGCCTGGATCTCCTCGCTCTGGGCCTGCAGCTCCTCGCTCTGCGCCTGGAGCTCCTCGCTCTGGGACTGGATCTCCTCGTTCTGCGCCTGCAGCCGCTCGTTCCGGTCCTGCAGCTCGGCGGCGAGGTGGACGGCGCGGCGGTGGGCGAGCGCGCTCTGGAGGGCGATCGCCAGCCGCGGGGCGGCGGCCTCGACGAACTCCGCCGCCGGGTCGCCGAGCTCGCGGACGCTGCCCACGAGGAGGACGCCCATCGTCCGCCCCTGGAACGGGAGCGGCGTCGCGACGAGCGAGCGCGGGGGCACCTCGTCGAAGCCGAAGCGCACGCGGAACGGCGTCTCCGCCGGGATGGCGTTCACGCGCAGCGTCGTCCCGCTCACGACCACCTGGGCCGGGAGTCCCTCGCCCCGCCCCGCGGCCTCCGCGGGCAGCGCGAACGTCGCGATGGGACGGAGCGCGCCCGCGTCCGCGAGGTAGACGGCGCCGAGCTCGGCGCCCGCGTACCCGACCACCTCCGAGAGCGCGTCGCGCGCGATGGACTCCGGCTCGATCGTGGCGGCGAGCGCGCGCGACAGCCGGGCGTCCGACGAGAGCCGCCGCTCGCGCTCCTTCAGCGCCGCCGCCGCCGACGCGAACGTGCGGGCGAGCTCGCGCAGCTCGTCGCGGACGGCCGGCCTCGGGCCCGGCGCCGCCGGAGCCGGCGGCGCGAGCGCGAGGGCCGGCCCGTGGTCGGCGTCGGCGAGGGCGCGGGCGGCGCTCACGAGCTCGGTCGCCGGGGTGCGCACGGCGCGCGTCGTGAGCGTCGCGACGGAGGCCGCGGCGAGGAGCGCCAGCACCGCCGCGAGGATCGTGCGGAGCACGAGCGCCTCTCGCGCCGCCGAGGCCGACGCGCTCGCGCGTCGAAGCTCCGCCTCGATCGTCCCCTCGAGGCGCTTCACCGCCGCCGCGAGCCGGTCGCGGCGCGTGGTCATCTCCGCCTCCGGCTGCAGGAGCGCGGTCGCGTCCGCGCCGTCCTTCACGCGCTCCAGGAACCGATCGCCCGAGACGAGGAAGGACTCGAGCAGCACCGCCGCGTCCTCGGCCCCGCGGCCGGGGACGGCCCCGCGGCGCTCGAGCTCCGAGAGGGCGCGCCGGGCCTCCTGCGCCGCCGCCGCCGCGGCGTCGAAGTGCTCGACGGAGCGCGTGATCGCGAACCGTCGCGTCGCGACGGCCCGGTCCAGCACCGCCACCTCCAGCGCCGCAGCGCCGCGGGAGAGCTCCATCCCTTCCGCCTGGTGACGCTGCAGCCGCTCGAGCTGGTGGTACCAGGCGAACGTCGAGCCGAGGGTGACCACCACGATCGCGAGGACGACGCCGAAGCCCAGCGCGAGCCGCGCGCCGATGCCGAGGTCGAGTCGAGTCACGCGGACCTCCTTCTGCGGAAGACGCGGGCCGCGGGGTCCAGCACCTCGAGCTCGGCCAGCACGGACGCGCAGGGCCACTCCGCCTCCCCGAGCCAGAGGACGCCGCCCGGCCGGACCGCGGCGAGGAGCGCGTGGAACACCCGCTCCTGCAGCTCCGGCTGGAAGTAGATGAGCACGTTCCGGCACGCGACCAGATCGAACGGCGCGCCCGCGGGCGGAGCGTCGCCGCACACGTCGTGGCGCGCGAAGCGCACGCGCCGGCGGATGCCCGCCCGCAGCCGGACGCGCCGCGGGGGCTCGCGGCGCGGGGAGCACGGGGAGAGCGCTCCGGGAGGGCCCGCCGGCGGGCTCGGCGGGGCGGGCTCGAACGCAGCGTGAAAGGCCGGTGGGACGTCAGCGAGCGCGCTCGCGAGGTACTTTCCCTCCGCAGCCGACGAGAGCGCGAGCGGGTCGACGTCGGTGGCGAGGATCTCCGGCGCGGTCGTGTCCGCCCCGAGCAGGAGCGCGAGCGTGTACGCCTCCTCGCCCCGGGCGCAGCCGGCGCTCCAGGCCCGGAGCCCGCGGCGAGCCGGGCGCGGCCCCGCGGGCAGCGGCGCACGCCACCTCCGCGGCGCGTGCGTCCCGGAAGAAGCGGCTCACCTTGATCGTGAGCCGCTCGACCGCCCGGAACACCTCCGCGGGGTCCTCGGCGATGAGCGCGAGGTAGTCGCCGGCGTGGTGCACCCCCGCGCTGGCCATGCGCTGGCGGAGTCGCCGCTCCACGAAGTGGGGGCGGTGGTGCTGGAAGTCGACCCCGGATCGCTCGCGGATCAGGGCCAGGATCGCCTCGACCTCGGCGCGCATCGGCGGTGGCTTAAAGCAGACGGGGGCAGGGCCGTCAATCATCGGGAGGCGCCATGCGCATCCGCTCGTGCACGAAGGCTCTATCGCTCGCGGTCGCGCTCGCGGTGACGTCCTGCGGGGGGCGCGACGGCACCCGATCCGGGGCTCCGGCCGGGCCGATCCCCGTGAAGGGAATGACCTGGAACGTCCTCCACGGGGGCGCGTTCGATCGGGTCCTCTCGGAGACGGGGAACCTCCCCGCCGCCTTCGACGCGCTGTGGGCGGGGGTGGTGGCGAGCGATCCGCCCGCGCGGATGCGGAAGGTCGCCGCCGAGATCGCCTCCGCGCGGCCGGATCTCGTCGGCCTGCAGGAGGCGGCGCTGTGGCGCGCGGAGCTGCGCGACGGCTCCGCCACGATCGAGTACGACCTCGTGGGGCTCGTCCTCGCGGAGCTGCGCGCGCGCGGCGCGGCGTACTCGCTCGTGTCCCTGCAGGCGTCGGCGGAGCCGACGCTGCCGGGCGCGCGCGGCTCCTACCGCTTCGCCGATCGCGTCGCGGTGCTCGCGCGCGATGGGCTCGCCGTCTCGAACCCTCGCGGCGGTCTCTACGCGACGCGGCTGCCGCTCCCCGTGCCGCTCCCCGGCGGCGGCTCGTTCGGCGTACCGCGCGCGTGGACGAGCGTCGACGTCGAGCTCGACGGGCGGCGCTTCCGCTTCCTCTGCACGCACCTCGAGACGGTGGAGGCGGTGTCGGCGGGCCAGGCCGCGGAGCTCGTGACGCTCGCCGGGACCGACCTCCCCGTGATCGTGGTGGGGGACATGAACTCGGCGCCGGGCGACGACGCGTACGAGCTCCTCGTGAACGGCACTTCGGGGCTCCGCGACGCGTGGGAGGCCGGCGAGGGAGCGGGCCTCACCTGCTGCCGAGACTCGCTCACCGACCCGGCGGCCGGCGTGACCCAGCGGGTGGACCTCGTGCTGCAGCGTGGCTTCACCGCGCGGTCCGCGGCGCTCGCCGGCGCGGACGCCGCGAGCTTCGAGGGCGGGCGCTGGCCGTCGGATCACGTCGGGGTGGTCGCCGAGCTCGAGCTCCCCTGATCGCGCCGTGCCACGCGCCTGCGCTCTCGCGGACGGGGGCCTGCTCGCGGCGGCGCAAGCGAACGTTTCGGGCGGCGGTGACATGCCGGAGACACGGCGCCCTTATCTCCCCGGCTCCTCGGGACCACGGAGCCGCGATGCCCCTCTACGCCGATCTGTTCCGCTCGATGGAGCGCGCCCGCTGGAGCCTGGCCGACGACGTGCCCTGGGATCGCTTCGACCCGGCGAAGCTCACCGGCGAGCAGGCGCTCACGGTGAAGCAGAACGCCATCACCGAGTGGTCGGCGCTGCCCGCGACGGAGATGTTCCTCCGCGACAACCGCGACGACAGCGACTTCTCGGCGTTCATGTCCATCTGGTTCTACGAGGAGCAGAAGCACGCCCTCGTGCTCATGGAGTACCTGCGGCGCTTCCGGCCGGACCTCCTCCCCACGGAGGACGAGCTCCACGCCGTGCGCTTCGAGTTCGATCCGGCGCCGCCGCTCGAGACCCTCATGCTGCACTTCTGCGGCGAGGTGCGGCTCACGCAGTGGTACCGGCGGGCCGCGGAGTGGCACGAGGAGCCGGTGATCCGCCACGTCTACGGCCTCGTGTCCGAGGACGAGGCGCGCCACGCCGGCGCGTACCTCAAGTACATGCGCCGCGCGCTCGAGCGACACGGCGACACGGCGCGCGCGGCGTTCGCGAAGATCGGCGTCCTCATGGCGAGCGGCGGGCGGGGCGGCAAGCCGCTCCACCCGACGAACCTGCACGTGAACCGCTCCCTCTTCCCGAACGACACCGTCCAGAGCCGCCTGCCCGATCCGGGCTGGCTGGAGCGCTGGCTCGACGACCAGATCCGGTTCGATGGAGCGTGCGAGCAGCGCGTCGTGCGCGCGATCCTCCGCAGCCTTTCGGCGCTGTTCGGCGAGCCGTTCGAGACGGTGCGCGATCTCAACCGCTTCCGGAAGGCGGGGCGCGCCGGCGCGGGGGAGGCGCGCGCCACGCAGTGAGCGGCGGGTCGTGACCCGGAGCCGGTCTAGGAGCGAGGCGAGCTCACCGGGGCCTCGCGTCAGATCCGGATCTGGAGCCGGTGGATGCGCGTCTCCTCCATCCCGGCGGGATCGAGCTCGGCCTCCTTCCACGCGTCGACGTGGCTGTTGCCGATGTAGTGGAAGGCGCCTCGGTCGAGGGCCCCGGTCGTGGGCGTGTGCCAGCGCGCGTTCCCGGCCTCGACGACCCCGGCGCGGACGACGCGCTCGGCGCCCGGCGCGAGCTCGAGCCGCACGATCCGCGGTGCGCCGAGCCCGTTCTGGATCGCGACGAGGGTCCGCCCCTGGGCGGACAGCCCGTCGATCCCGCCCAGCGGGAAGCCCGTCGGTCCGGCCAGCCGCCGGGGCGCGCCGCCCGCGACCGGCACGTCCCACAGCCCGAACGCGTCCGCCACGAGCAGCCGCGCCTCCGCGAAGGCGATCCCGTTCGCGTAGGTGAACGTGCCCGGAGGGACCACCGGCGCGAGGGCCGTCGCGCCCGGGTCGAGCCGGTACACCGCGCCGGCCTCGCTGTCGGTGACGAGCACCGTGCCGTCCTCGGCGACGGCGAGGTCGTTCAGCAGGTGCCCCTCTCCGTCCAGGGTGACGCTGCGCCTCGTCGCGCCGCTCGCGAGGTCGAACGCGTACACGCCCGAGCGCGAGCCGGTCTTCGCGGCGCCATCCGCCGCGTCGCCACGGTTCGCCACGGCCCACAGGAGCCCGCGCCGGGGATCGACCTTCACCCCGAGCACGCGCCCGAGCCCGCCAGCCTGGGCCGGGACCGCGTCGGTCGCCGCGCCTCCCGGGGCGATGCGGACGATCTTCCGCAGCCGGATGCTCCCCACGTAGAGCGTCCCGTCGCGCGGATCGACCGCGATCCCCTCCGCGACGAGGCCGCGCTCCTGCAGCGTGAACGCCACGCCTGCGTGGTCCGTCGCCGGCGCGCGGGCGGCGATCCGCGCCGCGAGGTCGCGGAACGCGTCGCGGCCGGCGAGCCCGGCGAAGTCCCGCGCGTCGAGGGGGATGTCCCAGCCGCGCGCGTAGAGCGCGCGGAGCGTCTCGAGCGCGCCGTCGGGATCGCCTCGGCCGCTCTGCGTCCACGCGCGGAGGTAGAGGCGGCCGGGATCGTCGGCGCCCGGCTCCGGCGCCGGCCGCGCCCCGTCGCGCGCGGGCGGCGCGCCGCCGGTGCGGCAGGCGAGGGCGGCGAGGAGCGGGAGCAGCAGGGCGGCGCGGGTGGACGCGGGCACGGGCACCTCGTCGAGGAGGGTGGTCCTGGAACGAGAGACGCCCGCGAGCGGGATGTGACGCTGCGAGAAGGTCGGCGCCCTACAGGAACTCGCAGAGGTACGCGGCCGGCGCCAGCGCCTTCACGTCGAAGCCGCTCTTCGCCGGGACCTCGAACGTCGTCCCGGCGGGGAACGGGCGGAAGGTCGCGTCCCCCGGGAGCTTCGCCCACAGCTCGCCGGACACGACCGTCATCCGCTCCGCGGCGTCCGTCCCGAAGTGGAACTCGCCCGCGTCCACGACGCCGACCGTGTGGCGCCGCCCGTTCCGCTCGAACCCGACGCTCTGGACGCCACCGTCGAAGTACGCGTTGTGCTTGAGCATGAAGGGGACTGAAGCACGGGCGCGGCCGTCCTTTCAAGGGCGAGCGGCGCGCCGGCGGCGGGAGCGGCCCGCGCCGGGGAACCCGTTCGCCAGGCGGCAGATCCTCGCGAGCCGTCGCTCAGCGGCGCCGCTTCTGGCCGCTGCGCCCGACGCTCCACGACCCCACGAGGCGCGACTTCCCGCCGGAGCCGGAGCCCGCGTCGGTCGCGCTCGCGCCGCCTCCGTGCTGCGACCGGGAGGCGCCCGACCGCTGCGCGCGGCCGTCACCGCGCACGCGGGCGCGGGCGGGCTTCGCCTGCTGCGGGCGGTGGCGCGGCTGCGCGGGGCCCGGGTCCTTCTGGGCGGACGCAGCGCGGGCGAGCTCGACCTGGAAGATCTCCGCGTCGCGCGGCACCTCGGCGCGCGGGAGCACCGCGCGCGTGAGCCGCTCGATCGCGTGGAGGAGATCGCGCTCCTCCGGGGCGGAGAAGCTCGAGGCCCTGCCGCTCGCGGCCGCTCGCGCGGTGCGGCCGATGCGGTGCACGTAGTCCTCGGGCACGTGCGGCAGGTCGAAGTTCACGACGTGGCCGATCTCGGCCACGTCGATGCCGCGCGCGGCGATGTCGGTCGCGACGAGCACGCGGTAGGTCCCGTCCTTGAAGCCGTCGAGCGCCATCCGCCGCTGCGCCTGCGAGCGGTCGGCGTGGATGCGCGCGACCTTGTGGCCGGCGCGCCCGATGTGCTTCCAGATCTTGTCGGCGCGCCGCTTCGTGCGGGTGAACACGAGCGTCGAGTCGCCGTCGCGCTCGAGCAGCGTGAGGAGGAGCGGGAGCTTCTCGTGCTGCCCCGCGAGGAACACCTGCTGCTCGGCGCGCGCCGCGGTGGTGCCGCTGCGCGCCACCTCGACGTGGACCGGATCCTTGAGGTGCGCGCGCGCGAAGTCGGCCACCTCGCCCGCCGTGGTCGCGGAGAAGAGCAGCGTCTGGCGCTGCTTCGGGAGCCGCCGCAGGATCCGGTCGAGCTGGGGCTTGAAGCCCATGTCGAGCATCCGGTCGGCCTCGTCGAGGACGAGCACCTCGATCGCGTCGAGCTTGGCGTTGCCCTGCTCGAGATGGTCGACGAGCCGCCCGGGCGTCGCGATGACGATCTCGCGCCGCTCCCGGAACGCCTCGGCCTGGGCGCCCATGCCCACGCCGCCGATGATCACCGCGCCGCGCACGCGGCGGCCCCGGCCGAAGCGCTCGAGCTCCTCGCCGATCTGCACGGCGAGCTCGCGGGTGGGCGCGAGCACGAGCGCCCGCGTCCCGGCCGGCTTGCCGGCGAGCCGCTCGATGATGGGGAGGAGGAAGGCGGCGGTCTTGCCGGTGCCGGTGGCGGCCGTGCCGATGACGTCCCGGCCGGCGAGCGCCGGCGGGATGGCCTCGGCCTGGATGGGGGTCGGGTGCTCGAACCCGGCGTGCGCGAGCGCGGTGAGCGCCTCGCGCGACAGCTTCAGATCAGCGAAGGACTTCGACGTCGACAGAGGGTGCTCCTCGTGGGAGGCGCGCGGCGATTCGCGGCGCGCGTCTTGAAGTGAGGCCGGCTGAACGGGAGGACCGCGCGGGCCGGGATCTCCCGGCGGACAGGCTTCGGGCGCGGTACGAACGAAACGGCCGCGAATGGTATACCCGGCCGCGGAAGCCGGGGCAACGCGCGATCGCTCGGGGTGGGGGCGGGTGGGCGAGCGGCTGCCGGGATCGCCGCGGTCGCGCCCGGGGCGAGCGGGGCGCGCGAGAGCGCGATACCGGGGGGACATGGACGCACGAACGACGCTGAAGCGGGCCGGGCTCTTCGTGGCGCTGCCGGCCGCGGCCGTGGCGGGCTGGGCGGCGTTCGTCCGCCCCTGGCTCCGCCGCTGGGGCGCGACCGACGAGGAGATCGCCCGCCCGATGCCGGGCGACGAGCTCGTCTCGAGGCCGCGCTACCGGTCCACGCGCGCCATCACCGTCCGCGCGCGGCCGGAGGAGATCTGGCCGTGGCTCGCGCAGATGGGCAACGGGCGCGGCGGCCTCTACAGCCTCGACCTGCTCGATCGCGCGCTCGGCGTCCTGGACGCGCCCAGCGAGGAGCGGGTGCACCCGGAGTGGCAGGACCTGAAGCCCGGCGACGTCGTGCCCATCGGCGGCACGCCCGGGTGGCCCGTGCACGCCGTCGAGCGGGAGCGCTCGCTCGTCCTGCGCATCGAGCACGGCGAGGCGCTCGTCACGCAGGCGTGGGGGATCTACCCCGTCGACGCGGAGACCACCCGGCTCGTGCTGCGCGTCCGCGGCGCGGCGCCGCCGGGTCTCCGCAGCACCGCGCTCGTCGCGATGATCGAGCCGCAGGAGCTCATGATGGTCCGGGCGCAGCTCCTCGGGATCCGCCGGCGCGCCGAGGGGCTCGCCCGCGCCCGGCGCGCCGCGGCGCAGGCGGCGGCCGGCGGCGACCGCGGTCCGTGACGGGGTCAGGCGTGCTCGAGGCGCGCCTTCCCGAACCGCGTGCGAGCCCACGCGTGCAGGGCGTGCGGGAACCCGGTCTCCGGGAGCACCATGAACGGACAGAGATCGGTCACGACCGAGATCCCGTGCGCGTCGCAGTAGCGGACCGCCTCCGCGCTCGCGGCGCCGACGCCCATCCCCCGGTGCATCCAGACGTAGCGCACGCCCGCGCGGGCGCAGTCGCGCACGACCTCCTCGGTCTGGGTGGGCGGGGTGAGGAGGAGCGCCGCGTTCACCGGCGGCTTCACGTCCTGGACGTGGGGGAAGCAGGCCTTTCCCTCGGCCACGTCGAGGGCGGGGTTCACCGGCACGACCTCGTAGCCCGCCTTCACGAGCGCGCGCAGCACCTGCCGGCTGAAGTCCTTCTCGTCGCGCGAGATCCCGACCACGGCGATGCGCTTCTGGGCCAGGAACTCGCGGGCGCGATCGAGCGCGATCCCCCGCATGGCATCCTCCTGTGACTCCGGCTACCGCCCCGGGTTGTGGGGTCCTCGGTAGAGTCTACGCGGCTCGTCGCTGCGTGAAGCGCGGCGCCGCGCCGCGCACCCGGCCGGCCAGCCGAGCCGGCCCCGGGCGCGAGGCCCATGCTGCGATCACGACGGTCGGAGGACGGCATGGCGGAACGAGCGGGGGGCAAGCGTGCGAGGAGGTCTCAGGGGCGTGCGCTCTTCCGGGCGAGGTCTTCATCCGCTCGCCTCGCGAAGACGACCTTCGCGATCGCGGTCGGCGCCGCCGCCCTCGGCGCGCTCGCGGTCGGGAGCGTCGCCGTCGGCGCGCTCGCGATCCGCAAGCTCGCCGTGAGCCACGCGCGGATCGGCCGGCTCGAGATCGACGAGCTGCACGTCCGCAGCGCGCGCGGGCTGCCGCCGCCGCCCGCGTGAAGCTCCGTCCCGGAGCCCGGCCCGCGAGGCGTCCGCAGCTCCGCGCGGCGGGCGGCGGCGGGATGCGCCGTCGCCCGCTAGATTCTCGGAACGGAGGACGGAGACGACATGCTCACCCTGTGGCACGCGTGGGCCTGCCCCTACTGCCAGCGCACTCGCATCCAGCTCGACGAGATGGGGCTCGCGTGGGAGTCGCGCGAGATGGATCTCGCGAGGAAGCCTACCGAGGTGTTCGCGATGAACCCGCCGCTCGGCGGGGTGCCGATCCTGGTGGACGGCGACGCGGTGATCCCCGACTCGCTCGTCATCGCGCAGTACCTCGAGGAGCGCCACGGCGGCGAGGTCCCGCTCCTCCCGCGCGACGCGCTCGGCCGGGCGCGGACGCGGCTCCTCTTCGATCGAGTCGCTCCGCTCGCGGCGGCGATCGGGAAGCTCGCGAAGGGTGGACCGGAGGCGAGGCCCGAGGCCGAGCGGGCGGCCCGGGCCGCGCTGGAGCTCGTCGAGCGCGAGACGCCGCAGGATGGGTACCTGCTCGGCGCCTTCGGCCTCGCCGACATCGCGCTCGCGCCCTTTGCGCTGCGCCGCCCGGAGCTCTCCCCGGCGGCGCTCGGCCTCCCGCGCCTCGCGCGCTGGGCCGAGCGCGTCTCGTCCAGGCCGGCCGTCCGGCGCAACCTCGCGGCGCGCGCGCCCTGACCGCTCAGCTCCGCCGCCACCCGCGGCGCCGGTCGCGCAGCATCTCCCGCGCTGCGTTGTAGCCGCAGGCCCCCATGATCCCGCCGCCCGGGTGTGTGGCCGCGCCGCACAGATACAGGTTCGCGATCGGCGTGCGGTAGTCGGCGAAGCCGGGCAAGGGCCGCATCGAGAAGAGCTGCGGGAGCGTCATCGCCCCCTGGAAGATGTTCCCGCCGGTGAGTCCGAAGCGGCGCTCGAGGTCGGGCGGCGCGAGCACCTCGCGCGCGAGGACCGACGCCGTGAACCCGGGCGCGTACTCCTCCAGCGCCGCGAAGCAGCGGTCCGCGAAGCGCTCGCGCTCCTCCTCCCAGCCCCCGCTCGCGAGCCGGTAGGGCGCGTACTGCACGAACATGGACATGAGGTGCTTGCCGGCGGGCGCCACGGTGTCGTCCACCGCGGAGGGGAGGGTGCACTCGAGCACCGGGGCGCGCGAGGGCAGCCCCGCGCGCGCGTCGTCGAAGGCGCGCTCGAGGTAGTCCATCGAAGGCGCGACGTGGATCGTGCCGCGGTGCTCCGGCCCCGGCTCGCCGCCGCCACCCCCCGGCCGCGCGCTGAAGCGGGGCAGCGCCGACAGCGCGACGTTGATCTTCACGGAGCCGCTCGCGTAGTCGATGCGCCGCGCCCGCTCCGCCACCGCGGGCGGGAGGTGCGCCTCGCCGACGAGGCCGAGGAGCGTGCGGGTCGCGTCCGCGTTCGAGGCGACGCGGCGGGCGAGGAGCTCCGTCCCGTCCCCGAGCGCGACCCCGCGGGCGGCGCCCTCCCGGACGAGGATCCGCTCGACGCGCGCGCCGGTGCGGATCTCGGCGCCGGACGCTCGCGCCGCGGCGGCGATGGCCTCGGACAGCGCGCCCATGCCGCCGCGCACGTAGCCCCAGACGCCCCGGGCGCCGTCCACCTCGCCCATCACGTGGTGGAAGAGGACGTAGGCGGTGCCCGGGGTGGAGGGCGAGGCCCAGGCGCCGATGATGGCGTCGGTCGCGAGCGTGGCCTTGAGCGCGTCGGACTCGAACCAGCGGTCGAGGACGTCGCGGGCCGCGCCGGCGAGGATCTCCATCGCCGCCGGGCCGTCCTCCCTGCCGAGGCGCAACAGGCGCGCGCCCATGCGCGCGAGGCGCAAGAGCTCGCGCGGGCGGCGTGAGAACGGATCGGGCGGCGTCTCGAGGAGCGCCGGCTCGATGGCGCGGGCGATCCGCTCGAGCTGCGCCTCGTAGGCAGGGAGCCGCGCCGCGTCGCGCGCCGAGAACCTCGCGACCTCTCGCTGGTTCCCGGCGAGGTCCGGCCCGAGGAGCAGCGAGCGGCCGTCGGGGAGCGGCGTGAACGAGGAGGGATCGCGGCGCAGCACCCGGTAGCCGTGGCGCGCGAGCTCGAGGTCGCGGACGATCTCCGGGCGGAAGAGGCTCACCACGTACGCGGCGGTGGAGACCTTGAACCCGGGCCACGTCTCCTCGGTGGTGCACGCGCCCCCGACGCGGTCGCGCGCCTCGAGCACGAGGACGCGCTCGCCCGCGCGGGCGAGATAGGCCGCGAGGACGAGGCCGTTGTGGCCTCCGCCGACGACGATGACGTCCCAGCTGCGCACCGGTACGCGCGGGCCGATGGCGCCGCGCCCGCGGGAGGCCCTAGCGGTGGGAGGGAGGCGCCGCGCGGCCTTCCCGGGCCGGGCGCGCAGCGCCTCGGATCGAGCTCACGCCTGGTGGTGGATGCAGAGGATGTTGCCGTCCGGGTCCTTGAACCAGGCGCAGGTCTCCTTCCCGACCTCCGCGATGCCGTCCTTGGTCTTCAGGGCGGGGTACTCCTCGAAGCTCACGCCGCGCGCCCGCAGGTCCTTCACCTCGGCGGGCACGTCCGGCACCTCCCAGCTCATCGCGGTGTGGTCGGACTGCGGCGGGGTCTCGCGCGGATACAGCGCGAACTCACCGCCGTCCCCCTCGAACACGACGTCTCCGTTCTCCAGGGTGCGGGTCGCGTGCAGCCCGAGCTTCTCCTCGTAGAACCGGCGTGCCCGGGTGATGTCGGTGACCGGCAGCATGGCCGTGAAGTGACGATTCCCCAGCATGTGGCGCCTCCTGTTCCGCGGAACTGCCGGGAAGGACCGTAAGTGGCGCGGCAGCCTGCCGCGCCTGCCGGCTGGGATCCCGCGCGCGGGGGGCGGCGCCGACCGATCGGGCGCCGCTCCGTCCGCGCGCAGCCGGGTGGCGTCCGGCGCGCGCGGGACGTAGCATGCGCGCCCCATGGAGCTGGAGCACCGCACCGTGTCCCGCTACCGGCTGCGCCCGGAGGCGTCGCGCGCCACCGCGCGTCGCATGAACCGCCGCTTCCTCGCGACGCTCGTCGCGGTGGTCGCGCTCGTGCTCGCCGCGTACGGCGCCGGGCTGCGCGATCCCGGCCGCGGCTTCGACGCGCTCGTGGTCCCGTTCGCGCTCCTGCTCGTGCTCGCCGCCTTCTCGTACGTGCGCCGGATGCGCCGCTTCCGCGCGCGGTGGGCGTCGTTCGAGATTTCGCTCGAGGAGGAGGCCATCGGGCGCGCGGTGGTGGGCTTCCCGCCCGTGCGGATCCTGCGCGCGGAGGTGGCAGCGATCGAGGACGTCCCCGCCGGGCTCGCCGTGCGCGCGCGCGACGGCCGCGGCCTCGTCGTGCCGCGCGAGCTCGAAGGCTACGAGCGCGTGCGGGCGACGCTCGCCGGATGGGGGACGACCGCGGCGCGTGGGCGGTGAAGCCTCGCTCGCGCGTGCGCGCGCGAGCACTCGCCCGGGGGCGCCGCCCCGCGCAGCCGGGCGGCGGTCAGAGGTGCACGACCCGCACGCCCGGCTCCGCCGCGGCGAGCGCCTCCGCGAGCACCGAGCGGTGGCAGCGCGCGGGGTTCGCCTCCGCGCAGAGGAGCGCGGTCCGCGCTCCGGCCGCCGCGTCGAGCACCGCCCGCACGGCCTCGGGGCGCTCCGCGAGGTGCGCGCGGTAGCGCGCGAGGACGCCGGGGAGGTCGGCGGCCGCCTCCGCGTGGAACGGGTTCCCCGCCTCGGGCAGGTGGCGGTACTCGAACCCGGCGGCGACGAGGGCGCGCTCGAGCGGGCCCTTCGAGAAGCCGGGCTTCGGCGAGCGGGCGGAGCGCCTCACGTCGAGGACCCGCGTCACCTGCGCCTCGCGCAGCCGGGTGGCGAGGGCCCGCACCGAGCGTCCCTCGTACCCGATCGTGAAGACGAGCGCGGCGGGCGTCACTGCTTGAGCTGCGGGCGGTGCTGGGCCTCCTCGTCGAAGCCGTGCGCGACCACCACGTGGTAGACGGCGTACGGCTCCTCGCCGGAGCCGCCCACCAGCTCGAACAGGAACTGCCCCTGATCCCCGTCGGGATCGGGCATCGCCTGGACGAACATCACCTCGCGCGACTCGATGAGGATCTCGCCGAGGAGCTGCTTGCCGCGGAGGACCTGGATGGTCGGCGTGCGGTCCTCGTCCTCCTCGAGGTGCCAGTGCAGGTCCTCGTGGTCGTAGAGGTAGGCGTCGGCCGTGCCCGCGCGGAGGATGCAGTTCGCGTGGCGCTTGAGCCAGCGCCAGAAGCGGTCGAAGGCGAGGGTGGTGCCGGTCTCGACGGTCACGGGCATGCGCGGAATATACCGGGCGGAGGAGCGCCGCGGGGCGCACAGGGGCGAGCGTGTGGACGCCCGTCCGGGGCCAGCACGGGGTCCCCCCACGCGGGCGTGCCCCGCCTGCGCCCGCGGGCTCTATGCACGGGGAAGCGCCGGAGGCGCCGCCGGACGGGAGGTGCGCCATGCTGTGTCAGGACGTCATGAAGAGCGAGGTCGAGACGTTCCGCGAGACGGACCCGGTGATCGACGTCGCCCGCCGCATGCGCGAGGTGAACATCGGCTTCGTGCCGATCTGCGATCGCGACGGTCACCCGGTGGGCGTGCTCACCGACCGCGATCTCGCCCTCCGCGTCTGCGGCGAGGACCGCCGCGCGAGCGAGACGCGGGCGGGTGCGGTGATGACGCGCGAGACCATCACCTGCCGCGACAGCGATCCCATCGAGGCCGCCGAGCAGCTCATGGCGCGCTACCGCAAGTCGCGGATGATGATCGTGGACGAGGAGGGCCGGCTGGTCGGCGTCATCAGCCTCTCCGACATCGTGGAGGAGGAGGACGATCGCCGCGCGGCCGAGACGATGCGGTCGGTCTCGGAGCGGGAGCTGCACTGATCTGACGGGGGCTGCGCCCCCGCCCCGCCGACGGCTGACCGCCGTCGATCGGCTACCGCGCGTCTCTCGGCTCCCGCTCGGCGAGCGTGGACACCGCCTCGACCGCGCCGCCGCGGAGGTACAGCCGCGGCACGCGGGCGGTGAGGCCGGCGAGGATCTCCCAGGAGATCGTGTCCACCAGGGACGCGAGCTCGTCGGCGTCCACCCGCTCGTCGCCGTCGCGACCGAGGAGCGTCGCGACGTCCCCCGCGCGCACCTCGGGCACCGCGGTCACGTCCACCATGCACATGTCCATGGCGACCCGGCCGACCACCGGCGCCCGGCGCCCGCGCACGAGCACGTGGGCGCGGTTGCCGAAGGCGCGACGGTAGCCGTCCGCGTAGCCGCACATGACGAGCGCGACGCGCGACGGGCGGGGCGCCGCCCAGGTGCGGCCGTAGCCGACGGTGGCGCCGCGCTCGATCTCGAGCACGCGCGCGATCCGGCTCCGCAGCGACAGCACGGGCACGAGCTCCGCGTCGGTGCCGCACCACGGCGCCGGCCGGTAGCCGTACATCGAGAGGCCCGTGCGCACGACCTCGAGCGCCATCTCGTGATCGAGGAGGACGCTCGCCGAGGCGGAGCAGTGGCGCTCCTTGACGAAGGGGAGGCGCGACGAGACGTCGCGCAGGATCTCGAACTGCCGGCGCGTGAAGCGCTGATCTCCCTCCTCCGCCGCGGCGAAGTGGGTGAAGAGGCCCTCGACCGAGAGCTCGGGGATCTCGCGCAGCCGGTTCGCGAGCGCGACCAGCGCGTCGGGCCGGAGCCCGTGCCGGTTCAGGCCCGACTCGAGCTCGAGGTGGACCGGGACCACCGCGCCGCGCCGCTTCGCGGCGGCCGCGAGCGCCTCGGCGACGTCGGCCGCGCCCACCGTCGGGCGGAGCCCGAGGGCGACGACGCGCTCGGCGTCGCTCGGGGGGGTGTAGCCGATGACCAGGATGGGCGCGTCCACGCCGGCGCGGCGAAGCTCCTCCGCCTCGTCCACGCAGACCACGCACAGCCCCGAGGCGCCGGCGGCGAGCGCCGCCCGCCCCACCGCCACCGCCCCATGGCCGTACGCGTTGGCCTTCACGACGGCGTAGAGCCGGGCAGGCGCCGCGCGGCCCGCGAGCAGGCGGACGTTGTGAGCGAGCGCGTCGAGGTCGACCTCGGCCCAGACCGGCCGGCCGCCCCACTGGGAGGGGTTCGTGGACATGGAGCCGTCAATATACCCGCCGGCCCCGCGCTGCCAGAGGGGCGATCGGGCGCCCGCCATGCCGCCGCCCTCACGAGGGCCGCCGCACCGGGGGGCCGGCGCGCGAGACGGCCCATCATTCGCGGCACCGGAGGCGAGCCGAGGTGAAAGGAACTGTGGTCTGGAGGTTCGCGTGAGCAATCGATACCAGCAGCTCTGCCAGACGCTCGAGGACGCCCGGTCCCGGTTCGCCGCCTACCACTCCGAGTGCGTGCTGTTCGCCGCCACGCTGTCGCGCGGCCTCATCGAGTACGCCGGGTGGCCCCGCGAGCTCGTCACCTACGAGCCGCTCCCCGGCGACGTGCCCGCCGCGCCGACCCACCGGATCGAGGACGCGATGCACCTCGACGCGGACGCGTTCTGGCACGTCGGCCTGCGCCTCGCGATCGAGGAGCCGCGGGCGCGCGACTCGATCCTGCTGCGCGTCCGCTTCAAGAAGCTCGACACCCGCTACATCGTGAGCCTGTTCGGCTTCGAGGACTTCGAGGTCGCGGCGCCGACGCCCGAGCAGCTCCAGCCGATCTACGAGTCGATCCTGAACGCGGTGAAGCGCCACTACGAGTACGGGCTGCGCCTGTTCCTCGAGAACGGCGGGCGGGGCCTCAAGATCCCCATCTCCACGGACCGGCTGCTCGAGCTCGCGCGCGGCGCGCCGCCGGTGTCGGCGCCCGGCGAGGCCGGCGAGGGGGCGGAGGCCGGCGAGGAGGAGCCCGCGCCCGCGCCGGAGCCCGCCCCGCACGCGAGGGCGGCGCCCGCGCCGCGCGCCAAGGCCACGGGGCCGAGGGCCAAGGCGGCCGTCAGCGGACGAAGCTCTCCTGGTAGCCCGGGTCCTCGACCCCGAGCGCCGCGGGGGTCGCGGCGAGCGGGAGGTAGCAGTCGAGCATGACGGCGAGCTCGCTCGTGGTGCGCGCGCCGATCGAGCCCTCGTAGGCGCCGGGGTGCGGGCCGTGCATCACGCCCGCCGGGTGATGCGAGATCGAGCCCGGGCCCACGCCGCGCCGCGAGGTGAACTCGCCGCGGACGTAGAAGAGGAGCTCGTCCACGTCCACCGACGCGTGCGGGTAGGGGCAGGGGATCGCCTCGGGGTGGAAGTCCACCACGCGCGGCACGAACGAGCAGACGAGCGCGCCGCGGGCGGCGAAGGTGCCGTGCCAGGTGGGCGGCAGGTGCACGAGCCCGGCGCGAGGCTGGAAGTTCAGGATCGGGAAGGCGAACGGGTAGACGGCGCCGTCCCACCCGACCACGTCGAGCGGCGACTCGTCGAAGCGGAAGCCGTGGAACGCGCCCGCGCGCTTCACGAGGAGCTCGCGGATCCCCTCGTCCATCGGCCCCTTCCACTCCACGCGGCGGAAGTCGCGGTGCGAGTAGGGGGCGTCCATGCGGAGCTGCCCGGTGTCGTTCCGCCACTGCGAGGGCAGGTGGACGCCGCCCGGGAACTCGAGCGAGAGCCAGCGCTGCGGGCCGGGATCCGGCACGAAGCGGTGGAGGAGGCCCTTCGGCACGTAGACGTAGTCGTCCTTCGCGAAGCGCAGGTCGCCGAGCGGCGAGCGGAGGAGCCCGCCGCCCTCGAACACGTAGAACAGGTCGTCGCCGTCGCCGTTCGAGAAGTAGACCGGGTCCTCGGCGGAGGGGGTCGCGAGGCCGGCCACCACGTCGGCGTTGAAGAGGAACGGGACGCGCGCGTCCACCGCCGGGCCGGACGGGGCTGGGAGATCCTGCGTGCGGTAGTGGCGCTTCAGGAGCGCGCGGGGCGGCGCGGCCTGCGGGAGGGTGAAGCCGTGGCGGACCTCCGCGGCGTGCGTGGCGTGCGGCCGGTGCCGGTGGTACGCGAGGGTGTACGCGCCGTCGAACCCGGCGCGCGTGAACGCCTCCTCGTGCAGGAGCCTGCCCCCGGCGTCGCGGAAGGCGATGTGGTGCTTCCGCGGGACCTCGCCCTGGACCATCCGGTCGAGCATGGCGGCCCGCGCTACGCGCGCCCCTCGCGCTGCTGCTCGCGCTCGATGGACTCGAAGAGCGCCCGGAAGTTCCCCGCGCCGAAGCCCTGGTCGCCCTTGCGCTGGATGATCTCGAAGAAGAACGGGCCGGCCTCGGGCTCGTGGTAGAGCCCCGCCGCCTCGCGCAGGAAGATCTGGAGCAGGTACGAGCCCGGGCCCGCGCCGTCCACCAGGATCTCGAGCTCCTGCAGCGTCTTCACCTCCTCGTCGATCCGCCCGATCCCGGTCTGCTGGATGCGCGCCGGGAGCGCCTCGTAGTAGGAGGCGGGGGTCGGCATGAACTCGACGCCCCGCGCGCGCAGGCCGCGCACCGCCGAGAGGATGTCCGTCACGGTGAGCGCCGCGTGCTGGATGCCGTCGCCGCGGTGGTCCTCGTTGAACACGTTGATCTGCGAGGACTTGAAGGCGGGGCGCCACGGCTCGTTGTTCGCGAACTTCACCCCCGAGCGCAGGTCCTTCATCACGACCGAGCGGAGCCCGGAGCCCTTCTGCGCCTGGACCGCGGCGCGCTTCGCCTCCGCCGCGTCCTTCGTGTGGAACTGCACCTCCCAGAACTCCTCCATCCCGAGCACGTGCTCCATCCAGAGGAGCGCCGGCTTCATGGTCTGGAAGTTGGAGGTGAGGTGGTCGATGTAGCCGAAGCCGAACGCGTTCGCGCCCCCCCTCGGCGCCGCGTGGCGGGGGACGCCCGGGTAGAGCCCGCGGTAGCCGCGCCGCTCGACGAAGCGGAAGGTCGTGTCGCCGAGCGGGGTCGTGATGTTGAAGGTGCGGAGCGTGCCGCCCTCGTCCTCGTGGACCTGGAGGTCGGTGACGGGCGTGCCGCCGCGCTCCTCGAGGAGCCGGAACGCGCGAGCCGCGTCCTCCACCTCGAAGATCACCGCGCCGACGCCGTCCGGGTGCTTGCGCAGGTAGCGCCACGCGCGGCCGCCCTCGCCGAGCGGCTGGGAGCAGAGGATCCGGACGTCGCCGGCCTCGAACGCGGCGGAGCGCTGGTGGCCCTCGCGATCGAGGTCCGGCGTGGACGCGCCCGTCTCCGCGAAGTCCAGCCGCTCGAGGTAGAAGCGCCGGCTCCGCTCGAGATCGTGCACGTAGTAGTGCAGGGCCTCGATGCGGACGATCCCCAGGGGCTCGAGCGTCGTGGTCATGGTGTCCTCCGGTCCTTCGGCGGTGCGTCGGGCTGGCGGTCGGGGTGGGCGTCCTGGAACGGCGCGAGCGCCGCGCACGCCTCCTCGATCCGCAGGAGCGTGGGGTAGGGCGCGACGTCCAGCGAGAACCGCCGCGCGTTGTAGAGCTGGGGCACGAGGTAGCAGTCGGCGAGGCCGGGCGCCTCGCCGTGGCAGAAGCGGCCCGTCTCGTCGTCCTGCAGGGCGCGCTCGAGCGCCTCGAGGCCGCGGCGGATCCAGAGCGCCGCCCACTCCTTCTCGTAGCCGGGCAGCTTCTCGCGGAGGGTGCGCAGCACGATGGCGTTCTGCAGGGGCTGGATGCCGGAGTTCACGTGCTCGGCGAGGGCGCGGACCCGCGCCCGCCCGTCGAGGTCGCGGGGCAGGAGCGGCGCCTGCGGGTAGCGCTCGTCGAGCCACTCCAGGATCGCCATCGACTGGGCGAGCCGCACCGAGAACCCGTGCTCCGAGACCTCCAGCACCGGCACCTGCGCCATCGGGCTCCGCTGCTGGTAGACCGGGTCGAACTGCTCCTGGGCGAGCAGGTTCACCGGGGCGTACTCGTAAGGGAGCCCCTTCAGCGCGAGCCCGATGCGCACGCGCCAGGCGGACGAGGAGCGCCAGTAGGAGTAGAGCCGCATCACGGCGTCACCACCCGCTGGTCGATGGTGCCGAAGACGTTCCGGCCGGCCAGGTCCCGCACCTCGATCTCGATCCGGTCGCCGGGCGCGAGGAACCGCGTCCGCGGCGCGCCGTGGTCGATCATCTCCCGGGCCCGCTGCTCCGCGATGCACGAGTAGCCGCGGGCGCGGTCGGCGTTCGAGACCGTGCCGCTGCCGAGGATCGTGCCGGCCGTGAAGGCGCGCGTCCTCGCCACGTGCCGGAGGAGGTCGTGGAAGGAGAAGTGCATCTCCGGCCCCGTCTCGACGTCGCCGACCCGCTCGCCGTTCCAGCGCACCGTCATGCGCAGGTGCAGCCGGCCGCCCCGCCAGGCCTCGCCGAGCTCGTCGGGCGTGACGGCGAACGGGGAGAACGCCGTCGCCGGCTTCGACTGGAAGAACCCGAAGCCCTTGGCGAGCTCGGGGGGGACGAGGTTCCGGTGCGTGACGTCGTTCGCGAGGCAGACGAGCCGGACGTACCGCTCCGCGTCGGCCGCCGCGACGCCGCGCGGCACGTCGCCGAGCACGACGCAGACCTCCGCCTCGAAGTCCATGCCCCAGGCCGGATCGGGCAGGGGCAGGTCCTCCTGCGGCCCGAGCAGCACGCCCGAGCCGCCCTGGTAGACCAGGGGATCCTGCTCGAGGGTGAGCGGCGGCTCCGCGCCGCGCGCCTTGCGGACGAGGCGCACGTGGTTCAGGTAGGCCGAGCCGTCCACCCACTCGAACGCGCGCGGCAGGGGCGAGAGGAGCCGGGCAGGGTCGAGGGGCTCCGCCCTGGCGCGATCGGCGTCGAGCGACGCGGCGAGGGCCCGCAGCGCGGGCTCGCGCGCCTCCCAGGCGTCGAGCGCGGCCTGCAAGGTCGGCGCGACGCCGGAGGCGTCGGCGAACGCGGCGCCGTCCCGGCGCACCACCACGAGCCGCCCGTCGCGGCTCCCGTCACGTAAGGTCGCGAGGCGCATCTTCGGGCGAAGGGTCTAATGGGCGCCCGCCCGAGACGCGAGGTGCGCGGGGCGTCCCGTGTAGGGCGAGCGGGCGGCCGTGCCGTGCCGCGTCGCGGCAGGCGACGCGCCGCCCTCGAGAGCATCCCGGGCGAGCAGGGCTATAAGAACCGCCCGTGACCGCCCTCTCGCTCTCCGCGCACGCCTCCATCTCGGAGCTCCCCGCCGAGGAGTGGGACGCCCTCTTCGCCCACGAGCCGGCCCGGGCGAGCCCGTTCGTGCGCCACGCGTTCCTGCGGGCCCTCGAGGAGAGCGGCTCGGCCTCCCCGCGCACCGGCTGGCGCCCGCGCCACCTCGCCCTCCGCCGCGGTGGGACGCTCGTCGCCGCCGCGCCGGCGTATCTGAGAGGCGGCTCCGACGGGGACTTCTCGCGCGACTGGGAGTGGGCGGCGGCGGCCGAGCGCGCCGGGATCCCGTACTACCCGAAGCTCGTCCTCGCCGTCCCCTTCACGCCCGCCACGGGCCGGCGCGTCCTCGTCGCCGGCGGCGAGGACCGGCGCGCGCTCGCCGCCGCGCTCCTCGCGGGCGCACGGCGGGTCGCGCAGGACGAGGGCGCGCACGGGCTCCACGTGCTCTTCGCCGACGCGGAGGAGGCGCGCGAGCTCGAGGAGGTCGGGCTCGCGCTGCGCGTGGACTTCCAGTACCACTGGCGGAACGAGGGCTACGCCTCGCCCGAGGAGTTCCTCGCGCGCTTCCCCTCGAAGCGCCGGAACGCGCTCCGCCGCGAGCGGGCCGCGCCGGAGCGCCAGGGGATCGCGATCCGCACCGTGCGCGGCGACGAGCTCTCGCGCGACCCGGAGGGCTGGGCGCGCGCGTGCTACCGGCTCCACCGGGCCTCGACGGACCGGATGGTGTGGGGGATGCGCTTCGTGAACCTCGGCTTCTACGAGCGCGCCCTCGCGTGGCTCCCCGACGCGGTGGAGGTGGTGGAGGCGCGACGCGAGGGGAAGCTCGTCGGGATGGCGTTCAACGTCGCCGGCCCCGACCGGCTGTACGGGCGCTACTGGGGCTGCGTCGAGTCGCACCCGTTCCTCCACTTCAACGTGGCGCTGTACCACTCCATCGACGAGTGCATCCGGCGCGGCACCCGGGTCTTCGAGGGCGGCGCGGGCGGGGAGCACAAGGTCGCGCGCGGCTTCGAGCCGGCGGAGACCTGGAGCGCCCACCTCCACCTCGACCCCCGGCTCGACGTGGCCGTGCGCCGCCACCTCGCGGACGAGCGCGAGGAGCGCCTCGTCGCCGTGCGGCGCTGGCGCGAGGAGCACCCCCGGCTCGGCGGGTGAGCGGCCGGTCTTTCAGCGCGCCCAGGCGAGCGTGAGCTCGCGGCGCCACACCGCGCCGCCGTGGACGCTCGCGAGCGCGCGGGCGTCGGCGAGGAGCGCAGCGAGGGCGCCCTCGCCGAGCGCGGGGCCGACGTAGGAGAGCGAGCGAAGCACGGCGTCGAGCCGCTCCGGCCCGAGCTCCTCCTCGTCGTCGAAGCCCTCCGTCTCGGGCGCGCCGAGCCCCGCGACGGAGAAGAGGAGGCCGACGGGCGGCGCCGCCGGCCGGGCCTTGAAGTTCGCGGCGGCGATCCGCTCCGTGAGCGCGGCGAGGAACGGGGTGTCCGCGAGCCGCGGGGTCACCACCGCGAGGACGCCCGCCGGGGCGAGGAGCCGCGCGGCCTCGCGCGCTCCGCGCGTGGGATCGACCCACTGCAGGGCGTCCGCGAGGACCACGAGGTCGAACGCCGCCGCGGCGAGGCCGGTCTCCTCGGCCGCGGCGTGCACGGCGGTGACGCGCGGCGCGCCCGCCGCCGCGAGGACGTCGAGCATGGCGCGCGCCGGCTCGACCGCGTGCACCTCGGCGCCGAGCGCCGCGAGCGGGAGCGCGAGCTGGCCGGTGCCGGCGCCGAGGTCGGCGACGCGCGCGCCCGGACCGCCCGCCAGCGCGAGCAGCCGCGCGACGAGCGGCGAGGGGTAGCCCGGCCGCTGCCGGTAGTCCTCCGCGAGCCGGTTGAAGACCCAGCGGGAGGGATCGGAGACGCGGACGCCGTGGCGGGACACGGGCCTAGCCTAATCGAGCCGCGCCCGCCGGGCGCCACCGCGGCCGGGAGGACCGCGGTGGCGCACACGGAGCGGCGAGGCCGGTGGCGTCAGCGGCCGGCGCGCGGCATGCGCCACTCGAGGCCGGCGACGGCGCGCACGTTGTCGTAGCTCCAGCGGATGTCGTAGTAGCGGCCGGCCGGATAGACGCCGGGGACGTAGTCCGGGTAGTTCGTGTCGCGCGTGATCCACTCGGCCTCCGCGCGCAGCGCGAGGCCGCCGGCGAGCGCGTAGCGGAGCTCGCCGCCGAGCGCGAGGCGGTTGTCGTGGAGCCGCGCCCCGTCCGACGTGTTGGTCTTCGAGTCCGGCCCGTAGCCCCGCAGCCACGCCTCGGCGCGGAGCTCGGCCGCGAGCCGCTCGGTGAGCGGGGACTTCACGATGAGGCGAGGGTGCTGCCCCTGGTAGGAGTAGTAGCCCTGCCAGGCGTCGCGCTGGACCTCGTACCCGTAGCGGAGCGACACGTCGACCTTGCCGCCGAGCTTCGAGAGCTCCACCTCCACGGAGGGCTCGAGCGTGTCGAGCTCCTGCTCCGGGTTCCCGCTCGTGGCGCCGGTGCCGGCGTCGCGCGCGAGGAGCGTGAAGTCCTGGCGGTGGGCGTAGTCGATCCGGAACGCCGTGGCGTAGCGCTCGCCCAGGATCCGCCACGAGGCCTCGAGCTGGTTCTGGCCGTTGTCGCGGGGCGTCAGGTGCATCGGCACGGCCGGGTCGAAGTTGGGGTCCTCGACGTAGGAGTACGAGACGTAGCGGTACTTGAGCCGCAGGTGCTGGTGCGCGAACGGCGTCGCGTAGAGGTTCACGCCGGCGCGCCACGTGAAGTAGCCGTAGCGGTCGGTGCCCGGCATGTCGCCGAGCGCGTCGCGCTGGTAGAGGTCCTCCCAGCCCGGCCGCCAGGCCCCCCCGACCGACGCCTCGGCGCCCAGGCGGAGCCGCTTCAGCACCCGGTACTCGGGCTCGACGCCGACCGAGCCGGTGGTCTCCGACAGCGTCGCGCCGAAGGTCTGCCGGTGGGCGAAGCGGACGGGCAGGTCGAGCTGGAAGGCGCCGCTCCGGAGCTCGGGCGTGAGCGCACCCTCGGCGAGGAGGAGCGTGCCCGAGTCGCGGCGGACGCCGTAGCCGTCGAAGGCGCCCGCGTACAGGCCGGCGCGCGCGTCGAGCGTCCACTGCGGCGTGGCGTCGGCGGCACCGGCGGGCGGCGCGGCGGCGAGGAGGGTGACGGCGGAGGCGAGAGCGAGGGAGCGGATCATCGCGGGGTTCCTTGTCACGGGCAGATGCACGGCGGGGTCGCGCCGGCGAGGTAGGTCGCCGTCGAGGAGACGTAGGGGCTCGAGGGGAAGTCGGCGGAGAGCTTCGCGTAGGCGGCGCAGGCCGAGGCCGGGGCGGGATCCGACGCGTGCGGGGTGGTGCAGAACTGCCAGGTGGAGTTCACGTAGGTGCGCGCGAGGTAGTGCAGCGCGTTGTCCGCGTAGGTGCTCGTCGCCGGGACCGCCCGGAACGCGGCGTCCGCCGCGGCGAGGTCCGCCGGGTCGAGGCCCGCGCTCGCGTAGTAGAACGCGTGCGCGTAGCGGGCGCGGCCGAGCCAGTACTGCGCGGAGCCCGCGAACGTCGTCGCCGGCACCGCGAGGGTCCGCTGGAACGCCGCGATCGCCGCCTCGAGGTTGGCCTTGCGGGCCGCCGCCTCGGAGGCGGAGAGCCCCGTGACGGTGGCGGTGGCGTTCACCGGCTCCTCGAGGTAGCTCCGCCCGAGGTAGTACTGCGCGTTGTCGTAGTAGGTGCTCGTGGCCGGCACCGCAGTCAGCTCCGCCTCGGCGAGGTCGAGCAGGGCGGCCGCGCCGAGCCCGTCGCCGGCGTTCGCGCGCGCGAGCCCCAGCTCGAAGTCGCACCGGCCGAGGTAGTACTGCGCGTTGTCGGCGTACGTGCCCGTCGGGGAGGCCGCGAGCGAGCGCTGGAACTGCGGGCGCGCGGCGGCGTAGTCGCCGAGCTGGAACCGGGCGCGGCCGTCGAAGTAGGCGGCGTTGTCGATGAAGGGCGAGGAGGCGAAGGCGGCCTGCATCGCGTCGAGGCGCAGCGCCGCGTCCTGGAGCTCCGCCGGATCTCCGCCGAGGACCCCGCGCTCGTAGCTGCAGCGACCGGCGAGGTAGGCGGCGTTGTCGAGCCGGATCGAGGTGGGGAACTGCACCGGCAGCGCGTCGAACCTCGCCCGCGCGTCCGCGTAGTCCTGGAGCGCGAGCGCCGCCTTCGCCGCGCTCGCGGCGGGATCGGTCGCGGCGAGGGCCCGCGCGTCGGCCGCGGCGACGTTGGCGGCGTCGTAGAGCGCGAGCCCCTCGGCGAAGAGCGAGTCGCCGGGGCGGTTGGGATCGATGGGGACCTTGCCCGGCGCGCTCGCGCCGTCATGCCCGCCGCTGCACGCGAGCGCGAGCGCGGCGAGGGCGGCGCAGCAGGCGAGGCCGCGCGAGATGTTCAGGTGACGCTGGTGCACGGGGGAGCTCCTCGGTGGGGCGCTAGGGCGCGACGGCGGTGGTGGGGGTGGCGAGGTGCGGGCCGGGGGCGCCCGTGCCCGCGCATCGTGAAAGGAGGCCCTGCACGGCCGGGTCCTTCGGGGCCTCGGCGAGGAGCCGTCGCGCGGTGCGCTCGCAGGCGGCGCGGTCGCCCTGGCGGGCCGTGAGCTCCGCGAGGCCGGCGCGCGCCTCGAGATCGCCGGGGACGAGGTCGAGGAGCTCCTCGAACGCCTTCCGCGCCTCCGCGAGCCGGCCGGCGTCGAGGTGCAGCTCGGCGAGCGCGCGCAGCGAGGGGGCATGGGCGGGGTCGATGGCGAGCGCGCGCGCGAGGGCGTCGCGCGCCTCGTCGCGGCGGGAGACGGTTCCGAGCACGAGGGCGAGGTCGTAGAGCGCCGACACGCTGCGCGGCGAGCGGGCGAGCAGCGCCTGGTACGCGGCGATCGCCTCGTCCGGCTTCCCGGCGCGCGCCGCCGCGACGCCGAGGGAGAGCTGCGCGGCGTCGTAGCCCGGGCGCGCCGCGAGCGCGCGCCCGAGCGAGGACCGCGCCTCGTCGAACCTCCCCGCCTCGGACTGGAGCTGCCCGAGCGCGAGCCACGCGGGCGCGTACTTCTCGTCGAGCGCGATCGCCTTGCGGTAGGCCGCCTCCCCCGCGGCGCGATCGCCGCCCGCCTCCTCGAGCTTGCCGAGGTTCACCCAGGCGGCGCCGTAGGCGGGGCGCAGGCGCAGGGCCTCGCCGTACGCGGCGCGCGCCGCGGCGGCGTCCCCGGCGCGCTTCTCGAGCACGCCCAGGTTCAGGTAGGCCTCCGGGTAGTCGCCCTTCGCGACCTCGATGGCCTTGCGGTACGCCTTGCGCGCGTCGTCGTCGCGGCCGTCGCGATCCGCGACGAGCGCCGCGAGGAAGTGATGCTCCGGCTCCGCGGGCGCGTCGGCGACGAGCCGGTCCGCCTCGTGGCGCGCGCGGGAGAAGTCGCGCGACTGGAGCGCGAGCCGCAGCAGGCGGCGGCGGGCGTAGCGCTGAGTGGGGTCGAGCCGGAGGGCGCGGTCGTACGACTCGAGCGCCGCCGCCGTCTCGTCGGCCCGCTCGTGCGCGCGCCCGAGCAGGGAGTGGACCGCGGCGAGGTCCGGCGCCACCTCGGCGGCCCGGAGGAGCACCTGCACGGCGCGTCGCACGTCCGGGGCGGAGCCGGTGCCGAGCCAGGCGCGCGCGGTGCCGAGCAGGATCTCCGCGCTCGCCGGCGCGTACTCGATGGCCTTCGCGAAGCGCCGCTCGGCGTCCTCCCGCCGGCCGGCCGCGAGCTCGGCCGTGCCGAGCGCCACGAGCGCGCGGGCGCGGTCCTCGTTCGAGCCGGACTGGGCGGCGGGCGCGAGGATGGCGACGGCGCCGACGGGATCTCCCCGGCGGCGGAGCAGGTTCCCGAGCGCGATGCGCGCCTCGCCCGTGGGCCGGAGCGCGAGCGCGCGACGGAGATCGCGCTCGGCGCCGTCCAGGTCGTCGAGGCGCGCGCGGGCGAGCCCGACGCGGAGCGCGCGCTGCGGGCCCGGCCCGAGCTGCTCCGCCCGCACCAGGTGCGGGAGCGCCGTCGCCGCGTCGCCCGCGGCGAGGAGCACCGCGCCGAGCTCCTCCTCCACGGCGGCGGAGCCGGGGCTCTCGGCGAGGGCGGCCTCGTAGAGCTTCAGCGCCTCCGGCTTCTCGCCCCGGCGTGCGGCGCGCCGGGCGCGGGCGTGGGCCTCCGAGACCGGCCCCTCCTCCCCGGCCGCGGCGGGCGCGGCGGGCGCGTCGCCCTCGTCCCCGAGCGACTCCTCGTCGCCGGCGATGGAGATGACGAGCGGGTCGTTGCCGCGGCGCGCCGCGAACCCCTCGAGCGCGAGCGCGCCCGCGAGCAGCACGCCGAGGAACAGGAGCATGGGCCAGAGGCGGTCGAGGACGAGGCGGTTCATGCGGCGCTCCCGCTCGCGGCGAGCGCGCCGGGGACCTCGACCACCGCGGGGAGCCCCGCGAGCGCGTCCCCGAGCGCGACGCCGGTCACGTTCTGGATCTCGAGGCCCGGGCGGGCGTTGATCTCGAGGACGAGCGGGCCGCGCTCGCGGTCGACGACCACGTCCACGCCGAGGTAGCCGAGCGGCACGGCCCGCGCGGCCCGGCGCGCGACGTCGAGGATCTCCGGCCAGCGAGGCAGGGCGATCCCGACGAGCGGCGCCCCCGACTCCGGGTGGCGCTCCACGGCGCGCCCGTGGTGGAGCGCGCGGGAGGTGCGGCCCGTCTCGAGCTCCACCGCGATGCCGAGCCCGCCCTGGTGCAGGTTCGCGCGACCGCCCGACTCGGCGGTGGGGACCCGGATCATCGAGAGCACCGGCTCGCCGCGCAGGGTGATGACGCGCACGTCGCAGAGCCCGTCGGCCCAGAGCGCGGCGAACACGTCGTGCGGGTCGACGCGGCGCTCGACGAAGGCGCGGTCCTCGAGCTGGTTCGAGTGGACCCCGAAGACCACGTCGGCGAGGTGCCGCGCGAGCGCGTGCGGGGTGAGGAGCGCGCCGCCGGCGCGGCGCCAGCCGCCGGCGTCGGGGAGCCACTCGCCCGCGACGAGGATCCCACCGCCGCCCGAGCCGTTGGCCGGCTTCACGACGAACCGCGACCGGCCGCGCAGCGCCTCGACGACCCCGGGGACGGAGAAGAGCCCGTCGCACACCGCGAGCGTCTCCGGGACCGGCACGCCCGCCTCCGCGAACCGCTCCTTCGCGAGGAGCTTGTCGTCGGCGAGCGGGTAGTCGCGCCGGTCGTTGTTCGGGTAGACGAGGACGAGGTTGCGGCGGTTGATGCCGTAGACCGCCTCGCGGCGGGCGAGGAGCGCGCGCACGCGGCCGCGCGCCGCGGCGAGGAGGCTCACGGCGCGCCTCCGGTCAGGAGCCCGCGGAACCGGCGGTACTCGCTGAGGCGCATCCCCACCCAGCGCCCGAGGTACACGTTCGCGGCGACCGCGAGCAGCAGCACCTCGGGGAAGCCGATGACGAGCACCTGCAGCGCGAGCGAGTTCATCACCACGTAGCAGGCGAGCATCACCACGAGCGTGCCCCCGAGCTCCTTGCCCGCCGCGCGCGGGCCGTGCTCGGTGAGCGACAGGTAGAAGCGCTCCGCGCAGATGGCGAGCACCGCGAGCGGGAACATCGTGATGTGGGTGAGCCCCGCGACGCCCAGCCGCTCCGCGAGCATCGAGGTGCCGACGAGCGTGACCACCACCGCGGAGAGGAGGATCGCGAGCGTGGGCGAGTGGAGGAGCTCGAGCCGCGCGACGGCCCAGCGCGCGGTGGCGACCGCCGCGACCACGATGAGCACCGCGAGCGCGCCGTAGCCCGCGCCGGTCTCCCCCGCCGCGGCCGCGAGGAGCGCCGGCAGGAACGTGCCGAACGTGGGCATTCCGACGACGTTCCGGAACAGCACGGTGAGGAGCGCGCCGATGGGGAGCATGAGGATCGTCCGGAGCAGGCTGAACGGCAGCTTCAGGCGATCGAACAGGCCCCACACGTCGAGGAAGGTGAAGGAGGCCTTCGCGCGCGGCGACGGCACGAGCTGCGTGCGCGTGTCGAACCGGTAGTCGAAGTTCACGTCCGAGGTGTGCCGGAACAGGACCTCGTCGCCGTAGTACAGGGAGAGGTAGCGCTCGGGCAGCTCGGCGAAGTGGTCGTTCGTCGGGCAGAACGGGATCCAGTGGCCGGACACGTACGCCTCGACCCACTGGTGCGAGGTGCGCTTCACGCCGGGCTCGAGGATGAGGCCGCCCACGAGGCGCGCGGGGATGCCGGTCGCGCGCGCGAGCGCGACGAACAGGCGGCTCTTGCCGTTGCAGCTCGCCTCGCCGAGGCGGAGCGCGGTGAGCGCGTCGGTGGTCCCCTTGAACGGCCGGGTCGTGAGCCCGTGGGTGTAGTCGTGGATCCGCCGCAGCCGCTCCATCACGGTCCCGCGGTCCGCCCCGATGCGGGCGAGGGTGGCCGCGATCTCCGGCGCGTCCACCTGGATCTCCTTCTCCGGGCGGAGCGCCGCCGCGGTCGAGGGAGGATAGGAGGATGGCACGGCGAGCTCGGCGGGGATGCGGTACGAGACGCGCCGCGGCACGATCTTGACGGTGTGCCGGATCTCCGCGCCGTCCGGCACCTGCGCGCCGACCCAGGTCGCCACGCGGTTCGGGCCGTCGAACACCTGCGAGAGGTGGAAGCCGGCGGACTCGGTCCGCTCGTCGGAGATCGTCTGCCGCGCGTCGCTCGCGGGGAGGAACGTCCGCACGCGCACGTCCCCGCCGTGCCCGTCGAGCCGCAGCGCGTACGTGACCTCGTACTGCCGCACCGGCAGGACGTCCGCGAGCGAGTAGCCGAGCGCGCGGACCTTGTAGAGCATCAGGCCGGCGGTCGCCGCGACGAGGGCGACGATCGTGACGGCTACCTTCCGGGGGTGCGCGACGGACATGAGGGTGCGGCGGATGATCGCGGCTACTCTCCGCCCGGTCAACCGTGCGCTCCCTCGCCCCCTTCGCCGACAGGTGGGACATCCTGCGGCGAGCGGTGCGCACGCGCACCTCGGCCGAGCGGCGTGTTCGGGCTCCACGTCGGGCCCGACCGCGCGTAGGCTCCGCACGACCGAACCGGAGGACCGCGTGACATCCGACGAGCTCCGCGCCGCCGCCCGCCGCGCCGGCGCGCTCCCCGACGAGGCGCTGCTCGCCGAGTGCGAGGAGGCGTTCTTCGTGGGCAGCGGCCCCGGCGGTCAGCACCGCAACAAGACCGAGAGCGCGGTGCGCCTCGTCCACCGCCCCACCGGCGTGACGGTCACCGCGACGGAGCGGCGCAGCCAGCTGCAGAACCGCGCGGCGGCGCTCGCGCGGCTGCGAGAGCGGCTCGGCGCGCTCGCTCACCGCCCGAAGCCGCGCCGGCCGACGAAGCCGACGCGCGGCTCCAAGGAGCGGCGCATCGCCGAGAAGAAGCGGCGCGGCGAGCGGAAGGCCACGCGGCGGGGATGGGACTGAAGGACGGCCTGCGGCGCGCGAGCGGCCGCGGGCGCGAGGTGAGAGCGCGCGGCGCTCGCGGCTCGACCTCAGTTGCCGAGCTGCGACGCGAGCGGGATCGGCGCCACGACCCCCGCGGCGACGAGCCGCTCGAGCGAGGCGCGCACCTCATCGGCGGCGATGCCCGCCGCCTCGAGCTCGCGGACGAGATCCGGGACGCCGAGCCGCTTGCCGCGGAGCTCCGCGAGCACGATCCCGTCCGCCGGCGCCACGCGATGCGGCCCTGCCCACGCGGCGAGCGCGGCGTCGAGCGCGGCCCGGCCGCTCGAGCGCGCCTCCGCGACGACGTTGCGGTACGCGGCCTCGGCGTCCGCGCCCTCCGGGGAGAGCGTGAACTTCTGCCCGCGCGGCCATCGCTTCGCTTCGTTGCGTTTGCCCAGCATCGGCGGGAACTTATGCGGCCGAGGCCGGGTGGTTGTCAATCATCGGCTCCCCTGGGACCTGGTGGGAGCGGAGCGTCCGCCTCCCCCGGCCGCGGAGCGGCGCAGGGGCGGGCGGCTCGTCAGCAGCCGCCCGGCTCCAGCCGGGGGTTGAAGGCGACGAGCCCTTCGCGCCCGAAGACGCGCTGGATCTCGATGCGGAGCCCGTCCACGAGCTCCCGCTGGCGCGCCTCCGCCAGGAACCGGATCCCGTCCTCCTCGATCACCACGTCGCGCTGCGGGTCGGCCGTCTCGTCCAGAGACAGGTTGAAGCTCACGCCCCCTCAGCCATGGCCGACGTGGATCCGGACGTACTGCGCGTGCTCGCCCGTGCTGGCGAGCGCGCGGAGCGTCTCCAGGGCGCGGGGCTCGATCTCGATGACGGGGTCGGGCTGGGAGGTCATGGGTGCGTTGGAGCCGTTCTCCGCGTGGAGGGTTCCGGAGCTCGGGCCGTCCGTGGGTGAGGGGAGGGGGAGCGCGAGGAGGCCCCGTCGCGGGCTGGACGCAGGACCCCACTCCACCCATGAGATGGCGTCGCATGGAGGAGGAACGCGAACGCCGGCAGCGGGCCGCCCCGGGGTGGGGGAAGGCCCAGGTCCTCGCCATCGGCCACTCCACGCGACCGATCGCGGAGCTCGTCGAGCTGCTCCGGGGCGCGGACGTCGTCACGGTGGCCGACGTCCGGACCATCCCGCGCTCGCGCGCGAACCCGCAGTACGAGGGGCCGGCGCTCGCGCGCGCGCTCGCCGCCGCGGGCATCGGCTACGAGCACCTGCCCGCGCTCGGCGGCCTCCGGCGCGCGCGCAAGGACTCGCCCAACGCGGGGTGGAGGAACGCGAGCTTCCGCGGCTACGCCGACCACATGGCGACGCCCGAGTTCGAGGAGGGGCTCGTCCAGCTCCGCACGGTCGCCCGCGGGGGGCCCGTCGCGATCCTGTGCGCGGAGGCGGTCCCGTGGCGCTGCCACCGCTCCCTCATCGCCGACGCGCTGCTCGCGCGCGGCGTCGTCGTCCAGCACATCGTCGGGCGCGGGCGGACGCGGCCGCACCGGCTCACGCCGTTCGCGCGGATCGAGGGGCGCCAGGTGACGTACCCCGAGCCCGCGCCCGACGATCGCGGCGCCGGTGGCGGAGGACGATGACGAGCCCCACCACCGCGCTCGCGAGGAGGACGGCGTTCGTCGCGACGAACACCGGGTTGCCGACGAGCGCGCTGTAGAGCGTGAAGCCGGTCGAGGCGGCGATCTGGCCCACGAAGAGCCAGCGCGAGACTCCCTCGCTCGATCCCTCCTTCCACTGCTTGTGCACCTGCTTCGCGAGGGTCGCGACGAGGACGAGGGAGCTGAGCCAGCCGAGGAGCTCGGTCACCCGTGAACGGTGCGCCTCCGCCCCGGGCCCGGCCACCGTTTGCGTTCGCCCCGCCCGTCGGGCGACACTCCCGCCCCCTCCCGCCCCC
>NZ_JAKZLF010000034.1 GCF_022808855.1 Anaeromyxobacter soli
GGCGAGGGCGCGCCGGGCGGCGATCTCGGCGGCCGCTCCATCGCCGTCCGCCTGCGCCTGCGCGGCCTCCGAGATGCCGGAGAGCCAGTCGCACAGCGGCTCCCGCGCGGCGGCCCGGGCCGACCCAACCCAAAGTAAAGCAAGCAACGCAAAACCCACGCGGACGTAAGCCCCGGCGCGTGCAAATCTTTCCTGATCGCGCTCAGGAATGGGTTCACTCGGCGTCCGGTGGGGCTTGACTCGCTGCATCGAGCGGCGCCATATAGCGCGCGCGCCCGGCCCCTGTCGATGAGGGGCTCGCGCGAGCCACGGCGCTTGCACCGGCGCCGGGTCGTACGCCGGTTCTCGAGGGGGGACCGGGACGATCGGACGGGGGAGAGCTGCGCCTTCGCGCGGCTTGGAGGGATGGCCCGGCCATCCAGAGGAGTCCATCGTGCTCGACAAGCCTTGCCCCACCGAGCTCACCGCTCCGATCAACCCCGACCGTGGTGTCGAGGGTCACCGCAACCTCTTCTGCAACTACTACGACGCCTGTCTCGACGAGGCCGTGAAGCAGGGCTGGAACAGCTGGACCTGCACCCGCTGCCCCCTCCACGCCCTGCAGCCCGAGGTCGAGGGGGGACTCGAGAGCTACGCCACCCAGCGGAGGCTCGTCTAGCCCCGCCGGACGCACACGGCAGCCCCGGCCGACCCGGGCGCGCGCGACGGGCGCCGCATCGAGCGCTTCAGTCCGTGTAGATCACCGCGATCCAGAGCCGCCGCGCGCCGTAGCGCCGGCTGTCCCCCGTCGCCACGCCGACCCCCACGCGATGGAAGCGCGGGTCGGGCAGGTTGCGCGAGCGGATCGTCTCCGCCGGGGCGCTCGCCACGAACACGTCCACCGCCGAGAGGGCCCGGCCGGCGAGCGCCCGCGCGCCGAGGTCGCCTGCCTCGGGCGAGTCCGCGCGCCGCATCGTCTCGGCGGCCTCGCGCGCCAGGGCGTCGAGCGCGGGATCCCCGAGGAGCGGCGGGCGCCCGAGCCGGGCGCGCTCGCGCCAGAGCGCCTCGCGGACGCGCGCGTCGGGGAGGAGCGCGCTCTCCCCGCCGTCGTCGGGCGGCTGCACGAGGATTTCGGTGACGTAGACGGCGGGCGCGCCGGAGCGGAGCGTGCCGTGCGCGAGGCCCACGCCCACGAGCGTCGCCGGCGCGAGGAGGTTCGCGAGGTGCGCCGGGCTCTCCTCGATCTTGGCGTGCGCCAGGAGCGCGCGCGGCGCCTGGGCGACGTTCTCGTACGCGAAGCGGTACGCCACCCCGGCGTGCCGGAGCCGATCGCCGACCTCGCCCGAGCCCGGGAGGACGTGCGCCACCGTCGCCGCGTCGCGCATCGCGGCGCTGTGCCGGCGAGCCACCGCGGCGAGCTCCGCCGAGGCCGCGACCGGCGGCAGGCCGCGACGGCGGCGCGTCGCGTTGATCGCGCGGACGATCGCCGCCTCCGCGGCGGCAGGGTCCCCGGGATCGGCGGCCGCGCGCGCGGGGCCTTCCGGCGCCTCGACCGTGGCGCCGCCCGCCGCGACGGTCAGGATCGCGGCGACCTCGGGCCCGCGCGGGCCCTCGCCGACGACCTCCACCGTGTACCGCCCGCGCTCAGGGAAGGAGAGCCGCGCTCGAAAGCCGCTCCCGCGCGCCTCGGTGTCCACCTCGCGCACGTCGCCCGCCGGGAGCGTGACGAACACGCGGGCGGCGCGCAGGCCGCGCGCGAGCCTGCCGGAGAGCACCGCCGAGGTGCCCGCGGACACCTCGCGCGGGAACGGCTCGAGCCCGACCTTGCGCTGGGCCGCGAGCACGAACGCGTGGAGCACGCCGTCGCGCTCGACGGCCCCGGCCCCGACGTGGCTCGCCGTCGAGCCGGGCAGGAGGCGCGCCAGCGCGTCGGCGGCGTCCTCGGGGCGGGCGCGCAGCGCGTACACGGAAGGTGACGGGTCGAAGGAGAGAGCGCGCGCGAGCGCCGCGCGCGAGGCCGGCCCGGAGCGCGCCTCCGGATCGCCCGCCGCGGCTCGGGCCGCGAGCTCTCGCGCCGCGAGCGAGAGCGCCCCGGAGGACTGCGCGCCGCCCAGGCGCGCGCGCGCGACCTCGAGGAGCCGCTGCTCGACGGGGGCGAGCGCCGTCTCCGGCTCGGGGCCGTAGCTCCCCTGCGCGGGCGCCGCCGTGCGCGGCGGCGCAGCTTCGGACGAACGTGGGGCGGGAGCGGAGGCGCCAGGAGAACGCGGCGAGGCGCACCCCTGGAGGAGAGCCGCGACCGAGCACGCGAGCGCGGCGAGCGTCCGGGCGCGCGTCGGCGCTCCCGTGCGCATCAGGGCTCCGGGGCCACGCGCACCTCGAGCCCGCGCGCGACGGCGCGACCGAGGCGAGCGTTCACGCGCTCGCACAGCGGCCTCTCGAGGGCGACGAGCTGAGCCGCCCACTCCTCCGAGCGAACGAGCACGAGGAGGCGGCCGTCGCGCAGCAGGCCTCGCATCGAGACCTCGCGCGCGAGGCGCGGTCCGCAGGCATCGGCGAAGGCGGTGATGAGCGCTGCCCCTTCCGCGGCGGGCCAGTGCGCGAACGCATCGGCGAGCACGGCAGCGACGGTTCGGCGGCGGCCTCTCACGGGGGTGGCAACCTACGGTCAGCGCGCGACATGCGTCAAGCAGCCGCGCCGTGGCGCACGTCTGCGGCAACGGGTCGCGGCCGGCGCCGCACGCGTTCGGGTGTGGTAGTTTCGCCTGGAGGTATCGGCTGATGCGCGTGCCGCAGTCCCAGATGGCGACCGTGGAAGCACCCGCGACCCCCCCCGTCCTACAGCACGCGACGCCGCACGGCGAGACGCGCGTCGGGCGCGCGCGGCTGAACCTCTCCTGGATCGTCCAGCTCCACTGGTGGGCGATCCTCGGCCAGGTCGTGATCGTGGTCGGCGCCTCGTCGTGGACGCACATCGGCGTCCCCCTCGTGCCGCTCGTCGCGATGCTCGTGCTCGAGGTCGGCGGCAACCTCGCGCTCCGCGCGTGGGCGCAGCACGCCAGCCCGAACGCCACGAGCGCGAGCGTCGCGGCCGTCATGTTCCTCGACGCCGCGGTGCTCACCGTCCTCCTGGATCTCACCGGCGGCGCCTCGAACCCGTTCTCGACGCTCTACCTCGTGAACGTCGCGCTCGGGGCGGTCCTCCTGCCGCCGCGCTGGTCCTGGACGCTGATGGTGGCGAGCCTCGCGGGGTTCGCGTCGCTCTATTTTCACGAAGAGGCGACCTCGCCGGCGCACCACATCCGCACGCACATGGACCCGGCGCAGATGATGGACTCGCACCTGCGCGGCATGTGGGTCGCGTTCGCGATCGCGTCGGTGTTCATCGTGTTCTTCGTCCAGCGCGTCTCGCGTGCGCTCGCCGCGCGCGAGCGGGAGCTGCAGCAGGCGCGGGCGCTCGTGGATCGGCGCGAGAAGCTGGCCTCGCTCGCGACGCTCGCCGCGGGCGCGGCGCACGAGCTCTCCACGCCGCTCTCCACGATCGCGGTCGTGGCGAAGGAGCTGCAGCGCTCGCTGCCCGAGGACGTGCCCGCCGAGGTGCGCGGCGACCTCCAGCTCGTCCGCGAGCAGGTGGGGCGCTGCCGCGACATCCTCGATCGCATGTCCGCCAACGCGGGCGAGCACGCCGGAGAGCCGCTCGCGCCGATGAGCGTGCGCGTCTGGGTGGAGACCGCGCTCGACGGGCTTCCGGCGCGAGAGCGCGTCGAGCTCGCGCCCGAGGAGGGCTCGCTCGACGCGTGCCTCGTCGGGCCGCCGCGCGCGCTCGGCGACGCGCTCCGGGGCCTGCTCAAGAACGGTATCCAGGCCTCGCCTCCGGACGAGCGCGTGACGCTGCGGCTCGCGGCGACGGAGGGCTGGGTTCGCGCGCGGGTGGTGGACCGCGGGCGCGGCATGACGACCGACGTGCTCCGGCGCGTCGGCGAGCCGTTCTTCACCACCAAGAGTCCGGGGGAGGGCATGGGGCTCGGGCTGTTCCTCACCCGGGCCCTCGTCGAGCAGCTGGGGGGAAGCTTTCAAATCACCTCGCGCCCCGGAGTCGGGACCGAGGCCTGCATCGATCTGCCGGCGGCGGAGGCCGCCGAGAGGAGCGGCACATGAACATCGAAGGGACGACGCACGAGACGCTGCCGAGCATCCTGCTCGTGGACGACGACGAGGTCCTGCGCGAACGCCTGGCGACGGCCATCCGCGCCCGCGGCTACGAGGTCCGCACCGCCGGGAGCGCCGACGAGGCGCTGCGCGAGGCGGCGAAGGAGTCGCCGGAGATGGCCGTCCTCGACCTGCGCATGCCGGGCGGAGGCGGGCTCGATCTGCTGAAGGAGCTGCGCCGGCACGATCCCGCGACCCGCGTGCTCATGCTCACCGGCTACGGCAGCATCTCCACGGCGGTGGAGGCGGTCCGCGAGGGAGCCGTCGGGTATCTCCCGAAGCCGGCCGACGCCGACGAGATCCTTGCCGCGCTGAACGGCACGAACACCGCGAAGCAGTCCGGCGTCGAGACGCCCTCGCTCGCGCGCGCCGAGTGGGAGCACATCCAGCGCGTGCTCACCGACTGCGGCGGCAACATCTCCGAGGCCGCACGGCGGCTCGGGATCCACCGGCGCTCGCTGCAGCGGAAGCTGCACAAGTATCCGCCCTCGCGCTGATCCGAGCGCTCGCACGGGCGGCGTGCTGGACGGGGTACCGCCGGCACGTCGCTCGCCGCTCCGCCGGCCCTGGAGGGGCGTCCCTGGGCGCCGCGCCGCCCGTGGACGCCCTGAATCCTTTCGCAGACCGGCGGGTCCAATCTTTCGTGTGGCGCCGAGGGCCGATGGACGGCGGGGGGCGCTGAAAGGGATTGGAGATGGGGAACACGACGGTCGAGATCACCGGCAAGAACTTCAAGGAGACGGTCGAGAAGGACGGCATCGTCCTCATCGACTGGTGGGCGCCCTGGTGCGGGCCGTGCCGGGTGTTCGGACCGACGTACGAGAAGGTCGCGGGGAAGCACCCGGACATCACCTTCGGCAAGGTGAACACCGAGGTCGAGCAGGAGCTGGCCGGTGCGTTCGACATCCGCTCCATCCCCACGCTCATGATCCTGCGGGACAAGGTGCTCCTGTTCTCCCAGCCGGGCGCGCTGCCGGAGGCCGCCCTCGAGGATCTCATCCGCCAGGTCCGGACGCTCGACATGGAGAAGGTCCGCGCCGAGATCGCCGCGCAGGAGCGCGACGGCGCCGCGAAGCGCGCGTCCATCTAACGGGGGGCTGCGCCCCCCGCCCCGCCGAGCGAAGCTCGTCGGGGCCCCGCCCCCGCTCGCCGGGTCCCGTGCGCCGCCGCGAGCGGCTTCGCCGCTTCCGCGGCGTCGCCCCGGCGGCTCGCTTCGCGCGCGCAGGTGCGACACAGCAAAAGGGCGGGCGCCCCTGCGGCCGCCCGCCCTTCGTTCATCCTGCCGGGATTAGCTAGTAGCCCTTGCTCGGGGGCGGAGTGGTGCCGCTCGAGCCGGAGCCCGTCGTGCCCGAGTCCGACGGAGGCCGCGTCGTGCCCGTTCCCGTGTCCGAGGGCGGCGTGGTCGTCGTGCCCGTGCCGGTGCCCGTGCCCGTGCTGGTGTCCGAGGGCGGCGTGGTCGTCGTCGTGCCCGTGCCAGTACCCGTGCCCATGCCGGTGCCGGTGCCCATCGACCCGGCGGTCATCACGTCGATGCGGTTCACCTGCAGCGTGTCGCCCGAGCCGGAGAAGCTGGCGCGGACCTGGTCGCCTTCCTTGATGTCGCTGAGGGAGGCGCGCTGCCCGTCCTTCATCACGCGCGTGCTGTCGCTCACCTTCAGCTTCTTGTCGCTGTTCGCGAGCGTGAGCTCCTTCGTGTCACGGTCGAACTTCTCGACCTTGCCCGTGAGCTCGTTCTTGCTCATGGACGTGTCGCTGGCAGAGGCGCTGGAGCCGGTGCCCATGTCGGTCGCCGTGCTGCTGGACCCCGTGCCCGTGCCCATGGTCGAGCCGCTCTGTGACGAGCCGCTCTGTGACGAGCCACTCTGGGACGACGTGGTGCCGCTCTGAGACGACGTCGAGCCGCCCATCCTGTCGTCGCTCGACTGGCCGCTGGTCGTGGAGCCGGCCGTCGAGCCCGACTGCGCGTGCGCGGGGATGCCCGCGACGAGAAGGCCTGCGACGCCGATACCGGCCACGGTTCCCCATCCAAGACGCTTCATTCCAATACCCTCCCTGCTCCGAATGACGGAGCCCGGCCGAACTGCCGTGGCTCTCTGGTGTGCGCATAGGGTGAGCATCACGTCCCCGCGTGTCAGAGCGAGTTGCTACGCCTTGCGACCTGAACGCGTGAGCAGTTATGTTCCTGGGCGGAGGCAGCGGCGGCATGTCGGCGGGTGCGGAGCGTCATCAGCTGGTAGAGCGGCTCCGCGACGAGATCCGTCGTATCGAGCGGCGCCCCGCTCGGCGGGCGGGTGCGCTCGCGTGCGGTCGCCCCGAGATCGACGCGCTCCTGCCCGAGGGCGGCTTTCGCCGCGGAGCGCTCACGGAGCTGGCGGGCGGGCGGGCGAGCGGGAAGACCGCGATCGCGCTGGCGCTCTTCGCGGCGCTGGGACCGGGAGACCTCGCCGCCTACGTCGATGGCCGAGGCGAGCTGTATCCGCCGGCGGCCGCGGCGCTCGGGGTCGACCTCGCGCGCCTGCTCGTCGTGCGGCCCCCGCCGCGCACGTCCGCCGAGGGGCCGGCGCGCGACCCCGCGCTCGTCGCGCTGTGGGCCGCGGAGGCGCTCCTCGCCTCGGGCGCGTTCGCGGCCGTGGCGGTCGACGTGCCCGTCGCGCGCGCGGTGCGCGGGGCGGACGCGGCCGCGCGCCGCCTCCAGGCGGCCGCCGAGAAAGGCGGGGCGGTGGGGCTGTGGCTCGCTGCGGTCGGCGGGACGGCGCTCCGCGTGCCGGTGGCCGTGCGGCTCGAGCTGACCGCCGAGGACGGACGGATCGTGGGGCGCCAGCGGCACGCGGCGGACGAGGCAGCGTGGGCGGGCGGCGCGTCGCTCCTCTCGCGCGCCGCCGGGGTGCGCGGATCGTGGCGCCCTCGGGTGGCGGACCCGGAGGATGGCGATGCGGCGTGAGGCGAGCGGGCTGCGCGTCATCGCGCTGTGCCTCCCCGAGCTGCCGCTCCAGCGGGCGCGGCGCCAGCGCGCCGACGGCTGCGACGGGCCGCTGGCGGTCGTCTCCGAGGGTCGGATCGTGCACTGCGATGGCGCGGCGGCCGCCGACGGCGTCCGCCCGGGAGCCACGCTGTCGGAGGCGCTCGCCGCGTGCGGCCGGCTGCGCACGGTCCCGCTCGATCCCGCGGCCGATCGCGCTGCGCTGCGCGCGGTCGCCGAGGCGGTGCTCCTGCTCGCGCCCGCGGTCGAGCCGTGCGCGCCGGACGTGGTGCTCCTCGACGCGAGCGCCGCCGGGCTCCTCGCCGGAGGCGCGGGGCGGAACGCCTCGCCAGACGCCGGAGAGCGGGTCCTCGCGGAGCGCGCGATCGCCGCGGCGGCGGAGATGGGGTACGCGGCGCGCGCGGCGGTCGCGGACGGTCGCGCGGCGGCGCGTGCGCTCGTGCGGCACGGCGCGTTCTCCGCCCGCACCGGGGAGCTCCTCCACGTCGCGCCCGGGGCGACCGCGGGGGCGATCGCCGCGCTCCCGCTCGAGGCGCTCGGGCTAACGCCGGCGGTGACGGCGCGGCTCCGCGGGCTCGGGATCGCCGACGCGGGCGCGCTCGCGCGGCTCCCGGCGGGCACCCTCGCGCACCGGTTCGGGCCGGACGGCGTTGCGGCGGCCCGCCTCGCCCGCGGAGAGGACGACACCCCGCTCTCTCCCTACTTGCCGGAGACGCTGCCGGTCGAGGCGCTCGAGCTCGAGGCGCCCGCGGAGAGCGCCGAGCCGCTCCTCTTCGCGCTGAAGCGGCTCGCCGACCGGGTCGCCGCGCGCCTCGCCGGGCGCGGCCTCGGTGCGACGCGGCTCAAGGTGGTCCTGAAGCTCGATCCGCGCGGCGAGGAGCGGGTCATCGTACCGCTCGCGCAGCCGACCGCCTCCGCCGCGCGCTGGCTCGTGCCGGCGAAGGAGCACGTGTTCTCGCTGCGGCTCCCCGGGGCGGTGACCGCCGTCGAGCTCGCCGCGATCGAGGTCGCGCCGATCGCGGTGGAGCAGCTCGCGATCGACGATCGCCCCGAGGCGCTCGCCGCGCTCGAGACCGTCCTCGCGCGGCTCGGGGTCCGGCTCGGCGAGGGCGCGATCTTCGCGGCCGAGCCGGTCGAGCGGTACCGCCCCGAGGCCGCGTACCGCGCCGTTCCGTTCCGCCCCGCCGTCGCGCGCGCCTCCGCCCTGCGGAGCCTCGGCGGCTCGCCTGGCGCCGGCGCGCTCGCGCCGTCCGCGGCCGAGCCACGGCCGACGCGGCTCGTGGATCCCCCCACGCCGATCCAGGCGGAAGGCGAGGGGGGACGCGTGACGGCGCTCCGGGTGGAGGGACGCGCGCGCGCGGTGCTCGCGATGGAGGGGCCGGAGCGGCTGCGGGGGGAGTGGTGGGTGCCCGCGCCGTTCGATCGCGACTACTACCGCGTCCGGCTCGACGGCCTGGGGGACTGCTGGGTGTACCGCGACGCCGCCGACGGGCGGCTCTACCTGCACGGATACTTCGACTGACGTGAACCACGAGCGACGCAGGATCGACACGGGCGAGGTCGGCGCTCCCGGAGCGCGGCGGGAGCCGCGGCCTGCGGGGCCGCCGTATGCGGAGCTCCGCTGCCACTCCTGCTTCTCCTTCCTCGAGGGCGCGAGCCATCCCGAGGAGCTCGTCGCTCGCGCCGCGGAGCTCGGGCTCTCGGCGCTCGCGCTCACCGACGTGAGCGGGCTGTACGGGATCGTCCGTGCGCACACCGAGGCCAAGCGGCGCGGGTTCCCGCTCGTCGTCGGCGCGGAGCTCGTCGTGACGGGGCTCACGCCGGGCCGCCCGGCGCGGCTCGTGCTGCTCGCTCAGGACCGTGAGGGGTACGCGGGCCTGTGCCGGCTGGCGACGCGCGCCCACGGGGCGGAGGATCCGGCGCGGGCGGCGCCGCGGCGCCCGCGCGAGGAGGTCGTCCTCGCGCTCGACGCGGTGGCGGGGCGCGCGCGGGGGCTCTTCGCGCTCTATCCCGGCGCCGACGGCGACGCGGCCGCGCGGCTGAAGGAGATCTTCGGCGCGCGCCTCGCGCTCGCGGTCGCGCGCCACCGGGTGGCGGGCGAGGAGGCGCGCGTGCTCGCGGCGCGCGCCATCGGCCGGCGGCTCGGGATCCGCGTCGCGGTCACGAACGACGTCCACACGCACGACCGGCGCCGGCAGGTGTTGCAGGACGTGCTCACCTGCGTCCGCCACGGGACCACCGTCGATCGCGCGGGCCGCCGCCTCTTCCCGAACGCGGAGCGGACGTTGAAGGGCCCCGAGGAGATGGCGCGGCTGTGGAGCGACTTCCCCGAGGGGCTCGAGGCCGCGGGGGAGATCGCGGAGACGTGCCGGTTCCGGATGGAGGAGATCCGGGGCGAGCACCCGCTGCCGCCCGTCGTCGTCGATCGCACCGCCCTCGCCGGCGGCGCGGCGGTCGCCATGTCGAGCCCGCCCCAGGACGAGCGCGCCGTCGCGCCGGTGCCGAACCGCTCGTTGCGAACGACCTCGACCCCGACCCCGACCCCGACCCCGACCTCGACCTCGACCTCGACCTCGACCTCGACCTCGGACGACTCAGTCGAACCCGTCACCGGCATGGCGCTCCTCCGCGAGCTCGTGCGCGAAGGGGCGCGCTGGCGCTACGGCGGGGCGCCTCCGGAGGAGGTCGCCCGGCAGCTCGCGAGGGAGCTCGAGCTCGTCGAGCAGCTCGGGTACGCGAGCTACTTCCTCACGGTCTGGGACATCGTTCGCTTCGCGAGATCGCGCGGGATCCTGTGCCAGGGGCGCGGCAGCGCTGCGAACTCCGCGGTCTGCTTCGTGCTCGGCATCACCGCGATCGACCCCGTCCGCATGGGGCTCCTGTTCGAGCGGTTCATCTCGGCGGAGCGCGGGGAGCCGCCGGACATCGACGTCGACTTCGAGCACGAGCGGCGCGAGGAGGTGATCCAGTACGTCTACGAGCGGTACGGGCGCGATCGCGCCGGCATGGTCTGCGAGGTCATCTCCTACCGGGGCAAGTCCGCGCTCCGGGACGTGGGCAAGGCGCTCGGCCTGTCGCTCGCGCAGGTCGATCGGCTCGCGAAGCTCGTCGGGATGTACGAGGACCTCTCGCAGGTCGGGCCGGAGCTCCTCGCGCAGGCGGGGCTCGACGTCGAGGCCTCGGAGCGGGTGCGGATGACGCTCGACCTTGCGCGCGAGCTGCAAGGGTTCCCGCGCCACCTCTCGATCCACGTCGGCGGGTTCGTGATCACGCGCCGGCCGCTCTGCGAGACGGTGCCCATCGAGCCCGCCGCCATGCCCGGGCGGACCATCGTCCAGTGGGACAAGGACGATCTCGCCGATCTCGATCTGCTGAAGGTCGATCTCCTCGGGCTCGGCATGCTCACCGCGCTCTCTCGCGCGCTCGCGCTCCTCGCCGCCCATCGGCCGGCGCCGGCGCTCGGTCCCCCTGACCGTCGCGAGGCGGGCGCCGCGGCAGGCCAGTGGCCACACCCGGACTCGCTCGCGACCATCCCCTCCGAGGACCCGGCCGTCTACGACATGCTCTGCAAGGCGGACTCGATCGGCGTGTTCCAGATCGAGTCCCGCGCGCAGATGTCGCTCGCCCCGCGGCTCAAGCCCCGGAACTTCTACGACCTCGTCATCTCGGTCGGGATCGTGCGCCCCGGCCCGATCCAGGGCGGGATGATCCACCCGTACCTGCGCCGGCGCGACGGCAAGGAGCAGGTCCGCTATCCGTACCCGCCGCTCGAGCCCGTCCTCGCGAAGACCCTCGGCGTGCCGCTCTTCCAGGAGCAGATCATGCGCCTCGCCGTGGTCGCGGCGGGGTTCACGCCCGGCGAGGCCGACGAGCTGCGCCGCCTCATGACGCACCGGCGCTCGCACGAGAAGCTCGCCGCGATGCGGGCACGCCTCCTCGCGGGCATGGAGCAGCGCGGCATCTCCGCGGCGGACGCGGAGCTCATCTTCCACCAGCTGCTCGGGTTCGCCGGGTACGGCTTCCCGGAGTCGCACTCCGCGTCGTTCGCGCTGCTCGTCTACGCGTCCGCCTGGATCCGCCGCTACCACCCCGCCGCCTTCGCCTGCGCCCTCCTGAACAGCCAGCCGATGGGCTTCTACGCGCCGCACACGCTCATCGAGGACGCGAAGCGGCACGGGGTCGAGGTGCGGGGGATCGACGTCTGCGCCAGCGGCTGGGAGAGCGCGCTCGAGGGCGCGAGGTGCGCGCCTGCGGCTCCCGGCGACACGCCTGCGCTCCGGCTCGGGCTCCACCTCGTGCGCGGGCTGCCGCGCGACGTGGGCGACGCGATCGTCGCGGCCCGGCGCGCGCGGCCGTTCGCGGACCTCGGAGACCTCGTGCGCCGCGCGGGCGTCTCGCGCGCCTGGCTCGTGCGGCTCGCGGAGGCGGACGTCCTGGGACCGCTCGCGCCGGATCGGCGCAGCGCGGTGTGGCGGAGCCTCGCGATGGAGGCGGACGGGGGCGACCTGTTCGCGGGCGTGACCCCGGCGGAGCCGGACACGGCGCTGCCGCAGGCGAGCGCCGAGGAGGAGGTCTCCGCCGACTTCACGACCACCGGCGTCTCGGTGCGCGGCCACCCGATGGCGGTCCTCCGCGCCGCGCTCCCGAGCGCGACCGTGCGCACCGCGCGCGAGCTCGCTCGCCTCCCGGACCGTGCCCCGGTGGAGGTCGCCGGGCTCGTCATCGTCCGGCAGCGACCCCAGACCGCCGCGGGGATCGTGTTCTTGAGCCTCGAGGACGAGACGGGGATCGCGAACCTCGTCGTGATGCCCGACGTCTACGAACGCTTCCGGCCGGTGGTGCGCGGCGCGCCGTTCCTCGTCGCGCGCGGCCGGGTGGAGCGGAGCGGGGAGGTCGTGAACGTGCGCGTGAGCTCGGTCGCGCCGCTCGCGCTCGCCCCGCAGGTGGGGAACCGCGCGCGCGAGTTTCGCTGATCGCGCCGGCTCCTGCCCCGCGCGCCGCAGCCCGGAGCCCTACGGGCAGACCCGGTACGGCACCCGTCCCGGGGCGGCGCCGAACGCGCCGATGAACACGCGGAGCGGACGCGGATCTTCGTCGATGTAGAGCGCCACGTTCACGCAGCCTCCCCCGAAGTCGAACCCGGCCTCGTCTCCCGCCAGGAACGAGAAGCGGACGCGGCCGCCGCCCGCGCTCACCGCGTCCGGCGCCACGCCTTGCGGGGTCACCCGGCCGGCGCCCGCGATCTCGCCGTGGAATCGCCGGGGCAGGTCGGACCGCGCCCGCAGATGCCAGCCGGCGCCGTCGTGCCACAGCCTGTACGCCTCCGACCCGGGATCCTCCAGCGGCGGCCCGGGCTCGACCCGGCGCGCGAGCACCGCGCCCCGCGAGAAGCCGCAGCCCCCCGCGAGGAGGAGCAGGAGGGCGGTGGCGGCACGCGCGGTCATGGGGGACCTCCGCCACGAACGTTCGGCGTCCCGATCGTCCAGGCAACGCATCGCGGAGGGTGAAACCGGGGCAGGGGAGGAGGGACCCGGCGCTGGCTGGTGGAGGGGACGCTCGGCGGTCCGTTGCTCGACCCTCGACCTCGACCCGCGACCCGCGACCTCGACCTCGATCCGACCCCGACCCCGACCCCGACCCCGACCCCGACCCCGACCCCGACCCCGACCCCGACCCCGACCCCGACCCCGAGGAACCCCGAGCAAGAACGCGACCTCTGCCCGCACCGGAAACCCCGACGTGGGCGGGCCGAGAACGGCGCGCGCCGGAGCGGAAGGTCCGCCCCGGCGCGCGTGATGTCAGGCCGCCGCGATCCGCGGCGGAGGTCGGGCGGAGGCTAGCTGCAGCCGGTGGTGGACCCGCAGTTCACGCACTTGTAGCAGGCGCCGTTCCGGACCGTGATCGAGCCGCAGGTCGGGCAGGGCGGTGCGTCGCTCTCGCGCTTGTACGCGGTCTGGATGCCGTTCGTGCCGTTTGCCTGCGTCGCCGCCGGGAGCGGCTTCGCGTCGACGGTCTGCTGCGCCGCGCGAGCGGAGGGCGCGGCCGGAGCGGCGCCCGGCGGCAGCGCGTTCGCGGCGGTCTCGGTGGAGGCGGTCTCCTCGCTCGGGAGGAACTTCAGCGCGAGCCAGCGGAACAGGTAGTCGGAGATCGACTTCGCGATCGGGATGTCCGGGTTGCCGGTGAAGCCCGACGGCTCGAACCGCATGTGGCTGAACTTGTCACAGAGCACCCGCAGCGGGACGCCGTACTGGAGGGCCATGGAGATGGAGGTCGCGAAGGAGTCCATGAGGCCGGAGACCACCGACCCCTCCTTCGCCATCGTGATGAAGACCTCGCCCGGCGCGCCGTCGTCGTACATGCCGACGGTCATGTACCCCTCGTGCCCGCCGATCGAGAACTTGTGCGTGATCGAGCGGCGCTCGTCGGGGAGGCGCCGCCGCGCGAGCCGCTCGCCCGTGGGCTCGCGCTTCTCCTCCTTGGCCTTGCCGGTGTTGAGCGGCTGGCTCCGCTTGCAGCCGTCGCGGTAGACCGCGATGGCCTTGAGCCCGAGCTTCCAGGCCTCGACGTACGCCGTCTCGATGTCCTCCGGCGTCGCGTTCGTGGGCATGTTGACGGTCTTCGAGATGGCCCCCGAGAGGAACGGCTGGACCGCGCCCATCATGCGGATGTGGCCCATGTAGTGGATCGAGCGGGTGCCGTTCTGCGGCTTGAACGCGCAGTCGAACACCGGCAGGTGCACGTCGCGGAGCTCGGGCGCGCCCTCGATCGTCTCGACCTCGTCGATGAACTGGAGGACCGAGGCGATGGACTCGGCCGAGTACCCGAGCCGCTGGAGCGCGAGCGGGACGGTGTTGTTGACGATCTTGAGCACGCCGCCGCCGACGAGCTTCTTGTACTTCACGAGCGCGATGTCCGGCTCGATGCCCGTGGTGTCGCAGTCCATCATGAACCCGATGGTGCCGGTAGGCGCGAGGACGGTGACCTGCGCGTTCCGGTAGCCGCTCTGGGTCCCGATCCGGAGCGCGTCGCTCCAGGCGTCCCGCGCCGCGTCGAGCAGCGGGCGCTCGACGAAGGTCGGGTCGATGCGGTCCACGTGGTTCGAGTGCTTGCGGACGACCCCGAGGAACGGCTCGCGGTTCTTCTCGTACCCGGCGAACGGCCCCATGCGCTCCGCGATGCGGGCGCTCATCGCGTACGCCTCGCCCGTCATGAGCGCGGTGATCGCCGCCGCGCAGGCGCGGCCGCCGTCGGAGTCGTACGGCAGGCCGCTCGCCATGAGCAGCGCGCCGAGGTTCGCGTACCCGAGCCCGAGGGGCCGGTAGGCCTCGCTGTTCTGCCCGATCCGCTCGGTCGGGTACTTCGCGTTGGAGACCAGGATCTCCTGCGCGAGGATGGTGAGGTCCACCGCGCGCTTGAAGGACTCGACGTCGAACGCGCCGTCGATCCCGCGGAAGTGCATGAGGTTCAGCGACGCGAGGTTGCAGGCCGAGTCGTCGAGGAACATGTACTCGGAGCACGGGTTCGACGCGTTGATGCGGTCCGTGCCCGGGCACGTGTGCCAGGCGTTGATGGTGGTGTCGAACTGCATGCCCGGATCACCGCAGAGCCAGGCCGCCTCGGTCACCTGCTTCATGAGGTCCCGCGCGCGGACGGTCTCGAGGGCCTTGCCGTCCGTGCGGGCCGTGAGCTCCCAGGGCCGGTCCTCGTGGACGGCGCGCATGAACGCGTCGGTGACGCGGATCGAGTGGTTCGCGTTCTGGAAGAACACCGAGTCGTAGGCGCCGCCCTTCACGTTGAAGCCGCCGTCGTAGCCGGCGTCGATGAGGGCCCAGGCCTTCTTCTCCTCGTCCGACTTGCAGGCGATGAACTCGCCGATGTCCGGGTGATCGGCGTCGAGGATCACCATCTTCGCGGCGCGCCGCGTCTTGCCGCCCGACTTGATGACGCCGGCGAAGGCGTCGAAGCCGCGCATGAACGAGACCGGTCCGGAGGCCTCGCCGCCGCCCGAGAGGAGCTCCTTCGAGGAGCGGATCTTCGACAGGTTCGAGCCGGCGCCGGAGCCGTACTTGAAGAGCATCCCCTCGGTGTGGGCGAGCCGGAGGATGGAGTCCATCGAGTCGCCGACGGAGTTGATGAAGCAGGCGGAGCACTGCGGGTGCTCCTCCACGCCGACGTTGAACCAGACCGGCGAGTTGAAGCTCATCTTCTGCCGGTACACGAGGTGGGCGAGCTCGGCCTCGAACGCGGCCGCGTCCTCCTCCGTGGCGAAGTAGCCGTCCTTGCGGCCCCAGGCGGCGATCGTCGAGACGACCCGGCCGACGAGCTGCCTCACGGACCGCTCCCGGGCAGGGGAGCCGATGGAACCCCGGAAGTACTTCGACGCGACGACGTTCGTCGCCAGCATCGACCAGCTCTTCGGGACCTCGACGTCCCGCTGCTCGAAGATGATGGCGCCGCCCTCGCCGTTGATCTGGGCCGTGCGCGTCTCCCAGACCAGCTCCTCCGCCGGATCCACTCCCTTCGTCGTGAAGGTGCGCGGGATCGCGAGCCCCTTCCGCGCGCTCTTCTTCGCCGACCGCGTGCCCCTCGGCCTCTGCCCCGTGACTTCGCGCTCCATCATGTCCCTCGTCCTCCGCCCCGCGCGCTCCCGGTGAGCGCGGGCAAACGCCTGCCCCTACGGCGCACACGCGTTCACGCGTGCGGCCGGCCGATCGAACGTGCCTGCGGCATCCCTCAGTGGTGTGCCGAAGGTCTACCAGCCGCCTCTGTCAGAGGCAGCGATGTCTTGGATTTCCCCTCGCGTAGCGCCGCATTTCCGCCCTTCGCCCTTGCGACGCCGCCGTACTCCCGACCGCTAACTCTACCAGCCGACCGCCTGATGTCAACGCGTGACTACAATATATGGTGCCATACACGTATATCAACACAACCCACGGGTATTGCAGGGGCTCCTCTTAAGGGTGAGCCAGGGTGGGGTGCAAGCGACCGGGTTCATCGGGACGCGGCGCGGGTCGCGCGCGCCAGGGCTCCTCGGCTCGCCTCCGCGAGGCGCGTGATGCCGAGCGCGGCGGACCGATATCACGTCGGCCTGCCATCCGAGCGTGCCGCGTTGCCGCGGGGCTCGGCCGCTCGAAGCGGCCGCCGGAGCGAGGCAGGTCGTGGAGGGCGGCGTGGCCCCTGGGGAACGCGCGTGTTACAAGCCCCGCGTTCCATGCCCCAGTCGAACGCGCACATCCGCAACTTCTCGATCATCGCCCACATCGATCACGGCAAGTCCACGCTCGCGGATCGCCTCCTCGAGCACACCGGGACCGTGAGTGAGCGGCACGCGCAGGCGCAGTTCCTCGACAACATGGAGCTCGAGCGCGAGCGCGGGATCACCATCAAGGCCCAGACCGTCCGCATGCGCTACCGCGCCCGCGACGGGAAGGACTACGAGCTGAACCTCATCGACACCCCCGGTCACGTGGACTTCGCCTACGAGGTGTCGCGCTCGCTCGCCGCGTGCGAGGGCGCGATCCTCGTCGTCGACGCCACCCAGGGCGTCGAGGCGCAGACGCTCGCGAACGTCTACCAGGCGCTCGACCACGACCTCGAGATCATCCCGGTCATCAACAAGGTCGACCTGCCGAGCGCGGACGTCCCCGGCGTGCGCGCCGAGATCGAGGAGGTCATCGGCCTCGACGCCTCGGAGGCGGTGCCGGCCTCGGCCAAGGAGGGCATCGGCATCGGGGAGATCCTCGAGGAGATCGTCCGCAAGGTGCCGCCGCCGAAGGGCGATCCCGAGGCGCCGCTCAAGGCGATCATCTTCGACTCCTGGTACGACTCGTACCGCGGCGTCGTCATGCTGGTCCGCGTGTTCGAGGGGACGCTCGCGCCGAAGCAGAAGATCCAGCTCGTCTCGAACAAGAAGCGGTTCGAGATCCAGGAGCTCGGCATCTTCGCGCCGTTCGCGATGCCGGTGCAGCAGCTCACGGCGGGCGAGGTGGGGATCGTCGTCGCCAACGTGAAGGACGTCCAGGACGCCAAGGTCGGCGACACCGTCACCGAGGCGGACCGGCCCACCGAGGACCCGTTCCCCGGCTTCAAGGTCGTGAAGCCGATGGTCTTCTCCGGCGTCTTCCCCATCGAGGCGAAGGACTACGAGCAGCTCCGCGACGCGCTCGAGAAGCTGCGCCTCAACGACTCCGCCTTCACCTTCGAGCCCGAGACCTCGACCGCGCTCGGGTTCGGCTTCCGCTGCGGCTACCTGGGGCTCCTGCACATGGAGATCGTCCAGGAGCGGCTCGAGCGCGAGTACAACCTCGCCCTCATCACCACCGCGCCCTCGGTCGTCTACCGCGTGACCGACACGCTGGGCGAGGTGCTGGAGATCGACAACCCCGCGAAGCTCCCGCCGGTCCAGCGGATCGCGAAGCTCGAGGAGCCGCACCTCACCTGCCACATCCACGCCCGCACCGACGACGTGGGCGCGATCCTGCAGCTCTGCCAGGACCGGCGCGGGGTGCAGCGCGACCTCAAGTACGTCGGCACGAAGCGCGTCCAGATCACCTACGACATCCCGCTCGCCGAGGTGGTCTTCGACTTCTTCGACAAGCTGAAGAGCGTGTCGCGCGGGTACGCGAGCCTCGACTACGAGCTGAAGGGCTACGAGGAGGCCGACCTCGTGAAGCTCGACATCCTCATCAACGGCGAGCCGGTCGACGCCCTCAGCGTCATCGTCCACCGGGAGCGCGCCTACCACCGCGGCCGCGAGCTCTGCCAGCGGCTCCGCGAGGTCATCCCGAAGCAGATGTACGAGGTCGCCATCCAGGCGGCGATCGGGGCGAAGATCATCGCCCGCGAGACGGTGAAGGCCTTCCGCAAGGACGTCATCGCGAAGTGCTACGGTGGCGACATCAGCCGCAAGCGCAAGCTCCTCGAGCGCCAGAAGGAGGGCAAGAAGCGCATGAAGCAGGTCGGCTCGGTGGAGATCCCGCAGGAGGCCTTCCTCGCCGTGCTGAAGGTCGAGGAGTAGCGCCGGCGTGGATCGCGACGCCCGCCGGCTCGCCCGGGCTCGCAAGGACGCGCGCCGCTTCGCGCGCGACGCCCGCCGGCTCGCGGCCCGCGACGCCCGAAGGCTCGGGGCGGCCCGCGCGGAGATCCTCGCCGCCGCCGACGAGGTGGACGCGGCCGCGGCGGAGGGCGAGCCCGCGCGGCTCTCGGCCGCCCTGCGCGCGCTCGACGCGCTGTGGGAGGTGCACCTCGCCCGGCGCGCGCGGCCGCTCTGGCGGGAGTACGCCGAGTCGATGCTCGTGGCGGTGGTCGTCGCGCTCTTCCTGCGCGGCTTCGTGGTCGAGGCCTTCAGGATCCCCTCGGGCTCGATGGTCCCGACGCTCCTCGTCGGGGACCACATCTTCGTCTCGAAGCTCGCCTACGCGATCCGGGTCCCCTTCACGCACCTGCGACTCCTGGAGCTCGGCGTGCCCAGGCGCGGGGACGTCATCGTGTTCGAGAACCCCCGCGAGCCGGCGAAGGACTACGTGAAGCGCGTGGCGGGCGTTCCGGGCGACGTGATCGAGCTCCGGGAGCAGGTCCTCTACGTGAACGGCGTGCCGCAGCCGCGCTCCCCCGATGGAGAGCTCCCCTACGAGGAGCGGAGCGACGCCACCGGGGCGCTCTTCTCGGACACCTGCCGCCGCTACCGCGAGGCGCTCGCGCGCGGCGAGCTGGCGCGGCCGGACGCCGCGGACGCCGCCGGTGCGGAGGCGAGCTGGCAGACGGGCGCGGCCGCGGGCGTCGCGACCTACGACGTGCTCCAGTGCCGGCGCGCGCGCCTCGCCGCGCGGGAAGGGCCGTTCGAGATCGTCCGGCCCGGCCACGTGTTCGTGCTGGGGGACAACCGAGATCGCTCGGCCGACAGCCGGGGCGAGGGCGGCTGGCAGGTGCCGTTCGATCACATCGCCGGGCGGGCGACGGTCGTGTTCTGGAGCTGGGGGGACGGGGGAGGGCTCCGGGGCGACGGCCGCGGGCCCCGGCTCGATCGCCTTTTCAAACGCATCGAGTAGCTGGTAGAAGATCCACCTCGATGCACGTCCCTCCCGTCGACCCCGCGCGCGCCCACGGCGCGCCGCGTCCTCGGGACGCGCGTTCGGGCCCCCGCCGCGCCGAGCGCGGCGCCGTCTCCTGGGTGACCCTGGTCCTCCTCGCCGGCCTCGGCGGCGGCGCCTACTGGCTCTGGGTGTGGGGACCGGTCTACGTGGTCCACTACGAGGTGAAGCAGGTCGTCCACGAGTACATCAACCAGGCGGTGCGGAACCCGCGGGACGCCGAGCTGGTGCGGAACATGGTCCACAAGCTCGAGACGCTCGCGAAGGTGGACGGGGTGGACGCCTACGGCGGCCCGGCCCGAGTCCCGGCGGTGGTGGTCGATCCCGCCGACGTGACCTGGGAGCGCGACGCGAACGCGGCGCCGCCCACGCTGCACGTCGCCTTCCAGTACGAGCGGTCCGTCACGTACCCGTTCCTCGATCGGACGGGGACGCGGGTGTTCACGGTCGACGTCGACGGCGACCTCTCCCGGCCGAACTGGGGACCGGAGCGCTGATGGAGGTGGAGATGAACGCACAGGAGCTTCAGCGCGCCGTGAAGCGGCTCGCCGAGGAGATCGCCGAGCGCGCGAGGGCCGCCGGCGCGGCGCCGCGCGACGTGGCCATCGTCGGGATCCGCCGCGGGGGCGTCCACCTCGCGGAGCGGATTCGCGCCGAGCTCGCCCGGAGCCTCCGCGCGGAGCCGCCGCTCGGGACGCTCGACATCGCGCTCTACCGCGACGACCTCTCGGAGCGAGGGGCGGCCCCCATCATCGGACCGACCGACATCCGGTTCCCGGTCGCCGGCAAGCTCATCGTGCTCGTGGACGACGTGCTCTACACCGGGCGGACCGTCCGCGCCGCGCTGGACGAGCTCGTGGACTTCGGCCGCCCGCGCCGGGTGTGGCTCGCGGTGCTCGTCGACCGCGGCGGGCGCGAGCTGCCCATCGCCGCCGACTTCGTCGGCGTCCGCCTCCAGGTCGCGGACGAGGACGTCGTCGAGGTCCGGCTCACCGAAGGCGGCGCCCCCGAGGACGCCGTCGTCGTGAAGAGGAGGGGGACGTGATCGGTCGCCACAAGCATTGCATCGCGCTCGCCGACTACTCGCGCGCGGAGATCCTCGAGGTCCTCGACCTCGCCGTCTCCATGAAGGAGGTCCTGCAGCGGCCCATCAAGAAGGTGCCGAGCCTGCGGGGCAAGTCGGTCGTGAACCTCTTCTTCGAGGCCTCGACCCGCACGCGCAGCTCCTTCGAGATCGCCGCGAAGGTCCTGTCCGCCGACGCGCTCAACTGGACCTCCTCGTCCTCCTCCGTGACGAAGGGCGAGACGCTCATCGACACCGCCCGGAACCTCGAGGCGATGCGCCCGGACGTGCTCGTCATCCGCCACTCGGCGGGCGGCGCGCCCCAGCTCGTCGCCGAGCACGTGGGCTGCGCGGTCGTCTCCGCGGGGGACGGCGCGCACGAGCACCCGAGCCAGGGGCTCCTCGACTGCTTCACGCTGCGGGAGAAGCTCGGGACGCTGGAGGGGAAGACCGTCGCCATCGTGGGCGACATCAGCCACTCGCGGGTCGCGCGCTCCGACATCCACGCCATGACGAAGCTCGGCGCGCGGGTGCGGCTCTGCGGGCCGCCCACCATGATCCCCGCCGGCGTCGAGGCCCTCGGCGCGACGGTGCACTACGGGCTCCGCGAGGCGATCGAGGGGGCGGACGCGGTGGTGATGCTCCGCATCCAGCACGAGCGCATCGGCGACCCGCTCATCCCGGGCACGCGCGAGTACTCGAAGCTCTGGGGGCTCAACGCGAAGAAGGCGGCCGAGTGGCTGCGTCCGGAGTGCGTGATCCTCCACCCCGGCCCGATCAACCGCGGCGTCGAGCTGTCGCCCGAGGTCGCGGACGGGCCGCAGAGCGTCATCCTCGATCAGGTGCAGAACGGGGTGGCGGTGCGGATGGCGATCCTGTACCTGCTCGCCGGCGGCAACCCCGCCGAGTCGGGCGAGGCGAAGGCGTGACGCGCGCGGCCGGACCGGCGCGTGAGCGGGGACGACATGGCTGAGGTGCTCTTCATCGAGGGTGGTCGGGTCATCGACCCGGCGAGCGGCACGGACGGCGTCCGCACCGTGGTCGTCCGCGACGGGAAGATCGCGGAGGTCGCGGAGCGCCTGGAGCGTCCGCGCGACGCCCGGGTGTTCGACGCCCGCGGCAAGTGGGTCACCCCGGGCTTCATCGACCTGCACGTGCACCTGCGCGAGCCGGGGCAGGAGTACAAGGAGACCGTCGCGACCGGGGCGCGCGCCGCCGTCGCGGGCGGCTTCACCGCCGTCTGCGCGATGCCGAACACGAAGCCCGTGAACGACAACGCGTCGGTGACGGAGCTCGTGCTCGCCCGCGCCGCCGCGGCGGGGCTCGCCCGCGTCTATCCCGTCGGCGCCATCTCGAAGGGCTCGAACGGCGAGGAGCTCGCCGAGTTCGGGGAGCTCCTCGCGGCCGGCTGCGTCGCGCTCTCCGACGACGGCCGCCCGGTCCTCTCCTCGGCGCTCATGCGCCGCGCGCTCGAGTACGCCAAGGCCTTCGGGTTGCCGCTCACGGTCCACGAGGAGGATCTGCAGCTCGTGGGCAAGGGCGTGATGCACGAGGGGGCCGCCTCCACCCGGCTCGGGCTGAAGGGCATCCCGGGCGCCGCGGAGGACGTGATGGTCCTGCGGGACATCGCCCTGGCGGAGCTGACCGGCGGCCGGTTGCACATCGCGCACGTGTCGAGCCAGGGCGCGGTTCGCGCCGTCCGCGCCGCCAAGGCGCGCGGGCTCGCCGTGACCGCGGAGGTGACGCCGCACCACCTCGCCCTCACGGACGAGGACGTCGCTGCGTCCGGCTACTCGACCGACTACAAGATGAACCCGCCGCTCCGCTCGGCCGAGGACGTGCGGGCGTGCCGGGAGGGCCTCGCGGACGGGACGATCGACGCCATCGCCACCGACCACGCGCCGCACTCGGCGGTGGAGAAGGACGTCGAGTTCGACGCGGCCTTGAACGGGATCACCGGGCTCGAGACGGCCTTCCCCGTCTGCCTGTCCCTCGTCCGGGCGGGCGCGCTGCCGGAGCGGCGCCTCGTGGAGGCGCTGACCATCGGCCCCGCGCGCGCGTTCGGCCTCGCGGGCGGGGCGCTCGCCGGCGGGGCGCCGGCGGACGTCGCGGTCCTCGACCCCGTAGCGGAGTGGACGGTCGACCCCGCGCGGATGTACTCGAAGAGCCGGAACACCCCGTGGAAGGGAAGCCGCCTCACCGGGCGTTGTGTGATGACGATCGTGGGCGGCCGGATCGTCCACGAGGAGGGCAGGACGGAAAGATGAAGCGGGCCATCCTCGCGCTAGCGGACGGCACGACGTTCGAAGGTCGCTCGTTCGGCGCGGCCGGGGAGGCGACCGGCGAGGTCGTCTTCAACACGTCGATGACCGGGTACCAGGAGATCCTGACCGACCCTTCGTACGTCGGGCAGATGATCTGCATGACGTACCCGGAGCAGGGGAACTACGGCGTCAACGGGCCCGACGACGAGTCGGTCCACCCGCACGCGACCGGGTTCATCGTGAAGAACTACGCCGAGGAGCCCTCGAGCTTCCGCGCGGAGCGGAGCCTCGAGGCCTACCTGGCCCGGTACGGCATCGTCGGGATCGCGGGGATCGACACCCGCCGGCTCACGCGGCACCTGCGCACCGCCGGCGCGCAGATGGGCGTCATCGCGACGGACGGGAGCGCGAAGGCGCTGGTCGAGCGCGCCCGGGCGCTGCCCGGGATGGAAGGGCAGGACCTCGCGACGCGCATCTCGACCGATCGCCCCTACTCCTGGAGCGAGACCGGCGCCGACGCGTGGTCGGACTCGGAGCGGCCGCAGGCGGAGCCGCGCTTCCACGTGGTCGCGTACGACTGGGGCCTGAAGCGCGCGATGCTGCGGCTCCTCGCCGAGCAGGGCTGCCGCGTCACCGTCGTGCCGGCGCGCACGACCGCCGCGGAGGCGCTCGCGCTGAAGCCGGACGGCGTGTTCCTCACGAACGGGCCCGGCGATCCCGCCGCGGTCGTGGGCGCGCAGGAGACCGTCGCGGGGCTGCTCGGGAAGACGCCGATCTTCGGGATCTGCCTCGGCCACCAGATCCTGGCCCTCTCCGTCGGCGCGAAGACCTACAAGCTCAAGTTCGGCCACCGCGGCGCGAACCAGCCCGTGAAGGATCTCGCCACCGGCAAGGTGGACATCACGGTCCAGAACCACGGGTTCGCGGTCGACGACAAGACGCTCGGCAAGCGCGCCCGGGTCACGCACCTGAACCTCAACGACGGCACGGTCGAGGGCATCGAGATCCTCGACGCGCCGGCGTTCAGCGTGCAGTACCACCCCGAGGCCTCCCCCGGCCCCCACGACGCGCGGCAGCTCTTCGGCCGCTTCGCAGCGCTCATGGAGCGCTCGCGATGAGGCTCGGGGAGCTCCAGGAGCGGCTCCTCGCGTGGGCGACGGCGGAGGAGCGGAAGGAAGAGCTGCTCGCCGCGCGCCGCGTGCACTTCGAGGCCTACGGCGAGCCGCACGACGAGGACCGCACCTACGAGGTCCGGCTGAACGGGATGCTGGACTTCTACCTCTACGACTTCCGCCCGTCCGGCGGCACGGGCACGACGCTCGAGCGGTTCCTGGAGTCGGAGGGGGCGGCGCTCTCGGCGGAGGACGCGAACGCCTACCACGAGCTCTCGAAGACGCTCCACGGGCTGTTCGAGGTCCGCAAGCTCTCGGAGGGCAAGGTCCGGGTGCGCGACGTGTTCACGGGTGGTGACTACGACGTGACCGAGCGGCGCACCACCGCCGGGCTCGAGAAGGGCGACCTCCTCGAGGCGCGGCTCCTGCCCTACGACGGGACCCTGCTCTTCTCCGGCGCGTTCCTCTACCACCCGCGCGAGGCGCGCAAGCCCATCCTGGCCGAGGTGAAGCGGCTCAAGAAGGCGGCCGGGAAGGGCAACTCGGCGGACGTGCCCGCCTTCCTCGCGCGCCTGGCGCGGATGGCGATGAAGCTCGAGCGGTACCGGAACGTGCGGCTCGAGTCGATCTACGACTTCTCGCCGGAGCAGCAGCACGCGGCGACGCCGCGCCCGCCGGCGAAGACCGGCTGAGCGCCGTCACCGGCCCCGCGGCACGCCGAGGCTCCGCGCAAGCGGCGGGCGCCATCAGAGCCGCAGCGGGTCGTCGCCCGCCTTCGCGGTCAGCGCCGCGTGAGACTCCCGGAGCTCCTCGGGCGTGAGCCCGGCCTTGGCGAGCAGCCGCCGGCTCGTGAAGATCGGCACCCGCGAGGCGAGCGCGAGGGCGAGCGACTCCGAGGGGCGGGCGGTGACCTCCACCTCGCGCCCCCCCTGCTCGAGCCGGACCCGCGCGCCGGTCGAGGTCTCCTCGGCGGCGTCGATCTCCACCGCGCGGACGCGCGCGCCGAGCGCGTCGAGCGCGCGACCCAGCAGGCTCTCCTGCGCCCGCCCCAGACGCGCCCCCACCCCCAGCGCCTCGCCGTCCGGGACGAGCAGCGGGAGCACCGTCCCGCTCGCTCGGTCGCGCAGCACGACGAGCGCCGCGGGTCCCTCCGGCATCGGCAACGCCGCGGCGAGCTCGAGCTCGACCCGCCCGTCGGGCGCGGACGCGGGCTTGGGCGCGGCGGTGGTGAGCAGCGCCAGCGCCGCCGCCGCGGAGATCGCGATGGGCAACGAGATCGACCCGGCGGCAGGCATCGGACGGTCGCTCCTCCCGGCGCGCGCCGGCGCGCCTCGCTCGAATGTGGGGTCCGCTCCTCTTCGCGCGCCACCGCGCCCCTGGGCGTCCGGCCCCGCGGGCGCCCGCACGGCGGGCGGGCGGGACTTCTTTCCGGCGGCCCGGGGCAACACCCTCAATGCGGTGGACTTCTCGCTGCTCGACTCCGTGCCGGACGCGATGGTCATCGCCGACGAGGGCGGCGAGATCGTGCACGTGAACGCGGAGGCCGAGCGGCTGTTCGGCTGGCCGCGCGCGGAGCTCTCGGGCCAGCCGATCGAGGTCCTCCTGCCTGGGAGGTTCCGGGCCATGCACCGCGCCCACCGCGGCGGGTATCACGCGGCGCCGCGGCGGAGGCCGATGGGGCTGGGCCTCGACCTGTCCGGCCTCCGGCGGGACGGGGCGGAGTTCGCCGCCGAGATCAGCCTCTCGCCCATCGAGGTGGACGGGCGGCGCTGCGTCGTCGCGGCCGTGCGGGACGTCAGCGAGCGCAAGCTGCTCGAGGAGCGGGCGCGGCAGTGGAGCCGCGCGCAGGAGAAGGCGCAGGAGGAGGTCCGCGAGCGGGACGAGTTCCTCTCCGTCGCGTCGCACGAGCTGCGCACGCCGGTCACGGCGCTCCAGCTCCAGCTCCAGCTCCTCCACCGGCTCACCGCGCGCGCGGGGACCGACATCCCCCGCATGCTCGAGCCGCGCGTCGAGGCGCTCGAGCGTCAGACGCGGCGCATCGCCATCCTCGTGAACGAGATCCTCGACGTCTCGCGTATGCGCCTCGGGCGGCTCCAGCTGCGCTACGAGCCGCTCGATCTCGCCGACGTCGCGCGCGAGGTGGCGGAGCACCTCCGCGAGGAGGTGGCGCGATCGGGATCGACGCTGCGCCTCGAGCTCGGCGCCGTCGTCGGACGGTGGGACCGGACGCGGCTCGAGCAGGTGGTCACGCACCTGCTCGTGAACGCGGCCAAGTTCGGGGAGGGGAAGCCCATCACGCTCACCGTCGAGGCCAGCGGGGCCCACGCGCGCATGCGCGTGAGCGACCAGGGCATGGGGATCGCGCCCGAGCACCACGCGCGCGTGTTCGAGCGGTTCGAGCGCGCCGTCCCCATCGCAAACTTCGGGGGGCTCGGCCTCGGTCTCTACGTCGCGCGCCAGATCGTCGAGGCGCACGGCGGGGAGATCCGCGTCGAGAGCGTGCCCGGCTCGGGGGCGACGTTCGTCGTGGACCTGCCGCGCGAGCCGCCCTCGGCGCGCGCGCCAGTGACCGTCGACGGGGCGGCGCTGCATTGATTTTGCGGGGACTGCGTCCCCGCCCCGCCGACGGCTGGCCGCCGTCGTCGGGGCCCCACCCCTGCTCGGCGGGGCCCGTGAACGGTCGCGCCCGCTTCGCGGGTTCGCGCAGGGGTGATCGCACGGGGACTGCGTCCCCGCCCCGCCGACGGCTGACCGCCGTCGTCGGGGCCCCACCCCTGCTCGGCGGGGCCCGTGGTCGCGCCCGCTTCGCGGGTTCGCGACCGTTCCCCGCCGGAGGGGCTTCGCCCCTCCCGCGCTTCGCGCGGGGCCCTCCCGCGAATGGGACCGCGCTCGCGCTCGCCCCGTCGCGGCGAGCGGGTTCCGACACGCTCTTGCGTGCTTGACCGGCGCGCCCGCGGGGGCGACGCTTCCGGAGCTTGAAGCTCCTCGTCGTCAACGCCGACGACCTCGGGTACGACCCCGAGATCGACCGGGGCATCTTCGAGGCGCACGCGCGCGGCCTCGTCACGAGCGCCACGGCCATGGTGGACACGCCGTTCGCGCGCGCGGCGCTCGCGGCGGCCCCGGCCACCCTGGGGGTGGGCCTCCACGCCGTCCTGGATCCGGGCATGTCGCGCGGCGCCGCGGAGGAGGCGCTCCGCGCGCAGCTCGCGCGGTTCGTGGAGCTCCGCGGGGCCGAGCCGACGCACCTCGACAGCCACAAGCACGCGCACGCGGCGCCCGCGGTCCTCGACGCATTCGCCGACCTGGCGCGGGAGCGCGGCCTGCCGGTGCGGGCCATCGACGAACGGATGCGCGACGCCCTGCGCGCCCGCGGCGTCGTCACTCCCGATCGATTCCTCGGGGACGCCGCGCTCCGGCCCGCCTGGACGGAGGAGGCGCTCGTCGCCGCGCTCGCGAGCCTCGGCGAGGGCACGACGGAGCTCATGGCCCACCCGGGTTACGCCCCGCTCCACGCGCGGACCTCGTTCGGGCGGGAGCGCGAGATCGAGCTCGCCGCGCTCTGCAGCGCCCGCGCGTGGACCGCCCTGGAGGCCTCCTGCGCGACGCGCAGTAATTTCGCGGGAGTGGCCGCGCGGGCCCGTTCGGGACCCCTCCAGGGCGCACGGATCGTCGACTCCTGAAGTCTGTAAGCCACCGATTTTCCGGGGCGTTTGCCGATGGCGCGCCTTTACTCCCCCTGGGCTGGGTGATAAGACCCGGCTCCACGTTTTCCCCACACGCGAGGTCCACCGTATGCCCGACGCTAAGCCCGTTGTGCCGAGGGATGGAGCCAAGATCACGCTGGTGAACGGGAAGCTGAACGTCCCCGACCGGCCGATCATCCCGTTCATCGAGGGCGACGGCACGGGCCGTGACATCTGGCGCGCCAGCCAGCGCGTGCTCGACGCGGCGGTCGAGAAGGCATACGGCGGCAAGCGCAAGATCGCCTGGACCGAGGTCTACGCCGGCGAGAAGGCGTTCACGAAGTTCAACAACTGGCTGCCCGACGAGACCATCGAGGCGTTCCGCGAGTACCTCATCGGCATCAAGGGACCGCTCACCACGCCGATCGGCGGCGGCATCCGCTCGCTCAACGTCGCGCTCCGCCAGCTCCTCGACCTCTACGTCTGCCTCCGGCCCGTCCGCTGGTTCAAGGGCGTGCCCTCGCCGGTGAAGCGCCCGGACAAGGTCGACATGGTGATCTTCCGCGAGAACACGGAGGACATCTACGCCGGGATCGAGTGGGAGGCCGGCTCGGAGCAGGCGAAGAAGCTCCTCGCCTTCCTCGAGAAGGAGTTCCCGAAGGAGTTCAAGAAGATCCGCTTCCCCGGCAGCACCGGCCTCGGGATCAAGCCCGTCTCGAAGGAGGGAACGGAGCGGCTCGTCCGCGCCGCGATCGAGTACGCGCTCCGCCTGAAGCGCAGGAGCGTCACCTTCGTGCACAAGGGCAACATCATGAAGTTCACGGAGGGCGCGTTCCGGAACTACGGCTACGCGCTCGCCGAGCGCGAGTTCGCCGACAAGGTCTACACCTGGGAGCAGTGGGAGCGGACCAAGGCCTCGAAGGGAGAGGAGGCCGCGAACGCCGAGCAGAAGGCGGCGCTCCAGGGCGGCAAGCTCCTCGTGAAGGACGCCATCGCGGACATCACGCTGCAGCAGGTGCTCACGCGCCCGGACGAGTTCGACGTCGTCGCGACCCTCAACCTGAACGGCGACTACCTGTCGGACGCGCTCGCGGCGCAGGTCGGCGGCATCGGCATCGCCCCCGGCGGCAACGTGAACTACATGACCGGCCACGCCATCTTCGAGGCGACCCACGGCACCGCGCCGAAGTACGCCGACCTCGACAAGGTGAACCCGGGCTCGGTGATCCTCTCCGGCGAGATGATGTTCCGTCACCTCGGGTGGAACGAGGCCGCGGAGCTCATCATCAAGGGCATGGACGGGGCCATCGCGGCGCACCGCGTGACCTACGACTTCGCGCGCCTCATGAAGGCCGAGGGCGTGGCGGACACGGTCGAGGTGAAGTGCTCGGAGTTCGGCGACGAGATCATCAAGCACATGTAGCTTCCTCGTACCTCTTCGCAGGAAGGGAGAAGATTCATGGCGGCTCGTAAGAAGATCGCTCTCATCGGAGCCGGTCAGATCGGCGGCACGATGGCGCTGCTCTGCGGCCAGCGGAACCTCGGCGACGTCGTCCTCGTCGACATCATGGAGGGCGTCGCGAAGGGCAAGGCGCTCGACCTCCAGCAGACCCGGGGCGTCCTCAAGTTCGACGTCGACGTCACGGGCGGCGGCACGAGCGACTACTCGATCATCCAGGGCGCCGACGTCTGCATCGTGACGGCCGGCGTGCCGCGCAAGCCCGGCATGAGCCGGGACGATCTGCTCAAGGTGAACCTCGACGCGATCACGAAGGTCGCGCAGGGCATCAAGCAGAACGCGCCGAACGCGTTCGTCATCGTCGTGACGAACCCGCTCGACTCGATGGTGTACGCGATGCAGAAGGTCACCGGCTTCGACAAGAAGAAGGTGGTCGGCATGGCGGGCGTGCTCGACACGGCGCGCTTCCAGTACTTCGTGGGCGAGGCGGCGGGCGTGGCGCCGCAGGACGTGACGGGCGTGGTGCTCGGCGGCCACGGCGACGACATGGTCCCGCTCGTGCGCTACTGCTCCGTGAACGGCACCCCGCTCACGAAGATCCTCGACAAGGCCAAGCTCGACGCGATCGTAGAGCGCACGCGCAAGGGCGGCGGCGAGATCGTCGCGCTGCTCGGCACCGGCTCCGCGTTCTACGCGCCGGCGGCGAGCGCGGTCACGATGGCGGAGGCGTATCTGCGCGACCAGAAGCGCGTGCTCCCGTGCTCCGCCTACCTCGAGGGCCAGTACGGCGTGAAGGACCTGTTCCTCGGCGTGCCGGTCGTCATCGGCGCGAAGGGCGTCGAGCGGGTCGTCGAGCTCGACCTCTCCGACGAGGAGAAGGGGATGCTCGCGAAGTCCGTCGAGAGCGTGAAGAAGTCGGTCGCCGAGACCAAGCTGTAGCGTCGGGTGGGCGTCCCGAGGGGCCGGCGCTGCCCGCGCCGCCCCCACCTCCCAAGTCCCCGCGCCGCGCGCCACGCGCGGGTGCGGTCTCGACCCGTGGCCGCCGGCGAGCGCGCGCCGCGCGGTGGCTCGCCGCAGGCGCGGGAGCGTCCTCAGGCCCTGATGGGCCCGGGGTGGAATCCAGCACTGCGGGAAGCGCCGGATCTGTGTAGAGGAGTGCCCCAAATCGATCCCGCTCACGCCCTCCGGCGCCGGGACGTGCCGAGCGCGCACGCCGGGCGAACGAGGGCGGACGCGCGCGGAGGCGAGGGAGTAACCCGCCGTGAAGATCCACGAATACCAGGCGAAGGACATCCTGAGGAAGTTCGGGGTCGCGGTCCCCCGAGGCTACCTCGCGGTCACGCCGCTCGAGGCCGAGGGCGCCGCACGGCAGCTCGGCGGCGGCATCTGCGCCGTGAAGGCGCAGATCCACGCCGGAGGCCGGGGCAAGGGCGGCGGCGTCCGCCTGGCGCGCTCTCCGGAGGAGTCGCGGCAGCACGCCGAGGCGATGCTCGGCATGATGCTGAAGACCCCGCAGACCGGTCCGGAGGGGCAGGAGGTCCGCAAGGTCTACATCGAGGAGGGCTGCCGGATCGCGCGGGAGCTCTACCTCGGGATGACCCTCGATCGCGAGGTGGGCCGGCTCGCGGTGATGGCCTCCACCGAGGGCGGGGTGGACATCGAGGAGGTGGCGGCGAAGCACCCGGAGAAGATCCTCCGAGAGTGGGTGGACCCGCTGACCGGGCTCATGGCGTTCCAGGCCCGCCGGCTCGCCTTCGGGCTCGGCCTGACGGGCGACTCGGTCGGCCAGTTCGTGCGCTTCGCGACGGGGCTCTACAACGCCTACGTCGCGACGGACGCGTCGCTCGCCGAGATCAACCCGCTCGTCGTCACCGTCGGGGGCGAGGTGCTCGCGCTCGACGCCAAGATGAACTTCGACGACAACGCGCTCTACCGGCACGCCGACATCGCCGCGATGCGCGATCCCGACGAGGAGGATCCCAAGGAGACGCAGGCGAAGGAGTACGACCTGCAGTACATCGCGCTCGACGGCGACATCGGCTGCATGGTGAACGGCGCCGGCCTCGCGATGGCCACCATGGACGTCATCAAGCTCTCCGGCGGACGGCCCGCGAACTTCCTCGACGTCGGCGGCGGCGCCGACGAGGACAAGGTCACCGCCGCGTTCAAGATCATCCTGTCGGATCCGCAGGTGAAGGCGGTGCTCGTCAACATCTTCGGCGGCATCATGAAGTGCGACGTCATCGCGAACGGCATCCTGGCCGCGGCGAAGCAGGTGGGCATCTCGATCCCGCTCGTCGTGCGGCTCGAGGGCACGAACGTGGCGCTGGGCAAGGAGATCCTCGCCCAGAGCGAGCTCGACATCATCCCCGCCGACGATCTCGGCGACGCCGCGCGCAAGGTCGTCCAGGCGGCGGCGGCGTAGCGGGGCGAGTCGAACGATACGGGTCGAAGGCGCGGAGGGCGCGTGAGCATCTACGTCGATCGAGACACCCGGGTGCTGGTGCAGGGCATCACCGGCTCGGCCGGGAGCTTCCACACCGAGCAGATGCTCGACTACGGGACGCGGGTCGTGGCCGGCGTGACGCCGAACCGCGGCGGCACCAAGTTCCAGGGGACGGTCCCCATCTTCCACACCGTCGACGAGGCCGTGCAGGAGACCGGCGCCAACGCGGCGGTCATCTTCGTGCCGCCGCCGTTCGCGGCCGACGCGGTCATCGAGTCGTCGGAGGCGGGCATCCCGCTCGTCATCGCGATCACCGAGGGCATCCCGGTCCTGGACATGATCCGGGTGCGGCGGTACCTCGCGGATCGCCCGCAGACGCGCCTCGTCGGGCCGAACTGCCCGGGCCTCATCACGCCGGGCCAGTGCAAGATCGGCATCATGCCCGGACACATCCACCGGCCCGGGCGGATCGGGGTGGTCTCGCGCTCCGGCACGCTCACCTACGAGGCGGTGAAGCAGCTCACCGACCTCGGTCTCGGCCAGTCCTCGGCGGTCGGCATCGGCGGCGACCCGGTGCACGGCACCGACTTCGTCGACGTGCTGCGCGAGTTCGAGGCGGACGGGGAGACCGAGGCGGTGATCATGATCGGCGAGATCGGCGGCACGGAGGAGGAGCGCGGGGCCGCGTTCGTGCGCGATCACATGACCAAGCCAGTCGTCGGCTTCATCGCCGGCCGCACCGCCCCCCCCGGCAAGCGCATGGGCCACGCCGGCGCCGTCGTCTCCGGCGGGAGCGGCACCGCCGAGGCGAAGATCGCGGCGATGCGCGAGGCGGGGATCAACGTGGTAGAAGGACCGCACCTGCTCGGCCGCGCGATGAAGGAGGCCCTCGAGCGTCGGAGCCGGCACCGGCCCGCCGCCGCGGGCAAGCGCGCGTCCTCCCAGGCGCCGGCGCGCAAGGGGGCGGCGTCCCGCAACGCGGCCCCCTCCCAGCGCGGCGGCAAGTCCGCCCGGAAGGCGGCGAAGCGGGTGCGCGACTAGGGCGCGCCCGCGATCACCCATCGAAGCACGAGGAGCAACGCAACATGGCGATCGAGCGCACCCTCTCCATCATCAAGCCCGACGGCGTCGAGAAGGGCGTCATCGGCCAGGTCATCGCCCGGTTCGAGAAGTCCGGCCTGAAGCCCGTGGCGATGAAGCTGGCGCACCTCTCCCGCAGCGAGGCGGAGGGGTTCTACGCGGTCCACAAGGCGCGTCCCTTCTTCAACGATCTCGTGAAGTTCATGACGAGCGGCCCCGTCGTCCTCATGGTCCTCGAGGGCGAGGGCGCGGTCGCGAAGAACCGCGAGATCATGGGCGCGACGGATCCGGCGAAGGCGGCGGCGGGCACGATCCGCAAGGACTTCGCCACGGACATCGAGAAGAACACCGTCCACGGGTCGGACAGCCCGGAGAACGCGAAGGTCGAGGTGAGCTACTTCTTCCCCGAGATCGCGATCCATTCGTACGCGTGGAAGAAGGTCTAACGTTCGGATGTTGTTAGGTTTAGTCGGGCCGGTACCCGATCGGGTGCCGGCCCGATTGCCGTTTCCGGTTACAATCAGTTCAACCCGTCCCCCCCGGACGGGTCTCGTCTCTGTCTCTCAGGGCAAAAGGAGCACGCGGGCTTGGATGCGGTGCCGACATGGAAGTGGCTGCTCGGGATCTTCTTCCTCGTCGCGTCCGCGTTCTGCTCCGGCACCGAGACGGCGCTGACGGCGCTCGGTGACGCGCGCGCGCGGCAGCTCCGCGACGCGGGTGGTCGGCGCGCCCGGATGCTCGGCGTCTGGATCGCGCACCCCGAGCGCATCCTCTCGACGCTCCTCATCGGCAACACCCTCGTGAACATCGGCGCGGGCGCGCTCGCCGCCGCCATCGGCGCGACGCTCGCCGCGCGCGCCGGCTGGAACGACGCCACGGGCGTCACCGGGGCGACGGCCGTGGCCACGATCGTCATCCTGTTCTTCGGCGAGATCATCCCGAAGACCCTCGCGAAGCGGCACCCGATCAAGGTGTCGCTCGCCCTCATCCCGTTCGTGAAGGCGCTCGCGTGGCTCATGTGGCCCCTCTCGTCGGCCGTCACGCGGGCGACGAGCGGGCTGTTCCGCCTGTTCGGCGGAGCGCAGGGAGCCACCGGCCCGGGCGTCACGAGCGAGGAGATCGAGTACCTCATCGAAATGGGCACGCGGGAGGGCGTCCTCGACGAGGTGAAGGAGGAGCTCCTCAACAGCGTGCTCGAGTTCGCCGACCGCGTCGCCCGGGAGATCATGGTGCCGCGCACCCGGATGGTGGCGGTCGACCGGGACGCGCCCCAGGACGAGCTCTTCCGGATCGTCACCGAGAACCCGTACAGCCGCATGCCCGTCTACGAGGGCTCGATCGACAACGTCGTCGGCGTGCTCCTCGTCCGCGAGATCATCCAGGACCTCCGCCAGGCGCGCGCCATCTCGCTCGAGCGGTGCGTGAAGCCGGCCTTCTTCGTGCCGGAGGGCATGAAGATCTCGCGGCTCCTCAAGGAGATGCAGCGCCGGCGCACGCACCTCGCGATCGTGGTGGACGAGTTCGGCGGGACGAGCGGCCTCGTCACCCTCGAGGACGTCATCGAGGAGATCGTGGGGGAGATCCAGGACGAGGGCGACGTGGAGGCCGCGCCGGTGAAGGCGATCGCGCCCGGCGTCTGGCTCGCCGAGGCGGGGATCCCGCTGCACGATCTCGAGGCCTACCTGAACGAGCGGCTCGAGGAGGCCGCCACCGCCGCGGGGGAGGAGCGCCCGCCGGAGGTGCGCTTCCCGGAGGAGGGGGACTACGAGACGCTGGGCGGGTTCGTGACCGCCACGGCCGGGCGCGTCCCCGCGGTGGGCGCGATCGTCGCCTGGGACGGGCTCACCTTCACGGTCCGGGCGGGCGACGAGCGGCGCGTGACGCGCGTCGAGATCGCCCGGCGCGCGGCGGCTCCCGAGGCGCCGACGGAGCCCGCGGCGCACGCGGCCAGCGGCGCTTAGAAGAGAGGCCCGATGACCGCGTTGCTCGACCCCGAACGGCCGGAGGCCCGGCCCGACCTCCGATCGTTGCCCCTCGACCACCTGACCGCCCTCGTGGCGTCGCTCGGGGAGCGTCCGTTCCGGGCGCGCCAGCTCTTCCGCTGGCTGCAGCAGAAGGGCGCGGCCTCGCTCGACGAGCTCTCGGACGTGCCGCGCGCGCTCCGCGCGGCGCTCTCCGAGCGCACGACGCTCACGACGCTCGAGCGGGCGACCGAGCAGCGCTCGGTCGACGGGACCATCAAGTGGACCTGGCGCACCCACGACGGGAAGCTCATCGAGTCCGTGTACCTGCCGGAGCCGGATCGCCGGACGCTCTGCGTCTCCTCGCAGGCGGGCTGCGCGGTCGGCTGCACCTTCTGCCTCACCGGCACGATGGGCCTCGCGCGGAACCTCACGCCCGGCGAGATCGTGGACCAGGTCCATCGGGCGAACCGGCGCATCGTCGAGCTCGGGGAGGGGGAGGGCCCGCGGCCCCTCACGAACCTCGTGTTCATGGGGATGGGCGAGCCGCTCGCGAACTACCGCAGCCTCAAGATCGCCCTCGACCTCCTCCTCGCCGAGGACGGCCCGAACTTCTCGCACCGCCACGTGACGGTCTCGACGAGCGGCCTCGTGCCGGTGATGCGGAGGCTCGGCGAGGAGACGCCGGTGAAGCTCGCCGTCTCCCTCAACGCGACGACCGACGCGCAGCGCGACGCGATCATGCCGATCAACCGGCGCTACCCGCTCGCCCAGCTGCTCGACGCGTGCCGCAGCTTCCCGGTCCGGAACGGGCGCCGGATCACGTTCGAGTACGTGCTCCTCGGCGGGGTGAACGACTCGCTCGAGGACGCGGCGCGGCTCGTCGGCCTCGTGCGCGGGATCCCGACGAAGGTGAACCTCATCCCCTACAACGCGAACCCCGGGCTGCCGTTCCACGCCCCCGCGCCCGAGCGCGTCGTCGCGTTCCAGGAGGCGCTCGCCGCGCGGAACCTGACCGCCGTCGTGCGCAAGAACCGCGGCCGCGACATCTCCGCCGCCTGCGGACAGCTCGCCGCGGAGGGCGGGCCCGGCGATCCGCGCCGCGCGCAGGCGTTGACCCGCCTGCCCGTGGCGGGCTAATCAGGCGGCCGGCCGGCTCAGCCGGCGGAAAGGTCGCGTGGACATGGCGCTGCTCGCCGTCGGCTCGGTCGCCCTCGACTCCCTGGAGACGCCGTTCGGCGCCCGCGAGGAGGTGCTCGGAGGCTCGGCCTCGTACTTCGCGACGTGCGCGAGCTTCTTCGGCCCGACGCGGGTGGTCGCGGTCGTCGGGGAGGACTTCCCGGACGAGCACGTCCGGTTCCTCGCCTCCCGCGGGATCGACCTCGGCGGGCTCGTGCGCCGGCCGGGGCGGACCTTCCGCTGGAAGGGACGGTACGAGTTCGACCTCAACACGGCGCACACGCTCGACACCCAGCTGAACGTGTTCGCCGAGTTCCGGCCCGAGCTGCCGGAGCACTACCGCGACTCGGAGTTCGTGTTCCTCGGGAACATCGACCCCGATCTGCAGCGCGCGGTCCTCGACCAGGTCCGGGGCCCGCGGTTCGTGGCGTGCGACACGATGAACTTCTGGATCTCCTCGAAGCGCCAGAGCCTGCTCGAGACGCTCCGCCGGGTCGACCTGCTGTTCGTGAACGACGCGGAGGCGCGCCAGCTCGCCGAGGAGCACAACGTCGTGAAGGCGGCGCGGCGGATCCTCTCGTTCGGGCCGAAGGCCGTCGTCGTGAAGCGCGGCGAGTACGGGGCGCTCTTCTTCTCGGGCGAGGAGGTCTTCGCGGCCTGCGCGGTCCCGCTCGCCTCCGTGTTCGATCCGACCGGCGCGGGCGACAGCTTCGCGGGCGGGTTCATGGGCTACCTCGCCCGGAACGGCGGCCTGGATCACGCCGCGATGCGGCGGGCGATCGTGCTCGGGAGCGTGCTCGCGAGCTTCACGGTCGAGCGGTTCTCGCTCGACCGGCTGCGCTCCCTCGAGCCGGCGGAGATCCTGTCCCGCTACGCGGAGGCGCGCCGCCTCGCTCACTTCGACGACCTCGAGCTGGACCTGTTCGGCGGCGCGTCCCTGGGTTGACGCCGCTTCGCCGCGGCGGCTACCATCCCGACGCGTCCGGGGGGGCGCGCCCGCGCATGCGCATCGGCATCCTGTCCGACATCCACTCGAACCTCGAGGCGCTCACCGAGACGCTCGGGGCACTCGAGAGGCTCCGGCCGGACACGATCATCTGCCTCGGGGACGTCGTCGGCTACGGGGCGAGCGTCAACGAGTGCTGCGCGCTCGTCCGGAAGCGCGCGGCGGTGACCCTGCTCGGCAACCACGACGCCGCGGTCGCCGGACGGATGGACTACAGCTTCTACTACGACGCGGCGCGACACGCGCTCGACTGGACCGCGTCGCGGATCGACCCCGATCACCTCGAGTGGCTGCGCGGCCTGCCGTACGCGCATCGGATCGAGAGCGCCCAGTTCACGCACGCGAGCCCGGTGGATCCCGAGGCGTACGAGTACGTCTTCGCGATCGAGCAGGCGCGGGAGCTCTTGCCTCACCTCGACGCGCTGGCGGACGTGAACTTCCTCGGGCACTCGCACCTCTGCAAGGCGTTCGCGCTCAACGCGGCGGGCGACGTGACCGAGGTCGTGGCGCCGCGCTTCGGGCTCCGCCGCGGCTACAAGTACGTGATCAGCGTCGGCTCGGTCGGGCAGCCGCGCGACTGCGACAACCGCGCGTCGTTCGTGCTGTACGACTCGGACGAGCGGGTGGTCGAGTTCCACCGCGTCCCGTACGACGTCGAGTCGGCGGCCCAGAAGATCTTCGACGCCGATCTCGCGCTCAACTTCGGCAAGCGGCTGTTCATCGGTGTGTAGCGGGGGGCTGCGCCCCCGCCCCGGGCCAGCGGCCCCGCCGCAGCGTCACGCCACCAGGCTGAGATGCGTCGCGACGCGGTAGCCGGTCGCGAGGCCGTCCGCGTCCATCAGCGCGAGCCCGAGCGTGGCGTCCACCGCCAGGCGCGCGGGCGCGACGCCCGGGATGGCGCCGACGATCTCGCCCGTGCGCGCGTCGAGCGCGGTGACGCCGTCCGCCGCGACGAGGACGGTGCCCCGGGCGATCGCGGGCGGCACGGCGCCCGAGGGCGCCGGCGCCCCGGCCGGCGGGGGACGGCTCCAGCGCACGGTGCCTTCGCGCCCGAGGGCGACGACCCCTCCCGCGGGATCGCGCGCGACGAGGAGCGCGCCCGCGGCCGCGATGGTGGGAGGGCCGGCGAGCGGCGCCACCACCGTCCAGGCCGGGGCCCCGCCCTCGTCCAGCGTCGCGACGATGGGATCGCCCGCGAGCGCGCCCGCGATCGCGAGCCGTCGCCCCCACGCGATGGGCGGGCCGGAGGGGACGAGCTCGAGGCGCGCCTCCCAGCGTCGGGCGCCTCCCGCGGGATCGAGCGCGAGGGCGACGGCGCCGACGCCCGAGTCGGCGGCGCACAGGACGAGCGCGAGCCCCGCGAGCGCCGCGGGGGGCCGCACCACCGGGCCGGGGCCCCGCACGCGCCACACGACGCGTCCGGTCCCGTCCACGCCGTAGACGAACCCGGTGTCCGCTCCCACCGCGACGATGCCGCCGAACGCCGCCGCGAAGAGCCGTCCGGCGCCCGGCGGCAGGAGCCGCCACAGGATCCGTCCGGTGGCGGGGTCGAGCGCGGTGAGCGCTCCACCTCCGACCACGAGGAACGGCCCGTGCGCGAAGGAGAGCGCGGTGAACGCGGAGGGACCGGGCAGGGGCTCCGTCCAGAGCGGGCGGCCGGTGCGGAGCGCGAGCGCCTCGAGCGCGCCGCCGCGCGAGACGAGCAGCGTCCCGGGCAGCGCCGCGGCGTGGGCGGCGCCCGGGGCGCGCCAGAGGACGCGGCCGGTGCTCCGCTCGACCGCGGCGACCGCCGCCGCGCCCGCCGCGATCGCCACGCCACCGCGCACGTACAGGCCGGGGCCGGCGGGGGCGCCGGCGTCGAGCTGGAAGACGCGCCGGAACGCGAGGCGGCGCAGCTGGCCCGGCCCGAGCGGCCGCTGCGACGTCGCGCGCGCGCTCGGCGCGCGGACCCGGTCCGCGCCGGGGCTCGCCTCGGCCGGGCGATCGCCCTCGACCAGCTCCTCGATGTGAGCGAGCCGCTCCGCGGCTGCGCTCTCCAGATCCGCGAGGTGCGCGTTCTCCGCCTGCCGCGGGTTTCGGGCGCGCGCGAGGTGCCCGAGCTCCACGGCGGCCTCGGCGAGCGCCCGGGCGAGCTCGAGCGGCGGGCAAGGTGCGGGACCCTCCGGGCGCAGGAGCTGGCCCTCCCGGAGATCCAGCACGAGCGTCGTCACGCCGCCGCGGCCCGGCCGCGCGAGGGCGATCTCGCACCGGGGCTCGCCGCGGCGGAACGCGGCGAGGAGGCGATCCACGCCCGCCCCGAGGTCGCGCAGCGCGAGGAACGGGATCCCGGGGACGAGGGCGAGCGGCGTCCCGTCGGCGCCGCGCAGCGTGAGGCGGCCCGGGACGAGCAGCGATCCCAGATCCGGCCGCCCCCCCTCGTAGGCGAGGAGGTGTCCCTCCTCGTCGGAGAGCTCGAGCTCGCAGGTGACCCTCCCGCCGGGCGCGGCGGAGCGGGACGCGCGCGCCCGGCCACCGCCGCGGGGGCGGGGCGCGGGCGCCTCGGCGCGCCGGATCGCCCGCGCCGCGGCGCGAAGCCGCCGGCCCTCGCGTGCGGCCTCCTCCGGCAGGATCTCGCCGAGCTCGCGGCAGAAGGCCGCGGCGGCGTCCAGCGCGGCGGCGGCGAGCGCCTCCACCTCCACCTCGACGTCCCGGGCGAGGACCCGCGACGGGCGGGCGAGCGTCACCACGGTCAGCAGCGCGCTCGGGCCGCGCCTGCGGATGACGAGCTCGAGCTCGCCGTCGCGGAACGGGACGGTGGCGTGGGCCTCCCCGCTGACCACGCGGGAGATGGCCCGCAGGAGCGCCTCGAGCGAAGGAAGGAGCGCCCCCTCCGCCCGCCCGGAGGTGATGTCGATCCCGTCGACCTCGATGGCGAGCGCGTCCACGACGGCGCGCGCCGCGGCGACCCGCGCCGGCCCCTCCGCGCGGCTCAGAGAGGCGGTGAGCCCGGGGTCGTGCTTCCAGCTTGCGCCCGTTCGGATCCGGATCATGGGATCCCAAGAATCACCGCGGAATCAGGTACTTTCAACGTTGACAGGGCAGGGGCCCCGCACGAAGATGTCCACTCCGGTGCGGGCCCCCGACGCGTGGGCCGCCCCTCCTTCTTTCCCTCTACCAAGGACGTACATGACCTTCACGGAAGCAGCGATCGAGGTGCTGCGGCGCGAAGGAAAGCCCCTCCACTTCAGGAAGCTCACGGAGATCGCCATCCGCGAGAGCCTGCTCGACCACGTCGGGAAGATTCCCGAGGAGACGATGGCCGATCAGCTCGCCGCGCACTGCCGCCTTCCGCACGAGGACCGGCGGGTGATCCCGGTGCAGCAGGGCACCTTCGCGCTGACCGAATGGGGACTCGACGAGGACCCCGCTGGGCTGGAGGCGCTCGTCGAGCCGCCTCCCGACGGGGAGCCCGCTTATCGGGGGCGCGAGCGCCACCCGATCCCCTCCCGCGAGCTCGCCCGCAGCACCGGGCGTGGCGAGGCGGGCAAGCCGCGTCGCAGGGAGGAGGAGGAGCGGCGCGGGCGCCGCTTCCCGCCGCCCGCGGAGGTCGCCTACGAGATCCTGGCCGGCGCCGGCCGCGCGCTCTCGCTCGCCGACATCGCCGCGCAGGGCGCGGAGCGGCTGCTCATGCCGGACGCGTTCGTCCGCGACGGCGGCTCGCTGCGGGCCGCGCTCGTCGAGGACAACCGCCGGCGCGAGTCGGCCGGGCGCAAGGCGCTGTTCCTCGTCGACGGGGACTCCGTGACGCTCGTCGCGCAGCCCGAGCCGGGCGAGCGTGTCGCCGCTCCGGCTGCCGCGCGTGCCGCGCCGGTCCAGACCGCGACCGAGCTGCGCCGGGCGGCCCTCGCCGGGCTGCGCCGCCGCCTGCGCGAGTGCGACGCCGCCACGATCGAGCACGTCGCGTCCCGGCTGCTCGACAAGATGGGGTTCCGCGAGCTCAAGGTCGCGAAGCGCAGCCGCGAGCACGTGATCTACACGGCGCGGCTCAAGATGGGGCTCGGCGACCTGCGCCACGGGATCCGGATCGTGCGCAACGGCGCGGACGCGTCGCGGCGCGACGTGACCGAGCTCCGCCGCGACCTCGCCCACTACGGCGCCCAGATCGGCATCGTGGTCAGCGCCGGAGAGGTGGCGCGCGAGGCGCGCGCCGAGGCGACGGCGGCGGGGCAGCTGCCCATCGTGCTCCTCTGCGGCGAGGCGCTCGCCGAGGCGTTCGCGGACGCGGGGCTCGGCACCGTCCCGGTGGTGATCCCGGAGGTCGACGACGGCTTCTTCCGCGCCGCGGCCGAGGAGGCCGAGAAGGAGGAGGCGGCCCGGCGTGCCCGGCGCGAGGAGCGCGATCGCCGCGAGGGCAGGGAGCCTCGCGAGCGCGACCGGGAGCGGGACCGGGACCGGGACCGGGACCGGGAGCCGCGCGGGGCCCGCCGCGAGGAGCGGACCGTGTCCGTCGAGGCGGTTCAGGCGGCGTCGGAGGAGCCGAGCGGCGCACCGATCGCGGAGCCGGCTGCGGGCGAGGTCATCGCGAGCGCGGCGGCGGCTGCCGAGGCGGTCGCGCCGTCGCGTCCGCCGCAGCCCGTCGCGCCGCGGGGCGAGACGTCCATCGAGGTGCCCGCAGAGCTGGACGACGAGGGGCCGGAGGGCGAGGAGGACGAGGACGAGTCCGAGGCCTCGGCCGAGGGTGAGCCCGCCACCGCGTCCGAGGCGAGCGCCGGCGAGGCCGGAGCCGGCGCAGACCGTCGCCGTCGCCGCCGGCGCAGGCGCCGGCGTGGCGGTCGGGGTCGCTCGCGAGAGGGCGCTCCCCAGGGGCAGGCCGCGGCCGGCGCGGAGGGCGCTGCGGGCGAGGCACCGGCGCAGGGCGCTCGCGAGGGCGTCGCCGCTCCCGAGGCGCCTGTCGCCGCTCCGCAGTCCGCGCCACCTCCCCCGGCTGCGCGGCAGGACGACGGGGACACCGGCGGGTAACGATGCGGAGCGCGCGCCGAGGCGTCACCGGGGTGATCGTGGCCGTCGCGGCCCTGATCGCCGCGGTGCCGGCCTGCCGCCGCGGTGCCCAGCCGGCGTCGATCGCGAGCGTTCGCATCGCCGACGGTGCGCTGGCGGAGCCGCTGCGGGAGGCGGGCCTCGACGTCCCCAGCCTGGAGAGCGCCGCGCGCGCAGCGCTGGGGGAGGCGGGCTTCCGGCTCGCCGACGGCGAGCGCTCCTACCGCGCGCGCATCGACGTGCTCGGGGTGCGGCTCGCGCCCGACGGCTTCGCGGGGAGCGCGCCGCGGGTGGAGATCGCGATCGAGCTCCAGCTCGCCCCGGTGAACCCGGAGGCGGGCGAGATCGTGCGCGAGACGAGCACCGCCACCGCGACGCTCGCCGGCCGGACGCCCCGGGACGCCTGGCGCACCGCGTTCGGCGCCGCGGCGGCGGACGCGGCCAAGGGGCTCGCGCTCGGGTTCGCCGCCGAGGCGAAGCCCCTCGACGCGCTCCTCGCCGATCTCGGCTCGCGTGATGCCCGGGTTCGCGATCACGCCATCCGCGTGCTGGCCGACCGGCGCAGCCCGGAGGCGGTCCCCGCGCTGCTCGAGCGGCTGCGGGACGCCGATCCCGAGATCGTCCAGCGCGCGGTGGGCGCGCTCGCGCAGATCGGCGACCGCCGCGCGGTGGCCCCGCTCATCGAGGTGGCGCAGGGCGGTGACCCCGCGCTGACCGCGCGCGTCGCCCGGATCGTGGGCGAGCTCGGCGGCTCCGAGGCGGAGGGGTACCTGCTCACGCTCGAGGCCGGTCACCCCGATCCCGCCGTCCGCCGCGCCGCGCGAGAGGCGCTCGCGGAGCTCTCCGCGCGCGCGGAGGCCTCGGGCTCGGCGGTTTCCGCTAAGATGCGGGCCCCATGAGGCTCCGCTCCCTCGCCGCCGTCTCCCTGATCGCTCTCGCCTGCGCCCGCGCGCCCACCCCACGGGCCGCGGCCGCCGCCCCCGGCGCCGGGCCCGCCGACTACTTCCCGCTCGCCGTCGGGAACGAATGGATCTACCGCGACGAGTCGCCCGTCCTGCCGCCCGCTCAGCGCGGGAACGAGCGCACGGTCCGGATCGTCGAGCGCACGGCGGACGGCTACTTCAAGGACACGGAGCGCGGAGAGCTGCGCGCCGACGCCGGCTGCCTGCACGATCGGACGCGCCGCCTGCTGTGCGGCCCCATCGCGGCGGGCACGCGCTGGACCTCCATCGTCTCGGCGAGCTCGACGGAGCGGTACGAGATCGCGGGGGTGGGCGAGGCGGTGACCACCCCGGCAGGCGCGTTCCAGGGCTGCGTGCGCGTGCGGGCGCACAACCGCGCGGGGCCGGACGCGGACCACGTGCTCGAGATCACCTACGCGCCCGGGGTGGGGCCGGTGAAGCTCGAGACGTTCTCGGTCGTGGGCTCGGCGGTGACGCCGCAGGTGCGGGCGGTGCTGCGCGCGTACCGGATCGGAGGCAAGTGATGCGCGAGGTCGGCATCGGGATCGCCGGGTTCGGCACCGTCGGCGGCGGGGTGCTCTCCATCCTCCGCAGCCACGCGGACGACATCGAGGCGCGGCTCGGCGCGCGCATCGCCGTGCGCCGCGTGGCGGTGCGCGACGCGACCAAGGAGCGCGCCGTCGGGCTCGATCCCGCGCTCCTCACCACGCGCCCGGAGGACCTGCTGGAGGATCCGGAGATCGCGGTCGTGGTCGAGCTCATGGGCGGCGTCGACAGCGCGTTCGACCTCGTCCGCGGCGCGCTCGAGCGCGGCAAGCACGTCGTCACCGCGAACAAGGCGCTCCTCGCCGCGCGCGGCGAGGAGATCTTCCGGCTCGCCCGCCGGCAGGGCGTGGACGTCTACTACGAGGCGGCGGTCTGCGGCGGCGTGCCGATCATCCGCACGCTCCGCGAGGCCCTCGCCTCCGACCGGATCAACTCCCTCCACGGCATCGTCAACGGGACGACGAACTTCATCCTCACCGCGATGGACGAGCAGGGCGCGCGCTTCGAGGACGCGCTCCGCGAGGCGCAGCGGCTCGGCTACGCCGAGGCGGATCCCACCCTCGACGTGTCGGGCGGCGACGCGGCGCAGAAGCTCTGCGTGCTCGCGCAGCTCGCGTTCGGGGCGCGGCTCAAGCCCGAGGACGTCCTGACGGAGGGGATCACCGCGCTCAGCCCCGAGGACTTCCGCTGGGGGCGCCAGTTCGGCTACGCGCTCAAGCTGCTCGCCATCGCCCGGCGCACCGGGCCGGCGGAGGGGGCGGGCGCGGGCGCGCCCGACCAGATCGAGGCGCGCGTGCACCCTGCGTTCATCCCGGCGGGCTCGCTCCTCGCCGGCGTCCGCGGCGCCATGAACGCGGTCGTGCTCCGCTCCGAGGCGCTCGGGCCCTCCATGCTCTACGGGCAGGGGGCCGGCGCGATGCCCACCGGCAGCGCGGTGGTGTCGGACATCATCGACCTCACCCGCAACATCCTCGCCGGCAGCCCCGGGCGCGTCCCGCTCCCGCCGGACCGGCCGCTCGTCGAGCTGCGCCCGCACGACGAGGTCCGCTGCGCGTACTACCTGCGCTTCTCGGTGAAGGACGCGCCGGGCGTGCTCGCTCGCACCGCCTCCAAGCTGGCCGAGCACCGCATCTCCATCGCGGCGGTGCAGCAGCGCGAGCAGAACGACCAGGGGCAGCCCGTGCCGCTCGTCATCGTGACCCACCTCGCGCGCGAGGCGGACCTGCGCGGCGCGATCGGCGAGATCGATCGCTACTCGACGACGCTCGCGCCCACGCGGCTCATCCGTATCGAGACCGTCTGACCGGCGGGCGCGCGCGCCCGGCCTTGCCTGGTGCGCGCGCCTCCTGCTAAACCCGGCGCCCCCGCGCTCGGGGCTTCGGCGAGGCGTCGATCATGGTGAGCACCGAGCTCCGCGTCATCTACGGCGACACGGATCAGATGGGCGTCGTCTACTACGCGAACTACCTGCGCTACTTCGAGGCGGGGCGGAACGAGTTCATCCGCGCGAAGGGGCTCCGCTACCGGGACTTCGAGGAACGGCACCAGCTCCTGCTGCCGGTCGTCGAGGCGCAGGTGAGCTACCGCACCCCGGCGCGCTACGACGATCTCCTCACCGTGGAGACGGCCCTCGTGGAGGCGCGCCGCGCCTCGGCGAGGTTCGGATACCGCATCGTCCGGGACGGCGACGTCGTCGTCACCGGGTACACCGTGCACGCGTGCGTGGACCGGGAGGGCAAGGTCCAGCGCATGCCCCGCGAGCTGCTCGAGCGCCTGTCGGCGGGCGAGGGGCTCGCGGACCCGACTTGAAGGAGCAGGAAGGCATGGATCGAAACCTCGCGCTCGAGGTGGTGCGCGTCACGGAGGCGGCCGCGCTCGCGTCCGCCCGGCTCATGGGCCGCGGCGACCGGAACGGCGCCGATCGGGCCGCCGTGGACGCGATGCGCCGCGTCTTCGACCACGTGAGCGTCCGCGGCGAGGTCGTCATCGGGGAGGGCGAGCGCGACGAGGCGCCCATGCTCTTCATCGGCGAGAAGGTGGGCCGCCAGGGGGAGGGGGACGTCGAGGTGGAGATCGCCGTCGACCCGCTCGAGGGGACGAACCTCTGCGCGACCGGCGCGCCCAACGCGGTCAGCGTCATCGCGATCGGCGAGAAGGGTAAGCTCCTGCGCGCGCCCGACGCGTACATGGAGAAGATCGCGGTCGGCCCGGGGGCCCGGGGCGCCATCGACCTCCGCCTCTCGCCGACCGAGAACCTGCGGCGCGTCGCCGACGCGCTCGGGAAGTACCTCGAGGATCTCACCGTGGTGATCCTCGATCGTCCTCGCCACGAGCGCCTCGTCGCCGAGGTGCGCGCGGCCGGGGCGCGGATCAAGCTCATCGGCGATGGCGACGTGTCGGGCGCGCTCAACACCTGCTTCCCCGAGTCCGGCGTGGACGTGCTCATGGGCACCGGCGGCGCGCCCGAGGGCGTGATCGCCGCCGCGGCCCTCCGCTGCGTGGGCGGCGACATGCAGGGCCGGCTCCGCTTCGCCAGCGAGGAGGAGCGCGCCCGCGCGACGCGGATGGGCCGCTCCGACCCGGACAAGGTGCTCTCGCTCGAGGAGCTCGCCGGCGGGAACGTGATGTTCGCCGCGACGGGCGTCACGAACGGCGACTTCCTCCGAGGGGTGCACTTCACGGGGGACGGCGCCCGCACGCACTCCGTCGTGATGCGGTCGAAGAGCGGGACGATCCGTTACATCGAGACCATCCACAGGTTCGCCCGCGCCCCGGACTACGGGCACTAGGGCGCCGCCCCGCCGTCGCGCCGCGCGGCAGGCGGGAGAGCCGCCGCGGGGCGCGACGCCCCTGGAGGAGACGAATGGCCGCCATCTCGCGTGAGGTCGTCATCGACGCGCCCGTGGAGCGCTTCTTCGATCTGGTCGTGGACTACGGGCGCTACCCGGAGTTCGTGCCCGGAATCCATGCCTGCCGGGTGAAGGGCGGCGGCCCGGCGAGCCGCGAGGTCGAGTACGAGCTCGACGTCGGCGTTAAGAAGATCCGGTACGTCCTCCGTCACGTGGAGGAGCGACCGCGGCGCGTCGCCTGGTCGCTCGTCTCGGGAGACATGATGAAGGTCTCGAGCGGCTCCTGGGAGCTCGAGGACGCGGGCGGGAAGACGCGCGCCCGGTACACGGTGGACATCCAGATCGCGAAGCCGCCGCTCGTGCCGCAGGTCATCGTCGACCGCGTGGCCGACGAGCTCACCCGCGTGCAGCTGCCGCGGACGCTCGAGGCGTTCAAGCGCCGCGCGGAGCTCTAGCAAGTCGCTCGAAGCGTGCGCAGCTGGCACAGCCCCGTGTGGCTCGCCGACGCCTGCCGGCCCGCATGCCGATCGTCTCCGGCTAGCTCCGAAGAGAGCGCGGGCGCGCATCCTTGACCCCCCATCTCGGCGGGGTTTACGATGATTCTTGGCCCTGGTCGGGACATCTGAATGCGCCGCCGAGGCGCATCGTTAAGACAGGAGAGCGCGAACGGAGAGCCGTCCCAGAGGGAACGCAGCTTGCACATCCAGGGACCGGAGACGAGGACGAGGCCGAGGGGACGAGACATGCTGGACGCCTACGTCATCGAGGAGATCAAGCGGCGCGAGCGAGAGCAGCGCCGTGACGATCGTCCGGTCATCGAGCTGCCCATCCCCCAGCCTGCGCACCGGCCGGGCGGCGAGGAGCCTGCCGACCGCGACGACGGCCGGAAGGATCGCGGCGTCGTGATCATCGACCTCGGCTGACCAGATTCGTAGGAGGCGCTCGCCAGAGGCGAACGCCGACGAGAGGGCGCGGACCGCGAGGTCTCGCGCCCGATTTCTTCTCTGCGTCCTTCGGGCCGGGTCTCGGAATACCGATTGACCGTCGCGGATGCGGCGGGCACATTCCGGCACCCGAACGGCGGTGCGCTTCGCCCGCCGCGGCCAGCTGGCGCTCCGCGCCGCGAGGGAGGGACCTCCGATGACCGAGATCATCAACGTGACCGCGCGCGAGATCCTCGACTCGCGCGGCAACCCCACGATCGAGGTCGAGGTCGCGGTCGGGACGGGCGACGTCGGCCGCGCGGCCGTACCGTCGGGCGCCTCGACGGGCGAGCACGAGGCGCTCGAGCTCAGGGACGGCGACAAGCGCCGCTACCTGGGCAAGGGGGTCCGCAAGGCGATCGCGAACGTGCTCGACGAGCTCGCCCCGGCGGTGGTCGGGCTCGACGCCGCGGACCAGGCGGTGCTCGACCAGCGCATGATCGAGCTCGACGGCACCGCCACCAAGTCGAAGCTCGGCGCGAACGCCGTCCTCGGCGTCTCGCTCGCCGCGGCCAAGGCGGCCGCGCAGGCGCACGGGCTGCCGCTCTACCGCTACGTCGGCGGCGTCGGGGCGCGCACGCTCCCCGTGCCGCTCATGAACATCCTGAACGGCGGCGCGCACGCCGACTCGAACGTGGACATCCAGGAGTTCATGGTGGTCCCGCTCGGCGCCCCGACCTTCGCCGAGGCGCTGCGCTACGGCGCCGAGATCTTCCACGCGCTGAAGAGCGTGCTGAAGAAGAAGGGGGCCGGGACCGGCGTCGGCGACGAGGGCGGCTACGCCCCGAGCCTCGCCTCGAACGAGGAGGCCCTCGCGCTCATCATGCAGGCGATCGAGCAGGCGGGCCTGAAGCCGGGGGACGACGTCGCGCTCGCGCTCGACTGCGCGGCGAGCGAGTTCTTCGAGAAGAGCTCCGGCAAGTATGAGCTCGAGGGCGAGGGGAAGGCCTTCGACGGCAAGGGGCTCGTCGACTTCTACGCCGGGCTCGCCGCGAAGTACCCGATCGTCTCGATCGAGGACGGCTGCGCGGAGGACGACTGGGCCACCTGGAAGCTGCTCACCGAGCGGCTCGGGTCGAAGCTCCAGCTCGTCGGCGACGATCTCTTCGTGACGAACGTGACCCGCCTCTCGCGCGGCATCCAGGACGGCGTCGCGAACTCGATCCTCGTGAAGGTGAACCAGATCGGCTCGCTCACCGAGACGCTCGAGGCCGTCCGCATGGCCCACCGCGCGGGCTACACGAGCGTGATGAGCCACCGCTCCGGCGAAACCGAGGACACCACGATCGCGGACCTCTCGGTGGCGTGCGACTGCGGGCAGATCAAGACCGGCTCGGCGTCGCGCACCGACCGGGTCGCCAAGTACAACCAGCTCCTCCGCATCGAGGAGCAGCTCGGCAAGGCCGCCCGCTACGCGGGGCGCGACGCGTTCAAGGCGCTGCGCTGACCGCCGAGGCGGGCTGGACGTTCGACGCGCCGCGGGATCGATCCCTCGGCGCGTCTTCTTCTTCGGGACGAGCAGGGATCTCGACCACCCCGCTCCACGCTCCGCGCCGCCGCGCCCGTGCGCACTGCGAGCGGCGAGTCGAGCGATCGGGCTTTTCGCGGAAAAGTGGACGTTGACGGGGGTTCCGTTTGACCGCAACCCGTGCGTTTCGCTAGGTTCGCGCGCCACACCGACGGCGCGAGGAGAATGCATGCGGGCCCAGTGGATCGCGAAGCGTCACGGCCAGCCGAACCTGACGCAGATGCATCATGCGCGGCGCGGGATCGTGACCGAGGAGATGGCGTACGTCGCCGAGCGGGAGCGGCTCGCGCCGGAGGCCGTGCGCGAGGAGGTCGCCCGCGGGCGGCTGGTGATCCCGGCGAACGTGAACCACCCCGAGCTCGAGCCCATCGGGATCGGCGTCGCCGCGACCTGCAAGATCAACGCGAACATCGGGAACAGCGCCGTCACCTCCGACGTGGACGAGGAGCTGCGCAAGCTCGGCGTGTGCCTGCGCCACGGCGCGGACACGGTCATGGATCTCTCGACCGGCGGGGACATCCCGCTCATCCGGGAGAACATCCTCCGGCACAGCCCGATCCCGGTCGGCACCGTGCCCATCTACGAGTGCCTCGCCCACGTGAAGGACGTCGTCGACCTCACCCCGCGCATGCTCCTCGACATCATCGAGGCGCAGGCCGCGCAGGGCGTCGACTACATGACGATCCACGCGGGCGTCCTGCGCGACATCGTCCCCATGGCGGCCGGGCGCATCACCGGCATCGTCTCCCGCGGCGGCGCGCTCATCGCGCGCTGGATGGCCGCGCACGGCGAGGAGAACCCGCTCTACACGCACTTCGACGCCATCTGCGAGATCTTCAAGCGCTACGACGTCACGTTCTCGCTCGGCGACGGGCTCCGGCCGGGCTGCCTCGCGGACGCCTCCGATGCGGCCCAGTTCGCGGAGCTGAAGGTCCTCGGCGAGCTCACGCGCAAGGCGTGGCAGCACGACGTCCAGGTGATGGTCGAGGGGCCGGGACACGTCCCGCTCGACCAGATCCCGATGAACATGCAGAAGGAGCGGGAGCTCTGCGACGACGCCCCGTTCTACGTGCTCGGGCCCATCGTCACGGACATCGCCCCCGGCTACGACCACATCACGAGCGCCATCGGCGCGACGGTCGCCGCGCAGCACGGCGCCTCCATGCTCTGCTACGTCACGCCGGCCGAGCACCTCGGCCTGCCCGACCAGGAGGACGTCCGGCAGGGGATCATCGCGTACAAGATCGCCGCCCACGCCGCCGACGTCGCCCGCCACCGGCCGGGCGCGCGCGATCGCGACGACGCGCTCTCGCGGGCGCGCTACGCCTTCGACTGGAAGCGCCAGTTCGAGCTGTCGCTCGATCCCGACGCCGCGCGCACGAAGCACGACGCGACCCTGCCGCACGACACGTTCAAGTCCGCGGAGTTCTGCTCGATGTGCGGGCCCAAGTTCTGCTCGATGCGGATCCACTCGCACCTCGGCGACGCGGACGCCCCGGGCGCCGCGCCGCCCTGCGGGGCCGAGCCCGCGCCCGAGCCCACCGCGCGCGCCGGCGCGCTGCCCATCGCGAGATAGGCCGTAAACGGCCGCGAGCCCGCCGGGGCCCCTCCGCGATCGCGGCGTGGCCCGCTGCGGTCGCGCGTCGCGAGCGGCCGCCCAGCCCGGACCCGCCCCTCGGGGACGTGGGACGCGAAGTGTCGCCGAGCCCGCGCCGGGTTAGGATCCGCGCGATGGCACCCCCGGTCACGGTGTACGAGGTCGGCCCCCGGGACGGGCTCCAGAACGAGGCGCGCACCGTCCCCCCCGGCGACAAGCTCGCGCTCGTCCGCGCGCTCGCCGAGGCCGGGCTGCGCCGCATCGAGGCGACGAGCTTCGTCTCGCCGCGCTGGATCCCGCAGCTCGCGGACGCCGCCGAGGTCACCGCGGCGCTGCCGCGCGCCGAGGGCGTGTCCTACGTGGTCCTCGTCCCCAACGCGAAGGGGCTCGAGCGACTCGTCGAGGCGCTCGGCGGCGGGGGCCCCGGGCACGCTCCGGTCGACGCCGCGGTGTTCCTCTCGGCGTCCGAGAGCCACTCCCGCCGGAACATCAACAAGGGGGTCGCCGAGGCGCTCGAGGAGCTCGCGACGCTCGTGCCCGCGGCGCTCGCGCGCGGGCTCCGGGTGCGGGGCTACGTGTCGACGGTGTGGGGCTGTCCGTACGAGGGGAGGGTGGATCCGGCGCGCGCGGTGGAGATCGCGCACCGGCTCCTCGCCCTCGGCTGCCACCAGGTCTCGCTCGGCGACACCATCGGCGTCGGGACGCCCAACCAGACGCGCGACATCGTCCGGCGGGCGCTCGCGGGCGCGCCGCCCGAGGCGCTCGCGCTCCACATGCACGACACGCGCGGGACGGCCCTCGCGAACGTGCTCGTCGGGCTCGAGGAGGGGCTCACCACCTTCGATTCCTCGATCGGCGGGCTCGGCGGCTGCCCCTACGCGCCGGGCGCGTCGGGCAACCTCGCGACCGAGGATCTCGTCTACATGCTGCACGGGATGGGGATGGAGACGGGCGTCGACTGGGAGCGGCTCGTCGCGGCGGGCGCCCTGGCGCAGCGGCTCGTCGGCCGCCGGCTGCCGGGCAAGGCGCTCCAGGCGGAGCTCGCGCGCGCCGGGGCGGGCGCGTGACGCGGGCGCTGGATCGAGGCAGGGACGGACCCCGGGAGGCGCACGTGAGGCAGCTCCGGATCGATCGTCGCGACGGCGGCATCGAGGTGTGGACCATCGACGGCGAGGCGCGGCGAAACGCGATCTCGCGCGCGCTCCTGCGCGATCTCGAGGAGCACCTCGCCCGCGCGGCCGCGGATCGCGCGCTCCGCTGCGTGGTCGTGACCGGCGCGGGGGACAAGGCGTTCTGCGCCGGGGCGGACCTCAAGGAGCGCGCCGCGATGTCCGCGGAGGACGTCCACGCCTTCCACCACGGGCTGCGACGGGCGCTCCGCGGCATCGAGGAGGCGCCCCAGCCGTTCGTCGCGGCCCTGAACGGCGCGGCGCTGGGCGGCGGCCTCGAGCTCGCGCTCGCCTGCGATCTGCGCCTCGCGGCGGAGGGGGCGGAGCTGGGCCTGCCGGAGGTGGCGCTCGGGATCATCCCCGGCGGCGGAGGGACGCAGCGCCTCGCCCGGCTCGTGGGCGTGGCCCGCGCGAAAGATCTCGTCCTCACCGCGCGCCGCGTCTCCGCCGCCGAGGCGCTCGCGATGGGGCTCGTGACGGGCGTCGCCCCGGGCCACCGTCTCCTGGAGGACGCGGTGGCGCTCGCCGCGCGCATCGCGCGGAACGCGCCGGTCTCGCTGCGGCAGGCGAAGCGGGCGATCGACGGCGGCTTTCACCTGCCGCTCGAGGAGGCGCTGGAGCTCGAGAACCGGCTTTACCAGGACTGCCTCGGCACGAAGGACCGGGTGGAGGCGCTCCGCGCGTTCGCGGAGAAGCGGCCGCCCGTCTTCACGGGCGAGTGACCGTCCCCCGGACTCGGGACTCCCCGGCGCTCCCGCGACGGCGATTCTGAGGTAACCTCCGTCGCCGAAAGGGTCCGCGGCACCGAATGGGCGAGGGCGAGCACACCATCATCGGGAAGATCCCGCGGGAGCGCCTGAACCAGATCGCCTCCCGCAAGCTCTCCGCCCTCGGCATCCCGGTGCGGCTCGGCTCCGACCGCGAGACGCTCGAGGGTGAGCTCGCGCTCTCTCGCGCCGTCCACCCCGCGACCGGCCAGCCGATCCCGCGCGCCCGCTTCGTGGTCGCCGGCCACGACCACCTCCGCTTCGTGGACGCGCCCCTCGCCGCGCTCGGCCCCGTGCCGTTCCAGGCTCACGAGCGCGCCGCGCAGCTCGATCAGGCCGTCGCCGCGCTGCTCCAGGAGCGCGCCGCGGCCCTCTCGGACGTCGCCGCGAGGCTCCGCGCGCTCCGCCTCGAGGCCGGGCTCGAGGCCGACCGGCTCGCGGTGCGGGCGATCGTGAAGACGCCGCGGCACGCGTTCGAGCTCCTCGGCGGGCCCGAGGGCATCCGCGTCTCGCGGGTCGCGCCGGTCGGCGGGGCGCCGTTCGAGGTCTCCCCGGAGTTCCCGCCGCTCGAGCTCTCCGGGCTGCGCACGCCCGCGGAGCTCGAGCAGCACCTCGTCGGCGCGCTCTCGCGGATGACCCCGGTCCACGCGCGCGACGCCCGGACCCCCGCGCCCGTCGCCTCGCGGCTCGAGGTCACCCCGCCGCCGCGGAACGCGCTCACGCTCGCCACCCTCGCTGCCGTCTTCGGGGAGGACGCCATGCTCGCGCCGAACGCGATGGTGGAGCTCGTGCAGGAGTTCGAGCACGGCGGGACGCGCTACCGCTTCGTCGCGAGCCGCGAGATGGGGACGCGCTTCAAGGGGCGCCTCATCGGCCCGAGCGGCGACGTCTGGTCGGACCGCTTCGAGCTCGGCGCGTTCCCGGGCACGCGCGCGCTCGTCGCGCTCGCGCTCGGCCTCGCCCCGGGGCAACCCTCCGCGCCCGAGCCGGGCGGCGCCGCCGTCGCCTCCGCCGGCGCGGCCGGTCTCCCCGGGCACCTGCAGCCGAGCCCGGGCGAGGTGTGGGTCATGAACGTGGTCGTCGAGGACGCACGCGACGGCGACGTGCGGTACGTCGGCACGGACATCGACGGCCGCCCCTACGGCGCGGCGCGCGTCCTCCCCCGCGCCGACTTCGAGGCGGTGTTCTCGCAGGAGCGGGGCGGCTGGCGCCTCCTCGTCCTCGTGGACCAGGTGCAGGACGGCAGCGTGATCTATCGTCAGCTCGACGCGAGCCGGCAGCCCATCGGCGCCCCCCGCAAGATGGCGGCGGCCATCCTCGTCGCGAACTTCGTGCCGGAGGCGGCGGCCTACTGATGACGACCGGGAACCCCATCGCCGACCGCGTGCTCGCGGGTAACGTCCGCGCCGCGGCGAGGCTCATGCGCGATCTCGACGACCGCCAGCCCGGCGCGGAGGCGGCGCTCCGGGCGCTGTTCCCGCGCACGGGGCGCGCCTACGTGGTCGGCCTCACCGGCGCGCCGGGCGCGGGGAAGTCGTCCCTCACCGATCGGCTCATCGCGCACCACCGCGCCCACGGCCGGACCGTGGGCGTCGTGGCGGTGGACCCCACGAGCCCGTTCACCGGCGGCGCCATCCTGGGCGACCGGATCCGGATGCAGGACCACGCGCTCGACCCCGGCGTCTTCATCCGCTCGCTCGGCACGCGCGGCCACCTCGGCGGCCTCTCTCGCTCGACGTCGGACGTCGTGCAGGTGCTCGACGCCATGGGGAAGGACGTCGTGATCGTCGAGACGGTCGGCGTGGGGCAGGACGAGATCGAGGTGGCGAACCTCGCGCACACGGTGGTGGTGGTCGCGGTGCCCGGGCTCGGTGACGACGTCCAGGCCATCAAGGCCGGCGTCCTCGAGATCGCCGACGTGTTCGCGGTGAACAAGGCCGACCGGGAGGGCGCGGATCGCACCGTGCGCGACCTGCAGGGGATGCTCGAGCTGCGCCGCATGGTGGCGGCGCGGCCGGGAGACCACGACGCCGCGCATCGCTTCGGGGGAGCGTTGGGCCTCGCGGCGCCGGACGGCTCCTGGGAGCCTCCCATCGTGCGGACCGTGGCGCTGCGCGACGAGGGCATCGCGGAGCTGGCCGCGGCCGTGGACGCGCACCAGGCCCACCTCGAGACGTCCGGCGGCCGCCGGATCCGCGACGCGGCGCGCGCGAGGGCCGCGTTCGTCGCGGTGCTGCGAGAGCGCCTCGTGCAGGGCGCGCTCGAGCGGCTCGAGGCCGAGATGGGCGAGCTCGACGCGGTGGCGGCGCGCATCGCCGCGCGCGAGGCGGATCCCTACGCGCTCGCCGACGAGCTCGCCGCCCGCCTGCGCACATGAGGACCGGCATGAACGACGCGAACGACCCGGGCCGGAGCGCGACCTCCCCGGGCGAGGAGAGACCCGCCGATCCGGTCGCGGCGCTGGAGGCGCGGCTCGGGCTCGCCGTGGGGGACCGCGCCATCGCGCTCGCGGCGCTCACGCACAAGTCCTACGTGAACGAGCACCGGGACGAGGCGGGCCTCACCGACAACGAGCGGCTCGAGTTCCTGGGCGACGCGGTGATCGACCTCGCGGTGTCGCACCGGCTCATGGACCGCTTCCCGGGGGCGCGCGAGGGCGATCTCTCCAAGATGCGCGCCGCCGTGGTGGACGAGCAGGGGCTCTCGGAGATGGCGCGCGCGCTCGACCTGGGCTCGCTCCTGCGGCTCGGGCGCGGGGAGGAGCTGACCGGCGGGCGCCGGAAGTCCTCGCTCCTCGCCGACGCCATGGAGGCCGTGGTGGCGGCGCTCTACCTCGGCGACGGGCTCGCGCCGGTGCTCGTGCTCATCGATCGCTTCCTGGGCGAGGCGTTCGCGCGGGCCGCGGCCGGCACGCTCGACCGCGACTTCAAGACCCAGCTCCAGGAGCTCTCGCAGAGCAGGCTCCGCGCCACCCCCCGCTACCGCGTCGTGGGCGAGCACGGCCCGGATCACTCGAAGACCTTCGAGGTGGAGACGGACCTGCGCGGCGAGGTCGTCGGGAAGGGCGCCGGCCGCTCGAAGAAGGACGCGGAGCAGGCCGCCGCGAAGCTCGCCCTCGACCTGCTCGCGAGGAGGTTCGCGGAGGCGGGCGCGACCGAGGCGGCGGCGTCGCCGTCCGGGCCCGCCGCGCCCGCGGGCGCGCCGGCCGTCGCGGTCGTACCGCTGGCCGAGGCCCTCG
>NZ_JAKZLF010000035.1:0-43530 GCF_022808855.1 Anaeromyxobacter soli
CGCGCGCTTCGCCTGCGCGGACAGCGACCGCTTCGACGCGGCCGCGTTCCCCTCGCGCTTCAGCGCGCCCTTCGCGGCGGCGCTCCTCCGGCGCGAGGGCGCGCGCGGCTTGCGCTTGCCCTGTCCCACCTCGGCGTCACGCTGCGCGGAGCGCCGCGTGCGCGCGCTCGTCGTGCCCTTCTTCGGCGGCGCCAGGGGCACGCCCGCCCGCCGGGCCTTCGAGAGCCCGATCGCGATCGCCTGCTTCGACGAGCGGGCCCCATGCTTCCCCTCGCGGATGTGCTCCATCTCCTCGCGGACGAACTCGCCCGCCGCCGTGGAGGGCCGCTTCCCGGCCCGGAGGTCCGCCTTCGCCTTCCGTGTGGTGCTCTTCGTGGGCATCCCGTCCCCCTTCGCCCCCTACGATGCGTACGCCCCGACGACCCGGCAGAGCCCTGGAAGCGGGCGCGGCCGCGGTTAGCGGGGACGGCAGGATGCGCGCGGCTCAATCGACCGAGGGTGCACCGGCCATCGAGCTCCGCGAGGTCGTCAAGCGGTACGGCGCGGAGGGGCTCGGGCCGGTCTCTCTCGCGGTGCCCGCGGCCCGCACCGTGGCCCTCATCGGCCCGAGCGGCGCGGGGAAGTCCACGCTCCTTCGCCTCGTGCTCGGCCTCGTCGCGCCCGATCGGGGCGAGGTGCGCCTCCGCGGCGCGCCGCTCCGCCCCGAGGACCACGCCGCCCGCCGCCGCCTCGGGTACGTGGTGCAGGGCGGCGGGCTCTTCCCGCACCTCACCGCCGGCGGGAACGCCGCGCTCGTCGCGCGCCACCTCCGCTGGCCGGAGGCGCGCGTCGCGGCGCGCCTCGGCGAGCTCGCCGCCCTGACGCGCTTCCCGGCGGAGGCGCTCGCGCGCTTCCCGCACGAGCTCTCGGGCGGCCAGGCACAGCGCGTGAGCCTCATGCGGGCGCTCTTCCTCGAGCCGGAGGTCCTCCTCCTCGACGAGCCGCTCGGCGCGCTCGATCCGATCACGCGCGCCGACCTCCAGGCCGACCTGCGCGAGATCTTCGCCTCGCTCGGGAAGACCGTGCTGCTCGTCACGCACGACCTCGCCGAGGCCGTCTTCTTCGCGCACGAGCTCGTGCTGCTCCGCGACGGCCGGGTCCTCCAGCGCGGATCCCTCGACGCGCTCGTGCGCACCCCGGCGGATCCGTTCGTCGCGCGGTTCGTCCACGCGCAGCGCGCGCTCGGGCTGCCCGCGGGGGCCGCGCCGTGATGGGGGCTGCGCTCGCGGGGGCGCTCGCGCTCGCCGCCACCGGCGGCTCGCTGACGGTCGGGTCGAAGCAGTTCGGCGAGTCCCTCGTGCTGGGCGAGCTGGCCGTGGAGCTCGCCCGGGACGTGGGCGTCCCGGCGGAGCACCGCGCGGCGCTCGGCGGCACGCGCGTCGTCTGGGAGGCGCTCGTCCGTGGGGACGTCGACCTCTACCCCGAGTACACCGGGACCGTCGCGCGCGAGCTCCTCGGCGGCGCGGTGCCGGCCGGCGATCCCGCCGCGCTCCGGGCGGCGCTCGCCGCCCGCGGCGTCGGCATGACCCGCTCGCTCGGGTTCGAGGACACGTACGCGCTGGGGATGCGGCGCGCGCGCGCCGCCGAGCTCGGGATCTCCCGCGTGTCGGACCTCGCGCGCTCGCCGCGGCTGCGGCTCGGCTTCACGAACGAGTTCATGGACCGCGGGGACGGCTGGCCGGCGCTGCGCGCGCGCTACCGGCTGCCGCAGCGCGACGTGCGGGGGCTCGAGCACGAGGTCGCGTACACGGCGCTCGCGGCCGGCGAGATCGACGTGACGGACCTGTACTCGACCGACCCCGAGATCCGCCGCCACGACCTGGTGGTGCTCGAGGACGATCTCCACGCCTTCCCGCCCTACGACGCCGTGTACCTCTACCGCCTCGACCTCGAGCGGCGCGCGCCCGCGGCGCTCGAGGCGATCCGGCGGCTCGAGGGCCGGATCGACGCGGCCGCCATGATCGCGCTGAACGCGCGCGCCGAGCTCGACGGCGTCGCGCCCGCCCGCGTCGCGAGCGAGTTCCTGCGCGCCACGCTCGGCGTCGCCGCCGCGCCGGAGGAGGAGGGCCGGACGGCCCGCGTGCTCCGCCGGACGCGCGAGCACGTGGCCCTCGTGGCGGTGGCGCTCCTCGCCGCCATCGCGCTCGCGGTCCCGCTCGGCGTCGTGGCGGCGCGCCGGCCGGGCGTGGGCCGCGTCGTGCTCGCCGCGGTGGGCGTCGTCCAGACCGTGCCCTCGCTCGCGCTGCTCGTGATGATGATCCCGCTCCTCGGCATCGGCGCCCGGCCGGCGGTCGCGGCCCTCTTCCTGTACGGCCTCTTGCCCATCGTGCGGAACACGCACGCCGGGCTGACGGGGATCCCGCTCGAGCTGCGCGAGTCGGCGGCGGCGCTCGGGCTCCCTCCGGGCGCGCGCCTCCGCCTGGTCGAGCTGCCGCTCGCCACCCCCGCGATCCTGGCGGGCGTCAAGACGTCGGCGGTGATCGCCGTGGGCACCGCCACGCTCGGCGCGCTCGTCGGGGCCGGCGGCTACGGACAGCCGATCCTCGCCGGCGTGCGACTCGCCTCGGTGCCCCTCATCCTGGAGGGCGCCATCCCCGCCGCCCTGCTCGCGCTCGCCGCGCAGGCGCTGTTCGATCTCGCGGAGCGCTGGCTCGTGCCGCGCGGCCTGCGCCGGGCGCGCGCCGCGGGCGCCATCCGCTGAGCCCCGCTCGAGGGGTCGGTGGGCCGCCCCTCCCGGAGCGCGCGAGCGTGCGACCGCCCGGGCGGGGAGGAGCGGGACCCTCTCGCGGAGCAGGGGAGCGCCGGTTATATCGCCGCGGCGCTCACCTCGAGGAACCTCCGCGAATGCCCTACGTCGACCCGAGCCAGCTTCCCGACCTGCCGCTCCCCTTCATGAACCGCGACCATGCCGAGGAGTTCCGGCTCCTCGAGGAGCTCGGCCTCGCGCTCGCGGCGCACGGGGACGGGAAGGGTGCGGTCGAGAGCATCCTCGAGCGGCTCGCGGTCCTCGCGGTGCACACGCGGGAGCACTTCCTCCACGAGGAGGCCGTGATGCGGGAGACCGGCTTCCCCGCGTACCTGCCGCACAAGAGCGAGCACGACCGTGTGCTCGCGGAGATGGACGCCGAGGCGTCCGCGTACCGCCGGAGCGGCGACACGGCGCGGCTGCGCCGGTACCTGCTCGAGGTGGTCCCGCGCTGGTTCGTCTCGCACACCGGCTCGATGGACGTGGTGACCGCCGGCTACGTGGCGGCGCGGGCCCGGTCCCTCTGATCACGAGGCCCGCCGGCGACGCGTCATCGTGACGCGCCGGCACGATTTCTGGACCCGAGCCGTCCGCTTGCGCGGCGCGCGTGCGGGCTCGCCGCCGTCGACACGCGCGGCCGACCTGTGGTTCTCTTTTGCGCCCAGGCACTTACGCCGCAGCCCAAGGAGAAGGAAAGGCGATGGCGACCCCAGCTTTCCAATACCAGGATCCGTTCCCGCTCTCGAAGGACGAGACGAAGTACCGCCTCCTCACGCGCGACGGCGTGTCGGTGGCGAGCTTCGACGGCAAGGAGGTCCTCAAGGTCGAGCCGTCCACGCTCGAGCGGCTCGCCCGCGAGGCGATCCGCGAGGTCTCGTTCTTCCTGCGGCCCTCGCACAACGAGCAGGTCGCGAAGATCCTCGGCGACCCCGAGGCCTCGCAGAACGACAAGGGCGTGGCCCTCGCGTTCCTCCGCAACGCCGAGATCGCCGCGCGCGGCGAGCTGCCCATCTGCCAGGACACCGGCACCGCGACGATCGTCGCGAAGAAGGGCCAGCAGGTCTGGACCGGCGCGAAGGACGAGGAGTGGCTCTCGAAGGGCGTCTACGCGACGTACACCACCGAGAACCTGCGCTACTCCCAGACGGCCGCGCTCGACATGTACAAGGAGGTCAACACGGGCACGAACCTGCCCGCGCAGATCGACCTCTACGCGACCGACGGCGCCGAGTACAAGTTCCTCTTCGTCACCAAGGGCGGCGGCTCGGCCAACAAGACCCAGCTCTGGCAGGAGACGAAGGCGCTCCTCACGCCCGAGAAGCTCGAGAAGTTCCTCGTCGACAAGATGCGCCACCTCGGCACGGCGGCCTGCCCGCCGTACCACATCGCGGTGGTCGTCGGCGGCACCTCCGCCGATCAGTGCCTCAAGACGGTGAAGCTCGCGTCGACGCGCTACTACGACGGGCTGCCGACGAAGGGCAACGAGCACGGCGTGGCGTTCCGCGACACCGAGCTCGAGGCGAAGCTACTCGAGGCGGCGAACGGGCTCGGCATCGGCGCGCAGTTCGGCGGCAAGTACTTCGCCCACGACGTCCGCGTCGTGCGCCTGCCGCGCCACGGCGCGTCCTGCCCGGTGGCGATGGCCGTCTCCTGCTCCGCCGACCGGAACGTGAAGGCCAAGATCAACAAGGAGGGCGTCTGGATCGAGGAGCTCGATCACGCCCCGGAGCGGCTGATCCCGCTCGAGTACAAGAAGGGCAAGCACGAGCACGGCGTGAAGGTCGACCTGAACCGCCCGATGAAGGAGATCCTGGCCGAGCTGACGAAGCACCCGGTCTCGACGCCGCTCCTCCTCACCGGCACGCTCGTCGTCGCGCGCGACATCGCGCACGCGAAGTTCAAGGAGCTCATCGATCAGGGCAAGGGCGTGCCCGAGTACCTGAAGAACCACCCCGTCTACTACGCCGGCCCGGCGAAGACCCCGCCGGGCAAGCCGTCCGGCTCGTTCGGCCCGACGACGGCGGGGCGCATGGACTCGTACGTCGACCTGCTGCAGTCGCACGGCGCGTCGATGGTGATGATCGCGAAGGGCAACCGCAGCCAGCAGGTCACCGACGCCTGCAAGAAGCACGGCGGGTTCTACCTCGGCTCCATCGGCGGCCCCGCCGCGGTGCTCGCCGAGGAGAACATCAAGAAGGTCGAGTGCATCGACTTCCCCGAGCTGGGCATGGAGGCGGTCTGGAAGATCCAGGTCGAGAACTTCCCGGCCTTCATCCTCGTCGACGACAAGGGGAACGACTTCTTCAAGAAGCTCGGCTGCTGACCTGCTGATCCCGCGGCGGGCGGGCCGGAGCGCTCCGGCCCGCGCCGCCTGCCGGGCTGCCCGCTCCAGGCGCGCGCTCCACCCGGGCGCGTGACAGCCGCGGCCCGGCTCCGTCATCAACATGCGCGGACCCTCTTGCGGGAGCGCGCATGAAGACCCGTCGCCTCGGCAGCTCGGACCTCGACGTCACGGTGCTCGGCTTCGGGGCCTGGGCGGTGGGCGGCGGCCAGTGGGAATTCGCCTGGGGGCCCCAGGACGACGCCGCCTCCATCGCCGCCATCCGCCGCGCGCTCGACCGCGGCGTGAACTGGATCGACACCGCGGCGGTGTACGGCCTCGGCCACTCCGAGGAGGTCGTCGCGCGCGCGCTCGAGGGCGTGGCGCGCCGGCCGTACGTCTTCACGAAGTGCTCGATGGTCTGGGACGAGCGCGGGAAGATCGGCCGCTCGCTGCGCGCCGACTCCGTCCGGCGCGAGTGCGAGGCGAGCCTGCGGCGCCTCCGCGTGGACGCGATCGACCTCTACCAGATCCACTGGCCGGTCCAGGACCCGGCGGAGATGGACGAGGGCTGGTCCACCCTCGCGGCGCTGAAGCAGGAGGGGAAGGTCCGCTTCGTCGGCGTCTCGAACTACGACTGCGAGCAGCTCCGCCGCGCCTGCGACGTTGCGCCGGTCACGTCGGTCCAGCCGCGCTACTCGCTCCTGCACCGCGACGTCGAGCAGGATCTCTTGCCCTACTGCCGCGAGGACGGCATCGGCGTCATCGCCTACTCGCCGATGGGCGCGGGCCTCCTCTCCGGGAAGATGACGCGCGCCCGCGTCGAGGCGTTCCCGGAGGACGACTGGCGCCGGCGCAACCCCGACTTCCAGGAACCGCGGCTCTCCCGCAACCTCGCGCTGCAGGACCTGCTCGGCCGGATCGGCGCGAGACACGGCACCACCGCCGCGGCCGCGGCGGTCGCGTGGACGCTGCTGCACCCCGCCGTCACCGGCGCGATCGTCGGCGCCCGCAGCGCGGAGCAGGTGGACGGCTTCGTCGCGGCCGCGGACCTCGCGCTCACGAACGAGGACGTGGGCGAGATCGAGCGCTTCTTGCTCGAGAACCCGTAGCGCCGCCCACGCCGGCCGGCAGGACGGTGGCCGTCAAGACGACCTCGACCTCGACCTCGACCTCGACCTCCCAGACAGCACGTTCCGTGAACAAGCTTCGAGGCGCCATCCGAGGCTTGCTCGACCCCGGGAGCGCGCCGGCGCGCACACCCGGGCACCGCGAGGCGTGTTGATCCACAGCAAGCAAGAGTGAGGGGCATGCGCGAGGCGCGCGCGCATACCTTTGTGCGCGCCGTGAAGCGCAATGCCGGAGGGGGAAGCCCCCATCCGTCCGGCACGTCGCTTGATCGCAGTCACCTGAGATCTTGCGACAGCACCTAAGTTCCGGATCCTACGAGTAGGGGAGGGTTCCGTCATGCAGTCCGGACTGGGTTCGTTGGCGCCGCCGCGCCTACCTGCGCTGCTGCTGTGCGTCGCCGCGATCTCGGCCGGTCCGCTCGCCTGCGGTAACGAGCGGAGCGTCCACGGTGATCCCGACCCCGCGACCTGCTCGCGCTGCCACGGCAGCGCCGACAACGCGGCGCCTCCGCTGTCGGTCACGGGCGGTCGCGACGCCAGCGACCCCGTCGTGGGCGCGCACCAGGTCCACGTGCGCGGCGGCCCGCTGCACGCTCCGATCGCGTGCTCCGCGTGCCACGTCGTCCCGCAGACGGTCGACGCGCCCGGCCACATCGACAACGGCCGGGAGAAGGTGACCTTCGGCGCGGTCGCGGTCATGGGCGGCGCGTCACCCCGCTGGACCCGCGAGACCGCGACCTGCAGCGGCACCTACTGCCACGGCGGGACGATGGGCGGCGGCGCTCACGTGGCGCCCGTCTGGAACCGGGGCGCCTCCGAGGCTGCCTGCGGGGCGTGCCACGGGCTCCCTCCGCCGCCACCCCACGTGCAGAACCCCGACTGCGGGCGCTGCCACCTCGGCTACACCGCCTCGTCCGTGGTCGCCGCCACGCACGTGGACGGCAAGGTCGACGTGAAGGCGCTCGAGTGCAACACGTGCCACGGCTCGGCGACCAGCGCGGCTCCCCCCATCGGGACCGCCGGCGAGACCGCCACGACGAGCCTCGCGGTCGGCGCGCACCAGGCGCACCTGCGGGACGGCGCGGTCCGCGCGCGCCTCGGCTGCACGGACTGCCACGTCGTTCCCACCGCGGCGCTCCACGCCAACGGCGTCGCAGAGCTCACCTGGGGCGCGCTCGCGACCGCGGACGGCGCGAGCCCGTCGTTCAGCCCCGCGACCGCGACGTGCGCCGCGACCTACTGCCACGGCGCGACGCTGTCCTTCGGCGGCGGCCAGCTCACCGCGCCCGTGTGGACCCGGGTCGGCGAGGGGCAGGCCTCGTGTGGCGCGTGCCACGCCGCGCCTCCGCCGCTGCCGCACCCGCAGCGGACCGACTGCGGCCGCTGCCACCCCGGCACGTTGACCGCCGACGGCTCGGCCATCGACGTCGCCGGCGGCAAGCACATCGACGGGCACCTCGACCTCGCGCCGCTCACCTGCACGATGTGCCACGGCACGGACGGCGTGAACGCCGCGCCTCCCGCGGGCACGCACGGGGAGACCGCCACCTCCGAGCTCGCCGTCGGCGCGCACCAGCAGCACGTGCGCGACGGAAGCATTCGCAAGGCCGTGGGCTGCGCCGAGTGCCACGTCGAGCCGACCGTGCCGCTGCACTCGAACGGCGCCGTGGACCTCGCCTGGGGCGCGCTCGCCGCGAAGGGAACCGCCCCGGAGTGGACCCGCGCCAGCGGGACCTGCAGCTCGACCTACTGCCACGGCGCGACGCTCGCGCTCGGGGGCGGCACGGCGAAGGCGCCGGTCTGGACGGCCGTGTCCGACGGCCCGACCGCGTGCAACGCCTGCCACGGCGCGCCGCCTCCGTTGCCGCACCCGCAGGCCACCGACTGCGCGCGCTGCCATCCGGGGACCGTGCTCGCGACGGGCGGCATCGACGTCGCCGGCGGCCAGCACATCGACGGCATCGTGCAGGTGGAGGGCCGCGGAAGCTGCACGGCCTGCCACGGCAGGCAGGGCGTCAACCCGGCGCCGCCGTTCGGCACGCGCGGCGAGACGCTGACGACCCAGCGGCCGGTGGGCGCGCACCAGAAGCACGTGGTGGACGGCGCGATCCGCAAGGCGTTCGCGTGCAGCGACTGCCACGCGCTCGTGACGGATCTCGGAACCGAGCACGCGAACGGCACCGTCTCGATGCCGTTCACGGGCCTGGCCTCGCGAGGCACGACGCCGGTCTGGAACGGCGCGACCTGCAGCTCGACCTATTGCCACGGCGCGACGCTCGGGGCGGGCGGGAATGCCACGGTGCCGACGTGGACCGTCGTGTCCACGAGCCCGACCCCCTGCGGCTCGTGCCACGGCGCCCCGCCGAGCGGCAATCACCCGCAGAGCGCGGACTGCGCGGCGTGTCACCCGGACACGGTGAACCCGGACGGCACGATCAACGTGGCCGGCGGGCGGCACATCGACGGCGCGATCCAGGTTTCGGGCGGATGCAGCCTGTGCCACGGCTCGGACGCGAACCCGGCGCCGCCGGTGGGCACGAAGGGCGAGACGGCCACCACGGCACGGGCCGTGGGCGCGCACCAGGCGCACGTGCGTGAGGGCGCGCTTTTCCAGGCGATGACCTGCGACGCCTGCCACCAGTTCTCCGACGCGACGCACCGGAACGGCACGGCCGACCTCACCTGGGGAACGCTGGCCTCGAAGAACGGTGCGGTCCCGCGCTTCGACGCGACGACCCTCACGTGCACGAACTACTGCCACGGCCAGACGCTCGCCGCGGGCGGCAAGAACACCGCCCCGACCTGGACGAAGGTAGACGGGACGCAGGCGGCGTGCGGCACCTGCCACGGGGCGCCGCCGAGCGGCAATCACCCGCAGAGCGCGGACTGCGCGGCGTGTCATCCGGACACGGTGAACCCGGACGGCACGATCAAGGTGGCCGGCGGGCGGCACATCGACGGCGCGATCCAGGTTTCGGGCGGGTGCAGCCTGTGCCACGGCTCGGATGCGAACCCGGCGCCGCCGGTGGGCACGAGGGGCGAGACGGCCACCACGGCACGGGCGGTGGGCGCGCACCAGGCGCACGTGCGCGAGGGCGCGCTCTTCCAGGCGATGACCTGCGACGCCTGCCACCAGTTCTCCGACGCGACGCACCGGAACGGCACGGCCGACCTCACCTGGGGGACGCTGGCCTCGAAGAACGGCGCGGTCCCGCGCTTCGACGCGACGACGCTCACGTGCACGAACTACTGCCACGGGCAGACGCTCGCCGCGGACGGCAAGAACACGACCCCGACCTGGACGAAGGTGGACGGTACGCAGGCGGCGTGCGGCACCTGCCACGGCGCTCCGCCTGCCGGCAATCACCCGCAGAGCGCGGACTGCGCGGCGTGTCACCCGGACACGGTGAACCCGGACGGCACGATCAACGTGGCCGGCGGACGGCACATCGACGGCGCGGTCCAGGTTTCGGGCGGGTGCAGCCTGTGCCACGGTTCGGATGCGAACCCGGCGCCGCCGGTGGGCACGAAGGGCGAGACGGCGACCACCTCGCGCGCCGTCGGCGCGCACCAGGCGCACGTGCGCGAGGGCGCGCTCTTCCAGGCGATGACCTGCGACGCGTGCCATCAGTTCTCCGACGCGACGCACCGGAACGGCACGGCCGACCTGACCTGGGGGACGCTGGCCTCGAAGAACGGTGCGGTCCCGCGCTTCGACGCGACGACGCTCACGTGCACGAACTACTGCCACGGCCAGACGCTCGCCGCGGGCGGCTCGCTCGTGACGCCGACCTGGACGAAGGTGGACGGGACGCAGGCCGCGTGCGGCACCTGCCACGGGAGCCCGCCGACCACGAACCACCCCGACAACCCGCTCTGCAACTCCTGCCACCCGCTCACCGTCGCGATCGACGGCACGATCGACGTGGCCGGCGGCCGCCACATCGACGGAAACGTCGACGTGGCCGGCATGACGTGCAGCTCCTGCCACGGCTCGACGGACAACCCCGCGCCGCCGATCGGCACCCACCTCGAGACGGCGACCACCGCCCGCGCGGTCGGCGCGCACCAGGCGCACGTGCGGGACGGCACGCTGCGCAAGGCGCTGAGGTGCAGCGACTGCCACGTCGTGCCCACCGAGACGATCCACTCGAACGGCACGGTCGACCTCGCGTGGGGCCCGCTCGCCACGGCGGGCGAGGCGATCGCGGGCTTCGACCCGAGCGACCTCACGTGCACGAACTACTGCCACGGCCAGACGCTCGCCGCGGGCGGCAAGAACACGACCCCGATCTGGACGAGGGTCGACGGCACGCAGGCTGCCTGCGGCACCTGCCACGGTGCGCCGCCGCCTGCGCCGCACCCGACCTCCTCCCCCACCGGATGCGCAGGCTGTCACCCCGACACCGTGAAGCCCGACGGCTCGATCGACGTCGAGGGCGGACATCACATCGACGGCAAGCTCGACGCGACGGGCAAGTGCGGCGCCTGCCACGGGGTCCCGCCCGCCAACGGCGCCCACCTCGCCCACGCGGCGTTCCCGACGCCGGACGTGCCCCAATACGGCGATCTCCGCATCCTGGAGGCCTACGCGCCGGGCGGCGCCTCGGGCTACCAGTTCGGCTGCGGCAACTGCCACCCGCTCGACGCGGCGAAGCACATGGACCTGAAGGTCGAGGTGGAGCTCACGCCGGCGGGCGCGGCGACGGGCTCCCTGCGCGCGCGGAACGCGCCGGACGCCGTGTACGACGCGGCCACCGGCCGGTGCAGCGGCGTCTACTGCCACTCGTCGGGCCAGGCGCTCCCCGCGTACGCGACGGCGCCCGCCTGGACCTCCGGCGCGGCGCTCGGGTGCGACGGCTGCCACGGCAACCCGCCGAGCTACGCCTCCGGCGGCGCCGGCGCCCTCGACGCGAACGCCCACATCGGCCTCACCGAGCAGGGGCGCGAGTTCGGCCACTACGTCGGTCTCGGCGGCCCGGCGCACGCGAGCAAGCACGGCAGTGCCGTGGCCGGCGAGGCGGCGGCGCCCGTCACCTGCCAGACCTGCCACTACGCGACGACCGATCCCACGGCGACGGGGCCCTCTCGCTTCTACTGGCTCGACACGACCGGGAGCTACGTGCTCGCGGGCGGCGATCCCGCCCGGCTCGCGGATCCGCGCTGGAAGGCGACGCAGTGCGGGACCTGCCACGTCGCCGGGGGCGCCCCGGTCGCGCGGGGCAAGGTGCTGCCGCTCACGCACGTGAACGGCCGGCGCGACGTCGTGTTCGACCCGCGCACCGCGCTCCCGCCGCTCGCCGGCCTGCCGGCGGCGCCGAACACGCCGACGCGCCCGTACTGGGTCTCGCCCTCGCGGTTCTGCGAGGCCGTCCCGGCCGGCGCGGTCCTCGACGGCACGACGCTCTCCATCGAGCTGTCGGGCGCCGCGTACGACCCGGCGACGAAGCGCTGCTCCGGGGTGGCCTGCCACCTCGGCGACGCGCCGGTGTGGGGCCGGCAGTACCTCGTGAGCCCCGCGTCGGGGACCGCGAGCTGCTGCCGCTGCCACTCGACGCGCTGCGGCCCGTGACGTCGGGCGTTCCGCCGCGCCGGAGCGCCCGGCGCGGCGGGGACGCGCCTGCCCCAGCGGCGCCGTTGCGCGCCTCGGGGCGGGCTTCCGTCGACCTCGACCTCGACCCGGTCGGCTCTGCGGCCTCAACGCCCGCCAGTGCCCGCGCCCTTCGTGCGCTCGATGGCCATGTCGACTTCCGCGAGGATCCGCCGAGCGTGGGACAGAAGGACCTCTCCGGCGGGAAGGAGCTTCATCCCGCGCGGCGTCCGCTCGAAGAGGCGGGTTCCGAGCTCATCCTCGAGCGCGAGGATGTGTCGCGAAAGGGGCGGCTGCGTGAGGTGAAGCTTCCGGGCGGCGCGACCGACGTGGCCCTCTTCCGCGACCGCGACGAAGGACTGGATGTACGTGAGGCTCACGAGCGGAACGGTACCTGAAGGTCGGCCTGCGTGTCAGGTCGCCGAGGCCCACGGGCCGGCCCTCGAGAGGAGCTCGTGTCCGTAAGCGGATTTTCGAGCCCGCTGCAGCGGACCCGATACCGAGACAGCATTGGATCGCCGCTGCACCTTGCTGGCAGCCTTGCCAGCATGGGAATCCCGCTTCTGGGCGAACGAGAAGTCGAACGGATGAGGCGCGCCGGGAACGCCGCTGCGGCGACGCTGGCGCACGTGGGCGAGCGACTCGCCGCGGGAGTTGCCACCGCGGACATCGACGTCTGGGTGCGCGAGGACACGGCACGTCGGGGAGGCAAGCCGAGCCAGCTCGGCTTCCACGGCTTCCCCGCGGCGGTCTGCACGAGCCGGAACGAGGTCGTCTGTCACGGCATCCCGCGCACCGACGAGCGGCTGCATCCTGGCGACATCGTGAACGTGGACGTGACCACGCTCCTGGATGGCTTTCACGGGGACACCTCGGCGACGTTCTGCATCGGCGAGGTCTCCGCAGAGGCGCGGCACATCGTCGAGGTCGCCCGCCGCTGCCGGGATGCGGGAGTGGCGGTCGTGCGGCATGGCGTCCGGCTCGGGGACGTCGGCGCCGCCATCGAAGAGCTCGCGCGAGCAGAAGGCTGCAGCGTGGTGCGCGAATACGGCGGTCACGGCATCGGCAAGATGATGCACGGTCCGCCGCTCGTGATGCACGTCGGCGCGAGGGGACAGGGCGTGAAGCTGAAGGCAGGGATGGCCATCACCATCGAGCCGATGGTGAACCTCGGCCGAGCAGAGGTGAAGCTGCTGGCCGACGGATGGACCGCCGTCACCGCGGATGGAAGTCTCTCGGCCCAGTTCGAGCACACGATCGTCGTGACTCGCGACGGCTGCGAGGTGATGACCGGATGAGCGCCGCGAGCTCCTGCGGCCGGGCGCGAATCGAATTGCCGGTGGACGGTTTCTCGGCGTCCTCACGCGCGCGGCGGCACGACCGCGACCGGCACCGCCGCCGTCGCGGCGAGCTCGCGGGCCAGGCTCGGGGTCGCGAGCCGGTCGAGCGCGACGCGGCGTGACGCGCCGACGACGAGCAGGGGCGCCTCCCGCGCCTCGACGATCGCGTCGGCGCGATCGAGCACGTCGCCCTGCTCGACCACGGCCTCGTCCACGTGGAGCTGCAGGCGCTCGATCCACGCCGCGCACGCGACCTCGGCGGCGCGCTTCTGCTCGCGCGCGATCTCGTCGACCGACGCGCCCGCGAGGAACGGCAGCTCGAGGTACGGCACCACGTGGAGCAGGACGAGGCGGCGCCCGGTCTGCGCGGCGAATCGCCCGGCGAACCGGCAGGCCTCGGTGGACGACTCGTCGAGGCGCGTCAGCGCGACGATGGGGCCGCCCCCGATGTCGGCGGTCTCGAGGTCCGGCGGGACGACGACGACGGGGGCCGGGAGCCGGCGCAGGAGGCGACGCGCCACCCGACCGAGCCGCACGAGCGCGGCCTCCGAACGGCCGGCGATGCGGCCGACGAGCAGGGCGTCGGCGTCGTGGCGCGCGAGCGCCTCGATGAGCCCGTCGTCGGCGCCCATCCCCTCCAGGATCTCGAGCTCCTGGACGCGCTCGCCGGCCCCCTCGCGCTCGAGCGTGCGCCGGCCCGACTCGCGCGCCGCCGCGATCAGCTCGTCGAGGTGGTGGTACTTGAGCGCGGCGCGGAGGTGCTCCGGCTCGAGCACGTGGACCGCGATGAACCGCTCGTCGCTCTTCGGGACCGTCTTCGTGAGCCAGGTCGCGAAGTGCAGCGCGCCGTGGCTCCGCGGACGAAGGTCCAGGCCGATGATCCACCTCATGGCGCCCCCCCGGCGCACGCGCCGGCTCCTCCGCCGGTCCCGAGCGGCGCCCCCATTGTCGCGGACCGGCCCGATCGCGTCGATGCCCAGACCGGAGCGTGCGATCCGGGGCCGTGCGAAGCTCCGGGAGCGGGCGGTCGCCCGCGCGTGGCCCTCGCGGGAGCGCTACAGCCCGGAGAGCCGCTCCGCGCCCGCGTACACGTTCATGCGTCCGGGGCGGACGAAGCCGGCGAGCGTGAGCCCGGCCGCCCGGGCGAGCTCGATCGCGAGCGACGTCGGCGCCGACACGGTGGCGACGATGGGGACCCGCGCGCGCGCCGCCTTCTGCACGATCTCCATGCCCGCCCGGCTGCTCACGGTGAGGAGCGCGGGCGCGGCGATCTGCGCGCCCGCGGCCGCCTCGGCGCGGGCGAGCAGGAGCGCGCCGATCACCTTGTCGACGGCGTTGTGACGGCCGACGTCCTCGTTCGCGGCGACGAGCGCGCCGTCGCGCGTCCAGAGCGCGGCGACGTGAGTTCCGCCGGTCTCCTCGAACACCGGCTGGTGCTCGCGGAGCGCCGCGATCTTCTCCCCGACGAGGGCCACCGGGACGGGCGCGATGGGGTCCGGCGGCACGAGCCCCGCCACGAGATCCTCGACGGCGCGCCTCCCGCAGACGCCGCAGGCGGAGCTCGAGGCGAAGCTGCGCCGGGTCCCGTCGAGCCGCTCCCAGTCGATGCGGGCGCCCGACGCCGGAGCGAGCTCGATCGCGCTGCCGTACGCCTCGTCCCCGGGTCGGCCGCAGTGGTAGACGGCGCTGAAGTCGCTCGCGGAGGCGATGATCCCCTCCGCGAACAGGAAGCCGAGCGCGAGGCGGTGGTCGTCGCCCGGGGTGCGCATCAGCACCCCGACCGTCTCCCCGGCGATGCGCACCTCGAGCGGCTCCTCGAGCGCGACGAGATCCGACGCGGCGCCGTCTCCCGGCCGGACGAGCGAGGTGCCCGCGATGCGCCCCTCGACGCGCGCCGCCCGCGCCGGGCCCGGCGCCCTGTCCTTCAGCGGACGAGGCACGGCCGGCACTCCGGGCCCGCGCCGCTCTCGCCGCTCCCCGGGCCGTCCGCGGCGCGCCTCACCGCGGTCTGATCGGTCACGACCTCGAGCGCGCCCACCACGCGCCCCGCGCCGTCCCGGAGCGGGACCGCGGAGTAGAGGATCTCGAGGTCGAGGCCCTCGGGGTGCGCGTCCGTCTCGCTGCTCACCTCGCGGTCCTCCGCCATCGCGCGGGCGCAGGCGCAGCGCGCCGTGCGGCAGTCGCCCTTGCGGTAGCTGTCGTAGCACTTCGTCCCGATGAGCTCCTGCTGCGTGCGCCCGAGGAGGCTCGCGCCGGTCTGGTTCATGTACCGGATGTCGAACTCGGGACCCACGATCATGGCCGGCGCGGGCATGGCGTCGAGGTGCCCGACGAGGGTGGTGAGCGTGGCGTTCACGCCCTCGACGACCCTGCGGTAGTCGCCGTGGTGGCGCGCCGGATCGGCGCGCGCGTCGAGCCGGCCCTCCACGGCGGCGTCGGCCAGCCGCCGCATCTCCTCGACGAGCCGGCGCAGCTCGGACTGCGCCGACTGGAAGCTCCGGGTGAGCTCGTCGCGCTCGGAGCGCGGCACGAGCGGGGTCGAGAGGTCGCCCTTCGCGAGCGCGTCCGCGCCGCGGGCGACCTCCTGCAGGTAGCGGATCGTCCCGCGGAACGCCTCGGCGAGCCGCCCGACCTCGTCGCCCGAGCGGTAGGTGACCGCCTGCTGGACGTCGCCCTCCGCGATGCGCTCGGCCGCGACCGCCATGGCCTCGAGCGGCGCGGCGAGCCGGCCCGCCGACTTGCGCGCCGCCCAGACGGTCGCGAGGAGCAGCAGCAGCGCGACGCCGCCGACCGTGACGACCGAGGTCTCGAGCGAGGAGCGGACCTGGAGCAGCGGCGCGATGGCCTCGTCCCGATCCATCTCCGCGACGATCACCCAGTCCCACGGCTCGAAGTAGGCGACCGCCGCGACCCGCTCGCGGGCCCCCGCGCCCTCCGGCCGGGAGAACGACACGCGCACCGTCTCGCCGTTCGCCGCCATGGCGGCGCGCACGAGCCGCTGGACGTACGGCTCTCCGCCCGCGTCCCGCGCGTCCCAGGCGTCCTCGCCGTCGGCGTGCCCGGGGGGCGGGATGAGGTAGCGGCCGCGCTGGTTCCCGCTCGCGCCGAGCGCGTAGATCGCGCCCGTCTCGCCGATGCGGGAGGCGGCGACGCCGGCGCGGATGCCCTCGAGGGAGTCCTGGCGGAGGCCGATGAACAGCATCCCTGCGACGCGGCCGCTCGCGTCGCGGATCGGCTCGTAGCCCGAGAGGTACCAGCGATCGAGCACCCGCGCGCGCCCCCGGTACGTGTCGCCGCGGAGCACCGTCGAGACGACGGGGTTCGCCTTGCCGTCGGGATCGACGGCGGGGATGTAGGTCCCGATCGCGCGGTGGCCGCTCCCGTCCGGCACCGTGGTCGCGACGCGGAGCATGTCGCCCCGCTCGTTCATCCGCTGGAACAGCGTGGCCTCGGCGCCGACGAGCTCGCGCACGCGGTCCACGAGCAGGCTCGGGTGGGTGGGCTCGGCGTTCTGCCCCGCCCAGACGCCGCCGAGCAGGAGCTTCGGCAGCACCGCCTCCTCGACGCTGCGGTCGAGCTGGTTGACCGCGGTCCAGCGCACCGTCTCGGAGGAGAAGGAGAGGGGGCCGAGGCGCTCCATCTGATCGCGGGCGACGCGCAGGCTGCGGGGCACCTGCAGCCAGAGCTCGCGATGGGCGGACTCGCACAGCGTGCGCAGGTCGCGGGCGGCGCGCGTGAGGCCCTCCTCGGCGAGGCGGCCCATGCTCAGCTCGACGTCTCCGGCGATGCGGCTGCGCTGCGCGGCGAAGACGACGAGGAACGCGGCGACGAGCAGCGCGGTGGGGAGCAGGGCGACGACCAGGATCTTGCGGCGCAGGTCGAGGCCCGTCGTTCGCTTGTGCAACACGTCTCCTCCGGTGAGGGCTCGGAGAGCCCGCGCCTGCGAGAATCGCGCCGCCACGGCGGCGGTCCGGGCAGGCGTAAGGCAGCACTTTCGTGAGCCGCGCGTCCGCGAAACCTGTAAGTAAGGGGGGATATACCGCGAAGCGCGCCATCTCGCGAGGCGCGCCGCCGTCGGTGCGCCCTGATGCTCGTGCTCCCGGATGAAACAGACCGCTCGTCACTCCGGCGGCGCCTCGACCGTGCGTGGGAGCGCTTCCTGCGAGACGGGGGGCTGGAGGGGGTCCGGCCCGAGATCGCGCGCTCGTGGACGCGCTCCCGCGATCTCTACGCCGTGCACCCGGCGTTGCGGCGCGCGCCGCTCGACGCGAGCGGCGAGGTCCTGCGCCGCCGCGGCGAGGACGAGACCTTCGAGCTCGCGCGCCCGGTGCTCGCCCGGTTCGCGGCGCAGCTCGGGGAGGCGGGCCACGCCCTCGTGCTCCTCGACGCGGAGGGGGCGGTCCTGTCCGTGGGCGGAGATCCGCAGACCGTCGCGCACCTCGCCGAGCTGAACCTCTGCCCGGGCGCGAGCTGGCGCGAGGAGGCGGCCGGCACGAACGCGGCCGGCACCGCGCTCGCCGAGCGGCGCGCCGTGGAGGTCTTCGCGTCCGAGCACTTCGTGGAGGCGTGGCACCCCTGGGCGAGCGCCGCGGCGCCGATCCTCGCGCCCGGCTCCGCCGAGATCTCGGCGATCGTGCAGGTGACGGGGCCGTGGGACGCCCGGGAGCGGCACGGGCTCGTCGTCGCCTCGGCGGTCGCGGCGGCCATCGAGGAGCGGCTCCGCGCGCGCCAGGAGGTGCGCGAGGAGCTCGTGCGCCACGCGCTGCGCGCGGCCCGGAGCACGGGCGAGGCGGTGGTCGCGGTCGACGCGCGCGGGCGCGTGATCGCGGAGAACGACGCCGCGCGCCGGCGGTTCCCGCTCGACGACGGCGAGCTCCCGCGCGCGGTGCGGGAGCGGCTCCTCGCGGCGCTGCGCGCGGGCGAGGCCTCCCGGGACGAGGAGCTCACGCTGGAGTGGCCGGGCGCGGGGGACGAGCGCCGGCGCGCCGTCGGCTCCGTGGTGGCGCACGAGCGGCGCGCGGTGGGCGCGATCCTGCGCCTCCCCGCGCCGGCGGCGCCGCGCGCGGCGCGAGGGGCGGCCCGCCAGCGGCTCACCACGCGCTACGGGCTCGAGGCGATCCTCGGCGAGTCGCTGCGGCTGCGCGCGGCGCTCCAGCTCGCCGAGGTCGCGTCGCGGAACGATCTCCCCGTGGTGCTGCACGGCGAGTCCGGGACGGGGAAGGAGCTCTTCGCGCACGGCATCCACGCCGGCGGCGCCCGCGCCGGCGCGCCGTTCGTGGTGCTGAACTGCGGCGCCATCCCCGCCGCGCTCGTCGAGGCGGAGCTCTTCGGCTACGAGCCCGGGACGTTCACCGGCGCCCAGCGGGAGGGCAAGGCGGGGAAGTTCGAGGAGGCGGACGGCGGGACGCTCTTCCTCGACGAGGTCAGCGAGCTCCCGCTCCAGGCGCAGACGGCGCTCCTGCGCGTCGTCCAGGAGTCCGAGGTGGTCCGGCTGGGCGGGAGCGCTCCCCGCCGCGTGGACGTGCGGGTGGTGGCCGCGACCAACCGGCGCCTGTACGACCAGGTGGAGGCCGGCCGGTTCCGCCAGGACCTCTACTTCCGCCTCAACGTGCTCCACGTGGACATCCCGCCCCTGCGCGAGCGGAGCGAGGACGTGCCGCTCCTCGCCCGCGCGTTCCTGCGCGAGGCCGAGGAGCGGATGGGCCGCGACGGGCTCGAGCTGTCGGAGGCCTCGAAGGCGCTGCTCCTCGCCCACCCCTGGCCGGGGAACGTCCGGGAGCTCAAGAACGTGCTCATGCGCGCGGCCGCGGTCGTCGCGGGACCTCGCATCGAGCCGGCCGACCTGCGGCTGGCGCCGGTGCGCGGCCTCCCGGCGCCGGTCCGCGCCGAGGTGGCGCCTGCGCCCGCCGCGGAGCGCCCGCCCGCGCCGCCGGTCCGCGAGGGCGAGGGACCGGAGCGCGACGAGCTCGTCGCCGCGCTCGACGCGTGCGGCTGGAACATCGCGCGCACCGCGACCTCGCTCGGCGTCTCGCGGATGACGCTCTACCGGCGCCTGCGGAAGTTCGGCATCACGCGCTAAACGACAGTTCGTGGATTCGCGATCACCGTCGGTGACGCGAATCACAGGCGAGCGACGCGAGCCCGCCGGGGCGGCGCCGCGGAAGCGGCGAAGCGGCTTCGTGCCGGGGGGCGCACACGACGCGCCCCCCGGACCCCCTGCTCGCTCCGGCGCAGCCTCATCCGGCTGCGCCTGCGTTCGCCCTCGGCGGCGCACGGGACCCGGCGCGCAGGGGTGGGGCCCCGACGAGCTTGCTCGTCGGGGCGGGGGCGCAGCCCCCGTTCGAACATGATGTCACGCACCGTCCGCGTGACATGTCACACGCGCACCCGTGACACCTGTGACGGTCCGGCCGCCTGAGGCGGCCGCCGGCCCCGCAAACTCCGTCGCGCGCCGGTTCTCCGGAACGCGGCGGCGCAACCGTTTCGCCTCCGCCCGCTGGCAGGTGTCTTGCTCTGGGGCGTCCCGACGCACGAAGGCCAAAAAAGACCTGAGCAGTCAGGTACATGCGGCGGTCGTCGCGAAGGCTTCGCACTCCAGCAGCAGTCGGCAGCAGTCACCGGAAAGGGAAGCGATGAGCATCAGCAGAAGAAACTGGCTGAAGTTGACGGCTGGCGGCGGCACCGGCCTCGCGCTGGCCGAGCTCGGGTTCAGCGCGTCGAAGGTCCAGGCGGCGACGGGGCACCTGAAGCTCACGGGCGCGAAGCAGTTCACCACCGCCTGTAACTTCTGCTCCTGCGGCTGCGGGATGGTCTGCAACGTGGTGGACGGCAAGCTCGTCAACCTCGAGGGAGACCCGGACCACGTCATCAACCAGGGCGCGCTCTGCTCGAAGGGCGCCGCGATGCAGGCGACCCACGAGTCCGACCGGCGCGTGAAGACGCCGCTGTACCGGGCGCCGGGCTCTGATCGCTGGCAGGAGCTCTCCTGGGAGGAGGCGCTCGAGAAGCTCGCGCGCAAGGTGAAGGACGTCCGCGACTCGACCTGGATCGCCACCGAGCGGGACGGCGACGTCGAGTACCCGGTCAACCGCACCGACGCGATCGGCTTCCTCGGCGGCGCGCAGAACACGAACGAGGAGTGCTACCTCTGGAACAAGATGGGGAGGCTCTTCGGGACGAACTTCGTCGAGCACCAGGCCCGACTTTGACACAGCCCCACGGTCCCCAGTCTGGGGGCCACGTTCGGCCGTGGCGCGATGACGAACCACTGGGCGGATCTGCAGAACGCCAAGGTGTTCCTCATCGAGGGCAGCAACGCCGCCGAGAACCACGTGATGTCGATGAAGTGGATCCGGAAGGCGCAGGAGAAGGGCGCGAAGATCATCCACGTCGACCCGCGGTTCAACCGCACCTCGTCGATCGCGGACATCTACGCGCGCATCCGCCCGGGCGCTGACATCGCGTTCCTCGGGGCGGTCATCAACCACGTCCTCCAGCAGGGGCTGTACGACGCGGAGTACGTGAAGCTGCACACGAACGCGCTCCTGCTCGCGAAGGACGAGTTCGCCCTCGAGGACGGCGTCTTCACCGGCTACCACGAGGACAAGCACAAGTACGACACGGCCTCGTGGGCGTACGACCTCGACGCGGCGACGCAGAAGCCGAAGAAGGCGGCGAGCCTCGACGACCCGCGCTGCGTCTTCTCGAAGCTGAAGGCGCACTTCGCGCGGTACACGCCCGAGGTGGCCGAGGAGATCTCCGGCGTGCCGGCGGAGCAGGTGAAGCTCATCGCCGAGACGTTCGCGAACAACCGCCCCGGCACGATCCTGTACGCGCTCGGGATGACGCAGCACACGGTGGGCATCCAGAACATCCGCTGCTACGGCATCCTGCAGCTGCTCCTCGGCAACATCGGCAAGGCCGGCGGCGGCGTGAACGCGCTGCGCGGCGAGCCGAACGTCCAGGGCGCCTGCGACATGTCCGTCCTGAACGGCTACATGTTCGGCTACATCAACGCGCCGAACCACAACCACCCGACGCTCGAGGCGTGGACGAAGGACAACGGCACCTTCCGCCGGAAGTTCACCGTCAACGGCCTCAAGGCGTGGTTCGGCGAGAACGCCACCGCCGAGAACGACTTCGGCTGGAGGTGGCTCCCGAAGAAGAACGGCGCGAAGGACTACACCGTCTTCGGGATGATCGACGACGCCTACGCCGGGAAGCTGAAGCTCCTGTGGGCCGTGGGTCAGAACCCGATGGTCACGAACCCGAACCTGAACTACGTGCACGAGGCGCTGTCGAAGCTCGACATGCTCGTGGTGCAGGAGCTCTGGGACACGGAGACGGCGAGCTTCTGGCAGCGGCCGGGCGCCGACCCGAAGGCGATCAAGACCGAGGTGCTGCTCCTCCCCGCCGCCTACTTCATGGAGAAGGAGGGCACGATCAGCGGCTCCGGCCGCCTCGTGCAGTGGCGCTACGCGGCGGTGAAGCCGCCCGGCAAGGCGAAGGCCGACCTCGAGATCATCGACACGGTCTTCCGCAAGGTCCGGGACCTGTACGCGGGCTCGACGGATCCGAAGGACGAGCCGCTCGCGAAGGCGGTCTGGAACTACCCCGCCGAGCACACGGCGGAGGCGGTGCTCCAGGAGATCGGCGGCCGCGTCCTCTCGGAGGTCACGCTCCCCGACGGCAAGGTGCTGAAGCCGGGCGCCTTCGTGGGCGGCATCGGGCAGCTCCAGGCGGACGGCTCGACCTCCTCGGGCGCCTGGATCTACGCGGGCGTCTTCGGCGGCGGGAAGAACCTCTCGAAGCGCCGCGACGCGAAGACCGATCCCTCGGGGCTCGGCATGTTCCCGGGCTTCGCGTGGACCTGGCCGGGCAACATGAAGATCCTCTACAACCGCGCCTCCTGCGACGCGGACGGCAAGCCCTGGCCCGGCACGACTCCGCTCGTCTGGTGGGACGCGACCGAGAAGAAGTGGAAGGGCGTGGACACGCCGGACGTGCCGGACGCCACGAAGGGCCCGGAGACGCCGGAGGGCCAGCGCGCGTTCCGCATGAACGGCGAGGGCATCGGCCGGCTCATGGCGGCGGTCTACAAGGACCCCGACGCCAAGGAGAAGGGGCTGCCGCGCGACGGCTCGTACACGCCGAAGGACGGCCCGTTCCCCGAGTTCTACGAGCCCATCGAGAGCCCGGTCGCGAACGTGCTGCACCCGAAGGCCCAGCACAACCCGTGCGTGAAGTACCCGCGCGTCCCGGGCAAGCAGCCCGTCGGCACGGCGAAGGACTTCCCGTACGTCCTCATGACGTCCTCCATCGCGGAGCACTGGTGCGCCGGGTCCACGACCCGCAACGTGCCGTGGCTCAACGAGCTGCAGCCGGAGTGCGTCGTCGAGCTGCCGACCCAGCTCGCCGAGAAGCTGCGCGTGAAGGGCGGCGACAAGGTGCGGGTCTCGTCGGCGCGCGGTGAGATGGTCGTGAAGGCCGTCGTCACGAAGCGGATGCAGGTCATGAAGATCGCCGGCCAGGACGTGCCGGTCGTGTGGATGCCCTACAACTGGGGGTTCAAGGGGCTCTCGACCGGCCCGTCGACGAACGTGCTGACCATCGACGCCGTCGATCCGGGCGCAGGCACGCAGGAGACGAAGGCCTGCCTCGTCAACGTGGTGCCCGTGGAGGAGGCGGTGGCGCAGCGGTAGCCGGCTGCGACGCGCCGAAAGGACAAGACCATGAGCAACGCCACGTTGATCGATACGACGAAGTGCATCGGGTGCCGCTCGTGCCAGGTCACCTGCAAGCAGTGGAACGACATGCCGGCGGAGCGCACGCAGCTCAACCCCTCCGTCGGCCTGCAGAACCCGCTCACGCTCTCCGCGAAGACCCTGACCGTCGTCACGCCGCACGAGGTCGACGCGCCGAGCGCGCCGGGCGGGCTGCAGTACGTCTTCGCGAAGCGGCAGTGCATGCACTGTGACGAGCCGGCCTGCGCGTCGGCCTGCCCGGTGACCGCCATCCACAAGACCAAGGAAGGGCCGGTCGTCTACGACGAGTCGAAGTGCATCGGCTGCCGCTACTGCATGTGGGCCTGCCCGTGGAGCGTGCCCATGGCGGAGTGGGACTCGCTCGCGCCGAAGATCCACAAGTGCGACATGTGCCACGGCCGGGCGCAGGAGCCCGCGCCCGCGCTGCGCAACGGCGAGGCGCTCACCGGCGAGGATCACCAGCGGTTCGCCGCGGCGATCGCGCTGCCGGCCTGCGTGAAGCAGTGCCCGGCGGGGGCGCTGAAGTTCGGGGACCGCGAGGAGCTCCTCCGCGAGGCCCGCGAGCGGATGGCGGCGAGCCCGGGGAAGTACGTCGACCACGTCTACGGAGAGAAGGAGGCCGGCGGCACGAACATGCTGTACCTCGCCTCCGTGCCGTTCTCGACGCTCGGGTTCCCGCAGGTCGGGACCGAGCCCCTCCCGCGGCGGAGCGCGGTCGCGCTCGGCGCGGTGCCGCCCGCCGTCATCGGCGTGGGCGCCGCGCTCGGCGGGGCCTACGCGCTGCACAAGCGGCGCGAGGAGGTCGCCAGGATGGAGCCGAGGCAGCTCAAGGCGGCGCACGCCGCGAAGCCGGACGCGCACGACGCCCACGTCGAGTTCGCGCCCGTGAAGTCCAAGCTCTGGACGCCCGCGAACATCCTGCTCGCGGCGCTCATGGCCTTCGGCGGCGGCTCGTTCGTGGCCCGGTTCGCGCTGGGCCTCGGCGGCGCGACGAACCTCTCCGACACCTGGGCGTGGGGGCTCTGGATCGTCTTCGACCTCGTCTGGATCGCGGTCGCGGCCGGCGCCTTCGCGACGGCGGGCCTCATCTACGTGTTCCAGCGGAAGGACCTCTACTCCATCGGGCGCTCGGCCGTGCTCATGGGGCTCCTCAGCTACTCGTTCGTCACGGTGACGCTGCTCGCCGACCTCGGCCTGCCGTGGCACTTCTGGCAGCTCGCGCTGAACGCCCCCGAGCACTCGGCGATGTTCGAGGTCTCCTGGTGCGTCGGCCTCTACGTGACGGTCCTCCTCGCGGAGTTCCTGCCGGTGCCGTTCGAGCGGTGGGGCCTCGCGGGGGCGATGGAGACCTGGAAGCGCTGGTCGCCCGCCTACGTGGTCTTCGCCATCTCGGCGTTCGTGTACCTCATGTCCCGCAACCTCGTGTACACGGGCCTCGCCGCGGCGACCTTCGGCTTCATGGCCTGGGCGTTCCGCGCCCAGCCGGGCAAGAAGGCCGAGCCGATCATGCTCGCCATCGCGGCGGTGACGTTCTCCACGATGCACCAGAGCTCGCTCGGGTCGCTGTTCCTCCTCATGCCCGACAAGCTCGCCAGGGGCTGGTGGTCGCCGGTGATGCCGGTCTACTTCTTCCTCTCGGCGGTCGCGGCCGGCGTGGCGCTCATGGTGCTCGTGGAGATGTGGATCGCGAAGGGCTTCAAGCGCGCGCTCCGCATGGACCAGCTCGCGTCGCTCGGCAAGATCGCGTTCTTCGCGCTCGCGACCTACCTCGCGTTCCGCGTCGGGGACCTCGCGTTCCGCGGCGAGCTCGCGGCGGCGCTCACCGGCCCCAAGGCGGGGCTGCTCGCCGCGGAGCTGCTCGTGGGTGGCCTCCTCCCGCTCGCCGTCCTCGGCTCGGCGAGGCTGCGCGCGAACCCGAGGACGCTGTTCCTCGGCTCGCTCCTCGCCACCCTCGGCGTCGTGTTCAACCGCATGAACGTGGTGGTGTTCGCGATGGACCTGAAGGGCGCCGCGCCGCAGATCGCGCCGCAGGGCTACTTCCCGAGCGTCGTCGAGTGGGGCATCTCCATCGGCCTCGTCGCCGCGACGATCTTCCTCTTCGGCCTCGCGACCCGGCACATGCCGGTCCTGCCGAAGCAGGAGGGCCCTGCGGCCGCCGAGGCGGATCGCGGGGCGGACGCCGCCGCGTAGCAGGGCCGCTCGCGCGGCTCCGTTCCGAAGGCCCCCGGTCGCTCGCGGCCGGGGGCCTCTTCACTTGCTAGGATCACCGGACGATGACGAACGACGCAGCGACGAAGAAGTGGATCGAGAGCCACCCCTACCTCGAGGGCGTCGCGGCCTTCCAGGCGCTCGTCGAGGGCGCCGCCGCGGGGGCCGCGCCGCTGACGCGCCGCCCGGCGTGGGACGCCTACGTCGCGGATCTGGCCGCGGGCGTGCCGCTCCTGCGCAGCGCGCGCGCCCAGCTCGACGTCGCGCCCGAGGGCGGCGCCGCGCTCCGGACCATCGTGGCGCGCGTCGCGGCGGCCGACCTGCCCCCGTCCATCGCCGAGGGGGCGCGGGCGCTCGACGAGGAGCTCCGACAGGATCCGCGCGCCTCCGAGGCCGCGATCGCGTGGCTCGTGTGCGGCGCGCCGGAGAAGGGCGAGCCGGAGGGCGGAGGCCTCGTCCGTTACCTGGGCTGGACCGCGCTCCAGCACGTGCTCGCGCCGGTCGTCGCCGAGTTCGACCGCTGGCGCGACGAGGAGCGCTGGGGCCGCGGAGACTGCCCGACCTGCGGCTCGGCTCCGACGATGGGCGCGCTCGTGACGGTCGCCGAGGGCCGCGGCCGGAGGCTCGCCTGCGGCGCCTGCCGGACGCGCTGGGCGTTCAAGCGCGTCGCCTGCCCCTTCTGCGGGAACGACGACGCCCACCGGCTCGGCGTCCTCGAGATCGATCAGGAGCCGGGCCTCCGGCTCGACGTGTGCGAGCAGTGCAAGGGCTACGTGAAGACGTACACCGGCACGCGCGACCTCGACCTCGTCCTCGCGGACTGGCCCACGCTGCACCTCGACGTGCTGGCCCGCGAGCGCGGCTACGAGCGGCTCGGCGTGTCGCTCTACGAGCTCGGGGCCTGAGGCGGAGACCGCCGCCGGCCCCCTCCGGAAAAGTGGACGCGCGGGGCGGGCCCGCGGGAAAAGAGGCGCGTGACGAACGCCCGCGCCCCGGCCGCACCTCGCCGCGTCCGCATCGGCTCCCTCGAGATCGACGTGCTGGACCGCGAGGGGGCGCTCGACGCCATCGAGGCGCTGGTCCTCTCTGGACGGGGCGGCGCGGTGTTCACGCCCAACGTCGACCATGTCGTGAAGGCGGAGCGAGATCCGCGGCTCCGCGCCGCCTACGCCGCGGCGGACCTGGCGGTCGCCGACGGCATGCCGCTCGTGTGGGCCTCGCGGCTCCTCGGCACGCCGCTCCCCGAACGCGTCGCCGGCGCCGATCTCGTCGTTCCCCTCGCCGCGCGGGCGGCGCGCCGCGGCTGGCGGCTCTACCTCGTCGGTGGGGCGCCCGGGGACGCGGCCCGCGCGGCGGAGGTGCTCGCGCGCGATCCCGGGGTGACGATCGCCGGCGTCGACGCGCCCACCCTCGATCCCTCACCCGCGGGGGAGGAGGCGGGCCGCGCCGCCGCCGAGCGGGTGCGCGCCGCGCGCGCGGACCTCGTCCTCGCCGCGTTCGGGGCGCCGAAGCAGGAGCTCTGGATCCACCGCCACCTCGACCTGCTCCGCCCGGCGGTCGTGCTCGGCGTCGGCGCGAGCCTGGCGTTCGTCGCGGGGACCGTGCCGCGCGCGCCGCCCTGGATGTCGCGCGCCGGCCTCGAGTGGCTCCACCGGCTCCTGCGCGAGCCGCGCCGGCTGTGGCGCCGCTACCTCGTCGAGGACGCCGCGTTCGCCGCCGTCCTCGTCCGGAGCTGGCGCGAGGCGCGCCGCGCCGCGCGGGCTCCGGGAACGCGCACCCGCTGACGGGGGTGCGCGATCGGCCGTGCGGCCGGGCGACCGACTCGCGCGGCCGGGCTCGCCCCGCGAACGGGAGCGGCGCGGGTGGCGGGGCGCCGGCAGAACCGCAGGATGCGCCGCCCCGGTGCGCTCGCCGCCGCCTGCCTCCTCGCCGCCGCGCGCTGCGGCGGCTCGGCCGCGAGCGGCGACGGGGCAGCAGCGCCGGGCTGCACGCTCGTGGAGGACGGCTGGGGTCCCGCGGGCACCGTGCCGATCCGGGTCGAGCGGGTCGCGACGGGCCTCGAGGTGCCCTGGGCGATCGCGTTCCTCCCCGGAGGCGACGCGCTCGTCACCGAGCGGCCCGGGCGCATCCGGCTCCTGCGCGGCGGCGCGCTCGAGGCGGAGCCGGTCGCGACCGTGCCGGTGGTGGCGGAGGGCGAGGGCGGGCTGCTCGGCATCGCCGCCGACCCCGGCTTCGCGGAGAACCGCCGCTTCTACACGTACCACACGGCGGACGAGGACGGCCGCAGGGTGAACCGCGTCACCCGCTGGCTGCTCGCCGAGGATCGGCGCTCGGCGCGCGTCGAGCGCGTGATCCTCGACGGCATCCCGGCGGCCGTGGTGCACGACGGGGGGCGCCTCCGCTTCGGTCCCGACGGCCAGCTCTACGTCGGCACCGGCGACGCGCGCGAGCCGGCGCGCGCGCAGGACCGCGGCTCACTGGGCGGAAAGCTCCTGCGCGTCACGACGGAGGGGGCGCCCGCGGACGGGAACCCGTTCCCCGGCAGCCCGGTCTTCCTCCTCGGGATCCGCAACACGCAGGCGTTCGACTTCCTCGACGCGCGGACGCTCGTCGTCGGCGATCACGGCCCGAGCGGCGACACCGGCCGGAGCGGGCACGACGAGGTGGACGTCGCGCGCGCCGGCGCGAACCTCGGCTGGCCGGACGTGTACTCCTGCGACACGGGGGAGGGCGTCACCACACCGGCCATCGTCTGGAGCCGCGCGGCGCCGCCGGGCGGGGGGAGCGTCTACCGCGGTGAGGCGGTCCCGGCGTGGAAGGGGAGCTTCCTCGTCGGGATCCTCGGCGCGCGCCACCTGCACCGGATCGTGCTCCGCGAGGACGGACGCGTGCAGGCGCACGAGGTCTACCTGCAGGGCGAGCCGCCCGAGGGGCTCGGCCGCGTCCGCGACGTTCAGCAGGGGCCGGACGGCGCGGTGTGGGTCACGACGAGCAACTGCGACGGCCGCGGGACCTGCCCGCCCGAGAAGGACGTGGTGGCGCGGATCGTGGCGCGGTGAGCGCGGCGCCTCGGGTCAGCGGAGCCCGATGAGCTGGCCGAGCCGCTTCTGCGCGGTCCCCGCATGGGGCGCGGGGATGCGGAGCCCGAGGGAGAGCGGCTCGTTGAGCCGTGCGCCGAGGTGCTTCAGGCCGGCCGGGAGGAGGTCGGCCGTGGAGGCCAGGTCGAGCCCACCCGGGAGCGCCCGCGTCCGGCGGCGTCGGCGCGACGCGAGGGCGAGCGTCATCACGAAAGCGGCGCAGAGGGTGAGGAGCGCGATCCCGACGGGCATGGTGTCACCTGGCGCGGCCGCCTGTTCGGCCGCAGACCTCCGAAGCTAGATCCCGGTCGCCAGGGCGTGACCCCCCCAGATAGGTCGCCCATGGCCCGCACCCTGGCCACAGCGGCCGGGGGGTCTCTCGCTCGCTGGCCACACCCAGAGCTCGACGCGACGGGCGAGGCGACCCGGCTTCGCTTCGCGGCTCGGGGACGACTTCACCACCGGTGCCGTGGTCGCGCCCTGGTCGTCCCGCTCGACGAGCTCCTCCAGCTCGTCGGCGCGGGAGGAGCGGCACCGCGGCGACCGGGGTACGCTTCTCGCAGGGCTGGCGCTCGTGCCACCGCTCTCCCTGCATCTCCCCGACGTGCGCGACCGCGCCCGGGCGGCGTTCCTGGGCGCGGCGGTCGGCGACGCGCTCGGCGCGACCGTCGAGTTCATGACGGCGAGCGAGATCCGCGCCTCGCTCGGCGTGCATCGGGAGATCACCGGCGGCGGCTGGCTTCACCTGAGGCCGGGGACCGTCACGGACGACACGGAGATGTCGCTCTGCCTCGCCCGCGCGATCGACGCCGCGGGAAGCTGGTCCCTCCGCGGCGCCGCGGACGCGCTCGCCGGCTGGCTCCGGGCCGGACCGGTGGACGTCGGCTCGACCTGCCGGCGCGGCCTCCGCCGCTACATGCTCGACGGCACGCTCGAGGGACCGCCGCACGACGGCGACGCGGGCAACGGGGCGGCGGTGCGGATGCCGCCCGTCGCGCTCCTCTCGCTCGGCGATCCCGCGATGCTCCGCCGCGTCGCGCTCGAGCAGGGCCACCTCACGCACCACCACCCGCTCTCCGACGCGGCGTGCCTGCTCGTGGGCGAGCTCGTCCAGCTCGGCTGCCTGGGGCTGTCGCTGCGCCGCCTGGGCGCCGCCGCGGCCGCGCTCGTCACCGCCGAGCCGCGCTTCCGCTTCGCGCCGTACCCGGGCCTCGCCACCGGCTACGTCGTCGACACGCTCCAGACCGTGCTCCACTTCTTCTTCGCGACACGATCGTTCGAGGAGTGCCTGATCGCGGTCGTGAACCAGGGCGGCGACGCCGACACGACCGCGGCGATCGCCGGTGCCATCGCCGGCGCGTACCACGGCCCCGACGCCATCCCGCGGCGCTGGCTCAGGCGGCTCGACCCCGGGCTCGTGGAGGAGCTCGGGCGGCTCTCGACGCGCCTCGTGGAGCTGTCACCCGTCGGTCGCGGGGCGCCACCGCGGGTTTGAGTCGGCTTCAGAAGAGCACGCGCCGGACCCGCGCCTCGCCGCCGACGGCGAGCCACTCGCGCTCGCCTCGCAGGATGGCGCGGGGAAAGACGTCCGGCGCGAGGAAGACGCGGGGGAGCGCGACCCGCACCTCCCACACGGTCGAGCCGAACTCCCACGCGCGCTCGCGATCGTCGGTGAACGAGCAGAGGTTGTTGAGCCGTACGATCCACTCGTGCCGGCCCACCTGCGAGACGATCTCGTGGTCGCCGGGATCGTTCACCCCGCGCCAGAGCGTCACCCAGCGCGCGCCCGGGCGACGCCGCGCGAGCTCGTACTGCGTGAAGGTGTAGACGAGGTCGAGCTGGTCGAGGATCGCGCTCGTGCAGGCGCTGCCGCGCGTGCGGTCCTGCGCGTAGCGCGCGTACTCGGGCCCGTCGACGGCGCGGATCGGCGCGCGGTGGAAGCAGGGCGGGAGGCCCATGCGGCTCTCGACCCAGCCCTTCAGCACCGCGCCCTCGACGCTCGACGCGTCGACGCCCCAGCCGCGCAGGAAGCGCAGGTAGGAGTTCTTGAGGCTCCGCCGCGCCGAGGCGGTCGCCTGCTCGGCCCAGTGATGGAGCTGGAAGCGCACCGAGAGCCAGTCGTCGAACATGAGCGCCCGCGCGACCGGGTCGTCGAGCGCGTCGAGCGCGCGGAAGAGGAAGGCGTTCGAGGACCGCACGCCCTGGATCTCCAGAGGCACGGGGTGCTCGTTGAACTGGCAGCTCGCGATCACCCAGGGAGGCAGGTTGCAGCGGTTGAGCGAGATCGTCATGGTCGGTCGCGCCGGGAGCCCGCGGGATCCGGCCGTGTTCACGGCGTCCTGCAAGAACCGGCGCCTCCCCCTCGCCCGCTCGAGACGCTGGCACCGCGCTTGCGATGGGGGAGGGCATGCACGGCCGCGAGGCGCGCGAGGTCCAGGCCCTGCACGACGCCGCGCGCGTCCTCTGGCTCGCGACGGATCTCCGCGAGGCCCTGGACGCGACGCTGGCGGTGCTGCAGCTCGAGCTCGGGATGGAGAACGGGACCCTCTCGCTCTTCGACCCCGTGACGGGGGAGGTGTTCATCGAGGCGGCGCCGGAGATGCGCGACCGCGAGCGGATCCTCGGGCGCCTGCGGCCGGGGGAGGGGATCATCGGGCGGATCTTCGCGACCGGCATGCCCATCGCCGTGCCCGACGTGGGGGACGAGCCGCTGTTCCTCAACCGGACCGGGACCTGGCGCGATCTCAGGGAGGAGCCGCGGGCGTTCCTCGGCGTCCCCGTCCGCCACGGCCGGACCACGCTGGGCGTGCTCACCGTCGACCGGCGCCACAGCGCGGGCCCCATCTCCTTCGAGCGCGACCTCCGCTTCCTCGAGATCCTCGCGGGCATGATCGGCGCGCGCGTCCGGCTGCAGGAGCTCGAGAACCCGCGCCGCCGGGCGGTGCTGGAGGAGGAGGCCGGCGCGCCCGAGGCGCGGCTCCCGGGCATGGTGGGGGTGGGGCGCCGGATGCGCGAGGTGCTCGAGCGCGTCGAGCGGGTCGCCCGCAGCCGGGCGACCGTGCTCGTGCGCGGCGAGAGCGGCACCGGGAAGGAGCTCGTCGCGCGGGCGCTCCACGAGGCGAGCCCGCGCACCGGGCGGCCCTTCGTGGCGCTCAACTGCGCGGCGCTCCCGGAGGCGCTCCTCGAGAGCGAGCTCTTCGGGCACGAGAAGGGCGCGTTCACCGGGGCCGCCGCCGGCACGAAGGGCCGCTTCGAGCTCGCCGACGGCGGGACGCTGTTCCTCGACGAGGTCGGCGAGCTGTCCCTCTCCGCGCAGGCCAAGCTCCTCCGCGCCATCCAGGAGCGCCAGTTCGAGCGCGTGGGGGGGAGGCGCCCGGTGACCGTCGACGTCCGCATCGTCGCGGCGACGAACCGCGATCTCGACGCCGCCGTGAAGGAAGGCGAGTTCCGGCTCGACCTCTTCCATCGCCTCTCCGTCGTGACCGTGCTGCTCCCCCCGCTGCGCGAGCGGCGCGAGGACCTCCCGGCCCTCGCGGAGCACCTCGTCCGCGAGCTGTCGGAGGAGAACGGGCGCGAGGTGCGGCTCGGCGGGGACGCGCTCGAGGCGCTCCTCGCGCACGACTGGCCGGGCAACGTCCGGCAGCTCCGGAACGTGCTCGAGGCGGCGATCGTCTCGACCGAGGCGGCGGTGCTGCGGGCCGCCCACCTCGGGCTCGAGCCGGCGCGCGAGGCGCCGGGGGACGCGTGCGCGTGCGTCCGCGACGCGAGGGCGAGGGCGGCGGGCCTGGACGCGCCGCCCGCGGCGGCCGCGGAAGGAGCCGTCCCGGCCGGCGAGGAGCGCGAGGTGCGGCTCGCGCTCGAGCGCGCCGGGTTCGTGAAGGCGAAGGCGGCGCGCCTGCTCGGGATGACGGTCCGCCAGCTCGACTGGCGCGTCCGCAAGTACGGGATCGCCGTCGAGCGGTTCTGAACGGCCCGCGCGCCGCGCGGAGGTGAACGTGGACGACGACGTCGGGATCCGGGGGGCCACCCCCGCGGACACGGAGCCGCTCGCGCGGCTCCTCGGGATCCTGTTCTCCATCGAGGCGGACTTCCGCCCCGACCCGGAGCGGCAGCGGCGCGGGCTCGCGCTCATGCTGGGCGAGCCGGAGCGGCGCGCGGTGCTCGTCGCCGAGCGCGGGGGCGAGGTCGTCGGGATGGTCACCGCCCAGCTCGTCGTCTCCACCGCGGAGGGCGGGCCGGCGGCGCTCGTCGAGGACCTGGTGGTCGAGGCGGCGGAGCGCGGACGCGGCGTGGGGCGCCGGCTGCTCGAGGCGATCGAGGGCTGGGCCGCCGCGCGCGGCGCGTCGCGCCTGCAGCTCCTCGCGGATCGGGAGAACGACCCGGCCCTCGCCTTCTACGCGCGGACGGGCTGGCGGGCGACGCGCCTCGTGTGCCTGCGGCGCGGCGGCCGCTGAGCCTGAACGGCGCATCATGTTCCGGAAATCGAGTCGACGAGCGAAGCGAGTCCGCGGGGCGCCACCGCGATGGCGGCGAAGCCGCCCGCGGCGGCGCACGGGACCCGGCGCGCCGGGGTGGGGCCCCGACGAGCTCTGCTCGGCGGGGCGGGGGCGCAGCCCTCATCATTCGTCACAAGTTCGGGTACTCGCCGGACGAGCGGCGGGTGTTTCGACCACGGCTTCCGTGCGCATGACGGATTCGGGGCATCGACGGGGTCGGCGCACGCGCTCGTGCTCGACCCCGATGAACGCGGGAAGGCGGCGGAGCAGGCGAGCGTCTCGTCGTGGTCGAACCGGGCCCAGCGACGGCGTGACTTCGCGCGGGGAGCTCGCGGACTTCTCGAAGGCGCCTCCGCAGCTCGCCCCGAAGCACGCCCTGGAGCGTCGCGGAAGGTCGACCGTATTCACCTTGGGTGACAACTATCGCCAGCGGTAGTGCCGGTCGGTGCCGCGGCTCTTCTCGCGACGAAGCAAGACGTCCCAGATGCGGTGGGTGAGACATTTCCCATTGACGCCTTCTCGCTTCGATCGCGCTCGGCATATGAGTAGGCGCGGGAGGGCCGCTCTCGCGAACGTGCCCCGCGCGTGAAGCGCGCGCCGATCGGTTTGAGGCTCCGACGAGGGCGCAGCGGAGAACGCCGCGCAGGCGCGAGCCTGGAGCGTCTCCGGAGCTCCGGAAATCGCGTGTTACGAAGGGTGTACTGGAGGTGCACACCCATGTCTGCGCCCGCTGCTCTCGAATCGAACGCGCTCGCGATCCGCCTGCGCGAGCTCGCCGGAGAGGAACGAAACGTTCAGGTCGACTTCCTCCTGCACCTCGACGAGTTCGATCGGCGCCGCGCCTTCGTTGAAGCCGGCCATGCGTCCCTGTGGGCCTATTGCCTTGAGGCGCTCCACCTCCGCGAGGGCGCCGCCGGGCGGCGCATCCAGGCGATGCGCGTGCTGCGACGCTTTCCGACACTGGAAGCCCCACTCCGCGATGGCCGTCTCTGCCTTTCCACCGTCGCGCTCCTCGGCCAGGTGCTCACCGAGGAGAACGTGGACGACCTCCTCGCTCGCGCCGCCTTCCGGACCCGGGCCGAGGTCGAGCACCTCGTCGCCTCCGTCCAGGCGCGCACCGCTCCGCGTGCTGGCCTCCGCAAGCTCACCGAACGCGCGCCCACCGCGGGAAGCGCAGCGCTGCAGCTCCCAGCTTCCGATGCCGGGCAGGCCGAGACGGCGACCGAGCCCGGCACCGCGAAGCCGACCCTCGATCCGGGACCCGCGGCCGGCGCTCTGCCGGGGCCCCCGCCCCCCGCAGCGCAGCCGAAGCGACGGGCCGAGACGCTCGCCGTCTCGGAGAGCCACTGGTCGCTCCGGGTCACGCTCGACCGCGCCTGCAAGGAGGACCTCGAGACGCTCCGGTCGCTTCTGTCGCACAAGGTCCCGGACGGCGACCTCGCGGCGGTGCTCCACGAGGCGATCCGCTGCGCCATCGAAAAGCACGGCAAGCGCAAGGGCGCGGTCGCGCCGGAGCGGAAGACGAAGAGAGCGAAGCAGGCCGGGACGACGATTGCCAGCGCGTCGAAGAAGACCGCGGCGAAGCCGCCGGCCGCGAGGACCACGATCCCGGCGATAGTGCGCCGCGCGGTGTGGACGCGCGACGGCGGGCGCTGCGCCTGGGTCGGCCCGGACGGCTGCCGCTGCAACAGCCGCTGGAAGCTCGAGCTCGACCACATCCAGCCCGCCGCCCTCGGGGGACCGTCCACGATCGAGAATCTTCGGCTCGCCTGCCGAGCTCACAACCTGCTTCACGCAGAGAGCACCTTCGGGCGCGAGCACATGGATCGCTTCCGCCGCGACGCGGGCGACGGGCCATCGTCGCTCTCGCTCGCTGACGTGGCGCCGCTGCGTCCCGTCAGGCAGCTGGGAATGTGGGCGCCGTGACCCTGCGGCAGCCGGCCCGGAGTTGGGAGAACCTCCGGCGAACCGGGGTTGGGTCGCATGGCCGCGCGGCCAGAGCGACGACTCGCCGCTCGCGTACTTCCGGGCTTCCGAACCCCTGCGCCCCCGCCGGTGACGCTCACCGCTCTGCCGCCCGCAGTGCTCCGCCCGGAGCGTTCCGGCGCGCGCGTGCTGACCCGTCGATGCCCAGCCGGAGCGCGCGGTGCGCCGCTCGGCCGACCGAAGCCGCTCCCTCGGTTCAGCAGCCGAAGATGTGACGAATCCTGAGGGCGCAGCCCCCGGTCATAAGACCCGCTGTCGGGTTCCGCACGTGATGTCGGGTTTCACCCAGCGAGCAGCGTCCGATGTCGAACACGCGCGGAGGCCTCGGCGCCGCGCGGCGCGAGAGCCTTGCGCGCGCGGGGGCGGATCGCCTCCCGGGCGCGCAGGATTCGCGCGCGGGGCCGCGGTACGGCCCTTGCTCTCTCTCCTCGCGAACACGGCGCGGGACGGTCCCCGCGAGGAGAACGAGACGACATGAGGCAGATCGCGATCTACGGGAAGGGCGGCATCGGCAAGTCCACGACGACGCAGAACTTGGTCGCGGGGCTCGCCTCGCTCGGCAAGAAGGTGATGATCGTCGGCTGCGATCCCAAGGCCGACTCGACGCGCCTCATGCTGCACTCGAAGGCGCAGACGACGGTGATGGACCTCGTGCGCGAGCGCGGCACCGTCGAGGACCTCGAGGTCTCCGACGTGCTGAAGGTCGGGTACGGCGACGTGAAGTGCGTCGAGTCCGGCGGCCCGGAGCCGGGGGTGGGCTGCGCCGGCCGCGGCGTCATCACGGCCATCAACTTCCTCGAGGAGAACGGGGCGTACACCCCCGACCTCGACTTCGTCTTCTACGACGTGCTCGGCGACGTCGTGTGCGGCGGGTTCGCCATGCCGATCCGCGAGAACAAGGCCGAGGAGATCTACATCGTGGTGTCCGGCGAGATGATGGCCATGTACGCGGCCAACAACATCGCGCGCGGCATCCTGAAGTACGCCTCGTCGGGCAAGGTCCGGCTCGGCGGCCTCATCTGCAACTCGCGCAACACCGACCGCGAGGCGGACCTGATCGAGGCGCTCGCGGCGAAGCTCGGGACGCAGATGATCCACTTCGTCCCGCGCGACAACCAGGTCCAGCGCGCCGAGCTGCGGCGCATGACGGTCATCGAGTACTCGCCGGAGCACAAGCAGGCGAGCGAGTACCGCGAGCTGGCGCGGAAGATCTCCGAGAACAGGAAGCTCGTCGTGCCGAGGCCGCTGCAGATGGAGGAGCTCGAGGAGCTGCTCATGCAGTACGGCATCATCGCGGACGAGGACGAGTCCCAGGTCGGCGTCGCCGAGGCAGCGGGCGCGTAGCGCAGGGCACGGGCGAGGAGAACGACGATGTCCAATTCGGTGAAATCGGTCGACGGCATCACGAAGGAGTCGACCCAGGCGATGATCGACCGGACGCTCGAGGCGTATCCGGAGAAGGGGAAGAAGAAGCGCGCGCCACACCTCGCCCCGAACGACCAGGCGTCGGGCAGCGCCTGCGTGAAGTCGAACAGGAAGACGGTCCCCGGCGTCATGAGCGCCCGCGGCTGCGCCTACGCGGGCGCCAAGGGCGTCGTGTGGGGGCCGATCCGCGACATGGTCCACGTCTCCCACGGGCCGGTCGGCTGCGGCTGGTACTCGTGGGGCACGCGCCGCAACCTCATGAGCGGCGTGAACGGCGTCTCCAACTTCGCGATGCAGTTCACCTCCGACTTCCAGGAGAAGGACATCGTCTACGGCGGGGACAAGAAGCTCGCCGTCCTCCTGCGGGAGGCGAAGGAGCTCTTCCCGCTCGCCAAGGGCATCTCCGTGCTGTCGGAGTGCCCGGTCGGCCTCATCGGCGACGACATCAACGCCGTCGCCAAGCAGATGTCGAAGGAGCTCGACCTCCCGGTCATCCCCTGCAACTGCGAGGGCTTCCGCGGCGTCTCGCAGTCGCTCGGGCACCACATCTCCAACGACACGATCCGCGACTACATCATCGAGACGCGCGAGTTCTCCGAGCCGGAGACGCCGTACGACATCGCCCTCATCGGCGAGTACAACATCGGCGGCGACGCGTGGTCGACGAAGCCGCTCCTGGAGGAGTGCGGCTTCAACGTGAAGGCCGTCTGGACGGGCGACGGCCAGATGGAGCACATCGCGGCGACGCACGAGGTGAAGCTCAACGTCATCCACTGCTACCGCTCCATGAACTACATGTGCAAGGTCATGGAGGAGAAGTACGGCGTGCCGTGGATCGAGCTGAACTTCTTCGGGCCGACGAAGATCAAGGAGAGCCTGCGCAAGCTCGCCGAGCGGTTCGACGACCGGATCAAGGCGAACGTGGAGAAGGTCATCGCCAGGTACGATCCCATGATGCAGAAGGTGATCGAGGAGGTCCGGCCCCGCCTCGAGGGCAAGAAGGTCATGCTGTACGTCGGCGGCCTGCGACCGCGCCACACCGTCAGCGCCTACGAGGACCTCGGCATGGTCGTCGTCGGCTCCGGCTACGAGTTCGCCCACGCGGACGACTACGACCGGACCGCCCCCGAGATGCCCGACGCGACGGTCATCTACGACGACGCCTCCGAGTACGAGCTCGAGCGGTTCGTCCACGACCTGAAGCCGGACCTCGTCGCCTCCGGCATCAAGGAGAAGTACCTGTTCCAGAAGATGGGGCTGCCCTTCCGGCAGATGCACAGCTGGGACTACTCCGGCCCGTACCACGGGTACAAGGGCTTCCCGATCTTCGCGCGCGACATCGACATGGCGATCAACAGCCCGACCTGGGGCTTCGTGAAGTCGCCGTTCTAGCCGGAGGGGGCCACGGCCCCCGCCACCTCTCGAGACCTCGATCCGCCGTCCCGCCGGACGGAACGCCACCCGCTTGCCCGAAGGAACCGACACATGGCGAACAACCTTGGACTGACCGTCAAACCCGTCTGCGAGATCACGCGCGAGGACGAGGAGCGGGTCCGCGCCTGGATCGACACGCCGGAGTACCGGGAGAAGAACTTCGCGCGCCAGGCGCTGGTGGTGAACCCGGCCCACGCCTGCCAGCCGCTCGGCGCAGAGCTGTGCGCCCACGGCTTCGAGGGGACGCTGCCGTTCGTGCACGGCTCGCAGGGCTGCGCGTCCTACTACCGCTCGACGCTGAACCGCCACTTCCGCGAGCCCGCGCCGGCGGTCTGCAGCGCCATGACCGAGGACGGCGCGGTGTTCGGCGGGCAGAACAACCTGCACGAGGGGCTGGAGAACGCCTGCGCGCTCTACGCGCCGAAGATGATCGCCATCTTCACCTCCTGCATGCCGGAGATCATCGGCGACGACGTCTCGTCGTTCCTGAAGAACGCGAGGGCCAAGGGGCACCTCCCGAAGGACCTCCCGGCCCCCTACGCCAACACCCCCAGCTTCAGCGGCTCCCACGTCCACGGCTACGACGCCATGCTCGGCGCCATCCTCGAGACCCTGACCGAGGGGAGGGCGGTGGAGGGGCGCTGCACCGGCAAGCTCAACTTCATCGCCGGCTTCGACGCGAACACCGGCAATTACCGTGAGTACAAGCGGATCTTCGAGGCCTTCGGGATCCCGTACACCTTCCTCGCCGACATCTCCGAGACGTTCGACTCCCCCCTCGACGGCACCTACCGCCTGTATCCGGGCGGCACCCCGCTCGAGGAGGCGGCCGACTCCATCAACGGCAAGGCGACGCTCTCCGTCGCGCCCTACGCCACCACCAAGACCTTCGGGTGGGTGAAGGAGAACTACTCCGGCAAGCACGTCTCCATGCCGATGCCGATGGGCATCGCCAAGACGGACGCCTTCCTCCTGAAGCTCTCGGAGCTGTTCGAGAAGCCGGTGCCGGACGCGCTCGCGGCGGAGCGCGGCCGGGCGGTGGACGCGATGACCGACGCCCACCAGTACGTCCACGGGAAGCGGTTCGCCGTCTACGGCGACTCCGACTACCTCCTCGGCTACGTCTCCTTCCTGCTCGAGATGGGCGCGAGGCCCGTCCACGTCCTCTGCTCGAAGGGCTCGAAGAAGCTGGAGAAGGAGCTCCACTCGCTGCTCGACGCCTCGCCCTACGGCAAGGACGGGAAGGTCTACATGAACAAGGACCTGTGGCACCTGCGGTCCCTGCTCGTGACGGAGCCGGTGGACGCGCTCATCGGCGACACGCACGGCAAGTTCGCCGCGCGCGACGCGAAGATCCCGCTCTTCCGCTTCGGCTTCCCCATCTTCGACCGCGTCAACAGGCACCGCTACCCGCTCGTCGGCTACCAGGGCGTCGTCAACATGGTCACCGAGATCTGCAACAAGTTCATCGATCTCCAGGACGACGGCTGCGAGGACCGCTTCTTCGAGATGATGCGGTAGCGGCCGCGCTCGATCCCGACCCCGAACCCGAGCGAGGCGGCCATGCCGCGGCCCGACTACTACGACGCGCCCGACTGCGAGACGAGCGAGAAGGGCGCCCCGAGGTTCTGCAAGAAGTCCGAGCCCGGCGAGGGCACCGAGCGGAGCTGCGCGTTCGACGGCGCGCGCGTCGTGCTCATGCCGGTGACGGACGCCATCCACCTCGTGCACGGGCCGATCGCCTGCGCCGGCAACTCCTGGGACAACCGCGGCGCGCGCTCCTCCGGGTCGCAGCTCTACCGGCGCGGCTTCACGACGGAGATGCTCGAGAACGACGTGGTCTTCGGCGGGGAGAAGAAGCTCCGCCGCGCCATCGTCGACCTCGCGTCGCGCTACCCGGAGGCGCGGGCGATCTTCGTCTACGCCACCTGCGTCACGGCGATGACCGGCGACGACGTGGAGGCCGTCTGCAGGTCGGTCGCGGGGGAGGTGCCGGTCCCGGTCATCCCGGTGAACACCCCGGGGTTCGTCGGGGACAAGAACATCGGCAACCGGCTCGCCGGCGAGCTCCTCCTCGAGCACGTGATCGGCACGGCCGAGCCCGAGACGACGACCCCGTACGACGTGAACCTCATCGGCGAGTACAACATCGCCGGCGACCTCTGGGGGATGCTGCCCCTCTTCGAGCGGCTCGGGATCCGCATCCTGTCCTGCATCTCGGGCGACGCGCGCTTCGACGACCTGCGCCACGCGCACCGCGCCCGCCTGAACGTCATCATCTGCTCGAAGAGCCTCACGAACCTCGCGCGGAAGATGAAGAAGCGCTGGGGCATCCCGTACCTGGAGGAGTCGTTCTACGGGATGACCGACACCGCGACCGCCCTGCGCCACATCGCGCGCGAGCTCGATCGCGGGCGCGGCGACGGGGCGAGCGCGATGGCCGACGCGGTGGAGGCGCTCGTGGCCGAGGAGGAGGCGCGCTGCCGCGCGCGCATCGCGCCGCACCGGGCGCGGCTCGAGGGCAAGCGCGCGGTGCTCTTCACCGGGGGCGTGAAGACCTGGTCGATGGTGAACGCCCTGCGCGAGCTGGGCGTCGAGATCCTCGCGGCGGGGACGCAGAACTCCACGCTCGAGGACTTCCACCGCATGAAGGCGCTCATGCACCGCGACGCCCGCATCATCGAGGACACCTCGACCGCCGGGCTCCTCGGGATCATGCGCGAGAAGCTGCCCGACCTCGTCGTGGCGGGCGGAAAGACGAAGTTCCTCGCGCTCAAGACGCGGACGCCGTTCCTCGACATCAACCACGGCCGCGCGCACCCGTACGCGGGCTACGAGGGGATGGTCACCTTCGCCCGCCAGCTCGATCTCACCGTGAACAACCCCATCTGGCCCGCGCTCTCCGCGCGGGCGCCCTGGGAGCTGCCGGAGGCCGCCCTCGAGGCCGAGCGCGCGGCGGCGCGGGGCCACGCGGCGGCGCTCGCCGCCGAGGACCTCTCCGCGTCGCGCGTCGCGGTGCCGGCCAAGGCCGCGACGGTGAACCCGCAGAAGAACTCGCCCGCGCTCGGCGCGACGCTCGCGTACCTCGGCGTGGATCGCATGCTCGGGCTCCTCCACGGCGCGCAGGGCTGCTCGACGTTCATCCGGCTGCAGCTCTCGCGGCACTTCAAGGAGTCGATCGCCCTCAACTCCACGGCCATGAGCGAGGACACCGCCATCTTCGGGGGCTGGAGGAACCTGAAGGCCGGGCTCGCGCGCGTCATCGAGAAGTTCCACCCGGGCGTCGTCGGGGTCATGACCTCGGGGCTCACCGAGACCATGGGCGACGACGTGCGGAGCGCGATCGCCGAGTTCCGCCGGGAGCGCCCGGAGCACGCCGGCGTGCCCATCGTCTGGGCGTCCACGCCGGACTACTGCGGCTCGCTGCAGGAGGGGTACGCCGCGGCGGTGGAGGCCCTCGTCACCACGCTCGCGGAGGGAGGGACGCCGATCCCGGGGCAGGTGACGCTGCTCCCGGGCGCCCACCTCACTCCCGCCGACGTCGAGGAGCTGAAGGGCATGATCGAGGCGTTCGGACTCTCGGTCGTCGCCGTCCCGGACATCGCGAACGCCCTCGACGGCCACATCGACGACGAGGTCTCGCCGCTCTCGACGGGCGGCGTGGGGGTGGACGCGATCCGCTCCGCGGGGCGGAGCGTCGCCACGATCTACGTCGGCGACTCGCTCGCCCGGGCCGCGCTCCGCCTGGAGGAGGCGTTCGGGATCCCGGCCCACGGCTTCACCTCGGTGACGGGCCTCGGGGAGGTGGACCGGCTCGTCGCGACGCTCGCGGCGATCTCGGGTCGGCCCGTCCCCGGCGCGCTCCGCCGGGCGCGGAGCCGCCTCATGGACGCGATGGTGGACAGCCACTACGCGTTCGGCGGGAAGCGCGTGGCGCTCGCGCTCGAGGCCGATCACCTGAAGGGCCTCACCCGCTTCCTGCACGGGATGGGGTGCGAGATCGGCGCCGCGCTCGCCGCGACGCGGACCCGTGGCCTCGACGCGCTGCCCGCGCGGGCGGTGTCCGTCGGCGACCTCGAGGATCTGGAGACCGCGGCCCGGGGGGCGGACCTCGTCGTCGCGAGCTCCAACGGGCGCCAGGCGGTCGCGAAGCTCGGGGTGAAGGCCCACCTGCGCGCGGGCGTGCCGGTGTTCGACCGGCTCGGCGCGCACCAGAAGGTCTGGGCCGGCTACCGCGGCACGATGAACCTCGTGTTCGAGGTGGCGAACCTGTTCCAGGCGAGCGCGACCGAGGCGCAGCGGCTCGCGCACAGCTGACGGCGGAGGTCACCATGCGGATCGCGTTCACGAGCACCACGGGCGAGCGGATCGACGAGCACTTCGGGCGGGCGGACCACTTCTACGTGTGGGAGATCGGGCCCGGCGCGGCCCGCTTCCTCGAGCGCGTCAGCGCGATCACGAGCGCCGACGACGAGGAGGACCGCATCGCCGCGCGGGCGAGCGCGCTCGCCGGCTGCGCCATCGTCTACACCGCGCAGATCGGCGGACCCGCCGCGGCGAAGCTCGTCTCGCGCCGCATCCACCCGATGAGGACGAGCGGCGAGGTGGCCGTGGCGGAGGTGGTCGAGCGGCTGCAGGAGGTCCTGCGCGGCCGGCCGCCGCCGTGGCTCCGCAAGGCGATGGCGCCCGCGGGAGCGGGCGCCGCGGCGGAGACGCCGGCGGACGAGGCGAAGGACGACTGAACGGCGCCGTGAAGGGCGCACCACACGGGAGAGGAGACGGTCATGGCGTTCATCACGGGGCTGACGCGCGGGAAGCGGGAGTGGACCCCACGGTTCGTGCGGAACATCGATCCCGAGCTCTGCATCGGGTGCGGCCGGTGCATCAAGATCTGCGCGCACGGCGTGCTCGCGCCGGCGGAGGTGGACGAGGAGGAGTCCGCGAAGATGTTCGCCGCGGTCGAGAACGCGGACGACTGCATCGGCTGCGAGGCCTGCGGCCGGACCTGCAAGAAGGGCGCGTTCTCGTTCGAGCCCCTGGCGGCGTGAGGACGCCATGCGCCTGCCCGTCCTCGCCCGTCCCGACGCCGCGCCCCCCGCGGCGAACTGCACGTTCGGCCGCGGCTGCGGCGACGCCCCGCCGGCGCTCCCCGCCGACGTCGCCGCGCTCGTCGCCGATCACCCCTGCTACAGCGAGGATGCGCACCACCACTTCGCGCGCGTGCACGTCGCGGTGGCGCCCGCGTGCAACGTGCAGTGCCACTACTGTAACCGGAAGTACGACTGCTCGAACGAGAGCCGGCCCGGGGTGGTGTCGGAGCGGCTCCGCCCCGAGGACGCGGTGCGCAAGGTGCTCGCGGTCGCCGCGGAGCTCCCGGAGCTGTCGGTGGTCGGGATCGCGGGGCCGGGGGACGCGCTCGCGAACCCGGACGCCACCTTCGCCACGCTGGAGGGCGTGCGGCGCGCGGCGCCGGATCTTCGCCTGTGCCTCTCCACGAACGGCCTCGCCCTGCCCGAGCACGCGGCGCGGCTCGCCGCGGCGGGGGTGCGGCACGTGACGGTGACGGTGAACATGATCGACCCCGCCGTCGGCGAGCGGATCTACCCGTGGGTGCTGCGGGGCGGGCGCAAGCTCCGGGGCGTCGAGGGCGCCCGGCTCCTGTCCGCGCAGCAGCTCGAGGGGATCGCGGCGCTCGCCGCGCGCGGCGTGCTCGTGAAGGTGAACTCGGTCGTGATCCCGGGCGTGAACGACGCGCACCTCCCCGACGTCGCCCGGGCAGTCCGCCGCGCCGGCGCGTTCCTCGTGAACCTCGTCCCGCTGATCTCGGAGCCCGAGCACGGCACGCACTACGGTCGCACCGGTCAGCGGGGCCCGACCGCCGAGGAGCTGGAGCGCGTCCAGGTGGCCTGCGAGCTGGACGCCCGGGTCATGCGGCACTGCCGGCAGTGGCGGGGCGCCGCCGGGGGGGGGCGGGG
>NZ_JAKZLF010000035.1:43540-54264 GCF_022808855.1 Anaeromyxobacter soli
CCCCCCGCGCCCGGGCTGCCGCGGGCGCGGGGGCCGCGGGCCGCGCCCGGCCCCCCCCCCCCCCCCCCCCCCCCCCCCCGCGCCGACGCCGTGGGGCGCCTCTCCGAGGATCGCTTCGCCGCGTTCACCCTCGCGTCGCTCCCGCCCGCTCCGGTCCGCGACGCCCGCGAGGCGCGCGCGGCGCGGCGGGCGGCCGTCGCGCGCGTCCGCGCGCGCGCCGCCGAGGCGCGCGACGCCGCGCTCGACCGCGTCTCAGCCGTGCCCGCGGGGCTCTCGGCGCGCATCGCCGTCGCGACGCGCACCGGCGGCCAGGTGGACGAGCACTTCGGGCACGCCCGCGAGCTGCTCGTCTACGACGTGAGCCGCGCCGGCGCGCGCCTCGTCGGGCGGCGCGCGGTGGACCGGTACTGCGTCGGCGGGGAGGGGGAGGAGGACGCGCTCGCGACGATGCTGCGCGCGCTCGAGGGGTGCCGCGCGGTGCTCGTCGCCAAGGTCGGGCGCTGCCCCAGGGAGCAGCTCGCCGCCGCGGGCATCGAGCCGGTGACGGAGCAGGCGTTCCGCCCGATCGAGGCGGCGGCGCTCGCCTGGTTCGAGGGCTTCGCGGCGCGAGTCGCCGTCGGCGAGGTGGCCGCCCCGCCGGCGGTCGCGGCGGCGCCGCGCGCGGAGGTCGCGTGAGCCCGCGCGAGAAGGAGGGGGCCCCCGGCGCGGCGCTGCCGGCGCTGCCGGCGCTGCCGGAGCTCGAGGGGCTCGAGTCGGCGGAGGACTTCTTCGCGGCGCTCGGCGTGCCGTTCGACTCGCGCGTGCTCGCGGTGAGCCGGCTCCACCTCATGAGACGCTTCGGGCTCGCGATGCAGGCCTTCCTCCTCGAGCGCCCCGCCGCGAGCGAGGGAGAGCGGCGGGCCGCCCTGCGCGCCGCGCTGCGGGAGGCGCACGCGCTCTTCGCCCGGTCGACGCCGCTCGAGTCCGGGGACTTCGGCGTGCTCCGCGGGGCGCGGCCGGTGAAGCTCGGAAGGCGTGAGTGAGGCCGCCGGACTAGAACCGCGGGGTGCCCGCCCCGCTTCCGGTCGACCTCCTCGCCGCCGCCGACTGGAGCGTGAGCGAGCGGAAGCGCTGGCTCGCCCTCGCGCAGCGCGGCGCCGACGGCCGCTGGCGCGCGGGAGGGGCGCGCCCGGTCGGTCGAGCCGAGACGCTCGTCGCGCGGCTCGCGCGCCGGGCCGGGACGCGGCGGCGCGCGCTCCTCGGCCTCGACCTCCCGATCGGCGTCCCCGCGGCGTACGGCGCGCGCGTCGGGGCGGACTCCTTCCTCGCGTGGGCGCCCGGCCTGGGCGCGCCGCCCTACGAGGCGTTCTTCACGCCCGCCGCGACCGCCGCCGAGATCACGCTTCACAGACCGTTCTATCCGGAGCGCGCCCGCCGCGCCGGCGTGGTCCGGCAGGCGGAGCTCTGCGCCGCGCTCGGGGTGCCGGGCTTCGACGCGCTCCGGCGTGCCTGCGACCGCGCCCGCCCGGGGCGGCGCGCGGCGGAGGCGCTCTTCTGGACCGTGGGCGGGAAGCAGGTCGGAAAGGCCGCGCTCGCAGGCTGGCGTGACGTCGTCCTGCCCGCGCTCCGCGACGCCCGCGCCGCGATCTGGCCGTTCCAGGGCGAGCTCGCGACGCTGCTGCGACCCGGCGCGGTGGTGCTCGCGGAGATCTACCCGGCCGACGCGTGGCGCCGCCTGGGCGCCGCGCCGGTCTCGAAGCGCGATCCGGCCTCACGGCTCGCCGCCTGCGCCGCGCTCGGGCGCTGGCTCCGGGCGGCGGGGGTCTTTGCCTCGCGCCGGCTGTCCACCCAGCTCGCGGAGGGGTTCGGTCGCCGACCGGACGGCGAGGACGCGTTCGACGCGGTGGTCGCGCTGCTCGGGATGCTCGACGTGGTGCTCGGCCGGACCGCGCTGTTCGAGCCCGAGCAGGAGGCGCGCGCGGTGGAGGGGTGGATCCTCGGGCTCGATCCGGGGTGAGCTCTCGAGCTCGGGCGGACGAGACGGGGCCCCGCTCAGTCCTTCAGGAGCCCCGCCGCGCGCGCTGCCTGCTCGATCGCCGCGTAGTTCCCGGGCGCCGTCGGGATGAACTTCTTCGTGCGCTGGAGGTCCAGGATCTTCCGGTGCTCGGGGTTCGCGTAGTCGAGCGCGAGGAAGGCGGCGCGGAGCTGCTCGACGACCTTCGGATCGAGGTCGCCGCGGACCGTCCAGCTGTAGTCGTGGAACTCGGGCGTGGTCCACAGCACGCGGACCTTGGTGGGATCGATCTTCTTCTCGTCGAGGAGGCGCTGCCAGATGGACTCGTTGAGCGCGCCCGCGTCCACCTTGCCGGCCTCGACCCACTTCGCGGTCACGTCGTGCGCGCCGGAGTAGGCGACCTTCGCGAAGTCCTTGTCCGGGTCGAGACCGTTCTGGAGCAGGAAGTAGCGGGGCATGAGGTGGCCGGAGGTGGAGCTCACCGAGCCGAACGCGAAGGTCGCGCCCTTCAGGTCCTGGAGCCTCTGCGCCTTCGAGGCGGCGGGGACGATGATCTTGGAGTGGAAGCGGGCGTCCTCCTCGCGCTGTACGAGCGGGATGGCGGTGCCGGTGCGGCGGCGGGCCTGGACGAACGTGAAGCCGCCGTACCAGACGAGGTCGAGCTTGCCGGCGGCGAGGCCCTCGACCGTGGCGGCGTAGTCCGTCACCGGGGTGAACTTCACCGGCCGGCCGACCGCCGCCTCGAGGTACTTCCCGAGCGGCTCGAACTTGCGCAGGAGCTCGGTGGGCGACTCGTCGGGGATGGCGGAGACGCGGAGCGGCTCCGCGCCCGCGGCGGAGAGCGGGAGGAGCGGAAGGACGAGGGCGAGGAGGCGGCCGAGACGGTGCAGGTGCATGGAAGGCTCCTGGCGCGCGGCGGACTGCCGCGCGCCGGACGAGGGTTCCGGGACGACGACGACGGGAAGGTCCTTCACCACGCGTCCACCACCGCCGGGACCGCCGGCTCGGGGCCTTCCTCGGCGCGCTCGGAAGGGCCTTCCACGAGCCGCCGCCGAAGCGCGCCGGAGAGCAGGTCGACCGCCGTGACGAGCAGCACGATCACGAGCAGCAGCGTGAGGGTGCGGTGGTGGTGGAACAGGCTCAGGGAGACGTGCAGGAGCCCGCCCAACCCGCCCGCGCCCACGACGCCGAGCACCGCGGAGGCGCGGATGTTCACCTCCCAGCGGTAGAGCGTGTAGGCGACGAGCTGCGGAAACGCCTGCGGCAGGACCGCGAGCGCCGAGGCCGCTGCGTCGCTCGCGCCCGCCTCCCGCAGGGCCGCGAACGGCGCGGTGGGGACCTCCTCGAGCGCCTCCGCGTAGAGGCGGCCGAGGACGCCCGCGGTGTGGACGCCGAGCGCGAGCGCCCCCGCGAACGGGCCGAGCCCGACCGCGAAGATGAGGACGAGCGCCCAGAGCAGCTCGGGCAGCGTCCGGCCCAGGTTCAGGATGCCGCGGGCCGTCCACGCGACGGCGGCGAGCGTCACGCCACGAGCGAACGCGGGGCGGCCGCCGCCCGCGAGCACGTGGAGCCGGAGGGCCGCCGGGTACGCGAGCAGGAGCCCGAAGAGCGCGCCGAGCGCCGTGCCGAGCACGCTCACCGCGAAGGTGACGACCGCGGCCGGCGCGAGCTGGCGCAGGAACGCGGGGTCGAGGTCGGGCGGCCACAGCGAGGCCGCGAAGCCGCCGACGCTCGCGAGGGCGGAGGGGGAGAGGACGTCGCGCCAGGACAGGTCGAGCACCCGCGCCGCTCCCCACGCGGCGAGCGCCCAGATCGCGAGGCCGAGCGCACGGGCGCGCAGGGCGCCGAGCCCGAGCGGGAACAGGCCACGGCTCCGGTGGATGCGGCGGCGCACGAGCTGGGAGAGGAGATCGACGCCGGCGACCAGCACGAACAGGGCGATCACCATCGCCGCGACCTCGTCGTACGCGAACATCTTGAGCGAGAGCTCGAGCTGCACGCCGAGCCCGCCCGCGCCCACGAGCCCGAGCACCGCCGAGGCGCGGAGCGCGCAGTCGAACCGGTAGAGCGTGTAGGAGGCGAGGAGCGGGACCGAGCCGGGGAGCACGCCGAACGCGAACGCGCCGAGGGGCGGCGCGCCCGCGGCGGAGAGCGCCGCGGCGGGTGCCCGCGGCGCCGACTCGAAGATCTCGGCCATCACCTTGCCGAGCACCCCCGCGTAGCCGACCCCGATGGCGAGCACGCCCGCGAGCGGCCCCATCCCGAACGCCCGGACGAACACGAGCGCCCAGACGAGCTCGGGCACCGAGCGCATGAGGTTCAGGAGGACGCGCGCCGCGAGCCACGCGGTGCGGCGGGGTGCGGCCGGCGGATCGCCCGGGGTGGCGAGGACGCGCGGCGAGACCGCGAGGAACGCGAGCGGCGCCGCGAGCGCGAGCGCGAGCGAGATGCCGAGGAGGGCGATGGCGACCGTCTCGGCGAGCGGGCGCGCGAGGGAGGAGAGAAACGCGGCCGAGTGGGCGGGCGGCCAGAAGCCGCGCGCGAAGTCCGCCATCGCCCGGCGCGCCCCGGGCGCGAGGAGCGCGCCGAGATCGCCGCCCGCGATGCGATAGGAGACGACGACGGCGGCCGCGAGCGCGAGCCCCGGCCAGGAGAGGAGCGCCGGGAGCGGCGGGCGCCGCGCCCTCACGCGCCGCCCTCCGCGCCGGGCCTCACGGCGGCCCGGGCGACCTCGACGAAGCGCCGCGCCGCCGGCGACGGCGTCGCGTCGCGCCGCCACGCCACGAAGAGCCGCCTCGGGATGCGCACCCCGTCGATGCGGAGCGCGCGCAGGTGCCCGCGCTCGAGCTCCTCCCGGACGGCGAGCCGGGAGGTGAACGCCACGCCGACGCCCGAGAGGACCGCCGCCTTGAGCCCCACGAGCGTCCCCACCTCCAGCGCGACCGCCGCGGGATCGAGCGGCACGCCGAGGTTCGCGAGGTGGTCCTCCACGACGGCGCGCGTGCCGGAGCCGGCCTCGCGCTCGACGCGCGGCAGCCGGGCGGCGAGCGCGGGAGGGATCGGCTCGGCCGGGAGCCCCTCCTGCGCGGGCGAGGCCACGAGGACGATCTCGTCCTCGACCAGGTCCTCGAAGTGGAGCTCGGGGTGCGGTGAGCGGGCGCCGACGAAGCCGACCTCCACGTGGCGCGCCAGGAGGTCGGCGGTAACCTCTGCCGAGTCCTTCACCGCGAGGCTCACCCGCACGCCCGGGTACGCGCGTACGAACGCGCGGACCGCGCCGGGCAGCAGGAACTCGCCCGGCGTGTTGGACGCGCCGAGGGCGAGGACGCCGGCTGGCGCGGCCGGGCTCGGGGTGCGGGGCGCCGCCGGGGATGGGCTCACCGCCGCGCCCTTGCGGGAGGCATAGAGGCGCGAGAGGTCGTCGAGCGTCAACGCCGCGACGGGCGCGTCGAACGCCACCGCCCCGTCGCGCAGCCCCACCACCCGGGTGACGATGGGGAGGAGCGGCTCGAGCCGGTGGGTGGAGACGACGAGCGTGCGCCCGGCGAACGCGCGCCCGAGCAGCGCGGCGATCTCCACCGCGCGCGCGGGGTCGACCGAGGCGACGGGCTCGTCCGCGATGACGATCTCGGGATCCTGGTACAGCGCCCGCGCGATCGCCACCCGCTGCTGCTCGCCGCCGGAGAGCCGATCCACCCGCTCGTGGAGCCGCTCGGCGATGCCGACCTCCGCGAGCACCGCGCGGACGCGCTCCGCCTCGGCGCGCGAGACGAGCGCGGCGAGCGCGCGCGCGAGCGACATGCGCCCGAGCCGCCCCGCGACCACGTTCTGCATCACGCTCGCCTGGGGGACGAGGTGGAGCTGCTGGTGGACGGTGCCGATCCGCGCGCGGACGGCGCGGAGCGCGCGCGGCGCGAGCCCCGCCACGTCACGCCCGAAGAGCTCGACCGCGCCGCACGACGGCGCGAGGGAGGTGGCGAGCAGTCGCAGCAGGGTGGACTTGCCGGCGCCGCTCGGGCCCACGACGGCCACGCGCTCGCCCTCCCGGATCGCGAGCGACAGCGGGAGCAGCGCGTCGCGGCGGCCATAGCGCTTCCCGGCGCCGGTGAGGGCGAGGGCGGGCACCGGGACGGCGGAGGCGCGCACGGGCGCGCGAGCGGGCGCGGGCGCCTCGCTCATGGCGCGCTCGCGCGCCGGGCTCGCGGCGCGTCCGGTCCGGGGGCCGCGTCCCGCCGCGCGAGGGGGCGCACGGGAGCGGCGGCCACGCGGGCGGCGAGGAGGGAGCGCATGGGACCATGTCTTATCGGGCGCCCGCCGCCCGCCGCAACCACCGCGTCGGTCCTCACGGCTCCCGCGCAGGCCGCGGGTCCCACCACACCTCTCCCTTGCCGCGGATCGCCTCCGCCGCGCGCCTGCGCGTGTCCGCGCGCTCGTCCGCGCTCATGGGCCGAAACCCCTCCGCCGCCGCGAACGCGGCGTCCTGCTCGTTCGGGAACGACAGGCCGAGCAGCGCCACGTCCGGGTCGAGCGTCAGGGTGTAGCGCAGGCACTCCTCGACGGAGAGGCGCGGCAGGGCAGGGGCGGCCGTGTCGGCGCCGCCGGAGGAGACCTTCCCCCGCGGGCGCTGGGCGAGCGGGCGACCGTAGCCCTCGGTGTCGCCGACGAGCTTCCCGGCGCCGAAGGTCTTGAAGCAGACGGTGCCGACGCCGCGCGCCTTCGCGGCGGGCAGGATCTCGTCGACGTAGCGCGGGTGGCAGTACGGTCCCACCGGGAACATGACCACGTCGCACAGGCCGGAGGCGAGCGCGTCGGCGAGCACGTCCGGGTGGTGCGACGAGATCCCGCGGAACCGCGCGCGCCCGCGGGCGATCTCCTCCGCGAGCTCCGCCATCGCCCCGCCGGGCGCCTTCGCGCGCCGCCACGCCTCGGGCTCCGAGCAGGAGTGGAGCACGAGGAGGTCCACCGACGCGACGTCGAGCCTGCGCAGGCTCTCGTCCAGCTGCGGCGCGACGGGACGATCGAGGTGGTCGATCTTGTCGACGAGGAGGACGCCCGCGCGTCGGCCGCGGAGCGCCTCGCCGACGATCTCCTCCGAGTAGCCGTCCTCGTACATGGGCGCGGTGTCGACGACGTTCAACCCCGCGTCGAGCGCGCGCCGCAGCGTCGCGACGCAGCGCTCCTTCGGGACGGAGCGATCGGCGAGATCACCTGCTCCGAGGGCCGTGGCGACGAAGCCGGTGCGGCCGAGCGCGCGCCGGGGCGTGAAGCGGCGGGCCATGCGCTCGTCGCCGACTACTTGCGCTTGCGGAGGACCTCTATCCGGACGACCTGCAGCTCGTCGCCGGTCCGGTCGAGCGACGCCCGTACCTCCTCGCCGCGCTTCAGGTCCGAGAACTTCCCCGCGGACCCGTCGATCGTGATCTTCGCTTCCTTCGCGACCTTCACCTGCGTCGTCGCGTCGCCGGCGTCGAGCACGATCTCGCGCTGCGCCTCGTCCACGTGCGCGATTCGCCCGCGCACCTCCTGCTGCTGCCGCGGGGCGGCGCTCGCGGCGCCCGGCGTGCTGCCCTGCGCGGCGGCGGTTCGGGTCCAGCCGGCGGCGCCGAGCACCAGGGCGACGGCGACGAAGAGTCTCGCGTGCATGGGGTCTCCCTCCGAGAGGCTCACGATGCGCGCGCCGCGGAGGGCGCGCACGCCGGGGGGGAGGCGACGGGACGGACGCCCGCGCGTCGCCTCACCGCAGCATGCCGAAGAGCATCACCGCGAAGAAGACGGGCACGAGGAGCGCGACGACGCCGCCCACGACGAGCGCGGTGATGACGGCCGCGCGCGCCGGGCCGCTCGTGGGGAGCTGTCCCGGAGGCGAGCGCTGGTCGGGCTTCACGCCGCCATCCTAGCCGATCCCGGCGCAGGCGGCGGCCGGTCCTCGTGTCCCACGGCTGCTCGCTTGTGCGCCGGCGAGCCGAGCGCTCAGAATGTACGCGCTCCAGGGGGGGTGCCGTGTCCAAGTTGCTCGCGAGCCTGCGCGTTCGCCTGCTGTTCCTCGTGCTCGTCGCCGTCGTCCCCGCGCTCGGGATCCTGACCTACGCCGCGCGCGAGCATCGTCGGCTGCTGGAAACCGGGGTCGAGCAGGAGTCGCACGCGATCGCGCGGCTCATCGCCGAGCGAAACGGCCGCGTGATCGAGCGTGCGCGCGGGGTGCTCATGGGCATCTCGCGGCTGCCGAGCGTGCGCGCGGCCGACGCCGAGGCGTGCTCGCGCGACCTCGCGCCGCTGGTCGCCGGCGCGATCGACCTCGGTAACCTCGGCGTGGTCGCGCTCGACGGCGAGTACTTCTGCCGGGGCGGCGGCGGCCGGCGCGTGAACCTGCTCGACCGCGACAACGTCCGCGTGCCGCTCGAGACCGGCGAGTTCGCGGTGGGCGCGTACCGCGTCTCGCGCTCGCGTGGCGTGCCGACCGTCGGGCTCGGGCTCCCGGTGCGCAGCGACGAGGGCCGGGTCACCGCGGTCGCGATCGCGATGCTCGACGTGGCCACGCTCCAGCGCGACCTCGACGACATGGACCTCCCCGAGGGCGGGGCGGCGGTGGTGCTCGATCGCGACGGGACCATCCTCGCGCTGCGCCCGTACGACGTGCGGCAGGTGGGGACGAGGCTGCCACCCGCGCTGCACGCGGGAGCGATGGAGGACCGCGCTCGCCGCGCGGTCGGGCCGGACGGCGTGGAGCGGATCTACGGCTTCCACGACGTGTGGGCGGGGCCGGGGCCCGCGGTGCTGCACGTGGCGGCCGGCGTCCCCATCGCCGCGGCGTACGCGCCGGTGAACCGCATCCTCCGGCGGACCTTCCTCGCCTTCGGCGGGATCGCGCTGCTCGCGCTCGCCGCCGCGGGCATCGCCGGCGAGCGGCTCCTCGTCCGCAAGCTGCGGGCCCTCCTGGCAGCGGCGCGCCGGATCGCCGCCGGCGACTACTCGGCGCGGGTGGGCCTGGAGCCCGGGCGCGAGGAGCTCGGCCAGCTCATCGGCGCGTTCGACGAGATGGCCCATTCGCTCGAGTCGCTCTCGCGGCAGAACCGGCTCATCCTGGACTCCGTCGACGAGGGGATCCTGGGGGTCGACCGCGAGGGGCGCATCGTCTTCGCGAACCCCGCCGCGGCGCGCGCGCTCGGGCGGAGCGTCGAGGAGCTCCTCGGCCAGGACGGACACGCGGTCGTCCACCCGACCCGGCCGGACGGCTCGCCGATCCCCGCCGCCGAGTGCCGCGTCCTGGCGGCGATGCGCGACGGGAGGGTCCGGCACGGGGTGGACGAGGCGTTCCGGCGGCGCGACGGGAGCGCCTTCCCCGCGGAGTTCGTCGCCTCGCCCCTCGTGGACGGCGGCGCCATCGTCGGGCTCGTGCTCGCCTTCCGCGACGTGGGGGAGCGGCGCCGGCTCGAGGAGCAGCTCCGCCACTCCCAGAAGATGGAGGCGGTCGGGCAGCTCGCGGGCGGAGTCGCCCACGACTTCAACAACCTCCTCACCGCCATCGTCTCGTTCGCGCGGCTCGTCCAGGAGGCGCTCCCGCCGGGCCACGAGAGCCAGCCCGACGTGCGCGAGATCCTCGTCGCCGCGGATCGCGCGGGGACGCTCACCCGGCAGCTGCTCGCCTTCAGCCGCCGCCAGCGGCTCGCCCCGCGCGTCGTGGACCTCGCGGGGGTCGTGCGCGGGATGGAGCCGATGCTGCGGCGGATCCTCGGCGAGACCGTGGCGCTCGAGGTGGCCGTCCGCGCGCCGGGGACGGTGGTCGCCGATCCCGGCCAGCTCGAGCTCGCGGTGCTGAACCTCGCGGTGAACGCGCGCGACGCGATGCCGGACGGCGGCCGGGTCGTCATCGAGGTGGACGAGCGCGCCGCGCCCGAGCCGAGCGCCGACGACGGGGCGCTCCTTCCCGGGCCCGTCGCGCTGCTCTCGGTGCGGGACGGCGGCGTGGGCATGGACGACGCGACGAGGGCGCGCGTGTTCGAGCCGTTCTTCACGACGAAGCCGCTCGGGAAGGGGACCGGCCTCGGTCTCTCGACCGTGTACGGGATCGTCTCGCAGAGCGGCGGCGCCATCCGCGTCCGCTCGGCGCCCGGCCAGGGCTCCGAGTTTCGCATCCTCCTGCCGCTGCACGCGGAGGAGGCGGCGCCCGAGCGCGAGCTGCGCCCGGGGCGCGCGGCGGGGGGCCCCGAGACCCTCCTGCTCGTCGAGGACGACCCGGCGATCCGGGCGGTCGCGCGGCGCGCGCTCGACGGGGCCGGCTACCGGGTCGTCGACGCGGCCTCCGCCGAGGCGGCGCTCACCGCCGCCGACGCGTTCCAGGGAGCGATCCACCTGCTCGTGTCCGACGTGATCCTCCCGGGCCGCAACGGCTGGGACCTGGCGCGCGCGCTCGAGGAGCGCCGCCCCGGGGTGCGCGTGCTGTTCGTGTCCGGGTATGCCCGCCACGCCTCCGGCGTCGCGCTCGTGCCCGCAGACGCTCCCTTCCTCGCGAAGCCGTTCGCGCCGGACGACCTGCTCCGCGCCGTGCGGAGCGCGCTCGACGCCCCGGAGCGGCCCGCGGCCGCGGCCGGGATCAGCTAACGGCTATCCTGATTCGCGACCCGGCGAGCGAAGCGAGCCCGCCGGGGCGACGCCGCGGAAGCGGCGAAGCCGCTCGCGGCGGCGCACGGGACCCGGCTGTCGGGGTGGGGCCTCGATCGGTACGCGCGCACGA
>NZ_JAKZLF010000036.1 GCF_022808855.1 Anaeromyxobacter soli
CGCGATCGAACGGTTCATCTCGATCACGAACGCGGCGCCTAAGCCCTTCGTCTGGACGAAGTCCGCCGACGAGATCCTCGCCAGCATTGAACGATTCTGCCGACGGACTTCCGACTCAGGACACTAGCGACCCTGCAGCTCGAGCTCGCCCGTGAGGTAGGGCGCGACGCGCCCGGCGAGCACCACCGCGTCCTCGCGGTCCTCGCATTCGACGACGCCGCCGCGGCGCGACACCTGATGCGCGAGCAGCCGGCGGCGCCCCAGGCGCCCGGCCCAGTAGGGCGCGAGGGTGCAGTGCGCCGAGCCGGTCACCGGGTCCTCGGGGATGCCGGCCTGGGGCGTGAAGTAGCGCGAGACGAAGTCGGCGCCGCGGCTCCCCGGCGCCGTGATCGCGAGCCCCGCCGCGTCGAGCGCCGCGACCGCCGCGAGGTCGGGCGCCGCGGCGCGCACCGCCTCCTCGCTCTCGAGGACCGCGACGAGATCGCGCGCGAGGAGCGTCGCGAGCGGGCGGCGGCCGAGCGCGCGGAGGAGCGGCTCCGGCGGCTCGACGGGCCTCGCGGGACGGCGCGGGAACGTCATGACGAGGCGCTCGCCCTCGCCTCGCGCGACGGCGAGCGGGCCGCTCTGCGAGCGGAACGTCACCGCCGCGCGGCCGGGCTCGAGCCGGGAGAGCACGACGAAGCCGGCGGCGAGCGTCGCGTGGCCGCAGAGGTCCACCTCGACCGTCGGCGTGAACCAGCGGATGGCGTACCCGTCGCCCTCGCGCACCAGGAACGCGGTCTCGGAGAGCGCGTTCTCGGCGGCGATCGCGCGGAGCGTGTCGTCCGGGAGCCAGCCGTCGAGGACGCACACGGCGGCCGGGTTCCCGGCGAACACGCGCTCGGCGAACGCGTCCACCTGCCAGATCGGGATCCGCACCTGGAGCTCCTCCCGCGCCCGCTCAGTACATCGCGGCGCGCGCGCCCGCGCCGGCGAGGAGCGCGCGCAGCCCCTCCGCGGCGTCGCTCCCCTCGAAGGCGAATCCGCCCGGCGCCTGGCGGAGCGACTCCGGCACCGCCGCCTCGGATGGCCCGCAGACGACCACGGGGAGGCGGAGCACGTTCGCGAGCTCGGCGAGGAGCGGCGCGTCGTCGTCGGCGGGGAGCAGGACGAGCGCGCCGACGGCGCCCGCCGCGAAGGGCCGCCAGAGCGGCCGCTGCGCGCGCTCGCCGGGGAGCTCGGTCAGGTCGAGGCGTACGCCCTCGCCGAGCGTGACGCGCCCGAGCGTGCCGAAGCCGGCGGGGGCCTCGACCTCCGCGTGGAAGCCGGGGACGGTCTGGAAGCGCTGGAGCGCCGCGCGGCGCGCGAGCGGGCCGCCGCCGGCGAGGACGACCTTGCCCACCGCCTGCGCGCCGGAGGAGCGGCCGCGCGCGATGCGCGCCCGCAGCGCGTGGAGCTCGGCCGGGCCGAGCAGCGGCGTGACCTCCGCGGGGGCCGGTCCGGCGAGGCGGCGCGCGTAGCCGCGCTCGAGGAGCGCGACGAGCGCGCGGACGGTCTCGAGGTCGGAGGCGCGGCAGCGGTCCACCACGTCCTGGAAGCGGCGCGGCCCGGCGAGGAGCGCGACCACCTCCTCGGTGACCGGGTGCAGGCCGGCGGGGATCTCGCTCGGGTGGACGGCGAGCTCGACGAGATCGCCGGGCGGCGGGAGCGCCGGCAGGAGCCGCGCGAGCTCGTCGGCCTGGCGCAGCCCCTCGAGGACCAGCTCCTCGACGCGCCGGTCGATCCGCTGCGGCCCGGCGAGCGCGCCCGGCACGAACGCGAACTGCCCCTCGCGCCGGGTGAGGAGCCGCCACAGCGCCTTCTCGCCCACCGCCGCGCCCATCGCGGCGTCCACGACGCGCCCATCGGAGAGCGCGATCTCGGCGCGCTCTCCCTCGCGCTCCACGGTGAGCCGGCCGGTCTTGCGGTTCCCGGCGAGGATCTGGAGGAGGTCGGCGATGGGGATCTGCGCGAGGTTCCCCTCGATCTCGCGGGTCTCGCCGGAGACCGCGCGGGCGGCGTCGACGCGGCGGAAGATCTGCTCGATGCGGGCGAGGACCTCGTCGAGGTTGAACGGCTTGCGCAGGAACGTGCCGAGGCGCGCGCGCTCCGGATCGACGTTCTCGCCGGTGAGGACGACGGGGATCCGCTCGGTGCGCGGGTTCGTGCGGAGGATGCGCACGAAGGTACGCGGGTCGAGGAGCCCCGCGCGCTCGTCGAGGAGGACGAGGTCGGGGAAGCGGAGGATCGCGATCTGCAGCGCCCGCGAGGCGTCGCGGGCGGCGTGGACCTGGTAGCCGCGCTGGCGCAGCGCCGGGGCGAGGGCGCGCACCGTCGCGGCGTCGGGGTCTGCGATGAGGATCTTGCGACCGGGGGCCATCTCGCCTCGCTAGAGGGGCTGCAGGTCGTAGAGGTGCTGGAGCTTCGCGACGAGCGCGTCCACGAGCGGCGCGTCGGAGGTGTGGAACACCCGGCCCCCGGGGCCGGCGAGGAGCGCGTAGGCGGAGTGCTCGGAGAGGAAGAGCACGAAGGCGTGATCGGCGAAGCGCTTGTCGCCGTCGAGGTAGACCTCGGTGACGAGCGGGTGCACGACCGGCGCCGCGTCGCGGCCGCGGGGGCCGAGCAGGTACACCCGCGCGGACGGATCCCCGGCGCGCGCGGCGGCGTCGCCGGGCGGGAGCGCCTGCACGAGCGCCGCGAGCCCGCGCCCGCCCTGCCCGCCGACGTACAGCATCCCCCGCGCCCGCGGGTCGCGCGCGATCTCGCGGGCGGCCTCGCGCTGGGCGGCGGCGAGAAGGTCGCCCTCGACGCGCGCCCGCGCGGAGGGCGAGCTCTCCGGGATGGGGCCCGCGCCGGAGAGCAGCAGGTCCGAGAGCTCCCAGAACGCGGCCGGGTCGAGGTCGTCGAGGTGCAGGCGGCGGACGAGCGAGCCGCGCTGCTCCAGGATGCGCCCGCGCGCCCAGTGGAGCAGCTCGTCGAAGTCCTCCCCGTCCTTCGGGAACGTCGCGGCGCCCATGGAGAGGAGCACCGGGCAGCGCTCCTCGACGCGCTGGATCGCGTCCTCGCGCCGGACCTCCTCGACCGCGCGGCGCAGGAACATGAGCGCGCCGAAGTGGTCGGTCTCGGGGAGGAGCACGTAGTACTCGCTCTCCGAGACCTTCGCGAGGATGTCGGCGTCCCGTCCCACGCGCGCCACCGCCGCGACGAGGTCGCGCACCGCGCGGCGGTACGGCTCGCGCCCCGCCTCCTTCCGCATCTGCTCGGCGTTGTCGAGGGAGAGGACCACGAGCGAGAAGGACCGCGCGTAGCGGCGGGCCTTGTAGAACTCCTTGCCCGCGTAGTCCACGAAGTAGGCGAGGTTGTAGGCGCCGGTCTCGCGGTCGCGCAGGCCCACCCGCTCCACCGCCTGGAAGCGACGCGCGTTCTTCACCGCGATGGCGGTGAAGTCGGCGATGGTCGCGGCGGCCTGGTGCTCCTCGGCGCCGAAGGGGCCGGCGGCGCGATCGGAGAGGAGCGCCACGCCGACCGGCTCGTCGTCCGCGACGAGCGGCACGAGCATGGCCTCGCCCGCGCCGGCGAAGGGCGCCTCGAACGGCGCGCCGCCGCGCAGCGGCTCCGCCCACTCGGCGCCGGCGGGGTCGATCCGCGCCGGCAGCGCCGCGCGATCCACCACGCCGCGGTAGGCGCGGAGCAGGAGCTCGCCGCGCTCGCCGGCGGTCCAGAGCGCCGCGCCCTGCGCGTCGGTGACGCGTGCGAGCACGGAGAGCGCCAGGTCCTGGAGCCGCTCGCCGTCGAGCGTCGAGAGGATCTGCAGCCCCTGCCGGTAGAGCGCCTGGGCGCGGGTGAGGTCGAGGTTCTCGGAGACGAGCTGCGAGTGCTCGCGCCGGAGCTGCACGCGGCCGAGCGCGCGCTCCGCGACGGCGACGAGCTCCTCGGGCTCGACCGGCTTCGTGAGGAAGTCCGCGCAGCCGGCCTTCATGGCCTCGACCGCCATCCGCACGTCCTCGCGCCCGGTCACCGCCACCGCCTCGAGCTCGGGGTCGCGCCGCTTCGCCTCGCGCACGAGGGCGACGCCGTCCATGCCCGGCATGACGATGTCGGTGACCACGAGCTCGAAGCGCTCCTCGGCGAGGAGCGCCAGCGCCTCCTCGGCGGAGGAGGCCGTGCGCGTGGCGTGCCCGGCGTTCGCGAGCGCGCGGCCGAACAGCTCGAGGAAGAGCCGCTCGTCGTCGACGACGAGGATCCTGCCGGTCGCCATCCCTAGAGGTCCGCCTCGCCGGCGAACACCCGCGCGGCCGGGCCGCGCATCGTCACGCGCGTGAGGTCCTCGCCGACGGTGATCTCGAGGGTGCCGCCCGGGAGCCGCACCTCCACCGGGGTCCGGACCGGCGCCGCGCCCGCGCGCACCGCGGCCACCGCCGCGGCGCAGGCGCCCGTCCCGCACGCGTCGGTGAGCCCCGCCCCCCGCTCCCACACCACGAGGTCGATCCCGCCCCCGTGGCCCGGCCGCGCGAAGCCGACGTTCACGCCGCCCGCCACGGCCCGCTCGATCGCGGGCCCGATGGCGGCCGCGCGCTCGCGGGTGGGGACGTCGAAGAGGACGGCGTGCGGGTTCCCCATCGAGACGCGCGCGGCGCGGAGGGTCTCGCCCTCCACCCGGAACTCCTCGTCCCCGAGGACCCGCGCCGGCCCCATCTCGACCGAGACGCTGGACGGGACGCCGGCCGCGTCGCGGTGCACGGCGCAGCGCTTCGGGCCGGAGTCGGTGTCGATGACCAGCTCGCCCGAGAGGCCGCGCGTCTCGGCGAGGTGCCGGGCGACGCAGCGGATCCCGTTCCCGCACATGGCCGCCACCGAGCCGTCGGAGTTGAAGATGTGCATCGTGGCGGCGGCGCCGGGCGTCCGGGGAGGCAGGACGGTCAAGACGCCGTCGGCGCCGATGCCGCGGCGCCGGTCGCAGAGGCGCCGGGCGCGGTCGGGGTCCATCAGGGGCCCGTCCACGACGATGAAGTCGTTCCCGAGCCCGTGGTACTTCACGAAGGAGAGCGGCACGAGGCGCATCATAGCTCGCCTGCCGCTCCGCGCCTCCCCCGTGCCCGGCCCAACGCGCGCCTACCTGCCCGATCTCCTGCTCGCCGGCGGCGAGCTGCGCGCCGGCGCGGCGCTCTCCGTCCGGGACGGGGCGGTCGTGGCCGTCGGCGAGCCGCCGCCGGGCGCCGAGCAGGTCCCGCTCCCGCGCCGGCTCCTCCTCCCCGGCCTCGTCTCCGCCCACGGCCACTCCTTCCAGCGGGCAATCCGCGGGCGGACCGAGCGGCGCGGCGCGGGCCGCGAGGACTTCTGGAGCTGGCGCGCCGCCATGTACGCCGCCGCGAACCGGCTCGGCCCGGACGACCTCGAGGCGGTCGCGCGGATGGCGTTCCACGAGCTCGCGCGCGCCGGGGTCACCGCGGTGGGCGAGTTCCACTACCTGCACCGCGACCCGCACGGCCGCCCGTACGCCGAGCCCGCCGAGCTCGCCCTGCGGGTCGTGCGGGCGGCCCGCGACGTCGGGCTCCGGGTCGTGCTCCTGCGCGCCGCCTACGCGCGCGCCGGCCACGACCTCCCGGCCGATCCGCTCCAGCGCCGCTTCGTCGAGCCGAGCGTGGACGCCTACCTCGCCGGGCTCGACGAGCTCGCCTCGGAGCTCCAGGGCGATCCCCTCGCCACCGTCGGCGTCGCGCCCCACAGCGTCCGCGCCTGCCCCGAGCCGTGGCTCGCGGCGCTCGCCGCCGAGGCGCGGCGGCGGCGGCTCCCGCTCCACGTGCACGCCGCCGAGCAACCGGCGGAGGTCCTCGCCTGCCGCGCCGAGCACGGCCTCTCTCCGATCGCCCTCCTCGCCCGCGCCGGCGCGCTCCACCCGGGCGCGACGCTCGTGCACGCCATCCACCTCGACGACGACGACGTGCGCGCCATCGGCGCCGCGGGCGCGACGGTGTGCGCGTGCCCGCTCACCGAGCGGAACCTGGGCGACGGGGTCGTCCCCGCCGACCGGCTCGTCGCGGCGGGCGCGCGGCTCGCGCTCGGTGCGGACTCGCTCGCGGAGATCGACCTGCTCGGCGAGGCGCGCGCGCTCGAGCTGCAGCTCCGGCTCGTGCGCGGGGAGCGCAACGTGCTCGACGAGCCCGCGGGGACGCTCGCGGCGCGGCTCCTCGGCGCCGCCACCACGGGTGGCATGCGCGCGCTCGGGCTCCGCGGCGGGACGCTCGCGCCGGGCGAGCCGGCCGACTTCGTGGCGGTCGATCTCGACGACCCGTCCATCGCCGGCGCGGCGCCCGAGGCGCTCCTCCCCACGGTGGTCTTCGCGCTCGCGCGGACGGCGATCCGGGAGGTGCACGTCGCGGGCGAGGCGGTGATCACGGCCGGCGACGCGGCTCCCGGGAGGGTGCCCGCCGCGCGGATCCTCGCGGATTTCCGCGCGGCGATGGGCCGGCTGTGGGGCGCCGGCTGACGCGGTGACGAGAAGCCGGCGCGCCGGCCGCAGGTCGTCTAGGCTCCTCGCCATGGATCTCGTCCCGCTCCTCCGCTCCCTCATCGCGATCGACTCGACCTCCACGCGGTCGAACCTGCCCATGCTCGACCTGCTCGAGCGCGAGGCGCGCGCGCTCGGCTTCGAGACGCGCCGCCAGGCCTGGGTGGACGCGAACGGCGTCGAGAAGGGCAACCTCGTCTGCCGGCGCGGGCCGGCCGCGGGCGGCGGCCTCGCGCTCGTCGGTCACTCGGACTGCGTGCCGTTCGACCCGACCTGGGGCGAGGCGCTCCTCGGCGAGGAGCGCGACGGGCGGATCTACGGGCGGGGGGCGGCGGACACGAAGGGCTTCCTCGCCGCGGCGCTCGTCGCCGCCTCGCGCGCGGCGCCGGGGCGGCACCCGCTCTCCCTACTCTTCACGGCCGACGAGGAGATCGGCTGCCTCGGCGCGAAGCGCCTCCTCGCGGAGGGCCGGGTGCACCCGCGCCACGCGATCGTGGGCGAGCCCACCTCGCTCACGCCGGTGCGCGCGCACAAGGGTTACTGCGCGGTGGAGGTGGTGCTCACCGGGGTGGAGGGGCACAGCGCCTACCCGGAGGTCGGCGCCTCCGCCATCCACGCCGCCGGGCGGCTCTTCCCCGAGCTCGAGAAGATCGGCGAGGCGCTGCGCGCCGAGGCGGACGGCGCGTTCTCGCCGCCGCACACCACCTGGAACGTCGGCGTCATCCAGGGCGGCAAGGCGCGGAACATCATCGCCGGCGAGTGCCGCTTCACCTACGAGTGGCGGCCGATCCCGGGGCAGGATCCGCGCAAGGCGCTGCGCCTCGTCGAGGACGCCTGCGCGCGGCTCGCGCGGTCGAACGGCGGCAAGGTGCAGATCGAGGTGACGCCGCTCCGCACCGACGCCGCCGCGGTCACTCCCGCGGAGGCCGAGATCGTGCGCTTCCTGGAGGCGGAGAGCGGGAACCGGCCGACGACGGTGCCGTTCGGCACCGAGCTGCCCGAGGTGATCGGGCTCGGCGCCGAGGCGTGCGTCTTCGGCCCGGGCGACATCCGCGTGGCGCACCGGACCGGCGAGTACGTGGAGATCGCGCAGCTCGAGCGGGCGGCGGAGATCCTGGCGCACGCGATCGAACGGTTCTGCGCCTAGGGGAGCCGCCCGTCGCAGGCAGGGATCGTGCGCCGAGGCTACGGAACGACGACCGCCGCCGCCTCGAGCTCGAGCTTCGCCTTGTCGATCGCCCGCGCCACGATCTCGCGGTGCTGGCGCAGGATGGCGAGCGCGCCCTCGATGCGGGCGCGCGGCGCGCCGCCCTGGAAGGCGGACTCGATGAGCCGCTCCTCCTCGGAGTCGGCGTGGAAGGCGAGCAGCTCGTGGGCCTCCTCGCGGCGCCGGGCGAGGATCTCGAGCGCCTCCCGCTCGGCCGCCTCGCGCGCGGCCTCGAGGACCGCGGCCGGCGCGGCGCCGACCTTCGCGTCCTGCACGTCCTCGATCTCGTCCTCGAGCCGCTGGGCGCCGCCGGGCACGTGCTTGTGGACGCCCTCCAGGTCGACGAGCACCGACACCGGGGAGAGATCGAGGTAGCGCGACGCCTGGCGGGAGGCGACGCGCGCGCCGGGCGCGAGGTCTGCGCTCGAGGCGAGGCGCGGCTCGAAGCGCGCGTAGAGCCCGCCGCGGCGGGGCGCCCACTCGCGCTTCAAGGCGGCGGAGCGGCCCGCCTCGCCGTCGCGGACGAGCCCGACCAGCGCCTCGACGAGCTTGTGCCCGGTCGCGAACCACTGCAGCTCGTCGCGGGCGACCGCGGTCTCGCGCCAGAACGAGCCGAGGTAGGTGACCGGCTCCTCCGGCATCTCCATCCCGGGGAGCGCCTCGATGCGCATGCCGGAGCCCAGCGTGAAGGCGACCTCGAACGGGTGGACGTTCTGGTCGGTGTCCACCTCCATGCCGATCCGCTGGCCCACGTCCGTCGCGAGGTCCTCGAGCTCCTCCTCGAGCCAGCGCGAGAGCGTGACGAGCGCCTGCTCCACGGCCTCGCCCGCGGCCTGCGCCCCGCCGATGCCCTCCGGCACCTCCTCGCCCATGCGCTCGAACGCGTTCGTGACGAGGCGCGACAGCTCGGGGAGGGAGGCGGAGCGGATGTCGAGGAGCGGGTCGCCCTCGTGCTGCGCCGTGCGGGCGGCGGCGACGCGCTCGGCGAGGTCCTTCCGGAACGCCTCGCGCGTGCGCTCGGTGCGCTTGCGGCGGAGCGCGTCGAGCTCCTCGGGGAGCGAGGCGAGCACCGCGTCGAGGCCGCCGACCGGCTCCTCGAAGATGCCGATCTCCTTCTCGTAGAGGTCGGCGAGGAACGCCTCCTCGCCCGGCTCGACCACGAGGTGGATCTCGACCGGGCGGTGCTGCCCGAGCCGGTCGAGGCGGCCGATGCGCTGCTCCAGCACGAGCGGCGACTCGGGGAGGTCGGCGCAGACGAGCTGGCTCGCGAACTGGAAGTTGCGCCCCTCGCCGCCGGACTCGCCGGAGAGGAGGACCATCGGCCCCTCGGGATCGCGGAAGCGCGCGACGAGGCGGTCGCGCCCCTCGAGCGAGGGCGCGTCGTCGTAGAGGAGCGCCTCGAGCCCGGCGCCGCCGATGCCGGCCTGCAGCTCGCGGAGCGCCTCGACGTCGTGGCCGAAGACGAGGACCTTCTCGCCGCCCTTCGCGAGCCGGGCGCAGAGCTCCACGAGCGCGGCGCGCTTCTCGCCCTCCCCGACGTCCTTGCGGCGCAGCACGCGGGCGGTGAACGCGCCGACCTTCACGCGCCGGTTGCGGATGAGGCGCGCGGAGAGGCTGTAGCGATCGGCCAGGTGGGAGAGGAGCGTGAGGCGGTCGGCGGGCTCCTCGCGGGTGAAGACCTCGTCGCCGGGGGCGAGCTCGCGCAGCCGCGCGAGCGCGTCCTCGGGGGAGCCGCCCGCGAGGAGCTTCCGCGCGACGTCCGCGTACGCGTCGTGCTGCTCGAGGCGGACGAGGAACTCGTCGAGCGTGGTCGAGGGGACCGGCTCGACGAGCGAGAGGAGCCGGAAGTACTCGCGCGGATCGAGGCGCACCGGCGTGGCGGTGAGGAGGAGCACGCCGTAGGAGGCGCGGCACAGCGGCGCGACGGCGGCGTGGAGCGCGTCGTCGGCGAGGTGGTGCGCCTCGTCCACGACGAGGAGGTCGAACGGGATCTCGGCCGCGACGTCCACGAGCTCCGGGTCGTCGCGGAGCGCCTCGAACGAGACGATCGCGTGGGGCGAGCGCGCGAGCGCCGCCTCGGCGCCGCCGAGGGCGGCGATCCGCTCCGGCGTGAGCAGCGAGAAGAGCGCGTTGAACTTGTGGAACAGCTCGGCGAGCCACTGGAAGGCGAGGTGCTCGGGGACGATCACGAGCACGCGCTCGGCGATGCCGAGCTGGCGCATGCCGGCGAAGACGAGCCCCGCCTCGACGGTCTTGCCGAGGCCGACCTCGTCGGCGAGCACGAAGCGCGGCAGCCGGTCCGAGAGGATGCGGCCCGCGGCGCCGACCTGGTGCGGGAGCACGTGGACGCGCGACGAGAGCAGCGCGCCGAGCGAGTCGGCGCGGCGGAGCGCCTCGAGCCGGTTCACGCGGGTGCGGAGCGCGAACGCGGCGGCGGAGGCCTGCTCGCCGGCGGCGAGGGCGTCGAGCGGTCCACCGGCCCCCGCCTTCTCGAGCGGGGTGTCCGCCGGGACCTCGGTGAGCGCGGGGTCGCGGCCGGAGACGACCGTCACCCCCTCGCGGCCGGCGAAGCGAACCGCCAGGCGCCGTCCCTCGTCGGCGATCTGGACGATCACCCCAACGCCCCAGCCGCGCTGCGCGCGGTGGATCACCTTCGTCCCCGTTTTCCAGGCCATCCGTGGCGCCCCCGTTACCATGCGTACCCGGGCCGGTCCAGCGTCACCACCTCCCGCCGGAGGCCCGCCGCGGCGGCCCGTCCCAGGCGCGTGGCACACCGTTGACACGCGGGTCTGCTCAAGCTAGAAACCCGACCGCTTTCGCGCCTTGGGCGGATAGCTCAGGGGTAGAGCGTCGCCCTTACAAGGCGAGGGTCACAGGTTCGAAGCCTGTTCCGCCCATCCAAGTGTTCGACTTGGGGTGTTAGTTAAGTCGGTTATAACGCCGGCCTGTCACGCCGGAGGCCAGGGGTTCGAGTCCCCTACACCCCGCCACCTCTCGAGGCCGGGATCCTGAACAAGGGTCCCGGCCTTGGTGTTTCTGGGCCAAGGCCTGCCCGCCGCGGCGCCGATAGCCCCTGCTTCCGTCTCGCCCCGTCAGCAGAGCTCACCGGCCGCGAGGAGCCGGCCCGGGGGCTGGCCGGTGACGGCCCTGAACTCGCGGATGAAGTGCGACTGATCGTAGTAGCCGGCCTCGTATGGCACGCTCGACAGCGTCGCTCCCCGGCGGTGGACCTCCACCGCGTGGCGCAGGCGCAGGAGCGAGGCGAGCTGCCGGGGCGACGCGCCGACGTCCCGCCGAAAGCGTTTCTCGAGGGCGTCGTGGGAGAGCCCCAGGCGCCGCGCGAGCTCGCCGACGCGCACGTGGCCGCGACGGGCCCGGATCTCCCCGATCGCGGCCTGGACGACCCCATCCGGCGGGCCCGGCCTCCAGCGCGAGACGAGGAACGCCTCCAGGACTGCGAGGCGCTCGGCAGCAGAGGTCGCCTCGGCGAGCCGCGCCGCGGCGCGCTCCACTGCGTCGCGGGGCACGAGCGCGTCCATGGGCAGCGTCTCGCCGCGGAGCTCGTGCAGGGGCACACCGAGGAACGACGCGGCTCCCCCCTCGCGGAACTTCACGAGCACCACGCCGCCCCCCGCCGACGTGCGGACGCGGCGGCTGGTCCCGTGCAGGCCGGTGACCGTGGCGTCGGGGAGACGGCGCGCCTCCGCCCCCTCGAGCAGCGCCGCCGAGCCGGCGTAGCGGAGGCCGATCACGATCCCGGGCTCGGGGAGCAGCGTGCGCGTCGCCTCCTCCCGCGCCTCGACGATCTCGAGGGCGTGGACGAACGGCGCGAGGCGCGCGCTCGGCTGGAAGGACCGCACCTGCACCCTCCCGTCTTGCCGGCGCGCGGGCCTGCGCGCAAGGCAATGAGTTCGTACAAGCCGCGCCCGAGCGAGGCTCCTAAGTCACGTGCCGCGAACGTCCACCGAGTGCTCCTCGCACCGGAGGGCTCCATCACCCCGCGCCACCCGATGAGGCCATCGCCATGACCCTGCTGACCACCGCGCTCGACGATCCCCGGCTGCGCTTCCGCATCGACTGCTTCAGCGTACCCGCCGCCTCTCGGGCCGAGTTCGAGGAGGCCACCCGCCGCAACCTGGACTTCATCTCGACCCTCCCCGGCTTCCGCGGTCACCTCGTCTTCCGGAAGAGGGGTGGGCAGACCGCCTTCGATGTGGTGACGCTCGCGGTCTGGGAGAGCCAGGAGGCGATCGACCGGGCCGCGACTGCGGTGCGCGCCCACTACGAGCGGATCGGGTTCGACCGGGCCGCCTCGCTGGAGCGGTGGCAGGTCCGGTCCGAGCTCGGCGGCTACGAGATCCTGCGCGGACCCTAAAGCCTCACCCGCGCGCGCGGCGCAGGAAGGACCTCGAGCGAAACCTCGGGGACTCCGGGTCGGGACTCCAACCTCCACGCCGCGCACGCTCGGGGCTCGCGGCGCTGGCCATCCCGGTGCTTCACGTCGTCCGCTCGAGCTCCGCCGCGAGCCGGTCGAAGTTCTGCTCGTTGGCCGGGACGACGATCGGCTTCACCCTCGCGCAGTGCTCAGCGGTCTCGTGCCACATGCGCCAGGTGACGCGGGTCGCGCCACCGCTCTGTTCGTCCAGCGTGATCGTCATCTCGAAGGGATGGCCTACCGACAGGTGGCGGAAGACGATGCGCCTCGGCTCCTCCACCGCGAGGAAGACGCTCTCGTTCGGATGGTCGACGCCGTCCGGCCCGTGCATGACGAAGCGCCAGGTGCCGCCCGGGCGCAGGTCGAACACCTCGAAGGTGCTGCTGAAGCCCTGCGGTCCCCACCAGCGCGCCAGGCGCGACGGATCACGAAACGCCTCGAACACGCGCTCGGGCGGAGCCGCGAACGTGCGCGAGCTCACGATCTCGCGCTCCGAGGCATCGCCGCCTTTGCCCTCTCGTCGAACGGACATGGTCTCCTCCGGCAGAAAAGTGCTCGCCGCCTACCGCTTCACGAATCGGTCGGCCATCGCGCCGAGCACGTACTTCCAGCCCTCCGCGTGCATGCGGCCCATCTCGTCGTCCGGGACGTTCGTGTGCCGCAGCGTCACCTCGGTGTCGCTGCCCCGCGCCTCGAGCGTGACGGTCACGACCGACTCGACGCCGCGCGTCGCCTCCGACATCCAGGTGTGCTGGATGCGCCTCGCGCGCTCGAGCGCGACGAACCGGCCGTAGTGCGCCCAGGAGCGGCCGGCGTGATCGACGGAATGGTAGAAGAGGCCGTCCACGACCGGGTTGATGATCGCGCGGGCGGTCCCGTACCACGGGCTTCCCGGGCTCCGGTGGTCGAGCCAGACGTCGTAGACCTGCGCCGGGGTCGCCGGGATGGTGCGCTTCACGGTCAGCTCGGTGGTCTTGATCTCGTTCATGATCGCTTCCTCTTCTCCGCGAAGAACGCCTCCATGCGATCGAGGCGCTCGGTCCAGAACTGCTCGAGCTTCGAGGCCCACCGCACCACCTCGCGCAGCGGCGCCGGCTCGAGCGCGAGCGTGTGCTCGCGGCCGCGACGCGTGCGACGGACCAGCCCGGCGCGCTCGAGCACCTTGATGTGCTTCGAGATCGCGTTGAGCGACATCGCGAACGGCGCCGCCACGTCCGTCACCCGCGCCGGCCCGCGCGCCAGCTGATCCAGGATGGCCCGGCGGGTCGGATCGGCGACCGCGGCGAAGACGATGTCGGATCGGTAGTTCAACCTGACGGTTGAATATGGACGGGGCGCTGCGGTGTCAAGGGCACGTGCGGGAGGCGGCCGCGATCAGGGGTCGACCGGCGCACGAGGCCGGGATCCTGAACAAAGGTCCCGGCCCTCGGTGATTCTGGCCCGCTCCGCGACAGGTCGACTGTCGCGATCAATGCCCCTGAAACCGCGCGTAGGTCACGCCATCCCAGGTGAGGACCTGGCAGGCCGGGTCGAAAACTCCGGCGAAGGTCCTGCCGCCCGACCGGCCCGTCACGGTCAGTCCCGAGCACGTGTACGTACCGGACTCGCTGACGTCGGAGTGGTCGTAGACGAAGCTCCCGCTCGCGAAGCTCACGGCCCAGCTTCCGAGGACCGGCCCATTCGGCCCGAGACCGACTTCGTGCTGCTCGATCGACCTGAACGCGGCGCTCTCGATCGCTGCGCAGGCATCCGCGAAGGGGCCTCCCGTGCAGGCCGCGTCGGCCGCGCCTCCGTCGGTGTGCGTCGCGGCGCGACCGCAGGCGACGGCAAGAAGCAGGAGTACACGTGGAGCTCGCATGACTCAGGGTAAACGAAAGGCGCGAGCCGCGTCTATTCTCGACGGCCGCCGACAGCGGTGCGCGTGCTTCGTGCGACAGCGGATTACTCTCGTATACCGTACGCTCCCCATCTTCCGCGGGGAGGCCCGTCTCACCACGGCCGGAATGGCCGATTCACACGATCGCTCGAACCACGCCGCCATCCACGCGCAGGGCCGCGCCGTTGGTGGCGCTGGCTTGCGTGCTGGAGACGTACACGATGAGGTGGGCGGCCTCCTCCGGGGTGGCGAAGCGCTGGAGCAGCGACGTCGGCCGCGCCGTCGCGAAGAACTGCCGCTCCATCTCCTGCTCGCCGATCTTCCGCTCCTGCGCGAGCTGCCGCACGAACTCGACGACGCCCTCGGAGCTCGTCGGGCCCGGGAGGACGGCGTTCACGGTCACCCCCGTGCCCCGCGTGCGCTCGGCGAGCCCGCGCGCCACCGCGAGCTGCGCGGTCTTGGAGACCCCGTAGTGGATCATCTCCACCGGGATCTGGAGCGCCGACTCGCTCGACACGAAGACTATCCGGCCCCAGCCCCTCGCGAGCATCCGCGGGAAGTGGTGGCGCGCGAGGCGCACGCCGCTCATCACGTTCGTCTCGAACATCCGCATCCATGCCTCGTCGGTGATCTGCTCGAAGGGCACCGGCTCGAAGACGCCCGCGTTGTTCACGAGCACGTCGACGTCGGGGACAGCGCGGACGAGCGTATCCACCCCGGCGGCGACCGACACGTCCGCGGCGACGCCGCGCACGCGCGCCTGCGGCTCCGCGCGGAGGATGGCCTGCACCGCTTCCTTCACGCGGGCCTCGGTGCGACCGTTCACGATCACCTCGGCACCTTCGCGTGCGAACTGTTGCGCCGCCGCGCGGCCGATGCCGGCGGTGGACCCGGTGACGAGCACCCTCTTTCCGGCGAGTCCGAGATCCATGAAATCTCTCCTCCCGACCTGATCCTGGAAGCTTCGGCGTCGGCGACACCCAGCCCTTCACTGTCCGTTAGGCCACCCGACCGCTTCCCGTATGGCCGAGGGCCATGGCCGTCGCGGTCCCCTGCCGTCACGCTCCGCGGGTGGGCCCTCGCTCCCCTGCCCCCGCCGCCCTCCGCATCGCCTCGAGCGATCGCTCCACGTCCTCGTCCGTGGTCGCCCACGAGCAGACGCTGATCCGCATGGCGGTGTGGCCCTGCCACACGGTGCCACCGCACCAGCAGGTGCCGTCTGCCTGGATCGCCGCGATCACCCGCCGCGTGCGCTCCGGCTCGCCGAAGGACACCAGCCCCTGGTTCAGCGCGACCTCGTTCAGCACCGTGTATCCCGCCGCGGCGAGCCCCTCGGCGAAGCGGCGCGCGTGGCGGCAGCTCCGCTCGATGAGCTCCGCGAGCCCGGTACGCCCGAGCGCGCGCAGCGCGGCCCAGACCTCCACGCCGCGCGCCCGGCGCGACAGCTCCGGCGTGTAGTCGGCCGGGTCCCGCTCCGTGCCTACCGGCAGGTACGCGGCGGTCATGCCCATGGCGGCGCGCAGGGGAGCGCCGTCGCGGACGAGCGCGAGCCCGCTGTCGTACGGCACGTTCAGCCACTTGTGCGCGTCGGTCGCCCAGGAGTCGGCGGCCTCGAGGCCGCTCGCGAGCGCCGCGCGGCCCGGGGCGGCCCGGGCCCAGAGGCCGAAGGCGCCGTCCACGTGCACCCACGCGCCGGCCTCGTGCGCGCGCGGCACGAGCTCGGCGAAGGGGTCGAACCCGCCGGTGTTCACGTTGCCCGCCTGGAGGCAGACGATGGTCGGCCCGGAGAGGCGAGGCAGCGCGTCGGGGCGCATCCGGCCCTGCCCGTCCACCGGGACGCTCACGACGCGGTCGCGCCCGAGGCCCAGCATCGCGAGGGCCTTCATCACGCTCGGGTGCGCCTCGGCGCCGACGACGACCGCGATCTCCGGCGCGCCGAAGAGGCCCCGCGCCTCGACGTCCCACCCCGCCCGCGCCAGCGCGGCGTGCCGTGCGGCGGCGAGCGCGGTCAGGTTCGCGACCGTCGCGCCGGTCACGAACCCGCCGGCCGTCCCGGGCGGCAACCCGAGCGCCTCGACGACCCACCTCAGCGCGACGTCCTCCAGCGCGGCCGTCCCGGGCGTCACGTCGCGCCGGGCCGAGTTCTGGTCCCACGCCGTCGCGAGCACGTTCGCGGCCACCGTTACCGGGAGCGCCCCGCCGATCACGAACCCGAAGAAGCGCGGCCCGGCCATGGCCATGGTGGCCGGAGACACGAGCGCGTCCAGCTCGGCGAGCACGGCGCTCGGGTCGCTCGGCTCGGCGGGCAGCGCGCGGTCCAGGGCGGCGAGCCGCTTCACCGCCTCCGGAGCTGGCGCCACCGGGCGCGTCCGGAGCTCCCGGAGGTACGCCGAGGCACGCGTGGCTGCGTCCTGCAGGAGACTGCCGGTCACGTCGTCGCGATCCACGGTTCCCTCCTCGCGCGCCCGCGTACGCGGGGCCGCATGCGCGCCCGGAACGAGGCGCGACGGACTGGAGCGGTGACATGTTCGCGAGCGCCCGCCTCGTCAAGGCTTCACAGCACCTCGAGTGGTCGCTCCTCCTCCGGCGGCGGGAAGGCGCCGTCCAGCTCGGCGAGATCTTCCCGGGTCAGGCGGAGGTCGAGCGCGGCGCGGTTCTCCTCGACGTGCGCCGGGGTGCCGGCCTTGGGGATGGCGTTCACTCCGTCGAGCCTGAGGATCCAGGCGAGCGCGATCTGCGCCGGCGTCGCGCCGTGCCGCTCGGCGACGGCGGCGAGGGCGGCGTCGTCGCGGAGCAGGCGCCCCTGCTCGTAGGGCGAGTACGCCATGACCGGGATGCCCCGCGCGCGGCACCAGGGCAAGAGGCCGAGCTCGATGCCGCGGCGAGAGAGGTTGTAGAGCACCTGGTCCGCCTGCACCTGCGACCCGCCCGGCACGCCGGACAGCTCCTCCAGATCCGGCACGTCGAGGTTGCTGACGCCCCAGTGCCGGATCTTCCCGGCCTCGACGAGCTCCTGGAAGGCGAGGACGGTCTCCTCGAGTGGGAACGCGCCGCGCCAGTGCAGGAGGTACAGGTCGATGCGGTCCGTCCCGAGCCGCCGCAGGCTCCGCTCGCAGGCGGCGATCGTGCCGGCGCGCGAGGCGTTCGTCGGCAGCACCTTGCTCACCAGGAAGACCTCGTCGCGCCGCCCGGCGATGACCTCCCCGACGAGCTCCTCGGCGCGTCCGTCGGCGTACAGCTCCGCCGTGTCGATGAGGGTGAGGCCGAGGTCCAACCCGAGCTCGAGCGCGGCCCGCTCCGTCGCCCGGAGCGACGGGTCCTCGGCCATGAACCACGTGCCCAGCCCCAGGACAGGAATCCGCTCGCCGAGCGGGAGCGCGATCGTTCGCACGCCGGACACCGATGGCGCTGGCATGCCGAGACGATCGGCTCGCCCTCGCCGGGAAGCAACCAGCAGCGGGACTCGAGGCCCAGCTGCTCGCGGATCTCGAGGGTCACGTGCTCGCGCGGGCGCGTTGCGCCTCCGGCGGCGCGGTGGCAGCATTCGCGCCCCGGCCCGGCCGGGCGACGCACGCGCGATGCCCGCGCGACCGTGCGCCCCGCGGTCCGGTCGAGGAGCTTCGCGACATGCACCCGTTCTCCCCGGCGCAGGTGGTCGGGTACGTGGCTCTCGTGCTGGGGGTCTCCGGCTTTCTCCAGCGCGACGACCGCCGCCTGAAGCTCCTCGTCGCGAGCGAGTGCTTCGTCTACGTCGTCCACTTCACGCTGCTCGGGCGCCCGCCGGCCGCCTCGAGCGCGCTCGTCTCCGGCGTCCGCACGCTCCTCTCGGTGCGGTTCCGCTCGGCCTGGCTGGCCGCCGCGAGCGTCGCCGTGAACGTGGGCCTCGCCGTGGCGCTCTCGACCCGCGGCGCCGGGTGGATCCCCGTCGTGGGCTCGAGCCTCGGGGCGATCGCGGTGTTCACGATGCGGGGCGTCCCGATGCGGCTCGTGCTGCTCGCGAGCACCTCGCTGTGGCTCACGAACAACGTCCTCAGCCGGTCCCTCGGCGGCACCGTGCTCGAGTCGCTCATCGCGGCCACGAGCATCTCGACCATCCTCCGCATGACCCTCGCGGAGCGCGCGGCAGCCGCCGAGAGCGCGCGGTCCGGGGCGGAAGGCGCGACGCCGTGAAGGGTGCGCGACCGCTCAGGTCACGCCGCGCGTCCGGGGGGAGGCATCGGCCCGCGCTGGACGGGCACCTCGTCGCTCGCCCGGGTCGCCGCGACCGCGCTCGACACCGACACGGCGCCGAGCAGGACGACCATGCTCGTCAGGGCGGCCTGGAGGACCAGCGCCTCGACGAGCACCACGGTGCAGATGGCCCACACGCCCAGCAGCAGCGCGAGCCCGGCGAGCTCGCGGCTGAGGAGCGCGTCCGCCACCGTGCGGCGACGGATCTCGGTGATCCCGTTGGAGCGGTGGCGAATTCGATAGCGCACGGCGCCTCAACACTCCGCTGGCCGCGGGATTCCCGGCGAGCCGCGCAACCATATCCGCCTCGAGCCGACGCCGCTCGTGCCTCTTCCCCGCCCTCCTGGAACATGCTGTCGCGCCGAGGGATTCGGCAGCGGGAAGTCAGGCGGCCCCCCGCCAGGTCTTCCGCAGGGCCGGCCCGGGCGTCACCTCCACCCACATGCGCCGCCGCGCTGCGGTATGTCTGCGGGCCTCGATGAGCGCCCCCGTCCGCCGACTCCTGTGGCTCCTCGCCGGCACGGCCGGCCTCACCGTCGCGAACCTGTACTACAGCCAGCCGCTCCTCCCGATGATCGCGGCCGAGCTGCACGTCGCGCCCCGCACCGCCGGCCTCGTCTCGACGGCCACGCAGATCGGGTACGCGGTGGGCATGCTGCTCCTCGTCCCGCTCGGCGACGGGCACGAGCGGCGGCGGCTCATCGTGGCGATGACGGGCGCGGTCAGCGCGGCGCTCGTCGCCGTCGCGGCCGCGCCGGGCCTCGGGGCGCTGCTCGCCGCGAGCTTTCTCCTCGGCGCGACGACGATCGTGCCGCAGCTCGTGGTCCCGTTCGCCGTCGCGGTCGCCGACCCCGCCGCGCGCGGCCGCTCGGTGGGGCTCGTGATGAGCGGGCTCCTCGTCGGCATCCTCCTCTCGCGCACGGTGAGCGGTGTGCTCGGCGCGCACCTCGGCTGGCGCGCGACGTACGCGGGCGCGGCGGGGACGATGCTGCTCCTCGCGGTCGCGCTCCGCTTCGTGCTCCCGGCGCAGGAGCCGCCGTCCCGCGCGCGCTGGGCGGACCTCCTCGCCTCGCTGCCCCGCCTCGTGCGCGAGGAGCCGCTGCTCCGGCGGCACGCGCTCCTCGGCGCGCTCGCGTTCGCCGCGTTCAGCGTGTTCTGGACCACCCTCGCCTTCCACCTCGCGCTCCCGCCGCTCGGCTACGGCTCCAGCGTCGCCGGGCTCTTCGGCGTGGTGGGGGTGTCGGGCGCCATCGCCGCGCCGGTCGCGGGCCGCCTCGCCGACCGCCACGGCTCGCGGGTCGTGAACCTCGGCGCGATCCTCGCGGTGCTCGCCTCGTTCGGCGTGCTCTGGCTGGGACGGACGAGCCTCGCCGGGCTCGCCGCGGGCGTCGTGCTCCTCGACTTCGGTGCCCAGGCGAACCACATCTCGAACCAGACCATCGTCCTCGGCCTCTCGGCCGAGAAGCGCAACCGCATCAACACCGTCTACATGGTGACCTACTTCGCGGGCGGCGCCGCCGGCTCGACCGCCGGCGCGTGGGCGTGGAGCGCCGGCGGCTGGTCCGCCGTGTGCGCCGCCGGGGCGGCGTTCTCGGCGATCGCGATCGTCGCGTGGGCGACGGTGGGTCATCGCCACGCCGTCGCGGCCTCCGAGGCGGTGGCGAGGGGCTAGGAGCAGAGCCCGACCGGTGCCGGACCCCTGCGCGGTCGACGGCGCTCGCCTCCCGGCCGGCCTCACCTCGCCCCGGCCACCGCCTTCAGCGCCTTCTCGATCGCGTCGGGCGCGCAGCGGATGTTCATGAAGCTGTGCGAGCCCATCATCTTCAAATCAGGGAAGTTCACCGCGATCCGGAAGCGGGCGTAGAGCGCGCGCACGTCACCGCCGGTGACGAGGAGCTCGTACGGCAGGTGCCCCGTGGAGCGGAGCGGCTTGGAGTCGATCTCGTTCATGATGCGGGCGTCGCCCGAGCAGCCGTCGGAGAGCGCCACGCCGAACACGGTCTGCGTGCCGCCGGGCAGGTCGATGCGGTAGACCTTGCTCGCGCCGCCGCGCCGCTCGGCGAGCCCGGCCTCGATCGCCTTCACCGCCTCGTCGTGGCTCGCGAAGTGGCCGAGCTTGGACGGCTCGTCGAAGTACTCCATGCCGACCATGTAGTGGTACTTGCGCAGGTCCTTCGCGCTCTTGCCCTCGGAGGGCCCGTACTCCTCGGCCCGCCCCAGCGCGCCCTCGAGCGAGGCCGCGACGGGAGCGAGGTCGCCCGGGAGGCGATAGGCCGCCGCCATGTACGACGGGTTCGTGTAGGCGACCTGGACCTCCTCGCCGACCTTCGTGATCGTGACGCGCTGGGCGGCGGCATAGCCGCCGGACGGCGTCTTCGCAGCCTCGGACTTCAGGCTCTCGTTCGTCACCGCGAGGACGAGGGCCCCGGGGTACGGCGCGTAGCTCCCGGCGATCTCGAACCCCGCCGCCTGGAGCTTCTGCCGGGCGGTCCTCGCCGCGCCGTCCACGTCTCCGGGCGCGCGCGAGGCGAGCACGAAGGGCTTCATCGTGGGGTCGGCCGCGAGGGCCGGGGAGGCGAGGAGGAGCAGGCTGGCGAGAGCGAACCGGTGGTTCATGGGTGGGGTCCTTTGGCGGCGGCGCCGCGCGACCGTGCGATCGGTCGATCGAGCTTGAGAGCCAGCGCGTGCCGCGACGATTCCGGACAGGATGTCGCACCGCGGGCACGCCAACCGCTTCGAGCCGACGCCTCAGGTGGCGCTCTCCCTCGGCGCGTCGAGCCGCCGCTCGATCCGCCTGTCCGGGATCAACCAGAGGATCGCGACGAGGACGTAGAGCGCGTACGAGAGCCACGGGTGGACGAACGCGAGCCCGATCCCGAGCGCGTAGAAGAAGGGCGAGGTCTTCCCCTTCCAGTCGCTCCCGATGGCGCGGGCGAGCGTCGAGCCGGGGCCCTCGTGCGCGACGATCGAGCCCTGCAAGAGGAAGTACGCGATGGCGGCCAAGAGCAGCACGCAGCCGTACACCGCCGCCGGCCACGGCTCGCTCGGGCTCTCGCCCACCCAGCGCGTCGTGAACGGCACGAGCGAGAGCCAGAACAGGAGGTGCAGGTTTGCCCACAGGATGCGCCCGCTCACCTGGTGCGTGGCGTGGAGCATGTGGTGGTGGTTGTTCCAGTACAGCCCGACGTACACGAAGCTGAGCACGTAGCTCAGGAACACCGGCACGAGCGGGCGTAGCGCGGAGAGGTCGTGACCTCCCTCGGGGACGCGCAGCTCGAGCACCATGATCGTGATGACGATGGCGAGCACGCCGTCGCTGAACGCCTCGAGCCGGGTCTTGCCCATGCGTCGTACTTAACCCGCCGCGAGGGCGGCGCGCCGCGCGTGCCGTTCGCCGGGCTCTTCGTGGCCGACACGCCGATGCCCCGCCTCACGGTGGTACTGGACGGCGGCGGTGCTCGCGGCCTCGAGCGGCGCCGCTCACGCCGCGAGCGGCAGGCTCTTCTCGAGCGCTCCCGTCTCGACCCCGACCAGCTCCGCCGCGTCGCGCGCGGAGAGCCGCCGGCGCTCGACGAGGACGCGGCCGGCGAAGACGCGCGCCTCACGGGCGCGGGCCGCGTCGCTCAGGTAGAGCGAGGCGTGCAGCGCGCGACGCGCCTCCGCGGGCACGGCGGGATCGACGAGCAGCATCGGGACGAGGGACCAGGTGTTCATCGCATGCTCCTGGCCGCTCTATTTAAATCGACGTCCGTCGATTTCAACCGAAACGCCTGCCGCGTGAGGCCACCTCCGGTCCGCTCAGCGGCCGCGCGCCCGTCGTTCCGCGGGCTTGGGCCGGCTCGCGCCCGAGAGGGTCCGCACGCGCAGCGCGTCGAGGTACGCCTCCATCACGTCCCGCCGGAAGCGGTAGTAGGCGAAGTGCCCGTCCCGCCGCCGCTCGAGGAGCTGCGCGTTCACGAGCTCCTTCAGGTGGTGCGACACCGTGGACTGGCAGAGCGCGGCCGACTCGACCACGGACGAGCACGGCACCTCGCCGCCCGCCGCCGCCGCGCGCTCGAGGATCTCGCAGCGCTGCGGATCGGCGAGCGCCTTGGCGATGCTGCAGAATTCTTCGTCGGTGAGCCCGACCGGCATGGTGACGCCCCCCCGGCGGGTATCGATAACCGTCGATGATTCGCGAGTCAAGGCGCACCTTGGCCGGCGCGTGTGGGAGACCGCGTCGCCGCCGAATAGGCTCGCCAGGCGCCGGCCCGGCGTTAGGTATCGGGCCATGGACACCCGTGCACTGGCCGCGACCGCGGCGCGTCTCGAGACCCCCAGCTACTCCGCGCTGCGCTTCGTCGCCGGCGCGATGTTCATGTTCCACGGCTCCCAGAAGATCCTCGGCTGGCTCGCCGCCGGGCCCGGCCCCGCGGCCGGCACGCAGCTCTGGTTCGGCGGCCTCATCGAGCTCGTCGCCGGGGCGCTCATCGCGCTCGGGCTCTTCACGCGCGCCGCGGCGTTCCTGGCCTCGGGGACGATGGCCGTCGCCTACGTCCAGTTCCACTGGAAGCTCGCCCTCTCCGACTTCGCCTGGCTCCCCGCCGTGAACAAGGGCGAGCTCGCCGCGCTCTACTGCTTCCTGTTCCTGTACGTGACCGCGCGCGGGCCCGGGGCGGTCTCGCTCGACGCGCTGCGCGGATCGCGCGGCCGCTGACGCGCCGGCGGCTGTGGCTCGATCGCGTGACGTGGCGGGGGTGCCGCGCCCGTGCGCCGGGCTCACGTGCGAGGACGTGGCCGGCGAGCCCACACCGCGCGGCCGAAGCCGCGGAGATCGCTCGTGAGCCGATGCACGATCCGTCCGTGGCACGCTGGGTGAATGACGGGGCCGCAGCGGTTACCACCTCACGAGGAGAGATCCATGCGCAAGCTGCTCCCTGCCTTGTTCGCCCTCACGCTGCTCGCTGTCCCCTTCGCCTCGCACGCCCAGGTCTCGCTCGGCCTCAGGCTGGGCTACGGCCCCGCCCTCGGGGACGCCGCGAAGGACTCCAGGATGTCCGACGGCATCAAGAGCCAGATCCCGATCCAGCTCGACGCCACGTACGCGCTGACCCCGAGCTTCGGCCTCGGCGGCTACGTCTCCTACGGCTTCGGCCAGATCGGGGACGAGTTCGCCCAGCTCTGCGATCAGGTCGACTGCTCCACGCGCGTCGTCCGGGCCGGCGTGCAGGGCATCTACAGCTTCGCGCCCATGGGGCAGCTCCGGCCGTTCGCGGGCGTGGGGGCCGGGTACGAGTGGGGCAGCATGACCGCGGAGGCCGGCGGCCAGAAGGTCTCCTTCTCGTTCCGCGGGTTCGAGCTCCTGAACCTCACCGGCGGCGCGGACTACGTGGTGAGCCCGCAGCTCGCGGTCGGGCCCTACATCGGGCTCAGCCTCGCGCGCTACTCGAACACCTCGATCGACGACGGCACGCAGACCATCTCCGGCGAGATCGACCAGAAGGCGATGCACGAGTGGCTGCAGTTCGGCATCCGTGGGCGGTTCGACCTGTAGGCTCTTGCTCGCGCTCCCCCCCGGCGCGCCGGTGGGGGAGCGGGCCTCCACGAGTGGCGGCGGCGCACCGCCGCCTTCGCTAGAATCGTCCGCACCGGAGGTGACATGCACAAGAGCAGGCTCTGCGCGGTGACGATCGACTGCGAGAAGGGGGATCTCGACGTGGCCTCGCGCTTCTGGTCGGGGGCGCTCGGGCGTCCCGAGCGCGAGCGCGAGGGGAACTACGTGACGCTCGAGGATCGCGACCGGCTCATCGTGCTGCTGCAGCGCGTCGATCATCCGAGCAGGGTTCACCTCGACCTCGAGACCGACGACATGGAGGCCGAGGTCCGTCGGCTCGAGGGGCTCGGGGCGAAGCGGGTCGCGCAGGTCCGGACCTGGTGGGTGATGGAGGCGCCCACCGGGCAGCGCTTCTGCGTCTGCCGCCCGCAGCGCGGGCCGCTCGGGGACGACGCGAACACGTGGCCGTGAGCGGCGCGGCCGCGGGCGGGCTCACGCGCCGCCGCGCTCTTCCCTGCCTCGGCCTCGAGCTCGCGGCGACGGGCGTCCTCCGGGCAGAGCAGCGCCGTCGTCGATTTCCTCGCGCGCCGCCCTGCGCCGTGTCCTCGCTCAAGATCGACGGGTCCCGGCGGTGTTAGATGGGCGGGCCGAAGCCCGGCCCATCCCCGCCGAGGAGCCGCATGTCCGCACCGAAGACCGCCAGCCGCGACGCTTTCGCCTCGACCCTCGGCGCCTTCGCCGCCACCGTGGGCTCCGCGATCGGGCTCGGCAACATCTGGAAGTTCCCCTACCTCACCGGCTCGAACGGCGGCGCCGCCTTCGTGCTCACCTACCTGCTCGCGGTCGCGCTCGTCGGGATCCCGGTGATGGCCGTGGAGCACGTCATCGGCCGGAGGATGCGGCTCGACGCCGTGCGGGCCTATGGCCGGGTGGTCCCCGGCCAGCGGTTCTGGGCGGCGATCGGCTGGGCGGGCCTCGCCTCGGCCCTGCTCATCATGGCGTTCTACACGGACGTCGCGGGCTGGGTGTTCGCCTACGTCTTCAAGTCGGCGGGTGCGTTCGTCTCCGGCAGGCCGCTCACCCCGGAGACCTTCGGTGCACTCGCGAGCGGGACCTGGGAGCCCATCGCCTGGCAGGCGGTCGTCCTCGTGGTCACGACCGCCATCATCGCCGCCGGCGTCTCGCAGGGCATCGAGAAGGTCACGAAGACCCTCATGCCCCTCCTCTTCGGCCTCCTCCTCGTCTGCGACCTGCGCGCCCTCACGCTCCCGGGCGCCTTCGCCGGCGTCTCCTACCTGTTCAGCCCCGACCCCTCGAAGATCACGGCGAGCGTCCTGCTCTCCGCCCTCGGCCTCGCCTTCTTCAAGCTGTCGCTCGGCATGGGCACCATGACGACCTACGGGTCCTACATGCCCGACCAGACCCGCATCGTGCCGAACGCGACCCGCGTGGCCCTCGCCGACACGCTCGTGTCGCTGCTCGCGGGGCTCGCCATCTTCCCCGCGGTGTTCGCCTTCGGCGGCACGCCGGCCGGAGGCCCCGGGCTCCTCTTCAACACCATCCCGCTCGTCTTCGCCCGGATGCCGCTCGGCGGGCTCTTCACGGCGCTCTTCTTCGTCCTCGCGGCGATCGCCACGATCGGCGCGATGGTGAGCCTCATGGAGGTCCCGGTGGCCTTCTTCGTCGAGAAGGGCCACGTGCGCCGCCCGGCCGCCGCCGCGATCACCGGCGGCACGATGTTCGCGCTCGGCGTCCTCGCGACGCTCTCGCAGGGGCCCGTCCTCGGGGACGTGAAGCTCTTCGGCAAGACCTTCTTCGATCTGTTCGACTTCCTCTCCTCGAACGTGCTCCTCCCGGTGGGCGGCCTCGCCATCGCGATCGTGGGAGGGTGGCTCGTCTCGCGGAGCGCCTTCGTGGAGGAGCTGAACAAGGGCCACTCGGCGGCGAGCTGGTACGACCGGACGTTCTACGCGTTCATCCGGTTCGTCGCGCCGGGGCTCATCCTGCTCATCCTCCTGAGCAGCCTCGGCGTGATCCGGCTCTCGTAGGCGTCCTCGCGCCGGCGAACCCGCGCGAGAGCCCTCGCCGCGCGGCTCAGAGGAGCTGGTACTGGACGCCGGTGACCACCGAGGGGAGCTGGTTCTGCTCCCCGCGGAAGCGCTTCAGGAACGGGAGCTGGCCTCGCACGAACAGCCAGGCCTCGCCGAGCACCTTCAGGTAGACGCCGGGCGACGCCGACAGCACGGTGCCGCCCGTGTTCACGACGGCCTCCCCGCCGGCCTCGTCCGCCGCGGCGTGGCGGCCGTCGAGGCCGAGATCGAGCGCGAGCCGCCTCGCCGGAAAGTACTGACCGTGAAAGCTCCAGAGCAGCGCCCGGCCGTAGCGGTAGCCGGCGCCGTTCTCGGTGCGGAGCCGGCCGGAGAGGCTCCCGAAGGCGAGCCAGCTCCCCTGCTCGAACCGGTAGCTCGCGCCGGCGAAGGGCCCCCAGGCGCCGGTGCCGGGCTGGCCGTGCTCGTCGATGCGCTCGCCGCCCGAGCGCAGGCGGTTCGGCCCGGTGGGCATCGAGGTCCCCGCGGTGAGCGCCACCTCCTGCACCCGCCCGACGCCGAGGTTCACGCTCCGAAAGGCTGCATAGCGCGCCGCGAGCTCCGCGTCGCCGAGGCCCGTCGCGTCGGAGGTGGCCGTGGACGCGCCGCGGCCCACCGCCTCGATGGCCTTGTGGACGAGCGGGAGCGTGCCGGTCAGCGAGAGGCGGTCCGTCGGCCGGTACACCGCGTTGAGCCGGAAGGACCACTGGGTGAGCTCGTCGGTGAGGGCGGGATCTGCCTCGTTGCCGGCGTCGACCCGGAGGTACTCGGAGTCGAGCTGCAACCGGAAAAGGCCGGTGATGGCGGCCGGATCGCTCGACGTGAGCAGCGGATCTCCGCAGGCGCACACGGAGCAGGCGCGCGCGGGGAGGGCTGCCGCCAGGCCGGCCGCCGCCAGGGCCGCGAGGCAGAGGCGCGCGGTGAGTGGATGGAGGCGCCCCATTTCGGTCCCTTGGCGATACATCCCCTCCTCCGATCGGCGCGCGTGCCCGGTGTCACCAGCGAGCCGCAGGCTCGGCGAGCGCAGGACCGGGTGTAATCGGCGCTCGCTCTCGACGCTGGGCCGCAGGGGATCGCGCAGCGGTGAACGAGCCGTCTCACCGGTCTCCGGGCGCCGCGTGAATAGACGAAGGACGGGCGCGTCTGTTCTCGGAGCCCGAGGCCTTCCGACCTGCGACGATCCGTCTGGCCCCGGATGGCCCTTTCCGGGATCCAGCGCAGGCGATTGAGGGTGGTTTACTCGCGGTCTCTTTGGCCCCACCTGGGCCGCCCTGGCGGTCGTGCTTGGTTCACCCAGGGAGCGATGACGCTCCCGCACTCGGAGAGGACACAGACGATGACGAAGAGGATCGCAGTCACGCTCGCGTTCGCAGCGCTGGTCGGCTTCGCTGCCCCGGCTCGCGCCCAGGAGACCGGCAAGGCGAAGGCCGACGCCGCCGCGGCGCGCGCCAACGCCGCCGCAGCGCACGCCGACGCCGCTGCCAAGAAGGCCGACACGGCCGCGAAGAAGGCCGACGCGCAGAGCGAGGCCGCCGCGAACAAGGCCGAGGAGAAGGGCGAGGCCGCCGCGGCGAAGACCGAGAAGGCCGCCGAGACGAGCGCGGTGGCCGGCGAGAAGGCCGGAGAGGCGAAGGCCAAGGGCCACGAGACGGCCACCACCGCCAAGGCCAAGGCGAAGACCGGCAAGGCCAAGGGCGTCTCCAAGGCCAAGACCGGCAAGGCGAAGGGCGAGGCGACCGCTGCGGAGGCCAAGGCCAAGGGCGAGGAGAAGGCCAAGGCCGCGCAGGAGCGGATCGAGACGGAGCCTGCGCCCGCCCCCGCTGCGCCTGCTCCGGCTCCTGCCCCGGCGCCGGCGCCGCCCGCGACGAAGCCGTAGCCCGGCCCAGCGCCCGCGGTACCCCGACGACCCGGCCATCCGCCGGGTCGTCGGCGTTCGAGGCGGTTCGTGCCCGGAGCCCTCGCGCGCGACGACTCCGCGCGAGGGGCTCGCCGCTCCTGCGCCCCGCGGGCTCGCCGATTCCCGCCCTCCGGGCGGAGGGCACGGCGCGCGAAGCGTCTTCGGATCGCGCGCCTCGATCGGTGGCGTTCAGCGCGCCGCTGCCTCCTGGCCCGGCTTGATGAGGACCTTGGTGTAGCCGGGCTCGCGCCGATCGAACTTCCGGTACGCGTCCGGCGCCTCGCTGAGCGGGATGCGCCGCGACACGATGAAGCTCGGCTTCGCCCGGCCGGCGATGATGAGATCGCGCAGCACGAGGCTGTAGTTCTTCACCGGCGTCTGTCCCATGCCGAGCTGGATCCCCTTCTCCCACAGCTTGCCCCACGGCAGCGTGTAGGCGCCCTGCTTCGCCGCCTTGTCCTTGCCGCCGGGATCCTCGGGCAGGAACACGCCGATGATGCCGAGCGCGCCGGTGGGGTTCACGACCTCGACGAGCTGCTCGGTGAGCGACGTCGGGTGCTCCTTGCTCGGATCCTCGAAGTCCTTCGCCTGGTAGCCCACGGCGTCGATGCCGCACATCACGCCCGCCATCTTCTCCTCGCCGCGGCGCATCGCCCCGCGCACGAGCGGGTTCGCGAGCCGCATGCTGCGGATCTGCTCGGCGGGCGGCCCCTTGCGGAAGTCGATGGCGATGGCGCCGATCTTTTGCGCCTTCTCGAGCCGCTCGGGGATCGCGTCCACGACGTACACCTCGGCGGCGCCGCGCAGCATGGAGCTGTACGCGGCGAGTAGGCCCACCGGCCCCGCCCCGAAGATCGCGACGGTGGAGCCGGGCTGCACCCGCGCCATCTCCGCCGCGTGGTAGCCGGTCGGGAAGATGTCCGAGAGGAGCAGGAAGTCGTCCTCGAGCTCGTCGCCCGGCTTGCCCGGCAGCTTGATGCAGTTCGCCTCGCCCCACGGCACGCGCAAGAGCTCCGCCTGACCGCCCTTGTACGGGCCCATCCCCACGTAGCCGTAGGCGGCCCCGGCCGCCTCGTCGTTCGTCACGAGGCACGCGCTCGTGTAGCCGCGCGAGCAGTTGAAGCAGGTGCCGCAGGCGATGTTGAAGGGCAGGACCACCCGATCGCCCTTCTGGAGCTGCTGCACGGCGGTCCCCACCTCCTCGATGACCCCCATGTTCTCGTGGCCCATCACCACGCCCGGCTCGGCGGCCGTGCGCCCCTCGTACATGTGCAGGTCGCTGCCGCAGATCCCGGCGGTGCTGATCCGCACGAGCACGTCCGTCGCGCTCTCGATCCGCGGATCCTCCACCTGCTCGACGGACACCTTCCCCGGTCCCTTCCACACCACCGCGCGCATGTGTGACCTCCTGGAAGACTCGAACTTCGGCACGTGAGGCGCGGCTGGCATCGGGCCGGGGGCCGTCCGGCCCCACGCCGCGGCGCTCTCGCCCGGCACGGCCCCTCGGCGGCCGACGCCGGCGTGCCGCTCCGAGAGTGCGCGCTGCGCGGCGTCGTGCCACACCCGAGCCGACGAGCCCAGCCGGAGTGACCGGGCGTCCTGACGTCTACGATGGGGAGTGCCCAGCAGGATGAGCCGCCCGGCACGGGGTCGCGCGGAGAATTTCCCACCGATGGGGATCACTGCGCGGATACCCGGGCTGCGCGACTGGCAGGAGCAGGTGAAGTGCCAGGCGGGCTGCCCCGTCGCCACGGACGCAGGGCGCTACGTCCAGCTCGTCGCCGAGGGACGTTACGAGGAGGGTTACCTCGTCGCGCGCGCCCCGAATCCGTTCGCCTCCGTGTGCGGCCGCGTCTGCGCCGCGCCGTGCGAGGAGGCCTGCCGGCGCGGGAGCGTGGACGCGCCGATCACCATCCGCGCGCTCAAGCGGACCGTCTGCGAGCGTCACGGCGTCGAGTCGATGCACCCCGAGACGCAGAACCGCCTCCGGACCGAGCCGATGCGGGAGGGGAATCGCTACGCCGGGCACCTGCCGGTCGAGCGCGTCGAGGCCCCGCCGGCCCGGCGGCGGCCGAAGGTCGCGGTGATCGGTGCGGGCGCGGCGGGGCTGTCCGCAGCGCACGACCTCGCCCTGCTCGACTACGAGGTCACGGTCTACGAGGCGTCGCCCGAGCCGGGCGGGATGATGCGCTACGGGATCCCGGAGTACCGGCTCCCGCGCAGCCTGATCCAGGCGGAGATCGACGCGATCCTCTCGCTCGGCGTCACGCTCCGGCTGGAGACGCCGCTCACGCCGGAGCGCGGCCTCGCGGCGCTCCGCGCCGAGGGGTTCGAGGCCGTCTTCCTCGCGGTCGGCGTGCAGAAGGGGCGCGAGCTCCAGCTGCCGGGCGTGGAGCTCGACGGGGTCGTGAAGGCCATCGACTACCTCCTCAACGCCAACCAGGGATACCGGCTCGACCTGGGCCGCCGGGTGGTCGTGATCGGCGGCGGGTTCGTGGCGTTCGACGCCGCCCGCACCGCGCTGCGCGTGAGCCGCGAGGAGGAGCTGAAGGCCCTCTCGGACGAGGCCGGCGGCGAGGCGGACGCGCGCCTCAAGGAGGCGCTCGACTCCGCGCGCGAGGCGCTGCGCGGCGGCGCGACGGAGGTCACGATCGTCTCCCTCGAGGCGTTCGAGGAGATGCCCGTCCTGCGCACCACGCAGGGCCACGAGGAGTTCGAGGAGGCGCAGCGCGAAGGCGTCCGCTTCCTGCCGCGGCGCGGCCCCAGGCAATTCCTCGGCGAGGGCGGCAAGCTGCGCGCGGTCGAGCTGCGCAAGGTCCTGTCGGTGTTCGACGAGGCGGGACGGTTCGCGCCGCGCTACGACGACGCGGACACGACGACCCTCCCGGCCGACGGCTGCATCCTCGCCATCGGGCAGCGCGCGGACCTCTCGTTCCTCCACCCGGAGGACGGCGTCGAGCTCACGCCGGGCGGCACGATCCGCGTGGACCCCGGCACGCTCGCCACGTCCGCGCCGGGGGTGTTCGCCGGCGGCGACGTCGCGTTCGGGCCGCGGAACCTCATCGAGGGCATCGCGAACGGCAAGCGCGCCGCGCGGTCCATCCACCGGTACCTCGCCGGGGAGCGCGCCCGGCTCGAGACGCGGCTCGACGTCGAGAAGATCCCGACCCGCGACTACCGCATGATCGCCGGGTTCGAGCTGCTCGATCGGATGCCGCCCCCCACGCTGCCGGTGGACCGGCGCACCGGGATCGCCGAGGTCGAGGTCGGGTTCTCGGAGCTCCAGGCTCGGCAGCAAGGGGCGCGCTGCCTCGTCTGCCACGTCCAGACCATCTACGACCCGGAGAAGTGCGTCCTCTGCAACCGCTGCGTGGACGTCTGCCCCGAGTACTGCCTCGCGCTCGTGCCGCTCGACGAGGTGGAGCTGCCCGAGGCGGAGCGCGCCGAGGTGGTGGCGCGCGCCACGGCCGGCGGGCTGCCGCTCTCCGCCATGCTGAAGGACGACACCGCCTGCATCCGCTGCGGGCTCTGCGCCATCCGCTGCCCGACGGACGCGATGACGATGGAGCGCTTCACCTTCACGGAGCGCTGGACCGCGGCGGCCGCGCCGGAGGGGACGCCATGACCTCGGATCGCAGGGAGTTCCTGAAGAAGCTCGGGATCGGCGTGGGGCTCGCCTCCGTCGCCGGTCAGGGGCTCGCGTCGCTCCGCTCGCTCGTCCCGAACGTCTCCTACGACGCGCCCACGGTCGTGAAGCTCGGGATCCCCGCCGAGTTCCCGGAGGGGATGAAGTTCCTGCCGGAGCAGCGGCTGTTCGTGTTCCGCGAGGGCAATGTCTTCCACGCGATCTCGGCCGTGTGCACCCACCTCGGCTGCACCGTCCGCGCGGAGGCGCTCTCCTCCCCGGTGGTGAAGAAGGTCGGCGGCACCGAGCTCCGCCTCACGCACCGGTTCCTCTGCCCGTGCCACGGCTCGCAGTACACGGGCGACGGCCAGAACGTCGCCGGACCGGCGCCGCGGCCGCTCGAGTGGTGGGCGCTCTCGATCGCGCCCGACGACGGGCAGCTCGTCGTGGACCTCGCGAAGCCGGTGGAGCGCAGCTTCCGCCTCACGACCGCCTGAGGAGGCGCCATGGCCGTCCTGCCGACCGTCCCGCCGGAAGCGCCCCGCACCGCGCCGGGCGTCCACCTCCGCCGCCTGTGGAGCGTGCGCCCCGCCTCCGATCGCGAGGCGGGCGACGCGATCGTCGCGAACTTCATCCTCCACTGGTTCCCGGCGCGCTCGCTCAAGGAGTCGATGGAGTGGCGCTACTCGCTCTGGCTCGGGACCATCTCGACCGCGCTCCTCGCCCTCCTCGTCGCGTCCGGGATCCCGCTCCTGTTCCTGCACATCCCGTCCGTCGAGCGGGCCTACGGGTCCGTGAAGGACATCGAGAACGTCGTCACGTTCGGCTCGTGGATGCGCGCGGTGCACCGGCTCGGCGCGCACCTCATGGTGGCGACCGTCTTCCTGCACCTCGTGCGGGTCTTCCTCACCGGCGCCTACAAGAACGGGGTCGGCCGCGGCCAGAACCGTGAGTGGAACTGGGTCATCGGCGTCGTGATGTTCCTCGTGACGCTGTTCCTGTCGTTCACGGGGTACCTGCTCCCGTGGGACCAGCTCGCCTACTGGGCGGTCACGGTCGGCACCAACATCGCCTCGGCGGTGCCGCTCGTCGGGGCGCAGATGCGAGAGCTGCTCCTCGGCGGCCGCGCCATCGACCAGCCGACGCTCACGCGCTTCCACGTCCTGCACGTGATCGTGCTCCCCGGCGTGCTCGGGGTGCTGTTCGCCTACCACATGTGGCGCATCCGCAAGGACGGCGGGCTCGCGCGCGCCGATCACGCGACGCGGCTGCCCGCCCCCGCCGAGGTGCCGGCGGAGCGCACCCGGACCAAGACGTACTCGCTCCTCGGCGTCGCGCGCGGGCAGGGACCGCTCATCCGCGCCTCGTCCGTCGAGCGGCCGGAGACCACGGTCAGCTCGGTCCCGGAGCTCACCCGCCGCGTCGCCCTCGTCATGCTCGGCACCGTCGCGGTGATCTCGATCCTGGCGGTGTTCGTCCCGTCGCCGCTCGAGGAGCCGGCGAACCCCCTCGTGACGCCCAACCCTGCGAAGGCCCCCTGGTACTTCCTCTGGCTGCAGGAGATCGTCACCGACACGACGATCCGCATCGGCTCCTTCACCGTGAACGGGGCGCTCGTCGGCGGCGTCATCCTGCCCGGCCTGCTCGTCGCGCTCCTCGTCGTCTGGCCGTGGCTCGATCGCAGCCCGGCCGCGGCGGCGGGGCGGTGGTTCCCCCGGAGCCGCCGCACCCAGAACGCCGTGTTCCTCGTGATCGTCGCCATCGTCCTCCTCCTCACCATCGTCGGCACGTTCTCTCGCGGCCCCTACTGGCACCTCTACTGGCCGTGGCAGGCCTGGCCCGAGATGCCGACCCGGTTCTGACCATGGAACCCGTGACGCCATCGCCGTTCGCATCCCGTGACCGGCTCCTGTTCGCGATCGTCGGCGTCCTGCTCGTCGTCTCGACGATCCTGTTCGTGTGGAGCGACCGCGCGAAGGACTGGCGCTGGTACCAGGCCGAGTTCCGCGGGCGCGTCGCCGAGAAGTTCGGCGAGGAGAAGGCGCGAGGGGTGCACGACGGCCTCGTGCAGATCTGGGTGCCCGAGCTGCGCCGCGCGGATCGCTGCATCACCTGCCACCAGGCCGGGCCGTGGAAGGGGTTCGAGGCCGCGGAGGAGCCGTTCCGCACGCACCCGCCGGAGATCCTCCGGACCCACCCGGTCGAGCGGTTCGGCTGCACCGCCTGCCACGGCGGCCAGGGGTACTCGATCGACGCCGACGAGGCGCACGGCCCTGCGCCGCACTGGGAGGAGCCGGTGCTCGGGCCGTACCTCGGCGAGGCGTACTCGCTCGCCTGGGAGGACAAGGGCGCGCTCATCCAGATCAACTGCAACCTGTGCCACCGCTTCGAGCGCGAGACGAAGGGGGCCGACGCGGTGAACCTCGCGAAGAAGCTCGTGCGCGACAAGGGCTGCCGGGCATGCCACGTCGTGAACGGCCGCGGCGGCACCATCGGCCCCGACCTGACCTACGTCGGGGACAAGGCGCCCGAGCAGTACGACTACTCGCGCCTCCTCGGCCAGAAGACGGCGTTCGCCTGGCACGTCGCGCACCTGAAGGAGCCGAAGGCGATCGTCCCGGAGACGGTGATGCCGAACTTCGGGTTCTCGACCCGCGAGGTGCAGGCGCTCGCCATGCTCGTCACCTCCTGGCAGCGCACGTCGCTGCCGACGTCCTTCGCCCCGGGCGCGCCGCGGAGCGAGCCGCAGACGCAGCAGGAGGTGGCGGAGGAGGAGCGGATGCGCACCGGGCCGGGCGCCTGGTTCGTGAAGACCGGATGCTTCGTCTGCCACAGCATCTCCTCGCTCGGCGTGAAGAGCCCCGCGCAGATCGGGCCGGACCTGTCGATCGCCGTCGAGGACGTGCAGAAGCGCTTCGGCCGCACCCTCGACGACTTCCTCGCGGCGCCGACCGGCACGATGGCGGTGGTGCTCTCCCGGCAGATCATCCTCACGCCGGAGGAGAAGAAGGTCGCGATCGCGAAGCTCCGCGAGGCGTTCGCCGCCTGGCAGAAGGAGCGCGCGAAGGCCGCGGAGCCCGCCGCGAAGCCCACGGAGCCGGGCGGCGAGCCCGCGAACATCAGGAGGACGCCATGACGGTGCAAGGAAACAGGCGCTTCGCGATGGCGGCGGCCGCGCTGGCGATGATCTCGATCGCGGGCTGCGCGCCGTCGAAGCCGAAGGGGGGACGCCGCGCCCCGGCGGCCGCGTCGGACACGGCGGTGGCCGCGCAGAAGACGTACATCGCCCCGGGCGATCTCGACGAGTACTACATGTTCTCGTCGGGCGGTCACTCCGGCCAGGTGTTCGTGTACGGGCTGCCCTCGATGCGGCACCTCGGCACGATCCCCGTGTTCACGCCCTACCCCGGCACGGGCTACGGGTTCGACGACGACACGCGGAAGATGCTCGGCGAGTACACCTGGGGTGACGCTCACCACCCGGGCCTCTCGGAGACGAAGGGCGACTACGACGGCCGCTGGCTCTTCATCAACGACATGAACGGGCGGGTCGCGCGCATCGACCTGCGCGACTTCAAGACGAAGCAGATCCTCGGCCCCATCCCGAACGTCTCGGGCAACCACGGCTCGTCGTTCGTCACGCCGAACACCGAGTACGCGATGATGTCCTCGCGCTTCTCGGTGCCGATCCCGCTCGGCACCTACGCGCCCATCGAGAAGTACGCCACCGACTACAAGGGCGTCGTCGTCGGCGTGAAGATCGATCCCAAGTCGGGCGAGATGTCGCTCGGGTGGGAGATCGTGACCCCGCCGTTCGACTGGGACCTGGGTGACGCCGGCAAGGGCGTGTCCGACGGGTGGATGTTCTTCACCTGCTACAACTCGGAGCGCGCGACGGGGAAGCTCGAGGTGACCGCCTCGCAGCGCGACCGCGACTACATCGCCGCGGTGGACTGGCGGCTCGCCGAGAAGTCCGTCGCCGCAGGCAAGGGCAAGATGATCGGCGGCGTGCGCGTGCTCGACCCGCGCGAGATCCCCGGCCTCATCTACCTCATGCCCTGCGGGAAGTCGCCGCACGGCGTGGACGTCTCTCCCGACGGCAAGTGGATCGTCGGCTCGGGCAAGCTCCAGGGCGTCACCACCGCGTTCAACTTCGAGAAGGTGCAGACCGCGATCCGGAACAAGGACTTCGCCGGCGACGAGGACGGGATCCCGGTGCTCAAGTACGAGTCGATCAAGGACGCGGAGGTGCCGGTGGGACTCGGCCCGCTGCACACCCAGTTCGGCACGGACGGCTACGCGTACACCTCGCTGTTCGTCGACAGCGCGATCGCGAAGTGGAAGCTCGGGACCTGGGAGGTCGTCGACAAGATCCCGGTCTCGTACTCGGTCGGCCACCTCGCGGCCGCCGAGGGCGACACGGTGAGCCCGGACGGCAAGTACGTCGTGTCCCTGAACAAGCTCTCCCACGGGCGGCACCTGTCGCTCGGGCCGTCGCAGCCCGAGTCGTCGCAGCTCATCGACATCACCGAGGAGAAGATGAAGCTGCTCTACGACGCCTTCACCGAGCCCGAGCCGCACTACGCGCAGATCATCAAGGCGGACAAGGTGAAGCCGATCGAGGTCTACCCGAAGGAGGAGAACCACCACCCCCTCGCGACCTGGGACGTGAAGGAGGCGGGCCTGAAGCGCGAGGGCGACAAGGTGATCGTGCGCACCGTGGTGGTCCGCTCCACCATCACGCCGACGAGCGTGGAGGTGAACCAGGGCGACACCGTCACCTTCGCCATCACCAACATCGAGCAGACGACGGACGAGCTGCACGGGTTCGGGCTGCTCGGGTACAACCGCAACCTCGTCCTCGATCCCGGCGAGACGAAGACGGTCACCATCAAGGCCGACAAGCCGGGCGTGTTCCCCTACTACTGCACGAACTTCTGCTCCGCGCTCCACCAGGAGATGCAGGGTTATCTCATCGTGAAGCCACGCGCGGGCGGCGACGAGAAGGGCCGCAAGCGCGACAACGGCCACGACTGACGGCGGAGGGCGCGTGATGCGATCGGAACGGGCGATGTCGCCGCCGGCCGGGCGGCTGCGCGGCTACATCGTGAGGAGCCACCGGGTGCTGGACTCGCCGATCAGCGCTGCGCCGCGGGCGCTCCTCGTGCTCGCGGCGGTGCTGCTCGTCGTGGCGCTCACGCAGCCGCTGTGGGACATGACGATGTTCGCGCCGCAGTACCAGGACGGCCTGCGGCTGCACATCTACGCCTCGCAGCTCGTGGGTGGCAACGGCGGCCAGGACCTGAAGGAGATCAACCTCCTCAACCACTACATCGGCATGCACGACCTCGCGCAGGAGAGCTTCAAGGAGTTCCTGTGGATGCCGTTCGTCTTCGGCGCCCTCGCGCTCCTGCTCCTCCGCGCCGCCGTGTTCGGGACCGTCGGGAACGTGCTCGACGTGACGGTCCTGTCCATGTACGTCGGCGCGTTCTCCCTGTGGTCGTTCGCGAAGACGATGTGGGCGTACGGCCACGAGCTCGCGCCGACCGCGCCCGTGAAGGTCCCGCCGTTCATGCCGCCGGTGTTCGGCTCGAAGCAGCTCGCGAACTTCGAGGTGTACTCGTACCCCGGCGTCGGGACCTGGGCGATCATCGTCGCCGCGGTCGCGATGGCGGTCGCGCTCGCCGTCGCCGTCCGGGGCGCGCGGCGCGAGCTCGCCGCCGAGCCCGCATGACCGCGGCCGGGCTCCTCGCCGCCCTCATCGCGGCGCAGGCCGGGGGCGACATGCCGAGCGTCGCGCCGGGGCAGCTCGAGGGCCGGCCGCCCCCCGGCGAGGCCTCGCCGCTCCAGGCGCGCGTCGACGCAGCGCCCGCGGGCGCGACCGTCGAGGTCGGGCCGGGGACGTACGACGGCGACCTCGTCATCGACCGCCCGCTGCGGCTCGTCGGGCGCGGGCGGCCGCTCCTGCGCGGCTCCGGCAAGGGGAGCGTGGTCCGGATCCGGGCGGCCGGCGTGACGGTGGCCGGGTTCGACGTGGACGGGCGCGGCGGCGGCGACCTCGGCCGCGACAGCTCCGGCGTGCACGTCTCCGCGCCGGGAGCCGTGGTGCGCGACAACCGGATCGCGAACGCGCTCTTCGGCGTGTACCTGCGGGAGGCGCCCGGCGCGCGCGTCGAGGCGAACGTGGTGCGCGGCATCCGCGGGAAGGATCCGGGCGAGAAGGGCTCGGGCATCCACGTCTGGAACACGGACGGGTTCACGCTCGCGGGGAACGACATCGCCGACTGCCGCGACGGGCTCTACATCCAGTCCTCGCCGCACGGCACGATCCTCCGCAACTCCGTCCGCGACCTGCGCTACGCGATCCACTTCATGTACTCGGACGACAACGTCTTCGAGGACAACCTCTTCGAGCGCTCGGACGCCGGCGGCGTGCTCATGTACTCGCGGCGGCTCGTCTTCCGGCGGAACCGCTTCCTCCACAATCGCGGCTTCGCCTCGGTCGGCCTCCTCCTGAAGGCCTGCGACGACTCGCTCGCCGAGGACAACCTGCTCGCGGACAACGCGCGCGGCGTCTTCCTCGAGGGCTCCTACCGCAACCTCCTGCGCAGGAACGTCGTCGCCGAGTCGGACACCGCCCTCGTGGTGTACGACTCGTGCGGCGAGAACCGGATCGAGGGGAACGCGTTCATCGCGAACCTGACCTCCCTCACGCTCGTGGGCCGCCGGACGGACACGGTCCTCGACGGCAACTACTGGTCGGACAACGACGAGCCCGACCTCGACGGCGACGGTGTCTCCGATCGGCCGTTCGTGCTCGGGAGCCTGTTCGATCACCTGCGCGGCAACCTCACCGCCGCCGATCTGCTCGCCCAGAGCCTCGCCGCCGCGGCGCTGGGGGTCGCCGAGCGGGCGTTCCCCGTGCTCGCGCCGTCCGAGGTCGCCGACCGGCGGCCCCTCGCGCGCCCGCCTTCGCTCCCCGCCGTACCCCGCCCCTCGCCGCGCCCGCGGAGGCCCGATCCGCTCGGGCTCGCGGGCTCGCTCGCGGCGCTCGCCGCCGGCGGGGCGCTGCTCGCCGGCGCGCGACCTCGGCGGCACGCGGAGGCGCCGTGATCCGCTTCGACGCCTTCGGCAAGCGCTACGGCCGGCAGCGCGCGGTCTCGCGCGTCGACCTCGCGGTGACCCGCGGCGAGGTCGTGGCGCTCCTCGGCCCGAACGGCTCCGGGAAGAGCACGTGCCTCAAGGCCGCGGCGGGGCTCGTCCGGCCGAGCGACGGCCGCGTGGAGATCGGCGAGCCGCTCCGCTCCGCGGCGCTGCCCGAGGCCCGGCGGGGCGTCTCGTTCCTGCCGCAGAAGGTGGCGTTCCCCGAGGCGCTCACCGGGCGCGAGGTGGTCGAGTTCTACCGCCGGCTGCGGGGCGCCGCCCGCGGGCGCACCGAGGCCGCGCTCGGGCTGGCCGCGCTCGAGGGCGCGGCGGACCGTCCGGTCGGGACCTACTCGGGCGGCATGGTCCAGCGGCTCGGGCTCGCCGTGGTGGCGCTGGCCGACGCGCCCATCCTCCTGCTCGACGAGCCCACCTCCTCCCTCGACCGGGCCGGCCTCGCCGCCGCCCACGCGCTCGCCGATCGCGGCCGCAGCGAGGGACGCGCGGTGCTCTTCAGCACGCACCAGCTCGCCGACGTCGAGCGTCTCGCGGACCGCGTCGCCGTGCTCGTGGACGGGGCGCTCGTCGGGAACCTCGATCGCGCCGAGCTCGCGGAGCGCCTCGCCCGGCGCGGGGTCCTGCGCCTGCGCGTCGCGCGCGCGCCGGCCGCGCTCCCGGCCGAGCTCGAGCGGCTGGCGCCCGGCGCCGAGCTCCACGGAGAGGAGATCGTGGTGATCGGGCCCGCCGCGGTCCGCGCCGCCGCGCTGGAGGCGGTGCGCGCGAGCGGCGCCGAGCTGCGCGGCCTCTCCTCGGAGGAGGGGCGGCTCGACCTCCTCTACGACGAGCTCGTCGGCGCCGCCGGGCGCTCCGGAACGGAGGTGCGGGCATGACGTCTTCCCTATCGCGCGCGCTCGGCGCGCTGGCGCTCCTCGCCGCGCTCGCCTGCCGGACCCGGTCGCCCGCGCCGGCGCCCCTCGACACCCGGAACGACGCCTGCGCGTTCTGCCGGATGGCCGTCTCGGACCGCCACTTCGCCGCGCAGCTCGTGGCGCCGGGCGAGGAGCCGCTGTTCTTCGACGACCTCGGCTGCCTCGCCCGCCACCTGGCCGCGTCCCGCCCTCACGCGGGCGCGGTGGCCTGGGTCGCCGATCACCGGACCGGCGAGTGGGTCCGGACCGCGCGCGCCACGTACACGCGGAATCCCAGGCTCGAGACGCCGATGGGCTCGCACCTCGTCGCGCACGCGGACGCCGCCTCCCGCGACGCGGATCCCGCCGCGCGCGGCGGCGTCCCGGCGACCGCCGCGGAGATCTTCGGCCCCGCGGGGCCACCGGACGGCAAATGAGCGCACCGACCCGGCTGGCCGCCCTCTCCCTCGTCGCGCGCCAGGAGATCGCGCTCGCGGTCCGCTCGCGCTGGACGGCGATCTTCGCGGGCGTGTTCGCGCTGCTCGCCGTGGGCGTGGCGGCGAGCGGCTACGTCCTCTCGGGCGGCAGCGGCTTCGAGGACTTCGCGCGCACCAGCGTGTCGCTCGTCCAGCTCGTCGTCCTGGTGGTGCCGCTCGCGGCGCTCGTGATGGGCGTGCTCGCCGTCGCGCCGGAGCGCGGCACCGCCGAGCTCCTCTTCTCGCAGCCCATCGGGCGCGGCGTCGTCCTGCTCGGGCAGCTCGCGGGCCTCTTCGTCGCCCTCTCGGCCGCCGAGCTCATCGGGTTCGGCGCGGCGGGGCTCGTCGTGTTCCTGAACGCCGGGGAGGAGGGCGCGGGCGCGTACTTCCTCCTCGTGCTCGGGGCCGTCCTGCTCACCGCGGTCTTCCTCGCGATCGCGGCGCTCGTCGGCGCCGGCGCGGTGGGGCGCAAGCGGACGCGGGCGCTCGCGCTCGCCCTCGTGGTCTGGTTCGCCGCGACGGTGCTCGTCGACGTGGCCGCGCTCGGCGTCGCGACGCTGCTCCGCTCCACGGCCGCGTCGCGCCTCCTCGTGGCCTCGGTCGTCGTGAACCCCGCGAGCGCGATCCGGGTCGGATCGCTCCTCGCCGTCCAGGGCACCGCCGCGTTCGGCGCAGCGTCCCTCGCGCTCCTGCGGCTCACCGGCGGACCGGTGGGCGCGGCGCTCCTCCTCTGCGCCTCGGTCCTCGCGTGGATCGTCCTGCCCATCGCGGCGGCGGTCTATCGGCTCCGGCGGATCGACCTGTGAGGTGGGCGCGCGTGCGCGGCCCTACCTCTCCCCGCACGCGAGGTGTCTCGTGACGAGGGTCCCGCGCTCTCCGCAACGGGGATTCGTCACATTTTCGGCAGCTGACCGGCGGAGCCACTCGACGGACCAGCGGCGCACCGCGCGATCCGGTTGGGCATCGACGGGTCGGCCCGGCGCGGTCCGAGAACGCTCCGTTCGGAGCACTCGGGCGGCAAGAGCGGTGACCGTCACGGACCGACGTGGGTCGGGTTCGGAAGGGGAAGGTACCGCGGCGAGCCGCCGTCGAGTTCGCGCGACCATGCGAACCCGTCCTCCGTCGCCGGAAGTTCGGCTAGCTCCGTGGCCCGCCGCAGAATCACGGCGCCCACATGGCCAGTTGCATCCCTGGATACAGCGATGCCACGCCAGCGCGCGAGAGCGGCGTCGGCCGTGCGTTTGCGTCGCGGCGGAAGCGATCCATGTGCTCGCGCCCGAAGGTGTTCTCTGCGTGAAGAAGATTATGGGGTCGGCAGGCGAGCCGAAGATTATCGATCGTCGTCGGCCCACCGAGGGCGGCGGGTTGGATGTGGTCGAGCTCGAGCTTCCAGCGACTGTTGCAGCGGCAGCCGTCCGAGCCCACCCAGGCGCACCGCCCGCCGTCGCGCTTCCACACCGCGCGGCGCACTATCGCCGGGATCGTGGACCTCGCCGTCGGCGGCTTCGCCGCATGCTCCTTCGCGCCCTTGGCCTCGTCCTTCGTCTTGCGCTCGGGCGCGACCGCGCCCTTCCTCTTGCCGTGCTTCTCGATGGCGCAGCGGATCGCCTCGTGGAGCACCGCAGCGAGATCGCCGTCCGGGACCTTGTGCGACAGGAGCGATCGGAGCGTCTCGAGGTCCTCCTTGCAGGCGCGATCGAGCGTGACGCGGAGCGACCAGTGGCTCTCCGACACGGCGAGCGTCTCGGCCCTTCGCTTCGGCTTCACGAAAGTGGGTGAGGGCGCCGGGAGCGGACCGGTGTCGAGGGGCGAATCGAGGGTCGGCTTCGCAGGGCCGGGCGCGGTCGCCGTCTCGGCCAGCTCGGCTTCTGGGAGCTGCAGCGGGGCGCTCACCGCGGCGGGCGCGCGCTCGGCCAGCTTGCGGAGGCCTGCGCGCGGCGCGGTGCGCGCCTGGATGGAGACGACGAGTTGCTCGACCTCGGCCCGGGTCCGGAAGGCGGCGCGAGCTAGGAGGTCGCCCACGTTCTCCTCGGTGAGCACCTGGCCGAGGAGCGCCACGGTGGACAAGCACAGGCGCCCATCGCGCAGCGGAGCCTCGAGATTCGGGAAGCGGCGCAGCACGCGCATCGCCTGGATACGCCGGCCGGCGGCGCCCTCGCGCAGGTGGAGGGCCTCCAAACAGTAGGCCCACAGGGACGCATGACCCGCCGCGACGAAGGCTCGGCGCCGATCGAATTCGTCGAGGTGCAGGAGGAAGTCGACCTGGACGTTTCGTTCCTCTCCGGCGAGCTCGCGCAGGCGGAGGGCGAGGACGTTAGAGTCGAGTGAAGCAGGGGCGAGCGCAGACATGAGGTGCACCTCCAGTACACCCTTCGTAGCACGCGATTTTCGGAGCTCCGGAGACGCTCCAGGCTCGCGCCTGCGCGGCGTTCTTCGGCGCATCCTCGTCGATGCCTTTCGGCGATCGCCACGCGTGACACGCGCGAGGCGCGTGCGCGAGAGCGGCATTTTCGCGCCGGCCCGTATGCTCGAGCGCGCTCGTGGCGAGAGGGCGTCAATGGGAAATGTTTCACCCACCGCAACTGGGACGCCCGCGCTCTGGGCGAGCGAATTGCCCGACGTAGCGAACTATCGCTGGCGACAGCTGTTACTTAAGGTGAACCGCGGCGACCTTTCGCGACGCTCGGGTCCGTGCGCAGGCGCGAGCTGTGGATGCGCGTCGTTCGCATGCGCTCGCGCGAATTCACGCCTGCGCCGAGCCCAGCCGGTTCCACGCCCACGACGAGACGTCCGCCTGGCTCGCCGCCTTCGCCGCCTTCATCGGGTCGCCGCTCAGAGCGCGTGCGCCGACTTCGTCGATGCCTGAATCCGCCATGCGCGCGAAGACGTCGGTCGAAACACCCACCGCTCGTCCCGCGAGTACTTGGGCTTCGATGAATGGCGGACTCTCCGCCGGGGGCGCCCCCCTCGCGCCTGTGCCGCGGCGTCTCCTCCGGCCTAGAGCCTCCCGAGACCTCGGCTCGCGCCCGGAGGGGCGGCCGCCGCTCGGCAAGGGAGAGACCGCATGGCAGCCCAGGCGAACGCGCTCCTCGCGCGGCTCGGCTTCGAGCACCCCATCATCCAGGCGCCGCTCGGAGGCATCCCCACGACCACCCTCGTGGCGGAGGTCTCGGAGGCCGGCGCGCTCGGGAGCCTCGGCGCGGCGTACCTCTCTCCGGAGCAGCTCGAGGACGCGATCGGCGAGATTCGCTCGCGGACGTCCACGCCCTTCGCGGTGAACCTGTTCGCCGGCGGGTGGGACGCGAGCGCCGGGGGCGACGCGCGGCGGATGCTCGAGCTCCTCGCGGGCGTCCACGAGCGCCTCGGCCTCCCGCCGCCCACGGTCCCCACGCTCGCCGCGGACGCGTTCGAGGCGCAGCTCGCGGTGGTGCTCGACGCGCGCCCCGCGGCGTTCAGCTTCACGTTCGGCGTCCCGTCCGCGGAGGTCCTCGGGCGTCTCCGGGAGCGCGACGTCTTCACCATGGGGACCGCCACCACGGTGGAGGAGGCGCGGCTGCTCGAGCGGGCCGGCGTGGACGCCGTCGTCGCGCAGGGGGCCGAGGCCGGCGGCCATCGGGGCACCTTCGCCGGGCCGTTCGAGGCGGCGCTCGTCCCCACCGCGCGGCTCGTGGCCGAGAGCGTCTCCGCCGTGCGCGTCCCGGTGATCGCCTCGGGGGGCCTCATGGACGGGCGCGACGTCGCGGCGATGCTGCGCCTCGGCGCCGCCGCGGCGCAGCTCGGCACCGCGTTCCTCGTGACGCCGGAGTGCGGCGCGTCGGCCGCCTACAAGCGGGCGATCCTCGCCGCGCGCGCCGACACCACCGCGCTCACGCGCGCGTTCTCGGGGCGGCCGGCGCGCGGGCTCGAGAACGCCTTCATGCGCCTCGTCGACGCAGAGCCGGGCGCGATCCTCCCCTACCCGCTCCAGAACGCCCTCACCCGTCCGATGCGCGCCGCGGCGGCGCAGCAGGGCGACCCGGAGCACCTGTCGCTCTGGGCCGGGCAGGGCGTCGCGCGGGCGCGCGCGCTGCCCGCGCGCGAGCTCGTCCGGCGCCTGGTCGAGGAGCTCGGGGGGTGAGGGCGTCGCTCGCTCGCGCGGGCCGGCGCGATGCGTGCCTGCTGGCGAGTCGGGGCACCCGCGGTCCCGGTTCGTGCTAAGCCGGGCTCCGATGCTCCCCGAGATCCTGAACGCCCTGCGCTGCCCGCTCTGCGCGGGGCCGCTCGCCGAGGTCGCCGCCGGGAGCGGCCGCGCGCTGCGCTGCCCCGCCGGGCACAGCTTCGACCTCGCCCGGCAGGGCTACGTGAGCCTCGACACCGGCAGCCGCCCGCACGCAGGCGACTCGGGCGAGATGATCGCCGCCCGCGCGGCGTTCCTCGCCGCGGGACACTACGCGTTCGTGACGGACGCGCTCGTCGCGGCGGCGCGCGAGGCGTGGTCCGGCGGCGCCGGGCCCGCGCGGCTCGTGGTGGACGCGGGCGCGGGCACCGGGCACCACCTCGCGGCGGTGCTCGACGCCCTCCCCGAGGCCGCGGGGCTCGCGCTCGACGTCTCGAAGCCGGCGCTCCGCCGCGCGGCGCGCGCCCACCCCCGGGCCGCGGCCGCGCTGTGCGACACGTGGCGCGGTTTGCCCGTCGCGGACGGCGCGGCGCGGCTCGTCCTCGACGTCTTCGCGCCGCGCAACGGTCCCGAGTTCCGGCGCGTGCTCGGCGAGGGCGGCGCGCTCGTCGTCGTCACGCCCGCGCCCGAGCACCTCGCCGCGCTCGTGGACGCGCTCGGGCTCCTCGCGGTGGACCCCGAGAAGGCCGAGCGCGTCGAGGCGAGCCTGGGGGAGCGCTTCGTGCTCCAGGGCGAGGTGCTCGCCTCGCGCGAGCTCGCCCTCGAGCATGCGGAGGTGCGGACGCTCGTCGGCATGGGCCCGAGCGCGTGGCACGCCGACGCCGCCGCGCTCGCCGCCCGGATCGCCGCGCTGCCGGAGCCGGTGCGAGTCCGCGCGGCCGTCCGCGTCGGGACCTACCGGCCCCGGTGACGTTGCCCCTCCAGCGCTCGCCCCGCGCGCCCTCGCCGCGCCGCCGTGCGTGGCGGCGCTCGTGAGGCGGCGCGCTCCTTGTCGCGCCGGCTCAGGGCACCAGATTTCCCCGGGGGGAGATCTCGTGAGCTCGATGACCGCTGTCGCGAAGGACGCTGCGTTCGTCCCGGTGCGCGCCACGCTCGGCGCGACGATGCTGTACCACGGCCTGCAGAAGCTGCGAGGTGAGGGTCCGAAGCAGACCGGGGAGATGTTCGAGGGGCTCGGGATCAAGCCGGGGGTCACCTGGGCGACGCTCACCGGCGTCGCGGAGGTGTTCGGCGGCGCGACCGCGATCCTCGGGATCGGCACCCGCCTCGGCGCGCTCGCGATCCTCGCCACGCAGGCGGTCGCCGTCGCGAAGGTGCACGCGCCGAAGGGCTTCTCCAACGTGAACGGCGGGTTCGAGTTCAACCTCGCGCTCATGGGGATCGCCGCCGCGCTGCTCACCGCCGGCCCCGGTCGCTTCTCGACCCACGAGCTCGTCGAGCGGAGCGTCGCGCGCAGCTGGCGGGGATGGGCCCTCGCCCCGCGGCGCCAGTCCCGCGCCCTCGGCTTCGTGAAGCTACTGAAGTAGCGCGGCGCGGGGGCGTGCGGATCAGGCGGGCGCGCGCCCGCACAGCGCCGCGTTCGCGGCGATCCCGACGCCGACCGAGGCGGCGCAGACCGCCACCACCGCGCCCCAGCCCCCGGCCTGCCAGGCGAACCCGGGGAGCGCCGAGCCGAGCGTCCCGCCCGCGTAGTAGAAGGCGAGGTAGAGCGCGCTGGCGCCGCCCTTGGCGGTCCGCGCCGAGGCGTTCACGAACGCGGGCACGACCGCCTGGGCGGTGAACGTCCCGAGCACGAGCACCACGAGCCCCATCACCACGAGCGGCAGGGGCCCCGCGAGCACGAGCACCATCCCGAGCGCCTCGCCCGCCAGGCCGAGGCCGATGAGGCGCCGGGGCGGCACGCGGCCGGAGAGCCTGCCCGCGAGCGGCGACGCGACGACGCCCGCGGCGTACACGACGTACACGCTCGAGACCGCCGCGGTGGAGAGCCCGTACGGCGGGGCGGACAGGTGGTACGGCAGGTAGGTGAAGATCCCCATCCAGCCGAAGAAGAGCGAGAGGCCGACGAGGTAGGCCCCGACGAGGCGCGGATCGCGGACGTGCCGCAGCATCCCGGCGTACGCCGCGACGATCCCGCGCCCGGCGACGCGCGCTCCCGGCACGAGCCCGCGAGCGAGCACCGCCGCGGCGGCGAGGGTGAGCGCCGCGAACGCCACGAACGCGGCGCGCCAGCCGAGGTGGGCGGCGATGGCGCCCGACCCGACGCGCCCGACGAGCCCGCCCACGACCGACGCGGCGATGATGCCGCCGACGACCCGTCCGAGCTCCGCGGGGGAGAACCGGTCGCCCGCGTAGGCCACCGCGACCGCGGTCATGCCCGGCACGAACGCGCCCTGCAGCGCGCGCAGGCCGACGAGCGCGCCGAACGACGGCGCCGCGGCGCAGGCGAGGGTCGCGAGGGAGAGGAGCGCCGTCGCGCTCGCCATGACGCGCCGCCGCCCGAGCGCGTCGGAGAGCGGACCGTACACGCTCGAGGCGGCGGCGACGGCGAGGACGACCGCCGAGACGGTGAGCCCCGCGCGCGCCGGACCCACGCCGAACTCCCGCGAGAGCAGCGGGAGGATCGGCTGGGTCACGTACATGTCCGAGTAGGCCGCCACCGTCCCGACGTACAGCGCCACGCGCTCGCGATCCATCGCGCGCACGATACCGCAGGCGCGGTCCGGTCGGCCCGGACCGCTCGTCGCCTCCGGCGCCGGGTTCCACTCGGTTCCAACGACTCCGCGCGGCGCTAGTATCGCCTGCGGGGCGCGTGTGAAGCCCCGAACCCGGTGCGAGCCGAGGTCCGCGTCGGCGGGGAGCGGTAGGCTCGAGGTTCTCCCCTAGACGCCGAGGCCAGATGACCCGCTCCCCCGCCACGCTCCCGCTCCTCGCCCTCGCCGCCGCGCTCGCCGCCGGGCCGTCGCCGGCCGCGGCCTGGTCCACGCAGGGCCACCGCGTCGCGGCGGCGGTCGCGGAGGAGCGGCTCACGCCCGCGGCGCGGCGGCTCGTGCGAGAGCTCCTCGGCGCGACGCCCATGTCCGACGCGCGCGTCGCCGGATGGGCCGACGCCCAGCGCGAGCCCGCCACGCGGCCCTGGCACTACGTGAACATCCCTCCCGGCGCCGCCGGCTACGTGCGCGAGCGCGACTGTCCGGGGGACGCCTGCATCGTCGCCGCGATGGAGCGCGCCGTCGCAGAGCTCCGCGACGGAGACTCGGCCGTCCGGAGGGCGGACGCGTTCCGCTGGCTCGTCCACCTCGCGGCGGACGTGCACCAGCCGTTGCACGCGGACGGTCGCGATCGCGGCGGCACCGAGCTCGAGACCCGCACGCGCGGCGGGAAGAGGCCGCGCAGCCTGCACCGGGTGTGGGACGAGGACGTGCTCCGACCCATCCTGTACCGCCGCGGCGCGGTGGCGGCGGGGCGCGCCCTCGCGCGCGAGGTCCGCGGCCCGGAGGCGGCGCCCGCGGCGGCCGAGCCGTCGCCCGCCGCGTGGGCGAACGAGTCGCACGCGCTCGCGCGGGCGCTGTACGCGGAGCTCGAGCCGCTCCCACGAGAGGGCCGCAGCCTCGTGCTGCCGGACGCGTACCCGGACCGGCAGCGGGCGCGGGCGGAGGCGCAGCTCCAGAAGGCCGGGGTGCGGCTCGCGGCGCTGCTCGATCGGATCGCGCTCGCGCGGGAGGCTCGCGCCGGGCGGAGGTGAGGGTCGCCCTACCCGAGCCACTGCGGGTTCTGAGTCGTCCCGTCGTACTCCTCGGTCGTCTTGTAGAGCTCGTTCGCGCCGTCCTGCCCCGCCGCGGCGGTGCGGGCGAGCAGCGCGTTCACGCGATCCTCGGCGAGCGGCTGGAAGCCCCGCGCGACGCGCAGCGCCTGCTCGACACGCTCGATGGTATCGCAGCCGGTGACGACCACGCTCACGGGGAGACTCATCGCGTAGCCGAGGCACTCCTCCGGCGAGGCGATCCCCTGCTTCACGATGCGGGCGTCCGCCAGCGGCTTCATGCCGATGACGCCGATCTCCTTCTCGACGAGCACCGGGAGGACGTTCTTCTCGAAGCTGTCGTGGTGCGCGTCGAGGACGTTGAGGGGCAGCTGCACCGTGTCGAACCGGAAGCCGTGCGCGTCCGCCTCGCGCAGCATCTCGAGGTGCCAGCGAGGCGACTTGTGCCCGGTGAAGCCGATGTAGCGGAGCTTGCCGGCCTGCCGGGCGGCGACGAGCGCCTCGATGGCGCCACCCGCCGCGAAGCAGCGCGCGGGATCGGTGGGGCGGATGACCTCGTGGATCTGCATGAGGTCCAGGTGGTCCGTGCGCAGGCGCTGGAGCGACTCGTCGATCTGCCGCGCCGCCGTCGCCGCGTCGCGGCCGTCGATCTTCGACATGAGGAAGACCTTCTCGCGGTAACCGTTCTGCAGCGCCTTCCCCATCCGCCGCTCGCTCTCGCCGTCGTTGTAGTCCCAGCAGTTGTCGAGGAAGGTGATGCCGCCGTCCACCGCGGTGCGGACGATGCGGAGGCTCTCCTCCTCCGTCGCCTGCATCCCCATGTGGAAGCCGCCCAGCCCGACGAGCGAGACCGCCACGCCCGTGCGCCCGAGCTTCCGCTGCGGGAGCGGCGACCCGCCGGCCGCCGGGACGGCGTCATGCGTCCCGCCCTGTGCCGACCGACCGCCGCACGCGGCGAGCGGCGCGAGGGTCATGGCCGCGGACAGCTCCAGGAACTCTCGACGCGTCATGGTGGCGTCCCCCTCGCCGAACGATGGGCGCGACGGAGACGCGGCGGGAGGGCGGACGTCCCGCCCGCGCGGAGCCGCCGCCCGAGCCTGGCGAGCGCTCGCGCGCCAAATGCCGCGGCTCGCGCCCGTGCGCGCGGACGGCTCACCGCCTCGCCGCCGGACGCACCGCCCCACCCTTCACCTACGGTGTCTACCCCGTTCGCCCCGGACCCGCTGCGAACCCGTTCACGTGGGTGGCCTGGGTCTCGCCGCGCACAGGACGGGGAGTGAACCGAGGGCCCGCGGCATCCCACGGTCGAGGGACGCGCGCTGGCGGGAGAGGCGACGGGGCGCGCGAAGCGACCACGCGCCACGACATGAATGCGCGTTCACCGGAGCGGCGCCGACCGGGAGAGGGTCGCGCGCGCACCGTCGGCTGGGCTCGCCGTCAGCGACGGCGGCGCAGACGGCCGGCGCGGGCAGGCACCGTCACGCGCGCGGGCAGCCGTGCCGGCCCGGACGGGCGGGTCAGCTTGGCGAGTGCAGCGACCAGCACGGCGAGCGAGACGGCGATCAGCACGGCGAGGAACGTGGCCACGAACACCTCCGGAGAGACCGAGGTGTCGAACCGCCGGCGCACAGCCGCAATTCCTTGCGTCGAGAACGACGCTTCCGGGCCACGGGGAGACGGGCGAGCGCTCGCCGCGCTGGGACGCGACGGAGGTCCGTCAGCCGTGCGTGTGCGGCGCGACGTGCGCCGCGAGCCGCCGATCGGCGTCGTTCATGTGCGCCGCGAGGGCGGTCCGGAGGTCGAGCGCCGCGGTCGTGGCGAGCTGCTCGTCCCCGCTCGCGAACGCGCGCTGCAGCTCGCGCATCTGCTCGAGGAACGCGCCGTGCTCGCCCGCGTGGGCGTCGCGCTCGGGAAACGCGCTGCCCTCCATGAGCAGCTCCTCGCTGCCGAAGTGCGCCACGCTGTAAGCGAGGAGCTGATCGGCGAGGCGCCGCGCCATCCACGGGCGGCCCTGCTCGAGGGAGTCCACGAACGCGCTCACCAGCCCGATCTGCAGGTGGTGGTCGTGATCCATCGCCTCGTGCCCGACCTCGAGCCGGTCGTTCCAGGTGTGCGTCTCTTTCATGGCTCCTCCACGTGCCGGTCCGCGATCCGGGCACTCCCATTGCCGGCGGGCGAGCAGGCCTCAACGCCCGCCGGGGGGTCAGTGGACCGGCGGCGGGGCGCCGGAGGTCTCGCCGTAAGCCGGCGCGGCCGCCTCCGCGGGCGCGCCGCGCTCGAGCGCGGCGCGATCCCAGCCTCCGAGCTCCGCCCCTGCCTCGTAGGTGGTCTCGAGGAATTCCCGGAGCCGCGCGTCCGGATCGGCGTCGGCGCAGACCGCCGCGTAGGGCAGCAGGAACTCGTGCAGCCCCTGGTCGTAGCGGGCCTCGCGCGGACGGACGGGCGCGGAGGCGAAGCCCGGCGGCTCCGGCGCCGCGTACGCGTAGAACGCCGCGTCCTCGAACCCGCCACCGCCCGGCCAGAAGCCGAACGACATCACCTCGTGCGAGTAGGCCTCGCGCGTGATCCAGTCCGCGCCGGGACGCTCCGGCGCGCGCCGGCCGGAGAAGAGCGTGACCGCGAGGTCGAAGCTCCCCCAGAAGAAGTGCACCGGGCTCGCCTTGCCGAGGAAGCGCGCCCGGAAGTCGCACAGGACCCGGGTCGTCGCGAGGAGCACGCGCCAGAAGCGCTGCGCAAACTCCGGATCGTACGAGGCGTGGAGGTCGTCCTTGTCGAACGGGACGGGGTCGGGCACCTCCACCGGCATCGTGCGGATGGGCACGTCGATGGCGAGGTCGCGGAGCATCCCCATGAGCCGCGCGTGGAAGCGCGACACCGGCTGCGCCACGAGCGGCATCGCGCCGAAGGTCCCGTCGCTCGTCGCGACCTCGAGCTGGTGGTCGAGGAGATCGAGCGAGATCTCGAAGCCGGTCGCGCCGTGGAACATGAGCGAGGTCGTGAGCCCGCGCGCCGTCGGATAGAGCGGCACGTTCCACCAGTGGTTCACGAGCGGCGTGGACGCGAGGCGCACCTTGCCGATGACCTGCGTCCACATGTGCAGCGTCGCGCGCGTGTCGCTCCAGCGCGACAGCGGCAGCTCCGGCCACGCGATCCGGTCTCGCATGCTCCCCCCTCACGCCCGCGGCGCTCGTGTCTCTCAAGCTGCGCAGCCGAGGAAGGCCCGCGCCAGCGCCAGGTGGAGCGGGCTGGACCGAGCGGCCGAGCGAGCCACGAGCGCAGGAGGCGAGGAGGCGAGTGCACTGCCCTACCGCTCGACGGCTCGCCAGCCCCCCGCTAATCACTTCACCCGCCACTGGAACGACCGCGCCAGCAGGGAGGGGCCCCGTCGCGAAGCGACG
>NZ_JAKZLF010000037.1 GCF_022808855.1 Anaeromyxobacter soli
GGCGGCGCGGGCGGGCGCGCGGCGGAGCCAGGGCGCGGCGGAGCCGGCTGAGGCGTGCGCGGCGGCGCGAGCGGCCGGCTCGCAGGAGCGGACGGTCGCGGGGGCTGCGCCCGGGACAGCTTCGCGAGGCGCGCCTCCTCCTCCTCCTTCGTCACCACGAGCGGCGGCCCGCCGGCGCGCTGCCGCGCCTCGTCGTCCGCGCTGTAGAAGAGCTGGAAGGTGGTGAGGCCGCGCACGACGAGCTCGCCGCGCTGGTTCTCGGCCCACACCTCGATGTCGATCGCGTAGCGCCCGCCCTCCTCGAAGCGGCGGTCGGTCACGCGGCCGCGTACGGTGAGCACGTCGCCCGGCCAGACGATCTTCACGAACCGCGCGGAGAAGCGGCGAAGGCGCGCGCCCCGCACCCAGTCCACGACCAGCTCCCCGAGGAAGCCCATCGCGATCATCCCAGGCGCGAGCGCGCTCGGGAACCCCGAGTTCTTCGCGTAGGGCTCGTCGATGTAGAGCGGGTTCCAGTCCTGGGCCGCGCCGACGTAGCGCGCGATCTGGAGCCGGTCCACCGGCGACTTCACGAGCGGCGGCAGCTCGTCGCCGACCTTGACCGCCTCGAAGTAGAGCTGGCGTGCGCTGAGCATCCGTCGTCCCTATCCCCGACGCAGGATGAGCGTCGCGCGCGAGCGGAACACCCACTCGCCCTTGTCGTCCCGGGCCTCGTCCTCGAGGACGAGCACGTCCATCGGACCGCTCGCGCCGGGCCGCTCCTGGACGTCGGCCACCCGCGAGACGACCGTGAGGCGGTCGCCCGCCACGAGCGGGCGGGCGTACTCGATCTGCTGCTCCGAGTGGAGGATGGAGCGCGTCCCGAGATCGAGCGAGTGCCGGAAGCGGTCGTTCGCCGCGAGCGCCGCCGCGAACGTCGGGGGCGCCACGAGCGCCGGGTAGCCGGCCGCGCGCGCCGCCGCCTCGTCCTGGTAGATCGGGTTCGGGTCGCCGAGCGCCTCGGCGTACCGGCGGATGGCGCTCCGCTCCACCTCCTGCGCCACCGGCTCGCTCTCCCGTCCGATGAGGGATCTGTCGAGCATGCGTTCCGTTCACCTTCCCGCGGGGAGATCGAGCACCGTGAGGAGCCCCTGGCGCTCCAGGACGGCGGGGATCGCGTTCACGACGGCGTGCGCGGTCCCGACCTCGCCGGGGACGCCGCCCGGGATGATCAGGCGGAGCGGCGGATCCGCGTCGAGCTCCACCTCGTCCCGTGGGTCCTCGGCGCCGGCCTGCAGCACGAGCTCGAGCCGGACCACCTCGCGATCCTCGGCGAACACCCGCGCGACCTGCTGGACCCCGGCCACCTCTCCGCGTCCCACCGCGCCGTCCTCCTCCGCGAGGAGCGGGACGATCTCCTCGTCCACCTCGTACTCGTCGGCGCCGGCGCACGACTCGGCGAGGAGCGCCGCCGACTGCGCGAGGCCGGGCTGGCCGATCTCGCCGCGCTCGAGCGCCTCGTCGAACGCGTCCTCGGCGAGCCCGAGGCCCGCCTTCTGCCGCAGCGCCCCGGAGCCGGCCGTCACGTCGACCACCCGGATCACGCGCACGTGGCGCACCGGTCCGGCGACCTGGGAGAGGAACGCGGGGAGCCGATCGAGCACGAACCCCGGCGCGACCCCCGTCGCCACGACCGCGACCCCGCGCTGCTCGCAGAGCCGGTCGAGCGCCTCGGCGTCCTCGGCGCTGTCGAGCGCCGGGTTCACGAGCTCCTCGCAGGTCGAGACGACGTGGACGCCTGCCCGCACCGCGGCGCGGAGATCGGGGAGCGCCTCCTCGAGCCGGCTCGTCCCGGAGTGCAGGAGGACTCCGCCCTTGGCGCGCGCGAGCGCCTCGGCGAGGTCGCTCTCCACGCGCAGCTCGGGCGCGGGAGCGCCGACGAGCTCGTCGAGCGGCTGGCCGGCGAGGGCGGCGTCGGGATCGACCGCCGCGACGATCTCGAGGTCGTCGCGCAGCACGACCGCCCGGGCGATCGCCCGCCCGGTTTCACCCAGCCCCGCGAGCACCACCGGGATGACGCCGTCCGGTCGCACGTGCCCCTCCGGAGACGTGCGCGCCCGGGGAGCGGGCGCGGCGGATCTCCAAGATTCACGGGCCCTTATAGTGCACGCGATCGACGGCTATCAAGAAAACCGGGGAGCTCGCCCCCGCCGGCGCGCTGGCCTCCGGCCGCGCTGGCCCCCGATCGCCGGGCGCGCGCGAGCGTCGCTCCAGGCTCGCTAACCGTTCGTGGACAGGGAACTTTTACGACCCGATCATCGACTCGAGGAGCAGTCGCGCGGAGGGGTCGGACCAGTCGCGGGGGCCGACCACGAAGGCGACCAGCCGGCCGTCCTTGTCGACGATGTAGGTCTCCGGGAACTTGAGGTCGGGGCAGACCCCTCCCCGGGCGGCGCAGTAGTAGGCGCGCGTCGCCACCTGGGCGGGGTCGAGCGCCACGGCGAGGCCGGGCTTCCCGAAGTAGGGCGGCGCGGCGAAGAACTCCTTCACGGGGTCCCACGCCTCGTCCACCGAGACGGCGACCATCCGGAAGCGGCCGGGGTGCTTCGCCTCGAGCTCCCGCCCGAGCCGCACCATCGAGGGCATCTCCTCCCGGCACGGCGGGCACCAGGTGGCCCAGAAGTTCACGAAGACCACCTGGCCCTTCGCCTGCGCGAGCGAGAAGCGCGTGCCGTCGAGCGCCTCGAGCTCGATGGCCGGCGCGGCCACGTCGGTGCGGTCCACGCCGAACCCGAGGATGGCCGCGCGGTCGAGCGCCGGCTGCGTGACGAAGCGGTCGTAGGCGAGGTAGGCGAGCGCCACGACGAGGACGGCGGCCGTCGCGGCGGCGGCGAGGCGGAGGCCGCGGCGCGGCGCGGGTCCCCGAGGCGGCCGGCCGATGTCGTTCGATTCCGTCTTCACGGCGCGGTTCTACAACAGCGGCTTGCTTGCCGCCACCCGCCGCGCGGGCGACACTCGGGCCTCGATGCGCGGCCTCATGGGCAGCTTCGCGGTCCTCCCGCTCTCGGAGCTCGTCGACCTGCTCGCGCGGCGACGCATGTCGGGCACGCTCGGCTGCGAGCGCGGCACCGTGAAGAAGTCCATCCAGGTCCGCGACGGCGTGGCCATCGGGGCCGGGTCGAACGATCCGCGCGAGCACCTCGGCCAGCTGCTGCTCAACTTCGGGCACGTCTCCGAGGAGCAGCTCGCGAAGGCCTTCCAGACGCAGGAGGAGACGCGGATCCGGCTCGGGAAGGTGCTGACGCTCGTCGGCCTCGTGTCGCCCGACGTCATCCGCGACGTCCTCGCCATCAAGCTGCGCGAGACGCTCCTCGACGTGTTCCTGTGGGACGCGGGCGTGTTCTGGTTCGACGACGGCGCGCCGCCCGACGTGGACGAGCTCGACGCGGCGGTGCCGCTCGCCGACATCGCGCGCGAGGCGGAGTTCCGGACGACCGCCTGGAGCGCGTTCCGCGGCGAGTTCCCGAGCGGCGCCGCCTCGCTCGTCGTGGACGAGGCCGCGGCGCCCGCCTCCGCCGGCCCGGGCACGATCGACGGACGGCTCCTCGCGCTCGCCCGCGAGGGCAAGACCATCGACGAGCTCGGGCTCGCGCTGCACGCGACCGACTTCCACCTCTACCAGCGGCTGTACGCGCTCGCCCGGCAGGGCGCGCTCCGCGCCGCGCCGGCGCCGCTCGCGGCGGCCGTCGCCACGGAGCCGGTCGGCGCCGCCGACCTCATCGACCGCGCCCGCTCGCTCCTCGCCGACGGCCGCGCCGACGACGCCGAGCTCGTGGCGGCGCGCGCGGTGGAGCTCGCCCCCGCCTCGGAGGCCGCGCGGTCGCTGCTCGTCGAGACCGAGCGCGTGCTCGGGGAGCGGCTCCAGGCGGAGCTCCTCGGACCGCCCCGGACGCCGCGGCTCAAGCTCGCGGCGCGCGAGGTGGCGCGCCTGCGGCTCTCCTCGGCCGACAAGTACCTGCTCTCGCGCTGCGACGGCCGGCGCGACCTCCGCGAGCTCACCCGCGTGGCGCCCCTGCGCGAGCTGGACGTGCTGAAGGCGATCCGGCGCTTCGCGGACGCGGGGCTCGTCGAGCTGGGGTAGCGCCGCCGCCGGCTCGCGGGCGAGGCGAGGCGGGGCGCCGCCGCGCTCGCGGCGAGCCGTCCGCGCCGGCGCAAGGGACCCCGCGCGCAGGGCGCGGGGCGAAGCCCCCGGCTACCTCGACGCCGTGCGGAGCTCCGCGCCCTTCGCCGAGGCGACGTGCGTCGCGAAGTACGCCTCGAGCGCCTCGCGCGCGACGGTGGGCGCGCGCGCGTGCCAGAGCCGCTCGTTCACCACCACGGTCGCGATCGCGATCTGCGGCTTGTCCGCCGGCGCGTACCCCACGAACCAGGAGTAGTCGCGGTACGGCTGGGCGTCGGCGAGCGACCCCGTCTTGCCCGCCACCGAGATGCTCCGGAGCGGGCCGCGGGCGCGCGAGAAGGCGCGGCGGGCGGTGCCCTCCGTGACCGTGCTCCGCATCATGCGGGCGAGCTCCGCCGCCACGGGCTCCTCGATCACGCGGCGCGGATCGCCCGCGGAGGGCGGCGGGCCGCCGCCCTCGACCGCGTCGACGATCACGGGCGGCACGAGCACGCCGTCGTTCGCGACGATGGCGGCGAGCAGCGCCGCGTGCAGCGGCGAGAGCTTCACCCCGCCGAAGCCGGCGGCGGTGTTCGCGAAGCCGAAGTCGTCGTCCGGGATGTCCGCCCGGGAGATCTCGACCGGGTGGGCGAAGGGGATCTCGGTGTTGAAGAGGAACCGCTCGGCGGTCGCGCGCAGCCGCTCCGCGTCGAGGCCCCGGTCGGCGAGCTTCGCGAAGACGACGTTCGTCGAGTGGCCGAAGGCGGAGGCGAGCGTGACGCAGCGATGGTCGCGGCGCGGGTCGTCGGCGAGGAGCTTCGGCGCGAGCCGGTGCTTGCCGCCGTGGTAGCAGACCTCCTCGTCGGGGTGCGTCCCCTGCTCGAGCAGGGCCGCGGCGGTGACGAGCTTGAAGATGCTCGCCGCCGGCGCGAGCGCCGCGAGAGACAGGCCGCGGCGACCCGGCTCCGCGCGGGAGTGCTCCGCGAGCGCGAGGATCCGCCCCGTGGAGGGCTCGATGATGACGGTCGCGCCCCAGGGCACCCGGTACGTGTCGAGCGCGCGCTCCAGCCGGTCCTGCAGCCCCGGATCGAGCGTGAGGGTCGCGCGGCGATCGCCGAGCGGCGCGACGTACCGCCCCGAGGCCTCGTCGAACGCGATCTCGCCGATGCGGATCGGCAGCTCGGGCGCGGCGGGGGCGGCCGCGGCCAGCTTCTTCTGGGCCGAGGCGGTGGAGGAGGACGCGGCGCCCGTCCCGGGAGAGGACGGACGCGGGAGGACGAGGCCGGCGAGCACGAGCGCGCTCGCGGGCACGAGCCAGGAAGGGACGCGATGGAGCATCGGAGCGATCGGAGGGAGAAGCGGCGGCGAGTGTGCCGCAACCCCGGGACCGCGTCAAAGTAGGCGCCCGCCGACCGCGAGGAACGTGCTTGAGCGGGGGCGCGGCCCGACCGGAGCGCGATCGGGCCGCATTCACCCTGGGTATCAGCGCGCGCGGCGCGCCGCGGGCTTCGCGGCGCGTTTCGTCGCCTTGGCGAGCGCCTTGCCCGCGAGCGCCGCGCCGACCCGGGCGGTCGCGCCAGCGGCCGCGGGCTTCCCGTCGTGCAGCGGCTTCGCGCGCCGGCCCTTCCCGCGCGCGAGCGCCGCGCGCGTCGCCTTCGACGGGGTCGCCGCGGCGCGCTTCCCCGCGCGCTTCGCGCTCGCCTTCGGCGCGGCGGCCCGCTCCCGCAGCGCCGCCTGCGCCGCGGCGAGCCGGGCGATGGGGAGCCGGTACGGCGAGCAGGAGACGTAGTCGAGCCCGAGCTCGTGGCAGAACCCGACCGAGGCCGGGTCGCCGCCGTGCTCGCCGCAGATGCCGATCTTCAGCTCGGGCTTCGTGGCGCGCCCGGCCTGGACGCCGATCCTCATGAGGGCGCCCACGCCCTCGCGGTCGATGGAGACGAACGGGTCGCCCGGCCAGATCTCCTTCTCGCGGTAGGCGGCGATGACCGGGCCCGTGTCGTCGCGGGACAGGGCGAAGGTGGTCTGGGTGAGGTCGTTCGTGCCGAAGGAGAAGAACTCGGCGGTCTTCGCGATCTCGCCCGCGGTGAGCGCGCCGCGCGGGACCTCGATCATGGTGCCGACGTGGTACCTCACCCGCCGGCCGCGCGCGGCGAACACCTCGTCCGCGACGCGGCGCACGATCGCCGCCTGGTCGTCGAGCTCCCCCTTCGCGCCGACGAGCGGGATCATCACCTCCGGCTCGACCTTCACCCCCTGCTCGGCGACGTCGCAGGCCGCCTCGAAGATCGCGCGGGACTGCATCTCGGTGATCTCCGGGAAGGAGATGCCGAGGCGGCAGCCGCGGTGGCCGAGCATCGGGTTCGCCTCGTGCAGCTCGTCGATGCGCGCGCGGACCCGCTCGATGGGCTTGCCGGTGACGCGCGCGAGCTCCTCGATGCCGGCCGCGTCCTGCGGGAGGAACTCGTGGAGCGGCGGGTCGATGGTGCGGATCGTGACCGGGCGCGGGCCCATCGCCTCGAAGATGCCGCGGAAGTCCTCGCGCTGGACCGGCAGGAGCTTCGCCAGGGCCGCGCGCCGCTCCTCGAGCGTCTCCGCGACGATCATCTCGCGCATCGGGCCGATCTTGCCCTCGCCGAAGAACATGTGCTCCGTGCGGCAGAGGCCGATGCCCTGCGCGCCGAGGGCCACCGAGACGCGCGCCTGGTCCGGCTGGTCCGCGTTGGCGCGCACGTCGAGCCGCCGCGCCGCGTCCGCCCACGCCATGACCTCGGCGAACTCCTGGTAGACCGGCGCCTCCTCCGGCGCGAGCGTCCTCTCCACGAGCACCTGGAGCACCTGCGACGGCCGCGTCTCGAGCCGGCCCTCGATCACCTCGCCGGTGGAGCCGTCGATGGACATCCAGTCGCCCTCGGAGAGGGTCTTCTCTCCGGCGGCGGTGGCGATCCGCATCTTGCGGGCGTGGTAGTCGAAGGAGAGCGCCTCGCAGCCGACGATCGCGACCTTGCCCATCTGCCGCGCGACGAGCGCCGCGTGGGAGGTCATGCCGCCGAAGGCGGTGAGGAAGCCCTCCGCGGCGGCCATGCCGCGGATGTCCTCGGGCGAGGTCTCGTGGCGCGCGAGGACGACGCTCTCGCCGCGCGCGCGCCACGCCTCCGCGTCCTCGGCGAAGAACACCACCCGCCCGCTCGCCGCGCCCGGGCCCGCCGGCAACCCCTTCGCGAGGACCTTCCCCCCCTTCAGCGCCGCCTGCTTCCGCTCGGCGTCGAAGATGGGCCGGAGCAGGTGGTTCAGCCCCTCGGGCTCGACGCGGAGGAGCGCCTCCTCCTTCGAGATGAGCCGCTCGCGCGCCATGTCCACGGCGATGCGGACCGCGGCGAGCCCGGTGCGCTTGCCGGTGCGCGTCTGCAGGACGTAGAGCTTGCCCTGCTCGATGGTGAACTCGATGTCCTGCATCTCCCGGTAGTGCCGCTCGAGCTTCGCCCGGACGTCGGCGAGCTGCTGCGCCATCTCGGGCCAGCGCGCCTCGAGCTCGGAGATCTTCTGCGGCGTGCGGATCCCGGCGACCACGTCCTCGCCCTGCGCGTTCACGAGGAACTCGCCGTAGAACTGGTCGTCGCCCGTGGCGGGGTTGCGGGTGAAGGCGACGCCCGTGCCGGAGTCGTCGCCCATGTTGCCGAACACCATCGCCTGCACGCTGACGGCGGTGCCCCAGTCCGAGGGGTAGCCGTAGAGCTTCCGGTAGGCGATGGCGCGGTCGTTGTCCCAGGAGCGGAACACCGCCGCCACCGCCTGCATGAGCTGGTCGTAGGGGTCGTCCGGGAAGGCGATCCCCTTGTGCTCCTCGATGGCCGCCTTGAGCTCGCCGACGAGCTCGCGGAGCGCGTCCTCGGGGAGCTCCGAGTCGAAGCGCACGCCGCGCGCGCGCTTCTTCCGCTCGAGGATCTCCTCGAAGGGGTCGCGGTCCTCCTTGCGCTCGGGCTTCATGCCGAGCACCACGTCGCCGAACATCGCGACGAAGCGCCGGTAGCTGTCCCAGGCGAAGCGCGGGCTCCCGGAGCGGCGCGCGAGCCCCTCCACCGTGGCGTCGTTGAGCCCGAGGTTCAGGACCGTGTCCATCATGCCCGGCATCGAGGCGCGGGCGCCGGAGCGGACCGAGACGAGGAGCGGGTTCTTCGCGTCCCCGAGCTTGCGGCCCACGAGCGCCTCGGTCCGCTTCATCGCCGCGCGGACCTCCGCCTCGAGCCCTCTCGGGATGCGCTTGCCGGCGCGGTAGTACTCGGTGCAGACCTCGGTGGTGATGGTGAAGCCGGGGGGCACCGGGATCCCGATGTTCGACATCTCCGCGAGGCCGGCGCCCTTGCCGCCGAGGAGGTCCTTCATGTCCTTGTTGCCGTCGGCCTTGCCGCCGCCGAAGGCGTAGATGCGCTTCTGGGCCATCCATCACCTCGAGTGAACCTGGAGATCGACCGAGCTCGCGGCCGGGAAGCGCACGGCCAGACAGCGCCAACGTAGCAAAGCGGCCCCGGGCCGGGAACGGAGCGCGCGCTCCGCCACCCCAACGGGCGCCGCGCGGATCGAGCGCGCGCGTGCAGAAGGGAGAGGGGGCGGCCGAGCCGGCGGCCGCGGGCCGAGCGACGCGTGACAGGAGGTCGCGGCTCGCCCGCCGGCGCGCGGGACGGGGTCCGGGAGCTTCGCCCGCCCTCGCCGCCATGAGCGGGGACGAGGCGCTCACCTCATCAGATCCGCAGCGCCTCGACGCGCGCCTCGTCGCGCTCCGGCTCGACCTCGTAGGTCTCGACGAGCTCGCCTTCGCGCCACTCCACCGCCACCCGCGACGCGTCCTTGCCCTTGCCGTACCGGGCGACGATCCGCGCGGCGAGCATCCGCTCCTCCCAGGTCGGCTCGCCCTCCACGAGCGCGATCGGGCCGAGCACGTCCTTCGCCTCGAGCCGGGCGCGGCCCGGGACGTGGTGCTCGAGCAGCGCGTTCTCCACCTCGGACCGCCCCACCACGAGCTTCGCGCGCGGGGAGAGCCGGAAGTGGCGGCCGGTGGAGAGGAGCACCACGTCCTCCGGCACGATGCGCCGCTCCTCGCCCGCGGCCTCGCGGGAGTCGAGCACGTCGAAGAACTTCTTCGCGAAGCTCTCGTCGGTGAGGTAGCAGCACCCCCCGGCCGGCTGCGGCCAGTCGACGACGCCGAGCTCCTTCGCGAGCTCCATCTGCCGGTGCCGGGAGCGCCCGCTCACCGCCTCGAGGAGCTCGCGGTCCACGATCCCCTCGAGCTCGGGGAGCGTGGGCGGGAGGAGCTTCGCGGAGAGCGGGCGCAGGAGCCGCCCGTCGAGGCCGCTGTCGCGCTCGATGATGCGGAGCGTGTCGCGCCGCTGGCTCTTCGGCCGCTGGCCGAGGACCTCGCCCGTGAAGACGAAGTCCGCCCCCTCCGCCTCCATGATCTCCTTCGCCTTGCGCATCATGAAGACGCGGCAGTCGACGCAGGGGTTCGCGTTGGCGCCGTACCCGTACTTCGGGTGCACGAGCATGTCGAGGTACTCGGCGCCGGAGATGTCGACGTACTCGATGTCCACCTCGAGGTCGGCGGCGGCGCGGAGCGCCTCGTTGCGGGGGACGCTCCCGTCGGCGCGCCCGCCCTTGCGGCGCTGCGTCTCGGTGATGCAGAAGCCGGTGTAGAAGTTCACCGCCTTCACCTCGATCCCCTGCCGCCGCACGAGCGCGAGCGCGAGCGTCGAGTCGAGCCCGCCGGAGATCATCGCGATGGCCTTGCCCTGCTTGCGCATTCCGCTCCTTCAGCGCGCGCGCTTGCGCACGAAGCTCTTCCAGGACGCGCCGTCCCGGAAGGTGCCGAGGTGCTCGTTGCGCGTCGCCTTGCACCACATCGGCATGTCCGTGGCGATCCCCGCGTCCGTCGAGATGACGAGCAGCACCGCGCCCTCGTCGAGCACGCGCACCGCCTTGGCGGTCTCGACGATCGGGAACGGGCAGAGCCGTCCGGAGGTGTCGAGCGTCCGCACAGGTGCGGGCATGTCGGGGAGCGTCACGGGCACTCCCTTTAGCCGTACGACGGACGGCGGGCAACCACCCCCGGCCCGCCGGTGTGGGCGCGCGCGGCGCGCCGGCGCGTCCTTGCCCGGGGTGCAGGCGAGCGGTAGGCTCCGCGCGATGCTCCGCCCCGCTCGTGTCGCCGTCCTCGCCGCGCTCGCCGCGGCCGCGCCGTTCGCTGCCTCCGCCCAGGAGCCCTACACGCCCACCGGCTTCGCCGCGACGTTCTCCTACGGCGGCGGCGGCGAGCTCGGGCTCTCCGAGGGGGAGGACAAGGGCGGCGCGGGGATCTCCGAGATCGAGGCGACGCTCGGGTACGACCTCGAGGCGCTGAACCTCCGCCCCGAGGTCGGCCTCGTGCTCGGGCTCGACCCCGACACGAACTTCGCCCTCCGGCCCGGCGTGCGCTGGATCTCGCCCCAGGTCCCGATCCAGGTCCGGCTCGCCCTCGACATGTCGAACGCGCGCGATCGCTCGATGGAGTGGCGCTGGCTCCTCCTCGGCGTCGCCACCGAGCTCCGCTTCACGGGGGTCCTCGGGCTGTTCGCCGAGGTCGACACCGGCGCGCCGCTCTCGTCGGAGGCGGGCGTGCCGCTGCTCATCCGCGGCGGCGCGACGTTCCGCTTCTAGCCAACCGTGGGAGACGTCCGCATGAGAAGCCTCGCCGTCGCGATCGCCGTCGCGCTCGGGCTGCCGGCCCTCGCCCTCGCCGAGGACGAGGTGCTCCCGCCGCCGCCGCCGCCGCCCTCCTACGACGGCGACGTGCCGCTCCCGCCTCCGCCCTCCGGCATGCGGCCGCTCTCGCAGCTCGACCCGCAGCTCCCGCCCGCCGGCCGCCCGGTCCCCGCCCCCGCGCGGCGGCCCGGCGCCCGCGCGCCCTCGGGCACGATCCAGGGCGGCGCCATCGGCGAGTCGCCCATCGCCCCGGCGGGCGCCCAGGCCGCGCCGCTCCACCCCGAGGAGACCATCGGCCACTGGCGCTACGCGATGGCGAGCGGCGTCGCCGGCCGGTTCGGCGGGATGCAGCTCGACAAGGACCGCGAGAACCCGGGCGTCCTCCTCTACTTCGGCGCCCAGGCGGACGGGCTCTGGTCCGAGGGGTTCGGGAAGTCGGCGCGGCTGCGGCTGCGGATGTTCACGGGCGGCGAGACCGAGGTCTACCTGCCCTCCGATGGCGAGGTCGAGGGCGCCTTCATGATCGGGCGCCGCGAGTTCCGCTTCGTGCTCGGCCGCGTCGAGGTGGCGCGCTACCCCGCGCTCGGCGTGCAGGTGCTCGCGCAGGTCGCGACGCTGCCGTGCTTCGAGGGCTCGCTGCCGCTCCTCGGCGACACGATGCGCCTCTACTACTACGCGTCGCCGGTGGAGGCCTCGTTCGTCCGCTACTACGGCGACGCCCACATCGCGCACTCGGCGGCCTGGGCGACCGAGTCCGACGTCCCGGTCGCGGCGAGCGCGGGGCGGCTGCGCTGGACGGTGCTCCTGCCGCCGTCCGTGCTGCTCTCGCTGCAGGGCGACGTCATGAAGATGTGGAACAAGGCCGATCTCCTCCTCGCCGGCGAGGCGAGCCTCGGCTATCAGGTGCTCGAGGGATCGGCGGTGTTCAACGTCGCGGTCCGCTGGGACCAGTTCCGCCGCCGCGGCCTCGCGCCCGAGACGAGCGCGACGGACTCGGAGATGAAGCTGCTCGGCATCGCGACGCTCGTCTTCTGAGGACGGGCGGGCGCCCTCGCGGCCGCGGGAATGGCCCGCGGCGCGGGCGGTTCGGGGGAGGAGCGCGGTCCGGGAACGCGTTCATCCGTTTGTCGGTACTCGGGATTTCGTGATTGAATGCGCGGCTCGACCACGCACGCGTAGGAGACGGTTCGACATGAGGCACGTCAGCTGGATCATCGCCCTCGTCATCGGATTCTCGGTGGGCTTCTTCTCTCGCGGCGCCCTCGACGGGCGCGGCGCGCGCCCGCCCGCCGGCGCGCCGATGCAACGGCCGGCCCGGCCCGTCGAGGACGCGCGCGCGGCCTACCGGGTGCCGGTGGACGACACGCCGCTCCGCGGCTCCGCGGACGCGCTCGTCACGATCGTCGAGTCGTCCGACTTCGAGTGCCCGTTCTGCAAGCGGGTCGGCCCGACGCTGAAGCAGCTCGAGGAGGCCTACCCCGGCAAGCTGCGCTTCTCCTTCCGCCACAACCCCCTGCCCTTCCACGCGCGCGCGCTCCCCGCCGCGATCGCCACGGAGGAGGCCCGCGCGCAGGGCGGTGACGCGAAGTTCTGGGCGATGCACGACAAGCTCTTCGAGCTCGCCCCGGCCCTCGACGACGCCAGCATCGAGCGCGCCGCGCAGGAGGTCGGCCTCGACGTCGCGAAGGTGAAGGAGGCGATCGCCTCCGGCAAGCACAAGGAGCGGATCCAGCGCGATCAGCAGCTCGTGCAGTCGGTCGGCGCGCCCGCGACGCCCTCGTTCTTCGTCAACGGCCGCAAGATCGCCGGCGCCCAGCCGCTCGAGGCCTTCCGCGCCCTCGTGGACGAGGAGCTCAAGAAGGCCGAGGCGCTCGTGCAGCGCGGCACGCCCGCGTCGCAGGTCTACGCCAAGATCATGGAGGGCGCGTCGCCGCGGCCGGTGTTCCTCCCGGCCGACCCCGGCCAGCCCGCGGGCGCCGCGCCCGTCGCGCCGTCCCCCGCCGCGCCGGCGCCCGCGGCGCTCTACCGCAAGGTGCCGCTGCGGCCCGACGACCCGGCGCGCGGCCCCGCCGACGCGAAGCTCACGGTGGTCCTCTTCTCCGACTTCCAGTGCCCGTTCTGCGGCCGCGTGGAGCCCACCCTGAAGCAGCTCGAGGAGGCGTACCCGGGCCAGCTGCGGATCGTCTGGAAGCACCAGCCGCTCCCCATGCACTCCGACGCGATGCCGGCCGCCCTCGCGGCGGAGGCGGCGCGCGAGCAGGGCAAGTTCTGGCAGCTCCACGACAAGCTCTTCGAGAACCAGCGCGCGCTCGACGCCGCCACCGTCGCGGGCCACGCGAAGGCGATCGGGCTCGACACGCGCAAGTTCGAGCAGGCGGTCCAGTCGAAGAAGTACGAGTCGCGGATCCAGGAGGACATGCGCCTCGGCAGCTCCGTCGGCGCGAACGGCACGCCCACCCTGTTCTTCAACTGCCGCCAGGTCGTCGGGGCGCAGCCGCTCGAGCGCATGCGCGCGGTCGCCGACGAGGAGCTCAAGAAGGCGGACGCGCTGCTCAAGGGCGCGAAGCCGGACGCGCGCTTCTACGATCGCGCCTGCGACGCGAACGTCGCCGCCGCGCCGGTGCCCGCCGCGGCGCAGGCGCCCGCGCCCGGCCCCGTGCAGAAGGTCGACGTTCGCCCGGACGACCCGGTGCGCGGGAACCCGAAGGCGCCCGTCACGATCGTGCTCTTCTCCGACTTCCAGTGCCCGTTCTGCGCCCGCGTCGGCCCGACGCTCGACGAGGTGCAGCGCACCTACGGCGACAAGGTGAAGGTGGTCTGGAAGCACCAGCCGCTGCCCTTCCACCAGCAGGCCCTCCCCGCGGCGGAGGCCGCCGAGGCGGCCCGCGAGCAGGGCAAGTTCTGGCAGATGCACGACAAGCTCTTCGCCTCGCAGCGCGAGCTCTCGCCCGACGCCTTCACGCGGATCGCGCGCGAGATCGGCCTCGACTCGAAGAAGTTCCAGGCCTCGGTCCAGAGCGGGAAGGCGCGCGCGCGCATCCAGCAGGACCAGCAGCTCGCGGCGTCGGTGGGCGCCCAGGGCACCCCGACGATGTTCGTGAACGGCGAGCGGGTCGTCGGCGCCGTGCCGTTCGAGCAGCTCAAGGCCGTCATCGACCGGCAGCTGGCGAAGCGCTGACCGTTCCCGAACGGCCCGTGCCGCGCGTCACGATCGTCGCGCCGACGTACAACGCGGCGCGCTTCGTCCGGCAGTGCGTGGACAGCGCGCTCGCGCAGACGTTCCGCGACTTCGAGCTCGTCGTCGTGGACGACGGCTCGACGGACGGCACGGCGGACGTCGTCGAGTCCTACCGGGATCCGCGCGTGCGGTGCCTCCGGCTGCCGCACCGCGGGCTCCGCGCCCTCGCGGAGAGCTACAACGCGGCGCTCGCCGAGAGCCACGGCGAGCTCGTGGCGATCCTCGAGGGCGACGACTTCTGGCCGCCCGACAAGCTCGAGGTGCAGGTGCGCGGCTTCGACGATCCCGCCGTGCAGCTCTCCTGGGGGGCGGGGCTCGAGGTGGACGAGGAGGGCCGCACGCTGCGGGTCTGCCGCGGCGTCGCGCTCGACGGCGGGACGGACCGCGTCCCCACGGCGACGCTCTTCCGGGAGCTCGTCAGGGCCTACGTGCTGTACCCGTCGGTCACGGTGATGATGCGGCGCGCGGCGCTCGATCGCATCGGCGGGTTCCGGCAGGACGGGTCGGCGAACTACGTCGACCTCCCCACCTGCATGCTGCTCCTCGCGCGCAGCCAGGGCGTCGCCCTGCACCACCATCACGTGCTCGGCTGCTGGCGCCGCCACGGGGCGCAGGCCACGAGCATGCGCGGCGACACGCTCCTCCGCGAGCACCGGCGCGTCGTGCGCGACGTGGTGGCCGCGCTCGAGCCCGAGGAGCGCGCCGGCGTCGGCTGGAGCGGTGCGCTCGCCCGGGCGAACCAGGGTCGCTGGCGGATGGCCGCTGCGCGCGCGGCGCTGCGCGGCGGGCGGTTCTCCCGCGCGCGAAGGCTCAGCCTCGCCGTCGTACGCGACGGGCCCGGGATGGCGCTGCGCGCGAAGGCGATGACGGCCCTCGCGTCGGCCGTCGCCGGCGTGGATCTCTCGACCGCCTGGCGGCGCATGCGCGGCCGCGCCTGACCGCGAGGCGGCGAGCCCGGGTGCGCTCTCCGGAGTGCCGCACCCACCTCGCCGCGGACCCACCCCGATTGGCGCCTCGCGCTCGCGCGTGCGACAATTCGTGGCCGTGGAAAGCTCGTTCGAGGTCCTGAACCGCTCGTTCGATCGGATCTTCGTCTTGACGCTCCACCGGGCGCGAGAGCGCCAGCGTCACGCCGAGCAGCACCTCGCGACGCTCGACTACCGGTTCCACATGGGTGTGGACGCGGCGACGCTCGACGTTCGCGCCCTCGAGCGCGCCGGCACCTACGATCCCGCCCGGGCCCGACGCGTGAGCCGTCTCGGGCGGCCGCTGACCCCCGGGGAGATCGGCTGTGCGCTCTCTCATCGCCAGCTCTACGAGCAGACCGTGCGCAACGGGTGGTCGCGCGTGCTCGTGCTGGAGGACGACGCCGGACCGAGCGGCGACCTGGGCTGCGCCGCCGCGGCGCTGGCGGAGCTGCCCGACGACTGGGAGCTGCTCTACGCCGGCTGGTCGAACTTCGAGGTGGTGACGCGCCGCATGCGGCTGAAGCGCGCGGCCTACGTGGGGCTCTCCGCGCTCCAGCTCCTCAAGTGGACGCCGGAGCAGGTGCTGCGCATGCACCCATCGTCATACTCGCTCCACCTGCGCCGCGCGGGGCTCCACCACGGCGCCTTCGCCTACGCGTTCACGCTGGGCGCCGCCAGGAAGCTGCTCGCGGCGCAGACGCCGGTCGCCTACAGCGCGGATCAGCTGTTCATCCACCTCGTCCTCTCCGGCGCGGTGAACGCCTTCGTGGCGCAGCCGAAGCTGTTCTGCGAGCGGAGCGCCGAGATCGCGCAGACCGAGCCGGTCTCGTACCGCCAGGCGCACTGAGGCGCGGGCGCGCGCGGGCGAGCGAGCGGCCGCCGACCCGACGCACCCGATCGGCGGAGAGCCGGCCCGGCGCCCGCCCTCCGCGCCGGGACCCTTGCGCGGGGCGGTCCGGTTCGGATAAGGATCCCCACTCGCCATGCGCCGGACCTTCTTCAAGTCCAAGATTCACCGCGCCACGGTCACCCACGCCGACCTCGACTACGAGGGCTCCGTCTCGATCGACGAGGACCTCCTCGAGGCCGCTGGGATCCTCGAGTACGAGGCCGTGCACGTGTGGAACATCACGCGCGGCACGCGGCTGCAGACCTACGCGATCAAGGGCGAGCGGGGCTCCGGCATCATCTGCATCAACGGCGCCGCAGCGCACCTCAACAAGCCGGGCGATCTCGTGATCCTCGCGACGTTCGCCGAGCTCGAAGAGGCGGAGGCGCGCGGCTTCAAGCCGACGGTCGTCCTCGTCGACAGGAAGAACAAGATCGTGGAGAGCGACGTGGTCGAGGTGGCGGGACCGGCACGTCGGGTGTCGGCATGACGGTGTTTCTTTGGCGCCGGTGATCTCCGGCCCACCCCCGATCTCGAGACCTTCCTCACCCTGTGCAGGCCGGGCCGTGCGGTGCCGGTGCGCGTCGAGGTCGACGCCGACACCGAGACGCCGGTCTCCGCGTTCCTGAAGCTCTCGCGCGGCGAGCGCCAGGCGTTCCTGCTCGAGTCGGTCGAGGGCGGCGAGCGGAGCGCGCGGTTCAGCTTCCTCGGCGCGGGACCGAAGAGCGCACTGCGCTACAAGCTCGGCGATCGCGGCGATCCCATCGACGCGGTGCGCGCCGCCCTCGCGACCCACTCCGCCGTGCGGGTCCCCGGCACGCCGCCCTTCTCGGGCGGGCTCGTCGGCCACGTCTCGTACGACGCCGTGAAGCTGTTCGAGCCGCGGGTGCCGATCGCGAACCCGGACGAGCTCGGGTTCCCCGACCTCCTGCTCATGGACTTCGACGAGGTGGTGGCGTTCGACAACCGCCGCCACTCGATGCACGTCCTCTGCGAGGTCCGCTGCGACGCGGGCGACGACCCGCGCGCGCTGTACGCGGACGCGCTCCGGCGCATCCGCAAGCGGCTCGGGCTCCTCGCCGCCCCGCTCGTCGATCGCCGGGCGCGGCGGGCGGCGCGTCCCTCCGCGCTCGTGCCCCGCCTCGCCAAGGCGGACTACCTCGCCGCGGTCGAGCGCGCGAAGGAGTACGTGAAGGCGGGCGACTGCCAGCAGATCGTGTACTCGCAGCGCTTCGACGCGGTGGTGTCGGTCCCGCCGTTCGAGATCTACCGCGCGCTCCGGCGCGTGAACCCGTCGCCGTACCTGTTCTTCCTGAAGGACGGCGACCGCGCGCTCGTGGGCTCCTCGCCGGAGACCCTCATCAAGCTGGAGGACGGCGAGGTGACGCTCCGCCCGATCGCCGGGACGCGGCGGCGGGGCGCGGACGCGGCGGAGGACGCGCGGCTCGAGGCGGAGCTGCGAGCCGATCCCAAGGAGAACGCCGAGCACGTGATGCTCGTCGATCTCGGCCGCAACGACGTCGGGCGCGTCTCGGCGGTGGGCACCGTCCGCGTCACCGCGCTCAAGACGGTGGAGCGCTACTCCCACGTCATGCACCTCGTCTCGGAGGTGAAGGGGCGGCTCGCGGAGGGCCTCTCGGCGGTGGACGTGCTGCAGGCCGGGTTCCCCGCCGGCACCGTTTCCGGGTCTCCGAAGGTGCGGGCCATGGAGATCATCGACGAGCTCGAGCCGGCGCGGCGGGGGCCGTACGCCGGCGCGGTCGGGTACTTCGACCGGGGCGGCGACATGGAGATGTGCATCGCCATCCGCACGCTCATGGCGCGCGGGCGGCGCGTCTCGGTGCAGGCGGGCGGCGGGCTCGTCTACGACTCGGTGCCCGAGGCGGAGTACCAGGAGACGCTCAACAAGGCGCGCGCGGTCTTCACCGCCGTCGCGCAGGCCGAGTCGCGGCTGCTCGACGCCGTGGCGGAGCCGCCGAGCCCGCGCGCGGTGGCGGCGCGCACGCCGAGGCCGAGCCGGCGCAGGCCGCGAAAGGGCAAGCGATGAGCGGCCGGAGCGGGAGGCGTGAGGAGCCGGCGCGTGAGGCGCACCCGGCCGTCGCGGCGAGCAGTGGCGACGCGCGCCGAGGCGCTCACGTGACGGAAGCCGCCCACCGCGGCGCGGCGCGGCGCGCCGAGGCGGCGCGCGTGCTGATGGTCGACAACTACGACAGCTTCACCTTCAACCTCGTCCAGTACCTCGGCGAGCTCGGCGCGGAGGTCGAGGTCTTCCGCAACGACGCCGTCGACGTGGCGGGGATCCGGGCGCGGCGGCCCGACGGGCTCGTCCTCTCGCCGGGGCCCTGCACGCCCGACGACGCCGGCGTGACGCTCGAGGCGATCCGGGCGCTCGCGGGCGAGCTGCCGATCCTGGGGGTCTGCCTCGGGCACCAGGCCATCGGGCAGGCGTTCGGGGGCAGGGTGGTCCGCAACGCCCGCATCGTCCACGGCAAGTCGAGCCCGGTGCGGCACGCGAGCGCGGGGGTGTTCGCCGGCCTGCCGTCGCCGTTCGAGGCGGGGCGCTACCACTCGCTCGTCGTCGAGCGCGCGACCTTGCCGGCCGCCCTCGAGGTGACCGCCTGGACCGACGAGGACGAGATCATGGGGCTCCGCCACCGCTCGCTCGACGTGGAGGGCGTGCAGTTCCACCCTGAGTCGATACTGACGCTCGAGGGGAAGCGGCTCCTCGGCAACTGGCTCCGCCGGCTCGGCGGCGGGAGGGTCCGATGATCCAGCAGGCGGTGGCGCGGCTCCTCGAGCACCACGACCTCGCGCGCGCGGAGATGAGCGCGGTGATGGTGGAGATCGCCGACGGCGGCGCGACGCCCGCGCAGGTGGGGGCCTTCCTCGCGGCGCTGCGGCTGAAGGGCGAGACGGTGGACGAGATCGCCGGCGCGGCCGAGGTGATGCGCGCGCGGGTCGATCGCGTGCGCGTCGACCGCGACGTGTTCGTGGACACCTGCGGCACGGGCGGCGACGGGCGGCACACCTTCAACATCTCCACCACCGCCGCGTTCGTGGTGGCCGGCGCGGGCGTCACGGTCGCGAAGCACGGCAACCGCGCCGTCTCCTCGTGCTCGGGGTCCGCCGACGTGCTCGCCGCGCTGGGCGTCGACGTGGACGCGCCGAAGGAGGTGGTCGAGCGCGCCATCGAGGAGGTCGGGATCGGCTTCCTCTTCGCGCCGCGGCTCCACCCCGCCTTCAAGGCCGTGGCCGGCATCCGGCGCGAGCTCGGCGTCCGGACGATCTTCAACCTGCTCGGGCCGCTCGCGAACCCGGCCGGCGCGCGGCACCAGGTCATGGGCGTCTACGAGCCCCGCTGGGTGCCGGTCATCGGCGGCGTCCTCGCCGCGCTCGGCGCGGCGCACGCGTTCGTCGTGCACGGCGAGGGGCTCGACGAGATCGCCGTCACCGGGATGACGCACGTGTGCGAGGTGCGGGACGGCGCCGTGGAGCGCTACTCGGTGCTCCCCGAGGACCTCGGCCTCGCGCGCCACGAGGAGGCCGAGCTCCTCGGCGGCGACGCGGAGCGGAACGCCCGGATCCTCGCCGACGTCCTCGGCGGGCAGAAGGGCGGCCCGCGCGACGCGGCGCTCGCGAACGCGGCGGCGGCGCTCGTCGCGGCCGGCGCGGCCCCGGACCTCCGCGCGGCCGTCCGGCTCGGCGCGGAGGTGGTCGACCGCGGCGGCGCCTCGGAGATGCTCGCGCGGCTGGTGCGGGCGACGCGAGGCGCGGCGTGACGTTCCTCGCCGGGATCCTCGCGCGCAAGCGGGACGAGGTGGAGGCCCGGCGCGCGGCCGAGCCGGAGCGCGAGCTCGCGGCGCGGGCCCGCGACGCGGCGCCGCCGCGCCCGTTCGAGGCGGCGCTCTCGCTGCGGGGCGGCCCGGCGCGGGTCATCGCCGAGGTGAAGCGAGCGAGCCCGTCGGCGGGTCCCATCGCGGCGGGGCTCGACGCGCCCGGGCAGGCCCTGCGCTACGCCGCGGCGGGGGCGGCGGCGATCTCCGTCCTCACCGACGGGCCCGGCTTCGGCGGCTCGCTCGCCGATCTGTCCGCGGTGCGCGCGGCCGTGGACGTGCCGCTCCTCCGGAAGGACTTCGTGGTCGACCGCTACCAGCTCCTCGAGGCGCGGGCCGCCGGCGCGGACGCGGCGCTCCTCATCGTGGCGGCCCTCGAGGACGGCGCCCTGCGCGAGCTCCTCGACGCCTGCGGCGGCCTCGGGCTCGCGGCCCTCGTCGAGGTGCACGACGCCGGCGAGGCGGAGCGCGCGCTCGCGGCGGGCGCGCGCATCGTCGGCGTGAACAACCGCGACCTCCGCACCTTCGCCGTCGACCTCGCCACCTCCGAGCGGATCCTGCCCGCGCTGCCCGCGGGCGTGCGGGGGGTCGCGGAGAGCGGCGTCCGCACGCCCGAGGACGCGCGCCGGCTCCGCCGGGCGGGCGCGGCGAACCTGCTCGTGGGCGAGGCCCTCGTGCGGGCGAGCGATCCCGGCGCCCTCCTCCGCGAGATGACGCAGTAACCCCAGGACTTTGCCCCGGTGCCCTCCGTGAAGGTCAAGATCTGCGGCATCACGCGCCTCGAGGACGCGCTCCTCGCGGTGCGCCTCGGCGCGGACGCGCTGGGGTTCAACTTCTGGCCGGGCTCGAAGCGGTTCATCCCGCCCGCGGCGGCGGGCGAGATCGTCCGGCGCCTCCCGCCCGGGGTCGAGACGTTCGGCGTCTTCGTGGACGCGTCGAGGGAGGAGCTCCTCGCGGCCCTCTCGGCGTCGGGCGTGACGGTCGCCCAGCTCCACGGGGACGAGCCCCCGGCGCTGTGCGCGTCGCTCCCGGTCCCGGCGGTGAAGGCGATCCGCGTCGAGGGGCCCTCGTCGCTCGCCGCCCTCGCCGCCTACGAGGTCCCGGCGTTCCTGCTGGACGCACCGGGGCCCGGGTTCGGCGGCAGCGGCAAGACCTTCGACTGGTCGCTCGCCTTCGAGGCGGCTCGCGCGGCGCGGGTGTTCCTCGCCGGGGGCCTCACCCCCGAGAACGTGGGCGAGGCGGTGCGGCGGGTGCGGCCCTACGGCGTCGACGTCGCGAGCGGCGTGGAGAGCGCGCCCGGCGTGAAGGACGAGGACAAGCTGCGGCGGTTCATCCAGGCGGCGAAGGAGGCAGCACGATGACGGTTCCGGTTCCCCTCCCCGGCCCGCGCGGCCGGTTCGGCGCGTACGGCGGGCGCTACGTCCCCGAGACGCTGGTGCCAGCGCTCGAGGAGCTCGAGGCGGCCTGGCGCGCCGCGCGGGAGGATCCGGCCTTCCGCGCCGAGCTCTCCGACCTGCTCACCCGCTTCGCCGGGCGCGAGACGCCGCTCGGCGACGCCCGGCGCATGAGCGCCGACGCCGGCGGCTGCCGGGTGCTCCTGAAGCGCGAGGACCTCTGCCACACCGGCGCGCACAAGGTGAACAACACGCTCGGTCAGGTGCTGCTCGCGCGGCGGATGGGGAAGACCCGCATCATCGCGGAGACCGGCGCCGGCCAGCACGGCGTCGCGACGGCCACCGCGGCGGCGCTCTTCGGGCTGCCCTGCGACGTGTTCATGGGCGCGCTCGACGTCGAGCGGCAGGCGCTGAACGTCTTCCGCATGCAGCTCCTCGGCGCGCGCGTCGTCCCGGTGGAGTCCGGCTCGCGCACGCTCAAGGACGCGATGAACGAGGCGCTCCGCGACTGGGTGACGAACGTGCGCGACACCCACTACATCATCGGCTCGGTCGCGGGCCCCCACCCGTACCCCGCGCTGGTGCGCGACTTCCAGTCCGTCATCGGCGCGGAGGCGCGGGCGCAGTGCCTCGCGCTCACCGGCCGGCTGCCCGACGCGGTCGTCGCCTGCGTGGGCGGGGGCTCGAACGCGATGGGCATCTTCTCCGCGTTCCTCGAGGACCCTGCGGTGAAGCTCGTCGCCGTCGAGGCCGCCGGCCACGGGCTCGCGACCGGCCGTCACGGGGCCTCGCTCGCGAAGGGGACGCCGGGCGTCCTGCACGGCTCGCGCAGCTACGTGCTCCAGGACGAGAACGGGCAGATCCGCGAGGCGCACTCGATCAGCGCCGGGCTCGACTACCCGGGCGTCGGCCCCGAGCTCGCCCACCTCAAGGACTCGGGCCGGCTCACGCTCATGCAGGCCACCGACGTGGAGGCGCTCGAGTCGCTCCAGTACCTCGCGCGCATGGAGGGGATCATCCCGGCGCTCGAGACCGCGCACGCGGTCGCGGCGGCGCGCGAGGTCGCGCGCGCGCTCGGGCCCGACGGGCTCGTCGTGGTGAACGTCTCGGGCCGCGGCGACAAGGACGTCGAGCAGGTGCGCCGCGCGCTCGCCGCGCAGGCCTCCCCGCCCCGGAAGGCGGCGCGGAGGAGCCGCGGCCGGCCGGCGCCGCGCCGGAAGGGAGGCGCGCGATGAGCACCGCGAGGTCGAGGGCGCGCGCGGGCGGCGCGCGCGAGGTGCCGGGCGTCGCCGCCGCGGCGCCGGCGGACCGGATCGCCGCGGCGTTCGCGCGCTGCCGCGACGCCGGCGAGGCCGCGCTCGTCACCTACGTCATGGGCGGCGATCCCGACGTGGCGACGTCCAAGGCGCTCGCGCTCGCCTGCGTCGAGGGCGGCGCCGACCTGCTCGAGCTCGGAGTGCCGTTCTCGGATCCGATGGCGGACGGGCCCACCATCCAGCACGCCGCGGAGCGCGCCCTCGCGTCGGGGACGACGCCCGACGGCGTGCTCGAGGTCGCGGCGGCGGTGCGCGCGCGCTCGGACGTGCCCATCGCGCTCATGGGCTACCTGAACCCCATCCTCGCGCGCGGCGTCGAGCGCTTCGCCGACGGCTGCGCGCGCGCCGGGGTGGACGCGGTGATCATCCCCGACCTCCTCCCCGAGGAGGCGGGCGACGTCGCGCCCGTGCTGGCCTCGCGCGGCGTCCGGACCGTGTTCCTGCTCGCGCCCACCTCCGACGCGGCGCGCGTCGAGGCGGCGGCGCGCGCGGCGACGGGGTTCCTCTACTTCGTGTCCGTCACCGGCGTCACGGGCGCGCGCAAGGCGGTGGCCGCGGAGATCGGCCCGACCGTGGCCGAGATCCGGTCGAAGAGCCCGGTGCCGGTGGTGATCGGGTTCGGCGTGTCCTCTCCCGCCCAGGCGCGGGAGCTCGGGGCCCTCGCGGACGGCGTCGTGGTGGGGAGCGCGATCGTGCAGCGGATCGCGGAGGGCGGGACGCGCAAGGCGCGCGCCGAGCGCGTCACGCGCTTCGTGCGCTCGCTCAAGCGGGCGCTCCGGCGCTGAGCGCTCCCCGCGCTGCCCACCCGGCGGCGCCGCCCCGGCGGGCCGTCGCGTGCGGGGCGACGGAACTCCAACGTTCGGGTGGCCGCGAGCGCGGCCGCCCGCGCGATGCGAACGCTTCCACTCCTCCTCGCCGCCTCTATCGCGATCGCCGCGTGCGGCTCCAAGAGCGAGCCCGCGCCGGCCAGCCCCGGCCCGACGCCGCCGAGCGACGGCGGCGCGCCCCCGTCCGGGGGCGGCGCGCCGTCGGGTCCCGCCATCGCGCCCGGCGAGCAGCCGCCGGCGCCGACCGAGCCCCCGCCGCCACCGGGTCTCGCCCCGGGGGACATCGGCCCCGGCGGCGGCCCGATCGACGGCGTCCCGACGACGCCGGTGCCACCCCCCGACGCCGGCACACCTGCCGCGCCTCCCCCCACGCCCCCGCCGCCCATCGCGAGCCCGTGCGAGCTCTCGGTCGGGCTCGACGGCGGCCCCGCGCTCGAGGCGACGGCGGCGCGACACCCCACGCCTGCGTGGGAGCACCGTCCCGCCGCAGGCATGCGGCTCCGCTGGGACGGGGTCCTCGACGCGGACGGGAACCTCTACTGGACCGAGCTCGCCGACGACGGCACGGGCGAGGTCGTCTCCGCCACGCGCGCGGGCCGGGTCCGCTGGCGCGCGCCCGCCGCCCATCTGGTTGCGCACGTCGCGCTCGTCGCGGACGGAGTCGTCGCCGTGCTCTCGCAGCCCACGATCGAGCCGCTCGGCGTGCCCGGCACCGCGCTCGAGGCGTTCCGCGCCGCGGACGGGGCGCCGCTCTGGACCCGCGACGTGGTCGCGGACGCGGCGCCGCTCGTGCCGGAGGCGGCGGGCCCGGCGCGCGCGTACGTGGGGGAGACGCACCCCGCGGCGGCGGACGGGGTCCTCTTCCTCTCGCTGACGGCGCTCGGAGCGGACGGCTACCAGTACCCGGGCGTGCTCCGCGTCGACCTCGAGAGCGGGGCGCTCGTGTCGCGGCGCGCGTTCGAGGGGGCGCGCACGATCTGGATGAGCTCGCCCGCGGCGATCGCGCCCGACGGCGCGCTCCTGTTCTCGGCCAGCACGGACGTGGTGGGCGCGACGGTCTACGCCACCGCGCCCGACGGCGGGGACCGCTTCGCCATCGCGCAGCCGAGCGATCACGCGAGCTGGCTCGCGAACGTGTCCGACCGGTTCGCCTTCGTGCAGTCGTTCCCGGACAGCCGCTTCCTCCCCGACGGCGGGCCGGCGTACGTGGACTGGCTCCGCCTCGAGGACGGGGCGCGGGCCGGCCGCGCCACCGGCGTGTCCGGCGAGGTGCTCTCGGCGGGAGGCTTCGCCTACGCGTTCGGCATCGGCACGGTCGCGCGCCTCGACCTCGACGGCTGCGCCGTCGCCTGGCGGCGGACCCTCGCCTCGGAGCCGCCCTCCGATCGCTCGACGCACCCGCACCTCACCACCGCGGTGACCGCGGTGACCGCGGACGGCGGTGTGCTGGTGCTCTCCGAGCTCGACGTCTATGGCGCGACGTCGCTCGACGTGACGCTCGGGACCGCGGCGCTCGTCGCCCTCGGCCCGGACGGCGTCGAGCGCTGGCGCGCGGAGCTGCCGGTGGATGCGCTCTACGGCGGACCGGGCGCGCTCCACGGCGGCCGCTGGTTCGTCGCCCCGCTCCTGCCCGACCGGTCCACGGCGGTGCTGCGCGCGTTCGACGTGGGGATCGACGGCGCGGAGCGGGGCTGGATCGCGCCCGAGGGCGGGTTCGCCCGCGCGCGGCGCGCGAGGTAGGCGAGGGAGTCGCGCGGATCGCGGATCAGGATCGGTCGCTCAGGCGATTCCGCCCGCGGGGTGGACGATGTGGATCCCGTCCTCCTGCCGCTGCATGTGCGGGCGGCTGATCCAGCGGCAGCGGCCGCAGAAGCTCCGCGCCTCGCCGTCCGTCACGCGCACGTCGAGGTCTCCGCCGCACAGCAGGCAGCCGTTCGGCAGGCGAAGGTCCTTCGAGTCGGTCGTGGGCGCCTGTGGCTCGTGCCTCATGCCACGACCGTAAGACCTGATCGTGGCTTGGCAAGTCGGGCGCACCGCTTGGCCCGCCCCGTCGGGAGCGTTGGGGACGAGGGGACGCTCGCCGGCGCACCTCGGGCGCAGCGCGCGGGCCGTCTCGCTCAGGCGACGGCGCGCCCCACGGCGCCGGCGATCACGCGCACCTGCCGCATGAGCTCGTCGAACTCGCGCGGCGTGAGGGACTGCTGCCCGTCGGAGAGGGCCTTCTCCGGCCGCGGGTGCACCTCGATGATGAGGCCGTCCGCGCCCGCCGCGACGCCGGCGCGCGCCATCGCCGCGACGTGGGCGCGGAGGCCGATGCCGTGCGAGGGGTCCACCACGACCGGCAGGTGCGTGAGGGCCTTCAGCACCGGCACCGCGTTCAGGTCGAGCGTGTTGCGGGTCATGGTCTCGAACGTGCGGATCCCGCGCTCGCAGAGCGCCACCTGGTAGTTGCCGCGCGAGACCACGTACTCGGCCGCCATCAGCCACTCCTTGATCGTGGCGGACGGCCCGCGCTTCAGGAGCACGGGCTTCCCGAGCGTGCCGAGCTGCTTCAGGAGCGAGAAGTTCTGCATGTTGCGCGCGCCGATCTGGAGGACGTCGGCGTACTCCGCCACCATCGGCAGCGTCTCGACGTCCATCACCTCGGTCACGACCTTGAGGCCCGTCTCCTCGCGGGCGAGCGCGAGCAGCTTCAGGCCCTCCTCGGCGAGCCCCTGGAACTCGTAGGGGCTCGTTCGCGGCTTGTAGGCGCCGCCCCGGAGGAAGCGCGCGCCGGCCGCGCGCACCGCGTGCGCCGCCTCGAGCAGCTGATCCTTCGACTCGACCGAGCACGGCCCCGCCATGATGGCGAGCGCGTTCCCGCCGAGCGGGACGCCGCCGACGTCGATGACCGTGTCCTCCTCCTTCACCTCGCGCGACACGAGCTTGAAGGGCTGCGAGACGCGCAGCGCCTCCTGCACGCCGGGGAGCGTCTCGAAGAGCTCCGGCTCGAGGCCCCCCTTGTTGCCGGTGATGCCGATGGCGACTCGCTGGGCGCCCGGGATGGGGTGGGCGGAGAGCCCGAGGGAGCGGACTCGCTCCACGACGGCGGCGACCTCGCCCTCGCTGGCGTGCGGCTTCATGACCACGAGCATCGGAACCTCCGGCAGGGAATTCCGAGTCTTAGCGCGTGGGAGCGACCCACTCAAGGACGGGCGCGCCGCCCGGACCCCGCGCGGCCGGTGAGGCGGGCGGCCTCGGTCCTCCCCCGTACGGACCCGCTCGTCAGGTGCGCCCCCCTGCCGCCGTCCGTGCGGCGTATTAGACTGACCTTCGGGAGGCGCTCCGTATGAAGCTCCTTCGGATGATCCGGCGGGCGGCGCGGCAGGTGGACGAGATCGCGGCGGCGCTCGAGCTGCCCGGGACGGCGGACCGGATCGAGAAGCGCACGGACTTCGCGCACTGCCCGCGCCCGGTGCTCCTGCTGCACGGCTTCTTCGCCTCGCGCCGGACCTTCGACATCCTCGAGCGGCGCCTGCGGCGCGACGGCTACGGCGTCTTCTCCCTCCGCCTCGGCGGCCTCGGCGGCGCCTTCAACACCCGCGGCATCGACGACGTCGCGGACCTCGTGCGTGCGAAGGTCGAGCGCATCTACGCCCGGAACCCGGGCATGGGGCCGCTCACGATCGTCGGCCACTCGAAGGGCGGCCTCGTCGCCGCGTACTACGTGAAGCGGCTCGGCGGCTGGCGGCGCACGCGCGCGGTCGTGACGCTCGGCACCCCGCACCACGGCACGCCCCTCGCCTACCTCGGCCTGCCGCTCGGCGGGGTCTCGCGCTCCGTCTGGCAGATGCTGCCCGGGAGCGCGTTCCTCGAGCGGCTCCACGACGGCCCGTGGCCGGCGCAGGTGCGCCTCGCGTCCATCTGGTCGCGCCGCGACGGCTGGGCCCCGTTCCCGAGCGGCGTGATCGAGACGCACGGGCTCCCGCACCTCGTGAACGTCGAGGTGAAGGGCGATCACCGGACGTTCGTGACGGGGAAGCGCGTCTACGAGGTGCTCCTCCGCGAGATCCGCGCCGGCGAGAGCGAGGCTCCGGTGGTGCGCGGCCCGCTCACCGCGATGCGGGGCGGCCGCGCGGAGCGCGCCGCGAACGGCGCCCGCAAGGAGCCGGGCACCGACGCCGCCTGAGCTCGGCGGGGGGCCGCGCCCGCCCGCAGACGAATCACCTTCGCCCGCTCCGCGCCGCCGCGTGCGACGCGCCGCGGCCGGCTCGCGCTACACTCGGGCACGTGCGAGACCGCCGCTTCGACTTCCTCTACGAGCGCGAGAAGCAGCCGGTGAAGGCGTACGTCCTCGAGCGCTTCGCGGGCGAGCTCGCGCGCGAGCTCGAGGCGTGGCCGCCGCCGTTCCTGGACTGGGTGTCCGAGGAGCTGCGCGCGCGCTGGTCGGCCGGCGCGGCGGAGCGGCCGCGCGACGACGTGCTGCGCTTCGCGCTCGAGCTCGCGCGCCTCGACCTCCTCCGCGACTTCGAGGGCGTCGAGCGGCGCCTCGCCGAGGACGCTCACCGGCTGCAGACTCCCGCCGAGGGGGCGGCCCTCCACCTGCTCGTCCGCCTGGTGACCGAGAAGTGCCTGGGCCTGAAGGAGCACGCCGACCGCGTGCGCATCGGCCGCGAGGACCTCGTCGCGATGATCGACGACGTCGAGCGCCGCCTGTTCCGCGTGACGCTGGGCTGATCCCGGCCGCGGAAGGGGGCGGCCGGCCGGGTTGCCCGAGCGGGCGGCGACGTCAGGATCGGCGCGCGGGGGGCGTCGGGCCCCGGCGACCGGAGAAGACGATCCAGAAGAGCGCGATGACGATCGCCGCGGCGGCGACGATCCAGACCCAGCCGAACCCGGCGCTCGTGGCGGCGGCCGGATCGGCGGCCTGGGCGAGCACGAGGACGGGCGCGAGGAACGCGACGACGGCGGCCAGGACTGCGGACGGACGGGCGAGCGATGGCATGTTCCCTCCTCCCGCGGCCCGAGAGGACGCGGCACGGGCGAACGATGCGCATCGGGGGAGCGCCCGGCACGCGGGGCGCCGGGCGGCGCCGGACGGAGGGCGGAGCCCGCCGCGCTACTTCTTCGGCACCTTCTCCCAGTCGGCGAGGAACTTCTTGAGGCCGCTGTCGGTGAGGGGGTGCTTCGCGAGCTGCTCGATGACGGAGTAGGGGATCGTCGCGACGTCCGCGCCGAGCCGCGCCGCCTCGAGCACGTGCACCGGGTGGCGCACCGAGGCGACGAGCACCTTCGTGTCGAAGTCGTAGTTCCGGTAGATCTGCAGGATGTCGGCGATGAGCGCCATGCCGTCCTGCGAGATGTCGTCCAGGCGGCCGACGAAGGGCGACACGTAGGTCGCGCCCGCCTTGGCGGCGAGGAGCGCCTGCACCGCCGAGAAGCAGAGCGTGACGTTCGTCTTCACGCCCTCGTCGGAGAGCACCTTCACCGCGCGGAGCCCCTCGACGATGAGCGGGATCTTGATGACCACCTGGTCGCCGTACTTGGCGTAGGCGCGCGCCTCGCGGAGCATGCCCTCGGCGTCGGTGGCGGTGACCTCGGCCGAGATGGGACCGGGGGCGAGCGCCACGATCTCCTTCAGGACCTCGTCGAACGCCCGGCCGGTCTTGGCGACGAGCGAGGGGTTGGTCGTCACGCCGTCGCACAGGCCGAGGGCGAGGGCCTTCTTGATCTCGCCGACGTCGGCGGAGTCGATGAAGAACTGCATCGTGGGCTACCTCCGGAGGGGCGTCCCATAGCGCACCGGCCCGCGCTGCCGCAAGAGGCGCGAAAGTGCTATATCGCGCGCACCCTCATGGCCAGCCGACCGAAGGCCCGCGTGGTTCGCCTCCCCCGCTCGCGCGCGAAGCGGCCCGCGCACTCCGATCGCTCCCTGCTCGACTATGGCCGTACGGTGCTCGACGCCGAGGCGCGCGCCATCGCCGCGGTGCGCCTCGATGACCGCTTCGCCGAGGCGGTCCGGTGGGTGCTCGGGTGCCGCGGCCGGGTGGTCGTGACCGGGATGGGGAAGCCCGGCTTCGTGGCGCAGAAGATCTCCGCCACGCTCGCCTCCACCGGCACGCCCTCCCACTTCGTCCACCCCGCCGAGGCGGCGCACGGCGACCTCGGCCGGATCACCAAGGACGACGTCGTCATCGCGCTGTCGAACTCCGGCGAGACCGAGGAGATCCTCCGCCTCCTGCCGGCGCTCAAGAAGATCGGCGCGCGGGTCGTCGCCGTGACGCGCGACCGCGTGAACCCGCTCGCGCGCGCCGCCGACCTCGTCCTCGCCATCGGCGACGTCGCCGAGGCCTGCCCGATGGGCCTCGCGCCCACCGCCTCGACCGCCGTGCTGCTCGCGGTCGGCGACGCGCTCGCCATGACCGTGCTCGCGAACCGGCCCTTCGAGAAGGAGGAGTACGCGCTCTTCCACCCCGGCGGGAAGCTCGGCCGCGGGCTCATGAAGGTCCGCGAGCTCATGCGCGGCGCCGAGGCGAACCCGGTCGTGCGCGAGGACCAGCCGCTCTCCGCCGCGGTGGCGCGGATGACCGAGACGCCCGGCCGGCCCGGCGCGACGAGCGTGGTGGACGCGGCGGGCAAGCTGGTCGGCATCTTCACCGACGGCGACCTGCGCCGCCTCGTCGAGCACGGCGAGACCGACTTCACGCGCCCGGTGTCCTCCTCGATGGGCCGCAACCCCCGCACCGTCCGCCCCGACGCGCTCGTGGTGGACGCCGCGCGCGTCCTCCGCCAGGCGCGCATCGACCAGGTCCCGGTGGTCGACGAGGAGGGCCGCCCGGTCGGGCTCCTCGACGTGCAGGACCTCCTCGCCGCGAAGATCCTCTGATGGCGCGCCGCCGCCCCGCCGCCCGCGCGCCCCGCCGCGCGCAGCCTCACGCCGCGCCGCGGAACGCCGCGGCCGGAGAGCGCGCGCTGCGCGCGGCGGTCGTCGAGATCTGCCGCCGGCTCCACGCCCGCGACCTCATCGGCGCGGGCGAGGGCAACGTCTCCGTCCGCCTCGGCCCGGACCGGTTCCTCGTCACGCCCTCCGGCGCCAACAAGGGCTACCTCGCCCCCGGCGATCTCGTGGTGGTGGACGGGCGCGGCGCGGTGGTGACGGGGGGCGGGCGCGCCTCGACCGAGCTCCGCATGCACCTCGCCGCCTACGCCGCGCGCGAGGACGTCGCCGCGGTCGTGCACGCGCACCCCGTCACCGCGGTCGCGCTCACGGTGGCCGGGATCCCGCCGCCGAACGACCTCGTGCCGGAGGCGGCGGTCACGCTCGGCGAGATCGCCGTCGCGCCGTTCGCCACCCCCGGGACCGACGAGGTGCCCGCCTCGCTCGCGCCCCTGTGGCCGCGCCACGACGTGGTGCTCCTCGAGCGCCACGGCGCGCTCGCCCTCGGGCGCACGCTCGACGAGGCCTTCGACCGGATGGAGACGCTCGAGCGCGTGGCGCGCGTGGCGCTCGTGGCGCGGCTCGCCGGGCGGTGCGAGCCGCTCCCCGCCGAGGCGATCGCGAAGGTGCTCGCCGCGGCCGGCCGGCCACCGCGCTAGGGCGAGCGGACCTCGAGCGCCCCGAGCTGCCGGTCCTGCACCCGGGCCAGGGCGAGCTGGGCGGCCAGCGCGCCGAGGAGCGCCATGAACATGTCCCACTGCGTGTCCCACGGGTCCCCCTGCGTCCCGAGGAACGCGTCGGCGGACTGGCCGAGCGAGAGCGCAGCGCCCCACTCCACGAGCTCGTACAGCGCGGAGACGGCGAGCGCGACGGCCGTGACGAGCACGCACAGCCAGCGCCCGCGCCGGAGCGGCGAGGTGCGGAGCAGCACCTCGCGCGCGACGAGCGCCGGGACGAAGCCCTGCGCGAGGTGGCCGAGCCGGTCGTAGGGGTTGCGCGCGAGCCCGAGCGCGTCCTGCGCCCAGAAGCCGAGCGGCACCTCGGCGTAGGTGTAGTGCCCGCCGACGCAGAGAATGGCGGCGTGGACCGCGAGCAGCGCGTACAGGAGCGGCGTGAGCGGGAACGCGCGGCGCGTGGCGACGAGCACCGGGAGCGCTGCGAGGACCGGCGCGACCTCCATGAGCCAGGTGAGCCGGTCCTTGGGGCCGATCCCTGAGACGGCGAGCGCGAGGAGCGCCACCGCGAGCGCGGCCGGGCCCGCGCGCCCCGCCGGACGAAGGAGGGTTTCCGGGACGGCGGCGTCCGGCGGGTTGGGCGCGGCGGTCGGTGGCATGGCCGCATCGTCCCGTGCAGCGAACGCTCCGTCAATCTGCACCGGATCCGGAGCCCCCGGCTCCCACGCGCGGAGGCGTCCCGACCCATGCAACGACCGAAGCGAGAGCTCGAGTGCGGCGAGCTGCTGCACGGCCACCCCTGCCCGCCGCTCGCGCTCGGTCTGCGGGCCGGCCACGCCGCGCTCGGCGCGCTCGAGACCCCGCGCGCCGTGGAGCGCGAGCTGTTCGCCATGGTCGAGGTGGGGGGCGATCACTACGGCCAGGGCTTCGCGGACGGTGTACAGGTCGCGACGGGGTGCACGTTCGGCAAGGACCTGATCGTCCGCGTGCCGCACGGCAAGCTCGGCCTCACGCTCGTCGACCAGCGCCGCCGCAGGGCCGTCCGCGTCGCCGTGCGCGGCGAGGTGGACGAGGCCCTCGAGTCGAGCGAGTGGTTCCGCGTCTGCGAGGCCAGGGGACAGCCCTGGGCACCGGTGCCCGACGAGGTGCTGGAGCCGCTCCTCGGCTTCGTGCGCGCGACCGCGGAGGACCGGCTCTTCTCGGTGAGCCCGGTCTTCCCCATGGAGCTCGAGGACGGGACGCCGTCCTTCCGGACGGTGCCCTGCGACGCCTGCGGCGACCGGGTCCTGCTGCCCTACGTGCGGGAGCGCGGCGAGGCGCGGCTCTGCCTCCGTTGCGCGGAGCGGAGGGCCCTCCCGCCCCGCTGAGCCTCGCCGGAGTCGCTCCCGGTCAGTCCGCCGTGGCGCGCTTCCAGGCCGGCCGGCCGCGGAGCCTTAGCACGTACGCGTCGGCCGTCGGCATGCCCTCGAGGCCGCAGAGGAACCTCCCGTACGAGAGGATCGCCGCGACGACGACGTCCACGACCGAGAGCTCGTCTCCGAGGAGGAAGTCGCGGCCCGAGAGCGCGGCGTCCACCGCCTTCGCGGCGGCGTGGAACCGGGCCGCGCTCCGCTCGACGCACGCGCGGTCCCGCTCCGGCTCGGCCTTCTTCAGCTCCGCGGCGAGCGGCGCGAGCGGCGGCTCGAGCTCGGACAGCGCGAAGCACAGCCACTGGTAGGCGAGCGCGCGTCCCGGGGAGCCGGGCGGCGGCAGGAGCCTCCCCTCGCCGTAGCGCTCCGCGAGCCAGAAGCAGATCGCGCCGGACTCGAAGATGCGGACCTCGCCGTCCTCCAGCACCGGCACGTGGCCGAGCGGATGGCGGGCGAGGTGCTCGGGGGTGCGCGTCTCGGCCTTCGCCGGATCGAGCCGGACGAGCTCGTAGGGGATGCCGAGCTCCTCGAGGACGATGCGGGGGCGCGAGGCGCGGGTGCGGGGAGCGTAATAGAGCTTGGGCATGGCCGTCCGTTGTAGCCGCGCGGCCGCGGCCGCGCGAGGCTCATCGGCTCATGCGGGCCGACTGGGCGGCCGCGATGCGCCGCTCCACCTCGCCGGTCGCCATCATGAGACCATCCGTGTAGGGACCGTTCGGCTGCACCTCGCCCACCCGCTTCCACAGGGCGCGCGCTCGCTCGAGCTGACCGATGTTCCCGTTCGCCGTCTCCGCGAGGGCCAGGCCGAGGAAGTACATGGCGTCGGGCTGGTCGGGGATCCGCGCGAGCACCTCCTCGTGGTCGGCGATGGCCCCGGGCGCGTCCCCCGCGAGGAGCTTCGCGTTCGCGCGCTGGATGCGCGCCCCGATGGACGGCTCGAGCGCCGCGCGGTAGCAGAACGCCGCGCCCGCCCCGTCCTTGCGCCGCGCGCGTGCCTCTGCCGCGCGCACGAGCGGCTCGAAGCCGCGCTTCTCGGAGCGCGTGCACTCCTGCTTCACCGCGGGGCTGGGCTCCCTGGCGCGCACGGCCGCCGGGAGCGCCAGGTAGTCCTTCCAGGCCGGCTCCGCGACCGCGATCGCCTGGTCGTACCAGCCGATCGCGTCCGCGTAGCGGCGCTCCTGGTAGTAGAGGTCTCCGAGCGCGCGCAGGATCTCGAGCGGCTTCGGCGCGGTCGCGAGCTGCCCCTTCATCGCCTCGACCTGGGCGAGGAGCTGCGAGGACGACGGGAGCCCCTGCGGCTCACCGGCCCCGGGCGCCGGCGCGGCAGGCGCGCCCGCCGGCGGCGGCGCGGCGGGCGAGGGCGGGGGCGCGTCGGCGCGCTGGGCCGGGACGCCGCCCGTCGGGCGGGGCGGATCGGCCGGCGCGGCGACGATGGTGCGCGGCTCGCGCTCGCAGGCGGCGAGCGCAAAGGCGAGGGCGACGGGGAGGAGCGCGCGGGGGATCATCGGTGGGGCTCGAGGCGAGGCGGAGCCGGAGCGGCTCCGCCGGCACATTCACATGGGGTAAACTCCGATCGGCACCACGTCGCCCGGCGGCGCGGCCGCGAGGAGCCGGGCGACGGTCTGGCCGGTGCCGGGCACGACCTGGTCCGGGCAGAGCTCGGCGAGGGGCGCGAGCACGAAGCGGCGCGTGATGAGCCCCGGGTGTGGCACCAGGAGCTCGGGCGTGCGGATCACCTGGTCGCCCAGGAGCAGGAGGTCGAGATCGAGCGTGCGGGCCGCCCAGCGGACGCCGGTGCGGCGCCGGCCGCAGGTGCGCTCGACCCGCTGGAGCGCCTCGAGGAGCGCGGGCGCGGGCAGCTCCGCCTCGAGCTCCAGCACCGCGTTGAGGTAGCGGGGCTGCGGCGGCCCGACCGGCGCGGTGTCGAACACGCGCGAGCCGCGCAGCACCGCGACTCGCGGCTCGGTCCGGAGCGCCCGCGCGGCGTGCGCGAGGTGCCCCCAGCGGTCGCCGAGGTTCGTGCCGACGGCCACGTAGGCGCGCATGCGCCTGCCCTAACACGCCGCCTGGGCTCAGACCACGGGATTGCGGAGCACCCCGATCCCGGCGATGTCCACCTCGACCCAGTCCCCGCGCCGGATGGGCCCCACGCCCTCGGGGGTGCCGGTGGCGACGACGTCGCCCGGCAGGAGCGTCATCACCTGGGAGATGAACGCGAGGAGCGCGAACGGGTCGACGGTCATGTCCCGCGTCGAGCCGCGCTGCCGCTCGGCGCCGTTGACCCGGCAGACGACGGGGAGATCGAGCGGGTCGAGCGACGTCTCGACGAACGGTCCGATCGGGCAGAAGGTGTCGAAGCCCTTCGCGCGGGTGAACTGCTTCTCCTCCCGCTGGATGTCACGCGCCGTGACGTCGTTCAGGCAGCTGTACCCGAACACGGCGCCGCGCGCCTCGGCGGCCGTGGCGCGCGAGAGCGGCCGCGCGACCACGACGGCGAGCTCCGCCTCGTGGTGCACCTCGCTCGACTGCTCCGGGCAGCGGATCGCCTCCTGCGGACCGACGACCGAGGTCGGGGGCTTCAGGAAGAGGAGCGGCTGCGCGGGGAGCTCGTTGCCGAGCTCGCGCGCGTGGGCGCGGTAGTTCCGCCCGACGCAGACGATCTTGGACGGCTCCACGGGCGCGAGCAGGGTCACCTCGGCGAGCGGGAGCGCCCGCCCCTCGGGGAGCCCGCCCGCCCACGGCGCGGCGTTCAGCGGCCGGACCTCGCCGCCCTCGACGACGCCGTAGCGATCCTGCCCCCGGTGCCGGAAGCGGCAGATCCTCACCTCGAGCTCCGCAGCTCGAGCACGTCGGCCATGTCGTAGAGACCGGCCGGCCGCCCCGCGACCCAGTGCGCCGCCCGCACCGCGCCCCGCGCGAACTGCTCGCGGCTCGTCGCCCGGTGGGTGAGCTCGAGGCGCTCGCCCTCGCCGCAGAAGAACACCGTGTGCTCGCCGACGACGTCGCCGCCGCGCAAGGTCTGGATGCCGATCTGCCAGGGCGGGCGCTCGCCGAGGATGCCGTGGCGTGTGTACGCGAGCGCGTCGGCCGGATCGCGATCGAGCGCCCGCGCGGCGACCTCGCCGAGCGCGACCGCCGTCCCGGAGGGCGCGTCGCGCTTCCGCTTGTGGTGGATCTCGACGATCTCGACGTCGTAGGCGTCGCCCAGCGTCTTCGCGGCCTGGCGCACGAGCTCGAACAGCACGTTCACGCCCACGCTCATGTTGGGCGAGAGGACGATCGGGACCTTCCGCGCCGCGGCCGCGACACGCGCCTTCGCCTCCGGGGTGAAGCCGGTCGAGCCGATGACGAGCGCGACGCCCTTCTCCGCGCAGACCTCGGCGTTGCGCGCCGACGCCTCGTGGCTCGTGAAGTCGATCACCACGTCCGCGCCGGCGATCGCCGCGGCGAGATCCTCGGCGACCGCGACCCCGAGCGGCGGGAGCCCCGCGAGCGTACCGGCGTCCTGGCCGGCATGCCCGGGCCGCTCCACCGCGCCGGAGAGCTTCAGCCCCTCGTCGCCGGCCACGAGGCGGACGATCTGCGTCCCCATCCGCCCGGCGGCGCCGGTCACGACCACTCTCACCATCACCCTTCCTCCGGCCCGCGAGGGCCTCACGCGAGCTTCAGCCCGAACCGCGTCATCGCCTCGCGCACCCTGGCGAGGCTCGCCTCGGAGATGGGCGCGAGCGGGAGCCTGAGCTCGGGGCTCGCCCGGCCGAGGAGCGCCACCCCCGCCTTCACGGGCCCGGGGCTCGTCTCGACGAACAGCGCCCGGTTGAGGTCGGCCATCCGGACCTGCAGGTCGAGCGCGCGGCCGAAGTCGCCGGCCCGCGCCGCGACCACGAGGTCCTTCATCGCGCGCGGCGCGATGTTGGAGATGACCGAGATGACGCCGTGGCCCCCGCAGGCGATGTAGGGCAGCACGGTGAAGTCGTCGCCGGAGAGGAAGGCGATCGCGTCCTTGCCGATCCGCTCCACGAGCTGGACCTGCCGGTCCATGCTCGCGGTCGCCTCCTTGATGCCGACGATGGCGCCCGCCTTCGCGAGGCGCGCCACGGTCTCGGGTCCCATGTCGACGGAGGTCCGGCCCGGCACGTTGTAGGCGATGACCGGGAAGCGGGTCGCCTCCCAGATCGCCTGGTAGTGCCGGTACAGCCCCTCCGGCGTCGGCTTGTTGTAGTAGGGCGTGACGACGAGGGCGGCGTCCGCGCCGAGCGCCTTCGCGGCCTTGACGCCCTCGATCGCCTCGTGGGTCGCGTTCGAGCCGGCCCCGGCGATGACGAGGGCCCGGCCGCGGACGACCTCCACGACCGCGCGGACGACCTCGGCGCGCTCGGCGGGGGTGAGCGTGGCCCCCTCGCCGGTGGTGCCGCAGGGCACGATGCCGTCCGTGCCCTCCGCGATCTGCCACTCGGTCAGCTCGCGCAGGGCGCGGAGATCGACCGCGCCGTCCTTCATCGGGGTGACGATGGCCACCATCGAGCCTTCGAGACGCGGCATGCGGCTTTGACCTCGGCGAGGAGAGAGAGGCGAAAAATGTATCCGATCCGGTCAGAGGCGGAAACCGGCGCGGTGGCGCCGGCCTCACGCGGCGGGGCGACCGCTCATACCCGCTCGGGCGCGGGCGCCGGCTCCTCGCCGCGGACGAGGTCCGCGTAGGTCTCGCGGCGGCGGGCCAGGAACGCCCGATCTCCCTCCACGAGCACCTCGGCGGCCCGCGGCCGCGCGTTGTAGTTCGACGACATCGCGAACCCGTAGGCGCCTGCGGAGCGGACGGCGAGGAGGTCGCCCGGCACGGGCTCGGGCATGCGGCGCTTGCGGGCGAGGAAGTCCGACGACTCGCAGATCGGCCCCACCACGTCGGCCACGATCTCGCGCTCGCCCTCGCGGGGGCGGCCGACGGGCTCGAGGTCGTGGTGCGCCTCGTAGAAGGCCGGGCGCACGAGGTCGTTCATGGCGGCGTCCACCACCACGAACGTCTTGCGGCCGCTCCGCTTCACGTGGAGCACGCGGGTGACGAGCACGCCGGCGTTGCCGACGAGCACGCGGCCCGGCTCGAGCAGCACCTCGCCCTTCCAGCGGGCGAGCGCCTTGCGGATGGCGGCCCCGTACTCGTCGGGGTGCGGCGGGTCCTCGTCCTTGTAGCGGATGCCGAGCCCGCCCCCCACGTCGAGGTGCGCGAGGGGGATCCCCTGCTTCTCGAGCTCGCGCGCGAGCGCGAGGACGCGGTCGATCGCGTCGAGGAACGGCTTCACGCTCGTGATCTGCGAGCCGATGTGGGAGGCGACGCCCACCACGTGGAGCGCCTCGTCCTTCGCGGCGAGCGGGTAGAGCCGCCGCGCCTCCTCGACCGAGACGCCGAACTTGTTCTCGCGGAGCCCGGTCGAGATGTACGGGTGCGTCTTGGGATCGACGTCCGGGTTCACGCGGAGCGCGATGGGCGCGCGGACGCCCATGCGCCGCGCCACGATCGAGACGCGCGCGAGCTCGCCCGCGCTCTCCACGTTGAGCACGCGCACGCCGGACTCGAGCGCGAAGGCGATCTCGTCGTCGCGCTTGCCGACGCCGCTGAACACCACCTTGCGCGGGTCGCCGCCCGCCTTGAGGACGCGGTACAGCTCGCCGGCCGACACGATGTCGAACCCGGAGCCGAGCTTCGCGAAGCGCGCGAGCAGCGCGAGGTTCGCGTTCGCCTTCACGGCGTAGCACACGACGTGGCGGATGCCGGCGAGCGAGCGGTGCAGCACCTTCCAGTGCCGTGTGAGCGTCGCCGTCGAGTAGACGTACAGCGGCGTGCCGTAGCGCTCCGCGAGCCGCTCGAGCGGGATCGCCTCCGCGTGCAGGACGCCCTTCTTGCGCTGGAAGTGGTTCATGGGCAGGGCTGCGCGCCGGGCGCGCCGTCGGTCGAGGTCGGGGCCGAGGTCGGGGTCGGGGGCGAGGTCGGGTCCGGCGCCGAGGCGGGGGACGTCGCCGGGGTCGGGGGCGGCGGGGTCTGCTCGCGCTCGACCCCGGGCGGCCGCGGAGGCGCCTTCACGCCGCAGCCGGCCAGGAAGGCGGCGACGCCGAGCGCGCCGAGGCGGCTCACCGCGGCTCCTTCGCGAGCACCTTCTCCCAGCGGGCGAGCTGGCGCGCCACCTGCTTCGGCCCGGGGGCGCCGGGGAGCTCCCGGCGGGCGAGGCTCCTCCGCGCGTCGAAGCAGCGGAGCACGTCCTTCTCGAACGCGGGGTGGAAGCGGCGCCACTCCTCGGCGGTGAGCTTCGCGAGCGGGCGGCGCTCGGCGGAGGAGAACGCCGCCGCCTTGCCGACCGCCTCGTGCGCCTCGCGGAACGGCACGCCGCGCTCGACCAGGTACTCGGCCGCGTCGGTCGCGAGCGCCTCGCCGGAGCCGAGCGCCTCCTCCATCCGGTCGGCGTGGAACGTGGCCGTCTCGATCGCGCCCGCGACCGCGTCCGCGGTGAGGACGAGCGCCTCGGGGCCGCCGATGAGGGGACGCTTGTCCTCCTGCATGTCCCGGTTGTACGAGAGCGGCAGGCTCTTCACGATGGCGAGCAGCGCGACGAGGTCGCCGATCGCGCGCCCTGCCCGGCCGCGCGCGAGCTCGCCCACGTCGGGGTTCTTCTTCTGCGGCATGAGCGACGAGCCGGTCGCGAAGGCGTCGGCGAGCGACATGAAGCCGAACTCCTTCGTGGTCCAGAGCACGATCTCCTCGCCGACGCGGGAGAGGTGCACCGCCGCGAGGGCGCAGGCGAAGAGGAGCTCGATGGCGCTGTCGCGGTCCGACACGGCGTCGAGCGAGTTCTGCGTCACGCCGGCGAGGCCGAGCGCCCGCGCGGTGGCCTCGCGGTCGAGCGGCAGCGTCGTGCCGGCGAGCGCGCCCGAGCCGAGCGGCGACACCGCCGCGCGGCGGCGGACGTCGGCGAGCCTGTCGCGATCCCGCGCGAACGCCTCGACGTGGGCGAGGAGGTGGTGCGCGAGGGAGACGGGCTGCGCGCGCTGCAGGTGCGTGTAGCCGGGGAGGATGGTCTTCTCGTGCTCGCGCGCGCGGGTGACGAGCGCGCGCTGGAGCCGCCCGAGCGCGGCGTCGCAGCGGTCGCAGGCGCCGACGATGAAGAGCCGCTCGTCGAGCGCGACCTGATCGTTCCGGCTGCGGCCGGCGTGGAGGTAGCCCGCGTCCGCGCCGACGAGCTCGCCGAGCCGCCGCTCCACGTGGGTGTGCACGTCCTCGAGGGCCGGGTCGAGCCGGATCTTGCCCGCGGCGAACTCCTCGCGGACCTGATCCAGGGCGGCCACGATGCGGCGCGCCGCCGCCTTCGGGACGATCCCCCGCTCGGCGAGCATGGTCACGTGGGCCTGGCTGCCCCGGATGTCCTCGGCGTAGAGCGCGCCGTCGTCCTGGATCGAGACGGAGAGCGCGACGAGGCGCGGATCGGCCTCGCCCGCGAGCGCGGCGCGGGACACGGGCTTCGACTTCGTCTTTGGGCTCATCGGGGTCGGCGACGCTAGCACACCCGCGCTGCCCCAGGAATCCCTGCGATTTCCCCTGGCTCGCACGCAAGAGCGCGGCGAGCATCGCGCCCGGAAACCCGACCCGAGACGACGAGGAGACCTGCGAATGGCGAGCGAGATGATCGTGACCTTCCCCGGGAACAAGAAGGTCGACACCCAGATCGGCAAGCACGTGATCCGCACCGATCAGCCCGCCTCGGGCGGCGGCGAGGACTCCGCCCCCGCGCCCTTCGGGCTGTTCCTCGCGGCCATCGGCACCTGCGCCGGGATCTACGTCCTCGGCTTCTGCCAGAAGCGCGAGCTGCCGACCGACGGCATCCGGATCCGCCAGCGGAACCACTTCGACGAGGAGACCGGGGTGCTCGCGCGGGTCGAGCTCGACATCGAGGTCCCGCCGAGCTTCCCGGAGAAGTACCGCGACGCGCTCGTGCGCGTGGCCGATCAGTGCGCCGTGAAGAAGGCGATCCAGGCCCAGCCGCGGTTCGACGTGCGCACGGTCGTCGCCGGCTGACCGGGAGGCCGCTCGTCACGGCGAGATTCGAGCCCGCTGGACGCAGGCCGTCGCGCGTCCCGTCGGTTAGCGCGAGGGGCGAAGCCCCTCCGGCGGGGAACGGTCGCGAACCCGCGACAGCGGGCGCGACCGTTCACGGGCCCCGCCGAGCAGGGGTGGGGCCCCCGGCGGCGGCGGTCAGTCGCCGGCGGGGGCGGGGGCGCAGCCCCCGTTCAGACACCGCCGGGCGTGCCTGCTTCGCGGGGTCCCCTCTAGAACTTCGCGACGAGACCGAACGCGAGGAGGTGGGCGCGGGAGAGCTCACCCGGCCCGAACGCGCCGAACGGCTCCAGGATGCCGTACTGCCCGTAGGCCTGGAAGCCGGCGCCCGAGGTGTACGTGAGCATGGTGTCCGCCTCGAGCCCGAGCCGGTTCGTGCCGGTGCCCGGCCCCGTCGAGCTCGGGGTCGACTCCGCGGAGATGGCCTGCGAGTAGACGAGCTGCGCGTCGAGCGCGAGGCCCGGGAACATGTCCCAGCGGATCTTCGGCTTCACGTACCAGGCGTCGGTCACCTGCCCGAGGATGCGGCTGAACAGGATGAGGTCGACCTTGTAGGCCGGGTTGAACCGGAAGTTGCGGATGCTCCGGTCGTTCGTGCCGTTGAACTGGGGGCCCTCGAAGGTGCCGTAGCCGGGGAGCGAGCCGTCCGCGTTGAAGCGGCTCGGGATGTTGCCGAAGCCCGGCGCGTCGTCGCCGCTGGCCGCGCCGAACTCGCCGCCGAGGGTGACCTTGTTCGGGATGGCCTTGTACTCGGTGACGAGGCTGCCGCCCCACTGGCGCAGCTCCACCCGCGAGACCGGCTTGACGGTGAGCGTCGGGTCGGTGTCGGAGGCGGGACCGACCGTGAACGCCTGGCCGATGTGGCCGTAGACGCCGACCGCCTCGGCCTCCACGCGCCAGCGCTGCGTGAGCACGCGCACCCAGAGGTCGAGGACGTGGCCGTAGCTGCGGCGCCGGCCCACGGCGAGCGAGGAGGACGGGTCGAGCTCGGCGCCGAAGCCGTCCTGCGCCCAGGCCGGGATCGAGTCCCGCTGCGTCCGGTAGTTGTAGTAGGCGCCGAAGTTGAACGAGGACTCGTTCCGGTCGAGCTTGCGCCGGATCTCGTCGTCGGTGTCGACGCGCGCGGCCTTCACGGCCCAGGTGCGCGCGTCGTCGGAGGAGTCGGCGTCGAACGGCTGGCCGACGCCCGCGCCGAAACGCGGATCCGGGCGCAGCGCGCCCTCCGTCTCGAAGTCGAGGATGGGGACGAGCGTCAGCGCGCCGATGGGCGTCTGCACGGGCGGGAGCGCGAACTGGATGCGGTCGACCGTGTCGCCGTAGTCCTCGTCGACGCCGCCGCCCGCGTTCGTGAGGAGCCCGAGCCCCCACTCGGACGGCATGCGGCCGAAGCTGAGCAGGCCGACCGGCGTCTGCACCTCACCCCACACCCGCTTCGGCAGGATCGGGTCGCGATCGGCGGTCGGGTCGTTCGGGTAGAGCTGGCGGGTGCTGCCGTAGAACTGCGCCGGGAAGGGGCTGTACGGATCGTCGAAGAGCTTGCTCGTCGAGGAGCCGAGCACGTAGTTGTCGAGCACGTCGATCTGCGCGCGCACCCGGACGAGCTCGGAGACGTTCAGCGTCGGCTCGAGGCGGAGCCGCATGTTCGCGGTCGCGATCGTGCCGCGCGTGGGCCGGACGCCGGCGGTGGGGTCGGGGTTGAAGACCGGGACCGGGTACAGGTAGTGGCCCGACGCGTCGGGCGCGCGGCCGAGGGCGAGATCGTCGGAGAGCTGCCCGCGCACGCGGTAGTAGCCGTCGAGCTCGAAGAACTCGAGCTTCGGTCCCTCGGCGACGGTGCCCATGAACTCCGCCGCCGACTGGGCGCCCTGGATCTCGGCGCGGACCTCGTCGCGGAGGTCCTCCTTCAGCCGCTCGACCTCGCGCTGGATCGCGGCCTTGGTCTCGGGCGGCAGGTCCGTCGCGGGCTTTTCGGTGCCCTTCGTCTCCTCCGACTTCTTGTCGTCCTGCGCGCGCGCCGCGCCGGCGAGGAGGAGGAGTGCCGCGAGGGCGGCGAGCAGACGGGACATGCAGGTGACCCCTTGAAAGGAGGGCAGGACGAAACGCGGTGATACAACACGCGTTCCCGCGGTCGGTCAACCCCGATGACGGAGCGCGGCCCGAGGGGCGCGGGGAATGCGCCGCAGGCCTCCAGGAGATCCGAGGCGCAGGAGCCCGGGCCCGGAGAACGCCCCGCGGACGCGCGCCGGGGCGCACGCACCCGAGGGCCTTCGAGTCAGGCGCGCGCCGCGGGCGCGAGGAGCGAGGACGCCCCCCGGCGGCGGGACCGGGAGCGCGCGCCGATCAGCGGTGGTCGCCGCCGCCCTGCTTCAGCTCGACGAGCACCCCCCGGCTGCCCTTCGGGTGGACGAACGCGACCTTCGAGCCGCCCGCGCCGGGACGCGGCTTCTCGTCGAGCAGCGGCGCGCCCTGCGCGCGCAGCGCCGCCATCGCCTGCTCGATGTCGGGCACCTCGAGGCACACGTGGTGCAGCCCCTCCCCGCGCTTCTCGATCGCCTTCGCCATCGGGCTGCTCGGGCCGGAGGGCGAGACGAGCTCGATGCGCCCCGCGCCGTGGCCGAAGATCGCGACCCGCACCTGCTCGGTGGGGACCTCCTCCACCTCGGCGAGCTCGAGGCCGTAGACGTCGCGGTACAGCCGGATCGCGGCGTCGAGGTCGGCGACGAGGATGGCGACGTGGTCGAGCCCGTTCATGAGGCCTCCGTGCGCCTCGCGGCGCCGCGAGCGAGCGGCGCGGCGCCCGGCATGAGCGGCCTTCGGCGCGAGGGAGGTGGGATGATAGCGCATGGCGCCGCCCGCCCGGACGAGGGGCGGGGGCGAGCGGCGTCACTTCCCGGACTTCACCTCGACCCCGAGGACCTTCAGCGCGCCGAGGAGCCCGACGGTGTCGACCTGGGGTCCGGACCCGAGCGCCAGGTGCGTCGCGTCGGCGACGGGCTGGCCGAAGGTGGGGTCCATCGCGATCCACTCGCCCGCGCTCCGCACCTCCACCCAGGCGTGCCAGTAGAGCGCGTCCTGCCCGTCCTCGTAGCGCGCGTAGACGAGCCCGTGCACCGCGCGCGCCGGGATCCCGAGCGCGCGCGCGAGCGCGACGAGGAGCACGCTGTGCTCGGTACAGTCGCCGCGGCCGGCGGCGAGCACGTCGCTCGCGCGGTCGTGGCTCGCGCCGTAAGCCTTCTCGAGCCGGCGGTACACGTCCTCGGAGAGGAGCTGGGCCGCCGCGTACGCGCCTGGCGCGTTCCCGGCGATCTTCTTCGCGAGCGCCGCGATGGCCGGCTCGTCGGAGTCGGCCTGCGGCGACGGGGCGAGATCGTCGGCGCTCGCGCCCTGGGCGGCGCGGGAGAGGGGGGTGTCCTTCTTCGGGTCGGCGGCGAGCGGCGGGCGCACCGCCACGGTGAGCAGCGTCTCCCCGGCGCGGCCGCGCCCGAAGCGCTGGCGCGCGTCGCCCTTCTGGAAGGAGGGCGGCAGCCCGGCGAGGCGGTAGACGATCGTCGCCGGGACGGCGCGCGGCAGCGGGCGCGGCAGCGGGACGCGCGCGAGCGCGAAGAGGTCCACCTGGTCCAGGCTGCGGGCGGCCTCCTCCGGCTCGGGCCGCGCCACGATCGCCTCGCCGAGCCGGATCTCCACCACCCGCCCGTCGTCCGCGACGCGGTACTCGGCCGCGAGCCGGTCGCCCGCCTCCGACTCGGCGACGACCGACACCTCCTCCTGCACGCCGCCGCCGGCGATGGTCTCGCGCCGGAGGAAGACGTCCTGCATCTCCTTCACGCGCAGCTTCTCGAGGTCGAGCTGCTTGCCGCGCACCGTCCCGCGCCGCGCCGCCGCGAGGCGCACGCCGTCCGCGAGCTCCGCGGTCTCGGTGACGCCCTCGACGGTGCGCTCCTGCCGGCCGGCGGGCGTCTCCTCGACGAGCTTGCACACCGCGCGCGCGCAGGTGCCGGACACCGTCCGGTCGCCGCCGTCGCCCGCCCACACCGCGCGGACGGCCACGAGCGGCCCCTGGTGCCGCGCCTCGTAGATGCGCTCCTCCTCCTGGCGGCGCTCCACCGTCTTGCCGCCGACGTTCGCGCGCACGAGCGTCTCGCTGCGCCCGACGAGGACGTCCTTGCCGTCGCGCAGCTCGCGCGCGAGCTGGACCTTCGTGAAGCCGGCCTTCTTGCCCACGAGGTACAGGCCGAACCACTCCGGGCCGGGGGGCCTCGGGACGCTCAGCGCGTCCGGGAGCGCCGCGGCGCCGGCGGCGAGCTCTCCGCGGGGCGGGCGCGGGGGCTTCGCGGCCGCGGCCCGCTGCTCGGGGCAGCCCGCGAGCACGAGGGCGACTGCGGCGGCGCCGGCGGCGAGGAGGTGCGGTCTCATGGTGCGTGTCCTTCCTTCGGAGAGGCGTTCTACCAGAAAGCCGCGGCAATCAACGGGGCTGCGCCCCGCCCCACCGACGGCTGGACGCGGTCGAGGTTTCCGCGCGGCGTGCCGGCTAGCGAGCGGCCGGGAGGATCGCCTCCGGCCGAGGTACCCAGCGCGTCACGAGCCGCGCGAGCTCCTTCTCGTCCTCCTCGCGCACGATGGCGTGCGCGTACCGGCCCTCGCCCGCGGGGGCGAGGCGCGAGAGGATGGCGCTGCCGTAGTGCGCCTCGGCGAGGAACTGCACCTCGAGGTCGGCGAGCCGCCGGGCGCGGAACACCTCGCGCGGCACCACCTCCTGCGCCCAGGTCGGATAGCTCGTGTTCGTCACGTGCATGTTCACGTCGATGTCGCCGTAGCGCACGTGGAACCGCTTCTGGTGCTCCCACTCGCGGAGCTCGGGGAGCCTGCCGGGCTCGAGGGTGAGCACCGGCGCCGAGGGCTCGCGCGGGAAGCGCGCGTCGAGCACGTCGGCGGGCCGCACCGGCCGCCGGGTGGCGAGGTCGAGCACGAACCACTGGGTGGTCGCGCGCGCGACCTCGGCGCCGTCCGCGCGGCGCACGACGAAGTCGCGCAGCGCGGCGAGCCGGTCGATGCCCGCGGGCCAGGTCTCGATCTCGAGCCGGTCGCCGAGGACGATGGGCACCGGGTTCTCGATGCGCTGGCGGGCGAGCACCCAGGTGAGCCCGCGCGGCATGAGCACGTCGAGCCCGACCCCGAGCGCGGCCGCGTGCTGCCCGGCGACCTCCTGCAGGTAGCCGGACAGGGCGGCGATCGCGATGGTCCCGAAGGCGTCCACCTCGTAGGTGTGGACGCCGAAGCGCTGGCGGTGGGTCTGCATGGAGCTACAGGCTAGCGCCGAACCGGACCGAGGTGAGGATCGCGTCGATGCGTCCCGTGTCCTCCGGCTCGGGATCGGCCTTGGAGACCTGCACGTTCACGCACACGCCCTCGCGCCAGAGGAAGAGGTGGGCGTGCTGCTGGCGGATCTTCCGGCCGCGCAGCTCGTCCAGCACGTAGGCGGCGCGCGCCCCTCCGCTCGCGTCGGACAGCGCGAGCTCCCGCAGGTCGGGCGCGCTCTTCCGGATCCGCTCGAGGATGCGCTCGCGGCAGGCGCCGGCGTCGGCGGCCCCGTGCGCGTCGCGCAGGGTCACCGACGCGACGAGGCCGCTCTGCGGATGGCGTCCGAGCACGAGCACGCCCTCCCCGTCCTCGGCGGGCCGCGGCTCGAACATCTCGAAGCCGGGGAGGTCCACCAGCACGGTGAACGCGCGGCCCGGATAGGCGACCGAGAGCGGCTCGGTCTCGGCCTCGGGATCGGGCGTGAAGCGCATCGCGCCGCTCTTGGGGGCGGCGGGGCTCCCGCCGGCGGACGCCGGGACGTGCCGCGCGCCGCGGACGACCTCGAGCACCGCCTCGCGCTGCGGTCCGGGCGCGTTGTCGAGCAGGGTGAAGGCGAGGATCATGTCGCCCACCGCGGCCGCGCCCTGCAGGAGGTGACGCCACTCGCCCTCGCCCGGCTCCCGGGCGGCGAACGCCTTGTCGGTCGCCGCGAACCAGTAGCCGTGCACCCCGCGCTCGCCGCGCAGCTCGTGCAGCGCGATCTCCTGCTCGACGCTCGTGGCGAGCGCCTTGCGGCGGGCGAGCTCGGCGAGGAGCTGCGCGGTGTCGCCCTGCGCGTCCGCGCCGAATGCCTCGGGGCTCGCGGGGGCCTCCTCGGCGGTCGGCGGGGGGTTCCAGAAGGGCGTGAGCAGCACCATGAATCCGCCGCCCGCCTTCGCGTCGCGCGGCTCGAGGCGGACGGTGAGCGCGATCGGCTCCTCGCCCTCCGCCGAGCTCGCCTTCCAGCCGGGCGGGAGCGCGATCTCCAGCTCGCCGTGGCCCGGCACCTCGAAGCGCTGCCGGGACGGGGGCGCCGCGCCGCCGCGCCGGCCGGCGCACGCGCCGAGCAAGAGCGCGACGGCGAGGGCGAGCACGAGCGCGGCGCGTCCGGGCGCGCGGTGGCGAGGCGTGGTCAATTCATCCCTTCCCTGGCCCTTCTAGCGTTTCCCGCTCTCCCATGCGAGCGACGCCCCGGGGAGCCCCGCGCGGCCTGCGGACGCTCGCGCGAGAGAGCCCAGGTGGGCCATCATGCGGCGGTGAAGCGGACCGCCGCCGCCGCGCTGCGCAACCGCGAGGCGATCGCCTCGGCGCTCCGGGGCGTCCTGCCGCCGCGCGGCCTCGTCCTCGAGCTCGGCAGCGGTACGGGCGAGCACGCGGTGTACCTCGCCCGGGCGTTCCCCTCCCTCGAGTGGCAGCCGTCCGATCCGGACCTGGAGGCGCGCGCGAGCATCCGCGCCTGGTCGGCCGAGGCCGGCCTCGCGAACCTGCTCGGGCCGCTCAACTACGACGTCCGGCTCCCGCTCTGGCAGGCGCGCCCTGCGGACGCCGTGCTCTGCGTGAACGTGCTGCACGTCGCCCCGCCGGAGTGCGGCGAGGCGCTCTTCCGCGGCGCGGCGCGCGTCCTGCCGCCGGGGGGACCGCTCGCGGTGTACGGCCCGTTCCGGCGGCGCGGGGCCCCGCTCGAAGGCCGGCTCGCGCGGCTCGACGCGCAGCTCCGCGCGCACGACCCCGCGCTCGGCGTGCGGGAGCTCGAGGCGCTCGAGGCGCTCGCCGCCCGCCACGACCTCGCGCTCGATGCGGTGGTGGCGATGCCGGAGGAGGGCGATCTCCTCGTCGTGTGGCGGCGCGGGTGACGGCGGGGGCTTGCTCGCCTACGGAAACCGCGCGTTGTGCCCCGCGAGCTCCGCGCAGGCCGCCGCGAGCGCGCGGGCATCGAGCCAGCCGCGCTCGAGGAAGTACTCGCCGATCCGGCGCTGCATGCGCCCCTGGCGGCCCACCGCGGTGAGGAGCTGGAGGCGCGTGAGGTAGCCCGTGCGGAGCGCGTACTCGCCGAACCGCTCGCCGGTCGCGCCCTCCGCGCGGCGGCGCGCGAGCACCGCGGCGACCGTGGCGGAGTCGAGGAACCCGAGCTCGACCGCGATCCGGCCGAGCGCCGGACGCTGCGCGCGCTGCCAGGCGATGGCCTCGACGAACGCGGACCAGGGGACGCGCCCCGAGTAGTAGAGGAGCTCGGCGAGCCGCAGGCGGCGGCGCGGGAGCGGCTCGCGGGCGGCGTAGGCGGAGCGCGGCGGCGCGGCGGGAGCGGCCTCGCGCGCGGTGGGGCGAGGCGGAGGGCCGCGCGGCGGCGGGCGAGGGGCGTCTCGAGGCGGTCGAGGCGGCGAGGAGCGCGGGGCCGCGCGCGGGACGGCGGCCCCGGCG
>NZ_JAKZLF010000038.1 GCF_022808855.1 Anaeromyxobacter soli
TAGAAGGTCGTCTCCGTGATGCCGAGGCGGCGCACGACGTCCTGCACCTTGGCGCCCGCCTCGACCTCCTTCAGGACCTTGATGATCTGCTCGTCGGTGAACTTGCTCTTCCGCATCCGTCCTCCACGATCAGTAGAGGACTCACGCTTCGACCCGTCCAGTTTTCGGGGGGCAGGTCATTCGTCCACGTGAAATACTGATTCGAATAGGCGACCGCCGCCGCCGGAGCCAGACCGACGAGCAGCGCCGTCGTGAGCGAGACCAACCGTTTCATGTCCGCCTCCTCATCTCTCGACGCGATGCAGCTCGAGTGACGGGACGAGGATGCGCCCCGATTCGCGAGGCTCGGCGCGAATCATCGTGTGACCCGTGGCTCCTATGACCTGCGGGTGCGCCCCCAGGACGCGCTTGCGACCCTGCCTGCGCCGACAACGCTCATGCCCTGGCCCGGGCACTCGCTCTCCGGCCGCGCGCGCCGCCTGCGTGCCGCAGCCCCGCAGTGGTCGAGGCTGGTATTCGCGCGACACGCCTAGAGTGCGCGTGAGCAATTCGCGCCATTGCAGGCGTGACGAGGGGACCATGCACGCACACGCGATCCGGATCGTCTTCGCGGTCGTCGCGGCTGCGACGGTCGCGCACGGCAGCTCCCACACCGCCGCGCAGGAGCTCACGAGCCTGAGCACGTGTGTCCAGCTCCAGGACGGAGTGCCGATCACCCACCTCTGGGCGGCGCAAGGCCAGCAGCGCTGCTTCGGCCTCACCGTGCCCGCCGGCCAGCGATCACTGACAGTGGACGTGACCCAGCTGACCGGCAACGCCGATCTCTACGTCCGGTTCGGCGCAATGCCGACGCTCAGGGAGTACGACTGCCGGAGCAGCGCGAGGACCGGCGGCGACAGGTGCACGATCGCCGACCCCGCGCCCGGCACCTGGTTCGTGATGCTCTACGCGCGGACCGCGTTCTCCGGCGCGACCCTCGTCGCCGCGCACGAGGGCGCGACCTGTACCCCGCTCCAGGAAGGCGTCGCCTCGACGGGGCTCTCGGCGGCGCAAGGTGAGCAGCCCTGCTTCGCGATCGGCGTGCCCGCCGGTCAGAGCTCCCTCGTGGTCTCCACGGCGGGAGGGACGGGGAACGCCAACCTGTACGTCCGTCAGGGCTGGGTGCCCACCACGAGGACGTACGAGTGCCGGAGCGCGGCGAGGACCAACGACGAGTCATGCACGATCCCCAGCCCCTCCGCGGGGGCCTGGTACGTGGTGCTCGACGCGGACAAGGCCTACTCGGGCGTCGCGCTCACGGCGACCTACGCCGCGCAGCCGAGCGGGTCACTCCTCGTCAATAGTCTCGAGGACGTGGCGAGCCCGACGGGCCGCGCGGTGACGCTGAGGTCGGCGCTCGCGGCCGCCGCCTCGGGCGAGCGGATCACCTTCGACCGCTCGCTCGACGGCCGGACGATCCTGCTGTCGATCGTGGGGGACGAGCACACGGTGCTGAAGGGCGAGGTGTACGCGGCTGGCGCGTTCTCCGGGTACCAGGATCGCGATTATGGGCGCTCGGCGCTGTACGCGCGCAAGGACGTCGTCATCGACGCCTCGATGCTGCCGAACGGCATCACCCTGCGCTGGAACGGCGGCGACACCAGCCACGCGCGCGTGCTCGCGGTCTACGGCAACCTGACGATGAACAACGTCACGATCTCGTCGGGTTCTTCGGTCGCCGAACCCATCTCCGGCAGCACCCAACCGTTCACGCTGGCCAGGGGCGGCGGGCTCGCGGTGTGGGGCACCGCCACGCTCGAGCGGTGCACGATCGCGGGCAACACGGTCGTGGGCGACACCCAGGCCTCCCGTGACCGGGGCAGCTACGGCGGCGGGATCTACGCCAACGGCCTCGTCCTGCGCGGCGTCGTCGTGAGCGGGAACGCGGCGATCGGATACGGGGCCGCGGGAGGCGGCGTCTACTCGGTCGGCGGAGCCGACAGCACGTCGGGGCGCGGCAACAACACGTTCCTCGACCGCTGCACGGTCAGCGGCAATCTCGTCCGTGCCCAGCACGCGTACGGCGGCGGCCTCTTCACCCTCTCCGGCGGGCCGAACAACCTCGCCACGATGGAGATCAAGAACAGCACGGTGGCGAGGAACCTGGTGGAGGACAACGACGCCCTGCCCCAGGACGGGCAGTATTACTACCGTGGCGGCGGCGTGTACATGGGCGGCGGATCGCTCTCGGTCGTCGCGAGCACCATCGCCGAGAACGCTGTCGACGGCCCGGCCGCGATCTTCAGCGGCAGGCCGAACGTCGGCGGCGGAGGCGTGGCTGCCACCATCGGGAACGCGCACACCGTCGAGTACGTGTGGCTGCAGAACTCGATCGTCGTGGGGAACACGCTCAACGGTGTCGCCGAGGACTGGTTCCCGGGCTCGATCCTCGACTTCCGCAGCGCTGGCTACAACGTCGTGGGGCGGATCGACTTCAGCCAGATCCTGGTCCCGGTGCCGGCCTGGGGGCACCTGAACCGGAGGCGCTGGCCGAAGCTGGGCGATCAGGAGGGCGTCGCGCTCGGCGCCGCGCTCGACGTCGCAGGGGCGCGCTTCCATGAGTCGATCGTGTCCGCCGGCACGGACGCCGGCGGGCCTGCGCTCCTCTGGTACCCGCCGGGCACGGCGGCCGCCGACAAGATCCCGGCCGCCCCGTACCCGCTCACCTACGTGAACGGCCGATACACGGGCTACGGTGTCCCGACGGACGACTTCCTGAACCACGTGATCCTGCAGCTCAGACAGGAGTACGGGTCCGAGCTGGGCAGCGACTTCGGGAGCGGGTTCGGGGACCTGACCGGGACCACCTGGTACGAGCACCCCGTCACCTGGCCTTCCGACCCGCGGAACGCGCCCTGGATCAAGTTCTGGCGCGATCTCGACGTCGCGATCGGCGACAGGCTCGGGATGGTCCGCCTCGGTGACGACTTCTGGGGAACGTTCGTGACCGGGCCGCTCGGCAACGTGTCCCTCACCGTCGAGCGGGTGACCCAGACGTACCTGCGCGAGCCGACCGACCAGACGGGGGCGACGCGCAGCGGCGGGCTGGCGGACGTCGGGGCCATCGAGCAGTAGCGCGACGCGAGCGCGCGTCGCGCGACGGCTCGACCAAGGATGGGAGAGTAGGGCCGCCCGGGATCGAACCGGGACGCCGCTTCCGCGGCAGCGGATTTTAAGTCCGCCGCGTCTGCCAGTTCCGCCACGGCCCCAGGAGCACCTACGCCACCTCGCGCGTCGCGCGTAACCATGGCGTAACCAACCGTACCAGTTCGGCCCTCTTCATGGGACAAGCGAGCCACACGCCACCACTCATCCATGCCGCCGCTTCGGAGAGACCGCTCTCCGATGCGTGAGGATGGGTACGGGATGACGATCGGCCGGCACGAGCAGGGCGGCACCCCATCTTGCATCCGAGACGTCCATCCGGTATGACGGATGTCGCCGCTGCCGCAGGACCCTGGCCCAGGTACATCCGCAAACGCTACGCACTGCTCGATCGCAGCGGCGCGGGGAGGTTGCATGTCCGACGAAGCTCATCTGGACCCGAACATCCCCGGGAACCCCGCGTACCACTTCACCATCGTGCCGCCGGGGTCGCCTGCGAAGGCCGGCTGGGCGGGGCGCGCCGCGCTCGTGCCCGGCGCTCGCCTGGGCACGCAGTGCGTCCATGCCGGCGTGCAGCCCGATCCCACGTACGGCGCGGTGATGCCGCCGATCTACCAGTCGTCCACGTTCGCGTTCCGCGACGTGTGCACGAACGCCGGCTACGACTACACGCGCAGCGGCAACCCGACGCGCGCGGCGCTGGAGGAGGCGCTCGCGGTCCTGGAGGGCGGCTCGGGCGCCACCTGTACGAGCACGGGCATGAGCGCGGTGATCGTCGCGCTGAACCTCCTCCCGCACGGCAGCCATCTCCTCTGCACCGTGGACTGCTACGGAGGCACCTTCCGCGCACTGGAGCACGCGAAGGCCGCCTACGGTCTCGAGGTCACGTACCTCGACCTCGCCGACCTCGACGCGGTCGCCGCCGCCTTCCGGCCGAACACGCGCATGGTCTGGATCGAGACCCCCTCGAATCCGCTCCTGCGCCTGACCGACGTCGCCGCGGTCGCCGCGCTCGCGCGACGCCACGACGCGCTCACCGTCGTCGACAACACGTTCCTCTCGCCGGCCTCCCAGCAGCCGTTCCGGCGCGGCGCCGATCTCGTGGTCCACTCCACGACGAAGTACCTGAACGGACACAGCGACGTGGTGGGCGGCGCGGTCGTGGCCGCGCCCGGCAAGAACCTGCTGGTCCAGCGGATCCAGAGCGTCAACAACCTGCTAGGCACGTCGCAGAGTCCGCACGATTGCTTCCTCGTCCTGCGCGGCCTCAAGACGCTGCAGCTCCGCATGCGCGCGCACGAGGCCGGGGGCCGGGCCGTCGCCGATTTCCTCGCCGCGCACCCAGCGGTCGCGAAGGTGCACTATCCGGGGCTCGCGAGCCACCCGCAGCACGCGCTCGCGCGGCAGCAGCAGACCGGCTTCGGCGGCATGGTGAGCTTCGAGCTGGCCGACGGCCGGCGTGATCGTGTCGACCACGTGCTGAGGACCCTGCGCTGGTTCACGCTCGCGGAGAGCCTGGGCGGCGTGGAGAGCCTGGTCGCGCACCCCGCGTCGATGACGCACGCGTCCATGTCGCCCGAGGCCCGCCAGCGCGCCGGCATCACCGATGGCGTGATCCGGCTCTCCGTCGGGATCGAGGAGCCCGCGGATCTGATCGCCGACCTGGACGCGGCCCTGCGCACGCTCCCGGCCTGACCGTCGCCGCGGCGGGCCGCACCGCGCACCGGCCCCCTCAGAGCGCGTCCCCATCCGGCGTGGCAGACGTTTTGCTACCATGACGGACGTGGCCGAGATAACGGAAGTTCCTCCGCTAAGTTTGCGCGCATGATCCACGACGACATCCTCGCCCTCGTGGGGCGAACCCCGTTGCTGCGCCTGAAGCCGCAGCCCGGTCAGGTCGCGGCGGTCGCCGCAAAGCTCGAGTCGTTCAATCCGGGCGGGAGCGTCAAGGATCGCGTCGCCCTCGAGATGATCCTCGCCGCAGAGCGCGAGGGGCGCATCGCTCCGGGGCGCACCACGCTCATCGAGCCGACGTCGGGCAACACCGGGATCGGCCTGGCGCTGGTGTCCGCGGCCCGGGGCTATCGGCTGATCCTCACGATGCCGGAGACGATGAGCGTCGAGCGCAGGAAGCTGCTCGCCGCCTATGGCGCGGAGCTGGTGCTCACGCCGGGTGCGCAAGGGATGCGTGGCGCAGTGCGCAAGGCGGCCGAGCTTGCGCGCGAGAACGCCGACGCCTTCGTACCCCAGCAGTTCGCGAACCCCGCGAACGCCGCCGCACATCGGCGCACCACGGCGGTCGAGATCTGGGACGACACGGACGGCGGCGTGGACGTCTTCGTGTCGGGGGTGGGCACCGGCGGCACGATCACGGGAGTGGGCGAGGTGCTCAAGGCGCGCAAGGAGGGCGTGCGCATCGTCGCCGTGGAGCCCGACGACTCGCCGGTGCTCTCGGGCGGCATGCCGGGACCGCACCACCTGCAGGGGATCGGGGCAGGGTTCATCCCCGAGGTACTCAACGTCGACGTCATCGACGAGATCGTTCGCGTCTCCACGGAGCAGGCCTTCGCGGTGACGCAGCGGCTGGCGCGCGAGGAGGGCCTGCTCGTCGGGATCTCGGCGGGCGCGGCCGCGCACGCCGCGATCGAGGTCGCACGGCGGCGCGAGAACGAAGGGAAGCTCGTCGTCGTCCTCCTGCCCGACACCGGCGAGCGCTACCTGTCGACGAGGGTCTTCTCATGAAGCAGCACCTGCCCGTCCTCAACGTCGAGGTGCCGGACAAGGCCGAGCACGTCGCGTCGACGCCGAACCCCGCGTCCCGCGAGCTCCTGCAGCGGCTCGAGGCGCTCGGGGTCGAGACGCTCTTCGACCGGTTCGAGCAGCAGAAGCCGCAGTGCACGTTCGGCCTCACCGGTCGATGCTGCCGGATGTGCCAGTGGGGGCCGTGCCGGATCGGCCCGCGCGCCGAGCGCGGCATCTGCGGCAAGGACCAGAACGCGATGGTCATCGGCAACGTGCTGCGCGCGCTCGTCGCCGGGCTCTCGGCGCACGGGCGTCACGCGCACGAGGCGATGTTCTCGGTGCTCGCCGCCGCGGACGGCAAGGCACACCTCGCGATCAAGGGCGAGGCGCGCGTGCTCGAGCTGGCGGGCCGCTTCGGCGTCCCGGCCGAAGGCCGGCCGATCGCGGACGTGGCGCGCGAGGTGACCCGGATCCTCCTCGAGGATCTCGGCAGGCTCGACGCGTCCCCCCTTCGAACCCTCGAAGCGTTCGCCCCGCCGGAGCGGCAGGAGACGTGGAGGGGGCTCGGCATCCTCCCCCGCAGCGCTTCCTACGAGGTCATGGAAGCGCTCCACATGACCACGCTCGGCGGCTGCACGGACTGGACGGCGCTCGCCGCGCAGGAGCTGCGGGCCGCGCTGGCCTACTGCTACAGCACGCTCTTCGGGTCCTCGTTCGCGACCGAGATGCTGTTCGGCCTGCCGCAGCAGCGGATCACGACCGTGAACTACGGGATCCTGAAGGCCGACCACGTGAACGTGCTCATGCACGGCCACTCTCCGGTGATGGTCGAGGTGATCCTGGAGAAGCTCCGGAGCCCGGAGATCCAGCAGCTCGCGAGCGCGGCCGGCGCGGCGGGGATCGTGGTGGGCGGGCTCTGCTGCTCGGGCGAGGAGCTGCTCGCGCGACACGGCGTCTCGACCGTCACGAACATCGGCGGCCAGGAGCTCGTGCTCGGGACCGGCGCCGTCGACGCGGTGGTCGTGGACATGCAGTGCGTCATCCCCGGGGCGAAGATCCTGGCCGACTGCTTCGGGACGCAGATCATCACGACCTGCAAGTCGAACCGGATCCCCGGAGCGCTCCACGTCCCGTTCGATCCCGAGGAGCCGGAGCAGCTCCAGGCGGACGCCGAGCGGGTGGCCCGCGCGGCCGTCGAAGCCTTCGCGAGGCGCGACCGCTCGAAGATCCACATCCCGCAGGTCACCACCGCCGCCCAGGTCGGGTGGAGCTACGAGAACATCCTCGACACGCTCGGCGGCGCGGAGCGCATCGTCGAGCTCCTCCGGAGCGGGACGCTCAAGGGCATCGCCACCATCGTCGGCTGCAACACGCCCAAGGTGCCGTACGAGCACAACCACGTGACGCTCGCGCGCGAGCTCATTCGCTCCGACGTGCTCCTCCTCACGACGGGGTGCTGCGCCCACGCGCTCCTCAACGACGGCCTCTGCGGACCGGACGCCGCGGGCCAGGCGGGCCCCGGCCTCGGGCGCCTTTGCCGTCAGCTCGGCATCCCGCCCGTGCTGGCGGTGGGCGGGTGCGTCGACAACACGCGGACGCTCCGCCTCTTCGCCGAGGTTTCGCGCGCGGCCGGCGTCGCGGTGAAGGACCTCCCGTTCATGTTCATCGGGCCCGAGCCGGGGAACGAGAAGACGGTGGGGCAGGGGCTCACGTTCCTCGTGCACGGCGTGAGCAATCTGGTCGGCTTCCCGGGCCCCATTCCACCCGCCATCCCGCGCCCGAAGCCGGGCGAGCCGGGCGAGCTGGAGCGCGGCAGCAACGACGTCATCGACTTCCTGGCCGGGACCGAAGGCGTCTTGAAGCTCGTGGGCGCCAAGATCTACACGGAGCCCGAGCCGCGGCTCGGCGCGCAGCTCGTCCGGATGCACCTCCGCCGCAAGCGCCTCGCGCTCGGCTGGGCTGGCCAACACTCCATGGGGCAATGAGCATGCGACCGATCACGCGAAGGGACCTCCTGAAGCTCGTCGGGACAGGCGGCGCCGCCGTGGCGTGCGGCGCCCTCGTCCCCGCATGCCGCAGCCAGTCGAGCTCGAAGCCCACCGTCCGGCTGGGGTACCTGCCGCTCACGGATCACCTGACCGTGATCGCGGGCGCGAGGACGAGCTTCAGGACGTTCACCCTGGAGCCCGTCAAGTTCGCGAGCTGGCCCGAGCTGGCGGAGGCGGTGAAGGGCGGCCGGGTCGAGGCTGCGTTCGCCCTCACGCCCATCGGGCTGACCCTCCGCGCAAAGGGGGTCCCGGTGAAGCTCGTGCTGCTCGGGCATCGCAACGGCAGCGCGCTGACGGTGAAGGCGGGCGGTGCGGTCTCGTCGATCGCGGATCTGAAAGGGAAGACGATCGCGATCCCGAGCCGGTTCTCGACGCACCACATCCTGCTGCGGCGGATCCTCGCCGGCGAGGGGCTCGAGGCGGGCCGCGACGTGCAGATCGTGGAGATGCCGCCGCCGGAGATGGTCCAGGCGCTCGCGACGGACCGCATCGGCGGGTTCATCGTCGCTGAGCCGTTCGGGGCCCAGGCCGAGCTGCAAAACGTCGGGAAGGTCCTCACGCTGTCGAAGGACGTCTGGCCGAACCACGTCTGCTGCGCGCTCCTCGTCCGAGAGGACCTCATCGCGGCGCACGCACAGGTCGTCCAGGAGCTCGTCGACGGGCTCGTCGCGGCGGGCCGGTTCGTGGGTGAGCACCGGGACGAGGCCGCGGAGCTGTCGACGCGGTACCTCGGACAGAAGCCGGAGATCATCCGCCACGTCCTGACGCATCCGCATGACCGCGTGACCTACGACAACCTCCTGCCGGAGCTGAATGACCTGGAAGTCACGCAGGCGGACATGCTCAGGTTCGACATCGCGACCTCGCGGGTGGAGCTGGGGGCGTTCCTGGACGACCGGTTCGCCAGGCACGCCTACGCGAGGTGAGCATGGGCGCCCCACCGTACGCCGCGGACCCGGGTCCGTCGCCGCAGCCCGCCAGGCCGGCCGAGGGCGAGGCCTCGGACGCGATCGCCCTGCGGGCCCTCGCCTCCCGGCGCGCGTCGTCCGTCACGGCGTCGCAGGTGACGCGCGCGCTCGATCGCTGGCTCGTGCCGGTCTCGGGGATCGCGGCGCTCGTCCTCGCCTGGGAGGCGGCGGCGTGGTCCGGGCGGTGGACGGCCGAGCAGCTCCCCGGCCCCATCGCGGTGCTGGGCGCCGGCGCCCAGATCCTGGCGGACGGGACGCTGTTCGTGCACGTCGGCGCGAGCCTGGCCCGCTTCCTCGTCGCCTACGCTCTCGCAGGGACGCTCGGAGTGACGCTGGGGCTCGTCTTCGGCTGGCGCGAGCGGCTCTGGCGGGCGTTCGACCCCGTGGTCCAGCTCTTGCGCCCGGTGTCGCCGATCGCCTGGTTCCCCCTGGCCGTGCTGTGGCTCGGAATCGGAGACGTGCCCGCCATCGCCATCATCTTCCTCGCGTCGTTCTTCCCGGCGCTCCTCAGCACGGTCGCAGCGGTGCGCCGGGTCGATCCGCTCCTGCTGCGGATCGCCCGGAACTTCGGGTCGAGCGAGCGGGACATCGTGCTGAAGGTGGTCGTGCCCGCGGCCTTCCCCCAAGTGGCCGTCGGGCTCCACATCGCGCTCGGCGCGGCGTGGGTCTACCTCGTCGCCGGAGAGATGCTGGGGGCGCGCTCGGGCCTCGGCTTCCTCGTCATGGATGCGCGCAACTTCCTGCGGACGGACCTGCTCCTCTTCGCGGTCCTCGTCATCGGCGTCGTGGGGCTCGCGCTCGACAAGGCCATCGGCGCCGCCGAGCGCCGCATCTACCGGGCGTGGGGCGCGGTGCCGGCGCCCGGGGACGTGACATGAAGCAGGCGCGCATCGTGCTGCGCTCGGTCGAGAAGCGCTTCGCGACCCGGAGCGGGACGACGGTCGCGCTGGCCGCGGTCGACCTCGAGATCCGGGGGGGCGAGTTCGTGTGCCTGGTGGGCCCCAGCGGCTGCGGGAAGTCCACGCTCCTCAACATCCTCGCGGGGTTCGACTTCCCGTCACGAGGCTCCGTGGAGATCGACGGCGCGATCGTGGACGGGCCGCAGCGCCGGGTCGTGACCCTGTTCCAGAGCTACGGCCTGTTCCCCTGGCGCAGCGTGCTGCGCAACGTCGAGTACGGGCTCGAGGTGTCCGGGGTTCCCCGGCGCCAGCGCCGCGATCAAGCGATGCAGTGTCTCGACCTCGTCGGCCTGTCCTCGTTCGCCGAGCATCATCCGCACGAGCTCTCGGGCGGCATGCAGCAGCGCATCGCGCTGGCGCGCGCGCTCGCCGTGGATCCCGAGTGCATCCTCATGGACGAGCCGTTCGGCGCGCTGGACGCGATCACCCGCATCAAGCTCCAGGAGGAGCTGGCGCGGATCTGGGAAGAGAAGCGGAAGACCATCATCTGCGTGACCCACGACATCGAGGAGTCCGTGTTCCTCGCCGATCGCATCCTCGTGATGGCGACGAACCCAGGACGGGTGAAGACCGTCATCCCCGTGCCGCTGCCGCGCCCCCGTTCCCGGACGAGCCCCGAGTTCGACGAGCTGCGGCGTCGGGTGTACGCGGAGCTGGAGCTCGTTCACGATTCGAAGCCGGATTTCGAGATCTGACGGGCGTGTGCTCGTCGAGCGTCGGGCTCGAGCGCTGCCCGGAAGCCGGGTCACGTCCGCTCGCTCCGCGCCCCGCGGGTCGAGAGACTCCGGCACAACGCGGCGCGGCGAAAAGCTGTGGGCGAAGCCCGCACACACGGTGGATCCTCGACGTCACGGGTGGTGCAAACTATGCTCGCCGCCTCTCTCCTGGAGGTCACGAGATGAACCTTCCCGCAACGATCCCCGCAGCGCCGCCGCCCGCACCGCTCGCCGTCGGCGCGGAGCGGCGCTTCACCGTCGGCAACCTGCTCTCGCGCTCGTTCTCGATCTGGTGGAGCAACCTCGGCAAATTCTTCGTCCTCGCGCTCGTCGTCTACGTGCCGATGATGGTGGTCGCCGTCGCGCTCGGCGTCGGAAACCTCTTCTTCCGGACGCCAGGTGCGCAGGTGGACCCGGCGGCGATCTCGGGGGCCATGGGGGCGTTCGCCGTCGTCTGGCTCGTCGCGATGGCGCTCCTCCTCGTCCAGATGGCGGCGCTCACCTACGGGGCGATCCAGAGCCTGGCCGGCCAGCCGGTCCAGCTCGGGGATCTCCTCCGCGCGGGCCTGCGCCGCGCGCCTGTCGTGCTCGGCGTGGGCGTGATCTGCTACCTCGCGTCGGTGCTCGGGTTCGTCCTGCTCATCGTCCCGGGACTCATCGTGCTGACGGCCGTGAGCGTGTCGGTGCCCGTGGCCGTCGTCGAGCGCAACGGGATCTTCGGCTCGGTGAGGCGCAGCTTCCAGCTCACGAAGGGCCGGCGCCTCGCCATCTTCGCCGCGTTCCTGGTGTTCTTCGCGGTGTTCATGGGGGTGAGCGCGTTCGTGAACCTGGTGTTCCCGGCCCTCGCCGCGCTCGGCGGCCAGATCACCGGCATCGTTGGCATGGTGATCTCCACGGTGGTGAGCCTCGCCATCGGGTCGCTCGGCGCGATCGCGCCCGCGGTCGCGTACCACGACCTGCGCGCGGAGAAGGAGGGCGTGGACACCGCCTCGCTCGTGAAGGTCTTCGGGTAGCACCGACCGCCGGCGGGCGCGATCCGCGACGCGCGGATCGCGCCGCCCTTTTTCAGGAGCGGTCGAGCTTGTGGGCCCGCCGCCTCCCCAGGAGGAGGCGCCGCTCGAGCCGGCCGCGCAGCGCCGTGTAGTAGGCGCGCAGGAACGCGCGGTCGTCCGGCGCCGGGGCGTCCCACCCGATCTTCTCCTGGATCCGCGCCGCGACGGCCGCGAGCGCGTCCGGGCGCGCGGCGGGCCCATCGCGGAGCAGCCCCTCGAGGACGTGCAGCTCGTACTCACCGTACACGTCGAGCTGCTCCAGCGAGAAGGCGAAGCCGTCCGCCGCTCGCGACGCGGGCGCGGCGACGAGCTCGTCGAGCAATCGCGCGTCGGGCGCGCGCACGACGATCGTCCCCGCCACGAGGTCACCCACGCGGAGGCGATCGCGGTTGAAGAGCGGCAGGAGCCCGAACAGCAGCATCCACGCGAGCGCCGCGAGGGCGACGCCCGCCGGCGCGCCGGGGTAGACCGCGTCGGGCCCGGCGAGCGCCGTCATGGGCAGGAACACCTCCAGCTCGCGGGTGAGGTTCCGCGTGATGATCGCCTCCGCCGTGAGCGGACCGCCGCGCGCGTCGATGACGCGGATCCCGAGCTTGCGCTTCCCCGGTGTCTGGCCGCGCCACGAGAGCTCGAAGAAGGTGAAGTAGAAGGTGCGGACGAGGAACAGCGCCAGCAGCGCGCCGGCCAGGGCGAGATCCGCACCGCCCGCCCACCCCACCAGGAAGAAGATCGCGAGCACCGAGACGAGCACCGCGGCGAGCACGAGGAGGTAGTCGAGCAGGAACGCACCCGCGCGGTCGCCCGCGAGCGCGATCGCGAAGCGCAGCGGCACGCCGTCGGGGGTCACGACCTCGCGCGTGCGCGCGCCGCCGGCGGTCACGCCCGCCTCCCTGCGCGAGCGAGGTAGACGGTCCAGAAGAGGAACGTGGCGGCGGCGACGCCGTAGCGGATCGGGACGGAGTGGACGAGCTGCCGGAAGAGCCCCTCCACCAGGGCGGCGACGAAGAACAGGGCGACGGCCCCGACCGCGAGGACGCCAGCCTCCCGCCCGCGGCGCGCGAGCCCGGCGAGCCGCTCCTCGCGGCCGGGGAACACCACGGCCTGCCCGAGCGCGAGGCCCGCCGCACCGCAGAGCGCCACCGCGAAGAGCTCGGTCACGCCGTGCGGCAGCACCCACCCCCAGAACTCGAGCGCGAGGCCGCGCGAGCGGTAGAGCGCGCCGAACGCCCCGAGGACGAGCCCGTTCGTGAAGAGCAGGAGCGCCGACGGCACGCCGCCCGCGAACCCGACCGCGAACGCGAGCAGGCCGATGGTCGCGTTGTGCTGGAACAGGAACATCGCGAAGGTCTTGAGGAGCTGCGCGGCGTCCCTCGGCGCGTACAGGGCCTCGCGGAGCGAGGCGGTCGAGGAGGTCGGCCCGCGCCCCTGCGCCATCGCGGGATCGACGAACGCGTAGAACCGCTCGGCGTCGCGCGCCGTCAGCGCGTGACCGACCACCGCGCCGAGCGCGATGAGGGCGAGCGCGAGCGCGAGGTGGCGCCGGTGGGCCCGGACCGCGCCCGGAAATCTGTGGACGAAGAAGTCCCGGAGCGCGTCCCGGAGGTGCCGCCGCGTCCCGTAGACGACGAGGTACGCCCGCGCCGAGAGCGTCTCCAGGTAGTCGAGGACGTTGCGATCGAGGGAGATCGCGCGCGCGACGGAGAGGGAGGAGAGCGCGGCGCGGTAGAGCGCCGGCAGCCGCGCGATCTCGGAGGAGGCGAGGGCGGGCAGGCCGTAGCGCTCGACCCGATCCAGGAGGCCCTCGAGCTCGCGCCACGAGGGCTCCCGCTCGGCGCGGAACGCCGCGCTCTTCAGCACGACGGTCACGCGATGAGCTCCCGGCGCTTGATGTCGAGGTAGCGGTTCACGAGGCGCGTCGAGACGGCGGCGGGCGGCGCGTCCACGCAATGGACGCCCATGCGGCGCAGGCGCGCGAGGACGCGCTCCCGCTCGCGCACGAGCTCCGAGGCGACCACGGCGCGGTAGACGTCCCCGAGCCGCCGCGGGGCCGCGCCGGCGAGCCCCTCGACGCCCGGGTCGCGCAGCGACACGAACACCACGAGCTGCCGGCGCGCCAGCCGGGAGAGGTTCTCGAGCATGAGCTCCGCGGTCACGGTGTCCACGAACTCGGTGAACACCACGACGAGCGAGCGACGGCGCAGGCGCGCCGACAGCTCGGCGAGGCCGACGGTGAAGTTCGTCTCCTCGGTCGAGTAGGCGAGGCCGGCGGAGGCGGCCTGCAGGCGCGAGAACGCTCCCAGCCCGCCCTGCGGCTCCGTCCAGGCGCGCGCCGCGCGATCGAAGCCGTAGAGCCCCACGCGGTCGCCGAGGCGGAGTGACACGTAGCCGAGGAGGAGGGCCGAGGTCACGGCGTGGTCGAGGCGCGGCACGCCCTCGAGCGGCTCGGCCATGAGGTGACCGGTGTCGAGCGCGAGGACCACCTGGTGGTTTCGCTCGGCGCGGAACTCCTGGGCGAGGAGCTTGCGGTGGCGCGCGGTCGCCTTCCAGCTGATGGCCCGCGGGTCGAGCCCGGGCACCCACTCGCGCAGCGCGTCGAACTCCGAGCCGTCGCCCAGGAACCGCTCGACCTGCACGCCGGCGGAGAGCTCCCGCGCGCCGAAGTAGCGGAAGGCCGCGGCGCGGACGGGGCGGAGGTTCGGCAGCACCGCCACCGCGCGGTCGATCGCGACGCGCTTGCGCCGCGCGGCGAGGCCGAGCGGGCCCGGCCAGCGGAGCCAGAGCGCGTCCACGGTGGGCCTGCCGCGCCGGCGGGCGCGGAGCGCGATCTCGAGCGCCGCCGGCTCGCCCGCGCGGACGCGGAGCTCCGCCGGCGGCTGCGGGTCGAGGTCCGCGTGCAGATCGGCGAGGACCTCCACCGTCGCGGCCCCGCGCGCCGCCGAGAGGACGACGCGCGCGGCGCCCGCCTCGCCGACGAACAGCGACTCGGGGACCTCCATCGACGCGGCGAGCGCCCCCGGCGTCAGCGCCAGGATCGCGTCGGCCCCGATGGCGGCGAGCGTGAGGGCCGCCACGACGAGCCAGACACCCCAGAGGCGCGGGTGCACGAGCGCGGGCAGGAGCGCGACCGGAAAGCCTGCGGCCACGAGCAGGAGGGCGCGGCGGGTCGGGTGGATCACCTGGGGGCCTCCACCTCCTCGAGGACGCTCGCGACCGCGGCGTCCGGCGTGGAGCCCTCGATCTCGGCGCCCGGCGCGAGGACGATGCGGTGCCGGAGCACGGGCCGCGCGAGGGCCTTCACGTCGTCGGGGATGACGAACGCCCGCCCCTGCGTGGCGGCCAGCGCCCGCGCGGCCGTCGCGAGCATGTTGGCGGCGCGCGGCGAGGCGCCGCACAGGAGCTGCGCCCGCGCGCGCGTCGCGCGCACGAGGTCCACGACGTAGTCGACGATCTCGTCCGACAGGCGGATGGCGGCGACCGCCGCGCGCATGGCGACGAGGTCCTCGAGCGAGGCGACCGAGGAGATCGCGAACTCCGAGATGGGCGGCGTCGCCGTACGGTGGCCGTGCACGCGCACCATCGCGCGCTCCTCGTCGCGCGACGGGTAGCCCACGCTCACCTTGAAGAGGAAGCGGTCGAGCTGGGCCTCCGGGAGCGGATAGGTCCCCTCCTGCTCGATCGGGTTCTGCGTCGCGAGCACCATGAAGCCCGGCGAGAGCGAATGGGTGGTGCCGTCGATGGTGACGGCCCGCTCCTGCATGGCCTGCAGCAAGGCCGCCTGCGTCTTCGGAGGCGTGCGGTTGATCTCGTCGGCCACGAGCACGTCGGTGAACACGGGGCCGCGCGTCAGCACGAACGCGCTCGTCTGGAAGTTGAAGATGTTCGTGCCGACGACGTCGCCGGGCATGAGATCCGGCGTGAACTGGATGCGGTTGAAGCCGATGCCGAGCGCGGCCGCGAAGGCGCGGGCGAGCAAGGTCTTCGCCGTGCCCGGGACGCCCTCGAGCAGGACGTGCCCGTCGGAGAGCAGCGCCACGAGCATGAGGTCGAGGGCGGCGTCCTGGCCCAGGACCACCCGGTGGACCTCAGCGCGGAGTCGCTCGGTCACGTCTCGAATCGCCGTCAGCTCCATGCGTCATCTCCTCCCGCCAGGTGTGGATCTCCAGCGCCGTCCGCAGCGCGTCCTCCTCCGCCCCGCGCCCCCGCCCCTCGAGCGCGCGGACGCGCGCCTCGGCCCGGGCGAGCGCGTCGCTCCGGCCGCGCGCCGCGGCGAGCCGCGCGATCCAGGCGTCCTGGGCCTCGGCCCGGTCGCCGGGCGCCCGCGACCTCCGCGCCACCTCGTCCTTCGCCGCGCGCAGGTACGCGCCGAGCACGTGCGCGACGTGCCCGCCGTGGCGGAGCAGGGCCGCCGTGTTCTCGACGAGGAACGCCTTGCCGGGCGCGAGGAGCGCGTCGGGCGGGCGCGGCCGGCCGAAGCGCACGAGCCCGGCCCAGACGGCGAGCGCCGCGAGGAGCGCCGCCTGCGCCGTGGCGAGGACGAGAGGAAACCTGAACAGCTCGCGGGCCACGGACGGCTGGAGGTCCAGCCCATGCAGCGTCTCGTCGATCACCACGGGCACCTCGCCTCCGCCGAGGCGCTCGACGAGCCGCAGCGCGAGGGCCGCGTTCTCGCCCCGCCCGAGGCCGTGGTTGGCGAGGACGTCCGGGTCGGCGAGCACCACGATCCGGCGGCCCGTCTCCTCGTCCACGACCTCGCCGGCGAGCATGCCCTCCGCATAGGAGACGAGGGGCACGAGCGCGTCGGAGCGCAGGAGCTGCGGGGCGTCCAGCACGGCCCCCGCCGGCAGCGTCCCGCAGGACGCGGCGGTGAGCTGCCTCGGCCGGACCACCTCGGCGTCGAGCTCGAGGACCTCGAGGGCACGCCGGACCTCCGCGAGCGGCAGGAGGCTCGCGCCGCCGAGCCAGCGCGGCCGGTGGGGATCGGGGAACCCGGACCGCTTCGGGAGCACGACGAGCAGCCGCGAGGCGTCCGAGGCGATCTCCTCCAGGGTCACGGTCCGCCGGCCCCTCTCGCCGGCCGGCTCGAGCGCCGGCTCGGCGAGGACGACCAGCGCGCCGTCGGCGGCCTTGTCCGCGGTCCGGTGGCGCGAGACGAGCGTCGGGATCCCGAGCTCGCGGAGGAGCGTGACGAACGCGCGGTGGCCGATGGCGGACCGGCTGTACGCGCCGGGCGCGACGGACGGCGGCTCGGAGAGCTCGTCCCCGAAGACGCCCAGGAAGGCGGCGGCGGCGAGCGAGGCGGTCGCGGCGAGGGCGAGCCACGTGGCGCCGCGGCGGGAGAAGGGCCCGCTCACGTCGTGCCCCGGTAGCTCTGGAGGAAGACGTGGAACCGGTCGAGGCAGGCGCGGTAGTCCGCCTCGCCCGGCACCGCGCCGCCGAAGTGAGAGAGCTCCACCGCGGTCACGAGGCCTGCGAGCGCCTCGCGCGCAGGGGGCGCCAGCCGGACGCGCCCCACGATCTCGCGCGAGGTGAGCGACGGCGCGAGGCGCGCCGCGCGCGAGAGGGCCGCGAGCGTGTCGAGCAGCAGCGCGTGGATCGCCTCGCCGTACCGGCCCGCCGCGGCGGCGGCCTCGGCGGACGGGATGGGGATCGGCTCCGGGCCCGCCTCCGTCCCGGACCCACCCTCGACCTCGGGATCCCGGGAGCGCGCGCGGAGCCGCCGGAAGAGCCAGGTGCCGGCGAGCGCCGCGAGCAGCGCGATCCCCGCGAAGACGAGCACCCGCAGCACGGTCGCGAGGAGGTCGGGCAGCTCGACCGGCTTCCACTCGGACGGGAGGGACGTCTGGACGTCGCCGCGCGCGAGGATCTCGCCTGCACGCGCCTCGATCGACTCGGCGGAACGCGGGGCCGGCGGCGGCGACGCGGGCGCAAGCGCGGGCGTGGCAGCGAGCAGGGCGGCCACGAGCCCGGCGAGGAGCGGCATTTCCCGAGAGTAGAACGGGCGGGCGGGCTCCACAAGGATGGGCTCGCCCGGACCCGACCGACGCCGAGGCGGAGGTGCGCCGGACGGCGGCGGAGGTGGGTGTCGGCGTCGGCCGCGGGTCTCCTCCGGGAGCTTCGACGGGCCGATGGACGCCGTCGGGGTCCGACCTCGCCCGACCTTCAGCGCGCGTACCGCTCCTCGAAGAGCGCGCGGAGCTTCGCGTTCCGGCGGAGCAGGTCGAGCGTGAGCTCGGCGTGGCCGGGCACGTAGCCGTTCCCTATGAGGAGCGTCGCGTCCTTGCCGACGCCCTCGGCGCCGAGCGCGGCGGCGGTGAAGCTCGTCGCCATCGAGAAGAAGAGCACCGTGCCGCCGTCCTTCACCGCGAGGATGGAGGCCATCTCGGTGCCCGCGACGCTCGCGCAGTTCACGACGAGGTCGAACGGTCCGCCCGCGGCCTCGACCGCGGCGAGCGCGGCGACGGCGTCGGTGGCGTCGAGGGCGATCGTCCGGTCGCACGCGCCCGCGCCGCGGATGGCAGCGAGCGCCGCCTCGGAGCGATCGGCCGCCACCACCTCGCCGCCCGTGCCGGGGAGGAGCTCGCGGGCGTGCGCCGCGACGAGCAGGCCCGACTTGCCCGCGCCGAGCACGAGGACCCGCGCGCCGGGCCGGACGAGGCGCGCGGCGAGCGCCGGGGCCCCGCACACGTCGAGCGCCGCGAGGGCGAGCGTCTCGGGAAGATCGGCCGGCAGCCGGGCCCAAAGCCCGCTCGCGAACAGGATCGCCTCGCCGTCGCACTCGACGCGGTCGATCTCCGGCCGGACGGCGCGGATCCGATCGAGCCGCAGCGGCGTGAGGGAGAGCGACACGAGCGTCGCGACGCGGTCGCCCGGACGGAGCGACGCGGCGGCCGGGTGGCGCGGCCCCACCGCGCGCACGCGGCCGATGAGCATGCCGCCCGAGCCGGTGACCGGGTTCTGGAGCTTCCCGCGCGCACCCACGATGCGCAGCACCTCGGCCGCGATGCGCTCCGGGTCGCGCCCCACCGCGCCCTCGATCTGCCGGAAGCTCGCGGCGTCCACGTTGAGCGCCTCGACCTCGATGGAGAGCTCGTCCTCGCCGAGCGGGAGGGTGGGATCGAGGACGTCGGCGCGCTGGGGGAGCGCGCCCCTGGGCGAGACCACGCGGCGAAGCCCGTAGGGATCCATGGGCGCGAGAGCTTAGGGGGAGGGCGAGCGGTGCGCCAGGGACGAGGCGGGGCGGGGTGAGGCCCGGCCGGCGCCCGCCGGGCCCGCGTCGCGCGTCACCGGGATCCCGGCGTGCGGGGCCGCCGCCGCTCGCCCGTGCGCTCCGGGCCGCCCGAGGCCGTCCTCTCAGGCGTCCGCGTCGACCTGGACGAGCGCGTCGAGCGCGCGCAGCTCGTCGGGCATGGCCCAGCCGGCCCCACGCAGCCGCGCCTCGAGCCGGACGGTGCGGCCCGCCTCGTGCCGGTGCCCCGCGGCGAGGAAGCCCGCGCGCGCGTTGGCGAGCGCCGCGAGGGCGTCGTCCGTGCGTCCGTGCGCCGCGAGGACGCGGGCGCGGGTGAGCCGGGCGGTCGCGACGAGCACCCGGCCGCCGCGCTGCCGCGCGATCTCCTCGAGCGCCTCGGCCTCCGCCTCGGCCTCCCCGAGCCGCCCGCGCGCGAGCGCGACGCGCACCGCCTCGGGCCGGAACACCGCGTCGCACGCGGCGCAGTCGCCGTGGCGCGCCGCCGTCTCGCTCGCCTCCCGCACGGCGTCCTCCGCCGCGTACAGCGCACCCGCGGCGAGGCGGTTGCGGGCCTCGGTCGCGTGGAGCCGCGTGAGGGCGTGGCGGCGGAGCCCCGCGCGCTCCGCGACCACGATCCCGAGGTCCACGAGGGCGAGCGCCTCGTCCAGGCGGCCGCGCAGCGTGAGGAGGCAGGCGAGCCGCTCGAGGGCGAGCGCCTCGCCGATGGCCGAGCCACCCGCGCGGTGGCGCTCGAGCGCGTCGCGCAGGGCGGCCTCGGCGAGGTCGAGGTCTCCCCCGGCGAGCGCGGCGACGCCCTCGCCGTGACGGCCGGCCGCGACGGAGCCTGCGGCCCCGCGCTGGCGGGCGCGCTGCGCGAGGAGCGCGGCCGCGTGGCCCACCTCGCCGGCCGTCGCGTCGCAGAGCAGGTCGCGATCCCAGAGGACGAGATGGAGCGGGACGGGGTGCTCCGGGGCGAGGTCCTGGCGGGAGGAGCGCGCGCTGTCGCCGGTCGCGTCGTCGGGCGGGCGCAGCGGGTCGCCGAGCGTCGCGCGGGCGAGGGCCACGAGGTCGGCGGCGCGGGCGGCGAGGTCCGCGTCGCCCGTGTCGCTGGCGCGCTCGAGGCACCCCTGGGCGGCCGCGAGCGCGTCGGCGGGGCGGCGCTCGTGCCAGAAGAGCTGCGCGCGCACGTGCAGGAGCGCCGCCGCCTCCTCGCCCTGCGCGTCCACCGCGTGGAGGCCGTCCTCGAGCTCGGCGTTCGCCGCGCGGAGCAGGCCCGCGGAGGCGAGCGAGATCGCCGCGAGGCGGTGGGCGCGGGCCCGCTGCTCGGGGCTGGGGCGGAAGCCGCCGCCGTCCTCGAGGTGGGCCGCGCCGGAGAAGGAGCGCGCCGCGCCGGCGAGCTCGCCGAGGCCGAGCTGGACGCGGCCGACCGCGTCGAGGAGCTCGAGCTCCTGCGGCCCGTCCGCGCCGGAGCGCTCGAGCAGGTCGAGCGCCTCGGTGTAGAAGGCGAGCGCCTCGCGGAGCCCGGCGCGCGCCGCGGCGCGGTGGCCGGCGGCGACGAGGTGGACGACGGCGCGGTCGGGATCGCCGGCGCGGCGGCGGTGCCAGGCGAGCGCCTCGGAGGGGAGCTCGCCGCCCGCGGGGAGCGCCGCCTCCAGCCCGTCGGCGAGCGCGCCGTGCAGCGCCGCGCGGCGCGCGGGGGAGAGGCCGTCGTAGACGGCGTCGCGCACGAGCGCGTGGTGGAAGCGGTACCCCGCGCCGTCCTCGTCGAGGAGGCGCGCCTCGAGGCAGCCGTCGAGCGCGGTGAGCGCCTCGTGCGCCGTGAGGCCGGAGACGGGCCGCACGAGCTCGAAGTCGAAGCGCGCCCCCGCCACGGCCGCGGCGGCGAGCAGCGCCTCCGCGCGCGCGCCGAGCCGCTCGACGCGGGTGCGGATGGCCGCGGAGGGATCGGTGGGGAGCGACGGCCCGCCCGACTCGCGCTGCGCCCGCACGACCTCCTCGGTGAGGAGCGGCGAGCCGTCCGTGATCCGGTAGAGCTGCGCGACGGTCGCCTCGGGCGGCGGCTCGCCGAGCAGGTCCGCCACCTGCTCCCGCGTGGCGGCGAGCCCGAGGCGCGGGATGCGGACGCCGCGCGCCAGGCGCGCGCAGTCGAGGTGCGCGAGCGCCATCTGGATGGGCGTCCCGGCGTGGATCGCCGCCTCGTTGCAGGTGGCGACGATCATGAGCCTCAGCGCGCGCGCGTCGCGGGCGAGGAGGTGGAGGACGTTCAGCGACGACTCGTCCGCCGCGTGCACGTCGTCGAGGAGGAGGTAGATCGGGCGCCCCTCCGCGACCGCCCCGAGCGCCTGCTCCACCGCCTCGAAGATGCGGAGCCGCACCTCCTCGCCGGCGATCCCCGGCCCGGGCGCCGCCCCCGCGAGCGGGCTCGCGAAGGCGGGGTTCGCGCGGGCCTCCTCGGCGAACGCGTCGGCGAAGAGACCGTACGGCGCGCCGCCGCCGGTGGCGATGCCGCACAGCACCGCCGCCCCGCGGGCCTGGGCGAGCCGGGCGCCCTCCACCGCGAGCCGCGTCTTGCCGACCCCGCGCTCCCCGAGGAGCATGAGCGTCCCCGAGCCCTGCTCGAGCAGCGACTCGACGAGCAGCACCACCGGCCCGCGCCCGCGCACCGGGGGCGGGTCGGTCGTCCCGAGCAGCCGCCGGGCGGCGCGGCGCGCGCCGTCGAGCGCCGGCCGCGCCTGGGTCGGCCCGACCTCGCCGCGCTGGATGGCGGTCCACAGCGCGCGGGTCTCGTCCGACGCGCCGGACCGCCCCGCGGCGCGCAGCGCGCTGTCGCACGCGTCGTACTGGCGGAGCGCCTCCGCCCGCCGGCCGGTCTCGGCGAGGAGGCGCATGACGAGCCGGTGCGCCTCCTCGGCGGCGGGATCCACCTCGAGCACGCGGCGGAGGAGCGGGACGGCGGCGCCGGCGTCTCCCCGCCCGGCGGCGTCGCGCGCGAGCGGCAGCGCCACGTCCACGAAGCGGCTCCGGAGCTCCGCGCGCCGCCCCTGCAGCCACGGAGAGTCGAGATCCTCCGGCGAGAGATCCCCGCGGTAGAGCGCGACAGCCTGCGCCCAGCGCTCGGGACCGCCCGCGGCGGCCGCCTCCTCGAACGCGTCCACGTCCACCCAGACGTCCGGCCGGAGCGCGAGCTGGCCGCGCTCGATGTCCACCCAGCGGCCGCCGAGGATCTGGCGGAGGTCGTAGAGCGCGCGGTGAAGGTTGTTCGCGCCGCTCGCGGGGTCCTTGTCGGGCCAGAGCGCCTCGATGGCCGCGTCGCGACCCAGCGCGCGGCCCGGCGCGAGCGCGACGAGCTTCAGCAGGTCGGCCGGCCGCCGCCGTCGCCACGCCTGGGCGGGGATGGGCGCGTCCGCGCGGACCACCTCGAACCGCCCGAGGAGGTGGAGCTTCAGCATCGACACTGCGAGAACCCCCTGGGGCCGAGAGGCTAACAGAACTCCGGGGCACGCGGTTGATCCCCGGCTAGATTGTGACCGCATGCGCTACCGGCTCTCGCTCCCCGAACCGCACTCCCATCTCTTCCACGTCGAGGCGATCCTCGAGCGGCCCGGCGCCACGCCCGAGCTCGCGCTCCCGGTCTGGACGCCCGGCAGCTACCTGGTGCGCGAGTTCGCGCGCCACCTCGAGGGCGTGGAGGCCGACGACGGCCAGGGCCGCCGTCTCACGATCGAGCGACTCGACAAGCAACGCTTTCGCGTGGACGCGGGCGGGGCGGAGCGGGTGGTGGTGCGCTATCGGGTCTACGCGAACGAGCTCACGGTGCGGACCTGCCACCTGGACGGGACGCACGGCTACCTGAACGGCGCGGCGGTGTTCCTCTACGCGCCGGGGCGCGAGCGCGAGCCGCAGGTCCTCGAGATCGCGCCGCCGGAGGGCTGGTCGATCGCGACGGCGCTCCCCGGCGGGCCGACGACGTTCACCGCACGTGACTACGACGAGCTCGCCGACTCCCCGGTGGAGATCGGCCGCCACCGCGTCGTGCCGTTCACCGCGCTCGGCAAGCCGCACGAGATCGCCATCTGGGGGCGGGGGAACGTCGAGGAGGCGAAGCTCGCGGAGGACACCCGGCGGATCGTCGAGACGCTCGGGGGGCTCATGGGTGGGCTCCCCTACGAGCGCTACCTGTTCATCCTGCACCTCACCGAGAAGCGGCGCGGCGGCCTCGAGCACGCGAGCTCGACGACGCTCAACGTGGGCCGGATGCAGTTCTTCCCGCGCGACGCGTACGAGGAGACGCTGGGCCTCTTCGCGCACGAGTTCTTCCACCTCTGGAACGTGAAGCGCATGCGGCCCGCGGCGCTCGTGCCGTTCGACTACGGGCGCGAGCAGTACACGCGGCTCCTGTGGTGGTTCGAGGGCGCCACGTCCTACTACGAGGGGCTCGCGCTCGCGCGCGCCGGCCTCCTCGACGCGGGGCGGTATCTCCGGAACCTCGGCCGCGCGCTCACCCAGCTCGAGCGCACGCCCGGCGCGAGGAAGATGAGCGTCCAGGAGGCGAGCTTCCTCGCGTGGGTGAAGCACTACCGGCCGGACGAGAACAGCGGGAACAGCGCCATCTCCTACTACCTGAAGGGCGAGCTCGTCGCGCTCGCGCTCGACCTCGCGCTGCGCCGGGCGGGGTCGTCGCTCGACGCGCTCCTGCGCGCGCTCTACGCGCGTCACGAGGGGCGCGGCCTGCCGGAGGACGGCGTCGAGCAGGCGGCGGCGGAGCTCCTCGGCGCGGACGCGGCGCGGCGCTTCTTCGATCGCCAGGTGCGCGGCACGGAGCCGCTCGACCTCGACCTCGAGCTCGTGGGCCTGCGGCTCCGGCGCCGCGCGGCCCAGGGGCTCGACGACAAGGGCGGCACGCCTCCGAAGAACGGCGACGAGCGTCCCGCGCCCGGCTGGGCCGGCTTCGAGCTCGCCCAGGGGCCGAAGCTCGCGGTGGCGTCGGTGCAGGAGGGGAGCCCGGCGCACCGGGCCGGCCTCTACGCCGAGGACGAGCTCGTCGCAGAGGGCGGGTTCCGGCTGGACCGCGCCGCGCTGTGGGACCGGCTCGGCGAGAGGGGGCCGGGCGGCTCGCTCCGCCTCACCGTGTTCCGGCGGGACGAGCTCGTCGAGGTGACCGTGCCGCTCGCCCCGTGGCCCGAGGACACCGTCTGGCTCGAGCCGGTGGAGGCTGCGAGCGAGGCGCAGCGAGCCGCGTTCGAGGAGTGGTCGGGGACGCGCTGGCCGGGGAAGTAGCCCGCTTCATCGTCCGGGAATCACGTTCGATTTTGCGCCCCGAGCGCGCGCGGGCCCGAGGCCGGCCGAGCGCGGCCGCTACGCGGTCGAGGCCACCTTCCGGCACGGCCCGTCGCCCCCGGCGAGGCCCTCCCGCCCCGCGACGGCGGCGCGCCCGCGCTCCCGGCGGGAGTGCGCTATATGGGCGGGCATGGACTCCAACTCGACCTTCGCCGAGCGCCGCCGGGCGGCCGCCGCGCAGATGGCGCGCCAGGGGGGCGGCGTGATGCTCCTCCCGGCCGCCGAAGAGAAGCTCCGGAACGCGGACACCGAGTACCTCTTCCGCCAGGACAGCGACTACCACTACCTCGTCGGCCTCGACGAGCCGGAGGGCTGCGCGGTCCTCGTGGCGTCGCCTGCGGGCGAGGCGAAGCTCGTCCTGTTCGTGCGGCCGCGCGACCGCGAGAAGGAGATCTGGAACGGCCGCCGCGCCGGGATCGAGGGCGCGAAGGAGCAGTACGGCGCCGACGAGGCGTACCCGGTCGCGGAGCTGGAGGCGAGGCTGCCGGCGCTCGTCGAGGGCGCGGAGACGCTCTGGTTCCGCGTCGGCCAGGATGCGCCGTGGGACGCGCGGCTCGCGCGCGTCCTCAACGAGCTGCGGAAGGGCGCGCGCCTCGGCAAGCGCCCGCCGCGCGCCATCGTGGACCCCGGCCGCATCCTCCACGAGCAGCGCCTCGTGAAGGGGCCGGACGAGCTCCGGCGGCTCCGCAAGGCCGCCGAGATCACCGCCGAGGCGCACATGGCGGCCATGCGCGACGGGCAGCCCGGCCGGCGCGAGCACCAGGTGCAGGCGGAGATCGAGTACGCGTTCCGCCGCCGCGGCGGGTCGGGCCCCGGCTACGGGACGATCGTGGCCGCCGGCGCGAACTCGACCATCCTCCACTACCGCGCCGGCCCCGAGCTCCTGAAGGACGGCGACGTGTGCCTGGTGGACGCGGGCGGCGAGTACGAGCTCTACACGGCGGACGTGACGCGCACGTTCCCGGTGTCAGGCGAGTTCACGAAGGCGCAGCGCGAGCTCTACGAGCTCTGCCTCGACGTGCAGAAGCAGGCCATCGAGGCGGTGAAGCCGGGCACGAACCTCGACGCGATCCACGACCTCGCGGTGCGGAAGCTCACCGAGGGCTTCATCTCGCTGGGCCTGTTGCAGGGCAGCGCCGACGAGCGGATCGCCGACAAGGCGTTCCGCAAGTACTACATGCACCGGACCAGCCACTGGCTCGGCATGGACGTGCACGACGTCGGCGACTACTACGTGGACGGCAAGCCGCGGGCGCTGGTGCCGGGAATGGTGCTCACCATCGAGCCGGGCATCTACGTCGCCGCGGACGACGAGAGCGCGCCGAAGGAGATGCGCGGCGTCGGCATCCGCATCGAGGACGACGTGCTCGTGACGCCCGAGGGCCACGAGAACCTGACCGCCGCGGTGCCGAAGGAGGTCGCAGAGGTCGAGGCGGTGTGCGTGCGGTAGCGGCACGACCGCGTCACGCGTTCACGCGAACTCGCGCCGCGCCGCCCATGCGGTAGGCTCCGGCTGCTCCCAGGACCCTTCACCGGGAGCGACGGAGCCGCCGCAATGCTGACGCTCGCCGCCGCCGTCCTCCTCGCCGCCGCGCAGCCCGTCCAGTCCGGGCAGCGGGTCCAGCTCGTGGCCGCCCGGCTGGCTCAGCCGGTCGTGCCCGTGGCCGCGCAGCCGGCCCAGCCCGCCCGGCCGGTCGCGCAACCGGCCCCGGCCGCTCGGACCGAGCCTGTCGAAGCCCAAGGGACGGACCCTTCGGCCCGCTACGACGCCGCCATGGCGCTGCTCCTCGACGGCAAGCTCGAGGAGGCCGCGCGCGCGTTCGACGCGGTGGCGGCCACCCCCGGCGCCGGCCCGCTCGCCGACCGCGCGCGCACGCTCGCCGAGGTGAGCCGCGCGCTCGCCGCTCGCGGCCACTTCGAGCTCCAGGAGCCGCGCCTCGAGCGCCGGCGTCCCGCCCGTCTGGACCGGAGCGGCCGCGCCGAGCTCGCGTTCTTCGGCACGACCTACGGCATCTGGACCGGCGTCGCGACCGGGCTCCTCGCGGAGGCCGACGACGGCCGCGCCTACCTCGCGCTCGCCATCGCCGGCGGCGTCGGCGGGCTCACGCTCGCGATCCTGCCCACCCGCCATGCTGCGATGCCCGAGGGCCGCGCCCAGGCGATCGAGTCCGCCACGAGCTGGGGGACGTTCAACGGCGGCCTCATCGCCGCGCTCGCTGACGCGGACGGGAAGGGGGTGGTGGGCGCGACGCTCGGCACGGGTCTCGCCGCGCTCGGCACCACGGTGCTCCTGACGCGCGACCGGAGCCCGTCCTCGGGCGCCGTGGCGCTCACGAACAGCGGCGGCATCTGGGGGCTCGTGACGGGCGGGCTCACGCTCGCGATCCTGGACGACGCGAGCGACACGACCGCCCAGGGCGTGCTGCTCGCCACCACCGACGCCGGCCTTCTCGCGATGGCGCTCGTCGCGCGGCGCGTCGAGATGAGCCGCGGCCGGTCACTCCTCATCGACGCGGGCGGGCTCCTCGGCACGCTCGCCGGCGTTTCGGTGCCGGCGTTCGCGAACGCGGAGAACGGTCACGCGATCGGCGCGGCGGGCCTCGCCGGGATGGCCGTCGGGCTCGCCGCGGGGGCGTACCTCTCGCGCGGCTGGGACGAGGAGCTGGACGAGGCGGCCGCCGCGCGCGCCGAGGGGGCGATGGCGGCGCCGATGGTGGCGCGGCTCGAGGGTGGCGGGTTCTCGGCGGGGGTGGCAGGACGGTTCTGATGTAGGTGCGGTCGCAGCCTTGCCGCTCGTTGACCCGCTGTGTACCCTCGCGCGCCGTATCCCAGCGTGAACGCCGGGACGCGCGCCGTTGCCGGCGCGGGGAGGGGAACATGCGGCGGATCTCGGCGCTCGGCCTCGCGGCCGTGCTCGCGGCGGCGTGCAGCGGCGGCAGCGGTGGCGGCGGCGCGAAGCCGGCGGCGACCCTCGTCTCCATCGCGGTGACGCCGGCGACGGCGGTGACCGTGGCGGGCGCGACGGTGAAGCTCACCGCGACCGGCGCCTACGACGACGGCAGCAAGCGCGACGTGACCGCCGAGGCGAGCTGGACCTCGCTGAACGGCGGCATCGCGCAGGTGTCGGCGGGCGTCGTGACGGGGATCACCGCGGGGACCGCGACCATCACCGCCGCGATCGGGCCCATCCAGGGGACGGCGCTCGTCACCGTGGACACGCCGACGTTCGTCTCCGTGCGGATGGATCCCGTCAGCGCGGTGATCTCCGCGGGCCAGTCCGCCTCGCTCCGCTGCCTCGGCATCACCGACGGCGGGGCGGAGATCGACGTGACCGCGGCCGCCGTCTGGACGAGCGCCGATCCGCTCGTCGCCACGGTCTCGCGCGGCGTCGTCTCGGGCGTGAAGGTCGGCGGCACGGACGTGCGCGCCACCTACGCCGGGTTCTCCGCGCAGGCGCACGTCACCGTGGAGGCGGCGTCGCTCGCGTCGCTCCTCCTCGGCGTGCCCCCGACGTTCACCCTCGCCGCGGGCGACGCGCTCGACGTGCGCGTGTTCGCCGTCTACTCGAACGGGGGCCTGCGCGACGTGACGCTCCTCGCGGACTGGTCCTCGAGCGCGCCGGCGACGGCCGCGGTGTCGAGCGTCGCCCAGACCGCGGGGCGCCTCGACGCGCTCGCGGCCGGCGCGGCGACGATCACGGCCTCCTTCGGCGGCAAGACCGCCTCGGCGGAGCTCACCGTTGCTTCCGACTCCGTGATCTTCGTCCTCGTCCAACCGGTGCCCTCGCCGCTGCCGGTCGGCGTCGGCTACCCGCTCCGCGCCACCGCGCTCCACGCGGACGGCACCACCGCCGACGTGACCGCGCTCGCGACCTGGTCCTCCGACTCGAGCGCCGTGACCGTGGCCGCGGGCGGAGTCGCGACGATGGTCGCGGGCGGGGTCGCCGTCGTGAGCGCGAGCTACGGGGGCGCCGTCGGGCGCGCGGCGGTGACGGTCACCGGCGACGCGCCGACCGGGCTCGCGATCGACACGACCGCCATCGCCATGGGCCTCGGCGACTACACCTGGCCACCGCCCAACGTGACGCTGAGCTACGCGAACGGCTCGAGCTACGACGTCTCGAGCGCGGCGACGTTCTCGGTCCTCGATCCGGCCGTCGGCATCGTGGAGAAGGGATGGTGGGGCGATACCGTCGTCCGGGCCGTGGGCCTCGGGACGACCACCCTGGAGGCGCGCTACGCGGGGCTGTCCGCCACGGCGAGCGTCCAGGTGACCGCGCCGCTATCGTTCACCCTCGACGCTCCCGCGTCGGTGCCGGCGGGCGTGAGCTGGAGGGTGAAGGCGCAGACCCGCGTGCAGGGAAAGTACGTCGTCGAGACGGAGGACGTGTCGAGCTACGCCGAGTGGTCCTCGAGCGACCCCGCGGTGATCGCCATCTCGAACGCGCCCGGCACGAAGGGCACCGCCACGGTGGTCGGCTCCGGGAGCACGACGCTGTCCGCGTCCTTCGGCGGGATGACGGCGACGAAGACGGTGACGGTGCTGGGGCCCCTCAGCTCGATCACCATCTCCCCGGCGTCGCTCGTCGTGGCCTCGGGCGCCACCCGCCAGCTGAGCGCGACGGCCCGCCTCGTTGACGGCCGCACCACCGACGCGACGACCCTCGTCACCTGGCGCTGCGACCGCGTCATCGGCTCGGTGAACGGCGGCAGCTTCTGGTCGTCTAGCCCCGGCACGGGCGAGATCACCGCCGCGATCGGCGACGTCTTCGGCTCCGCGACCGCGACGGTCGTGCGCGAGCCGTCCCAGTTCGGCGGGCTCGTCGTCCGCCCCGCGGTCGCGTACGGGGACAAGCTGCCGGTGGGGCACACCGGACAGCTCCGGGCCATGTACGTGTACTCGGCCGGCGGCTGGAACGTGGAAGTCCCGGTGCAAGGCGAGGTGACGTGGACGAGCGAGTCGCCCGCGGTCGCCGCGTTCGACGATCCCGCGAACCCGGGCCGGGTCCATGCGCTCGCCGCCGGCAGCGTCTACGTGCGGGCCGCCACGACGAGCCCGTCGGGCGTGCCGATGCAGGCGTCGACGCAGCTCTCGGTCGTGACGCCCACGGCGCCCCTCGAGCTCGCGCCGGTCACGGTCCCGCTCGGTGGCTCGGCGGCGCTCCGCCTGGCCGTGCCGCTCGCGACCACCACCGCCTCGGCGACGACGTTCGCGACCTTCGAGTCGAGCGATCCGTCGGTCCTCGAGGTGCGCGGGTCGACGGTGGTCGCGCGGAAGCTCGGCTCGGTCGAGCTCCGCGCCCGCCTCGACGACGTGACGGTCGTGGCGCAGGGTACCGTCGTGCCGGCGACGCCGAAGGCCCTCTTCGTGGCGCTCCCGTACCAGCTCACGGTAGGGGACAAGACGGCGCCGGGCGCCTTCCTGGAGCTCGACAGCGGCGACTACGTGGACGTGACCAAGCTCTCGACCTGGGCGTGCTCGACTCCCGCCGTCGCGTCGCTCACGTGGACGCCGGGCACGGCGCCCGACCTGCAGGCGATCGCCGAGGGGACGGCGACGCTCGACGCGAGCTGGAGCGGTTTCGTCGGGACGGACAGCGTCCCGGTGGTCGGCGCCGCAGCGGAGCCGGCGGCGGTGAGCCTGCGCTTCGATCCTCCGACCTACGAGCTCCCCGTGGGCGGAAGCCTGACGATGCAGCTCCGCGCGACGCTCTCGAGCGGCGGCACCGCCACAGCGACCGGCGCGCAGATCACCGTGTCGCCCGCGGACGTCGCCACGGCCTCGTACCCCGGATCGTACGGCACCATCACCGGCCAGAAGCTCGGGAGCGCGGTCGTCACCGCCACGTGGGGCGGGCAGACGGCGACGGCGATCGTGAACGTCACGCACACCGTCGGCGAGTTCGGGCTGTTCGCGCCGGACAGCGGGCCCCTCGGGCTCCACCCGTACGAGCGCCTGTACCTCAACACCTACGAGAATGTGGGCTTCGCCGAGCTCGAGAAGACGCTGGCGTGGGCCTCGTCGAACCCGGCCGTGCTGAAGGTGGTCTCGCCCGGGGTCGTCGAAGCGGTCGCCCCGGGCACCGCGATCGTCACCGCTGCCTCCGGGCTGCAGGTGTGGCCCTTGCCCGTGACGGTGTCGAGCGCCCCCCTCGATCGCCTGGAGCTCGCGGGCGTCGCGCCCACGGTACCCGTCGGCTCGAGCTACCGGTTCCGCGCGACCGCCCGCTTCGCGGACGGCGCCTCGCTCGACGTGTCGGGCCGCGCGACGTGGTCGAGCGCCGACCCGACGATCGTCGATTTCGACCCCGCGGCGCCCGGAAAGCTCTCCGCGAAGCGCGCCGGAACCGTGCGCATCGAGGCCCGGCTCGACGGCAAGACGGAGTCCGCGGAGGTGACGGTTTTCTAGCGGGAGCGGCGGGCCGAGCCGGCCCGCGCTTCCCCCTTGACACCCTCTCGGCACTCCAGTATCTACGCCGCCTTACGTCGGTCCGAGGTCTTCCCGGGGCCCGGAATCCGTCCGACGAAGCGCATCATCGGGGAGTGGCTCAGCCTGGTAGAGCACTTGGTTCGGGACCAAGGGGTCGCAGGTTCAAATCCTGTCTCCCCGACTTCTGAAAGCCTCGCGATTTCGCGGGGCTTTCGTCTTTTCTAGGGTCCAGTTTCCGTAGCGACCAAAATACGACCAAGTGCCTGCTCACCGCCGAGGAAGCGGTCGATGCTTCCCTGGAAGCTCGGCGCGAGGTGCATGTAGAGCTGCGTCGTCTTGATGTCAGCGTGTCCCGCCTGCTGCATAATGTAGAGCGTCGGAGCGCCTCCCATCGCGAGCCGCGAGCAGAACGTGTGGCGCAGGATGTGGACGTTACCCGTCACCTCGAGCCCGGCGCGCCGCTGGACGCGCTCCATCCAACTCTGGATGGTTCGATCCCACACGCCGCCCTTCGCGTGAGGAGCGTCCCAGCGGTAGTGCGGGTCCCTCCAGAGCACCCGAGAGCCTCGCGCGTGTCGGTTCTCGCGCAGCGCCTGGATTAGCCGAGCGCTTAGGTCTACCCGGCGGCTGCGGCCGCTCTTCGGCGTCGAGAGCTGGCCTTTCGACTCCGAACGCTGGACGTGCAGGAACCTGCGCGTGAAGTCGATGTCGTTCCACTCCAGCCCAGCGATCTCTCCTCGGCGAAGCCCCGCCTCGCCCCCCAGGAGCATCATCAGGTAGGCGCGAGCGTCGAGCTCTTTGGCTATCGCGACGAGCTTCTCGTAGACATCGGGCTCATAGAAGTCGATCTCGGCGGGGGCCGTCTTGAGCTGCGGAAACGTGACCGGCACGGCCGGGATGACCCCGGTCTCCGCGGCGAAATCCAGGATCGTGCGGAGGACGCTAAGGACGTTGTTAACCGTCTTCGCGTTCAGGTCCGCGAGGTCGCCCTTCAGCCGCTGGATGTCGGCGAGGCTGATCTCATCGAGGCGCTTGTTCCCGAACCGTGGAATGAGGTGAAATGCGAGATCCCCCTCCTTGCGCTCGATGGTCCGAGGCTTATTGCGGTTCGCCTTGCAGTAATCCTTGATGTAGACGGGCCCGAAGTCCTTGAGCGTCGGGACCGGCTTCTCGGCCTCCCTCGCGAGCCGGGCCTCGCCCTTCGCGATGATGGCGTTGCGGCGCTCCGTGGCCCAGTCGAGCGCCTTCTTCTTCGTGAAGTCCGGGTGGTCCAGCATCCGCTTCTCGCGAAACGGCGTCCCGGACGGCCAGGTGAACCGGATGTCGTACTGCCAGTCCCCCTCGGTGAAGGGGCACTGGCAAGTGCGCAGCTTCTGGCACCCGGCCACATGCATCTTGTGCTTCTTCCTCCTCACAGTGACGTCGCTCATCGACGATCTCCGAGCGACGACACGGGCTGCTCTTCCCGTTCAGCGAGGAAGTCTAGCAGGCGGTCCCGACGAAACAGGACCTTGCGGCCCACTCGGACCACGCCCGAGAGCTGACCCAGACGAACCATCTCGTAGACGTTCTTGCGGCTCGTTCGCAGGACGACCGCAAGCTCTTCAGCCGTGAGGAGAAGGGGAAGTTGCTCGAACACAGGGCAAACTCGTGCGCCCGACGGCCGCTTAACGGCGTCAAAAGGGCGAGATGAGGTGCCCGGTGTCCGATGGCAGCGAGACGCTGCCTCACCGAAGGCGGTCTAGCTGCGCGCGACGGGGACAGCGGCGCAGCTGGACGAGTACGGCGGTTGCGGGTGATCTAGTCCCCGTGCCCCGAGATGCGGGAGTGACGGAATGTAACGCGGAGGCGCGCGTTCGCAACTGGCACGCCAACGTGGACGCCAAACATGTGGCGCCTGCGCTCGCGGTCGTGAGCGCGAGGTCCGGTGAATACGAGCGGGTTCGCATGAGCGCGGACATCCTGGGGCCATACGCGGAGACCCAGGTGCCGTGCCGAAAACCGCATGCTCTGATCCCATCCCTGATCGGACAAGTTCCTCAGGCGGGACGAGACCTTAAGTGTTGTCCGACCGCAGTCCGGTCCCGCACGCTCGGCTCTCGTCCCGTGCCGAAAACCGCATGCCCAACCTTGTTCGACTGCATCCCTGGTCGGACAAGTTCCTCAGGCAGAACGACACCTTAAGTGTTGTCCGCCGCAGTTCGGTTCAGCACACGTCGCTCTACTCGCGCTGCGGGTGACGCCGCGGCGGAGAAGAACATGAGGGACGAGAAGAACGACAACAACATCATCGATCTTGCGAGGCCCCGCACTCGGCGCGCTTCTGCTGCTGTCGGCGAATCGCTTGGCGAGGACCACGAACTCGCGGAGTACGTGAGAGATCTCACGGACGGGTCCTCCGACGGCGAACTCGGTGGCGGTGCCGATTACGCCGGCGACATCGACTACGGGGACCCAGCGTCCGTGCTCGGCAATGATCGCTGCTACAGGGTCGTCGGCGGCATCGTCGCGCAAACCCCGGTCGACACTGCGACCCGCTCCGCGCCTGACGATCCCAGCATCTTGAGGGGGGCTGAGGAACTGCTCAGGGATCCGACGCTCCTGGATCGATTCGTCGAGGACATTCACGCGGCTGGCGTTGCTGGCGAGGACGACAACATCAGGATCGTCAAGCTGGTGGCGGTCTCCCGCCTCCTCGACACGCCTTTGGCCGCCGTACGCTCACCACCGAGGGCCGATCGCGTTCGTGACGACGACCACCAAGTTCCACGTCGAGCCCGGGCTCGAGTCCCGTCTTCTGGAGATCGCTACGGACGATTCCAACGAGCAGACTGACCGCGTCATCATGCAGATGCGCACACGAGCGGCGTCGCCGTGGGGCCGCGGCGGCGGCGATCGCATGAGGATCTGGCAGATGATGGACCGCCTCATTCGACCCCTCCCGGTGATTCTTCCCTCGGCGGCGAACGGGACCGCGATGCTTCGGCGCAGGCGAGCATCGCGAGAACGACATCCATTCGGTTCTCCGATGTTTCGCGCACGCCACCCGGCGCGCGGCTCTGCGCGCTCAGGCAGATCTCGTCGGACGGGGTCTTCATGAGCGCGGCACCGCTTCTGCCCGGCGAACCCGCACACGCCCAAGCCTTGTTGCCGCCGCCGCGAACCAAGGTCGAGGCGGCCTAGCTGTCGCACGCACGGGCTCATCGATCCATCGACAGGTCCGCGACCCTCATCCCCATCCCTCCGGCCCCGCCCGGGGAGAGCGGGAAAGCCTCCTGCAGTCCCGTTCGAGGCTACGACGAGACCAGCGGGAAGGTGATGAAGGTGAACGTGCCTGCGAGACGCGGCTGACGCTGATTCTCGGCGGGAGCGATGTGCGGGTGAACGTTAACACCTTGCCCCGCGGCGAAAGAGCGCGAGAACACTCGCATTCTGATCGTGCGCCGGTGCGAAGACCATCACGCCTGCATCATTGCTCGGCGGGATCGGCCAAGCTTGCTCTTCGCAAGGTTCGCGACCAGCAACTGCTTCCGTACCGTCCCGCGGGTTGGCCCGCGCCCAGCTCTCCTCGCAGGGGACCGCAGCATTCGACACCTCTAAACCCGCGTCCTTCGGCGGGCATGCGCCGGTTGTTGCGAAGAGATCGAGGAGATTCACCTGCACTTCCTCCCTCGCGCCTGCCGGCGCGAAGCCACAACTGGGCCAGCGAACGCGTGGGTCCACGACGGCGCTACAACCGGGCGCCATCTCGGGCCTTTGTGCCGCATCGCGTGGTGCTGTGGCGCTCACCTCTGGTCCGCTGCGCGGCGTGATCACGAGACCGGCGCGCGTCGCGGGCAGCGGCGGCCAGATGCGGTTCCCCGACCTCGGCCGTAATTCAGTCCACGTCACCGTGACCCCGTCGCACGCTGAACAAGACGGAGCCACCGATGGACCGGGGTTCGGCCTCGGCGCTCACCCTCGCCTGGTCGGCGAGGTCAACGATTGCTGATTGACAATAGAATAACCGCACCGTCGATCGTCGGGCGGTCCGCTCACGAGCACACTCGTGAAGAAGGCGCCCTCATGCGGCGCAGCGACGATCTGCTGTCCCCACGCAATTAGCAGGAGAACACGTTGCTTCTCATTACTAAGTACCAGTTCGGCCACAGGTATTACATCGACTCGCACGGAAGGTTTCTCTGTGGGGGCGACCTGCAACCGTTCCGCTCCGTCCGGCGCGTCGACCGCTCGACTTACATTCGCGAGTGGGTGCGCGTTTGCAAGTACTGCGGCCTCGCGTGCTGCCGGGAGTGCACGACCAACGTCAGCTCCGATGGCAGGAGGCGCGTATATGTCTGCAAGTCGTGCGCCGTTAGCGAGAACTAGCTAGGGCTCCGCGCCCCGAACCATGCGGAGCGTACGGATTGACGTCCGCCGCGCGACCCCTGCGGCGGCTACCCACTGCTGAAATGCGATCTTCCCCCGCTCTCGCGGGTACCTCTGCACCAGCCGCCTGGCGACGGGAACGCGGTTGCAGTCACACCACTTCTGAACCCATTACTGAAACGAGGTTATTTGTGTCCAAGGCTAACCCGAGCAACAAGATTCACCACTCGATGGCTACTACCAACGCGATCTGCCCGACGTGCGAGGCGAAGGCGTTTGTCGCGGATGCGCTTGCGAACGCCACCCGCGCCGTGGCGGCACTGGGCTTTCTCGACGAAGCGATCAATGAGATCGCCGAGACCTCTTCGCACACGGGCACGCGGCCGAACGACGCGCAGCTTCGGAAGTAGCATTAGGACGAGGATGGGACGAGGAGACCGGCCTGGTACGCGGGATGCCAGGCCGGTTTCATTGTCAAGGTTTCGCGTACGGCCTGGCGCCTTTGCGTCAATCCGCTTTGCGGCCTATCTTTTGTTGATCATGACATACGTATCAGCCGCAGGCGGCGCGGCCGCCGACGCCGCCGCTCACCATCGCGGGCAGATATTCAAAGCGCTGACGGTGTACGCGCGCCTCGGATGGAAGGTGTTCGAGGTCCATTACGCCTACCAACCGCCGGGGGACGAGCACGCGCCGCTCATCTGTACGTGCGGCGATCTCGCGTGCAGGAACGTCGGAAAGCACCCGGCGTACAAGGATTACGCCGCAAACGCGTCATCAAGTCTGGCGAACCTCGAATACCGATGGTTCCAAAGCCGCGATTCTCGCCGACGCGGTGAGCCCTGGAACATCGGCCTCCTCACGGGCGAGGCATCGGGCGTCTGGATCTTGGACGTCGACAACAAGCAGGACGAGGGCGGCGCGAACGGCGCACGCGAACTCGAGATACTCGTCGCGACGCGTGGGCCCTTGCCGAAAACGATCATGGCCCAGAGCGGTTCGCAGAAGCCCGGGACACGGCACCTGTTCTTCAAGCACGACCCGAGAATTCGGAGCAGCCTAGGCTGCGTACGCCCCGGACTCGACGTGCTAGCTGGGGGAAATAGGCTTGCGGTGCTCCCTCCGTCCCGGCACAAGTCCCGGAACAGGTACCTCTTTTTCGAGGGTCACACGCCGGATCAGACTGACGTCGCCACTGCTCCCGAGTGGCTGATCCAAGAGATCTTGGCGGCTCAAGCGCGTCTGCCAGCACCCGTCCAGACGCGCGCTACCTCGCCGCTCCGAGGCGCACCACGCGCATCACGAGGAGCATGGTTCGAGCGGGACGCCTCGGGTTCGTTCGCACGTGCGGCCCTCGAGTACAACCACGCCAACACGCCCGACGAGTGGCCCCGTCGTCGTGGAGCGTGCCCTGTCTGCGGAAGTCCGGACGGATTCATCCTCCTGTACGAGGCCACCAGTTCCTCCGCTGCATGGTGGAACTGCAAGTCGACTCGTCATCACGCAACGCAGTGCGGCCGACAGAGCGAGCTCGACGGCAGCTGGGGCGGGACCGCACTCGACGTCGATGCGTACGATGCCGGCATGGGCGTTCGTGAATACCTGACGTCGCATGGGTACCTCGCCGAGTGACAACGTCGGCCCTCAGGGTCGGCCGGGATAACCAAGTCTTTCGTTCATCTGTCGAGTGCCTCAAGGCTCGGCCAAGCACTCCATTTCCAACTCCATAGCCGCGTGCCTCGGAATGGCTCCGGGGACGCACCCTTCTCAACTGGGGCTTCGGCTCCATTAATTGGCAGTTTGTAGGTGCATCACATGGAAACACACACGACTGAATCTGTCCTCGCTCAACCGTGCCCGGTGAGCGAGGCATCCCGTGGCGCTCCCCCGGAAGCTGGTTGCCTCGCCTTCGCTGAGACCACCCTTGGCGCAAGCAAGCTCCTGGCGTTCATCTGCAACGGCGAGTGGGAGCACGCCAAGGAGTGGGTAGCGAAGTTGGCTGCCTCGCTCAAATCACTTTCGGAACCCGACGAGGGCTACAACTGGCCGGGGTTTCCGTTGGATAGCACGCCTCAAGCCTGCTTCATGAGCCTCATCCAGAACACGATCCGAAACTCGTGGAAGCGGCGTGGGCATTGGCTCCCAAAGGGCCCGCTCCGGCTGTTTCGAAATGGAAGGACCTGCCGATCGACAAACTCGACCCGGGCATCGGCCCGAAGATGTCGGTGGCGGTCTGGCTGAAGAATGGGTGGGCGAAGCACCTCGACGACCTTCGCGTTCAGGCGGATGTCGAGTCGGGGCGAGCACTCGCACCTAACCCCGAGAACTGGATCTACGACGCGCACGAAGGTGGGTTCCGCCGCCGGCTGGGAGACAGGTCATTCGGCACAGCGGTCACCACGCATGCGTTCAAGATGCTCTTCGTTCACCTTACCGATCGCAAGATGCATTTCTTCCTGACCCAGATCCCCAAGATCGAGGCTCATCGTCCGATCTTCTCTAGCAAAGAGGCCCTCGTAAAGGCAGGGGAGCGGCTCGTCCTGAACACTTACATCCCCACGACCCTCGTGCCGCAGCCGGGCGACTGGTCCTGCTACGAGCGGCTCGTTCGGCATCTCGTAGGAGATCGTGAGGAGAGCTATCTGCACTTCATGCAGACGCTTGCGGCACCGCTACAGAGCCTGCACCGCAGCGGTCGACCGCGCACCCTGGGGTTCTACCAACTCGTATTCGGGCACCCCGGGTGCGGTAAGGACACGCTCGCGGATGTGCTGCGCCTCATGTACGGCGACGAGAACTACCAGAAGTTGGATCAGGACGCGATCGATAGCAGGTTCAACAGCCAGATCCGCGGCAAGCTGCTGCTACACCTGAACGAGACGATCAGCTCCACCAATCGGACCATGGAGTCAGCAAACAAGATCAAGGAGATGACGACCGCCTCGCGGCTCGACATCGAGGGCAAGGGCAAGGATCGGGAAACGATCGAGGTGTTCCACAACATGTATGTCACCTCGAACAGTGAGCGGCCCGTCCTGCTGGAGCACTGGGATCGTCGGGCGAATCCGTATTACGTGAAGAGCCGATTGCCCGGATCATTGGCACACGAAATCTACGCTGATCTCGGATCTCCGGCTGGTACGGGGCCGCTAGACAGGCTCCGAGCGTTCTTCCACCACCTACTTTACGAGGTGAACGTGACGCTCAAGTTCGGAGAGCGCGATCCCGATAACGACATTCAGATGATCATCGATCAGTCGCTTTCGCCACAGCAGGCGTTTGTGGAGAAGATCCGCCGCCACGGCTGGCTCGAGGTCGCTGCGGAGTTCAACGAACTCCCCGGCCTCGGCCGATGGACGCAGCCTTTCGAGACTGTAAAACAGGTGCCGGTCGTCGATGCGGCATTCGTGTACGAAGTCTTCGAACGGTGGTGCCGCGCCAATGGGCACCACAACGTGCCGCCGAAGAGGGCAGTGAAGGGGGCGTTCGCGATGATGCTGAACGGAGCCTTCGCAGAGTCGCGCTCGAAACGAAAGGATCGCACCTCGTTCGATGCGTGGCATGGCATTCCGCTCGAGGGCAGCGAGGCCGTACATCCAGAAGACGACAACTCGTCGCTTCAGCTTCTGCCGCTGAACTGACTTCACGTCGCGGATATGGGTCGAGAAGACCCGGGTGGACTCACGCCGCCCGGGTCTTCTGTTCTCTGTGGGGCGCCGGTCGGCACAGGGCGGACCGGCGCTGTGATACGTGGCTCGCCAACCCGCTGACGGCAAGCCGGGTCTCGCACGTTTCCGACGGAACGCGAGATCGGTGACGACTGGGTTGCCTTCCATGGCACGCGCTGATCGACACATCCCGCGTGTCCGGACTCCAACTGCTCGGGTACCGATCGCGCGGAACGTGTTCATCCTCACGGCGATCGCGCATAGGGGTCAGGGAGACGCCACCGACATCGCCGTGCACGCCGCCCGCGCGGCCATGGCGCAGCCTGGCCTGACGATTACCCTGCCGCGCCTCAGGGGCCTTGATGAGCGGGAAGGTGCCCCGTCAGTTGAAGCATGTCCATCGGCTGTTGTTGAGTTCGAGTTCACCAGGGCAGGCATCGCCGGGCAGTCTCGCGCACAGCAGCATCTCGACAAGCTGCCTCGCAAAGCATGGATCTCACTAACCGTCTGGAAGCGTGCTCTTGAAACGATGCTTTACTCGTACACTGCCCTTGCAGGTGACACCACCAGTATGGTCGACTGACCGTCACACGTGCTGCAAGGGGGGGACATGCCGCGAACTGCTCGCGTCGCCGTAACGCTCGGCCTCGTGCTGGCTAGGGTTGAACCCACTGTGGCTGACGTTGGCGAGTATCAGGGCTGCTACACGGACACCGAGCCGCGTGCCCTCCCAACGCTGCTCATGTCGTCTGGAGCGACCGTCGAGAACTGCACCGCCGCCGCCGCTGCACAGGGATTCGCCTATGCCGGCCTGCAGTACTACGGCTACTGCTTCGCAGGGAACGAGCTCCGCTACACCAAAGTAGTGGACTCTGAGTGCAACACGTCCTGTACCGCCAACCCTGCGCAAGCGTGCGGGGGCGCATGGCGAAACAGTATTTATGCTGCCGGGCGGGCCGATCTGTTCGTTACGGCACTCACAGGGATTCCGGACGCCATCGGCGTCGGCGACAGCCTCACGATTCGGGACACGGTCACCGCGAGCGTTGACGGGGCGACCGCCGGTGAGTTCGAGGTTGGGTTTTACTTGTCGACGACGAGCACGGGTGGACCGGCCGACGTCTTCCTGAATGCAGCCCGGACCGTGGCAGGCGGGCTCGCGCCGGGGCAGTCCAGCTCCGGCGAGACGAGCCTCTCGATCCCGATCGATGTCTTGCCTGGCATCTACTACCTCATCGCGGTGGCGGACCTCGGGGAAGTCGTTTCGGAGTTCGATGAGACGAACAACTCATTTGCTGCCGGGCCCTTCGTGGTTGGACCGTACTCCTGCCAACCGCCGGCGCCTATCGATGACGGAAATCCCTGCACGCTGGATCAATGCGACCCGATGACCGGCGTGATCCATCCCCCCGTATCAGCGGGAACCATATGTATCGATGGCTGCCGGACCGAGGGCACGTGCGACGGCGCTGGTGCCTGCACAGGGGTGCCACGGACCGGGGCCGCGTGTGATGACGGAGACCCATGCACGTACTCGGACGTTTGCTCCGAGAACGGCATCTGCGTGGGAACAGCGGTCTCGTGCCGGTCCGCCGGTCCATGCCAGCAGGTTCATTGTGATGGTACCCCGGTCTGCAGCTCCATCACGCTTCCGCCGGGGACGCCGTGTTCCTCCGGCGGAGTTTGCGGCGGTCAGATCTGCGATGGTGTTTCGCCCAAGTGCCAGCCTCTCGAGTGAGGACATCCTCCTATGAACCTGCGAACGGCGACGGTATGGCTGATGTCCGTAATGCCGATGGCATACGCTCGAGCTGGAACGACGTTGTGCAACACGGGTGTGTACTATACGTACTACTGTGAGCCGTACACGACCGCGGAGGGCTATGGGATGGCAAATTTGAAATTGATAGCCCACGCGTGTGCGGATGGCGAAGAGTTGTACCGGGGCTGCGTTTACTCACCATGCGGTTTCGCGCCGGACTGGTGTGAAGCCACAATTGCGTCATGGCGGGACGAAGCCGTGGACAAGTGCGGTGAGTTCCTCGGCCCGAAAGCGGAATCGTGCGCGAACACGACCGACGACAACTGGGACGGCTGCGTTAACGAGGGCTGCGAACTTGGCTCGGGCCAGTGCACGTGCATCGCCGAGTGCTCGCCGAAACAGCTGTCGTGCTTGGCCCCAGGGAAGGCGACATGCAAGCCGTACGACCCGGCGAAACTGGAACTCTGCGGCGACGGCATCGACAACGACTGCAACGGGATCGCCGACGACGGTTGTGCGCCGATCGGCGGGGGTAGAGGTGGCGGGCCCTTCGGCCCGAAGGAGAATGGCGGCCACCTGGAAACCTGCGACGAGAAGGCGGGGGCGGACCCTATTCTTCTGGCCTCGAGGGCGATTGCGACGGAACCCTTCACCGACTTCAGTGTCGAATTCGTGTCGACGCTGTCGCTTGGCCGGACGTACCAGAGCGCCGACGCGTCGCTTCACGGTGGTCCCATCGGGATCTTCGGCGTTGGCTGGCACCACGACTGGGAGGCCGCCGTGACTTGTCGCGCCGGCGTGTGCACCCTGATGCGAGGCCTCCTTCCTGCGCTCCAATTCGCGCGCAGCGGGTCCGCGCCCTCGCTCGATGGTTTCGAGATGTGGGACGTCTACACCGGCTACTCCAACGAAGTGGTGAGGGACGACAACCCGAACCTCCTCGTCCGCAAGCCGGACGGATCCTGGATCGCGTTCCTGACGGATGGGCGCGAGCTCACCTTTCGGACGGTCTGCGACGCGTGCACCGAAGCGGATCTCTCGAGCGCGCGGTGCGTCGACGCGCTGGACGGCGGGTTGGCCCGTCTCGTGAGCGTTCGCGATCCGGCTGGCAACACGGTGACGGTCCGCTACGATCGGGTTTCCGGGCTGCTCATGAGCCTCGCGGACGACCTCGGCCACACGCTCGACGTGTGGGGTGCTGCGGCTTGTTCCACGGGGCTAGCCGATCTGCTGCGGTTCGATGGCGTTGTCGTTGCGAGCTATCAATATGAAGGCCTTAATCTCGCTCGGGCGGTGGACGCCGATGGTAACGTGCTCCGCTCGTACGTGTATGACGAAGGCTCGTCTCTGCTCCAGGCCGTGAAGAATGAGTCGGGTGATCTGGTTGCGCAGTTCGCGTACGATGAGTACGGGCGGGCAACCGGCCTCGTCGATTATGCTTCGAGCGTGTCGGTGAACTACGAGGCGCCCGGAGGGATCGCGGTCACGGAGTACTTCCGCGGGAAGGAGGGCGACACGTCGAGCGTCAGCATCCGGGCGCTCAACCAAGACGGCCACGTGACGAGCGTGTCGGATGGATGTTCCTGTGGGCCGGCGAGGCTGCGGGAGTGGACGGACCGGCGCCCCACCTGTACGCGGGATGCGCTCGGTCACGTCACCCGGCGCGAGTTCGACAGCGCCGGTCGCTTGACGCGGACGGTCGAGTTCTCCGGCACGAGCTGCGCGTTGCCTGCGAGCCTTCCCGGCGATTCCCGCGACGAGCGACGCGCCTACGGTTTGGTGAAGGAGATCGCGGTCGGAATCTCGCTTCCGCTGGATGTGCTGACCAGCGCGACCCGGCCCAGCACGCTGGACGCCTCGACGGCTATCGGCGACTCTTATGACTACGATCAGCGCCCGAACGCCGCAATCGATCCGCCCGGCTACACGTGTGTCGAGGCGCACTTGCCGGCTGGAAGCGTCCTGTGCCGACAGATTACAAGCGGGATTGCCTATGCCGGGGGAAGCACGCGTCTCGAGCGCCACGCGACCTTTTTCTCCTACGACGGGCGTGGACGCCTTGTTCGCAGGTATGGACCGGTAAATCTCGACGCCCGGTCGACGGACGTCGCTCCGATCAAGGAGTGGACGTACTGGGCTGACTCCGAGACCCTCGCGCGTCGCGGCCGCGTCCGGCAGTTCAAGCGGTATCCGTCGCCGGCGAGCAGTGGCCTCTCCACGTCGTACGACTACGACGAGTTCGGGGTGTACCAGGTGACCGACGAGCGGGGCGGGATCACGACCATCGTTAAGGACGGACGCGGCCGGCCCGCGTTTGTCCTCACGTCCGGCGGTTCCAATCGGGAGACGCGGTACTACGACGGCCTCTCGCCCCGTCTCCAGCTCTTGCTTGGAGGCGCGATTGTCCGTTACGGCTACGACGGCATGGGTCGGCTACAACAGGTCGATCACTTGAGCGGCGATCCCGAGACACCGGGCGAAACGCCGGCGGTCGCCTGGAGCGAGCGGTACACGCACGACGTGGCCGGCAACCGAATCCACGCCGAACGGCGGGATGCCGAGGGAATCGTGCGCGGGACCCAGGATCGCGCCTACGATGTCGAGCACCGGGTCATATGGGAGTCGAACCCCGAGCTTCCCGGGATTGCACGGAGCTGGACGTATGATCCGTCTGGCTTCTTGTCGGCCACAACGGACGAGGCCGGACGGGGGGTCCAATTCACCCCGGATGCGCTCAATCGCGTGCTGCGCGTCGCAAGAACGGGGCCTGGGGGCGAGTCGGTGACGGTCGCCGCGTACGCGTACGCACCCCGCTCCGACACCTTGGACGTCATCAGGGCGGGGAACGGGACCCTTACCTCGTACGAACACGACGACTTCGGGCGCATGGTCCAGATCCTCGCGCCGCCACTCGACACCTGGCAGGGATTTTGGTTCGAGTACGACACTCGGGGGAACGTTGTCTCGCGGACTCACCAGAAGACCGGCGAGACCGCCACGTATACGTACGACGGCCTCGACCGACTGACCGCTATGCACGCGGGAGACGTCTCGTACACGTACGTGTACGACGCCCAGCCATATGAGGGGCGGCTCACGTCGATTCAAGACGCCGATGGTGCCGTGAGCTACACCTACGATGCCGCCGGCCGGCTCGCGACCGAGACATTGCAGTTGACGGACGTGCCCGAGCCGCTTACGACCGGATACGGATACGACGCGGACGGGGCTCTCCGAGAGATTACCTACCCGACCGGTCTCCGCATCCGCTACGAGCGGGATCCCGCGGCGCGCACGATCGTGAGCGTAGTGAACGCCGCCACCGGCACGCGCTACGCTGACCACGTGATGCACGATCCGGAGGGAGGCGTCCGAGAACTCTCGTTTGGCAACGGGCTCGCCCTCTCCCAAGATTTCACGAGGCGGGCCGAGCCGAAGGTCATCCGGAGCGGACCGCTTTCGCTCGCCTATACGATTGGGCCGGCCGGCGAACTCATCACGATCGCCGACACGTCCACGACCCTGAGCGGCTGCCCTCGGGACACCGCGCGGAGCTTTGGGTACGACTTCCAGAATCGTCTAGTCGAGTCCCCCGTCTGGCTCGCGTACGGTTACGACGGAGCTGGCAACCGGCTTAATGAGACTGTCGAGGGGGCGCAGGCCTGGTACGTGTACGAATACGGGTTAGAAGGCGCGCTCCAAGATCGCATCAGCACGCGCTGGCTCAAGACTCCAAGCGGCGATCGGGTCACCCACAGCTTCGGCTACGATTTATGGGGCAACGTCGCAGCCATCGGGAAGTGGGACCTCACAGGCGGGATGGCGGGCAACCAGACCGTTGCGGTATGCCTGCGTCACGATCCGCTTGGGCGCATGACGCTCTTCGGCCGCCGCCCCGTCGGTGTCCGTGCGGGATTCGTGTTTTGCGCTCAGGATTCCGAGATTACGCAACCTATCGCGCGTTTCAAATACGACGCCCGGAATCGTCGGGTCGCCCGGCAGGATGTCGCCTCCGGCAAATGGACCTATTTCGTGTTCGACGCCTCCGGGAACCCGCTCTCGGAGCTCGATCTTGTGGACGGCGGTTGGGTAAGAGTCCGGGATTACATCTGGCTCGACGGTCGCCCACTCGCCCAGATCGAGTACCCGGGCCCGGCGGGCAGTACCGAAGGCTACACGTATTACCTTCACGTGGACCACATGGGCCTGCCGCGCGCGATGACCAACTCGAGCGGGCAGCTTGTGTGGAATACGTATCCCAAGCCGTATGGTGACATCTCGGAGAAGACGTCGGTTGATCCGATCTCCGGGCGGACTGTGGTGACGAACCTGCGGCTCCCCGGCCAGTACGACGAGCGGCTCTTCGAACCAGCCGGCATCAGCATGCAGGGGCCGTACTACAACTGGAACAGGTGGTACCTGCCCTCGGTGGGGAGGTACGTGGAGTTGGACCCGGTGGCTCTTGAAGGGGGTTTCAACGGTCCGTACGGCCCCGAGTGGTATGGCTACGCTGGGCAGGACCCCCTTCGGTTTACGGACAGATTCGGCCTGGACAAAACGGACTACAACAACTCGGCCGGCGGGGCGAGGTGGCCGGCGCCGTTCTTCGGTCCCACGAACGGCAACTGGGGCGGCATGTGCTGGAGCGGCGGTCAGCCTTCGTGCGGACCCGGCAGAGGCTCTGGCAACGCACCGCCCGTCGATAGTGGCGACGAGGCGTACATGCACCATGACTTCTGTTACGCGGAGTGTGACGGGCTCACCGGGCCGCTGAAGAAGAACTGCACGTCTCTGTGCGACCGAGCACTGATTAATGAGTTGAGAAAACTGGGTTGCGACGACCCAAACAACTGGCCGCGTCCGCCGAAGCCCGGGACATGGAATGACAGCAGGTCGTACTGCAACATGGCCATAAACAACTTCAAGTGCTCCGGTTGTCCGGAAGAGTGCAACAAATGAACGCGACCTCGATATCGTGGAGCGTTCTCGTCGCCATTCAGGTGGGTTCCTGGGCGGTGCGGTGTGTCGGCCAGTTGGGACCGGGGTGGTGGACAGCGGAGAGCGTACTAGGGGTTGCATCGGCAGTAGTAGGCGCCTGGGTCGCAGTGGCGCACCGTTTCAGGTGGCGACCGCTCGCGTTGCTCGCCGTCGTGCTAGTTGCCGGACAGTGGAACCTCCTGCTTCGAGAGATGACCATGCTCGTTTGGCGAACTAGGGGGTTTGCTCCGTAGCATCCAGGACGGCGGCATCTGGCCGGTTCACGCCAGGAACAACAAGCCATGCCGGCGAGTACGTTCCCCGAGGAGAGGTCGATGAAGGCGGCGCGGGCGCTCGGCGTAGCCCCTTGCCGATGGGGCGCGCCTGCCGTTCGCATAAGCGAAGCGCCGTCTCGCTGAAGCCGCGCGCGAAGCATTCGTTTTGCCCAGCCGCAGCACGAGAGCGTAAAGAAGTGAAGCGGCCGGCGGCCGAGGGCCTGCTGATGGCGGCGTGTTCGCGGAGCGAGCGCTGCGTCGTCGGTGAGGTCCAGCTTCGGTGCAATGCAGCGGTTGGGTTCACGGATGCTGACCGCCATGTCCAGGATTCCGCGCTCCTGGCGTTGGTGCATCGACAACCGCGCTCGCCACGACGACACGCTACGAGAGCTATGCCGCGCGCGGGCTCATGCCGGGCGACTCCGGAAAATACAGAGAGCTTCGGACGAGGTTGTTGGCGCGTCGCGGAGTTCGGAAAGCTGCTCGGGAAGGAATGACGTAGCGCCGCCATTCCGAGGCCACCGTCTCCGGGTCCACTTCGAGGACCGCAGCAGCACGGAATTCGAGCGGCGCTGCTGCCGCCCTCAGCGACCGCGCTGCGTATGGTGCGCGAGATAGACGGCGACCCTCGTCTCCTCGACCTGCTGGGCGAGGCACTTGAAGCCATCCTCGTTCCAGCAGCCCAGGTGCTCCGCGACGACCTTGGCGACCACGGTGGCGAACCGGGCCGTCTCCCCGGAGGCGCACCCGCCGATGTAGGCGAAAGGTGGCGCGAGGCGCTGTCCGGAATGTCCGACGATGTCTGAAACGCTTCCGGACATCTTGAATAACCACATTGCAAGCGTAATCCGCGACTTACTAGATTGTGAGCGACTGATCCCGGATGTCCGTCAATATGTTGTGTGATCGCCAAATAGTGAGGCATGCGCTGTCAACAGCGCGGAACGCGTCTTCGCGCCGCGAATACAACCCCGCAGGATTTCCGGACATCCGGACACACGACCCCGCCCGCCGCCGATGCAGGCAAAAAACTTCGAGAGCCCGTTGGGTCTCGCTGGTTAATGGCCTACCATTATGTCAAGGAGCCAATACCCAATGGACCAGCCGACGCATATGCGGGTGAGCGCTCGCATTCCTGCAAGCCTGTTCTTTCGCCTCGAAGATGAACGCCATCGGCTGCACAGCCTGTCGAAGCGGCGTGTCTCGGTGCGGGAGTTGATCCAGAGAGCCATCGAAAACCTACTAGAGGAGAACACGAAATGATCGTTACCGAATGCCCGAGCTGCCACTGGCCGGTGAACCACCTTGCGCCAGACGAATACAGGCGCCTTCCCGCTGATGTTCGCGACGCCGTGAAGCGGGACACTCGAAGGCACCGCGAAGTGCACAACAGGAAGACCCGCGCCTTTGCTGCCCTCAGCTACCAGCCCCGAACGAAGCAAGATCGCAAGGCCCTAGAGCAGGCCGGCGAGAACCTAATTGGCACCGGTGCGTCGCTCGCCGACAAGGTTCGGGGAGCGCGGATGTACATCGAGGCCCTTTACGACCGATCCCTCGACGCAGCGGCGGTGACCTGCCCCCCGAAAACTGGACGGGTCGAAGCGTGAGTCCTCTACTGATGGTGGAGGACGGATGCGGAAGAGCAAGTTCACCGACGAGCAGATCATCAAGGTCCTGAAGGAGGTCGAGGCGGGCGCCAAGGTGCAGGACGTCGTGCGCCGCCTCGGCATCACGGAGACGACCTTCTA
>NZ_JAKZLF010000039.1 GCF_022808855.1 Anaeromyxobacter soli
TACCCCGGCGCGATGCCGCCCGGCGCCCGTCCTGGCCCCGCCGCCCCCGCGGCTCCCCCCGGCGCGCGACCCACGATGCCCGGGTTCCCCCCCGCCGCCGCTCCGCGGCCGGGCGCCCCCATGCCGCCGCCCGGGGCGCGTCCGGCAGGCCCGTTCCCCGGAGCCATGCCTGCGCAAGCTCGTCCGGGCGTCCCCGGCGCGGGCATGCCCCCCGGCGTCCGTCCCGGCATGCCACCTCCCGGCGCTGCCGCCGCGCGCGCGGGGGCTTTCCCGCCCGCCGCCGCTCCCGGCGCGCGGCCTGGCGTGATGCCGCCGGGCGCGGTGCCGCCGCCGGGCGCCTACCGCCCCGGCGCTCCGGTCGCCCCGTCCGCCGGCCCGCGTCCGGCGTCCTTCCTCGGCGCGCCGCCGCAGGCAGCTCGCCCGGCAACGCCGGTCCAGCCGGCCCGGCCGGCGCCGCCCGCGGCGCAGCCCGCGCCCGCGCCGGTGCGCAAGGATCCCTTCGGCTTCGGAACGCCCGCCCAGCCCGCGCCCGTCGTCGCGCCGCGCCAGGACGACGACTGGAGCGACGTGGACATGGGAGAGGCGGCGCAGGCGCGCCACGAGCCGCTCGACCTCGGCCTCGGCCTCGGGCTCGACGCGGCGCCGCGCGCGCCCGCGCCGATCGAGCTGCCGCCGGCCGAGGCGCCCGCGCCGGAGCTCGCTCCGATGCACGAGTTCGTGCCGCCTGCGGCCACGACGGGCCACGCGCCCGCCGCGGCCTCCGCCGCCGACGGCGGCGAGACGGCGCTCCGCGACGCGCTCTCGAAGGCCTCCCGCGAGGTCATCGAGCGCATCGTATGGGAGGTGGTACCCGAGCTCGCGGAGACGATCATCCGCGAGAACCTCGACCGCCTCGTGAAGTCGCGCCAGGGCTGAGCGCCCGGCGCCATCCCGCAAGGACAACCTCATCAGGCCCTCCCGTCCGCACGCCGGGCGGGAGGGCGAATCGAGACGTCATGGAGAACGACAACCGGACCGAGCTCGCGAAGGGCTACGAGCACCGCGAGGTCGAGGCCCGCTGGTATCCCTTCTGGCTCGAGCGCGGCTACTTCCACGGCGACGAGAACGACCGCACGCGCCCGCCGTTCTCGATCGTGCTGCCGCCGCCGAACGTGACGGGCTCCCTGCACCTCGGCCACGCGCTCACGGCGACCCTGCAGGACGTCCTCATCCGCTGGAAGCGGATGAGCGGCTTCAACACCCTGTGGCTCCCCGGCACCGATCACGCCGGCATCGCCACGCAGATGATCGTGGAGAAGGAGCTCAAGAAGACGGAGAAGGTGAGCCGCCACGACCTCGGCCGCGAGGAGTTCCTCCGCCGCGTGTGGGCGTGGAAGGAGCGCTTCGGCTCGCGCATCGGCGAGCAGCACAAGGCGCTCGGCGCCTCCCTCGACTGGGAGCGCGAGCGCTTCACGATGGACGAGCGGTCCTCCCGCGCCGTGCGCGAGGTCTTCGTGCGCCTGCACGAGGAGGGGCTCGTCTACCGCGAGAAGAAGCTCATCAACTGGTGCCCCGACTGCCGCACCGCGCTCTCCGACCTCGAGGTCGAGCACGAGGAGGCGCACCCCGGCGAGCTCTGGTCGTTCGCCTATCCGCTCGCCGACGGCTCCGGCGAGATCGTCGTCGCCACCACCCGGCCGGAGACGATGCTCGGCGACACCGCCGTCGCCGTCCACCCGGAGGACGAGCGCTACCGGGGGCTCGTCGGCAAGAAGGTGCGCCACCCCCTCCTCGATCGCGAGATCCCGATCGTCGCCGACGCCATCCTCGTCGATCCGAAGTTCGGCACCGGCGCCGTGAAGGTGACGCCCGCGCACGACTTCAACGACTTCGAGGTCGGCAAGCGCCACGGGCTCGAGCAGCTCACGGTCATCGGGCTCGACGGGCGGATGACCGAGGCGGCCGGGCCGCTCGCCGGCCGGGATCGGTTCGACGCGCGCGAGGAGGTGAAGCGCCTCCTCGCCGAGAAGGGGCTCGATCGCGGGACGAAGCCGCACGTCCTCCCGCTCGGCCGCTGCCAGCGCTCGCAGACCGTGCTCGAGCCGCTCCTCTCCGACCAGTGGTACGTGAAGATCGAGCCGCTCGCGCGGCCGGCGATCGAGGCGGTGGAGCAGGGGCGGACGCGCTTCATCCCGGAGCAGTGGACGAACACGTACATGGCGTGGATGCGCAACATCCACGACTGGTGCATCAGCCGCCAGCTCTGGTGGGGCCACCAGATCCCGGCCTGGTACTGTCCGGACGGCCACGTCACCGTCGCGCGCGAGACGCCGTCCGCGTGCGCCACCTGCGGCAAGGGAGCGCTGCGCCAGGACGAGGACGTGCTCGACACCTGGTTCTCGTCGGCGCTCTGGCCGTTCTCGACCATGGGCTGGCCGGACCGGACGAAGACGCTCGAGACGTTCTACCCCACGTCCGTCATGGAGACGGGGCACGACATCATCTTCTTCTGGGTCGCCCGGATGATGATGATGGGGATCCACTTCATGGGCGAGGTGCCTTTCCGGACGGTGTACCTGCACCCGATGGTGCGGGACGAGAAGGGCCAGAAGATGTCGAAGACGAAGGGGAACGTGATCGACCCCCTCGTCATCACCGAGCAGTACGGCGCGGACGCGCTCCGCTTCACGCTCGCGGCGCTCACCGCGCAGGGGCGCGACATCAAGCTCGCGAAGGACCGCATCGAGGGCTACCGCGCGTTCGCGAACAAGCTCTGGAACGCGACGCGCTTCGCGCTCATGAACCTCGAGGGCCACGTCCACCGCGACGTGGACCCCACGAAGCTCGCGATGACCCCCGCCGATCGCTGGATCCTGGCGCGCACGCAGCGCGCCGTGAACGACACCCTCGCGGCGCTCGAGGGGTTCCGCTTCAACGAGGCGGCGAGCACGGTCTACCAGTTCGTGTGGGGCGAGCTCTGCGACTGGTACATCGAGCTCGCCAAGGAGGCGCTCTACGGCGACGACGCCGGCAAGAAGGCGGCGGCGCAGGCGACGCTCACGCACACGCTCAAGACCGCGCTCCTCCTGCTGCATCCCTTCATGCCGTTCATCACCGAGGAGCTCTGGCACGTGCTCCGCGCGCGCGTCGGCGCGGACGGCTGGCCCGACTCGATCCTGGCGGCGCGCTACCCGCGCGCGGCGGAGGTGGACGAGGCCGCCGAGCGCGGGTTCGGCCCGGTGATCGGCGTCGTCGACGCCATCCGCAACATCCGCGGGGAGATGAACATCCCGTTCAAGGTCGTGCTCGAAGACGTGGAGCTCGGCTCGCTCGACGCGGAGGCCGAGGCGACCGTTCGCGAGGAGCTCGGCCGCATTCACCGGCTCGCCAATGTGAAGGACGCGCGCGTGCTCTCCGACGGGGCGGTCCCCGCGAAGCGCGGCCAGAGCGCGGTGGCCGTCGGCGCCGGCTTCGAGGTCCGCGTCGGCCTCGCCGGCGCGATCGATCTCGCTGCGGAAGCGGCGAGAATCGAGAAGGAAATCGCCAAGTTGGATCAGGATCTCGCCTCGGTCGGGAAGAAGCTCGAGAACCCCAGCTTCGTCGCGAAGGCGCCGGCGGAGGTGGTCGAGAAGGACCGCGCGCGGCTCGTCGAGCTTCGCGAAAAAAAGCACAAGCTCGAAGCGCATCGTGCAATGCTCTCGGGTTCCGAGACGCTTTCCACGAGGAGGCAATCCATGGAGAACCAGAACGAGCAGAAGCCCACGACCGAGGAGTCGCCGTCCACGCCGGCCGCGGCCGTCCAGGAGGCCGCCGGTCAGGTGCAGACGGCGGTCGCCGGGGCCGTCGAGAAGGTGGTCGCCACCGCGACGGAGATCGCGAAGGCAGCCTCGAGCGCGGTCGTCTCCGGCATCGAGGGCCTCCGCAAGGAGAAGAAGCCGGCGCGCCGCTCCGCCCGCAAGCCGGCGAAGAAGGCCGCGGCCAAGAAGGTCGCCGCGAAGCCGGCCCGCGGCGGCAAGAAGGTGGCCGCGAAGAAGGCCCCCGCTCGCAAGGCGGCGGCTCGCGGCGGCAAGAAGGCGGCTGCGAAGCGCGTCGTGAAGGCCCCGGCGCGCAAGACGGCCGCGAAGAAGGGCGCTCGCAAGGCGGCGGCGCGGCGCGGCAGGAAGTAGCACCGCGGGATGCCTCGGCTCTCGGCCCACGCGGAGCGCCTCGTCGATCTCGCGCTCGAGGAGGACCTGCTCCTCGGGGACGTCACGAGCGAGGCCACGATCGACCCGGCTGCGATGGGGGAGGGGCAGTTCCTCGTCAAGGAGGAGCTGACCCTCGCCGGGACGGCCGTCGCCGTCCGGGTCTTCGAGCGGCTCGGCGCCGAGTGCCGCTTCGATCGAGCGGACGGGGCGCGCGCCCTCCGCGGCGAGGTGGTCGGCGTGGCCACGGGGCCGGTCCGCGCGCTCCTCGCCGCCGAGCGCACCGCGCTCAACTTCCTGCAGCGCCTGTCCGGCGTCGCGTCCGCGACGCGCCGCTGCGTCGACGCGCTCGCGGCCGGCGGCACCCGGACGCGCCTCCTCGACACGCGCAAGACCACCCCGGGCTGGCGCATGCTCGAGAAGGCCGCGGTGCGGGCCGGCGGGGGGAAGAACCACCGCTTCGCCCTCGGCGACGGGATCCTCATCAAGGACAACCACGTCGCGGCCTGCGGCGGGGTGGCCGAGGCGGTGCGCCGCGCCCGCGCCCAGGCCGGCGCGATGCTCAAGATCGAGGTCGAGGTGGTGGACCTCCCGGGGCTCGAGGCGGCCGTGGCGGCGGGCGCGGACATCGTCCTGCTCGACAACATGGACGACGCCGCGATGGCCGAGGCGGTCCGTCGCGCGAACGGCCGCGTGCTCCTCGAGGCGAGCGGGAACATGACCCTGGAGCGGCTCCCGCGGGTCGCCGCGACCGGGGTCGACTTCGTCTCGATGGGTGCCATCACGCACTCGGCCCGGGCGGTCGACATCTCCTTCGAGCTCGCGTAGCGTCCTCGCAGCATGGCGGAGGCCTCGAGCAGCGAGGAGCTGGTGCTCGCCTTCCTGGCGGAGGCGGGCGACGAGTTCGTCTCGGGCGAGGCCATCTCCGGCAAGCTCGGCCTCACCCGCGCCGCCGTCTGGAAGCACGTGGACGCGCTCCGCGCGCAGGGCTACCGCATCGACGCCGTGCCCGCGCGTGGGTACCGCCTCGCGGAGGTCCCCGACCGGCTCACCGCGCTGGAGCTCCGGCCGCTGCTCAACACGCACGACCTGGGCCGGGAGCTGCACTGCCACGAGGAGCTCGGCTCGACGAACGACCGCGCCAAGGAGCTCGCCGAGGCGGGCGCCGAGCACGGGACCATCGTCGTCGCCGAGACGCAGACCGCCGGCCGGGGGCGCCGCGGCCGGGCGTGGGTCTCGCCCCCGCGCCGCAACCTCTACTTCTCCGCGATCCTCCGGCCCGACCTCTCGCCGGCCCGCGCCCCCGAGCTGACACTCGTCGCCTCGATCGCGATCTGCGAGGCGATCCGCCAGGCGGGGGTGGAGGCGGGGATCAAGTGGCCGAACGACCTCCTCGCGTCGGGGAGGAAGCTCGCCGGCATCCTCACCGAGCTCGCCGCCGAGCCGGACCGCGTCCACTGGGTGGTGATCGGCGTCGGGGTCAACGTGAACGCGCGCACGGAGGACTTCCCGGAGGAGCTACGCGCGGAGGCGACGAGCCTCGCCATCGAGCGCCGCACCCCCGCGCCCCGCGCGCTCTTCGCGGCCGCCTGCTTCACCGCGCTCGAGGACTGGATCGACCGGCACGCGGAGGAGGGGTTCGGCGTCATCCGCGAGGCCTGGCGCGAGCGCTCCGTCACCCTGGGCCGCGAGGTGACCGTGAGGACGGACGGGCGCGAGATCGTGGGGATCGCCGAGGACATCGACGCGACCGGCGCGCTCCTCGTGCGCGGGCGCGCGGGCGTGGAGCGGATCCTCTCGGGCGACGTCGCCCTGCTCCGGCCGCGATAGCGGCCCGGGAGGCGCCGACCGCGTTGACCCCGGCTGGGAGGCGACGCTAGGCTCCGGCCGTGCTGCTCGCCATCGACGTCGGCAACACCAACACCGTCCTGGGTGCCTACGAGGGCGCCTCGCTCCGCCATCACTGGCGGATCGAGACGAGCCACACCCGGACCTACGACGAATACGGCATCCTGGCCCGCCAGCTCTTCGCCGCCGCCGGGCTCGACCCCGCGGCCGTGACGGCGGTGGCGATCTCGAGCGTCGTGCCGCCCCTCGCCTTCACCCTGGAGCAGATGTCGCTCCGGTACTTCAAGGTGAAGCCGCTCTTCGTCGGCCCCGGCGTGAAGACCGGGATGTCCATCCTGTACGAGAACCCGCGCGAGGTCGGGGCGGACCGGGTGGTGAACGCGGTCGCCGCGTACGAGCGGTGGCGCTGCGGGCTCATCGTGGTCGACTTCGGCACCGCGACCACGTTCGACGCGGTCTCGCCGAAGGGCGAGTACCTGGGCGGCGCGATCTGCCCCGGCATCGCCATCTCGATGGACGCCCTGTTCCGGCACGCGTCGAAGCTCCCGCGCGTCGAGTTCCAGAAGCCGCCGCACGTGGTGGGCAAGAACACCGTCGCGTCCATCCAGAGCGGCCTCGTGTACGGCTACGTCGGCCTGGTGGACGGGATCTGCGCGCGGATGGCGGACGAGCTCGGCTTCGGCCCCAAGGTGGTCGCCACCGGCGGGCTCGCCGCGCTCATCGCCGGCGTCTCGAAGACCATCACCGAGGTGGACGAGCACCTCACGCTCGACGGCCTGCGCCTCCTCCACGAGCGGAACCGGTGACTGAGCCCCTCTCCCCGCCACGGGCCGCCCCCGAGCCGGCGGGCGACGCCGCCCTCGAGGAGGGGCTCGCCGCGTTCGCCGCCCGCGACGTCGACGGCGCCCACGCCGCCTTCGAGCGCGCGTTCCGGCGCGACTCGCGCGCGCCGCGGGCGATGTCCTGGTACGGCGTCACCCTCGTCCTCGTCGAGCGGAACTCGAACCTGGGCGTCTCGCTGTGCGACCAGGCGGTGCGCGCCTCGGGCCCGGACCCGGAGCTCCTGCTCAACCTGGCGCGGGTGCACCTCGCCCTCAACCAGCGCGACCGCTCCGTCCGCGCCATCGCGCGCGGGCTCGAGCTGTGGCCCCGCGACGTCCGGCTCCTCGCCGCCCGGGAGGCGCTCGGCACCCGGAGCGACCCGGTGCTGCCGTTCCTCTCCCGCAAGAACCCCCTCAACCGGACGCTCGGCAAGCTGCGCCACCGCTGGCGCCGGCGCCGCGCGCCGGTCTACGAGGTGTCGCCCGTCGCGCTCGGCTCACCGGCCGAGGCGCCGGAGGCGCCCTGAACGGACGATCCGATCGGATCGCGAGCCGTCGTCTAGGAGCCGAGATGCCCGGGTGTCCGCTGCCGCTCGACACGCTGCCGAAGCCGCTCCAGAAGCACGCCGACGAGAAGGCGCCGGCGGCGCTGCGGACGATGGGCGCGAAGGGGCTCGTCCCCGCCGTCGCGCCCGGGGACCTCGTCACGCTCCTCTGGTTCCTGTCGTTCGACGGCGACGCGACCGTCGCCGCCACGGCGCAGAAGACGGCGGAGGGGCTCCCCGACAAGCTCTGGGGCGTGGCCCTGCGCGCCGAGGGGGTCCCGGGGCAGGTCCTCGACTGGCTCGCCGACAGGCTCGCCGGCAAGGACGCCGCGCTCGAGCTCGTGCTCCTCAACCCGGCGACGCCGGACGCCACCGTGGCGCGCCTCGCGGCCTCGGTGTCGCAGCGGCTCGTCGACATCGTCCGCCAGAACGAGCTCAGGCTCCTGCGCTGCGACGAGATCATCCGCGCCCTGTGCCGGAACCCGAGCGCGCTCGCCTCGACGGTGGACGGCGCGTGCGACTTCTGCGTCCGGAACGGCCTCACGCTGCTCGACGTCCCGCAGCTCGTCGCGGCGCACGTGCGGATCCACGGGGTGGACCCGAGCGCGAGGGCGCCCGAGCCGGTCGAGACCGCGGCCGCCCTGATGCGCGACTACGGCGCGGAGCTGGCCCAGGAGCAGGGCGCGGCCGCGGCGGCGCAGACGGCCGAGGACGAGAAGAAGAAGCTCAACATCACGCAGCGGGTCATGCGCATGTCGGTGGCCGAGAAGATCAAGCTCGCCACCCTCGGCAACAAGGAGGCGCGCACGCTCCTCCTGCGCGACTCCAACAAGCTCGTGTCGATGGCGGCCGCGACGAGCCCCCGCATCACGGACGGTGAGATCCTCGGCCTCGCCAACTCGCGGACGGTGAGCTCGGACGTGCTCCGGTACATCTACTCGAACCGGGAGTTCACGCGGACCTACGCGATCAAGATCTCGCTCGTGAAGAACCCGAAGGTCCCGCTGCCGACGGCGCTGAAGATGATGTACACGCTGCAGGAGAAGGACATCAAGGAGCTCGCCCGAGACCGGAACGTCCCCCAGACGATCCAGGCGCAGGCGAAGTCCTTCCTGATGAAGAAGGAGGCCGCCGCGCGCGGCCCCGCGATGGGCAAGCACTAGCGGCCGCCGCCGAGCAGGGACCACGACCCAGATGACGCAACCGACGCAGGCGCCCGCGGGCGCGACCCCGGGCGCAGCCTCGGGGGCCACCTCGGCCGCGCCGGTGCGCGTGGGCCGGGCGCTGTGGCTGTCCGCCGCGACCATGATCTCGCGCGTCCTCGGCCTCGCGCGGGACCAGCTCTTCGCGATCCTCATCGGCGCGAACCGGTTCTCCGACGCCTTCGTGGTCGCGTTCCGGATCCCGAACCTCCTGCGGGACCTCTTCGCGGAGGGGGCGCTCTCCTCCGCGTTCGTCCCGGCGTTCGCCGACGCGCACCGGAACCGCGGCCGCGAGGCCGCCTACCGGCTCGGGAACGCCGTCGTCGCGCTCGTGCTCCTCGCGGTCGGGATCCTCACCGCGCTCGGGGTCGTCTTCGCGGGCGGGCTCGTGGCGGTGATCGCGCCGGGCCTCGAGGCGTCCGGCCTCGCCGCGCTGCTCGCGCGGATCATGATGCCTTTCCTGCTCCTCGTGTCGCTCGCCGCGGTGGCGATGGGCATGCTGAACGCGCAGAGCCGCTTCACCGCGCCGGCGATCGCCCCCGCGCTCTTCAACGTGGGCTCCATCGCGGTGGGGCTCGGGCTGTGGGCGGCGGGCTGGCCGCCCGAGCGCGCGGTGGTCGGCTGGGCGGTGGGGACGATGGTCGGCGGGGTGATGCAGCTCGCCGCCCAGCTCCCGGCGCTCCACGCGCTCGGCTTCCGGATCCGGCCGACCCTGGCGCGCGACGCGCTCGCCGACCCGGGGCTGCGCCGGATCGGCAGGCTCATGGGGGCCGCGGTCGTCGGCCTCTCCGCGACCCAGGTGAACATCCTCGTGAACACGGTCTTCGCGTCGCACCAGGTGGGCGCGAACACGTGGCTGCAGATGGCCTTCCGGCTCATGCAGCTCCCGCTCGGCGTGTTCGGCGTCGCGATCGCGACGGTGGCGGGGGCGGGGGTCGCGCAGCGCGCCGCCGCGCGCGACATGCCGGCGGTGAAGGCGACACTCGGGGCGGCGATGCGGCACGTGGCGTTCCTGAACGTGCCGTCCGCGGTGGGGCTCGCGGTCCTGGCGCGCCCGATCATCTCCATGATCTACGAGCACGGCCGATTCCGCCCGGAGGACACGGCGGCGACGGCGCAGGCGCTCGTGTTCTACGCGATCGGGCTGTACGCGTACTCGGGCGTGAAGGTGTTCGCGCCCGCCTTCTACGCGCTCGACGAGGCGCGGGTGCCGGTCGTCGGCAGCGTCCTCGGGATGGCGTCGAACGTGGCGCTCAACGTGACGCTCTGGCCCGTGCTCGGCTTCCGCGGCGTGGCGCTCGGGACCTCGATCGCCGCCGGGGTGAACTTCCTCGTGCTCGCCTTCGCCTGGCGGCGCCGCCACGGCGGCCTGGGCGGCGTCGGGATCGCGGCCCAGCTCGGGCGCGTGCTCGTCGCGACCGCCGTGCTCGGCGTCGCCGCGTGGGCGACCGAGCATGGGCTCTCGCGCCTGCTCGGCGCGGGGGGCGGGCTCGGGCGCCAGCTCTCGCTCGGGCTCGTCCCCGTAGCCGCGGGAGGCCTCGCCTACCTCGCCGCCGCGCGCGCGCTCGGCATCGCCGAGCTGACGGAGCTCCTCGGAGCCGTACGTCGGCGGCGCGCGGCGCGCCGCTGAGGCCCGCCGCCCGCCCGGGCGCTCCGTCGCGAGCCTCGAGCCCCGGGGGGGTGCAGGACGATCCGCCGGCCACCGGGACGCCCGTCCGGACCGCCGCCGCCGCCTCCACGGGGCTTTGGCGCGTCCGGCACGTTGCCTCTACCTTGCCGAGAGGATCCCTTTCACGCTCGAGGTTGGCACATGGAGAACGGCGGCAGCACCGTGTCGCACATGAGGCAAGGTGCGGGCGACATCGCCCAGGACGTACAGGATCGGATCGAGGAGCTCCGCGGGTACGCGGAGGACGCGGGCGAGATCGTCCGGAACTTCGCGCGCGAGCGCCCGGTCGCGGCGATCGCGATCGCCGCCGGGCTGGGCTTCGTGCTCGGCAGGCTCATGTCGCGGACCTGAGCGCGCCCATGGACGACCGAGGGACGAGGGGGGCGGGAGACATGGCGGCGATGGACGACATGAACGAGGTGGGCGAGACGCTGAAGTCGGTGAGCCGCCAGGCCCGCGACGCGGTGACGCGGTTCGCCGAGCAGGTCGAGCTCGAGCGGCACATGCAGGAGCGGCCGATGGCCGTCCTGGGGGTCGCCGCCGCGGCCGGGTTCGTCCTCGGAGGCGGGCTGTGGCCGGTCATGCGCCCGTTCGTGAAGGCGGCGGCGCGCGCGGCGCTCTCGCCCACGAACCTGATCGCGATCGGAGCCGCGCTCGGCGCCATGCGGGCCGCGAGCGGCGGCGACGAGATGTCGCAGGAGATCCCCGGAGCCGAGACGCACTAAACGGCCGAGCACGATTCGCGAACAGGCGAGTGAAACCCCGCGAGACCGCGTCGCAGTGGGGCTCGCTTGGGGTCGGAAGTTGACCGCCCGGGAGGGCGGCCACACCCTAGACGCTCGCAATCGCGAGGTGAACGAGATGATGGACGTGACGCGAGGCGCGCACGGGGAGCTGGTCATTCGTATCGGTGGAACGTTCGACGGGCGGGCCGCGACGCGCCTCACCGGCTGGCTCGGCGAGATCCCCTCGAGCGACGCGCTCGTCGTCGACTTCTCGCAGGTGCGGGACTGCCAGGACTTCGGCCTCGCCGCCGTCGCGCGCGATCTCGCGCAGCGCGGCGAACGCCTCCAGCTCCGCGGCCTCACGCGCCACCAGCAGCGGATGCTCCGCTACTTCGGCCTGGATCTCCGCCTGCACGGAGAGCTTCACGAAGAGGAAGAGGCGCTGGGGTAGGCCGCGCTACTCGCGAGGGGGCGCCGCGCGCGGGTCCTTCGCTCCCGGCTCCGCCGGCGCACCCTCGTCGAGGAGCTGCGCCGCGATCGCGAGCGCCTTGCGCACCTTGTCGCGCACCTTCTCGTCGCCCTTGATCTTCTGGTAGGCGCGGAGCACGCGCTCCTCGTTCTTGGCGTTCGCCGCCTCGAGCTCCTGCACGCGCTTGCGGAGCTCGACGGTGCGCTTCTCCGCCTCGCCGCGGGCGCCCTCGGCCTCTCCGCGCGCGACGACGAGGTCGGTCCGGAGCGCGTCGAGCTCCTGCTCGAGCGCCTCCGCGCGGGCGATCGCGCCGGAGGCCTTGGCGGACTCCTCGCCCTTGCGCCGCGCCTCGGCCTCGGCGAGCTCCGCGCGGCGCTCGGCGTCCGCCGCCCGGCGGCGCGCCTCGGCCGCGTCGCCCTCGGCGCGACGGGCCTGCGCCGAGAGCGCGTCGATCTTCTCGCGCGCGCCGGCGAGCGCGGCCTCCGCGTCGGCGGTTCGCGCGCGCGCGTCCTCGAGCTCGCGCTCGAGCCGCCCCACGTCGGCGCGGGCCGCGGAGCCGGAGGTCGCCGGCGCGGGCAGCTCGTCGAGGAGGGGGATGCCCGCGGCGCGGAGGAGGTCTGCGCTCGCGCCGCGGACGGGGGCGCGCGGAGCCGGCCGGGCCGCCCGGGCCGGCGCAGCGTCGTCCGGCCGGTCGTGCTCACGGAAGGGCGGGCGGTCGTCGTCGCCCTCGGGGAGCCCGAGCGAGTCCGGCCCGTCGGAGAGCGCGTCGAGCCCGAGCTCGGGCTCCCCGCCGTCCGCGGGCGCGCCGGTCTCGAGGACGCCGTCGTCGAGGCGGAACGGCTCGCCGTCCTCGGGCTGCGGCAGCCCGAGCTCCAGGTCGAGCCCTTCGTCCTCGCCCGCGGTCCGCGGGGCGGCGAGCTCCTCGAACGCGTCGTCGAGCAGGCGCAGCTCGTCGTCCGCGCCCGCGCTGCGCGGGCTCTCGACCGGCTCGTCCGGGAGCGCCGACAGGTCGAGCGCGGGGAGATCCTCCACCGGCTCGTTGGGGAGCGCCTCGAGGCCCATCGCGTCCTCGAGGCTCACGAGCTCCTCCTCCTCGAGATCGTCGGCCGGGCGCGGGATGTCGTACTCGTCTGCCGGCTCCGGCGCGCCGGCGACCCGAAGCACGGCGTCCACGAGCGCCTCGGTGGCGTACGGCTTGAAGAGGTACTCGTCGGCGCGGACCTTCAACGCGCGGTGCTTCTCGAACGTCTCCTCGGTGGCCTCCGCGCTCGTGAGCACGAGCGGGATCGACTTGAGGGCGTCGTCCTTCTTGAGCCGCTGGCAGACGAGGTAGCCGCTCATGCCCGGGAGCTCGACGCAGAGCACCACGGCCTGCGGGCCCCACTCGCGCGCGAGGTCGAGCCCCTCCTTGCCGTCCCCGGTGGCGCGGACCTCGAAGCCTTCGGACTCGAGGGCGTCGGTGAGCGCCGACGCGAGGGCGGCGTCGTTCTCGATGAGGAGGATCTTCGTGGGCATCGCGCGTTCCGGGAGGGGCGGGACGGGGCGCGGCGATGAGGCAACCGCGCGGAAAAGGCTGGGAAACTCTACCCCAGCCCGGGCGCGGATCAAAATGCGCGGCTAATGAGAGGCGTCGGCCTGCGCAGTCTGGACGAGATCGAAGAGCTGAGCTTCGTCGAGGTCGGAGACGAGGGAGTAGACGATCTCGTCCTGGCGCCAGACCGCCACGTTGTAGCCGCGGGCGGTCGCGATCTTGACCTTGTGCGGCCCGATCTTCACCTCGCGCCCGGACGCGTCGAACCGGCCGTCGGGATCGTCGACGATGAACAGGCCGGCCTGGCCGCGGGGGAGCTGGTAGCGGATGTAGGCGGCCGGCCACGCGCCGATGTGCGACAGGCGCGCGCCCAGCACCTGCACGCCGGCGGCGCGGAAGCGTGGCGGAGCCGGGTTGAAGTCGAGCTTCCCGGCGAACCAGCCGGGGATGCCGCTCTCGGGATCGGTGAAGGTCACCTCGAGCGGGAGCTCGCGGTGGTGCTTGCGGATCGCGTCCTCCAGGAGCGGGCTGCCGCCGTGGCCGAGGGGATCGAGCCAGAGCACGAGCAGGACGCCCGCGACGCAGGCGGCGAGGGTGGCGATCGGGATGGGCGCGAGGGCGCGGCGCCAGAGCGGCTTGCGGCGGCGCGCGAGGGCCCCCTCGATGCGGGTGCGGAGCGCGGGCGGGGCGCGGCCGGAGGGTGCGTCCTCACCGAGCGCCTCGCGGAGCTTCGCGCGCAGCGCGGCGCGCATCCGGGCCTGCCGCTCGACGAGCGCGCGGCAGCGCGGGCACGCGGCGAGGTGGACGTCCATCTCGGACCGCTCGCGCTCGTCGAACTCGCGGTCGAGGTACGGATCGACCGAGCGCTCGACGTCGCTGCATTCGAGGGCCGCGATGAGCGTGGGTTCGATCGCCATGGGCGCGTTCCGCCGGGGCCTTACGCCGACTTGCCGCGGCGCTTCCGATACGTCTCGAGGTCGATGCTGCCGTCTTCCCCGACCTCCTGCAGCACGCCCGAGACCACCGCGTAGCTCGCGAGCGCCTTCTGGAGGAGGCGCCGCCCGCGGTACAGGCGGCTCATGACGGTGCCCACCGGGACGTCCAGGATCTCGGCGATCTCCTTGTACGAGAACTCCTGGAGGTCCGCGAGGATCACGACGAGCCGGAAGTCGATGGGGAGCGAGTCGACGGCCTTGAGCACGTCGTCGGACAGCAGCCGGTCGAAGAAGTACTGCTCCGGGTTCGCGGCGAACTCCGCCGCCTCCCTCGACACGAACCGCTCGTGCACGGCGTCGCGCTCGGATCCCTCGACGATGTTCCGCTCCTTCACCGACCGCCGGTAGCGGTTGATGAAGGTGTTCGTCAGGATCTTGAACAGCCAGGCCTTCATGTTGGTTCCTCGCTCGAACTTCTCGAAGAACCGGTAGGCCCGCAGGAACGTGTCCTGGACGAGATCCTCCGCGTCGCGGTCGTTCTTGGTGAGCCGGAGGGCCGCGGAGTACAGCGGGTCGAGGTGCTTGAGCGCGAGCTCCTCGAACTCGCCACGCGTGAGATCGGTCTGTCTCAGATCGAACATCAGGGGTTCGTGTCTCCCACCCGGGTTCTATTCCGCTCGTCCGTGCTCCGCTTCCCTCGTACCACGACCCAGGGAACGAGCAGCCGGCCGAAACGATTCCCGCGCCTCACCCCCGCGCCCGGTCGCCAGGGGTGCATGCAGTCGAGATGACGGAAAGGACCCGCGAATTCTAATCGGCCCTGAGGGGGTACGCATGCCTCCGAGGCGCGAGCCGGAGCGGAGGCACGGGCGCGGAGGCGGGCGCCTGGCCGGCCGCCTGCGTGGTATGACCGCGGGCCGCGAGATCGTACCCTCCGCCCGGGCGACGCCGCGCGCCACGCTTAGATAGAACGCCGAATGCCGAAGCTCCTCTTCGCGGACGACCGCGGAAACGTCTACGACCACCCCGAGCTCGACGCCGCCGTGCGGAGCGGCGACGAGATCCTCGCGACGCGCGAGCGCCCGCTCGACCTCCCCGAGGGGGCGTCCCTCTGCATGCTCCCGGGCCGGCGGCCCGTGGGCCTCGATCCGGCGACGGGCGAACCGATCGTCCTCCACGAGGTCAAGATCGGGCGCAGGAGGGTGAAGCCGCACGCCGTGGGCGCCACCTTGCCGCCGGGGTACACGCGGACGTTCCTGCCAGCCGCGGCCAGGGCGGCCCTCCCCACGACCGGCGAGGCGCCGATCCTCCCGCAGTGGGCGTACACGGCCGCGGCCCTCGGCGCGCGCGGTCCCGTCGCGTGGGCCCTGCACACGGATCGCCGGAGCCACTGGAGCCCGGCCGCGCACTCGACCGAGGAGCTCCCCGACCTCGTCGCGCGCACGCTCGAGGAGTCCGACAACCCCATCTACCGGCAGCTCGCGCGCTGCGCGCTCGAGTGGCGCTGCTTCACCGCGCAGAACACGTTCTACGGCCGGGACGAGGGGGCGATCCCGGCGTCGGCGTCGTGCAACGCCTCGTGCGTCGGCTGCCTCTCCGAGCAGCAGGAGGGGATGCCGCCCTCGAGCCACGAGCGGATCGCGCAGGCGCCGACCGCGGACGAGATGGCGGAGGTGGCCCTGCGCCACCTCGCGCGCGCGACGGGGCACGTGATGGTGAGCTTCGGCCAGGGCTGCGAGGGGGAGCCGCTCACGCGCTGGAAGGAGATCGAGCGGGCGCTCCGGCGCGTGCGGGCGGAGACTCCGCGCGGCTCGCTGCACGCGAACACGAACGGCTCGCTCCCGGCCGCGCTCGGGAAGCTCTGCGACGCGGGGCTCGACTCGGTGCGGATCTCGACGAACTCGGCCTCGCCCGACCTGTACGCGGCGTACTACCGCCCGAGCGGCTACGGCCTCGAGGACGTCGTGCGCTCGCTCCACGTCGCGAAGGCGAAGGGCGCGTACGTCGCGCTGAACCTGCTCACCTTCCCGGGCGTCACCGACCGCGAGGGCGAGGCGGAGCGGCTGTGCCGGCTCGTCGCCGAGACGGGTGTGGACCAGGTCCAGACGCGGCCGCTCGCGCTCGATCCGGACGTCTACGCGGAGCTCGCGCGAGGCCGCGGCGGGGCGGGACGCGCCCTCGGGATCCGGCGACTCGTGGCCGAGCTGAAGGCGGCGCGGCCGGGGCTCGTCGTGGGGAACTTCTCACGCGCGCGCGAGGAGCGCGCGCGCACGGGCCGGCGCGCGAGGCGCGCCAGGGCGGAGGCGCGATGAGGGCAGTCGGCAGCGCGGTGCGCGGCGAGGCGGAGCTGGAGCTGCGCAAGGACCTCGCGCGCCACCTGCGCGCGGGCCATCCGTGGGTGTTCCGCAAGGCTGTGGAGCGGGCGCCGAAGGGGCTCCCCGCGGGCGCCATCGTGGACGTGACCGAGGAGGGGCGGTTCGTCGCGCGCGGCTACTACGATCCGCACTCCGCCATCTCCGTGCGGATCCTGACGCGGGAGCCCGCCGAGGCCATCGACGCGGCGTACTGGCGCCGCCGGATCGCGCGCGCGATCGCGCTCCGGCGCGAGCTCGTCCACGGCACGACCGGCTTCAGGCTCGTGCACGGCGAGTCGGACGGGCTGCCCGGCGTCGTGGCGGATCGCTACGACACCTTCGCGGTGCTGAAGCTCTACTCCGCCGGCCTCACCCCCCACCGCGCGGCGATCGTGGAGGCGCTGCGGGCGGAGGCCGAGGGGCTCGCCGGCGTGTTCGGACGGGACGAGATCCCGCGCGACGACCTCGACGACGCCGACGCCGGGGCGCCGCAGGGCCGCGTCCTGTGGGGCGCGGAGCCGCCGGAGCGGATCGCCTACGACGAGCACGGGATGCAGGTGCTCGTGGACGTGCGGCGCGGGCAGAAGACCGGCCACTTCCTCGACCAGCGCGAGAACCGCCGCCGCGTGCGCGCGCTCGCAGCGGGGCGGCCGGAGGCGCTGAACCTGTTCAGCTACACGGGAGGCTTCTCGGTCGCGGCCGCGCTCGGCGGCGCGCGTCACGTCGTGTCGGTGGACGTGGACAGGGACGCCATCGCGCTCGCGCGCGAGAACTTCCGCGCGAACGGCCTCGACCCGGCCGATCACGCGTTCGCGACCGAGGACGCGTTCGAGCTGCTCGCCCGGTACAAGCGGGAGGGCCGCCGGTTCGATCTCGTCGTCTGCGATCCCCCGGCGTTCGCGAAGTCGCAGAAGGCGGTCGACGCCGCGCTCGCGGGCTACGCGTCCCTGAACCGCGCCGCGCTCGCCGTGCTCGCCCCGGGCGGCCTGCTCGTCACCGCGAGCTGCTCCGCGCGCGTCTCGGCCGAGCAGTTCACCGAGGCGGTGAAGGAGGCCGCGTACAAGGCGAAGCTGGAGCTGCAGCTCGTCGAGGAGACGCGGCAGACCCCGGACCACCCGGTGTCCCTCCAGTTCCGGGAGGGGCGATACTTGAAGTGCCTCGTGCTGCGGCGGGTGGGGTAGGGGGCGGTCGAGGTCGGGGTCGCGGTCGCGGTCGCGGGTTCTGCTACCGGCGGACCCCCTCAACCCCTCCCGATCCACTCCACCGCCCTCCGCCCCATCTCCGGCAGCCCCGCCCGGAAGAGCGCGTCCGCGTCCGGCACCGTGTCCACCTGCGCTCCCTCGCACTCCCCGGTCTGCACCCGCGCGCCGTGCTCCGGGACGAGCACGAGCACGCGCGCGCCGGCCGCCGGGCGCGGCGCGCGCTCCGGGGCGACGAGCACGAGCCGCGCGAGCTCGGGACGCGCCGCCGCGAGGGCGAGCGCGGTCTCGCAGCCGGACCCCACCCCCGCGAGCGCGATGGATCCACCGGCGGTCTCGGCGAGGTGTCGCAGCGCGGCGAGGGCGTCGTCGAGCGCGCGCGCGGGATCCGGCGCGCCCTGCGAGGCGCCGACGCCCCGGTGCTGGAACCTGAGCGAGGGGTGCCCCGCGCGCGCCGCGCTCCAGGCGAGCTCGGCCACGGGCGGCGCGTCCATGCCGCCGCCGCCGAGGGGCGGGCAGACGAGCAGCGCCGGGCGGCGTGACCCGCGGTGATAGAGCGCCTCGAGCACGAGCCCCTGCACGTCCACGAGCGCGGGCCGCTCCAGGAACTGGCCGGTCATGACCATGCGGAGGCGATTGTAGCCGCGGCGCCGGGGCGACGCGCAGCGCGCGCGCCCGGGCGGCCCGGAGCGGCGCGTCAGCCCGCGGCCGCTCCGACCGGCGACGACCACGAGCCCGGCTTGAACAGCCGGAAGAGCGTGTCGTAGTCCACCGGCTTCGTGAGGTGCTGGTCGAAGCCGGCGGCGATGGCGCGGCGCCGGTCCTCCGGCTGCCCGTAGCCCGTCACGGCGACGAGCTTCACGCCCTGGCCGAGCGCGCCGCGGACCCGCCGCGCGACCTCGTAGCCGTCGAGCCCGGGCAAGCCGATGTCCACGAGCATCACGTCGGGGTGATCCGAGAGGGCGCGCGCGACGCCGCGGAGCCCGTCCTCGACCGCGTCGACCTCGTGGCCGAGGTGCTCGACGAGCAGGCGGAGCGCGTCGCGGTTGTCCTCGTTGTCCTCCACGACGAGGACGCGGAGCTTGCCCGCGCGCGGCTCCTGGCGGGGCAGGGGCCGCTCCCCCGCCTCGGTGACCGCGGCGATCGGGAGCGACACCTCGAACTCGCTCCCCAGGCCCGGCCCCGGGCTCCGCGCCTCGACGGTGCCGCCGTGCTGGTCGACGAGCCGCTTCACGAGCGCGAGGCCGAGCCCCAGCCCACCCTGGGCGCGGTCGATGGTCGTCGCGGCCTGGGTGAACGGCTCGAAGATGCGGGAGATCATCTCGGGCGGGATGCCGATCCCGTCGTCGCAGACGCGGATCGAGGCCTTCTCGTTGCGCCGGGCGACGAGCACGGTGACGCGCCCGCCGGAGGGCGTGTACTTGAGCGCGTTCGCGAGGAGGTTCGCGACGATCTGCTCCACGCGGACCGAGTCGGCGTGGACGGGGACGCGCTCGCGCCAGAGGGACACCGCGAGGTCGAGCCCCTGGAGCCTCGCGGCCTCGGCGAGCCCCGCCACCGCCTCGCCGACGATCTCGTTGAGGTCGACGACCTCGCGCCGCAGCGTGATCTGCCCGCGGGTGACGCGCGAGACCTCGAGCAGGTCGTCGACGAGCCGCGCGAGCCGCCGCGCCTGGCGGTCGATGATCCCGCGGGGGCGCTCGTCGTCGGAGGCGCGGACGAGCGGCAGCGCGAGGAGGATCGCGCCGAGCGGGTTGCGCAGCTCGTGGCCGAGCATCGCGAGGAACTCGTCGCGGGCGTCCACCGCGCGTCCGAGCTGGCGCATGAGGTCGCGCGCGGCGTACTGGCGGCGGCGGTTGCGTACCGCGAGCTTCACCGCGCCGAGGAGGGTGAGGACCTGCGCGGGCCGCTCGACGAGCGTCACGTTGCCGAGCGCCTCGAGGGTCTCCGGCGCAGGCGACGCGGCGGGCAGGCGCAGGCCGGCGGGGCACAGGACGATGACCGGCAGGTCCGACCACGCCTCCTGCAGCCCGAGCGCGCCGGAGAGCTCGGTGAGGGCGTCCGGGCCGAGGGCCTCCGCCTCGAGCACCAGCGCCGCCGCGCCGCGGCCGAGCTCGCTGGCGAGCGTGGTCGTGTCGGAGAGGGAGACGACGTTCAGCCCCGCGCGGCGCAGCGCCGGCCCCGCCAGGTCGGCGCCGTGGGCGGTGGGCATGAGCAGGAGGACCCGGTCTTCGAGCTGCGAACCATCGTTGCCCATCGAATGCCTCCGGTCCCCGCCTCCGCCGCCCCGCAGGGCGCCCGCACCCCGCCGCCGTGGGTCGATAGCTCGCTTACCCGCACCGCGTTGTCGAGGGGCCTACCGAGGTTCCGCCCCAAGGAGGAGACGGTGCGGTCGCGCTCGACGTGTGGCGCGACCCATGCTCGGATCCGGCCCACCTGCTCCGGAGGTCCACGTGATCCGCCCGCTGCTCGTCGCCACCGCGCTCGCGCTCCTCGTCCCCGCCCTCGCGGGCGCGCGCGGACCCTCGACGGCCGAGGAGCGCCGGCGCGCGGTGCAGACCACGCGCAAGCTCGAGAAGGACCCGCTCGCGCGCGACGCGAACGACTCCCGCCGCTGGCTCCTCGACTGGATCGTCGCGATCCCCGACGTCCAGGTGCGGAGCTGCTCGGGTCCGCTGGACGTCCTCGTGGAGGACTCCGGCCCTCACGGGCGGGCTCTGTACCTCCAGTCCATCTTCGGGATGGCGACCTACCTCATCGAGCACCCGCGCGCCAAGGACGACTGGGTGGCGGTCCAGACCGCGGGCATCGAGAGCGTGCTCAGGGCGTACCGCTCCCTCCTGCGGGCCGACCCCGAGGCGCGGCGCGACGAGCTCGACGCGCTCCTCGACACGCAGAAGCGAGGGCGGCTCGCGCAGCTCGTCGAGGACACGATGGCCGAGTGCGGCAAGCCGCCCAAGGACGAGGGGATGGGGCCGGCGCCGCGCGGGTCGATCTGACGGACGCGGCCGCTCGCCTCGATCTCCCCCGCTCGTGCTTCGCGCCCCGAGGGCGGCTCAGCGCCGCGCGCCGGGCAAGAGGCCCATCCGGACGGCGAGGACGAGCGCGAGCAGGATCTGAAGGCCGAGGAGCAGCGTGAGCCGGAGCCACGCGGGCACCCGCCCCGGCCGGAAGCGGGTCGAGGGATCGGCCGGATCGCGCAGGACGAGCGCGGTCTCCGGGGAGAGCGGCCCCGCCGCGACGGAGCGGAACGCCGCGAGGAGCGGCGCGAGCGCCGCCGCGCCGAGGACGAGCGCGCCGAGCAGCGCCAGGAGGGGCGGGTTCTCCACCTCGGGCGCCGCGCGCGGCGCGGCGATGGCGAACAGCGAGACGAGGCCGTTGTTCGCGGCGTGGGCGGCGACGGCGGGCCACAGCGAGCCCGAGCGCCACGCGAGCCACCCGAACACGGCGCCGAGCACGAGCAGGGCCGGGAAGCGGACCGGGTCGAGGTGGATGACCGCGAAGAGCAGGCTCGAGCCGGCGATCGCGACGGCCGGCGCACGCCGCGCGAGCAGCGTCGTCTGCAGGTACCCGCGAAAGGCGATCTCCTCGCACGGCGGGGCGACGAACGTCGCGACGACCGCGAGGAAGACGCGCTCGGCGAGCGGGCGATCGAAGAGCTTCGCGACGTCGAAGGTCTCGATCCAGGAGCGCGGCATGACCTGCTGCGCGGCCGCCATGACGGCCATGGCGAGGAGGGTCCCGGCGACGCCGCAGAGCGCGCCCAGCACCACCGCGGCGGGGCGCACGCGCCCGAGCCGGAGGTACGGGACGGCGCGCAGGTTGGAGCCCAGCGTGAGCACGAGCGCGGGCAGGAGGAAGACGAACAGCTCCGACCAGACGAGGCCGGCGAAGACGTGGAGCGCCTGCGCGAGGAGCCCCGGCAGGAACAGCACGAGCAGCACCCCGAAGAACGCGAGCGCGCTCTTCCTCGCCGGCCGGGGCGCGGCCGTCGGTTCGGATGGGGCGGGGCTGGGATCCACGCCCGCGCAGGATGGCATCGGGTGGGCCCGCCGCAAAGCGCTTCGAGCGCCGCCCGTCCGGGCCTTTCGCTTGCCCGGAGCGCGACGCCACCCTCGCGCCTCACGACGGGCGCGGTCCGAACGGGCAACGCTGTAAGATGGCCCGCATGAACTTCCGCAACCGCACGGTCGTCCTGTGCGTCGGCGGCGGCATCGCCGCGTACAAGGCCTGCGAGGTCGGGCGCCTCGTCGTGAAGGGCGGCGGCACGCTGCGCGTCGCCATGACGCCGGCCGCGACGCGCTTCGTCGGGCCGCTCACCTTCCAGGCGATCTCCGGCGCGCCCGTCCTCGTCGACCTGCTCGATCCCGCGGCCGACCTCGCCTACGGGCACCTCGGCCTCGCCCGCTCGGCGGACCTCGCCATCGTCGCGCCGGCCACGGCCGATCTCATCGCGCGGATCCGTGCGGGCATGGGCGACGACGGCGTGACGACCACGCTCCTCGCGATGCGGTGCCCCGTGCTCGTGGCGCCGGCGATGAACACGCGGATGTGGGCGAACGCGGCGGTCCAGGAGAACCTCGCGGCGCTCCGCGCGCGCGGGATGCACGTCGTCGGCCCGGAGGCGGGGGAGCTCGCGGACGGGGACGTGGGGGAGGGGCGCCTCGCCGACCCGGCGCAGATCGCGCTCGCGGCGGCGCGGCTCCTCGGCCGGCAGGACCTCGCCGGGCGCCGCGTGGTCGTCACCGCGGGGCCGACGCGGGAGCCCATCGACCCGGTGCGCTTCATCTCGAACCCCTCGACCGGGAAGATGGGCTACGCGGTGGCGGCGACGGCGGCGCGCCGCGGCGCGGAGGTGACGCTCGTCTCCGGGCCCACCGCGCTCGCCGACCCCGCCGGCGTCCGGGTCGTGCGCGTCGAGACCGCGGAGGAGATGGCGCGCGCGGTGGACGCGGCGGCCGGGGGCATGGATCTCTTCGTGGGCGCGGCAGCGGTGTCCGACTACCGGCCGCGCGAGGTCGCGCCGCAGAAGCGGAAGAAGTCCCCGGGGGAGGAGACGCTCGTCCTCGCGCGCACGCCGGACATCCTCGCCGGGCTCGGCGCGCGGCTCGCGGACCGTCCGGACGCGCCGGTGCTGGTCGGGTTCGCCGCCGAGACGGAGGACGTCATCGTCCACGCGCGCGAGAAGCTGAAGGCCAAGCGCTGCGATCTCGTGGTCGCGAACAAGGTGGGCGCGCCCGGCGCCGGCTTCGGCTCGGACACGAACCGGGTCGCCCTCGTCTCGTCGGGCGAGCTCGCCGAGATCGAGGGGACGAAGGAGCAGGTCGCCGAGGCGATCCTCGACTGGATCCTCCCGGTGCTCGACGGGCGGCGGCCGAAGGCGAGCTAGCAGGCCGTCGAGGAACGGCGCTTCACGGCGCCGTTCCGGAAGGCGCTCGCCAGCCACGGGGATGAGCGGGGCCGGATCGCGGTCCGTCTTCAGGCGACCAGCTTCGCGAGCGAGGACGGCAGGACGAGCTTGCCCTCGATCGCGCCGCGGAAGCTCTCGCGGGTCTCCGCCGCGATCTCGTGGGCGTCGCGGGCGAGGACGTACCGCCGCGCGGTGCGCTGCTTGAGCTGCTTGCGGAGGTCGCTCGCGAGCCGGATGTTGCGCGCCCCGGTGGCGTCCGCGCGGGCGGCCTGGCAGCGCTCGCCCTCGGTGAGCAGGCCGAGGATCGCCTCGAGCGCGAGGCCGTTCGTCTCGGTGACGAGGTCCGGCTCGAGCACCAGGTTCCGCTCGGGCGCGAGCAGCGAGCGCGACACGTGGTGGAACCGGGTCATGCGCGCGCTCGCCAGGAGCGAGCGGAAGAGCTGCTTCGAGACGCCGAAGGGGAGCACCGACGCGCCCGCGAGCGTCCGGTCCAGGAAGGCGTCGTGCTCGCGCAGCGCGCGGGTCGAGACCTGCCGGGCGAGCCGCGACAGCGTCCGGTCCATGCGCTGGTCGTAGCGCAGCTCCCAGTAGGCGTGGCGCGTGTTCGTCTTGTGGAACGAGGCGACCGTCTTGAACGGGACGTAGTAGTTGTGGGCGACCGTGTCGGCGGAGAGGTGGGCGAGGAAGCCGAGCGCGAACGCCTGCTCCGCGCCGGGCTTCGCTTGCTTGAAGACGTTGAAGCCCACGCGCCAGTTGTGACAGTGGTACAGGTACCTGGCCATGTTCTTGCCGACCACGATGTCCGCCGCGAGCGACCCGTACAGGAAGTCGTGGCCGAAGTCCTGGAGCAGGCCGCGCATCGAGGGCTGCACCGCGCCGAGGCTGGCGAGCGCCTGCGCCGAGAAGCTGAGGTGCGCGAGCGGGCCCCACGCGTGGGCCTCGGACGGTAGGAACAGGACGAGCAGCGCGACGACGGCAAGTGGCAGGGTGGCGAGCAGGCGCTTCGTGGTCATCTGGTCGGGATTCTAGGTTCCGGATCAGTCGCGTCGCAACGCGCGGATCCGTATTTCTCGTGGGGTCGAGCGGCCGTGAGCAAGCACGTCGGGCAGGGGAGCGAGGAGCTCGCGCGAGTCGCCGAGGAGGCGCTTCGCCACCTCACGTGGCTGCGCTCCGCGGGCGTCGCCGAGATCCCCGAACCGGTGTTGCCGCCGTCCACCTCGAGGGAGCCGCCGCCGCAGGGAGCGATTCGAGCCGCCCCGACCGCCCCGGCCGCGCCACCTCCTCCCGGCGTGGGGAGCTCGCCGGCGCCCTCCGAGGGCGAGTACTCCCTCGCCGGCAAGGGGTGCGGCAGCCCCGCGCTGCTCGCGCTGCGGCAGGACCTCGGCGAGTGCACGCGCTGCAAGCTCGCCGGAGGCCGGACGCACCTCGTGTTCGGCGTGGGCAACCCGCAGGCGGAGCTGATGTTCGTCGGCGAGGGGCCGGGGGCCGACGAGGACGCGCAAGGAGAGCCCTTCGTCGGCAAGGCGGGGCAGCTCCTCACCCGGATGATCGAGGCGATGGGCTTCCGGCGCGAGGACGTCTACATCGCGAACGTGGTGAAGTGCCGCCCCCCCGGGAACCGCAACCCCGAGCCGGACGAGATCGCGGCGTGCGAGCCGTTCCTGCGCCGGCAGATCGACGCCATCTCACCGAAGGTGATCGTCGCGCTCGGCAAGTTCGCGGCGCAGACCCTGCTCCGCGACCCGACGCCCATCAGCAGGCTCCGCGGTCGCTGGTCGACCTACGGCGGCGTGAAGCTCATGCCGACGTTCCACCCGGCCTATCTCCTCCGCAGCCCGGAGGAGAAGAAGAAGGCGTGGGAGGACCTGCAGCTCGTCATGAAGGAGCTCGGGCGGCCCACGCCGCGGAGGTAGCCATGCGCCTTCTCTCGAGAGCGCGCCTCACCGTCGCGGCCACGGCCGCGATCGCGGCGGCGCTCGCGCTCGCCGCCCCCGTCGCGCCGCCCGCTGCCGGCGCGCAGCGGGTGCTCACGCTGGAGATCCGCGGTCCGATCACCGGCGGGACCGCGGAGTACGTCGAGGCGGGGCTCGCGAAGGCGCGCGAGGGCGGCTACGCGGCGCTCGCCGTCACCCTCGACACGCCGGGCGGCGCGCTCGACGCCACCCGCGAGATCGTGCAGGCGATGCTCGCCTCGCCCACCCCGATCGTCGTGTGGGTCGGCCCCGCCGGCGCGCGGGCGGGCTCGGCGGGCGTGTTCCTCACGCTCGCCGCGGACGTCGCGGCGATGCACCCGACCTCCAACATCGGCGCCGCCCATCCGGTGACCGGCTCCGGCCGCGACGTCGCGGAGGAGGCCGGCAAGGACATGGCGAAGAAGGTGGAGAACGACACCGCCGCCTTCGCGCGCAGCGTCGCGGCCGCCCGCGGCCGGAACGCCGACTGGGCGGAGCGCGCGGTCCGCGAGAGCGTCGCCATCACCTCGGCCGACGCGGTGAAGCAGCGCGTCGTGGACTTCACCGCGCCGGACCTCCGCTCCGCGCTCGACGCCGCGGACGGGCGCAAGGTGAAGACCTCCGCCGGAGAGAGCACGCTGCGGACCCGCGGCGCCGCGCTCGAGCCCTACGAGAAGACGCTCCGCCAGAAGCTCCTGTCCTTCCTCGCCGACCCGAACGTCCTCGCGATCCTCATGCTCGTCGGCACCCTCGGGATCGCGCTCGAGCTGTACCACCCCGGCTCCTTCGTGCCGGGCGTCGTCGGCGCGTTCGCGCTCTTCCTCGGCTTCATGGGGATGCGGGTCATCCCGGTGAACGCGGGCGCGGTGATCCTCCTGCTCGTGGGGGCGGCGCTCCTCGTCGTGGAGGCCTACGTCACGACCCACGGCCTCGCGGGCCTCGGAGGGACGGCGTGCCTCGTGCTCGGCCTGCTCTTCTTCGTGGATCAGGCCTCGCCCGACTACCGCTTCGCGCCGGGCGCGCTCCGGATCTCCCCCTGGATCGTCTGGCCCACGCCCATCGCGGTCGCGCTCGCGCTCGGCTTCATGGCCTGGAAGATCGCCGCGACGCGGCGGCGCCCGCTGCAGCTCGGGGCGCCCGGCCTCCTCGGCAGCGCGGGCGAGGCGCTCTCGGACGTCGGCCCGGCCGCGGGCGAGGTCTTCGTCCACGGTGAGTACTGGCAGGCGCGCAGCGCGCTCCCGATCCCGAAGGGGGCGCGCGTCCGCGTCGTCGCGGTCGACGGTCTCACCGTGAAGGTGGTCGCGGAGGCGGCCGCCGCGGGATAGTAGGGCCACGCTGCGAAGCAAGCCGCTCCACGAACGGTCCTGGAGGTCCAGACGTGCCGCTCATCGGAATCGCCATCCCCATCGCCGTCGTCCTGCTCTGGTTCCTCTCCGGCATCCGGATCATCAACGAGTACGAGCAGGGCGTGATCCTGCGGCTCGGCCGGTTCGCCGGCATCCGCACCGCGGGGCTCAAGTGGATCATCCCGTTCATCGACCGGATGATCATCATCGACATGCGCATCACCGCGGAGCAGGTGCCGCCGCAGGACGTCATCACGCGGGACAACGTCTCCGTGAAGGTGAACGCGGTCATCTACTTCCGCGTGCTCCAGGCGGACCGCGCCTTCCTCCAGGTGACGGACTTCCTGTTCGCGACGAGCCAGTTCGCCCAGACGACGCTCCGCTCCGTGCTCGGCCAGGTGGAGCTCGACGACCTCCTCAGCCAGCGCGACAAGATCAACCGCCAGCTCCAGGAGATCATCGATCGTCACACCGAGCCGTGGGGCGTGAAGGTCACCGCGGTCGAGGTGAAGCAGGTGGACCTCCCGGACGAGATGCGGCGCGCGATGGCGAAGCAGGCCGAGGCGGAGCGAGAGCGGCGCTCGAAGGTCATCGCGGCCGAGGGCGAGTACCAGGCCGCCGAGAAGCTCGGCCAGGCCGCCGACGTCATCGCCCGCTCCCCCGGCGCGCTGCAGCTCCGCTACCTCCAGACCCTCGTCGAGATCGCCGCGGAGAAGAACTCCACCGTGGTGTTCCCCCTCCCCATCGACCTCGTGAAGCCGTTCCTCGACCTGGGGAAGCTCCCGGCCGCGAAATAACTCCGCGGCGCGCGCGTAGAGCGATCCGTCCCTCTGGGGAGAGAGGACCGGCGGGGGGTGTCCGGCGCACGGGCCGGGCATCCCTCGGCCGCTTTTCGTCCGATCGGGAGCCTCCATGCGCCTCGCCCTCGCGGCCGTCGCCGCCGTCGCCACCCTCTCCGCCGCCACGCCCGCCCTCGCTCGCGGACGCCTGGACGGCGACGGGAACGTCACCACCGAGCAGCGCGAGACCGGCGCCTTCGATCGCATCTCGCTGCGCGGCGCCGTCGACGCGGTCGTGAAGGTCGGTCCGCCACGCGCGGTGTCGGTCGTGGTCGACTCCAACCTCCAGCCTCACGTCCGCGCGCGCGTCGAGGGCAGCACGCTCGTGGTGGACACCGATGACGACGTCCGGCCGTCCCGCGAGGCGCGCGTCATCGTGACCGTCCCGGAGCTCCGGGCGCTCGAGACCCGCGGCTCGGGCGAGGCGGTCGTCGACGGCGGCAAGGGAGACCTCGCGCTCGACACGACCGGCTCGGGCGAGATCCGCTGGCGGGGCGAGGCGGCGCGGCTCGAGGTCACGACGAGGGGCTCGGGCGAGATCACCCTCGCGGGCAAGGCGGAGACCCTCGTCGGGCGCACGATGGGGTCGGGCGACATCCGCGCGCGAGAGCTCACCGCGCACGACGCCGACGTCCGTACGTCCGGGTCGGGCGCCGTGGAGCTGACGCTCGGTGGCGGAGCCCTCCGCGCGCGCACGAGCGGCTCGGGTGACGTGACGTGGCACGGCGAGGGGCGAGTGGAGGAGGCGAAGTCCGCGGGGAGCGGCAGCATCTCGCGCGGAGGCTAGTGGCTGGAATGCGAGAGGCCGCCCCGCGACGGGACGGCCTCTCGATGCCGGGACCCGCTCGTGCTTGAAGCGCTCAGCAGGAGCGGAGCAAAGACTGCTCGCCTCCGAGCCTGTCGAAGGGCGAGCGGTGGGCCGGGTCGACTCGAGCGATCAGCGCCATCAGTCCGCCGGCGGCGTGAAGGGCGGCGGCGGCACGTAGCAGCAGGTGCACGCGGTCGCGTCCTTCTCGTCGCAGATCCAGAGATCTCCCTGGCCCCACACGTGAACGTAGACGTAGTCGGAGTGGGGGTTACCCGATTTGCTGCCGGCCATCAGCTTCCAGCCCGGCGCCTTGCCGTTCGCCTCGGTGTACTTGATGGCGGTGCCGTCCGGGACGACGAGCGCGTCGATCTGCTCGCCGTCGCCGTTCCCGTCCTCGACGCCGCCGATGCCAGGGCACCCGTTGTAGAGCTTGAGGCCGTGCCCATCCGCCGACTGCAGGAGGAAGAAGCCGTCCGGATTCTGCGGCGTGGCCTCGTTCTTCGTGCCCGGAGCGGTCGACCACCCGCCCGGAACCCCATCGAACTTCTCGGGCTGCGCCGCCGGGTTCCACGTCTCGGGGCACGAGGGTGGCAGGTGGGCCGCCGCCAGGGTCGGTAGCGTCAGCATCGCGCCCATCGCACAGCCGAACACGCCCGTCCTCACTCGCTGACTCCAGTTCATCCCCCGACCTCCTCCGTTCGCCGGGTCTCCATGGCCCGTCGGCCCGAGGCTGTGCGTCGCGGAGGCCCGGCGCATCCCCCGCCGACGGCGACGCGCGGCGAATTCGACGGTCAGGTGGAGTTCATCCAAGGCGTGACCCCGGGCCATGACGCGAGACCGTGGGACTTCCCCTGCGGCGTCGCGCTCGCCGGGCTCCTGAGCGTCTTCCCATCGAGGAACGTGATGAGGGCCCGGGCAGGCGGGCGAAGGAGATGAGGCGCGCACCGCGCGCGGAGCCGACCGGCTGGCTGGGTCGAGATGGAGGACGGCGGCGCTCATGATCAGAGCTCCGCGACCACGTCTCCGTCCGGAGTCGTCCAGGCCCGGCTCATCACCGGGGTGTTGTGCGCGAAGCCGACCTCTCCGCGCGGTCCGACGACGATCACGCCGCCCTCTCCTCGCACGCGACGGCCGAGCGCGGCGATGGCCTCGCGCGCCGCGTCCATGGGCGTCGCGCCGCGACCGACGCGATCCGCGACGAAGCGCGCGAGCGTGAGCTGGATGATCCGCTCGCCATGGCCGGTACACGAGACGGCGGCGAGCGCGTCGTCGGCGTAGGTGCCGCAGCCGATGAGCGGCGTGTCGCCGACGCGGCCCGGGAGCTTCAGCTGCATGCCGCCCGTCGAGGTCGCGGCGGCGAGGTGTCCCCGCGCGTCGCGCGCGACCGCGCCGACCGTCCCGAACTTCTTCCCGGGCAAGGTCCCCGCGGGCCCGGTCCCGGCCGCAGCGGCGCGCGCCTCCTCCCATCGCGCGCGCTGGCGGGCCGTCACGAGCAGCGCGTTCTCGTACGGCGGGATCCCCGCCTCGCGCGCGAACGCGGACGCGCCCGGCCCGGCGAGCAGCACGTGCTGCGACCGCTCCATCACCGCGCGCGCTAGGGTCACCGGGTTCCGCACGTCCTTCACCACCGCGACCGCGCCGCAGCGGAGCGTCTCGCCGTCCATGATCGAGGCGTCGAGCTCCACGTCGCCCGCGGCGGTGAGGGTGGCGCCGGTGCCCGCGTTGTAGGTGGGGTCGTCCTCGAGCACCCGCACCGCGGTCTCCACCGCGTCGAGCGCGCTCCCGCCGGCGCGGAGCACCGCCTGGCCCGCCTCGCAGGCCCGGCGGACGCCCTCCAGGCGCGGGGCGTCGGCGCCCCCGGATGAGGCTGGGTCATCGGAACCGAGGCTTCCGGCTCCGCCGTGGACGATGATGGCGGGCGAGGCGGCAGGGGGCATGTCGGGGTCGGCAGGTTAGAGAGGGCGCCGCGCGCGGGCAAGGCCGGCGCGGTAAAGCTTCGGTTGGCGCGCCGGATCGGCGCATCCTATGTTCCCGGGCGCCCGGAGGTCCCTCCGGAGCTCCCGACGACGAGAGGTCATCAATGCCCGGACGCGAAGTGGTCATCGTGGGGGCGGCGCGTACGCCCATCGGCTCGTTCCTCGGCTCGCTCGCGAGCGTCACCGCCCCGCGGCTGGGCGCGACCGCCATCCGGGCGGCGCTCGAGCGCGCGGGCGTCGAGCCCTCGGCGGTGGACGAGGTCGTGATGGGGAACGTGCTGCAGGCGGGCGTGGGTCAGGCGCCCGCGCGGCAGGCGGCGCTCTTCGCGGGCCTCCCGGAGAAGACGCCCTGCTGGACGCTCAACAAGGTCTGCGGCTCCGGGCTCAAGGCGGTCATCTCGGGCGCGCAGGCGATCGCCCTCGGCGACGCCGAGGTGGTGGTGGCGGGCGGGATGGAGTCGATGTCGAACGTCCCGTACTACGACCGCGCCGCGCGCACCGGCGCGCGCATGGGCAACGTCGAGCTCGTGGACGGGCTCGTCCACGACGGCCTGTGGGACGTGTACAACCAGCAGCACATGGGCATGTGCGCCGAGGCCTGCGCGACCACGCAGGGCATCTCGCGGGCCGCCCAGGACGAGTACGCGCTCGAGTCCACCCGCCGCGCGATCGAGGCGTGGCGGAGCGGCGCCTTCAAGGCCGAGATCGTCCCGGTGGAGGTCGAGGCGAAGCGTGGCGAGAAGACGCTCGTCTGGGACGACGACGGGCCCAAGAACGCGAAGCCCGACAAGATCCCGGGCCTCCGGCCGGTCTTCAAGAAGGACGGCAGCGTCACCGCAGCGAACTCGTCGTCCATCAACGACGGCGGCGCCGCGGTGGTGCTCATGAGCGCCGAGCGCGCGGCGCGCGAGGGCCGCACCGTCCTCGGCCGGCTGCGCGCCTGGGGCGGGGCCGCCCGGGCACCGGTCGAGTTCACCATCGCCCCCGCGGACGCGGTGAAGCTCACGCTCGAGAAGGCGAAGCTCGCGACGAGGGACGTCGACCTCTGGGAGATCAACGAGGCGTTCGCGGTGGTGTCGATCGCGAACAACCGGCTCCTCGACCTGGACGCGAAGAACGTCAACGTGCGCGGCGGCGCGGTGGCGCTCGGTCACCCCATCGGCGCCTCGGGGGCGCGCATCCTCGTGACGCTGCTCCACGCGATGAAGGACCTCGGCAAGCACCGCGGGCTCGCGTCGCTCTGCATCGGCGGCGGCGAGGCGGTCGCGCTCGTGGTCGAGCGCTGAGGAGCTCCCATGAACAAGCTCGTCGAGTCGGCCGACGCGGCGGTGGCGGACATCCGGGACGGCGCGACCCTCATGGTCGGCGGCTTCGGCCTGTGCGGCAACCCGGAGAACCTCATCGCCGCGCTGCACCGCAAGGGCGTGAAGGACCTCACCGTCATCTCGAACAACTGCGGCACGACGGACCAGGGCCTCGGCATCCTCCTGAAGGCGCGCCAGATCCGGAAGATGGTCTCGTCGTACGTCGGCGAGAACAAGGAGTTCGAGCGGCAGTTCCTCTCGGGCGAGCTCGAGGTGGAGCTCGTGCCGCAGGGCACGCTCGCCGAGCGCATCCGCGCCGGCGGCGCCGGCATCGGCGGCTTCTACACCGCGACGGGCGTCGGGACGCAGGTCGCCGAGGGCAAGGAGACGCGGGTCATCGACGGGCGCGAGTACCTCCTCGAGCGTCCGCTCAAGGCCGACTTCGCGCTCGTGTACGCGTGGAAGGCCGACACCTGGGGCAACCTCCTCTACCGGAAGACGACGCGCCAGTTCGGCCCGATGATGGCAAGCGCCGCGAAGATCACGATCGCGGAGGTGGAGCACGTCCTCCAGCCGGGCGAGCTCGACCCCGACGCGGTCCACACGCCGAGCGTCTACGTGAAGCGCGTCGTGAAGGGCGAGCGGTACGAGAAGTGGATCGAGCGGCGGACGGTCCGTCCGCGGCCTTCCTGAGGAGGACCGAGACATGCCGCTCACCCGCGAGCAGATCGCCGGCCGCGTCGCCCAGGAGCTCCGCGACGGCTTCTACGTGAACCTCGGCATCGGGATGCCGACGCTGGTGTCGAACTACGTGCCGCCCGGCGTGGAGGTCGTGCTCCAGTCGGAGAACGGCATCCTCGGCGTCGGCCCGTATCCGTACGAGGGCGAGGAGGATCCCGACCTCATCAACGCGGGCAAGGAGACGGTGACCGTCCTCCCCGGCGCCTCGTTCTTCTCCTCGGCCGAGTCGTTCGCGATGATCCGCGGCGGCCACGTGGACCTCGCCATCCTCGGCGCGCTCGAGGTGTCCGAGCACGGCGACCTCGCCAACTGGCTCGTGCCCGGCAAGATGGTGAAGGGGATGGGCGGCGGGATGGACCTCGTCGCCGGCGCGCGGCGCGTGGTCGTGATGATGGATCACGCGACCAAGGACGGGCGCCCCAAGGTCCTGCGGCAGTGCGCGCTGCCCCTCACCGGCCGCCGCTGCGTCTCCGCCATCTGCTCCGACCGCGCCTGGCTCGACGTCACCCAGGACGGGCTCGTGCTCCGCGAGCTCGCGCCGGGCGAGACCGTGGACTCGGTCCAGCGGCTCACCGAGCCGAAGCTCATCGTCGCGCCGGACGTGAGGACGATGAAGGTCTGAGGCGGCGCTCACCCTTCGACGGGGAATCTTGGGCCCGCTCTTCACGCTCCTCACGGACTTCGGCGCCGGCTCCGGCTACCCGGCGCAGCTCAAGGCGGTGCTGCTCGCCGCGCATCCGGACGCGCGGCTCGTGGACGTGTCGCACGAGGTGCCCGCGTTCGACGTCCTGGCCGGCGCGCTCCTCCTCGAGGCGTGCGTGCCCTGGTTCCCGCCGGCGGCGATCCACCTCGCCGTGGTCGATCCGGGCGTGGGGACGGCGCGGCGCGCGCTGTGCGTCGTCGATCCCGCGGGGCGCCTGCTCGTCGGCCCCGACAACGGGCTCCTCACGCCCTTCCTCGGCGCGGGCGCGCGTGCGTTCGAGATCACCCCGGGCGTCGCGGTGCCGGCGCCGCGCAGCGCGACCTTCCACGGCCGAGACCTCTTCGCCCCCGCCGCGGCGTTCCTCGCCGCGGGTGGCGCGCCGGAGCGGCTCGGCCCCTCGCTCTCCGATCCGGAGCGGCTCGCCTGGCCCGGGGCGGAGCGCCGCGGCGGCGCCCTCGCCGGCGTGACGCTCGCCGCCGATCCGTTCGGGAACCTCGTCACCTCGGTGCGCGAGGCGGACCTCGCCGGCGCCGCGGTCGCGGAGGTGCGCGTCGGGGGGGAGCGCGTGCGCTTCGTGCGCACCTTCGGTGACGGCGCCCCCGGCGAGCTCGTCGCCTACGTGGGGAGCGGGGGCCGCGTGGAGCTCGCGGTGCGCGAGGGGAGCGCCGCGGCGCGGCTCGGCGCGCGCGGGGTCGGGGTGGAGCTCGTCCTCGCGTGAGCGCGTGAACGAATGGGCCTGCTGCACCTCGCGAAGGCCCCGATTCCTTCACGAGCTCTGGCGGGGTGCCGGTGAGGCGCACGCAGCGTCCTTGGCCGCCCCGATCGCTGCTGCTACAGTTTCGACATGCAACGCCCGCCGGGGAACAAGCGCAAGACCGCGCGCCTCCACCACGAGATCCCGGTGGCGTACCGCAGCGTCGGCAGCTTCCTCACGGACTGGGCCACGAACATCAGCCAGGGCGGGCTCTTCATCAACACCCGCAGCCCGCTGCCGGTCGGCACGGGCGTGAAGATCCTCATCCAGCTCCCCGGCGCGTCGTTCCCCTACCAGCTCACGGGTCGCGTCGCGCGGGTCACCGAGTTCGACAACCGCGTGAACCTCGTGCCCGGCATGGGGGTCGAGTTCACCGACCTCGACGACTCCAAGCGGAGCGACCTCGAGGCCTTCGTGAACCGGCTGCGCCACCAGCTCGAGGAGGCGTGAAGCCGCGCCTCTGCCCGCGCGAGCGCCGCGGTGACACCGGGCGCCGTCCGCGCTAACTCTCCTGGCCGTGCGAACCGAGCTCACGATCGACGACCTCGCCTCCGGCGGCGAGGGGGTGGGGCGCTCCGGCGCGCGGACGGTGTTCGTGCCGTGGACCGCCCCTGGCGATCGCGTCGTCGCCGACGTCCCCGCGGGCGAGGGGACGTCGCACGGGACGCTCGTCTCGCTCGAGGCCCCCGGCGCCGTCCGCGTCCCCGTGCCCTGCGTGCACTTTGGGCCAGGGGGCCTCTCGGAAGATCCCGATCGAGAGTGCGGCGGCTGCGAGTGGCTCCACGTCTCCTACGCCGCCCAGCTCGCCACGAAGGCGCGGACCGTCGCGGAGGCGCTGCGGCGCATCGCGCGGCTCTCGCCCGGCGCCTACGAGGCGCGCCCGATCCTGGGCTCCCCGTCGCCGCTCCGCTACCGCGCGCGCGCGAAGTTCCACCTCGACCGCGCGAGCGGCCGGCTCGTGTACTTCCGGCGGCGCTCGCACGCGCCGGTGCGGCTCCGCGAGTGTCACCTGCTCGACGAGCGCCTCGATGCGCTGCGCGAGGCCGTCGGGCCGGCGCTCGTCCGGGCGGGCCTCCCCGCGCGCGAGGTCGCCCTCGAGTGGTCCGCCTTCGAGGGGCGCGGAGCGGCGTGGCTCCTCCTCCCCGCGCTCTCGCCCGCGGTGCGCTCGCGCGTCGAGGCGCTCCTCCAGGCGGTGCCGGGGCTCGCCGGCGTGGTGCTGCAGGCCGAGGGTGCTCCGCCGGCCCTCGTGGGCGAGCCCGTGCTGCGCCACGCCCGGGTCCCGGGCGAGGCCGGCGCCGGGCTGCAGCGCTCCCGGCCCGACGTCTTCCAGCAGGCGAACCGCGGCGCGAACGCGCTGCTCGTCCGGGCCGCGCTCGACCTGCTCGCGCCCGACGGCCTCGACGTCCTCGAGCTGCACTGCGGGGCGGGGAACTTCACCGGTCCGCTCGCCGCGCGCGCCCGGGCCGTCGCGGCGGTGGAGGTCCAGGGGCCGGCGCTCGAGCTCGCCCGCGCCGACCTGGCCGGCGCCGGGAACGTCCGGTTCTTCGCAGGGGACGCGCTGAAGCTCGCGCTCGCGTTCGCGCGCGAGACCGGCCCCTCGGCGCGACGGTTCGGGGCGGTGCTCCTCGATCCCCCGCGGGAGGGGGCGAAGGGGATCGGGCCCGCGCTCCGGGAGCTCGGGGTCCCGCGCGCCGTCTACGTCTCCTGCGATCCCGCCACGTTCGCGCGCGATCTGCGCGCCTGCGTCGAGGCGGGCTTCCGGGTGGCGGCGGTGCAGCCGGTGGACATGTTCCCGCAGACGCACCACGTCGAGGCGGTGGCGCTCCTCACCGCGGCCCGCTGACCCTGCTGCGGGGACCCTGTCGCGGGGGGCGCTTGCGCGTCCGCGGTGACACGCGCATGACAGTCTCAGGCCACGCTCCCCACCCGCACGCCCTGGGAGAGAGCGAGAGCATGGACCGGAGACTTTCGATCGAGCGGTTCCCGGAGCGGACGCTGCCGCGGCTCATGGTCGCCGCCGCCCGTCGCGTCCCCGGGAAGGTCTTCATCCGGTACCTCGATCCCACGAGGCCCGACGAACCCCCGCGCGTCCTCACCTTCGGCGACTTCGCCGCCGGCGCGGGCCGCGCCGCCGCGTTCCTCCGCGACGCGGGGGTGGGCCCGGGCACGCGCGTCCTCCTCCTCGCAGAGAACTCGCCCGAGTGGCAGATGCTCGCCCTCGGGGCCCAGGCCCTCCGCGCCGAGCCCGCGACGCTGTTCGCGAGCCTCGCGCCCGAGCCGGTGCAGGGGATCGCGCGCCGCGTGCGGCCGCGCATCGCGTTCGTCGGCTCGGCGGCGCTCTGGGCCAAGCTCGCCCCCATCGCCGCCGAGCTCGCGGCCGCGGGGCTCGCGGCCATCGTCTCGGCCGAGCCGCTCGCGCCGGCCTCCGTGCCGGCGGGCGTCCGCACGGCGACGGTGGCGGAGGTGTTCGCGGGCGAGGGCCTCGACCTCGACGCGCTCGAGGCGCTCGCCCGCGCCGCGGGCGAGGAGGACCCGTTCCTCCTCCTCTTCACGAGCGGTACGACCGGGCGGCCGAAGGGCGTCCGCCTCGCGCAGCGCGCCATCGTGCACGCCATCGAGGGCGGTCACGTCGCCGTCGGCCGCACGCGGGAGGACGTCGGGCTCCACTTCCTCCCGTTCGCGCACGTCGCCGGGCACGATCAGTTCGCCCTCGCGCTGGCGGAGACGCACGGCCTCGTCATGCTCTCGCGCCGCGAGGACCTCGAGCGCGGGCTGGCGCTCGGCCCGACCTATCTGTTCTCCGTGCCGCTCGTCTACGAGCGGATCCGCGGGGCCGTCGAGGCGAAGCTCGCGGCGCTCCCCGGTCCGCTGCGCGCGCTCGCGAACGCGTCGCTCGCCGCCGCGGCGCGGGTCCGCGTCGACGGCGGGCGCTCGGCGCGCGATCGCGCGCTCACCCGGCTCGCCGACCGGCTCGTGGGGAGGGCGGTGCGCGCGAAGCTCGGCGGCCGGGTGCGCGGCCTCTTCTCCGGGGGTGCCCCCGCGGCGCCCGCCCTGTTCCGCTTCTTCGAGGCGCTCGGGATGCCGTTCGTAGAGCTGTACGGCATGAGCGAGACGGCCGGGCTCATCTCCTCGAACCTGTTCTCCGGCGGGCGCCGCGCGGGGAGCGCCGGCGTCGTCACGCCCGACCACGAGCTCCGCTTCTCGCCCGAGGGCGAGCTGCTCCTCCGGGGCCCGCTCCTCCTCACCGGCTACCTCGAGCGCGAGGACGAGCAGGGCGCGTACACCGAGGACGGCTTCTTCCGCACCGGCGACATCGGCCAGCTCGACGCGGAGGGGCTGCTCCGCATCGAGGGGCGCAAGAAGGACCTGATGGTGCTCTCGACCGGCAAGAAGGTGACGCCCGAGCCCATCGAGCTGGCCATCGCGTCGGCCGCGCCGTTCCAGGGGGCGATGCTGCTCGGGGAGGGGCGGCCGTTCGTGGCCGCGGCGGTGTTCGTCGCGGCGGAGGAGCTCGCGCGGATCGCGGCGGCAGGGAAGGACGCGGCCCAGGAGCTGCTCCCGCGCGCCCGCGCCGCGCTCGGCGCGTTCAGCGACTACGAGAAGCCGAAGCGGCTCGTGGTGATCCCCGGCTCGCCGCAGGATCACCCGGCGCTCATCACGCCCACGCTCAAGCTGAAGCGGGACGCGCTCGTCGCGTTCCTCGGCTCGACGGTGACGGACCTCTACGCGGCTCCAACGGGCAGCGCGTGAGCGACGGGGGCTGATTCGCGCGGCACCTCCGGCGTCGCGAGCCCCGATCCGTCCGTTCAGGCCAGGCGTCCTCGCGAGTCACCCCGCCGCGGGCGCCGCCGCCTGCCGCTCGGCGGCGGCGGCCCGCTCTATCGCCGCGAGCCGCTCCACGAGCACCGGGTGGCTGTAGTGCCACGCGCTGTACCAGGGGTGCGGGTGGAGGTTCGAGAGGTTCTCGCCGTTGAGGCGCACGAGCGCGGTCTCGAGCGCCTCCGGCGCGCCGGCGAGGCGCACCGCGTACCGGTCGGCCTCGTACTCGTGCCGGCGCGAGAGCCGCGCCGCGAGGGGCGAGAGCCAGAACACGAACGCGCCGCCCCCGAGCGACACGAGCGCCAGGGCGGCGTGCAGGCTCGGGCCCTCGAAGCCGAACGCGGCGTAGAGCGGCGGCCAGGGCACGAGGCGCGAGAGCGCGAACAGCAGGAGGAGGGTGCCTGCCGCGGAGAGCGCGAGCCGGCGCTGCACGTGGTGCGCGCGGTAGTGGCCGATCTCGTGGGCGAGCACGCTCGCCGCCTCGTCCACGCTCATCTTCTCGACGAGCGTGTCGAACAGCACGATGCGGGGACGGAAGATCCCGGTGAAGTAGGCGTTCGAGTGGCCCGAGCGCCGCGACGCGTCCATCACGTACAGCCCGCGGTGGGCGAACCCGGCCTCGCGCGCGAGCGCCTCGACGCGCGCGCGCAGCGGCCCGTCCGGCAAGGGCTGGAAGCGGTTGAAGATGGGGGCGATGATCGACGGGTACAGCCACAGCAGGACGAGCTGGATCGCCACGTAGAAGGCGAAGAGCCAGACCCACCAGAGCGCGCCGGTGAAGCGCATGAACCCGTAGGTCGCGTAGAGGAGGGGGACGCCGAGCGCCGCCTGGAGGGCGAGCGCCTTCAGGCGGTCCACGAGCCAGAGGCGCAGGGTCGTGCGGTTGAAGCCGAAGCGCGCCTCGAGCACGAAGGTGTGGAAGAGCGCGAACGGGAGCGCGGCCGCGGAGAACGCGAGGCTCAGCGCGACCAGGAAGGCGGCGAACCGGTGCGCGCCCTCGAGCCCCGCCGCCGCGAGCCCCGCGTCGAGCGTGGGGAGCACGCCGGAGAGCAGGATCGCGAGCGTGAGCGCGGTGGAGAACGCCCCGTGCGCGAGCGCGAAGCGACCGTTCGCGAGCGTGTAGGCGCGGCTCCGCTCGGCCGTCGCCTCGTCGACGCGGCCGGAGAGAGGCCCCGGCACCCCGCGCGCGCGGGCGACGTGGCGCAGGTTGAGCAGGAGGAGACCGGTCTCGACCGCGTACTGGATGGCGAAGAGGACGAGGAAGACGGGCAGGACCCACGAGGTCATCGAGGGTGGTGATACCGCGGCCGCGCGGGCGGCGCACCGCGTGTTCCTCCTCTCCCCCGCGAACAGCGGGGGCGAGCGCATGGCGCTCGTCCTCTCCCCGCGCGCCCGCTTCGCCCTCGCGCACGCGGTCCAGGGCGACGGCGCGCCCCTGGGGGAGGTCTTCGCCTTCGCGAGCGGCCTCTACTTCCGGGGCAAGCTCGCCTATGCGCGTGCGTTCGGACGTCCGCCGCGGGACGTCCCGGGCGCGCTCGTGATCGCCCCGGGGGCGGGCCTCGTGCCGGTGGACGCCACGATCCGGGCGGCGGAGCTGCGCGCCTTCGCCGCGGTGCCGGTGGACGCCGGGGACGCGCGCTTCCGCGCCCCGCTCGAGCGCGACGCGCGGCTCCTCGGCGAGCGGCTCGGGCCCGAGGGCGAGGTGGTGCTGCTCGGCAGCATCGCGAGCCCCAAGTACGTCGAGCCGCTGCTCGCCATCCTCGGCCGCCGCCTGCTGTTCCCGCAGGACTTCGTCGGCCGGGGCGACATGAGCCGCGGCGGGCTCATGCTGCGGGCCGTGCGCGCGGGCGAGGAGCTCGCCTACGCGCCGGTGGACGGCGCCGTGCGCCGCGGGGCGCGCCCGCCCCGGCTGCCGCGCCTGCCGAGAGCCCCCGCGGGATCCGGCGACGAGCCGGCCGGCTCCGGTTAGGATCGGCCGCGTGTACGCGCGCGTCGCCGAGTTCGCGGGGCTGCTCCGCACGAACGGGGTGCGGGTCTCGCCCGCCGAGGTCGCCGACGCAGTCGAGGCCGCGGCGCTCGTGGGTGCCTCGGAGCGCGGGAGCTTCCGCGCGGCGCTCCGCGCGACCCTCGTGAAGCGCTCCCGCGACGTGCCGGTCTTCGACGGGCTCTTCGATCTCTACTTCTCGGCGCTCGGGGGCGCGCTCGGGGGGCTCGAGCGCGGCGTCGTGGGCGAGCTCGACGCGCAGGGGCTGCTCGAGGGGGACGACCTCGAGCTCGTCGCGCGGACCATGGAGGAGCTCCTCCGCGGCATGAGCCCGCTCGCGCGCGCCGCGCTGGGCGGCGACCCGGCGCTGCTCGCGCGCCTCCTGCGCGGGGCGGCGCTGCAGGTCGACTTCGGCGCGTTCGCGAGCGCCGGCGCGGCCGGGTTCCAGGCGCGGCGGCTCCTCGCGGCGGCGGGCGGCGGCGCGCTCGAGGACGACGCGGCCGCGCTGGAGCGCGCGCTGCGGGAGCGCGGGCTCGGGGCGGGCGCGCGCCAGCTCGTCACCGCCACGCTGGAGTCGGCGCTCCGCAAGGTGGAGGAGGCGGCCCGTCGCTGGGCGGAGCTGGAGGGGCGGGCGCGCACGCTGCGAGCCGGCCCACTCCCGGGGGGGCTCGCGCCGGTCTCGCGGGAGGAGGCGGCGCGTGTGGAGCTCGCGGTGCGCCGGCTCGCGGAGCGGCTGCGCGCGCGGCTCGTCCGGCGAGAGCGCTCGCGGAGGCGCGGCGCGCTCGCTGTGCGCAGGACGCTCAGGCGGAACCTGGCGCTCGGGGGAGTGCCGGCCCGGCTGGTGTTCCGCCACCGGCGGCGGGAGCGACCGGAGGTCGTGGTGCTGTGCGACGTGTCCGAGTCGGTCCGGCACGTCACCCGGCTCATGCTGCTCTTCCTCTACACGCTGCAGAGCCTCTTCACGCGGGTGCGGACGTTCGTGTTCGTCTCCGACCTCGCCGAGGTGACGGAGCGGCTGCGCGCGGAGCGGGACCCGACCCGCGCGGCGCAGCTCGCCGTCGCGGCGCGCGCGGTGAGCCTCTCCGCGAACTCCAACTACGGCCGCGCGCTCAAGGCCTTTCACGACGACTTCCGGGGGGCGGTCACCCGGCGCACCACCGTGATCGTCATCGGCGACGGGCGGAACAACTACAACGCGCCGGAGGCGTGGGTCCTCGACGAGCTCCGGCGGCGCGCGCGCCGCCTGCTCTGGATCTGCCCGGAGCCGCGCATGGCGTGGGGCATGGGCGACAGCGAGATGCCCCTCTATGCCCCGCGCTGCACGCGGGTGGCCACCCTGAGCTCGCTCGAGGAGCTCGAGGGGATCGCCGACGCGCTCGTGCCCGGGGGCGGCGGGTGAGCGCGCGCGGCGGCGTGCCGGGGTCGCGCGAGGCGCGCGCGCGCGAGCGGCGCTGGCTGGCCCTCGCGGTCGCCGTCTCCGCGATTCTCCACGCCGCCCTCCTCGCTGCGATGCGGGCCGGGCCGCTCGCGCCGCCGCCGGAGGAGCCCCTCACGGTCTCGCTCGTGGAGATCGAGCCCGGCGCGCGCGGCGAGGCCGCGGGCTCCGCCGCGGAAGGGCGGGCGGAGCGCGGCCGGCGGGCGGGCGAGGGCGCTTCTCCGGCTCCGGCGCCACGCGAGCGGGCCCCGGCGGCGGCCCTCGCCCCGGGCGCGGAGGCGGGAGCGCGCGAGCGC
>NZ_JAKZLF010000004.1 GCF_022808855.1 Anaeromyxobacter soli
CGCCCCGGCGGGCTCGCTTCGCTCGCTGGGGCGAGAATCGGATCTCGGCTACGCGCTCTCGGGCGCGGTCTCCGGACCCTTCGCCTCGGAGTCGCGCCGGTAGCCGCACTCCTTGTTCGGGCAGGCCACGTACGGGCCCGTCTTCTTCGAGTACTTGTCGAGGAGGTACGCGCTGCCGCACTGCGGGCAGGCCTCGTTCCGGGGCCGATCCCAGGACACGAAGTCGCACTTGGGATAGGACGAGCAGCCGTAGAAGGTCTTCCCGCGGCGCGAGCGCTTCTCCGTGATGTACCCGCCGCAGCCCTTCGGGCAGGACACGCCGATGGAGATGGGCTTCGTGCCCTTGCACTCGGGGTAGCGGGTGCACGCGAGGAAGCGGCCGAAGCGGCCGCGCTTCATCACCATCGCGGCGCCGCACTCCGGGCACTTCTCGTCCGTCGGGACGTCCTCCTCCTTCTCCGGGACGATCTTCCCGTCCTCGCGCTTGAAGTTCATCGTGTTCCGGCACTCGGGGTAGCCGGAGCACGCGAGGAACTCGCCCATGCGGCCCCACTTGATGACCATGGGCTTGCCGCACTTCTCGCACGTGAGCTCGGTCGCGATCTCCTGGCGCTTCACGTCGCGCATGTTGACCTCGGCCTTCGCGAGGTCGTCCTTGAAGCTGTCGTAGAAGTCCTTCAGGACCTGCTGCCAGGCGGCGCTCCCCTCCTCGATCTCGTCGAGGCGCTCCTCCATGCCGGCGGTGAAGGCGAGGTCCATCTCGCGCGGGAAGCTCTTCACGAGCTCGTCGGTGACGACGAGGCCGAGGTGGGTCGGCTTGAAGTTCCGCTCGACCTTCTCGACGTAGGTCTTCTCCTGGATGTTCTCGAGGATGGCGGCGTAGGTGGACGGCCGGCCGATGCCGCGCTGCTCGAGCTCCTTCACGAGGGACGACTCGTTGAAGCGCGGGGGCGGCTGCGTGAAGTGCTGCTCGGGGAGGAGCCGGCGCAGGTCGAGCGTCATGCCGGCCTCGAGCGGCGGCAGCTGGCGCTCCTCGTTCGCCTTCTCGCGATCGCCGTTCTCCTTCGCCTCCTCCTCGGCGCCGGCCTCCTCCTCGGGCGGCTTCGCGCCGTAGACGGCGAGGTAGCCGGGGAACTTGAGGATGGAGCCGGTGGCCCGGAACGTGGCCCGGCCGGCGGTGATGTCCGCGGTGGTCTGGTCGTAGACCGCCGGGACCATCTGGCAGGCGACGAACCGGTTCCAGATGAGCTCGTACAGCCGGTACATGTCGCGCTCGCCGATCTGCTCGAAGTACGGGGCCACGCGGGCCGGCGTCCACTCGAGCGAGGTCGGGCGGACCGCCTCGTGGGCCTCCTGGGCGGCCTTCGCCTTCGTCTTGTAGACGTTCGGCGCCTCCGGCAGGTGGTCCTTGCCGTAGGCGTCGGCGATGTAGCCGCGCGCCGCGTCCACCGCCTCGGTGGAGAGCCGGACGGAGTCCGTGCGCATGTACGTGATGAGGCCGATCGCGCCCTCGTCGCCGAGCTCGACGCCCTCGTAGAGCTTCTGCGCGAGGGTCATCGTCTTCTTGGCCGTGAAGCCGAGGCGGTTCGCCGCCTCCTGCTGCAGCTTCGCCGTCGTGAAGGGCGGCGGCGCGTTGCGGCGGCGCTCCTTCTTGTCGACGTTGGCGACGACGTAGGTCGCGCCGTCGAGGTCCTTCACGAGCGCGTGGGTGACCGCGCCTTCCTTCAGCTCCGCCTTCTGGCCGTCGACCTTCGAGAGCCGGGCGCGGAACTCCGGCGGGAGCTTCGCGGCGAGCTCCGCCTCGAGCGTCCAGTACTCCTCGGGCTTGAACGCCTCGATCTCGCGCTCGCGCTCGACCACGAGGCGCACCGCCACGGACTGGACGCGCCCGGCGGAGAGGCCGCGGCGGACCTTCTTCCAGAGGATGGGGCTGATCTGGTAGCCGACGAGCCGGTCGAGGATGCGGCGCGCCTGCTGCGAGTCGAACTTCTTGCGGTCGAGGTCGAGCGGCTTCTCGATCGCCTTCTGGATCGCGTTCTTGGTGATCTCGTTGAAGAGGACGCGGCGGACGCGGCCGTCGCCCGAGTCGCCGATCTCCTCCGCGATGTGGAAGGCGATCGCCTCGCCCTCGCGATCGGGGTCGGTCGCGAGGAAGACGCGCTCGGCGGTGCGCGCGGCGCGCTTGATCTCGGAGAGGACCTTGGCCTTCCCCTTGATGACGTCGTACTGCGGCGTGAAGCCCGCCTCGACGTCGACGCCGATCTTGGACTTCGGCAGGTCCTTCACGTGGCCGACCGACGCGCGGACGTCGTAGGAGCGACCGAGGTACTTCTTGATCGTCTTCGCCTTGGCGGGCGACTCGACGATGACGAGGTTGCCCCCCACCGCGGGCTTCTTCGCGGCGCGCTTGGGCGGAGCGGCCTTCTCCTTCTTCATGCCCTCCGCGGCTGCGACCTTCGTGGCTCTCGGCATCTGTCGGGGTCCCCCTACGTGCGGCGCAGAAAGTAATGGCCCGGGCGCTGCTCGCACAAACCCTCGAGCTCGAGGGTGAGCAGCCCGGCGAGCGCCGGGCCGGGCGCGAGGCCCGCCTGGCGCGCGATCTCGTCGGCGTGACGCGGGCGCCGGGCGAGCGCCGCGAGGAGCGCGCTCTCGGGCGCGGCGAGCGCGGGCAGCGCGAGCTGCCGCTCGGCGACCGGCGCTGCCGGGATGCCGAGCGCCCCGAGCACGTCCTCGGCCGAGGCGGCGACCTTCGCGCCCCGGCGGAGGAGCGCGATCGGCCCGGCGGAGAGCGGCTCGCGCGCGTCGCCCGGCACCGCGAACACCGGCACGCCGTGCGTCCGCGCCCAGTCGGCCGTGATGAGCGCCCCGCTCTTCTCCCCGGCCTGGACGACCACGACCGCCTCCGACAGGCCCGAGACGATCCGGTTCCGCCGGGGGAAGTTCCCGGCGAAGCCCGGCGTCCCGTCGGGCAGCTCGGAGAGGATCGCGCCGCCCTCGGCGAGCACGCGCTGGAGGAGCGGCCGGTTCGAGGCCGGGTAGAGCACGTCGACGCCGGTGCCGAGGACGGCGACCGTGTGGCCGGCCGCGTCGAGCGCCGCGCGGTGCGCGATGGCGTCGATGCCCAGGGCGCCGCCGGAGACGACGGAGACGCCCGCCCGGGCGAGCCCCGCGGCCAGGAGGCGCGCCATCTCCTCCCCGTAGGCGTCCGGGTGGCGCGAGCCGACGACGGCGACGCGCCGGAGGTCGGCGAGCGCGCCGCGCAGGCGCAGCTCGGCCGGACGATCGGGCGTCTGCGCGAGGCGGTCCGGGTAAAGGCCGTCGCCCGGACGGATGGTGGTCGCCTCCTCCATGGAGCGGGGCCATATACCCACCGGGTGGTGGAGCGTCAAGGTGGGGACCCGCCGCCGAATGCACGGACCGTACCTGCCGACACGGTCAAAACGGCCTCCTACCTCCCGTAAACCGGTAGGATTGCGGCCGGCGGGAGGGCGCGCGGGAAGCCGTGCGAGAGCGACGGCCTGGCCGGCGCCCGCGCACCCGGAGGACGGTGGAGCTAGCGACCGCCGGCCCCCTCGGCCGCCGAGCGGACGGCGCGCATCTCCACCCGATCGCCGATGGCGAGCTCCACGAGGCTGCGCGTGACGAGCGCCGCCGAGGCGCGCTCCTTCACGTCGATGACGAGCATCTCGCCGATGTCCTCCTTCGGGAGGCTCGAATCCCAGGCCGGCAGGCCCGGCGCGCGGCCGTAAGGGTCGCCGGCGCGGACCGCCGTGAAGACGTTGCCCTCCTCCACGCCGTCGGCGGAGCCGCGGTCGATGAAGACGACGTGGTGCTCTCCGAGCTGGGTGACGACCTGGACCTGGCCGCCGACGATGGTGCCCTCGAGCGCGCGGCGGTTCGCGCGGCGATCCACCCGGCGGAGGAAGCGCTCCGTCCACGGACCGAGCATGGCGCCGCGCTCGATGGGCTCGAACGACTGCGTGATGACGAGCGTCGCCGCCTTGTCGTCCACCGCGACCACCTTGGCCGCGCCGAGCACGGTGGACTGCCAGCCGAAGAGCTCGTTCGTGCGCGGGTGGCGAATGGGCCGCTCCGTCTTGAAGATGACGTAGGTCTCGCCCGGCTTCACCTCGGCGCGCCGCTCGAACCGCGCGTACGCCTTGTCGTGGCTGGAGAGCATGAGCTTCTCCTCGAACGCGGCCTTGATCGCGCCCGACTCGGCGAGCTCGCGCGGGGTGACGAACGTGTCGTGCCGCGCGAGGAGCGCGCGCGGGGAGACGTAGCCGATCTTGTAGGGCCCGACGACCGCCACCGCGTCGCCGTCGTCGTCGGTCTTCCCGTCCGCGCGGGAGAGGTCCTCGAGCTCGCGCGGCGGCGCCTCCTCGGCCTCGGCCACCGGCTCCCCGGCCGGCTCGACGCGCGTCGGGCCCTCGTCGGCGGAGGGGTAGAACCTGAGCAGGTTGCCCGGGTAGATCCAGTGCGGGTTCTCGATGTCCGGGTTGTAGGACCAGATCTTCGGCCAGTACCAGGGGTTGTTCAGGTAGCGGCCGGAGAGATCCCAGAGCGTGTCTCCGGGCCGGATCGTGTACGTGTCCGGCGTCTGGCCGCCGCTCGTGGCGGCGTCCTCCAGCGCGAGCGCGGTGCCGGCCACGGCCGGCGCGAGGCCCTCCTCGCCCGCCGCCGGTGCGCCGGCCGCGTCCGCGGGTACGGCGGCCGCGGTCTCCGAGGGCGCCCCGTCCTGCACGGCGCCGGTGGCCTCCACCTGCGGATCGGCGCTCGCGGTCCGGGCGGCGTCGCGCGCCGCGTCGAGCGCCCCGGCCTGCGCGAGCGCAGCGGCCGGAAGGAGGGCGAGGACGGCGACGAGGTGTCTGCGGATCATGGACCGCTCCTTGCCGGGACGCGCGGCGACGTGTCGCCGCCCTGCCCGGAGATGGCTGCGAGGCGAGTCCCGGCGCGCTCGGCGGCCGGGGTCCTCGGAAACTCGGTGACGAGGCGCTCGAGGATGCGCCGCTCCGCGCTGGCGGAGCCGCGCCGGGACTCGCAGGCGGCGAGCCGCTCGAGGGCGCCGGACAGCGCGTCGCCGGCGGGGTAGTCGTCGCCGGCCCGTGCCGCGAGCGCGCAGGCCGCGTCGTCCTTGCCCGCCGCCGCGTACGACTCGGCCGCCTCGACGAGCGCGTTGTCGGCCGCGGGGTGGCGCGGGTAGCGGGCGACGAAGTCCTCGAGGGCGTGCGCGCGGGCGACGCCGTCGCGGCGGCGCGCCGCGCGGAGCTCGCGATCGGCCTCGACCGAGAGCTCGCGGCCGCCGCCGAGCGCGAGCGCCTCGAGCCGCTCGGGCGCGGGCTCGGCGATGGGGATCGCGGTCGGCACGGGCGGCGGCGCGCGCCGGGGCTGGGGTGCGCCTGCGGCGGGGACCACCGCGGGGAGCGGCTCGGAGGGAGCCATCCTGAGGACGACCGGGGGCGGCTCGGAGGGCTCCACCCTCACGACCGCCAGGTCGGGCGGGACCACGGGCGGGAGCGCCTCGGCGGCCGGGGCGCGGCGCGGCGCCGGGTCTCGCGCGGCGCGCGCGCCGGCGAGCTCCATGCGTGCGGAGAGCCCGTCCACCTTGCGCGCGAGCACCTCGTTGTCGGCGCGCAGCGCGCGCACCTCCGCGCGGAGCGCCTCGACCTCCGAGGGCGCGGCGGCGCCGCCGCCGGCGCAGCCGAGCAACACGACGAGCGCCGCGGAGGCGTTTCGCGCGAGGGGTCTCAAAACTGGAAAATTCTAGGGTTCGGGGGCCGCCCGTCAAGGAAGGGGCCCCTCGCCTGGCCGCCGCGGATGTGCGCTGCCGGGAGCGGACGCGGGTGCGATGAAGCCTACCTGGCGCCCGGTGCGCCCCGCGTCGCGACGGTGAGAGAAGAACAGCTCCCGCTCGCAGGCGGTGCAGCGGCCGAGCACCTCGACGCGCTCGGAACGCACCCCGGCCTCCTCGAGCGCGAGGAGGTTCGCGCGCCACAGGTCGAGGCGCGCAGCGGCGCCGGCGCGGACGACCTCGGCGCCGAAGCGCGCCCGGAACCGCTCGGCGAGCTCGGCCGAGACCTCGTAGCAGCACGGCCCGATCGACGGGCCGATGGCGGCGACGAGGCGCGCCGGGTCGGCGCCCTCCCGCGCGAGCGCGCGGACGCCCTCGGCGGCGGCGAGCCCGATCGTGCCGCGCCAGCCGGCGTGGACCGCGGCGACCGCCCCGCCCTCGGGATCGGCGACGAGCACCGGCACGCAGTCGGCCACCGAGACGCACGCGGCGACGCCGGCGGTGACGGACACGACCGCGTCCGCCTCCTCCGCCGGCGGGGTCGCCGCCGTCGCCCGGAGGCAGCGGGTCCCGTGCACCTGCCGGACGCGCGCGAACCGCAGCCCGGTGGCGGCCTCGAGCCGGCGCCAGTTCTCCTCGACCCGGGCCGGCTCGTCGCCCACGGCGCCCCCCAGGTTCAGGGCGTCCCAGGGCGGCGGGGACGCGCCGCCGGGGCGGGTCGTGAAGCCGTGCGGGAAGGCGGCCAGCCGCTCGCTCGTCAGGAGACGCATCCGACGGGTTATAACCTTCCCTCGCCCATGCTCCGATCGATCCGGCGCTCCATCGGCCGCAAGCTGCTCATCGCGGTCGGCGCCCCCGGCCTCCTCTTCTCCCTCGCCGTGGTCCTCTGGCTGCGCCACGAGAGCCGGGCGCTCGCGCCGGCCGTCGAGCCGCTCCACCGGATCGCGCTCGTGGCGCTCGTCGTGCTGGCGGCGGGGCTCGCGGCGATGCACCTCGTGGTGGTGCGCTACGTCGTCGACCGCCGCCTCCGGCGGCTCGCCGCGGGCATGCGGCGGGCGCGCGAGGGCGACTTCCTGCACCGCGTGCCGGACGAGGGCGAGGACGAGATCGGCCAGGTGGCGAGCACCTACAACGAGACGCTCGCCGCCATCACCGACCTCCACGTCCGCCGCATCGAGGACGCGGCGTCGATCGCCTCGATGGAGCGCGAGCTCTCGCTCAAGGCGGAGCTCGAGGCGCGCGTGCGCGAGCTGACGCTGCTGTTCGAGCTGGGGCGCACGCTCGGTGCGACGCTCGATCTCGACGAGCTCGTCCGCGCGACCGCCGCGCAGGTGGGGAGCGCCCTCGGCGCGGCGGAGCTCCAGGTGCTCCTCGTCGACGAGGCGACCGGCGAGCGGGTGGTGCGCGCCGCCTACGGCAGCGACGGGGCGGCGGTCGGCACCCGGCTCCCCCCGGGCCAGGCGCGCCCCGGCTGGCTCGAGGTGCCGATGGCCCGCGGCGAGGAGGGCGCGGGGGCGATCGCGCTCCGGCCGGCGGGCGGCGGGCTCTCGCCGCAGGAGCGCCGGCTGCTCGAGGCGATCGCGGCGCAGTCCGCCATCGCCGTCGCGAACGCGCGCCTCCACCAGAAGATGGTCCGGCTGTCACAGACGGACGCGCTCACGGGTGCGCACAACCGCCGGAGCCTGTTCGCGCGCCTCGAGGACGAGCTCGAGCGGAGCGCGCGCTTCGACCACGCGACCGCCGTGGCCCTCGTCGACGTCGATCACTTCCGCCGCTACAACGAGGCCTTCGGCCACGCCTCCGGCGACACGGTGCTGCGCCGGGTCGCGGCGGTGCTGGGCGGGGCCGCGCGCAAGGTGGACGTCGTGGCGCGCTACGGCGGCGAGGAGTTCGCGGTGGTGCTCGCCCGCGCCGACCGCGCGGCCGCGCTCGTCGCCGCCGAGAAGCTGCGCGCCGCCGTGACCGCCGCGGCCATCCCGCACCCGGGCGTCGGCCCCGGCCACGTGACCATCTCGGTGGGCGTCGCCATCTACCCGGACGACGCGCGCGACCTCGGCGCGCTCATCGACTGCGCCGACGGGGCGCTGTACGCGGCGAAGCGCGCGGGGCGCAACGTGGTCATGCCGTACGCGCCGGGCATGCGCGACCACCCCGGGCGCAAGCGCGACCAGCGCAGCGCCTCGGATGCGGACGCGGGTGAGCTCAGGCCCGGCGAGGGCAGCCCGCCCGCCGCGGCCGCGGGCTGAGCTCGCCGGAAGGCGCCCTGACGACTCGCCGCGGCGAGCCCGCCTCGCGCGCGGGCTCGGCGGGGCGCGTCACTCGTCGCCGGGGGCTTCCCCGCCCCCCGCGCTCACCGGCTCCTGGCCCTGCGGCGCGGGCGCCACGCGCGCGGGGATGGCCGGCGGGGTCACCGGGCGCGCGGGGGCGGCCGGCGGGGTCCCCGGGCGCGGGGCGCCGCGGACGCGAGCGAGCTCGAGCTCGAGCGCCTTCTCGCGCCGGGCGCGCTCCTGCAGCGCCGCATGCAGCCGCTGCAGCTCCTGCGCACGCAGCTCGTCCCGCCGCTTGAGCTCCTCGCGGAAGCGCGCCTGCGCCTCCTCCACGGCGCGCACCCCGCGCCCCTCCGCCTCGCGCCGCTCCGCCTGGAGCTGCTCGACGCGGCGTGCGGCCTCGGCGGCGCGCGTCTCCGCGGCCTGCGCGCGGGTGGTGAGCTCCTTGTCGGCCCGGGCCCGCGCCTGGCCGGCCTGGGCGAGCGCCGCCTCGAGCTCCTGAATCCGCGCCCGCGCGGCCTGCGCCACGCCGGCGTCGCGCGCCCCCTGCTCGGCGCGCGCGGCGAGCTCCGCCGCGCGGGTCTCCGCCCGCGCGATGCGCGCCTGGAGCTCGGTCTCGATCCGCTGCCGGTCCCGGTGCGCGGACGCGAGCGCCTGCTCGATCTCGCGCACCCGCGCCTCGGCGCGCTCGGCCCGCGCGCCCGTCGCCACGAGCTGCGCCTGCGCCTCGTCCACGCGCTTGCGGGCCTCGAGCCGCGCCGCCTCGGACGCCTCGCGCGCCGAGACGAGCTGCGCGATCCGCTCCTCCGCGTCGGCGATCCGCCGGCGCGTCTCCTCCGCCCGCGAGGCCGCGGTCTCGTTCGCCGCGCGCTCGCGCCGCTCGGCCGCGCGCAGGGCCTCGGTCCTCGCCGCGATCTCCTTCTGCAGCGCGTCCTCGCGCCGGGCCCGCTCGGCGGCGAGATCCTCGAAGCGCTCGTGGAGCGCCTCGGCCGCCTCGGTCTTCTTGGAGAGCTCCGCGAGGAGCTCCTCCTCTCGCCGCCGGTGCTCGTCCTCGAGCGCCGCGGCGTGGGCGCGGGCGCGCTCCTCCGTGTCTCCGCGGGCGGTGATCTCGGCCGTGAGCTCGGCCTCGAGCCGCGCCCGCTCCGCGTCGGCCGCCTCCCGCGCGGTGACGGCGGCGTGCAGCTCCTCCCGGAGCGCCGCCTCGTCCGCCGCGGTCGCCTCGAGCTCGGCCTGGAGCGCGTCGCGCGCGCCGCCGATCTGCGCGGCGTCCTCCTCCGCGCGCGAGAGCCGGAGCTCGAGGCCGGCCGCCTCGGCGCGGGCCTGGTCGCGCTCCGCCTCGAGCGCCTTCACCCGCTCCGCTCGCTCGCGGTGCGCCGTCTCGAGCGCCGCCTCGAGCCGCGACCCCTCCCCGCGCGCCGCGGCGACGAGAGCCTCCTGCGCCTCGAGCCTGCCGGCGAGCTCCGCCTGCTTGCGCTCGGCCTCGCGCGAGAGCGCGTCGAGCGACTCGCGCGCGCGGCGCAGCTCCTCCTCGAGCGCGGCCGCTCGGTGGAGCCGGTCCTCGGCCTTCGCCTCGAGTTCCGCGGCCCACGCCTCGGCCTTCCGCGCCGCCTCCGCCCGCGCGGCGCGCTCGACGGTGAGCTCACCCTCGCGCTTCTGCAGCCGGCCGCGCGCGTCGGCGAGCGCCTCCGCCGCCTGCGCGGCAGCGGCCGCCGCCGCCTCGCCCGCCCTTGCCGCCTCCGCCGCGCCCGTCTCGAGCGCCGCGCGCGCCTCGGCGAGCTCGGCCTCGAGCGACCGGGCGCGCGCCCGCGCGGCCTCGACCGCGCCCTCGAGCTCGCCCTGCCGGGCGCCGGCCGCCGCCTCGACGTCGGAGAGGTGGGCGGTGAGCCGCGCGATCTCCTCGCGCGCCGACGCGATCGTGTCGGCGAGCCCCGCCGCGCCGCGCTCCGCCTCGACGAGCGAGGCCGCCACCGCGTCGCGCTCACCGGCGAGCCGCGCCGCCTCCGCGCGGGCGACCTCCACCTCGGCCCGCGCCTCGTCCCGCTCGGCGCCCCGCGCGTCGCGCTCCGCCTCGCGCTCGGAGAGGGCCGCCCGGAGCGCGTCGCGCTCGCGCGCGGTCCCCTCCGCCACCCCGCGCTGGCGCTCGAGGTCCTCGCGCACTCCGTCGAGCTGGGCCCGCTGCGCCTCTCGCTCGGCCGCGCGCGCCGCCTCGACCTCCTCGAGCCGCGCCCGCGCCTCCGCGAGCGCGCCGTCGAGCGCCTCGGCCCGGGCGCGCACCTCGGCGAGCGCACGCTCCGCGCCCGCGAGGGTCCGCTCCGCCTCCTCCTGCCGCACTGCGGCGGCCTCGGCCGCCTCGCGCGCCGCGCGCTCCGCCGCCGCGCGCGTCTCCTCCAGCGCCGCCTGCGCCCCCTCCAGCTCGGCGCGCAGCTCCCCCTCGCGCTCCGCCGACGCCTGCGCGAGCGCCTCGAGCGCGCCCTCGACCTCGCCGAGCCGCTGGAGCCGCTCCTCCGCCTCGCGGCCGAGCTCCTCCTCGCGCCCGCGCGCCGCGTCGCGGAACTGGCGGTACTCGTCGTCGAGCAGCCTGAGCCGCCCGTCGCGCTCGCGGAGGGCCGCCTCGCCCTCCGCCACGCGCCCCTCGAGCGCGGCCTGCGCCTCGCGGGCGGCGACCGCCGCCTCCTCGCGCGCGCGCTCCCCCTCGGCGAGGGCGGCCTCGAGCTCGCGGATGCGCACCTCGAGCGCGGCGCGGCGGTTCTCGTCGTCCGCGCGCTGCTTCTCGCGCTCCACCTCGACCGCGCGGACGCGGGCCTCGTTCTCCTCCCGCGCCGCTTCGCGCGAGCGCGCCTCGGCGTCGCGCTCGGTGCGCGTCCGCTCGAGCTCCGCCTCGAGCGCCCGCCTCCGGGCGGCGGCCTCGTCGAGCTGCGCCGCCGCCTCCCGGGCCGCGACCTCCGACGCCTCGCGCGCCTCGCCGAGCGCCTCCTCGGCGGCGGAGAGCTCGTCGGTCCGGCGGGAGATCTCCTCCTGCAGCTCGCGCTCCCGGGCCTCGGTCCGGTGCTGCTCGGCCCGCGCGTCGCGGCCGAGCTCCTCGATCTCCGCGCGCGCCCGCGAGAGCGCCGCGTCGCGCTCCTGCAGCTCCTCGCCCGCGGCGCCCACCTCCCGCTCGAGCTCGTGGATGCGCCGCTCGTTCGCGGCGACCACCTCGATGAGCTCCTTCTCCTGCCCGAACTTCTCGAGGAGCAGCCCGTCGATCGACGCGCCGTACTCGCGCTCCTTCTGGACGAAGAGCTCGCGCGCCTCGCCGAGCCGGCGCGAGAGATCCTCGACCTCGTCCCGGAGCGCCTGCAGCTCCACGTCCTTGTCGTGGAGCCGCTCGTCGAACACCGAAAGCTCGCGCTCGCGCGCTTCCCACGCCTCGGCGAGCCGGGCGATCTGCGCCTCCCGCCACTTGAGATCCTCGCGGAGGAGCTGCGTGCGCCCCTCGGGAGTCTCCCTGAGCTCGCGCCGCTGCGGGGGGCGGCGGTCCGCCTCCGCGGCGAGCGCGTGCCGCTCCCCCACGGACTGGAACACGCGCTCGACGAACGACCGGTCCTCGTCGGTGAGGCCGCTCCGCTGGGCGCGGCGGGGCATCGGCGGCGGCGCGTCCGGGTCGGGCGCGGGCTCCTGGCTGGGCTCCTCGGCGACCTCCTCGCCGCTCGCCGCGGCGGCCCCGGCCTCCGCCTCGGAGGCGACCTCGCCCGGCGGCTCGCCGGGGAGCTCCACGTCGCCGTCATCGAGCTCGATGACTGCGTCGTCCGCGCTCTCCACCGGGGCGGCCGCGGCGAGGATGCGCGCGGAGAGCTTGCGCAGCGCGTCCGTGTCGAGCGGCATCGCGAGGTAGCCGTTCGCCGCCCACGGCGTGCGGGCGTGCTGCGCGAGCGCCTCCGGGGGGGTGTCCGACGAGTAGAGGAGGACGGGCAGGCCGGCGGTCGTGCGATCGTGCCGGAGCCGCGCGCAGAGCGAGAACCCGGAGAGGTCGGGCAGCTCCGCGCGGGCCACGACGAGGTCGGGACGGCGGGTGGCGATCTCGAGCTCGGCCTCGCCGGCGCTCGCGACGATCCGCGTGCCGCAGCCGTCTTGCCGGTAGAGCGAGGCGAGCGAGAGCGCGAAGGCGTTGTCCGGCTCGACGATGAGGACGCGCTTCTGTTCCATGTGTGGGCAGGTCGCGAGAGGACTCCCGCGCGGTCACCGAGCATAGGCCGGTGTCGTCCGCCAATCTAGCCATCGCCTCCCGCCGCGCCGAACGGGCGAGCGCCGACCGAGGAGGGTCTCGCGGGGCGTCTGCGCGCGGGCGCCCCGCGCGCGGATTGCGGGGGCGCACCCGGCGACCGAACGTGTCCGGGCGCCCTGGGACGCCAGGGCGGGACGACCCATGACCACATCGGCCCTCCTCGTCGCGCTCGCGCTCACCACCTCGCCCGCGCTCGCGCCCTCGGGGGCCGCCCCGAGAGAGAACCTCCTGCGCGGCCCCGCGCGCGTCGTCCTGCACTACCTGGACGAGGTACGCCTCGCCGGACCCCGCGGGCCGCTCCGCGCGGGCGCCGCCGTGCCGGCTCGCGCCGGGGAGTACTCAGCGGCGACACGCCTCATCGCACCCCGTACGAGGGCCGAGCTCGAGCGCAAGGACGCGGCGGGCGAGCCCCACCCACTGGCGTTCTGGCGCGACGCCGCGCGGGCCCACGTGCTCGACTCCTTCCAGCTCCTCGCCGTCCGCCGCGGCCCTCGCGCGACCGCCGTCGTGACGGTCGAGGAGCGTTACCTCGACCCCGCCGCCGACGCCCGCAGGCTCCTCCGGACCGTGAGCGAGTACCTCGTCGCCCGCGCGGGAGGCGAGTGGCGGATCGTGGATCGGCGGCCAGGTGGCGCGTTCGACGCGGCGGCGATCGCGGCCTACGCCGGCTACTGGGACGAACCCGCCTCGGCGGCTCGGTGATCGCGCCGCCCAGGCGGGCGGGCGTTACACTCGCCCCGAGATGGCCGCGCCGCGCCGCACCCTCGTCGTGGGCGACGTCCACGGATGCCTCGCCGAGCTCGACGACCTGCTCCGGGCCGCCGGCTTCGCGCGCGGACGGGACCGGCTCGTCCTGCTCGGCGACCTGCTGGATCGAGGCCCCGACCCGGTGGGCGTCCTCCGGCGGGCGCGGGAGCTGCGGGCCGAGTCGGTCCTCGGCAACCACGAGGAGAAGCACCTCCGCTTCGCGGCGCACGAGGCGCGCCGGCGCTCGGACCACCGCCACCAGAACCCGGTGCGCTTCGATCCGCGCCGGGCCGCCCAGCACGCGGCGCTCGCGAAGGACGACCTCGCCTGGCTGGCCGCGCTGCCGCGGACCATCGCGCTCGGCGACGGCTGGGTGGCGGTGCACGCCGGGTTCCTGCCGGGGATGCCCATCGCGGCGCAGCCGCCCGACTGGATGGTCCGGCTGCGCTACGTCGACGCCGCGGGCCGTCCGGTGGGGCGCGTGCGCGGCGACGCGGGCGAGCCCGGGGTGCGGCGCTGGGCGGAGGCCTGGACGGGGCCCGAGCGCGTCGTCTACGGCCACCACCCGCAGAGCCTCGCCGAGCCGACGCGCGACCTGAGCGAGGCCGGCGTGAGGTGCCTCGGCCTCGACACCGGCTGCGTCTACGGCGGTCGCCTCACCGCGCTCGTCCTGCCGGGAGAGGAGATCGTCCAGGTGCCCTCGCGCATGCAGGGCGGGGGATCCGCCGCCGGGGCTTGAGCGACACGCGAGCGAAGCGAGCCCGCCGGGGCGCCGGCGCGTTCGCGGCGAAGCCGCCACGCGGCGGCGCACGGGACCCGGCGAGCAGGGGTGGGGCCCCGGCCGACGGCGGTCAGCCGTCGGTGGGGCGGGGGCGCAGCCCCCGTTAGATCAGCCACTCCCCGCGCCGCTCGCGCGCGCGGGCGAGATCGGCCTCGTACTTGAGGACGAGGTTCAGGGTCTCGTCGAGCAGCGTCGCGTCGAGCTCCGTCGCGTTCAGCACGGCGAGCGCGCGGATCCAGTCGAGCGTCTCCGCGATCGAGGGCGGCTTCTTGAGGTCGAGCGTACGGAGCTTCCCCACCGCCGACACCACGGCGCGCGCGAGCGCCTCCGTGGCCTCCGGCACCTTGGCGCGGACGATGGCGAGCTCCCGCTCGCGCGAGGGGAAGTCGATGTGCAGGTGGAGGCAGCGGCGCTTGAGGGCGTCGGAGAGGTCGCGCGCCGCGTTGGACGTGAGCACCACGCGGGGCACCTGGCGCGCACGGACGGTGCCGATCTCCGGCACGGTCACGGTCCACTCCGAGAGCACCTCGAGCAGGAACGCCTCGAGCTCGGGATCCGCCTTGTCGATCTCGTCCACGAGCAGGAGCGCCGGCTCCTCGCTCGTGATGGCCCGCAGCACCGGCCGCGGCAGCAGGAACCGCTCGCTGAAGAAGACGTTGCCCTCCCCCGCGATGCGATCCGCCGCCTCGGCGAGCGACTCCGCGCCTGACATCGCCTCCCCGATCCGCTCGCGGAGGAGCTGCGTGAACAGGAGCTGCTTCGCGTACTCCCACTCGTAGAGCGCCTTCGACTCGTCGAGCCCCTCGTAGCACTGGAGCCGGATGAGGGAGCGGCCCGACGCCTGCGCGAACGCCCGGGCGAGCGCCGTCTTGCCCACGCCGGCCGGCCCCTCGACGAGGATGGGCTTCTCGAGCCGGTCGGCCAGGAATACGGCGGTCGCGATCTCGCGCGAAGGCAGGTAGCCGGCGCCCGCGAGCTTCTCGGCGGCTTCTTCGATGGTCGCGAACATGGCTCCTCGCAGCGCGGCTCACGCGCTCCACGGCGCCATTCCTTATAGGGCGGGCGCGGGCACGATCGAGCATCCGACCGGTCATGTTACCGGGGTTCGCTACACCCTGGCGTTGCCGGGAACCGTCAGAATTACAGCCGCGGCCCGCGCGGGTTTTCCACAAGTCTTTGATTCCAGGAGTGATTCGCCTTGGAGGCCCTACGGCACGCCGATTGAACAGGTACGCACTCGAGTCCCGCCGGAGGCCGACCGAGGACCCTGCCATGAAGAAGCTCCAGCCCAAACGCTCGAACTGCAGGGCCCACCTCCCGTCTCACGTCCTCGTCGATGCGTGGTCGGACGCTCGACTCCTGCCCCCGCCGTTCGTCTCGAGTGAGGCGTCTGGCGGAGAATCCTAGTCGGGCGCCCACGCGCCAAAAAGCTGGAGAGGCCGCGGGGCACACCCGCGGCCTCTCGCTTTTCGTGCGCGCGGGTGAAGGCTCACACCTCGATGCGCACCCGCAGCGGTCCGCCCTCCACGTCCACCACCTCCGCGTAGGCGGACTTGGGCCCGCGGAGGAAGCGCAGCGTCGCGCGCGCGGCGCCCACGCGCACGCCCTCGAGCGTGAGCTCGTCGAGCCAGGGCGGCAGCCACGGGAACCGGACGTGGAGCGTCTGGGCGTGCGCGTCCGGAAAGAGCCCCAGCACCGCGCGGACGAGGAGGAACCACGCGGCCGACGACCAGGCCTGCGGCGAGCAGGCGACCGGGTAGTGGACCGGGAAGCGGCCGCCGTCGCGGCCGAGCCCGCAGAACAGCTCCGGGAACCGGAGCAGGCGGAAGTGCTGCGCCGCCTGCCAGAGCCCGGTGAGCACCTCCCCGGCGCGCTCCACCTCGCCGTAGGCGCTCATGCCCATCGCGCAGAGCGCGTTGTCGTGCGGCCAGACGGTGCCGTTGTGGTAGCTCAGCGGGTTGTACGCCGGCTGCCCCGCGCCGAGCGTGCGGATCCCCCACCCGCTCCACATGCGCTCGTCGAGCAGCGAGGCGACGACGCGCCGCGCGCGGTCCGGCGCCGCCGCGCCGGAGAAGAGCAGGTGGCCGGGGTTCGAGGTGACCGCGTCCACCTGGCGTCCTTCGCGGTCGAGCGCGATCGCGTAGGTGCCCGCCCGTTCCATCCAGAAGCGCGCCTCGATCGCGTCCGCGTGCGCGTTCGCGATCGCCAGGAGCCGCTCCGCGTCCGCGTCGCGGCCGAGGCGCCGGTAGAGCCCGGCCATCCGGCGGCGCGCGTCCACGGCGTAGCCCTGCACCTCCACGAGCGCGATGGGCGGCTCGGCGGGGCGGCCGTCCGCGAACGGTACGCCGTCGTGGCTGTCCTTCCAGCCCTGGTTGCGCAGGCCCTTCGGCGTGCGGCGCGCGTACTCCACGAGGCCGCCGCGCGCCGGATCGGCGGCGCGGTCGAGCCACCCGAGCGCGCGCTCGGCGGCCGGGAGGAGCGCCTCGACGGTGGCCCGATCCCCCGTCCAGCGGTCGTACTCGTCGAGCACCACGAGGAAGAGCGGGGTCGCGTCCGCCGAGCCGTAGTACGGCGAGTGCGGCACCTCGCCCGCCGCCGCCATCTCGCCGAAGCGGATCTCGTGGGGGATCTTCCCCGGCTCCTCGTCGCGCTCGGGATCGTCGATCGTGCCCTGCAGGCGCGCGAGGAAGCGGAGCGCGTCGCGCGCCACCTCGGGCGCGGCGAGCATCGCCTCGTAGCCCGTGATGAGCGCGTCCCGGCCGAACGGGCAGGTGTACCAGGGGATCCCCGCCGAGATGACCGGCTCGCCGAAGTGGTAGACGCGCAGCGCCTTCAGGTCGGCGACGGCGTTGTGGAGCGCGAGGTCGAAGAGATCGTTCGACGAGCGGAAGTGCGTCGCGCCGCGCTCCCACGAGTCGTAGGCGTCGCGGGTCGCGCGGGCGCGCGCGTCGAACGACGCGGACGGGCCGCGGGGCACCTCGCGGTCCTCGTCGCGCCCCCTCCGGCCGGCCGCCGGACCGCGCTCGATCCCCGCCGCGACGACGAACGACAGCTCGACCTTGCCGGCCGGCTCGAGGTGGAGATCCACCCGCGCGCCCCGGCCCCCCATGCGCGAGAGGCGCGCGGGGCCGTCCGCCCGCAGCCCCTCCAGCCGGATCTCCGTCGCGTACCCGCGCCCGTCGCGCCCGTCGTAGCGCAGGATCGCGCGGTCCTTCTCCACGCGCGGGACCTCGTAGGTGCCGCGCGCCGCGCGCTGGGCGCCGCGGATCTCGAAGACGTCCGCGAAGTCCGCAGCCCAGCACATCTCGATCCAGAAGGCGATGGGGCGGTCGAGGAAGTTCGTGAGGACGATGCGCTCGAGGAAGACGTCGTCGATGATCTGGTCGCGCCGCAGGTGGACGTAGTTCAGCGGCTCGCGCCCGAGGAGATCCCCCTCGTGCAGGCTCGTGACGGTGAAGTCGATCTGGGCGACGTACTCGGGCGACACCTGGGACGACAGGCAGAGGGGCGGCCCGCCCTTCACCGAGAGCTTCCACGAGGAGAGGTGGCGCGTGTCGGTGAGGAAGAGCCCGAGGTCGCGGGCGCCCGCCGGCGCCACGTCCCCGAGCCGGTTGGCCACCAGGAAGAGGTTGCCGCGCTTCAGGACGAGCTTGTCGACCCCCGTCGCCTCGGGCTGCGTCGAGGGGTCCGAGTAGCCGAGCAGGTCCTCCGGTCGCGCGAGGCTCACTGCGCGAGCGTCGTCCATCCGTCCTCCGCCGCGGGCGCCCCGCCGAGCCGCAGGCGCATGCGCTCGGCGATCGCGGCGCGATACACGGCGAGGTACCCGGCCGCCATCCGATCGGCCCCGAAGCGGTGCCGCGCCCGGGCCTGGATGGCCCGGCGGTCGAGCGCGCCGACCCGCCGCAGCGCGGCCGCCATCTCGCGCTCCGAGCGGACCAGGAAGCCGGTCTCGCCGTCCTCGACGATCTCCGGCGCCGCGCCGCTGGGCGACGCGATGACGGGGCACCCCGCGAGCGCGGCCTCGATCATCACGAGCCCGAACGGCTCGTCCCAGCGCAGCGGGACGAGCAAGGCGCGCGAGGTCGCGAAGAGGCGGCGCTTGGCGGCGAGATCGGCCTCGCGCACCCAGCTCACGTGTGGCCGCCGGAGCGCGGGCGCGAGCACGCGCTCTCGCCAGCCCTCCGGCGCGGCGTCGCCGTGGATGGCGCCGGCCACGGTGATGGGGACGCCGGCCCGCGCCGCAGCCTCGATCGCGACCTCCGGCGCCTTGCACCAGGAGAGCCGCCCGAGGAAGAACGCTCCGCCCCCGCCCGTGCCGGCGACGGGGTACAGCTCCGGATCGAGCCCGTGGTGGACGACGTCGTGCGGCGCGGGCCGCGCGAGCTCCGCCTGCCGCTCCGAGATGGCGACCAGGCGTACGCCCTCGACGCGCTCGTAGAAGCGCGCCAGGGTGGGCTCGAGCGCGTGGTGCAGGGTGTAGACCATCGGCGGGCGCAGCTCGTCGGCGAAGGCGAGCATGGCGGGGACGTTCGCGTGCACCACGTCGTAGCCGCCCGCGGCGATCTCCTGCGCGGCGAAGCGGCAGTGGAGGATCTCGGAGTAGGGATCGGGCGGCCACACGGCGCGCTCGAAGAAGGCGCGCACGCCGCGGGCGGTCGAGTCGCCCGTCGCGAAGACGGTGACGTCGTGGCCTGCGCGGGCGAGGGCGCGGTAGAGCGCGTGGACGACGAGCTCCGTCCCGCCGTACGCCGGGGGAGGAACGGGGACGAAGGGGGTCGAGACGATCGCGATGCGCACCTCCACACGGTAGGCCGCGCCCGGCGCCGGGGCCACGCACCGGGGCGGCGCACGCCGGGCGCGGGCCCGCTCCCCCGCGCGAGCCACGGCCGCCCGGCGCGCTTCCCGGGTGCGCGCGGGCGCCCAATGGTAGGCGCGCCGACGACATCTCCGGCGCGCTCTTCCGCGAGCACGCGATTGGCCGCTCGCCCGGGGCGCGGGTAGACTCGCCCGCCATGGATGGCCAGGGTCCGCTCAGCGAGGAGATGTTCCATTCGTTCCTGCAGCTCGCGGTGAAGCGGCAGGCGAGCGACGTCCACTTCGAGGTCGGCTACCCGCCGACGTACCGCGTGTTCGGCGAGCTGCTCGCCGCGAAGTATCCGCCCCTCACGCACGCCGACACGGAGGCGATCGCGAACTTCGTCCTGGGGGCGCCCGGCTCGGGGTTCACGCCCCTCGACTTCCGCGAGGTGGACCGCAGCTACTCCCTGCCCGGCGTCTCCCGCTTCCGCGCCTCGATCTTCAAGCAGCGCGGGAGCTGGGGCGCGGTGATGCGCACCATCCCGTTCCAGATCCCCGACTTCGAGACGCTGAACCTGCCGCCCGTGGTCCGCACGATCGCGGAGGCGCGGCGCGGGCTCGTCTGCGTCACCGGCGCGACCGGGAACGGGAAGTCCACCACGATCGCCGCGCTCATCAACTTCATCATCCAGCAGGAGCGGCTCCACGTCGTGACGGTGGAGGATCCCATCGAGTTCATCTTCCCCGGCGGGAAGGGGCTCGTCATCCAGCGCGAGGTCGGCTCGGACACCGCGAGCTACACCGACGCGCTGCGCGCCGCGCTCCGGCAGGACCCCGACATCATCATGGTGGGCGAGCTGCGCGACCGCGAGGCGGCCGACATCTGCCTGAAGGCCGCCGAGACCGGCCACCTCGTCATCACCTCCCTCCACACCCCCGACGTCCCCCGCGCGGTGAACCGGCTCGTCGGGCTGTTCCCGGCCGAGGAGCAGGACACGGTGCGCGCCCGGCTCGCCGACAACCTCCAGGCGGTGGTGGCGCTGCGGCTCCTCATGCGCGCCGACGCGGCGGGCCTCATCCCCGCGGTGGAGGCGCTGCTCGCGACGAGCACGGTCCGCGAGCTCATCCGCGACCGCTCCAAGATCACCGAGCTCAAGAGCTACATGGAGACCGCCGGCTCGGATCTCGGGATGAACAGCTTCGACCAGTACCTGTACCGGCTCCACGAGTCGAAGCACATCTCGCTCGACAGCGCGCTCGCGAACGCCACGAACCGCGCCGACCTGGAGCGGCGGATCCTGATGGAGACGGGGGGCCGCACCGCGTGACCCTCGCCGCACCAGCGGCGTCGCGCGTCCTCGTGGTCGGCTCGGACGCGGACGTCTCGATCGCGCTCCACCTGCACCTCGAGCGGGCGGGCTACGCGATCCACTGCATGCCCGGCCCCGCCGAGCTGGAGGCGATCGTGCGCGCGGTCGCGCCGCACGTGCTCGTGCTGCTCCTGCCCGCCGCGCCCGACGGGAGCTGGGGGCCCGCGCTCTCCACCGCGGCGAACACCGCCAAGGTCGGGGTGCGCGTCGTGATGGTGGCGCCCTCGCGGGAGGTGGTCGAGCCGCTCGCCGCGGTGGCGGGCGCCGAGCGCGCGCTGGCCCGCGCGGAGGTGCTCTCCCGCCCGCTCGTCGTGGTGGAGCGGACCATCGGCGCGGTCCCGCCCGGCGCCGTGTCGTCCCCCTCGCCCGCCCAGCGCCCGGCGCCGGCGCCAGCGCCCACGCACTCCCTCGCCGACGCGGCGGGGCCCCTCGCGGCGCCACGCCCGCGCACGAGCCCCGTCGATCTGATGGCGCTCATCGACGAGGAGCTCGTGGACGAGCCGCGCTCGCGCCCCGTCCCGACCCGCGTCGAGGTGACGGTGAGCCTCGTCTCGGAGCACAACTTCTACGTCGGGCCGACGCGGCGGGTGGACTCGGGCGGCGTCTTCATCGCCACGGCCATGCCGCCCCCCACCGGCACGCGGCTCCAGGTGAGGCTCGGCCTCGCCGACGGGCGCCGGATCGACCTCGAGGGCGAGGTCGCGTTCGTCCGCGAGAAGAGCGCGACCATCGGCCGCCAGCCGACCGGCTGCGGCGTGAAGCTCTTCAACCTGCCGGGCTGGGCGGTCGACGCGATCGACCGCTTCGTGCTGGCGCGCCAGCCGATCGTCTATTCCCCGCAGTAGCCGCGCCGCCCGGGGCCGCACCGGGAGCTCTCGGATCCCGCGGCGCGAACCCGCCGGCGCGACGGGCGAGGACGGCCGCCGCGGCGCCCTGACCTAGTCGTCCACCGGACGATCCGTGCGCCTCACGCCCAGCAGGTAGGGCTGGATGAAGCCGTCGAGGTCGCCGTCCAGCACGTCGTCCACCTTGCCCGTCTCCACGCCGGTCCGGAGATCCTTCACCATCCGGTACGGCTGCAGGACGTAGCTGCGGATCTGCGAGCCGAAGTCGATGTCCTTCTTGGCCGCCTCGACGACGTCGCGGGCCTCGGCGCGCTTCTTCTCCTCGAGGTCGTAGAGCTTCGCGCGCAGGATCTTCCAGGCGACGTTGCGGTTCTTCTGCTGCGAGCGCTCGTTCTGGACCGCGACGACGAGCCCGGTCGGGATGTGCGTGAGGCGGACCGCCGAGTCGGTCTTGTTCACCTTCTGCCCGCCCGCGCCCGAGGAGCGGTAGGTGTCCACCCGGACGTCCGCCTCCTTGATGTCGACGACGATGTCGTCGTCGATCTCCGGCGTCACGTCCACCGCCGCGAAGCTCGTCTGCCGGCGCGCGGCCTGGTCGAAGGGGCTGATCCGGACGAGCCGGTGCACGCCGCGCTCCGCCTTCATGAAGCCGTAGGCGAAGTCGCCGCGCGCGATGAAGGAGGCCTGCGAGATGCCGGCCTCCTCGCCCGCCACGAGGTCGGCGGGCTCGACCGCCCAGCCTCGACGCTCGCAGTAGCGCATGTACATCCGGTACAGCATCGCGGCCCAGTCCATGGCCTCGACGCCGCCCGCGCCGCTCTTCACCTCGACGATCGCGCCGGCGCGGTCGTGCTCCCCGGAGAGCATCCGCTGGAACTCGAGGGCCTCGAGGTCCTTCGCCACGACCTCGCAGTGCTGCGCCGCCTCGGCGCGGGTGGCCTCGTCGCGCGCCTCCTCGGCGAGCTCGGCGAGCGCCTCCGCGTCGTCGAGCCCGCGGCGCACGCGGCCATAGCCCCCCGTCACCGCCTCGAGCTGGGCCTTCTCCTTGAGGAGCGCCTGCGCCTTGGCGGCGTCCGACCAGAACGCGCCGTCCTCGGAGAGCTTGGAGATCTCCTCGACCCGCCGCTGCTTGCGGTCGACGTCAAAGCGACCCCCGGAGCGCCTCCAGGCGACGGGTGAGCTCCGCGATGCGTTCGTTCGTCGGTCCGGCCATGGGTGTCCTCGGGCGTCTCGCTACGTCCGCGCGGGGCGACGGCCGGCGCGGAGCGCGGCCGCGAGCGCCGCCACGGTGAAGAGCGCGCTCGCGTAGGCGAAGAGGTCGCCGACTGTAGTGTAGGGGGTGCGCCCGCGCAAGCGCGGGACCTCGGCGAGGAGGAGGCGCGCGGGCTCGTCGGGATGGGGGGCGCGATCGAGATCGACGGGCCCGATCTCCAGCGCGCCCGGCGCGAGCTCGCCGGTGGGGAGGAGCACCGCCGAGACGCCGGCGTAGGCGGGCCGCACGACGGCCTTGCCCGCCTCGATCGCCCGCATCCGCACGATGTCGAGGAACTGGTACGGCCCCGACGAGTAGCCGTACCAGGCGTCGTTCGTGGAGTTCACGAGCAGCTCCGGCTCGAGCGGCTGGCGCGCGAAGGCGACGTTGATCTCGGGGAAGATGGCGTCGAAGCAGATCATGGGGGCGAGGCGCACCGAGTCGCCCGGCGCGGCCGGCTCCGCCGCGCGCGCGGGCGCGACGAGGCCCAGCGCGGCGCCGGCGCTGCGCCCCTCCGGCGCGGGGTCGGGCACCGCCTGCCCGCCCGGCGCGGGGAACGCGAGGACCGCGAGCTCCGCTCCCGGCGCGGAAGGCGCGAAGCTCGGCACGACCTGCTTCAGGAACGGCAGCCACTCCTGGAGCGGGACGTACTCGCCGAAGGGCACCAGGTGGTGCTTCTGGTAGCCGCCGAGGACCTCGAGCCGCGGCGTGAGGAGCAGGTTCACGTTGCCCACGCGCGAGACGCGCTCGCCGCCCTCCCCGCGCAGCCGCTCGATGGTCGCGGCGCCCAGGAGCAGGTGCGCGTGCGACAGGACCGGCAGCTCGTAGCCGGGCAGCGCGAGCGAGCGCACCCCGGGCGAGAGGTACATCGGGTACGCCGACTCCGGCCAGGCGACGAGATCCGCGCCGCGGCGGTCCGCCTCGACGGTGAGGGGGACGAGGCGGTCGAGGATGTAGTCGAAGTTGTCGCGCGCCCGGTTCTTCACCGACTGGTTCACGTTCGGCTGGACGATCCCGACGGTGAGCTTCGGCGCCTCGGCCATCCGCGCCCGCACGTGGCGCAGCCTGAGCTCGCCGTGCGCCACGACCAGGGCGAGCAGGGCCGCCGTCGCGACCACCGCCCGGCGCGGCAGGGGCCGCCCCTCGCGGCGCGCGGCGATCGCCTCGGCGATCACCGCGTTCACGAGCACCACCACCGCCGCGAGGGCGTAGACGCCGGCCAGCGCGGCGAGCTGGGCCACGGGCAGGGTCCGCACCTGCGTGTAGCCGACGTTCGCCCACGGGAAGCCGGAGAACAGGTAGTTCCGCGACAGCTCGAACGCGGCCCACACGAGCGGGAGGTGCAGGTGGAGCGGCCAGCCGAGCCGCGCCCGGATCGTCCAGGCGACGGCGAACGCCGCCGCCCAGTGGGCGGCCATGTAGAGCACGAGCAGCGTGAGCGCGACGAACGAAAGCCCGAGGGAGAGCCCCCCGAACTCGGTCATGGCGTTCGAGACCCAGTAGATGGCGACGTAGAAGTAGCCGAGGCCGGCCACGAGGCCGCGGAGGGCCGCGGCGCGCGCCGAGGGCGCCCCCCGGAGCGCGAGCAGCGCGGGCACGAGCGCGAACCACGCCACGGGCTCGAGCCAGCCCGCGGGATCCACCTGCCGGATGGAGAGGAACGGGACGACGAGCGGCAAGGCGAGCGCCAGGGCGGCGCCGGAGGCCACCGCGGCGAGGTACGGGAGAGCGCGCTTCATCGGGATCCGTGCGATCGAGGTTGTTCTTGCCGCGCCGGGCGGCGCGGCGCAACTCGTGGCCTAGCGACGCCGCCCGCTCGCCTCCGCGGGCTCGTCCTCGGGTGCGGCGGCGGGCGCGTCCTGCCCGGCGACGTAGGCGGCCGCGGCGGCGAGGTAGTAGGCGACCGCCTCGCGCACGAGGTGACCGACCGGGCGACCGAGCCGCGTGGCGGTCGTGCCCACCGCGTCCGCGAGATCGGCCGGCATGCGGACGGTGACGATGCGCGCCTGGGCGAGGGCCGCCTCCAGCCGCTCGAGCGCCTGGCTCGGCCGCGAGACGCGGAAGTCACCGGCCTCGATCATCTCCTTGATGCGGTGCGCGAGGTCCTCGCGCGTGTACCACGCGCCGTCGAGCCAGACCGACTCTGAGTCGAGGTCGATGTCGGCGAACGGGTCCATGAAGTCTCGGTCTCCGGGGCGCCGCGCGTGGGCCGGCCGCCCTCCCGGAGCGCCGCGCCGACGAGCCCCTCGGCGCGCGCGAGCTCCGCCTCCTTGCGCGCCATGCGCCTCGCGTCGGCGGGCCGCTCGTGGTCGTAACCGAGCAGGTGGAGGAGCCCGTGTGCGAGGTAACGGTCGAGCTCCGCGCCGACCGCCCGCCGCTCCTGGCGCGCCCTCCGGGCGGCGGTGTCGAGCGAGATTACCACGTCGCCCAGGAGCGGCCCATTCCCCGGCGGCTCGCTCTGCGGGAACGACAGCACGTCGGTGGCCGCGTCCTTGCCGCGCCACTCCCGGTTGAGGATCCGGATGCGCCGGTCCGTGACGAGGAGGACGGAGAGCTCCGCCTCGCCGCGCCCGACGGCGGCGAGGTAGGCGGCGGCGCGGGCGCGCAGGCGGCGCGCGGCGGCGCGCCCGCGCGGGTGCTCGGTGGCGAGCCGGACGGTCACGGGCGGGAGACGACCTGGATGGCGGGCGGCGTGCTCGGCTCCTCGCCGGAGCGCGCCGGGTACGCCGGCCGCGTGTGGTAGATGGCCTCGAGGGCGCTCACCATCGCGCCCGCGATCGCGTTGAGGTCGCGGAGGGTGAGCTCGCACTCGTCGAGCTGGCCCTCGCTGAAGATCTCGTTCACCCGCTTCGACACGAGCGCCCGCAGCGCCGCCTCGGTGGGCTCGGGCAGCGCGCGCGACGAGGCCTCGCAGGAGTCGGCGATCATGACGAGCGCCGCCTCGCGGCTCTGCGGCTTCGGCCCCGCGTAGCGGAAGAGCGCCTCGTCCGGCGGGGCCCCCCGCCCCTCGGCGGCCATCTTCAGCGCGCGCGCCCAGAAGTAGCCGACGAGCCGCGTCCCCTGGTGCTGCGGGATCGCGTCCGCGACCACCTTGGGGAGCCGCCACTGGCGCGCGAGCTCGAGGCCGTCCGTCACGTGCCGCTTGATGATGAGCGCGCTCATGCTGGGCGCGAGGGCGTCGTGGCGGTTCTCGCCGCGCTGGTTCTCGGCGAAGTAGACCGGGTTCCGGATCTTCCCGAGGTCGTGGTAGTAGGCGCACACCTTGGCGAGCAGGGGGTTCGCGCCGATGGCCTGCGCCGCCGCCTCCACCATCGAGCCCATCAGGATCGCGTGGTGGTACGTCCCCGGCGCCTGGACGATGAGCTCCTTCAGCGCGGGGTGGTTCAGGTTCGCGAGCTCGAGGAGCTTCACGTCGGTGACGTAGCCGAAGAGCCCCTCGACGGCGGGCAGGATCCCCACCACGGCGACGGGCAAGAGCAGCGCCCCGCCGGCCAGGGCGGCGCCGGCGGCGACCAGGATCTCCGCCGCGCCCTTCCCCCCGTGGAGGCCGATCGCGACGGTCACGGCGACGCCGACGACGCCCACGGCGAGGCCCGCGCGGAACAGGCCCGCCCGGTCGCGGCTCCCTGGCACGAGCCCCGCGGCCGCGAGCGAGGTGAGCGTCGCGTAGACGGCGAACGACATCGACTGCCCGGCGAGGAGCCCCGCCGAGAGCCCCGCCGCGAGCGAGAAGAGGAGCGCGGTCTCCGCGGCGAGCACCTGCCGCACGATCATGGCGCCCGCCGCGAACGGCACGAGGTAGTGCAGCGACGGCCGCGGCAGGAGCGGGAACCGCTCGTGGAGCGCGTCCGCGACGGTGAAGCCGAGGAACCCCAGCGCCAGGGTCCCGAGGAGGAGACCCGCCATGAGGATCGCGTCGCGGCGCGCGGGGCGGAAGCCCGGGAAGTTCCGGCGCGCGTAGCCCCAGAGCAGGACGACGAGGAGGCCGACGAGCGCGCCGCCGCCCAGGCGGACGTGCGTGATGTCCTCGTCCTGGCGCTGCGCGCGCATCCCGTCGAGCACGACGAGGTGCCGCGCCTCGATCCGCTCCCCGTCGCCGATGATCTTCTCGCCCCGCTTCACCGGGATGACGACCGGCTTCACGCGGGCGGCGGCCTCCGACTTCCGCCGCTCCGTCTCGGCCTGGTTGTGGACGAGGGTCGGCCGGACCATGGCCGTCGAGAGCCGCGCGATGGCGGCGCGCAGGGCAGGCGGCTCGTGCTGGAGCCGCGCCGCCGCGGTCCGCGCGACCTCCTCGCGCGCCTTCTCCACGGTGCGGACCAGGGAGACGTCGGAGAGCGTGCGCTCTCCGCGCAGCGCGCCGTCGCCGAAGGTGCGCAGCGCGAAGGCCGGGTCCCGCCCCGCGGGGAGGAGCTTCGCGTCCTCGACGACGAGCCCCTCGAGCCCCTTCTGCGCGAGCGCCGCCAGATCGTGCTCGACCGCCTCGGAGAACCGGGCCTGCGTGAGGGCCGCCACGTCCTCGTCGCGGACGAGCACCTGGAGCCGCGAGACGAACGCGTCGCGCTGGGCGGCGTAGCGCCGCTCCAGCTCGCGGGCGTCGCGGGCGGCGGGCGTGTCGCGGAGGGCGGCCTCCTCGCCCCGCATGAGCTCGAACGCGGCGTGGATGCGGGCGACCGCCTCGTCGGCGGCGCCGGAGTCGTGGTCGTAGACCGTCCGCTCGGCGGCGGCGGCCTCGGCGCGGCGGCGCGCGGTCGCCTCCGCGTCCACGATGTCGTAGTCCCGATCCGCCTTGATGGTGACCGGCGCCGGGGAGCCCAGCGCGTCGGGGCCCGGGAGCCGGTGCGCGGCGAACGGCGCGAGCAGGAGCCCTGCGGCAGTCGCGATGAGGAGGACGAGCCCGAGGCGCATGATGCGCCCGAGCCAGTCGACGCGCCGCTCGGCGAGCGGCCCGGCGGCAGCCTGCACGGGCGGCTGGGTCGTGGAGACTTCGGTCGGTTCGGGCACAGGCGCGCAGCCTCGCACCGGGGGAGCCCCCTGGCAACCGGGTCCGGTGTCCCCGATGGAACCTTCCAGGCCCCCGGTAGGCTTCCCCCGCCCGGGGTCCTACTCGCCGGCGCCCGTCCGGTCGGCGTTCCCGGCCGGCTGCGCCTGGGCCGGCGCGGTGGGCCGCTCCCGCTCCGCCTTCGCCGCCTCGGCGCGCGCGCGCCGCTCCGCCTCGAACACGTCGTAGGCGCGGACCACCTCCTGCACGAGCGGGTGGCGGACCACGTCCACCTCGCTGAACTGGCAGAAGCCGACGCCCTCCACGCCGCGCAGCACCTTCTGGACCTCGATGAGCCCCGAGCCGCGCCCGGACGGCAGGTCCACCTGCGTGACGTCGCCGGTGACGACCGCCTTCGAGCCGTAGCCGAGGCGCGTGAGGAACATCTTCATCTGCTCCTCGGTCGTGTTCTGCGCCTCGTCGAGGATGATGAATGCGTCGTTGAGGGTGCGGCCGCGCATGAACGCGAGCGGCGCGACCTCGACCGTCCCGCGCTCCATGAAGGCCGTCGCCTTCTCGTAGTCCACCATGTCGAACAGGGCGTCGTGGAGCGGGCGCAGGTACGGGTTCACCTTCTCCGCGATGTCTCCGGGCAGGAAGCCGAGCTTCTCGCCCGCCTCCACCGCCGGCCGCGTGAGCACGATGCGCTTCACCTTGCGCTCCACGAGGAACGACACCGCCATCGCCATGGCGAGGTAGGTCTTGCCGGTGCCGGCGGGGCCGATGCCGAACACGATGTCGTGATCGCGGATCGCCTGGATGTAGCGCTTCTGCGCGAGCCCCTTCGGCGTGATGATCCGGTGGCGCGAGGAGACGAAGACGGTGTCGCCGAAGACCTCCTTGAGCGGCACGCCCTGGCCGGCGAGCTTCGTGGCCTGGTCGACGTCCTCGAGGTAGAGGGGATAGCCGTCCTCGACGAGCCCGTACAGCTCGCGCACGAGCCCCTCGGCCACCTTCACGCGCGCCTCCTCCGGCGCCGCCACCACGATCTGTCCGCCGCGCAGGCCGAGCTGCACGCCGAGGCGGCGCTCGATGAGCTTCAGGTGCTCGCTGTGCGCGCCGCAGAGCGCGCGAACCTTGTCGTTGTCCGGGAAGTCGAGCCGTGCCGTCTTCAGCGGTTCCGCCGCGGTCTGAACCAAGCGTCTCCTCCGGGGCCGCGCGTTTGTACGTCGCGGTCCTCGATCGCACGATAACCGCCGCGGCCCCGGCCGGCACGCGGAGGAGGTGGCTACTCCACGGGGGGCAGGAGCACGAAGCGGCCCTCGGCCGTCCGGCGGTAGTACCACTCGACCGGCCACGGGTGGCGAAGATCGCGCGCGGAGGCGAGGTCCGCCTCCACGAGGGCGGAGAGGGACGGCGGGTACTCGCCGCGCTCCACGCGGTAGATCTCGAGCGCGCTCCGCAGCCGGGACGCCTGGGCGCGCGCGAGGAACCGCCGGCCGGCGTCGTCCGCCACCTCGGCGCTCGCCTGCGCGGCGAGGCCGCGCGCGTCGACCCAGGTCGCGATCCCGGCGAGCGCCGCGGCGAGGGCCACCGTCGCGACCACGCGGACCGCGGCGCGGCGCAGGCGGCTGCCCCACCCTTCCCGCCCGTACACGCCCACGGCGGAGGTCCGGCGCGCCGGGGCGATCGGCGCCAGGTAGCCGAGGTTCACGAGGGCGAGGAGCGCCTTGCACGTCTCGAACTCGCCCAGGCGCGAGAGGTCGACGATCTCCTCGACGGGCCGCCCCGGCTCGGCGAGCGCGTGGACGCGCCGCTCGTTCGGGCCCAGGCTCGCGAACTCGCCCTTCCGCTCGACGGGCTCCTCGCCGAACGCGTCGAACGCCGCGTCCACGTCGTCGCCGCCGGCGGGCGCGGAGCCCGCGCCGGCCCCGCGCTCGGCGCCGAGCGGCCGGAGCCGCTCGAACGTCATCGCGGTGGAGGTGATCCGCTTGCGGATCATCGGCCACTCGTCGACCTGGCGGAACCCCTCCATCAGGACCGACTCGGCGCGGAGCGGCGTGACGGTCGCGCGGTCCCACTCCACCTCGCCCGGCTCGAACGCGTACGTCCCGCTCTTCCAGTGGAAGAGCCGGTAGACCGTCTCGGTGGTCTGCAGCGCCGTCATCTCCTTCAGCGCCGCCGTCGAGACGAGCCCCTCCTCGACGAGGACGTCGCCGAGCCGGCGCAGGCTGCGCTTCTGGACCTCGAGCGCGTGCTGGAGGCCGTCCGGGCTCACGAGCCCGGCGCGGACGAGCAGGGTCCCGAGGCGCTCGCGCGACTTGCGGCCCGCCGACTCGGCGTGGACGACGCAGCCGTCGGCGAGGGCGATGCGGATCTCGTCGCCGCTCCCGCGAAGGTGGAGCACGCCCGTCTTGGCCTGCTGGCCGATGAGCTGGAGGATCTCCGCGATGCCGAAGTCCTTGAGGGTCCCGGTGAGCGCCATCGCCGTCTCCCTCAGCGCGTGCGGCGGAACGCGTCGCGCACCGCGAGCCCCCACGCGAGGAGCGCGAGCGGCGCCGCGACGGCGAGCTTGCCCGCGAGCACCCAGGGCGTCGCCTCGGGCGGGGGCAGGACGCCGCGCCAGAACCAGACCACGAACCCGAGGAACAGGAGCGCGAGGAGGAGCAGCGCCCCGCGCACCGGCGCGCCGCTCCAGAGCGGGCCCGCGCCGCCGCCCACGAGCGCGAGGATGCGGGCCGAGAGCGCGGAGAGGCGGGCGTGGCGCCGGATCTGCGCCTCCTTGCGGAGCCGGTCGCGGGCGTCGACGAGGCCGCGCCGCTCGAAGGCGTTCACGCACTGGCCGCAGCGGACGTCCGACGCAGGCCCGCAGCGGCGGCACGCGGCCCCGCCGCAGCCCTCGCACGCGCGCGAGGGGCCGAGGCGCGGGGCGAGCGCCGAGAGGAGCCACAGCGCCGCGAGGAACCCGACCCCCGCCCAGGGGAGCGCCGCGCGCGGGAGCGTCCCGGCGAGCCGCGCCTCCGCCCACGCGCGCACGCGCCCCGCGGCCCCGTCGGCGTTCGCGAGCGCCGCGAGGCGGCCCTCCGGGATGGGCAGATCGACGAGCCAGCGGTTCGCCGAGAAGTCGTCGTCCGAGCCGCGCGCCCGCAGGAACGCGCCGGCCTGCGCCTCCGCCTTCTCGCGGGCGGCCGCGCTGCGGTCCATCTCCGCGGTGCGCAGGTAGAGCTTCGAGAGCCCGTAGCTCGCGGCGCCCTGCACGAGCGGGTCGCCCGCCGCGCGGTCCGACGCGGCGAGGTACGCGGCCCGCGCGCCCTCGAGATCGCCCGCGAGGAACAGCGCGTTGCCGAGGTTCACCGAGAGCTCCGGAGCGCGCTCGTCGGCGGCGGCCGCCGCGCGGTAGTGCCGGAGCGCACCGGCGAGGTCGCCGCGCCGCTTCGCGAACCTCCCCAGGGCGGCGTGGACCACCGCCGGGGCGGGCTCGCCGGCGGCCGCCTCGAGCGCGGCGGCGTCCTCGTCGGAGGCCGCCCCGTGCTCCACCGCCTGGACCCGCTCCGCGAGCGTGCCGGTCCAGGCGGTCGCGCGCGCCGCCGCCCCGGAGGCCCACGGCACCGCGAGCAGGGCCGCGAGCGCCGCGGTCGCCACGGCGCGCTCCGCGCGCGCGAGGTAGGGCCAGGCGGCGAGCGCCAGCACCGCGAGCGCGACGAGGGGCCCGAGCCCGAACGCGAGCGGCGCCAGGAGCAGGACGATCGCGAGGAAGCCGGCCTGGACGCGCGCGGTCCCGCGCACGAGCGGGAGGTGATGGAAGTCGTGGACGAGCAGGGGGAGGCGTCGCGCCAGCAGGAGGACGAGCACCGCGACGGCGCTCGTGATCGCCGCCGCGAGCGCCGCCGCGAGGACGTCGGCCAGGAACGCGCGCCGCGTCTGCGGATCGCGGGCGGCGGCGACCGCGGTGTCGCGCAGCGCGCCCGCGACGGGCGCGGCCCGGCCCGGCGCCTCGGCGAGCCGCGCGAGCGCGAGCGCGAGGTGCGCGTCCGGCAGGTCCGGCGCGAGCGCGACCGCGAGCTGGGCGTGGGCCACGGCCTCGGCGACGAGGTCCGACGCGAGCGCGCGCGAGACGGCGCGCGTCTCGGCGACCGCGAGCGGGACGAGGTTCTCGATCCCGAGCTCGCGCTGCGCGCCGAGCAGCGCCTCGGCCGCCGCGTCGGCGCGGGCGGGATCTCCGTCGCGGAGCGCGTCCCGCCGCTCCGCCCAGCGCCGCATGAGCTGGGCGTAGGTGGTCGAGACGGGCACGATGCGCCGCGCGCGCTCCGCCGGCGGCAGGCGCACCTCCGACGCAGGGGGCGGAGCGGCGCTCGGGCCGGGGCGGACGGACGCGTCGGAGGGCGGCACGTCGGCCGGGACGGGCGGGGACCGCTGCGCCGAGCCGGCCGCTCCGGGAGTGGAGAGCGTCCCGCCTCCGGCAGGCCGCGCAGCGGCGGGCGCGGGCGGCACCAGCGTGGGCACGGCCTCCTCGGCCGTCTCCTCCCCCTCCACGACGAGCCTCGGGGGCGCGAGCTGCGCGGCGGCGAGGACCGGCGCGGCGAGCGAGAGGAGCGCGACGAGGAGGATGGGCGATCCGCGGTGGGCCACGCGAGAACGGGATGCTAGCACGCCCGCTCCTGGGCTAAGAAGACGCGACCATGTCGCGCGCCACCGATGCGATCGAACGTCTCCTCGGGATCATGGAGCGGCTACGCGGACCCGGAGGCTGCCCGTGGGATCGCGAGCAGACGCTGCGGAGCCTCCGGCCTTACGTGCTCGAGGAGACGTACGAGGTGCTCGAGGCGATCGACGCGGGCGACGCCCGGGAGCACTGTGAGGAGCTCGGCGACCTCCTCCTCCAGATCGTGTTCCAGGCGCAGCTCACGCGCGAGCAGGGCCAGTTCGACTTCGCAGACGTCGCGAACGCCATCTCGAACAAGCTCGTGTCGCGCCACCCTCACGTGTTCGGCGACGTCGCGGTGAAGGACGCGGACGACGTGCTCCGGCAGTGGGCGGCGCTGAAGCGCGAGGAGAAGCGCGCGAAGGGGCGCGGCGAGAGCGTGCTCGAGGGCGTGCCGCGGGAGATGCCGGCGCTCGCCCGCGCGGACCGGCTCACCGAGAAGGCGAGCCGCGTCGGCTTCGACTGGCCGGACGCGGGCGGCGCGAGAGAGAAGCTCTCGGAGGAGATCGGCGAGCTCGACCAGGCGATCGCCTCGGGCGACCGCGACGCGATCGAGCACGAGCTGGGGGACGTCCTCTTCGCCGCCGCGAACCTGTCCCGCAAGCTCGGGATACCTGCAGAGGAGGCCCTTCGGGGGACGGTCGCTCGCTTCATAGCGCGCTTTTCCCACATCGAGCGCGAGCTCGCGCGCCGCGGCGTGCCCCACGGCGGCGCCTCCCTCGACGAGATGGACGCCCTCTGGAACGAGGCGAAGATCTTGGAGGCCAAGGCGAAATCGCCAGCCGATCCGGCCGTCACCGAGCCGCCACAGGGTTTGGGGAAAGAACGTGGATAAGTCTGTGGGCAGCCCCCTCGGAAGGCGGATTTTCGCGGGTGCGGCGGGCTCTGCTGCATTTTGCGGCGGTCGCGAACCTGTGTGATTCCGGTCGCTTGTCCTTGGACACACCCACGAACGTCCACATCCGGGAGTCAAGTGACCCGCGAGGATTCCCGCTTCTTCGCCGCCGGTGGATAACTCTCCTCCCCCTGTGTCTCCCAGACCCGCACCCGACGTGGGACAGCCGTTCGGGTAATGCGCGGGTGGTTGCAGGAGAAGGGCGCGTGCGACCGCCGCTGCGCTCTGCCGCGCCGCCCTAGGGCATGCGGCGCGAATGGGCCGCGGGACCGCATGGCCGTAGGGGCCGCGGAGCACGCCCGCGGTCGAGGCGAACGGTCGCTGCGCGCCGGCCTGCGCGACGCCGCGCAGCCGAGCGGTCATAACCCCTTGACGTCGCTCGCGATGGACGGTAGATAGCGCGCCCTCGTACCCCTATAGAGCACAGAGGTCAGCTTGGCGAATACCGCATCGGCCGAGAAGCGAAACCGTCAGGCGCAGAAGCGCCGCGCCCGCAACGTCCAGGTCCGCACCGGCGTGAAGAGCGCCGTGAAGAAGGCGCGCGAGGCGATCACCCAGGGTGACGCCAACGCTGCCCGCGACACGTTCAAGGCCGCGGCCCGCGCGCTGGAGAAGGCGACGTCGAAGGGCGTCGTGCACAAGAACGCGGCGTCGCGGAAGATCTCGCGGCTCGCGAAGGCGGCCGCCAAGGCCGCCGCCGCGAAGTAGGCGGAGCTACCGCTCGAACGCGCGGAGGAGGTCGCGCGCCGCGTCGCCCGCCACCCGGCGGAGCGCGAGCGCGCGGCGCCCCTCCGTCTCGAGCGCGTCGTTCACGCGACGACCCTGCGCGTCGAGCGCCGACACGCCCGCGAGGTAGTCGGCGTCGCGCCGCACCGTCCGCTCCGACACGGTCGCGCCGTCCACGACGAGGCGCGCCTTCACCACCACCCCGATGCGCCAGGTGGAGCCGTCCGGCGAGGACGTCCCGGGCGCGGTCGCGCGCACCTCTCCGACGATCTCCGCAGGCGCGCCGGGCCCCGCCGAGGCGCCGCGGCGCGCGAGCTCGTCCCGCAGCGCCGCCGTCAGCTCAGCCCCGAGCGACGCCTCCGTCGAGAGGTTCTCGAACGGCTGGACGTGGACGCGCTCCGCGCCGCCCTTCGCGACGTAGCGGTTCTCGAAGCCGTAGCCGCAGCCGGACAGCGCGAGCACCAGCGCGAGCGCCGCCAGGCCCGCGGGCGGTCGGGCTCCGCGTGGGGAGGCTGCCGGCCGCATCGGCGACCCCTGCCGCACCTCGTGTCGCCAGCGCAAGCGCAGGGGCGGCCGGCTGAGGCCGCCCCGGAGCGCGCCGGGGGGGTGTGGGGGGGTAGCCAGCCTCATCGGCTACCCCACCACAAAGTTGATCAGCCGCTTCGGGACGAAGACGACCTTGCGGATCGTCTTGCCGTCGAGGTGCGCCCTCACCCGCTCCTCGCCCTCCGCGAGCGCGCGGACCTCGGCCTCCGCGGCGGCGACGGGCGCCTGCACCTCACCGCGAAGCTTGCCGTTCACCTGGACGGCGATCGTGACCACGTCCGCCGCGACGAGCGCGGGGTCGAAGGTGGGCCACGGGTGCTCCGCGAGCAGCTCCTCGCGCACCGACGGGCCGAGCACCTCGTGCCAGAGCTCCTCGGCCGCGTGCGGCGCGAAGGGCGCGAGCAGCGTCGCGACCGCGAGGAGCGCCTCGCGCACGGCGGCCCGCTCCGGATCGGCGCCCGGCTCGAGCGCGTAGAGCGCGTTCACGAGCTCCATCAGCGCGGCGATGCTCGTGTTGAACTTGAGATCGCCCTGGAGCCCGTCGGTGACGCGCTTGATCGTGCGGTGCGTCTTGCGGCGGAGCTCGAGGAAGTCACCCTGCGCCTGCGCGAGCGCGGCCTCGGGCGCGCGGAAGCACTCCTGCCGCGCGTGGAAGATGCGCCACACCCGCGAGAGGAACCGGAACAGGCCGTCGACCTGCTCGTCCGACCAGTCGATGTCCTTCTCCGGGGGCGCGGCGAACAGCATGAAGAGCCGGACCGTGTCCGCGCCGAACCGCGCGACCATGGGGCCCGGGGCGACGACGTTGCCCCAGCGCTTCGACATCTTGCGGCCGTCCGGGCCGTTCACGATGCCCTGCGTGACGAGCCGCTTCACCGGCTCGTCCTCCTGGACGAGCCCGAGCTGGTGCATCACCCGGTGCCAGAAGCGGAAGTACAGCAGGTGCATCACGGCGTGCTCGGGGCCGCCGACGTACACGTCGACGGGGAGCCAGCGCTTCGCCTCGGCGGGATCGAACGGCCGCGTGTCGTCCTTCGGCGAGAGGTAGCGCGCGTAGTACCAGGACGAGTCTACGAACGTGTCCATCGTGTCCACCTCGCGCCGGGCGGGCTTGCCGCAGCGCGGGCAGGTGGTGTTCACGAACGACGGCACCTTCGCGAGCGGCGGCTCGCCGGTGCCGGTGATGAGCGCCTCCGCCGGCAGCGTCACCGGGAGCTGATCCTCGGGGACCGGCACGGCACCGTGGTCGGGGCAGTAGACGATGGGGATCGGCGTCCCCCAGTAGCGCTGGCGCGAGAAGCCCCAGTCGCGCAGGTGCCAGCGAACCGTGGCCTGGCCGAAGCCGCGCGTCTTCGCCTCGGCGGCGAGCTTCTCGCGCGCCGCCGCGCTGTCGAGCCCGGACGCGTCGCCGGACGCCTCGAGCACCCCGTCGGCCGTGTACGCCTCGGTCAGCGCGTCGCCCGCGGGGAGCCGCTCGCCCCGGGCCGGCTGGATGACCACGCGGATGGGCAGCCCGTACTTGCGCGCGAACTCGAAGTCACGCTGGTCGTGCGCCGGCACGCTCATAACCGCGCCCGTCCCGTACTCGGCGAGCACGAAGTTCGCGATCCAGACCGGGACCTCCTCGCCGGTGTACGGGTTCACCGCGTGCGCGCCGGTGAAGACGCCCTCCTTCGGCGCCGCCTCGCCGGTCCGCTCCGCGGCGTCGGTCTTGCGCATGCGCTCGACGAAGGCGCGCACCTCCGCCTGCCGCTCGGGGCGCGTGAGCCGCTCGACGAGCGGGTGCTCGGGCGCGAGGACCACGTAGGTGCAGCCGTGGATCGTGTCGACACGCGTGGTGAAGACCTTGATCGGCCCCTGCCCCGGCACCGCGAAATCCACCTCAGCGCCGACGCTCTTGCCGATCCAGTTGCGCTGCATCGTGATGATGCGCTCGGGCCACTCCGTGAGCCCGTCGAGCCCGTCGAGCAGGTCCTGGGCGAAGGCGGTGATGCGGAAGGCCCACTCCGGGATCACCTTCTCCACCACCGGCGAGCCGCAGCGCTCGCAGCGGTTGTCCTCGACCACCTGCTCGTTCGCGATGACCGTCGCGCAGCCGGTGCACCAGTTGGCCTTCCCCTCGCGCCGGTAGACGATCCCGCGCTCGAGCATCTTCAGGAAGAACCACTGGTTCCAGCGATAGTAGGACGGGTCGGCGGTGACGACCTCGCGGTCCCAGTCGAACGCGTAGCCGAGCTTCTTCATCTCGGCGCGGAAGGCGACGATGTTCTCGCGCGTCCGCTCGGCCGGGTGGCGTCCGTCCTTGATGGCGGCGTTCTCGGCGGGGAGGCCGAGCGCGTCGAAGCCGATGGGGTGCAGCACGTCGTGGCCGCGCATGCGCAGGTAGCGCGCGAGCGCGTCGCCGATGGTGTAGACGCGCGCGTGCCCCATGTGCATCGCGCCGGAGGGATAGGGGAACATCTCGAGCACGTAGCGCTTCTCGGCGTCGGGGCGGCGGCCGGCGTGGAAGGCGCCCGCCCCCTCCCAGCGCGACTGCCAGCGTGGCTCGATCGACTGCGGCTCGTAACGCTCGTTCATCGCCATAAGGGGCGGCGATATTACCGGACGTCGGGGTGTTCGTCTGCCCTTCGTGAGGAACGGCGCCCCCGTCCGCGCCACGCCGCGAGGCCCCGCCGGCCGCCGGGCGTTCGGTTATAGTGCCCGCCGCCAGAGCGCCCCGAAGCCCACGGAGCCCACCGCATGTTCCCGCCCGTCCACATCGCCGACATCGCCCAGCACGAGGGGAAGGAGGTCACCCTCCACGGCTGGCTGTACAACCGCCGCTCGTCCGGGAAGCTCCACTTCCTGCAGGTGCGCGACGGCACGGGCACCATCCAGTGCGTCGTGTTCAAGGGGAACGTGACGCCGGAGGTGTTCCGCGAGGCCGACCACCTGCCCCAGGAGACGAGCCTCACCGTCACCGGGCTCGTGAAGAAGGACGACCGCTCGCCCATCGGGTTCGAGCTCGACGTCCGCGACCTGAAGGTCGTCTCCCTCCCGGCGCAGGAGTACCCGATCGGACACAAGGAGCACGGCGTCGCGTTCCTCATGGAGCAGCGGCACCTCTGGCTCCGGTCGCAGCGGCAGCAGGTGATCCTGCGCGTGCGGCACACGGTCGAGAAGGCGATCCGCGACTTCTTCGACGCGCGCGGCTTCACGCTCGTCGACGCGCCGATCTTCACGCCCTCCGCCTGCGAGGGGACCTCCACGCTCTTCGAGGTCCCCTACTTCGATCTCGGCAAGGCGTACCTGACGCAGTCCGGCCAGCTGTACATGGAGGCCGCGGCCATGGCGCTCGGGAAGGTCTACTGCTTCGGCCCGACCTTCCGCGCCGAGAAGTCGAAGACGCGCCGCCACCTGACCGAGTTCTGGATGGTCGAGCCCGAGGTCGCCTTCATGGACCTCGACGGCGACATGCAGCTCATGGAGGAGTTCGTCTCGCACGTCGTCCAGACGGCCCTCGCGAAGCATCGCAAGGAGCTCGCGGCCGTCCTCGAGCGCGACGTCTCGAAGCTCGAGAGCGTGAAGCCGCCGTTCCCGCGCATCACGTACACGGAGGCGGTCGAGGTGCTGCAGAAGGCCGGTCACCCGATGAAGTGGGGCGACGACATCGGCGGCGACGAGGAGACGGTCATCGCGAAGCAGTACGACCGCCCGGTGATGGTCCACCGCTACCCGGCGGAGATGAAGGCCTTCTACTTCAAGAAGGACCCGACGGATCCGAAGGTCGCGCTCGGCTGCGACGTGCTCGCGCCCGAAGGGTACGGCGAGATCATCGGCGGGGGCGAGCGCGAGAGCTCGCTCGAGACGCTCGAGGCCGCCATCGCGCAGCACCAGCTCCCGAAGGAGGCGTTCGAGTGGTACCTCGACCTCCGCCGCTACGGGACGGTGCCGCACGCGGGGTTCGGCATGGGCGTCGAGCGCTGCGTCGCGTGGATCTGCGGCCTCCACCACGTCCGCGAGACCATCCCGTTCGCGCGGATGATGGAGCGGATCACGCCGTGAGCGGCGCCGGCTGATCCTGATCTTCCACGAGAGAGAGGGGCTCCGGCGATGAGCCGGAGCCCTGTCCGGTCGCCGCGGGATCAGCTACGCGTCGACACCTTGGGCATCGGGCAGGTGCTGAGGCCGAAGAGTCGGTACAGCGGGCAGAACCCGACGAGCCCGGTGAGAAGCGGGATGACGCCGATGAGCCCGATGAGCGGGCGGGGGCCGGCGACGGTGAGGGAGAGGAGCGCGAGCCCGACCACCACGCGGATGGTCCGGTCCAGAATGCCTTCGTTCATCATGTTTACGACCTCCTGCACCGGAGAGTGCCGCCGCCCGCCGGAGGATTCGCGGGCCGGCGCTTCTGGCGCTCGCGAATCCTTTCCGCGTCCGCGGGACTCGCAACGGAAGGAACGATGCTCGGCGCGCCGACGGACACCAGTGACGAGGAGCTGATCCGCCGGAGCGCGGCGCGCGACCGCGCCGCGTTCGACGCCCTGGTCGCGCGCCACGGCGGCGCGCTCCTTCGCTTCGCGACGCGCAGCTGCGGGACGGAGGTGGAAGCCGCCGACGCGCTGCAGGACGGGCTCCTCGCGGCGTGGCGCGGCGCCGGGACGTTTCGCGGCGACGCCAGCGCGCGCACCTGGCTCTTCCAGATCGTGCTCCACTGCTGCCGCCGGCGCGCGCGCCGGCGTGCGGGCGAACCGGAGCAGCACGCGCCCGTCGAAGCCGCCGCCGATCTCCCCGGAGCCGATGCGCCCGAGGCGCGGGTCGCGGCGCTGCAGGCCGGCGCCGCCCTCGAGCAGGCGCTCGCGTCGCTACCCGCGGCGGCGCGGGAGGTGCTGCTGCTCCGGGATGTCGAGGGGCTGTCGGGCGCCGAGACCGCGGCGGCGCTATCCATCGACCTCACCGCGATGAAGAGTCGACTCCACCGGGCGCGGCTCGAGCTCAAGGCCCGCGTCGAGGAGCGCCTCGGCCGCGCGCTCTCGGAGGTGCTGCCGTGACGATCGAGAACGAGAAGGTGATCGCGGGGCTCTCCTGCAGCGACGTCCTCGCGCGGCTCTCCGACTACGTCGACGGCGACCTTCCGGCGGAGGAGCGAGGGCGCGTCGAGGACCACCTGCGCGCGTGCGAGGGCTGCGCGCGGTTCGGTGGGGAGTTTGCGGCGACGGTTCGCGGGCTGCGCACCCACCTCGGCGCGCCCGCCAGCGTCTCCGGCGAGCTGAAGGACCGGCTCCGCCGGGCGCTCGACGACGACGGCGCGCCGTAGGGCCCCCGAGCATCTTTCGACGCTGTTGGTCCTGGTTCGACGGTTCGTCGTACAGTGACCGTCCAGGTCATCTGCAATGGCACCTCCCCTCGTCTTCCTGCCCGGCGCCGGCGGAAGTGAGTCGTTCTGGAAGCCAGTCGGACAGCGGCTGGCCGACCTGGGCGACGTCGTCCTCTTCGGCTACCCCGGGTTTGGCGGGGTCCCCGCCGATCCTGGCGTGAAGTCGCTGGACGACCTTTACCGCTGGATCGTCGCGCGCCTCCCTGCAGGAGCGAGTCACGTCATTGCGCAGTCGATGGGCGGAATCTTCGCCGCACGTCTGGCGCTGGAACATCCGGAGCGGGTTGAACGCTTGGTCCTGGTCGCGACCTCGGGCGGCATCGACGTACGACGGCTCGGCGCAGCGGAATGGCGTCACGACTACCGAGCGTCGTTCCCGGACGTGCCGAGCTGGTTCATCGACGACCGCACCGACCTCACGCATCGGCTCGCGGGGATCCGTGCACCGACCCTCCTGCTGTGGAGCGACTCGGATCCGATCAGCCCGCCCGCCATCGCTCATTTCCTTGCCGAGCGCATCGGGGGCGCTCGCGTCGTCACCGTGCCGGGCGGGACTCACGCGTTCGCGAACGAGCGTCCAGACGAGGTCGCGACGATCATCAGGTCCCACCTGGTACCGGTACAGCGGCCCTGACGCCGTGCCGCTCCGGCGAGGCGACGACGACCGATCGTATACGGCGGCCGGGGCAGGTTATCGGCCAACTCGACATTGCTTCAATTGACGGTGAGTGTCAGACCTCCATGCCATCCTGTATTCGATGGAGGCCGCGCTCCCCACGATCGAGACGGACGCGGTGACGCCCGAAGCCTCGCTGGCCGGCTACGCGGCGCCGCTGCTCGATCTGCCGCCGCTCACCCGGGCCGAGCTCGAGACGTGGTTTCGGGGCGGGGAGCCGGAGGCCGACGCCTGCGAGCATCTCCTCGCCTGGGCCGCACGGGCTCGGGGGACGCTGGACCTCGCGATCGGCGAAGGGCTCGACGCGCTCAGGCGGGGGGACCGGCTCGCGGAGCTGGGCTATCACCTCGACGACTACGCCCGCGAGGTCCTCGATCTCGGGAAGCGCACCGCCGAGAACCTCGCCCGGCTCGGGGCTGGGCTGCGCACGCGTCCACGGCTCCGGGCGGCGCTGCGGTCGGGGCTCGTCCGGGTCCGCGCTGCGGAGACGGTGCTGCCGGTCGCGGTCGGCGAGGCCGAGGCGCGCTGGGTCGAGCGCGCCAGCGTGCAGACGGTCCGCGAGCTGGAGGAGGCGGTCCGCGCGGCGCGGGCGGAGCCGGCCGCCGGCGAGGAGGAGTGGGTGCGGCTGCGCACGCATCTGCCGCTGAACGAGCGGCTGGTCGTGGACGAGGCGCTCGCGGCCGCGCGCGAGCAGGTGCCGGGCTCGACCCGGATCGAGCAGCTGGAGGCGCTCGCGCAGGAGTACCTCGCCGAGTTCTCGTCCGACGGCGACTCCCACGAGCCGCGCTCGCTCGGGCCCGGGTTTGGCGCCGTGGGCCCCGGTCACTCCGCGCGGCGCGCGGGGGACGGAGCCGAGACCGGCCGATGGGCGGCGCTCCCCCCAGTACCCGAGCTCGCCGCGCCTGACGTTCCGTTCGACGAGACCTCGACGGCGCAGGAGCTCGACGAGCGGCTCCGCGCGCTCGGCCGCCTGCGTTCCGGGTGGGATCGCCTCATCGGATTCTGCGGGTACGCCGTGAAGCGGAGCGGGATTCCGGTGCTCCTGGGCTACGACGGCTTCCGCGAGTACGTCGAGGAGCGGCTGGGGCTCCCCGCGCGCGCGGTGGAGCAGCGCGTCGCGCTCGAGAAGCGGCTCTGGGAGTCGCCGGCGCTCCGGGAGGCGCGGCGGCAGGGCGTGTCGTACGAGAAGCTGCGGGTGCTGGCGCGAACGCCGGAGACCGACATCGCGACGTGGATCCCCCGGGCGCTCGCGGCGACCTGCATCGCCCTGAAGCGCGAGGTGGAGGGGGAGCACGAGCGGCAGATGCGTGCGCGGCAGAAGATGCTCGTTCCGTTGCCGCGCCGGGTGGCGGTGCTCCTCGCGGACGCCATCGAGGCCGTCCGGGCAAGATTCGGGCGCGTGCTCTCGACCGGAACGTGCCTCGCGGTCATCGGATTTCACTTCCTCGCGTCGTGGAGGGGTGCGGGGAGACGATCGATGACTCGTTCACAGAAGGTCCGCGCCCGAGATCACGGTTGGTGCCAGGTCCCGGGGTGCAGCCATCGCGCCGTCCACTCGCACCACATCGAGTTCCGCTCGCACGGCGGCAGCGACGATCCCGAGAACCAGGTCGGCCTGTGCGCCTTCCACCACCTGCGGTGCGTCCACGGTGGGATTCTCGCCGTGATCGGGCGGGCGCCGGACCGGCTCACCTGGCTCCTGGGCGGAACCATTTGGGAGGCGGGCACCTGCGCCGAGCCGGTGGCTTGCTGAATCGAGCAGGCCCAGAACCGCGTGGCCGCGAAAGCGCCCCTCTTCCGGGCAAGCATTCCGGCGGCGCAGGAGGCGCGTGGCGGCTCGAGCGCGGCCGCTCGCCGCCCGTTCCTCAGGCGCCGGGGCTGCATCTGGCCGTTCAGAACCGTCCCATGAGCGCGAGGCCGCGGCCCACGGGCGCGACGCCGAAGTCGCCGGACCTGCGGCGGTGCAGGAGCGGGACGGCGGTGCCGACCGCCGCCCCCGCGACGAAGCCGACCACCACGTCGCTCGGGAAGTGGTGGCCGCCCCACACGCGCTCCACCGCAACGCTCGCGCCGGCGAGCCCGGCGACGAGCCAGGGCCAGCCGCGTTCGCCGTAGCGCAGGCGCATCGTCCAGGCAGCGTCGGTGAGGGCCGCGACGGTGGTGCTCGTGTGGCCGGACCAGAAGGCCCGGTACGAGCCGGGCTGCCGGAGGTACGCGGGCTCGCCCTCGTACGCGCGGGGGATGGGGCGCTGGGTGGTGTACTTCGCGAGCGCGTTCAGGGCGCCGTTCACGGCGAGCGTCTCCGCGAACACCGTCGCATCCTCGACGAGCGCGCGGCTCCTGCCGAGCGCGGCCCAGTCGGCGAGCGGCGGGCCGAGCATCGCGAGGTACACGGTCGCGTCGCTCACGTGCGCCGCGGCGTCGTCGTGGAGGCCGATCGCCCAGCGGTCGAGCCGGTTCACCTCGCCGCGATCGCAGGGGCAGCGCAGCGCGATGAGCCGGTCCTCGAGGAGCCAGGGCACGAGGTTCCCGAGCCCGGCGATCGCGATGATCGCGCCGTCCACCGCCGGGTCGACGTGGAAGACCTCGCGCGGGGACCCTCCTGCCGCCGCGCCCGAGCCCGGCGTCGCGACCGCGACGAGCGCCGCGGTGACGAGCGCCCGGACCGCGGCGGTCCCACCTCGCCCAGGAGCCATCCCCCCCTCCCCTCCCCGCGCCCGGCGGCGCGTACCGACTGCATCATGGGGACGACGGGGCGCCCGCGCCCGGGGCGGTTCCGCTCGCCGCGTCGTTCACGATGCGCGCGAGGTTCGCGTAGTCCCGATCGAAGTGGTGACCGCCCGGGAGCACGACGCGGGCGACCCAGGGCAGGTCCACGAGGTGCGGGCAGAGGCTGTCGCTCTCGTCCGCGCCCTGCACGCACAGGAACCTCGTCGCGCCGCCCGAGGCGCGCACGGCGGCCTCCGTCGAGGTCGCCGCGCTCCGCCGGACCGACGAGAACAGATCCACCATGTGGACCTCGAACTCGGCGAAGGTCTGCGGGCCGAGCATCGCGACGAGCTTCAGCGCGGCCCGCTGGTCGGCCGGGAGGCGCGTGGCGACGAACGGCACGATGTCGGCGCCGCGCGAGTAGCCGATGAGGACCAGCTCCCGCCGGCCCCAGGCTGCGCCGTAGTGCGCGAAGATCCGCGCGACGTCCTTCGCGGTCTCGTCGGGCGTGCGCCGCCGCCAGAAGTAGCGGAGCGAGTCGAGCCCGACCACCGAGACACCGACGTCGGAGAGCGCGCGGCTCATCCCCTTGTCGAGCCCGACCCACCCGCCGTCGCCGGTGAGGAGCACGGCGAGGCGCGGTCCAGGCTTCGCCGCGGGGACCTCGACGAGGGGCAGGTTCTTCACGTCGGGGGGCGGAGCTGCGGCCGCCGGCGGCGCGGGGTCGGGGGGCCGGTCTCCCCCGGCGGCTTGCGCCTCCGCTCGCGGCGGCGCGGCGGGCGTTCCCGCCGCCGGCCGCGACGGAGCCGCCTCGGCGGCGTCACACTGCGCCTCGATGCGGTCGATCTCGTCCCCGGCGGCCGCGGCCCAGCTCGACACCGGCACGAGCGCGTGGCCGACTCCGGGAAGGACCGTCACCGCGAGGGCGCGGCCGCGCCCGAACGCCTGCGCGCTCGCCGCAGGACAGGCGCGGTCTTTCGCGCCGGCCACGATCGCGAGCGGCGCGCTCGGACGGGCGCCGTCCGCGGGGAGGTCGCCCTGGGGCGTGCTGCGCGGCGCCGGCCCCGCGCCGGCGCAGAGCGGCACCCCGAGCGGCTTGCCCGGGCACGGCGCGAGCGCGACCGCCCCCGCGAACGTGCCCTCGGGCGCCTGGGCGAGGGCGGCCCACGTCGCCGCGGCGCCCTGCGAGTGCCCGACGACGTACGGCCGGACGTACTCCTCGAGCCCGAGCTCCTTCTCGAGGTGTTGCGCGAGCGCCTCGAGATCGCCCGCGGGGTAGACGCAGCGGTGCTCGCGGTGGCGGGCGAGGTAGCCGGCGGTGTCGACCGCGAGCACCAGCGCCCCGCGGGCGGCGAGCGCCTCCGCGAGGGCACGCCGCCCCTCGCGCACGCCCGGGCCCTCGCCGGACAGGAGCACCACCACGCGGCGCGGATGGTCCTCGGGCGCGTGGACGTGGACCGCGCCGAAGCCTCGCATCTCGAACGTGCGCGGAGACGCGCTCACGGGCGGCTGGGCCGGCGCGCTCGCCCCGAGCAGCGCGGCGACGACGAGCGGGATCATCGGGACACCACCCCTTTCAGCCCGCGCGAGACGAGGGCCGCCACGTTCGTGAGCACGAGCGGCAGCCGGAGCCCCCCCGGCGCGGCGAGGAAGCGCGGCCGCCACTCCGGGGCGAACTTCTCCTTGTACTGACGCAGTCCCTGGAAGTTGTAGAAGTACTCGCCGTGGCGGTAGAGGCGAGCGCCGAGCCGCATCCACAGGGGCGCGAGCATGCGGTCCTCGAGCCCCGAGAACGGCGCCATCCCCAGGTTGAACGCCTCGTACCCCTCGGCGCGTCCCCAGCGCATGAGCGACACGAACAGGAAGTCCATCGTCGTGCGCGGCGCGTCGGACTCGTGGCGCATGAGGTCCACCGACAGCTCGGCCTTGCGCGTCCCCGCCCAGACGTTCGCGAAGGCGACGGGGCGGCCCCCCAGGAGCGCGAGGGCGACCGGGCCTTCCTTCAGATAACGCTCGTCGAAGTAGCCGAGCGAGAAGCCCTTCTCCCGCGTGCTCCGGTCCGCCAGCCATGCGCCGGAGATGCGCGCGAGCTCCGGGAGCAAGGACGGCACCCGCTCCGCCGGGACGAGCTCGAACGAGAGCCCCTCGCGCTCGGCGCGGTTGAACGCCTGGCGGAGCGGCCGCCGCTCCGGCCCGTCGAGCGAGAACGCGGGGAGCGGGACGATCGCCTCCTCGCCGAGCCGGTAGATCGCGAGGCCCAGGTCGAGGTAGCGCGGGAGCGCGCCGGGGCCGACCTGGTAGAAGCAGGCCCACCCGCCGTGACGGTCCGAGAGCTCGCGGAAGCGCCACGCGAGCTCGGTCGCGGCCCGCTTCGAGCCGATGGGATCCCCCATGGAGCACCAGGTCCGCCCCTCCACGCCGTACATGAGGAACGACGCGCCGTCCTCGCCGAAGAGGATCGGCTTGTCGCCGAGCAGCGCGAGGTGCGCGGTCGAGTCCTGCGCCCGATCGACGATGGGACGCAGCCGCGCGAGCTCCGCCTCGCCGGGCGGCGCGGGCTCGGGCGGCGCGGGGTGCATGAGCCGCACGACGCCGTAGAGTACGACGGCGCAGACCCCGACCACCGAGGCGCGGAGGAAGCGCGGGGCGTCGGCGTGGAAGGCGAAGTCGAACCAGAGGTCGCGCGAGTAGTCGACGTGCCGGTACGCGAAGAGCCCGATCCACACCGAGGCCCCGATGACGACGAGCACGGCGGAGATCCAGCCCGACGACAGCGGCACGTCGAGGAGCGCGCTGCGCCGGTAGAACTGGCGCCGGAACGGCAGGAGCGCGAGGAGGATGGCGGTGAGCAGCGTCGCCTCCTCCCAGTCGAGCCCCTTCGCCAGGGAGGCGACGGCGCCGGTCGCGAGGAGCCCCACGGCGAGCACCCAGGCGCCGTCGAGCCGCCGTGCCAGCGCGCGCCCGAGCAGGAGCAGCGCCGTGCCGACGAGGCTGCCGATGAGGTGCGACGCCTCGAGGAGCGCGAGCGGCACGGTGCGCCGCAGGAGGTGGAGCCGCGCGGCCTCGGCGGGGGTGGCGCCGGACACGAGCAGCACCGCGCCCGCGATCATGCTCCCCGCCGCCGCCAGCCAGGGTACGACCGGCGCGAAGGAGGCGTGCGCGCCCCGCAGCACCCGGCCCAGGCGCTCGCGCCGGACCACGACCTCGTTCACCGCGAGGAGCGCGAACGCGAGGACGAAGGGTCCGAGGTAATAGACGACCCGGTACGCGACCAGGCTCGACAGCACCTGCGGCGCGGGCACCGCGGGCGTGAGCGCCGCGAGCACGATCGCGTCGAACACGCCCACCCCGCCGGGGAGCTGCGAGGCGAGCCCCGCCACCTGCGCGGCGACGAACAGGCCGACGAGGCCGGGGAGCGAGAGCGGCGAGGTCGAGGGCAGGAGCACGTGCAGCACGATCGCGGCGAGCACCCAGTCCGCCGCCGACACCGCCACCTGGGCGGCGGCGAGCGGCAGCGACGGGAGCGTCACCGAGGTCCCGCCGAGCCGGAGCTCTCGCCCGCGCGCCGCGAGCACGAGGTACACGGCGGTGACCGCCAGTGACGCGACGCCGAGCCCGCGCGCGACGGCCGCGGGGAGCGGCACCGGCACCCCCGAGAGGAGCGCGAGCCCGAGGAGCGGGAACAGCCCCGCCCAGAGCTGGGCGGCGGTGAAGCCCACCACCTTGGCGATCTCCGCCGGGGCGAGCCCCCACTGCGAGTAGAGGCGGAACCGCACCGAGCTCGAGGACAGGAGCGCGAACCCGACGTTGTTCCCGAAGGCGTAGGCGATGAACGAGGTGAACGCCACGCGCCCGTAGGGGAGCCGCCGGTTCGCGTAGCGCAGCGCGAGGAGGTCGTACGCGCCGAGCAGCAGGTAGTCGGCGAGCGTCACGGCGACGGCGACCGCGACCGCCAGGCGGGGCAGCGCGGAGAGCCCGCGCTCGATGTCCCGGACGTGGAAGCCGCGCAGCTCCGCGTGGAGCGACCACGCGGCCGCCCCGAGCAAGAGCGGCGGGAGCACCCCTACCGCGATCCGGCGCACGCGCCCGCGCATCGGTCCGTGGCGCGCCCGAGCGGGCCGACCTCGCCGCCCCCGCGCGCACCCTGCTCATGATGACACCGGGTCTTCCCCCGCGGTTCAACGTCCGCCTCGGGGCGTGCGGCGCACGCGGCCCGGGGACTCGGACGCGGAGCGTCCCCTCACGCCCGCGCCGGAACGGGACGCGGGGCGGGCGTCAGCGGAGGACGCCGCCCACGTGCGGCAGCGCGCGCGCGCGCCGCGGCATCTCGACCCGCGAGGGTGGGGCGATGACCTCGACCTCGACCGCGAGCGTGTTGCGCGCCGCGGCGAGCTCCCGCTGGAGCTGGCGCGCGTCGCCGAGGAGCACCTGGCGCCGCACGGGGCGCGAGAGGCTCGCCTCGAGCCAGAGGCGAGCCGCGAGCGCGGGGTCGCCCCCGGCGAGCGGGGGCATGGCGACGGCGAAGGCCTCGCTGCCCGCCCGCGCGAGCGCCTCGAGCCCGGCGCGCGCCGCGGGCAGGAACGCCTCGGGCGTGAGCGGAGCGTCCGGCAGCCCGAAGCAGAACAGCCGCGTGGGCGCGATCCGGCCCCCGGTCGGCAAGAGGAGCGCCTCGCCGCGGCCTGCGTGGAACAGCTCGTTCCGGATCGTGCGCGAGATGGCGCCGCACATCCGCCAGTCGATGAAGCCCGCGAACCCCTGCAGCGGCCGCTCGGGCCCGACGAAGACGCCGACGGCGTCCACGTCGAGCGCGTCGATCGCCGGGAGCCCCAGGTCCGCCACCTCGATCTTCAGCGCCACGCCGATCCCTTCTCCTACCGGTCCGCCCGGCGCCGCTCGGGCGGAAGGCCGGCGGCAATCTTGTCGAGGACGCCGTTCACGAAGGCGCCCGAGCTCTCCGAGCCGTACTTCTTGCCCAGCTCGATGGCCTCGTTGATCGCCACCTTGATCGGCACGTCCGTCTCGAGGAGCTCGTACGTCGCGAGCCGGAGCACGTTGCGATCCACCTTGGCCATGCGATCGAGCCGCCAGTGCGACGAGACCTGCTCGATGGTGTCGTCGAGGGTGCGGCGGTGCGCGGCGACCCCGCGCACGAACCCCTCGGCGAGCTCCATCACCTCCCGCTCCACCGGCTCGAAGCTCTTCCAGAACCGCGCGAGGGCCTCATCGATGCCCTCGGCGGCGACGTCGATCTGGTACAGCGCCTGCAGCGCGCGCTCCCGCGCTCTCGTACGCTTCAGCGACACGTTCACTCCGCCCGGCGCGGAGACGGGACCTTCCCCGCCTCCCTCAGCACGTTCGCCTGCTCGATGGCGGCGACGGCCGCCTCGGCACCCTTGTTGCCGGCCTTCACGCCGGCGCGCTCGAGCGCCTGCTCCATCGTGTCGCAGGTGAGGATCCCCATCGAGACCGCGCACTCGGCCTCGAGCGCGACCTGCGCGACGCCCTTCGTCGCCTCGCCGGCCACGTACTCGAAGTGCGGCGTGCCGCCCCGGATCACCGCGCCGAGCGCGACCACCGCGTCGTAGCGCCCGCTCCGCGCGACGCGCCGGAGCAGCGAGGATAGCTCGAAGGTCCCCGGGCAGCGGAACACGTCGATGTCGGCGTCCTTCACGCCGTGGCGGCGGAGCACGTCTGCCGCGCCGAGCAGGAGCTGCTCGGTGACGAGCGAGTTGAACCGCGCGACCACGAGCCCGACCTTCAGCCCGGTCGCGACGAGCGAGCCTTCGTAGAAGTTCATCGCTTCCTTCCTTTCGCACGGGACGCCGTCTTCCGCGCCGGCGCCGGGGGCGCGAGCGTGAGGAGGTGGCCCATCTTGTCCCGCTTGGTGATGAGGTACGCGCGGTTGCGGCGGGTGGCGGGCATCTCGATGGGCACGCGCTCCAGGACCTCGAGGCCGTAGCCCTCGAGCCCGATGATCTTCTTCGGGTTGTTCGTGAGCAGCCGCATCTTCCGCACGCCGAGGTCGCGGAGGATCTGCGCGCCGATGCCGTAGTCGCGCAGGTCCGGCTTGAAGCCGAGCCGCACGTTCGCCTCTGCGGTGTCGTACCCCTCGTCCTGGAGGTTGTACGCCTTGAGCTTGTTCGCGAGCCCGATCCCGCGGCCTTCCTGGTCGAGGTAGAGCAGGACGCCCTTCCCCGCGCGCTCGATCTGGCGCAGGGCCGCCTGGAGCTGCGGGCCGCAGTCGCAGCGCTCGCTCCCGAACACGTCGCCGGTGAGGCACTTCGAGTGCACGCGGACGAGCACCGCCTCGCCCTCGCGCCACTTGCCCTTCACGAGCGCGACGTGCTGATGCCGGTCGACGTCGTTCTCGTACGCCACCGCCCGGAACTCGCCGTACTCGGTCGGCAGCGGCGCGTCCGCGGCCCGCCGGACGAGCGTGTCCTTCAGCATCCGGTAGGAGATGAGGTCGGCGACCGAGACGATGGGCAGGTCGTGCTCGGCGGAGAGCTTCTCGAGCTCGGGCATCCGCGCCATCGTCCCGTCGTCGTTCATCACCTCGCAGATGACGCCCGCGGGCTTCATCCCCGCGAGCCGGGCGAGGTCCACCGAGCCCTCGGTCTGGCCGGCGCGCACGAGCACGCCGCCCTTGCGCGCGCGGAGCGGGAAGACGTGGCCCGGCCGGGCGAGATCCTCGGGGCGGGCGTCGTCGCGCACCGCGGTGAGGATCGTGTGGGCCCGGTCCTTGGCGCTGATCCCGGTGGAGACGCCCTCCTTCGCCTCGATCGACACCGTGAATGCGGTGCCGAAGGAGGAGGAGTTCGCGCTCTCGTCCACCATGAGCGGCAGGCGCAGCGCCCGGACCTTCTCCTCGGTGAGCGACAGGCAGACGAGGCCGCGCCCGTACTTCGCCATGAAGTTCACGGCGGCGGGGGTGGCCTTCTCCGCGGCCATGCAGAGATCGCCCTCGTTCTCGCGATCCTCGTCGTCCGTGAGGATCACCAGCTTGCCCGCGCGGATGTGGGCGATGGCCCGCTCCACGCGCTCCACGGCGTGCGCCGCGTGGTCCTTCACTGTCCGCTCCTCGTGCCGTAGCCCCAGCGCGAGAGGTCGGCCGCGCTGGGCCCCTCGAGCTCGCGCAGCCGCGCGACGTGCCGCGCGATGACGTCCGCCTCCAGGTTCACCTTCGTCCCCGGCCCCGCCTCGCCGAGCGTCGTGCGCGCGAGCGTCTCGGGGATGAGCGCCACCTCGAAGCGATCGCGCGTCACCGCCGCGACCGTGAGCGACACCCCGTCCACGGCGATCGAGCCCTTCTCGGCCACGAGCGGCGCGATGGCCGCGGGCAGCGAGATCGTGAGCCGCGCACCCTGCCCCTCCGGCCGGCGCTGGAGGATCTCGCCGACCGCGTCGACGTGCCCCTGCACGAGGTGCCCCCCGAGCCGCTCGCCCACCGCGAGCGCGCGCTCGAGGTTGAGCGTCGTGCCGGGGCGCCACCCGCCGAGCGTCGTCCGCGAGAGCGTCTCCGGCACCGCGTCGAACGAGACCCGGCCGCCGCCGCGCTCGACCACGGTGAGGCACGCGCCCGAGCACGCGACGCTCTCGCCGAGGACGAGCTCGTCGACGGGGAGCGTGCGGGGACGTACGGTCAGCCGAGCGCCGCCCTGCCGGGGCAGGACCGCCTCGACCACGCCTAAGTCCGCGACGAGACCGGTGAACATTCGCGGCGAATCCTAGCCCCGCCGGGGGTTTTTCGCCAACAGGCCACGCGGGCCGCGGCGGGAGGGGATTCCGGTCACGAGCACGTCGTCGCCCACCCGCTCGACGCAGACGTCGGTGAGCGAGAGCGCGTCCGCCATCCGCGCCGGCCCGCGCCCCGCGACGAGCGGGATGCCGTCGCCTCCGGCGATCTTGGGCGCGACGAAGATGGCGACCCGATCGACGAGCCCCTCCTCGAGGAAGCGCGCGTGGACCCGCGCCCCGCCCTCCACGAGCAGGTGGGTCACGCCCCGCGCCGCGAGCTGGGCGAGCAGGTCCTTGAGGTCGATCCCGCCCGCGCCCCGCTTGCAGCGGAGCAGCTCGACCTTGCGGCCGAGGTCGCGGGTGCGCGGGGCGGCGTGGGCGACGAGGGTGGGCGCGGCGGAGCGCTGGCGGAAGAGGTTCAGGTCGCCGGGGAGCGAGAGATCGGTGTCGAGGACGACGCGGAGCGGATCGCGGCCGCGGCCGCCGGGGAGCCGCGTGGTGAGGCGCGGATCGTCCGCGCGCGCGGTCCCGCTCCCGACGAGCACCGCGTCCACCCGGTCCCGCAGCCGGTGCACCCAGCGGCGGGCGGCCTCGCCCGTCACCCAGCGCGCGTCGCCGGTGCGCGTCGCGATCTTGCCGTCGAGCGTGACCGCCGCCTTGAGCGTCACGTGCGGGCGCCGCTCCGTGATGTAGGTGAACCAGTGGGCGTTGAGCTCGTCGCAGGCGTCGCGGAGCACCCCGGTCACGACCTCGACGCCGGCCGCCCGGAGGCGCGCGACCCCCTTCCCGTTCACGAGCGGGTTGGGATCCGCCGAGCCGACCACCACGCGGCGCACGCCGGCCTCGATCAGCGCGACCGAGCAGGGCGGCGTGCGGCCGAAGTGGTCGCACGGCTCGAGGGTCGTGAAGAGGTCGGCGCCGCGCGCGCGCGCGCCCGCCTCGCGCAGCGCGACCACCTCCGCGTGCGGACCGCCCGCGCGGGAGTGATGGCCGCGGGCCACCACCCGGCCGTTCTTCACGAGCACGGCGCCCACGGCCGGGTTCGGGCTGGTGCGGCCGAGCCCCTTCTCCGCCTCGCGCAGCGCGACGTCCATGAAGCGCTCGGCCACCGCGCGGTCGAAGCGGGCGGCGGTGCGGGGGGCGCGGCGCGCCGGCGTCCGGCGGCCGCCGGCGGCGACCCGGCTCATCGCGTCCCCTCTCCTCCCGGCTTGGAGCCCGGCTCCCTGCGGGCGAGCCCCTCGAGCTCCGTCATGAACTCCCCGACGTCGCGGAACGCGCGGTAGACCGACGCGAACCGGACGTACGCCACCTCGTCGAGCTTCCGCAGGCGCTGCATCACCGCCTCGCCGATCGCGACGGTGCGGATCTCCCGCTCGCCGAGCTCCTGGACCTGGCGCTCGACGCCCGCGACGAGCGCCTCGATCTGCTCCGCGGAGACCGGCCGCTTCTGGCAGGCCCGCGCGACGCCCTCGACGATCTTCTTGCGGTCGAACGGCTCGCGCCGGCCGTCCTTCTTCACGACGTGCGGCAGGATCTCCTCGATCCGCTCGTAGGTCGTGAACCGCCGAGCGCACCCCAGGCATTCCCGCCGCCGCCGGGTCGCCTGCCCCTCCTGCGCCTCGCGCGAGTCGACGACCCGATCCTCGAGGTGTCCGCACCATGGGCAGCGCATCGGCGTCTCCGCGGGCACCGCGCGGCGCGCCACGAGCGGCCGTCCGCGCGGCGATCCCTAAGTCCGGTCCTGGTACATCGGGAACTGCGCGCAGAGCGCGCGCACGTCGCCGCGCACCCCGGCGAGGACCTTCTCGTCGGCGGGCGCGTCGAGCACGCGACCGATGAGCGCGGCCACCGCCGTCATCTCGGCCGGGCCCATCCCGCGGGTCGTGAGCGCGGGGGTGCCGACGCGGATGCCCGAGGTCGTCATCGGCTTCTCGGGATCCCACGGGATCATGTTCTTGTTCACGGTGATCCCGGCCTTGCCGAGCGCCTCCTCGCCGATCTTGCCGGTGAGCTTCTTCGGGCGGAGGTCGACGAGCATGAGGTGGTTGTCGGTGCCGCCGGAGACGAGCCGCAGGCCGGCCTTCTTGAGCCCCTCCGCCAGCGCTTGCGCGTTCTCGACGATCCGCCGCTGGTACTCCTTGAAGCTCGGCTGGAGCGCCTCGTGGAACGCGACCGCCTTGGCGGCGATGACGTGCTCGAGCGGCCCGCCCTGGATGCCCGGGAAGATCTGGGAGTTGAGGATCTTGGCGTGCGCCTCGCGGGTCAGGATGAGGCCGCCGCGGGGACCGCGCAGCGTCTTGTGCGTCGTGGAGGTGACGATCTCCGCGTGCGGGACGGGGCTCGGGTGGAGCCCTGCCGCGACGAGGCCCGCGATGTGGGCCATGTCCACCACCATCGCGGCGCCGACCTCGCGGGCGATCTCGGCGAACCGGTCGAAGTGGAGCGTGCGCGGATACGCGCTCGCGCCGACCATGAGCACCTTCGGCCGGTGCTCGCGGGCGAGGCGCGCGACCTCGTCCATGTCGATCGTCTCGTCCGCCTGCTTGAGGCCGTACGGGACGATCTTGAAGAGCTTGCCGGAGAAGTTCACCGGGGAGCCGTGGGTGAGGTGCCCGCCGAAGTTGAGGCTCATGGCGAGGACCGTGTCGCCCGGCGCGGCGAGCGCGAAGTACGCCGCCATGTTGGCCTGCGAGCCCGAGTGCGGCTGGACGTTCGCGTGCTCGGCGCCGAAGAGCTGCTTCGCGCGGTCGATGGCGAGCTGCTCGACCTTGTCGACGACCTCGCAGCCGCCGTAGTAGCGCTTGCCGGGGTAACCCTCGGCGTACTTGTTCGTGAGGGTCGAGCCCATCGCCTCCATCACCGCCGGCGAGACGAAGTTCTCGCTCGCGATGAGCTCGAGCCCCTCCGCCTGGCGGCGGGTCTCCTCGCGGATGAGCTGCGCGATCTGGGGGTCGGCGTCGGCCAGGGGCTTCGTCGGCATCATCTGGAAGATCTCCTCGGGCGAGCGGCGTACATACCGCCCTGCTGCCTACTTTTCCATGTCCTTCAGCTTCTGGACGCGCCGCTCGTGGCGGCCGCCCTCGAACCGCGTCTCGAGGAACGCCTTCACGATCGCGGCGCCCAGCCCGAGCCCCACGACCCGCTCCCCGATGCAGAGGACGTTCGCGTCGTTGTGGAGCCGCGCCATGCGCGCCTCGTACTCGGAGGCGCAGTGCGCCGCGCGCGCCCCCTTGACCTTGTTCGCCGCGATCGACATGCCGATGCCGGTGCCGCACACGAGGAGCCCGAGCCGCGCGCGGCCCGCGGCCACCGCCTCGGCGACCTGGCGCGCGTAGTCGGGGTAGTCGACGCTCTCGCCCGAGAACGGGCCGAGGTCCTCGACCTCGTACCCCGCCTCGCGGGCCACCTTCACGGCCTCGGCGCGGAGCGACAGCCCCGCGTGGTCCGAGCCCGCGATCACACGTTCCGCCATGGAGTCCTCCGGAAGGGGCGGCATTCTTCCACAACCGGCCGCCCCCCGTCGCCCCCTCTCGTCGGGGCGACGGAGCGGAGCGCCCGGCGGGCGCTCGGCCTCCTGGGCGGCCGCGGTCCGCAGGGCGGGACCGGCCGCGGGTCAGCTCAACTCAGACCCGCTTGAAGATCAGCACCGCGTTCGTGCCGCCGAACCCGAAGGAGTTCGACATGGCGTAGTCGATGCGGGCCTCGCGCGCGTGGTTCGGGATGACGTCGAGCGCGCACTCGGGATCCTGCTCCTCGACGTTGATCGTCGGGGGCAGGACGCCGCGCGCGAGCGCGAGGACCGACACCACGGCCTCGAGGCCGCCGGCGGCGCCGAGCAGGTGCCCGGTCATCGACTTCGTCGACGACACCATGAGGCCCTTCCTCGCGTGCTCGCCGAACACCTTCGCGATCGCCTGGCACTCCGCCACGTCGCCCGCCGGCGTCGAGGTGCCGTGCGTGTTCACGTAGCCCACCTGGTCGGGGGAGATCCCCGCGTCGCCGAGCGCCATGCGCATCGCGCGCTGGCCGCCCTCGCCCTCGGGGGCGGGCGAGGTGATGTGGTTCGCGTCGGCGCTCGCGCCGTAGCCCACCACCTCGGCGTAGATCCGCGCCCCGCGCTGCCGCGCGTGCTCGTACTCCTCGAGGATGAGGAGGCCGGAGCCCTCGCCGGCGACGAAGCCGTCGCGGTGCTTGTCGAACGGCCGGCTCGCCTTCTCCGGCGCGTCGTTGCGCTCGGACAGCGCGCGCGCCGCGCAGAATCCGCCGATGCCGAGCGGCGTGATGGTCGCCTCGCAGCCGCCGGTGATCATCACGTCGGCGAGCCCGCGCTCGATGTAGAGCGTCGCGTCGCCGATGGAGTGGTTGCCGGTCGCGCAGGCGGACACGGGCGAGAAGTTCGGGCCCTTCATCCCGTACTTCAGGCTGATCTGGCCGGGCGCGAGGTTGATGATGAGGCTCGGGATGAAGAAGGGGCCGATCTTCCGGACGCCCTTCTCGAGGAAGGTCTTGTGCTCCTCCTCGATCGTGCCGAGGCCGCCGATGCCGGCGCCGACGATGGCGCCCACCCGCTCCGCGTTCACCTTCGCCATGTCGAGGCCGGCGTCCTTCATCGCCATGTCGGCCGCGGCGAGCGCGAACTGGATGAAGCGGTCGTTGCGGCGCGCCTCCTTGCGATCCATGAACTTCGTCGGATCGAAGCCCTTCACCTCGCCCGCGATGCGGGTGGGGAAGGTGGACGCGTCGAACAGGGTGATCGGCCCGATGCCGCTCTTTCCCGCGACGAGCGCGGCCCACGACTCGTCCACCCCGATGCCCACGGGGGAGACGAGACCGAGCCCGGTGACGACGACACGGCGCCTGGTCATGCTGTTCACCTCGATGGAGAAGCTTGAGCTGCGCCCCGGGCGCGGAGGCCCGGGGTCCTGGTCTCGCGTCTACTTCTTGTGGGTCGTGATGTAGTTCACCGCGTCCTGGACGGTCTTGATGTTCTCCGCCTCCTCGTCCGGGATCTCGACCTCGAACTCCTCCTCCATCGCCATGACGAGCTCGACGATGTCGAGCGAGTCCGCGCCGAGGTCCTCGATGAAGCTGGACGTGATCTTGATCTCGTCCTCGCCCACGCCCAGCTGGTCCGCGATGATGTTCTTCACCTTCTGCTCGACGTTCGCCGTGGTCATGTTCCGTTCCTCCTGGTTGTGAAGCCGTGAAGCCGTGAAGCCGTTGAAGCGCCGCGCCGCAAATGGCGAGGCTACATGTACATGCCGCCGTTGACCCGCAGGACCTCGCCGGTCACGTACGACGCCAGATCGCTCGCGAGGAACGCCACCGCGTTCGCGACGTCCTCCGCGGTGCCGAGCCGCGCGAGCGGGATGAGCTCCTGCAGCTTGGTCTTCGCGGCCTCGGGCAGCGCCGCGGTCATGTCCGTCTCGATGTAGCCCGGCGCCACCGCGTTCACGCGGACGTTGCGCGAGGCGAGCTCGCGGGCGACGGACTTGGTGAGCCCGATGAGGCCGGCCTTCGTCGCCGCGTAGGCGGCCTGCCCGGCGTTGCCCATCTCGCCGACCACCGAGGTGAGGTTCACGATCGAGCCGCCGCGCGCCTTCATCATGGGGCGCGTGACGGCGCGCGTGAGGTTGAACGCGCCGGTGAGGTTCACCTGGAGCTGCCGGTTCCAGTCCTCGTCCTTCAGGCGCATGACGAGCTGGTCGACCGCGATGCCCGCGTTGTTCACGAGCACGTGCAGCCCGCCGAGCTCCGCGACCACGTCCTCGACCGCCTGGTTGCACGCGGCGGGATCGGCGACGTCGAACCGGTAGAGCTTCGCCCGCGGCGCGCCCGCCCGCTGGACGAGCTCGAGCGCCTCGGCCGCGGCGGCCTCGTTGCCCGCGTAGTTGAGCGCGACGCTCGCGCCGCCCTTCGCGAGCGCGACGGCGATGGCGCGGCCGATGCCGCGCGAGGCGCCGGTGACGAGCGCGGTCTTCCCGGTGAAGTCGAACATCCCGTCTCCTCTCAGGCCCGCAGCGCCGCGAGCGTCTTCTCGAGCGACGCGCCGTCCTCGACGTTCCACACCTCGAGGGATTTGTCGATGCGCTTCGCGAGGCCGGCGAGGACCTTCCCCGGTCCGACCTCGACGACGCGGGTGACGCCCTGGCGCGCGAGCTCCTCGACGCACTCGATCCAGCGCACCGGCGCCGTCACCTGCTCCACGAGCAGGGGCACGATGCGCGCCGCGTCCTCGCTGGGCTTCGCCTCGACGTTCGTCACCACCGGGCAGCGCGGCGCCTTCCACGGGATGGCCCGCAGCACCGGCTCGAGCCGCGCCTTCACGGGCGCCATGAGCGCCGAGTGGAAGGGGGCGGACACGGGGAGCGGCAGCACGCGCTTCGCCCCCGCCTCCTTGAGGCGCACGCCGGCCTTCTCCACCGCGCCCGCGGCGCCGGCGATGACGGTCTGGGCGGGCTCGTTGTAGTTGGCGGGCGAGACGACCTCGCCGGTCTCGGCGGCCACCGCGGCGCAGATCTCCCGCACCTTAGCCGGGTCGAGGCCGAGCACCGCGCTCATCGCGCCGTGCCCGGCCGGCACCGCCTCCTGCATGAACGTGCCGCGCGCGCGGACCGCCGCCGCGGCCTCGGCGGCGCCGCAGGCGCCCGCCGCGACGAGCGCGGAGTACTCGCCGAGCGAGTGGCCGGCCACGAGGTCGGGCGCGATCCCCCGCGCCGCGAGCACCGCCGCCGCCGCCGCGGAGACCGTCAGGATCGAGGGCTGGGTGTTGGCGGTGAGGCGGAGCCGATCCTCCGGACCCTCGAAGCAGAGCGCGGAGAGCCGCTCGCCGAGCGCGGCGTCGACCGCGTCGAACACGGCGCGCGCCTCCGGGAACCGGTCGTGGAGATCCTTGCCCATGCCCACGGCCTGCGAGCCCTGGCCGGGGAAGACGAACGCGAGCTTGCCCATCTTCGTGCGGTCTCCTCGCCTACCACCGGACGACGCTGGCGCCCCACGCCATGCCGCCGCCGATGGCCATCATCAGGATCACGTCGCCGCTCTTGAACCAGCCGGCGCGGTTCGCCTCGTCGAGCGTCATGGGGACGCTGGCCGCCGAGGTGTTGCCGTACTTCTCGAGGTTCATCCAGCACTTCGAGGCCGGGATCTCGAGCCGCGAGAGGGTCGCGTCCAGGATCCGCTTGTTGGCCTGGTGCGCGATGACCCAGGTCACGTCGTCGGTGGTGAGCTGCTCGGCGGCGAGCACCTCCTGGCAGCTCTCCACGAGCGCGCGCACCGCGATCTTGAACACCTCGCGGCCGTTCATCTTCACGAAGTGCGACTTCTCGCGGATGAGCTTCTCCGAGATCGGCTCGCGCGACCCGCCGCCGGGCTGCAGCAGGATCGGCACGAGCGAGCCGTCGGTGTGGAGGCGCGTCGTGAGGATGCCGCGCTTGGGGTCGGTGCTCGGCTTCAGCACCATGGCGCCCGCGCCGTCGCCGAAGAGGATGCAGGTGTTGCGATCCGTCCAGTCCGTGATGCGCGTGAGCGTGTCCGCGCCGACCACGAGCGCGTTGTTCACCGCGCCGCTCGCGACGAAGCGATCGGCGACGGAGAGCGCGTAGAGCGAGCCCGCGCACGCGGCGGAGAGGTCGAACGCGAAGGCCTTCTTGTTGCCGAGCCGGCCCTGGAGCACCGCCGCCGTGGACGGGAACGGATAGTCGGGGGTCACGGTGCCGACCACGATCAGCTCGACGTCCTTGGGGTCGAGCGCGGCCGCCTCGAGCGCGCGGATGGACGCCTTCACGGCGAGGTCGCTCGTCGCCTCCTCGGGCGCCGCGATGTGCCGCTCCCGGATGCCGGTCCGCTCGACGATCCAGTCGTCGCTCGTCTGGACCATCTTCTCCAGGTCGCTGTTCGTGAGGACCTTCTCGGGCGTGTAAGAGCCGGTACCGGCGATGAACGAGCGCATCTCTACCTTTCGGATCAGGCGTCGTGCGACGAGGCGCGGCGCGGGGGGGTGGACGCCTTCTCGGCGCGGTCGGCGGCGCGCTCGAGGAGCGACTCCGCGGGCGCGACTGCCCGGGCGATCTCGTCGGTGAAGCGGGTGCGGGCCGCGTCGCGGGCGCGGCGGATGGCGTTCTCGACGGCCAGCGCGTCCGACCGGCCGTGGGAGATGAAGCCGACGCCGTTCACGCCCACGAGCGGCGCGCCCCCCACCTCGCGCCAGTCGAGGCGTTTCTTCATCCCGTCGAGCGCGGCCTTCGAGAGGAGGCCGCCCAGGCTCGACACCGCCGTCGAGCGGAGGGCGCGCTTCAGGTACTCGCCGACCACCTTGGCGGTGCCCTCCATGGTCTTCAGGGCGACGTTGCCGGTGAAGCCGTCCGTGACGATGACGTCCACCTCGCCGGTGAGGAGGTCGCGCCCCTCGCAGTAGCCGACGAAGTGGATGGGCGCCTCACGGAGCGCGGCCGCCGCGGCGCGGGTGAGCTCGGTGCCCTTCGACTCCTCCTCGCCGTTCGCGAGGATGGCGACCTTCGGGCGGGCCACGCCGACCACGCGGCGCGCGTAGACCTCGCCCATGAGCGCGAACTGCACGAGGTGGATGGGCTTGCAGTCCACCACCGCGCCCATGTCGAGCAGGATCGAGGCGCCCTTCAGCGCGGGCAGGACCGAGATGATCGCCGGCCGCTCCACGCCCTCCGGACGGCCGAGCACGAAGATCGCGCCCGCCATCACCGCGCCCGAGTTGCCGGCCGACACCATCGCGCTCGCCCTGCCCGCCTTCACGAGCTCGAAGCAGACGCGGATGGAGTTGTCGCGCTTGCGGCGCATCGCCTGGCCGGGGTGGTCGTGCATCTCGACCACCTCGCCCGCGTGATGCACCTCGATGGGCAGCGCGTGCCCGGCGCGGTGGCGAGCGAGCTCCTCACGCACGCGCGCTTCAGGGCCGACCAGGATGACGGCCAGCCCCTTACGCGCTGCGTTAATGGCACCTTGTACGATCGCGCCCGGGGCGTGGTCGCCCCCCATCGCATCCACGGCGACGGGCGCGATCTTCTCGACCATCGGGGCTTACGTCGCCTCGGTGATCTGCTCGCCCTTGTACGTCCCGCAGGACGGGCAGGCGCGGTGCGAGAGCACGGGCTCCTTGCACTTCGGGCACTTCGTGACGTTCGCGGCCTTGATCTTGAAATTGGCCGCGCGACGGCGGTCGCGGCGCATGCTGCTCGTACGCTTCTTCGGGACACCCACGGCGTGCTCCTTTGGCTTCTCGTGCGGCCGCTTAAAGCTTCACGTTCTTGAGGCCCGCCCAGCGCGGATCCGGAACGTGGCGATCGCAGCCGCACTCGCGATCGTTCAGATTGGCCCCGCACACGGGGCAGAGTCCTTTGCAGCCCTCGCCGCACACCGGGTACCCCGGCAGCGCGAGGAGGAGCTGTTCGCGGAGGATCGGGTCGAGATCGATGGTCTTGCCCGAGTACGTGTCCTCCTCCGCATCATCGAGATCGAAGCTCCCGGCGGTCGGGCCGGTGTTCGAGTCCTTCGCAGCGCGCGCCTCGTCGCCGTACTGGTCGGCCGGGACGAGCGTGACCTCGAAGTCGACCGGGACGTCGATGGAGACGGGGCCGAGGCAGCGGCCACACGCCGCCGAGAGCTCGGCCTTCACGTGCCCGTCGATGCGGACGCGCCGCTCGATCTTGTCGAGCTTCGCCTCCACGTGAGCAGGGCCACGCGCGCGATATCCCGCGCGTTCTCCCGACACCAGCTCGTCGACCTGCTCGCGGGCCACGTCCCAGCTACGCCGGAGTCCGGCCTCCTTGATTTCGTCAATGTTGACGCGCATTTACAACGCTTCCCGAGACCAAAAAAGGGCCTCATTATAGGGGTCGATCAGGCGAAGTCAAGGCGCGCCGAGCCACGGCGCGCGCCGACCGCCGCCCCTTCTCGCCGAAGGAGACGACCTACTTAACCCCCGCGCGAGCCTACTTCATCGCGGCGCGAGGGGCCGAACCTCCGGGCGAGGCCCCGGGATCAGGGCTTCACGAGGCCGCGCGCGACGGCGAGGAGCGCCGCCTCGGCCTTCGTGGAGACGTCCATCTTCTCGTAGATCCGCTTCACGTAGGTCTGGACCGTCCCCTCGGCGATGCCCAGCGCCTGCGCCACGTCGGCGTAGGTGTGGCCGTGCACGAGGAGCTGGAGGACCTCGAGCTCGCGCTTCGACAGCGCCGGGCCGTCCTTGGCCTTCTGGTCCGGCGGATCGCCGCGCAGCTCGGACAGCAGCACCTTCGCGGCGCGCGGGCTGATGGGCGCGGCGTCGCCGGTCAGCACGTCCTCGACCGCCCGGGTGAGCTCGGCGGCGTGGAAGGGCTTCAGGATGTAGCCGGCCGCGCCGGCGCGCATGGCGCCGAGGACGCGGGCGGGGATGTCGACGGCGGTGAGCGCGATGCAGGCGGTCTTGGGCAGCTCGTGGCGAATTGTCGCGATCACGTCCTCGCCGCTCATCTTCGGAAGCCCGAGATCGACGAGCGCCACGTCCGGCTTCTCCCGGCGAGCGAGCGTCACCCCGTCCTCTCCGGTGGCCGCGGTGCCGCAGACCTCGAATCCGTGCGACGTGAGAACCTGCGCGATGAGCCTAGAGACCGCCTCGTCGTCCTCGACCGCGATCGCCCGGATAGCCATGCTCCCCCACCTTCACACGGAGGTGGACCCCCCACCTTCCGGAAAAACCCGCTCATAAGTAGCAGCCCTGCGCGCAGGGGGTCAAGAAACCCACCCCCCCGCAGAGATGGCACCCTGGAGACCCATCGCCTACCCGTCCGCACACGGAAGTACCTGACACCAAATGGAAATCTCCACAGAGCTGTGTCAGGTTGCTCGCCTGGTCGTCCAGGAGGCTTTCATGCGAAGCGGACACGCTCGGCTCGGGCTGCTCGTCGCTGCCCTCACCTCATTCATCCTCGCCTGCAGCTCCGGCGGTGGCGGCGGCAGTACCTCGTGCAAGGGACTAGACGCCGCTTGCACGGCGGCCTCCGACTGCTGCGCGGGCAGCACTTGCGGTGGCGCGGGCGTCTGCGTCCCCGCGGGGCAGTGTTCGCCAGACGGCGCCGCGTGCGCCGGCCCGGCCGATTGTTGCTCGAACACCTGCCCGGGCGGCGTCTGCGGCGGCACCTGCAAGGCGGTCGCCCAGCCCTGCACGGCCCCCTCGGATTGCTGCTCGAACTCGTGCGGCTCGGGCATCTGCACCGAGCCCCCCGGTCCTGGCGGCTGCTTCGCTCTCGGCGCGAGCTGCGCCGCGCCGAGCGAGTGCTGCACGGGCACGTGCACTGCCGGTAAGTGCGCGGAGCCGACGACGCCCGGCTGCTTCGCTGAAGGCGTCGCCTGCACGCAGGACGGCGCGTGCTGCTCCGCGAACTGCGTCGACGGGGCGTGCGCTCCGTCGGGGTTCTGCAAGGAGCCGGGCCAGGCGTGCGCGAACGCCGGCGAGTGCTGCTCACGCACCTGCACGGGCGGCGCGTGCTCCCAGACCGTCTGCAAGCAGGCCGGGACGGCGGTCGCCGACGCGTCGCAGTGCTGCTCCGAGTACGCGGAGCTCCTGAACGGCACGCTCACCTGCGCGAAGCTCCCCTCCGGCAGCACCGGCTACACCTGCACCACGCTCGGTGAGGCCTGTACGGCGGCGCTGGAGTGCTGCTCGCGCAACTGCCAGGGCGGCACCTGCGCCGCGGCCTACTCCTGCCACGCCCCGGGCGACCTCTGCACGCGCACGGAGGACTGCTGCTCCGGGCTCTGCAGCGCGACGGGCGGAGCCCCGGGCCGCTGCGAGGACGCGCCGGGCGGCTGCACGCAGGACGGCGTGCCCTGCGACAACGACTCGAACTGCTGCACGCGCAAGTGCGTCGACCTCGGCAGCGGCACGCGGGTGTGCCAGCCCGCCGGCGGCTGCCGCATGACGGGCAACTACTGCGACGGCGACGCCTCGTGCTGCAACATCAACCAGCTCGTCGCGCCTTCGCAGGCGATCCACTGCGATCCCGCCGATCACACCTGTGACAACGGCGGATCGTGCAACCCGCCGGGGAACATCTGCGGCGCCTTCGGCGACAACGCCTCCCAGAACTGCTGCGTCCCCGACGGAGCGACCGGGGTGAAGTTCAACGGGAGCGGCAAGCTCGTCTGCAAGCTCGACATGAACAACGTCGCGCGCTGCTTCGGCTCGCCGCCGGGCGGCGGCACCGGGACGAACTGCCCGACGGGCTACGACGGGTCGAACCCGCTCTGCTGCATGGCGCCGGGCGACATCTGCCAGTTCCGCGACCAGTGCTGCGGGTTCGCGCCCTGCGTGCCCGACTCCCAGGGCGTGCTCCGCTGCGCGGACACGAACTCCTGCAAGCCGCGCGGGACGCTCTGCACCGGCACGAGCGACACGAGCTGCTGCGAGGGCACCACCTGCCAGCTCGTCAGCGAGATCGGCTACCTCTGCACCGACACCGCGCCGCCGCCGCCGCAGTGCATCCTGGACGGCGCTTCCTGCACGGCGAACACGACCGGCTGCTGCGGCGGCCCCGGCGCCTGCGTCGCCGGGACCTGCAACGCGTGCGCGCCGAATGGCAACACCTGCCAGACGGACGGTCAGTGCTGCTCCGGGACGTGTGACGCTGGCGTCTGCCGCACGCCGTGCCAGGGCACCTCCGCGAGCTGCACCGTCGGCGGCGACTGCTGCTCCGGGCTCTCCTGCGACATCCCGCCGGGCGCGACCGCCGGAACCTGCGGCACGACCGGTACCCTCTGCGCGGCCACCGGCCAGGCCTGCGCCGCCAGCGCGGACTGCTGCAACACGCCCAGCGAGCAGTGTCTCGGTGGCGTGTGCGCCGTCCCGCCCCCGAGCTGCTCCGGGGTCGCGCTGCCCTGCGCGACCAACGGCGACTGCTGCACGGGCCTGTCGTGCAACCTGACGACGGGCGCCTGCGAGGCGCCGGTCTGCGCCAACACGGGCACCTCCTGCAACACGACCTCGGGATGCTGCGCGACCGACGACGTGTGCGCGCTCGCGTCGAACACGGCGCAGCCCTGCACCGACGGCTCGAGCTGCGTCTGCGTCAAGCCCGCGGTCTGCGCGCCGCTCGGTCAGGCGTGCTCGCCGACGCCGGGCTGCTGCAACGGCGTGTGCGTCAACCAGGCGAACACGACCCAGCGCTGCGATCCGACGACCGGCATGAACTGCGTCTGCGTGGGAATCGGCTAGCGCCACCAGAAGTCGTCGTACGAACGGCCGCTCGCGCTCGACGCGCGGGCGGCCGTTCTCTTTCTGGAGGTCGCGGTTTCCGGTCCGGCGGGCGGCGATGTCGCGGCGGCGGTCAGAAGTCTCGAGGTCGGGGTCGAGGTCGGGGTCGGGGTCTCGCCCTGAAACGCCGACGGCCGCTCCCGCGCGTGCGCGGGGCGGCCGTCCGTGAGGCTTGAGCCCAGGCCGACGCCTGGCGCCTGTGGCTGCATCAGGACTGCGGGCGGTCCCCTCCGCCGAGCGCCTCGTCCTCGCCGACGCCCTGGAGGTCGAGCGCGATCGCGAGGAGGTACAGCGCCAGCGAGGAGGTGCCGAAGAGCTGGCCGAGGCTCATCGCGAGGACGAGCAGCAGCGGCGACGGCCAGAACAGGCCGGCGACCATGAGGCCGAGCGCGACGAGCGTGAGGACCGCGGAGACGTTGACGAGGCGGCGGACGGTGATCTTCGAGAGTCCGATCACGGCGCTACTCCTTCTTCTCGCCGGCGGCGGACGCCGTGGGCGCGCGGCCGTTGCCGCCGTGGTTGAACGAGCGCGGGTGGACCTGGGCGCCGCCGTGGCAGTCGATGCAGCCCGCGTCGCCCTTGCGGAGGTCCTCGATCATCCCGGCGTGCTCCTCGCGAGCGAGCCAGTTCGGCGCGGTCGTCGAGTGGCAGCGGGTGCAGCTCCCGTTCTTGAACGGCTTGTAGAGGTGGATGCGCGGCCCCTTCTCGCCGTAGGGGCCCGAGCTCGCGTACTCGGTGATGTAATAGTAGAGGTGCTTGAGCCCGTTCAGCTTGGTCGTCATCGCGCCGAACAGGGCGTAGTCGGCGTGGCACGTGTAGCAGCTCTCGCCGCCGAAGGTCGCGTTGCGGCTGTGGATCGCCGCGAGGCTGTTCGACCTCGGGTCCGCCGCGTCCTCGGTGTACGGGAGCATCACGTGGCAGGAGCTACAGAACTCGCGCTTCAGCGTGTACTCGAACCCGGAGACGTTGCCGGTGAGCGCGACGCCGATCGGCATCACGCCGAGCCCGAAGAGCAGCAGCACCTTCGTGAGCCGCCCGAGCGGCGGCCGCTTCACGAGGTACCAGATGATGATGAGGGCGGCGATGGCGGCGGCCGCGACCGCCGTCAGCTTGAGGAGCTGCTCGAGCGAGTTGATCTCTTGCACGGTCGGTTTTGCTACCATGTGGGTCCGGGCACTTCAAGGCGGAACCGCGTCATTTTGCCGCGCCTGCGAGGAGTCCCCCCTCCCGCCCCGGCCCCGGGTGCCGTTCCGGAGAGGATCGCGCGCGATCACGCAGCGCCGCGAACTCCTTGCCTTTCCGCCCCACCTGCACTAGATACGGCGGCTCGCAAGCGCGGTTAGCTCAGCTGGATAGAGCGTCGGCCTCCGGAGCCGAAGGCCACAGGTTCGAATCCTGTACCGCGCGCCACTCAGAGAGGCCCGTCCCAGCGGCATTCATGCCCGGGGACGGGCCTCTCGCTTTCGAGGGAGCGTCAGTCCGCCGGCGTGCCCTGCTCCGCCACGGCAGGCACGCGCGTCGCGACCTCTCCGCCCTCGAGCGCAGCGGGGAGCGCCTCCGTGGCGACGGCCGCCGCGGTCGCTTCGTCCGCCTCTTCGGGCGCCGGCTCCGTGGCCTCGCGCGACGGCACGGGGGCCTCGACGAGGGCATCGAAGACGGCGTCGAACGGGTCCTCCACCGTACCGGCGGCGGGCTCCCCGGAGGCCTCGGCCTCCTCGGCCGCGGTGCTGCTGTCCTCGGGGCGAGAAGCGGCGAGCTCGGCAGGGCGAGCCGCCTCGCGCGTCGCCGCCGCGGCGACTGGAGCGGATTCGCGGGACCCGGCGCTCGCCCCGTCGCGGCGCGGCGTGGGCTGCGACCGCCCCGCGCTGCCCGGGGTCGGCGCGGGCGAGGCGGGCGCCGGCAGCGCACGAGCCTCGGCGGCCGCGATCGTCGGTGCGCCGCCTCCGGCCACGACCGCCAGCGCCGCCACGGGCTCCCGGCTCGCCGCCGGGGTCCTGGCGGGCGCGGCCCCGGCCGCGAGGGCCGTCGACAGGGCGGCGACCGTCGCCGCCGCCACCAGGGCGCCGCCCGCGGTGGACGCGGCGAGGGTCGCGCGGGGGTGCGCGCGAGCGACGAGCCAGGCGCGCAGCCCCAGGGCCACGACGGCGCCGCGGGAGGAACCCTCGGTGATCAAGCGCCACGCGGCGGCGCCGAACGGCACGGGAGCCGGCGGGACCGGAGCGTCCGCCTCCTCCGGGGGCGCGTCGGGGTCGCGCTGCGCGAGGCGCGGCGGCTCGACCGAGTCGTCGGAGAGGGGCTCCACCCACGGCGCATCCTCCGAGACGCTCGGTGGAAGCGGAGGTCCGATGGCGATCCACGTCATCCGCTCCATGGCGAGCGGCGACCGCGGCGGGCTGGATTCCGGCGGCTCGGCGATGGTCGGGTCGAACGAGAGCACGAAGGTGCTGTGCCCGCACCTGCACGGCACCTGATAGACGCAGCCCGCCACGGGCTCGCTCGACGTCGCGAAGCGCTCGCCGCAGCGATGACAGGAAAATCGCATGACAGCCCCCATGCGAGCGCCCGATCCATATCCCGCTCACCGGAGCTTCGAGCGATGGCCTGCCCGGTCGCTTGCCTCGCGCACGGTGTGTGCGGAGTCGTGCGCTGGCCGCTCCCTTCACGGGGTTCACCCTCGAAGGCTGCTCGACAGGCCCCGGGTGAACGCACCGAAAGTGACGGCCCCGCAGGACGCCGGGCGCGAGAAGGGCCGGCCCGGAGCACCCGGACCGGCCCTTGGACGAGGCGAGGCTGGCGAGCGGCTCAGGCCGCCGTGGACGTCCCGAGCGCCTGCTCCTGCTTGCGGTGCGCGAGGAAGCCCCAGGTCACGAACGCCGCCTCGGCGAGCGCGACGATGATCATCCAGTTCACCACCGGAGAATCGCCCATGCCGTACGAGTGCAGGCCCGTGCCGAGCACGAAGTTCACGCCCAGGTAGGTCATGAGGATCGTCTGGAAGGCGATGATGGAGAGCGCCGCCACGCCGAACTGGCCGATGAGCTTGTCGAAGCGCCCGTGGACGATCGCCATGTACGCGAGGAACGCGACGAGCGACCAGACCTCCTTCGGATCCCATCCCCAGTAGCGGCCCCACGACGACGCCGCCCAGACCGAGCCGGTGAGGATGCCGGCGATGAGCAGGATCGAGCCGACCAGCATGTACCAGTAGTTGAGGTCGGACATGCGGACGGTGAGATCCGTCCGGCGCGGCGCGAAGATCGTGAAGCCGATCTGCATGTGCGCGATGACGACGCCGAGCGCGAGCACCGAGTAGCCGATCATGATGATCGGCACGTGGATGGCGAGCCACGGCGTGCCGGAGAGCACCGGCGGCATCGGGTGGATGAAGCGGTCGATGGGCAGGAGGTCCGTGAGCCCCATCGTGAGCGCCGCCATCGCGTTGGCGTTCAGGACGACGAGGCGGTTCCGCAGCACCGGGAGCGCCACCACCGCGAAGAGCCCGACGCCCCACGCGAGGAACAAGAGCGACTCGTACATGTTGGACGCCGGGATGCGCCCGGCGACCGCCCAGCGCATCGCGATGCCCCAGGTCATCACCGCGAAGCCGCCCAGGAGGCCGGCGAACGCGAGGCCTTCGAGGAGCTTCGACTTGCGGTTCCAGGCGACGAGCGAGACCACCAGCGCGCCCAGGAGGATGATCCAGGCGACGCGCGTCGCGCGGACCTTCTTGTAGAGGATCTCCCGGTCGATCGCCTGCGGCGACGGCCAGCCGTCGAGGCGCGGCCCGGTGGAGAGCGCGACCAGGTCGTCGACGGTGCTCATCGGCTGCGGCACGCCCCAGCGCGCGCGGGGCTTGCCCGCCACGGGGATGGCCCGGAGCTTGTCCTTCTCGAGGAAGCCCTGCATCCAGACGAGCCGCTCCTCGAGCTTCTCCGCCTGCGCGAGCACGCCCGTGCGCGGCCGGTCGGACATCGCCGCCTGCCGCGCCTGCTGCATGATGCCGAGGACGCGCTGGCTCGAGACGAGCTGCGCGAAGGAGGCGTACTTCGTGCCGCCCGGGAGCCCCACCGCGACCGCGAGCTCGGGGCTGCCGAGCTGGACGAGGGGCGTGTTCGCCGCGCGCATCGGGTCGAAGAGCCACTGCGCGACGGTGACGACCGGGTCCTCGCCGTTCCAGGTGTACGAGCCGGTCACGTTCCAGACCGCCTCGCGGGCGAGCGTGTCGAGCGGCATGGTCCGCCCGTCGTGCTGGACCGGCAGCCGGCGCATCGCGTCGACCTTGGCCCAGCCGTCCATCGCCGCGGGCGCGGGCGCGGGCGCCTGCGCCGAGCCGGCCGAGGCGAAGAGCGCGAGCGCGATCGCAGCGGCGGTCTTCCCGGCGCGGCCCGAGGGGCGCGCGCTGCCGGCGTCGTCGCCCGCGAGCATGCGCTCGAGCTGACCGCGCTTCTTCGCCTCCGCCATGCGGGTGCCGAGCACGACGATCATGCCGAGCACGAGGAACGCGTAGCCGACGAAGACCAGGTTCTGGCCCGGGTCCTTCGAGACGGAGAGGACCGTCGCCTCCCGGGTGACCTCGTTCGTCTGCGGGTCGCGATCCTGCTGGTAGCTCGACTGGAAGAGGCTGTACCCGCGGTAGTGCAGCGGGTGGTTCATCCAGACCTCGGCCGCGAACGTCTCCTTGGTCTCACGGTCGGTGACGTGGATGCGGCTGCGGAACTGCGAGGGCCGCATCGTCCCGGGGTAGTTCTCGACCTCGAAGTCGTCGAGCTTCACCAGGAACGGGAGCTCGTGCGCCGCCGAAGGCTGCCCGTTCGCGTCGAGGGCGGCGATCTCGCCGGCGCTCTGCCCCTCCCACAGCCCGAGCTGCCCCTCGGTCTTGAAGAAGTAGGTGAGCCCCGCGCCGAGGAAGATGACGATGATCGACGTGTGGGTGATGAGGTAGCCGATGCGCTGCTTGCCCCAGGGCGCGAGCGACAGGATCGACGCGATGAGGTTCACCGCGAACAGGCCCTGCAGCGCGAGGAACCACCAGGCGTAATAGACGGTCCGCGCCGCCACGGGCGCGCCCCTCGACGACTCGATGATCGTCCCCGCCGCGAGCCCGATGAGCAGCAGCACGAGCAGGATCACGGCGAGCTTCAGGGATGCGAGCTGGTTCAGGAGCCTCTTCATCGACGCGAACCCTCCGAAACGATCCGGCGACACGCCGGATCTCCCGCCGGAAGCGGGCGACCCGAACATCGGGTTGGGCCCCACAGGTGAGCCCAGGCCATCGCGGCACGGCCGCGACGGCCACGTGGCGTCCCTGCCATCTTCGGGCCACCGGCAGAACGCCGGGATCGCTAGGAATAATCCGCGCGGGAGCGGTCGCCGGGACGCTCGCCCGCTGCGGCTCCCTGCCGCGTCCCCGCCCCCAGGAGCACCATGCCTCGCCCGGGATCTCGCGGTCTTGCGTGAGATCAGCTGCGCTGGACCGGTCCTCGCGGAGCAGGAGCCCGGAGAGTCCGGAGGCTCGGACCTGCCGAGGATCTCGGTGCGCGCGCCGTCCACTTTCCGCGGACTCCGCGCAGGTTATGCGCGAGTGCGCCGCAGGTGCGCGGATTCTCGCCGCGCCCTCCCCTCGCGTCGCCACGCCCAGCGAACCGGGCTGGCCGCCCCGCCTCGCGAGGAGCCAGGCGGCTCCTCACGGCGGTCGCGACGGCACCGGCGCTGTACCGTCCCCCTGCCCTCCCGCGCGGCGGGAGCAAAGGGAGGGGAGCCCCGGCGGCGAAGGAGGACAGGGGGCCAGCACGGGCCGCGCCCCTCGAGGCGACGGCCGCTCGCCCTGGACGCAGGATCCCGCTCGCACGGCGGACGCGCCTGGCGCGCACGTCGGCCGCGACATCGTCCGCCGCCGCGGGAGTCCTCCACGTGAGGGTTCCCATCTAGCTTGGGGATCCCCGCGGCGTTCGGCCACGCGCGCGCGGCGCGCCCGTCGCCCGTCAGCGGGCCTCACGAACGGCGCGGGCCGCGCCTCTCGCGAGGGCGGCCCGCCGCACGGTGTCGAGGTGCGAGGCGCGTGCGCGAGAGCGAGCTCCCGCGCACCGCCCGTCCGTCACGAGGCTAGAGGAGCCCCGGCTTGCCCAGCTTCCAGCGCTCGAACTCGGTGGTGAGCAGGTCGACGTGCTCCCGCTCCTCCGCCGCGAGCTCCTTGTAGAGCTGGCGCTCCGCCGAGGCCGGCACGGTCTTCTCGGCGCGCTCGGTGAAGAACTTCACCGCGCGCTCCTCGAAGGCGATCGCGATCCGGAACAGGTTCGCCGGATCCTCCGGGCGGTTCGCGATGCCCGCGTAGATCGCGGCGCGCTCGACCTTGAAGTCGGCCGACGGCGCGGGCATGTCCGCGTGGTAGCGGCGCGAGAGCGTCGCCATGTGCTCCTGCTCCATGGCGGCGAACTTCCCGAACAGTGCCTTCAGCCCGGCGTCCGGCGTCTCCTTGGCAGCCCGGCTGTAGAACGCCATGCCGCCGAGCTCGATCTCGAACGCGACGCGGATGGCGTCCTGGGCCGCGGCGTCCTCGACCTTGCCGCGCTCCAGGGCGGCGAGCTTGCCGCCGCACGCGGGGCACATGCCGTACGGGAAGGCGAAGCCCTCGCTCACCTTGCCGCAGTCGTCGCAGCGCCACTGCAGCGTCGAGCCGGCGCAGCAGACGTACGCCTCGTCGCCCTCGACCGGCCGGTGGCACTTCGGGCAGGTCGGACCGGGGGTCTCGAGCGCGCCCGCCGCGGCGGAGGCGCCGGCGAAGCGCGCGGTCTCCGGGAGCGGCGCCATCGGCTTGAACGCGGCGACGTCCTCCTTGGTGAGCGGCCACTTCTTGCCGCTGGAGAGGTACGTCGCGATGGACTTCGCGGCGCGGCGGCCGGCGCCCATGGCGAGGATCACCGTCGCGCCGCCGGTGACGATGTCACCGCCCGCGAACACGCCGGGGAGGTTCGTCGACTGCGTCGAGTCGAGCTGGCCGTCGTCCGCGGCGATGTTGCCCCACTTGTTGAGCGCGATGCCCGGGGTGGACTGCGTGACGATCGGGTTCGCCTTGGTCCCGAGGGCGACGATGACGGTGTCGCAGTCGAGGTCCTTGAACTTCCCGGTCGGCACCGGCTTGCGGCGCCCCTTCTCGTCCGGCTCGCCGAGGACCATCTCCTCGACCTTCATGCCCGTCACGTTGCCGTCGGCGTCCGCGTAGATCTCGACCGGCGCGTGGAGGAAGAAGAACTCGATGCCCTCCTCCTTCGCGTGGCGGAGCTCCTCGATGCGGGCCGGCGCCTCCGCCTCGGTGCGGCGGTAGACGCAGCGGACGGTCGGCGCGCCGAGGCGCTTCGCGACGCGCAGGCAGTCCATGGCGGTGTTGCCGGCGCCGACCACGGCGACGCTCTTGCCGAGCGTGACGGGCGTGTCCTTGAACGGGAAGACGTTGCCGCCCATCAGGTTCACGCGGGTGAGGAACTCGTTCGCCGAGTAGACCTGGCTCGCCGACTCGCCGGGGATGTTCATGAACGCCGGCGCGCCCGCGCCGACGCCGAGGAACACCGCGTCGTAGCCCTTCTCGCTGATGAGCTGCGGGACGGTGAAGGTCTTGCCGATGACCTTGTTGGTCTCGATCTTCACGCCCTGGTCGACGAGCTGCTTCACCTCGCGAGCGATGATGTCGCGCGGGAGGCGGAACGGCGGGATGCCGTACTGCAGCACGCCGCCCACGACGTGCAGCGCCTCGTAGATGGTCACGTCCGCGCCGTACTTCACGAGGTCGGCGGCGGCGGAGAGGCCGGCGGGGCCGGAACCGCAGATGGCGACCTTGCCGAGCTTCTTCGCGAAGCGCGGGGGCGCGACGGGCTTCGGCGTCGCGTTGTCACCGACGAAGCGCTCGAGCCGGCCGATGCCGACCGACTCGACCTTCTTGCCGATCACGCACTGCGCCTCGCACTGCGACTCCTGCGGGCAGACGCGGCCGCAGACCGACGGGAAGGCGTTCGCCTGCTTGATGACCTCGAGCGCGCCGTCGAAGTCGCGGATCGCGACGTGCTTGATGAAGCCCGGGATGTCGATCTGGACGGGGCACCCCGAGACGCACGTCGGCTTCGCGCACTGGATGCAGCGCTCGGCCTCCTGGAGGGCGTCCTCGAGGCCGTAGCCGAGGTTCACCTCCTTGAAGTTGCGCGACCGGTCGAGCGCGTCGCGCTCGGGCATGTGCGTCTGCTTCGGGAGGAGGTCCTTGATCTTGCGGTAGTTCTTCTTGTTCTCCTCGAAGAGCTGCTTCTCGAGGTTGCAGACGTGCGCGTAGTCCTCGCTGGCGCGCTGCTCCTGGCTCTTGAACCGCTTCTGGCGGGAGAGGAGCTCCTTGAAGTCCACCTTGTGGCCGTCGAAGTCCGGCCCCTCGACGCAGGCGAAGGCGACCTTGCCGCCCACCGTCACGCGGCAGGAGCCGCACATGCCGGTGCCGTCCACCATGATGGCGTTCAGGGACACCATCGTCTTCACGCCGAACGGCCGCGTGGTCTCGACGCAGGCGTTCATCATCGGGAGCGGCCCGATGGCGACGACGAGGTCCGGCTTGTCCTTCTCGAGGATCTCCTTCAGCGCCGCGGTGACGAAGCCGGGCTTGCCGTAGGAGCCGTCGTCGGTGCAGACGACGAGGTCGTCGCAGTACTTCTTGAACTTGTCCTCCCAGAACACGAGGTCCTTGTTCCGGAAGCCGATGACGCCGGTGGTGCGGTTCCCCGCCTCCTTGAAGGAGCGGAGCTGCGGGTAGACCGGCGCGACACCGAGGCCGCCGCCGACGAGCACGACGTGCCCGTACTTCTGGATGTGCTGCGGCAGGCCGAGCGGGCCGACGAAGTCGACGAAGCTGTCGCCCTGCGCGAAGTCGGTCATCATCTCCCGGGTCGTCTTGCCGAGCGTCTGGACGACCATCGTGATGGTCCCCGCCTTGCGGTCGTAGTCGGCGACCGTGAGCGGGATGCGCTCGCCACCCTCGCGGAGGCGGAGCATGACGAAGTGGCCGGGCTGGGCGGAGGCGGCGACGTCGGGGGCCTCGACCTCCCAGAGGAAGGTCGTGTCGGAAAACGCTTCGCGGCGAACGATCTTGTACATCGGGATTTCGGTGCCTCCCTGGGGGTGACGAAAAGGCGCGCGGCAGCGCGGTCGTAGCAGCGACCGGCTCGGGGCGTCAAGGGGAGGTCCGCGAATTTCCTTGGATATTTCCTGACGGAACGGGTCCACATTTGACCGCCCGCGCCGCGCCGGCGCGCGGGCGGCCCGCGGTCGTCAGGGGGCGAGCTCGAAGGCGAGGTCGTCGTGGTCCACGAAGGGCCCGACCGAGCAGACCTCCTGCGGCGCCGAGGCGTCGCGGTAGATGGCGCGCACCGCCTGGACGGTGCCCGGCTCGAGCACGAAGGTCGCCCCGAGCGACTGCGGCCCTGCGCTCGCCGGCACGAGGGCCGCCACGCGCGTCCAGGCCGGCCGCAGCGCGAGCGCGTCGGCGGTGTACCAGAGATCCACCGCGTCGGACGCCCAGGTGTCGGCGCCGAACACGTCCACCTCGACCTGGACCTCCTTCCCTGCGGCGAGCGGCGTCGCGTCGGGGACCCACAGGCGGATGGCGTCGACGGAGGGGTCCTGGTGGTACGCGCCGGCCGCGCCGTCGTCGCAGCTCCGGGCGAGCGTGCTCGGAGGATCGTCCTCCGGGCCGAGCCTCCCCCGACCGTCGAGGAGCGCCCCGCTGTCGCAGTAGAACCGCCGGTCGGCGCAGCGCGGCGCGCCGAGGGCCCGGTCGCGGGCGGCGTTGGGCGAGAACGGCACGGCGAAGACCACGTCGTCGTGATCGTCGTACAGGCCGGAGACGACGCGGCGCGTCCGCACGCCCCCCACCTCCGTCCACACCACCGTCGTTCCGCAGGCGCCGGGCTCGCCGCCGTAGCGGAAGCGCGCGCGGAGCGCCTGCAGGCCGGCGGGGGGCACGACGAGCGTCGTCGAGAGCACCTGCTCGCCGGCGCGCGCCGGCAGGAGCGTCGCGAGGAGCCGCCAGGCGGGCGCGCCGGCGCGAGTCGCGTGGTAGAGCTCGAGCGCGTCGCCGTCGAACGGGTGCGCGGCGAACACCGTCACGTCCACGCGCGCCCGGACCCCCGGCGCGAGCGCGCGCCCGTCCTCGGTCCGGAGCTCGATCCGCTCGATGGACTCGTCCACCCGGTAGGCGCCCGCGTCGCCGTCGGGGCAGGACGAGGCGATGGTGCTCGGCGCGTAGGGCTCGGGGCCGAGCGTGTCCCGCCCCGCGACGAGCGCGCCCGTGTCGCAGAAGCTCGTGGGCACGAGGCAGGCGGGGGCGGAGCGCGCCGGATCGAGCGCCGCGTTGGGCGCGCTGCTCACCGTCACGAAGACCGGGTTGCTCGTCGAGACGTTGCCGGAGGTGTCGTGGGCGACGGCGGTGAGCGCGTGGAGCCCGTCCGCGTGCAGGCTCGAGTCCCAGGCGAGCTCGTACGGCGCCAATGTGTCGCTCGCCACGACGGCGCCGTCCACCGCGAGCTCCACGTAGGCGACGCCGCGGTCGTCCGAGGCGGCGACGCGGACCGGCAGCTCGCCGTGCGCGACGGCGCCCGCGGGCGGCGTCGCGATGGAGGCGAGCGGCGGCGTCGCGTCCACCCCGGGCTCCGAGACCGCGAAGACGAGGTCGTCGCGGTCGTCGTAGACCGCGACCGTGGCGTCCGAGCAAGCGCTCGCGGACGACTGGGCGTAGCGAAGGACGGCGCGGACCGCCTGGAGCGGGCCGGTCGGCAGCGTGTAGGTCGCGGAGAGCGTCTGCAGCCCCGCCGCGGGCGGCGCGAGCGTGGCGATGGGCGTCCAGGCGGGATCGTTCACGTTCGCGGCGTAATAGAGGTCCACCCGGTCGAGCTCCGGCGAGACCACGAAGGCGCGCACGTCCACCTGCACCGGCTTGCCCGGCGCGAGGACGGCGCCGTCGAGCGTACGGACCGTGATTGCGTCCACCGACTCGTCCACGTGGTACTTCCCGGCGGCGCCGTCCGGGCAGCCGTCGAGGGTGTTCGGCGCGCCGCGCTCCGGCCGACCCTCGATCGTGGCGCGGCTCTCGACGAGCGTGCCCGAGAAGCAGGAGGAGGCCGGGAGCGCGCAGGCCGGCGCGCCGCGCGTGGCGTCGGGGTCCGCCGTGGTGCGGTTCCGGACCGTGACGCGCACCGTGCCGGTGACTGCCTCGTTGCCGGCCGCGTCGTAGGCGATGGCCGTGACGTCGAGGTCGGCGTTGTCGAACGCAGCGGTGTCCCACGAGAGCTGGTACGGCGCCTCGGCGACGCTCCCGAGCACCGCCGCGCCGAGGTAGAAGTCCACGCGCGCGACCCGCTGCGCGTCCGCCGCGCGCACCTCGAGCACGTACGTGCCGCTCACCGTGGCGGGCGCCGCGGGGGCGACGAGCTCCGCCGTCGGGGGCGTGCGGTCCACCCAGAAAGCGATCTCCCTGGACGCCGTGTTGCCGGCGCCGTCGAGCGCCGTCACGGAGAGCTTGTGCTCCCTCTCCTCGAGCGACGCGGTGTCGACGGTCGTGACGTAGGGGGGCGTCGCGTCGGTCGCGACGAGGGCGCCGTCCACGGACACCTCGGTGCGGGCGACGATCCCGTCGTCCGTCACCGTCGCGACGAGGTCGAACGGCGCGCGGAAGCTCGCGCCGTCCGCGGGCGCGGAGATCGCCACCGACGGCGCGGTCGCGTCGTTCACCTCCACCGAGACGGGCGCGCTCCGCGTCACGTTCCCCGCCGCGTCCTCGGCGACCACGACGAGCGCGTGCACTCCGTTCGCGAAGGTGCCGCTGTTCCAGACGAGCCTCATCGTCGAGGTGGGGTAGCTCTGGCCGTCCTCGGCCACCTTCACGCCGTCCACCTGGAGCTCGACCCGGCGGACGCGCCGATCGTCCGAGACGCTCGCCACGACCTCGAGCTGGCCGCTCACGACGACGCCGTCCTGCGGGGAAGTCACCGCGACCGAGGGCGGCTGGCGGTCCACGTACACCGGCACCGGCGCGCTCTCCGTCACGTGGCCGGCCGCGTCCCGCGCTCGCGCGACGAGCACCACGTCGCGCGAGAACGCGGCGGTGCTCCAGGTGGCGCGCCACGGCGCCGCGGTCGCGGAGCCGACGGCCGCCCCGTTCGCGAGGAAGGCGACCTCGGCGACGCCGCGGTCGTCGGTCGCGGCGGCCTCGAGCGTCACGACATCGCGCACCGACGCGTCCGCGGCCGGCGCGACGAGCTCGACCTGCGGCGGCTCTACGTCGCCGACCCGGAACGAGAGCGGCGCGCTGTCCTGCACGTTCCCGGCGCCGTCCACTGCGCGGGCGACGAGGGAGTGGACGCCGTCCGCCGCCCCGGACGCATCCCACGCGACCTCGTAGCGCGTCGTGCTGGAGAGCGGCGCGTCCGCGGAGCCCACGCGGGCTCCGTCCACCAGGAACTCGACGCTACCGACGACGCCGCGGTCGTCGGTGGCGGTCGCCGCGAGCGTCACGCGACCCCCCACGGTCGTGCCCGTGGTCGGCTCGACCACGGCCACCTCGGGCGGCGTGCGGTCCGCCTCGCCGTCGGCTACCTCGAACGCGAGGTCGTCGCGGTCGTCGTAGAGGCCGTCCGTGCAGGGCTGGGCCTCGTGCCCGCCGAAGCGCAGCGCGGCGCGGATGGCCTGGTGCGCGCCCGGCTCGAGCGTCGTGACGTACACGAGCTCCTGTGCGCCCGCCTTCGCGAGCGGGAGCGTCGCCAGGTGACGCCATGTCGGAGCGGCGGCGTCCGGCGCCGCGAACAGGTCGAGCGCATCCGCCGCGAAGTCCGCGTACGCGAAGACGCCGACGTGGATCTCCGCCGCCTTCCCCACCGCGAGCGCGCCGCCGTCCGGGGTGGAGATGCGGATCGCGTCGATGGACTCGTCGAGGTGGAAGGCGCCGCCCGCGCCGTCCACGCACATAGAGTGAATGGTGTTGGGCGCGTTCCGCTCCGGGCCGACCTGGCCGCGGCCGAGCACGACGGGCCCCGTGTCGCAGACCGGGCCCGGCGCGGCGCAGCGGGGCGCGCCGAGGGTCGCGTCGAAGATGGCGAAGCCGGGGTTCTCGACCACGACCTCCACCGGCGCGCTCGCCGCCACGTTTCCGGCCGCGTCGTAGGCGACGCTCGAGACGGTGTGCGGACCGTTCGCGACGCGGGCCGTGTCCCAGGGCGCCGTGTAGGGCGCCGCGTCCGCCGCCCCGACCCAGGCGCCGTCCACGAGGAGCTCCACCTTCGTCACTGCGACGTCGTCCGACGCGGTCGCCTCGAGCCTCACCATCCCGCCGAGCGTCGCGCCGGGAGCCGGGACGACGATGGCGGTGGTGGGGGCGGTCCGATCCGGCGGTCCCGGCGTCCGCACGCGCTCGGCGTCCAGCACGCGGTCGGGGGTCCCGGCGGCGAGATCTTCCACCCCGCCACTGCGCGAGGTGCCCACGAGCGCCGCGGCCACCTGGGCCGGGGTCGCGTCGGGACGGCGCTCGAGGATCAGCGCCGCGGCTCCCGCCACCCGCGCCGCGGCGCCCGAGGTGCCGCTCATCGCGTACGTCGACGCGGCGTCCAGGTTCCACGCCGAGGAGAGCTGCTCGCCCTCGGCGAGCAGGTCCACGCAAGGGCCGCCGTTCGAGAGCGCGAGCGAGGTCCAGGGCGTCGCCGCCCCGCCCGGCGCCGCGCCGACCGCGCCCACAGTGATCGCTCCACCGGCGCGCGCCGGGGATTCCTCGCACGCGTCGGCCCCCGCGTTGCCGGCGGCGGCGACGACGGGCAGGCCGACCTCGACGAGCCGGGCGACGGCGGCGTCGAGCGCGGGCGACGGCCCCGTGGCCGAAGCGACGAGCGCCACGGCGGGGCCGGCGCGGTTCCTCGCGACGAAGTCGAGGCCGGCGACGAGGGTCGAGACCTCGCCCGCCCCGTCGCACCCGAGGATCCTCACCGAACGAACGCGCGCCCCCGGCGCGACGCCGTACGGCGTCCCCGCGGCGAGGCCTGCCACCCAGGTGCCGTGTCCGCTGCAGTCCGCGCCGTCGCTGCCGGCTGGCCATTCGGCCGTCGCGCGACCGCCGAAGGCCACATGGTCGAGGCGCACGCCGGTGTCGAGGACGAACAGGTCCACGCCGGCGCCGGTCACGGGCGGCGTGGCCGTCGTGGCCAGCACGCTCGGCACCGGCCCGGGCGTCGCGACCGCGGCGGCCCGCACGCGGCCGTCCTCCTCGACGAAGCGCACCCGGGTCTCCAAAGCGAGGGCCTGCGCGTCGGAGGCGGACGCGCGGATGGCGAAGCCGTGGAGCGCCGCGCCGTAGACGTGGAGGACGCTCGCGTGATGCCGGCGCGCGAGGTCCGCGGCCGCGGCGGCGAGGTCCGCGGGGGCGACCGCGTCGTCGAGCACCACGAGGTACTGGCCGGAGACCGCGCTGCGCGCGCGGACGAGCTTGTCGGTGCGCCCGGCGGGCGCGTCCTGCCTCGCGCCGCGGCTGCACGCGGCCGCGAGGAGGACGAGGGCCAGGGTGATGGCGCGTCGCATGTTCTTCTCCGGGAGCTTCACGGAACCGAGAGCCGCTCGATGGCCTGGGTGTCGAGCGAGACGGCGGCGTCCTTCCAGATCCGCTCGAGGAACGCCGCGCGCGCGGCGGCGCGGCGCTCCGAGACGAGGCGGGCGCGGATCGCGTCGCGCACCTCCTCGAGCGCCGGGGCGTACCCGGCCTCGCGCCCGAGCAGCTTCACGACGTGGACCCCGCCCGCGGTCTCGACGACCCGCGGCAGGACCCCGGTGGGCGCCTCGTCGCCGAACGCGGCGGTCGCGACCTCGGCGCCGAGCCGCTGCGCGAGCTCCTCGCGCGTGAGGGGCGGCAGCTCCCCCGCAGTCCGCCTCGCTTCGGCGTCCTCGGACTCGGTCCGCACGAGGTCGCCGAAGAGGAACGGATCCTTGGAGCCCCGGAGGCGCCCGAGCGCGGCGTCCGCGCGGGCACGCTTCTCGCGGCGCCGGGCGGCGTCGCCGGCGGGCGCGAGCCAGGAGACGGCCGCGAGGCGCACGCGTTCGGGCCGGGCGAGCGACGCGCGGTGCTCGTCGTAGAACGCCCGCAGCTCGGCGTCGGTCGGCTCGGCGTCGCGCTGGGGCGCGTCGACCTCCTTCTCCAGGAGCGCGCGCGCGAGCTCCTCCTCGTAGCGGCGCAGGAACTCGGGATCGCGCTGCAGCCCGCGGCGCTCCGCCTCGCGCGCGAGGAGCTCGCGCCGGACGAGATCCTGGACGAGCGCCTTGCGCGCCTCCGGGGAGCGGAGCTGGGCGCGGAACGCCTCGGGGTGGCGCGCGAGGAGCGCCTCGACGTCGGCGCGCCCCACGGCGCCGCCGCGAAACGTGGCGACGGAGGGGCCCGCCGGCCGGGCCGCGTCGAGCAGCCCGGGGACGACGGAGCGGCGCCCGGCGACGTGACCGGCGGCGAACGCGGCGAGCGCGAGCGGGAGGGACAGGAGAAGAGCCTTCTTCACGAGAGCGCTCCGGGAGGCGGACGGCGGCGGTCGGGGCGGCGCGCCCGCGCGCGTAGCGCGGTCGTCACCGAGGGTGAGCGCACTGTAACGGAACGGATGCGTGAACGGTGAGTGCGCCTTCCCACCCGGCGTGACATGAGGTGAGCGGGTGGACGCGAGCTGCGCACACGCCCCGGCGCCGCCTCGACCCGGGTCCACTGCGAGTCCGGGTAGACGACCCGGACGGTTCGGCGGCGCGCGGCCTCGCGCCATGGGCTCGCGCGCCGCTGGCGAGCTCGACGACCACCGGCGGCTCGTCCATGAGCGTCGGCTCGGGTGGGGCACGCTCCCGGCGAGTTTCGCGATGAGTTCCTTTGTCCACAAATGATCCACAACGCCGCCGTACTGCGTAGCGCCGTGAAAATGCTGTGCGAGAGGTCCCGGGGGCACACGTGACCCGGGGGCGGGTCGACAATCCACGCGTCCGCAGGTCCGGCCGAACCCTTGTGCGTCACCTGCCGTCGAGGTGGGAGTATCGAGTCCGAGGTGTGTCGACGCCAGACCCTGGGCTGCGTCGCAGCCCGACCGAGCGAACGGCACCGCCGCCGCCCAGCGGACCACCCGCGCCCAGGATCTTCGGCCTGGAGCTGCCCGTCAACGGGCCTCCTGCAGGACCGAGTCACCGACGCGCGTCGCGCTGAGACCCGTCACGGTGCGCAGAAGGTCAGCCAGTCGTTGCACACGAGGGACGCGCTGTCGCACAACCCGCTCGCGCACTCGCGATGCGCGGTGCACGGCGTACCCGCCGCCTTCAGCGCGACGCACCGGGCAGTCGCGTAGTCGCAGTAGCCCTTCAGGCACTCGTCCGAGTCGGCACAGCTGCCTCCCGGCAGCTTGTCGGCCTCGCACCGGGCGGTCGTGCCGTCGCAGTACGTCCCGCGGGCACACCACGGCCAGCTCCACCGCGGATCGCAGGCCTCCCCGAGCCCTGCGTAGGGCACGCACCAGAGCGAGCTGTTCGTGGCCACCAGACAGGTGGTCCCCCTGGCGCACGCACTCAGCGTGTCGGTGCAGTCTCCGCCCGCGGCGAGCTTCTCTCTGCAGACCCCGGCATCGCAATAGAGCCCCACGTCGCACTCGGGCGAGGCCCCGTCGCATGGCGCGCCGGCCGCGCCCGGCGACTGCCGGACGCAGCTGTTCTTGAGCTCGTCGCACCAGAGGCCGGGGCCACATTGCTGCATGACCGACATGCAAGGTTCCCCCTCGGCGAGGTCCCTCGCGCACCACCCCGAACAGCTGGAGGTGAGATGACACGTGCCGCCCAGGCACTCCTCGTCGATGCGGCAGGAGCCGTTCGGCGCGACCGTCCCCGTGACGGCGGCGCGACAGGCGGGCTCGGCGAGTTCGGCGTGGTCCAGCCCGTCACACGGCGCAGCCTCGAGCGCGCGGAGGCATGCCTCACCCGCCTGCGGCGAATAGGCGACCCGCCCTGCCGCGACGAAGGGGTCGACTCACGAGCACAGCGCCGAAAACTCCGCCGCCGTCGCCTGCGCGTACGCGGCGGTCGCGAGGTCACAGGTCATTTCCTTTGCGAGCCGCAGCGCCAGTCCCGAGCGGCAGTACGCAGGCGTACATGGAGCGGATGTACGCACGGACCAAGGCACCGCAGCGCATCGCACGGGCGTTCGCGAGCCCTCCGCGGCCGAGGAGGCGGCGCGACGGTGCTCGTGGCGTCGACGCCGTCACATTCCTGCCTCGCCGTTCGTCATGTCGCCAAAGGAGACTGGAAATGAAATTTGTGCTGCTGATCTACCAGGGGACGACGCCGCTGCCCGGGTCGGAGCGCTGGAAGGCGCTGCCGGAGGCGGAGCAGAAGGAGATCTACGCGGACTACGCGGCGCTCAACGACACACCTGGGCTGACGCCGGGGCTGCCGCTGGGCCTGCCTGGCGCGGCCAGGACGGTGCAGGTGCGCGACGGCAAACCGCAAATCAAGAGCGGGACTCATCTCGGCGAAGGGATCGCCGGCTTCTTCGTGCTCGAGGCCGAGAGCGTGGAGGCGGCCGCCGCGCTCGCCACCCGGATCCCGGCCGCGCGGCTGGGCGGTGCGGTGGAAATCCGTCCGACCGAGAAGTATTGGTGAGCCGATGAGCGACTGGCTGGCGGAGCGATTCGAGGAGAGCCGCGCTCGTTTGCGGGCAGTGGCGCAGCGAATGCTCGGCTCGGCCAGCGAGGCCGACGACGCCGTGCAGGAGGCGTGGCTCAAGCTCAGCCGAGCCGACACGCGCGGCGTCGAGAACCTGAACGGTTGGCTGACCACGGTCGTCGCGCGCGTCTGTCTGGACATGCTGCGCGCGCGGCGACCGCGGCCCGAGGGTGCGCCGGAGCCGCCGGAGGCGGGCAGCGATCCGGAGCTCGAGTTTGGACTGGCGGACGCCATCGGTCCTGCGTTGCTCGTCGTCTTCGATACGCTCGCGCCTGACGAGCGCGTCGCTTTCGTGCTGCACGACATGTTCGATCTGTCGTTCGAGGAGATCGCGCCAATTGTCGATCGCACGCCTGCGGCCGCGCGTCAGCTCGCGAGCCGCGCGCGCCGGCGCGTCCGCGGCGCCGAGGCCCCCTCGGCAGCTCCCAACCGCGCTCTCGTCAGCGCATTCCTCGCCGCATCGCGCGACGGCGACTTCGAAGGGCTGCTCGCCGTGCTCTCGCCCGACGCCGTGCTGCGCGCCGACGAGCTGGCGGTGCGCACCGCAGCGGCGAGGGAGAAGCACGGCGCGCCTCGCCTCGCTCCCGAGGTTCGTGGTTCGGCTGAGATCGCCCAGGCGTTCAAGGGCCGTTCCCGCGGCGCTTCGCCCGCGCTCATCGACGGCGAGCCGGGCGCCGTCTGGGCGGTTGACGACAAGGTGCGCGCGGCGTTCGTCTTCACAATCGCGCATGGCAAGATCACGGCGATCGACCTGGTCATGGATCCCGCGCGCCTCGCCGGGCTCGACTTCGAGATCGGCGACTGATCCTGCCGACATGCAAGGTGCTGCGCCGTGTTCGACCAACCCTGCGTGAATCCGGTGGACGCTGCAGGATTCGCGGCCCCTGCCGTGTGATCCGGCGCAAGGCAGTAGGCGAGTCCGCCGGGTCCCGGCACTCGCGCAGGTGTTGCCGTTCGCGTCGTAGGCGAACGAGGTGTCTCTGCTCCGCGGAGCCTACTGCGGGCCTTTCACGCCCTACCCGTACTCGAGCGCGTGGGTCGCGTGCGGCGGGTACTCGCCCCCCCGTCGGCCGTGCAAGACGTAATGGTCCTGCACGTTCGACGTCATGTCGTGGATGTCCGAGTACTTGAACACCGACGTGAACCGTCCAGCGTCGACGGCCGCGGCTTCGCCTCTCCGCGCGCGTACGAGAGCCGGTACAGATCGTCGTACCGGTACGTGAACTCAACGTCCACGCCTGCGAGGGCATCACCGTCGGCACGCGGCGTCAGGGGACTCCGGACGCGGCCCACGGTGCCAATGCCGCGAGCTCGTCCACCAGCAGTACGTTCGGCGCACGCGCCTTGATCTCGATTGCGAAGCGCCGCAAGAAGCGCTCTACCCCTTCGATGTATCCGCGGATCGATACTTCGACCGCTGAGTACGGCGGCACGCGCATCTTCACGTGCTCGCCTATGCGCTCCAACTGAAGGTCGAGCCCGCCGTCTGTCTCGGATACGAACGCCTTTCGCTCAGACGCCGGAAACCCGCTCTCTGCGGCGTTCAAGAACTGCAGCGCCAGATCCGCGACTGACACGTAGAACGGTGCCGGCCACGGAGATCGCCCGGCAAGCTGGAGCTCGACAGTTCCCTTGAGGTAATTGAATGCCGCCTCGCCCTCCAGGCCGGGACCTCCTGACGCGACGGTGAGCCACTCGTCGTCCGGGATCACATACTCCACCTCGAGCTCTTCGTGCATGGAACACCTTTACAGGAACGGGAAGGCCGTTACGACCTGGCCGTTCGGTTCTAGGACAACCCGCAGCTTGTTTGTCGCCTGTCCACTCTTGTCGATACCGATCATTGCATCGAAGGCATGCTCTACGACGAGCCTGCCGCCGGATTCGTACATCGTCTTACTATCAGACCTCACCGCGGTCTCGACGAGCTGGAGGAAGTCCGTTCCTTCGTAGAACACGCTCTTCACTGCGCTCCTGCCTGCGTTCGGGAAGTGCCCGACCAAGACCTTGATCACCTCATCGTCTCGGATGTGCGCTCGCGCCAGAATTTCCGCTGCATGCTCGACTAGTGTTCCTTTAGCGAACTTCAGGACCCCGGCGATAGGAACTATCCCGACGCCTGCGAGGAAACGGTCCCATAATGAGGCTTTGCCTCCGGTTGCCTGCTCGCCGGAGAGCACCACGTTCGCTGCGATTGCAGGGTGCAGCTGGACGAGCGCCTCCGCGAACGGCTTCATCTTCGCGAAAGTCTCTCTTGTCTTGGTGTCAGCGACTCGGTGCTGACTGAAGTAGTAGTCCAGCTCCTCCTGCGTAACTTCCTGACGGCCCGAGGGGTCAACGAACCGGAGTGGGCTCCATCTTGCGTATTGATATGGGTCGAGAGCACTGGGAACGAGGTCGGTCAATCGATCGGCTGGGTCCGGCGTCTTCCAGCGCGCCAGCGACGGGTCCCAGTACCTCGCCCCGAAGTAGTAGAGCCCCGTCTCCTCGTCGAGCTCCTTCCCCGTGAACAGGAACCGCTGCCCCTTCACCGGCGAGGCGCCCACGTCGCTGCGCGGATCCCTCCACACCGCGCCGTACGGGAAGTACTCCACGTGCTCGTGCACCCGGCCGTTCTGATCCGTCACCCAGCTCGTCGAGCCGAGGTGATCCGGGTGGTAGTAGTACGTCTCCGGCCGCACCTTCGCGTCGGCATAGTAGTCGTTCAGCACCGGCTCGCCGCCGGGCAAGACCCCGCACTTCTGCGGCTGGTAGTTCGACGGGTTGCAGCCGTTGTCGACGTCGCCCACCGTCGAGACCACCGTGCCGGTCGAGTCCACCGGCCCGCGCGGCACGTCGTCCCAGCCCGGTGGCGGCAGCAGCTTCGAGGCGATGCGCGCCGTCCCTGCGAACACGTGCTTCGTCGCCGCGCGCCGGCCCTTCAGCGCCCAGAACTGCCCGATGGTGATCGACTCTCCCCCTCGCCCCAGCTTCGCCACCCGCTGCCCGTCCGCGTCGTAGAAGAACTTCGTCGCGTTCCTCCCGCCGCCGTCGATCACCGTGTCGAGCCGGTTCTCCTCCGTCCACTCGTAGCGCCGCAAATGCGCCGGGCGCTGCGTGCACGTCGAGTCCGCCGGGTCCCGGCACTCGCGCAGCGTGTTCCCGTTCGCGTCGTAGACGAACGAGGCGTCCCCGATCCGCGTCGCCTGGTGCGGGCCCTTCCCGCCGTACCCGTACTCGAGCGCGTGGTTCGTGTGCGGCGGGTACTCGCCCCCGCCCGTCGGCCCGTGCAAGACGTGATGCTCCTGCACGTTCGACGTCATGTTGTGGATGTCCGAGTACTTGAACACCGACGTGAACGTGTCCAGCGTCGACGGCCGCGACTTCGCCTCTCCGTGCGTGTACGTGAGCCGGTGCAGGTCGTCGTACCGGTACGTGAACTCCACGTCCCCCGCGTGCGAGGGCACCGCCTCGCCCAGCGCGTTCTTCACGCCCAGCACGTTGCCGACGAGGTCGTACGAGTAGAACAGGTTCTGCAAGAGCCGCTCGCCCGGCTTGCGCGTGTACAGAGTCGCGAGCCGCCGCGTGTCCGGCTCGTACCCGTACTTCGTGACGACGCCGTTCCCGACCCGCTGGTACACCCGCTGGCCGAAGTGGTCGTACAGCAGCGCCTGCAGATATGTCTCGTACTCCGCCGGCGCGTGCGCCGTCGCAGGCCGGTCCCCCCGCGCGCTCTTCAAGAGCCCGCCGCGGTCGTACCCGTACGTCAACACCTCGCCGTCCGGGTACACCATCGACAGCATCCGCCCGAACACGTCGAGCTGGAATGTCGTCGTGTACGTCCGGCGCCGGTCCCCGGGCCGCAGCGGATCCACCGTCCGCGTCGAGCGCGCCAGGTTCCCGAGCCCGTCGTAGCCCCGCGTCTCCTCCCCGAGCTCGTCCTCCACCTTCGTGATCCGCGCCGCGCCGTTCTCGGGCGCGCCCGGCGGGCCGTAGGTGTACGTCACGTTCCGGCGCGAGGTCGGGTACCGGATCTCCTTCAGCCGCTCGAAGTCGTAGACGTAGCGGATCTCCTTCCCCTCCGCGCGGAGGTTCGCGTCCTCGCGGCGGATGAGGTTGCCCGCCGCGTCGTACCCGTACACCGTGCGGCCTGCGTCGGGGTTGTCGAGCTCGGTGCGCCGGCCGAGGAGGTCGTACTTCACGTGCGTCACGTTGCCGGCGGCGTCCGTCACGTGCTCGAGCTGGCCGAGCGGGTCGTACGCGTAGCGCGTCGTCGGCGTTCGCCCCTCCACGTGCTCCTCGACCGCGACCGTCTTCTCGGTCGCGTCGCGGTACACGGCGCGCGTCTTGCCGAGCGCGTCCGTGGCCGTCGTCTGGTGGCGGAGGATGGGATCGCCGGCCGCCCTCCCGAACGCGAAGGCGATGCGCGTGATGGCGCCGTTCGGCTCGACGGTCTGGATCGTGCGGCCGAGCGCGTCGTAGGCGAAGCGCGTCGGACGCTCGAGCGGCCGCGGCGCGTAGCCCGGGGTCATGCTGGGGTCGAAGAACGGCTGCCCCTGCTCGGCCACGCGCCCCATCGCGTCGAACACCTGGCCGCCCGTCACGGACCACCCGACGCGCGTCGCCTCGTCGCTGCCCGCCCAGACCTCGGCCGTCTTCTTCGTCTGGATGACGCGCCCGAGGCCGTCGGCGACGACCACCGTGTCGAGCGTGCCGCCCTGGGGTAGCGCGTTCCGCGTGAACGCCCACGCCGCCGGCTTCGCCGTGTGGTCGTAGCTGATGTCGATCGTCGGGGCGTCGAGCGTGAAGCCCGGCGCGGCAACCTTCGTGAGCCGCCCGAAGCCGTCGAACGCGCGCGCGGTCACCTGGCCGTTCACGTCCCGGGTCCAGGTGCTCTCGTCGGGGGCGACGGGGTCCTCGTAGCGCGCCTCCGAGACGTAGCCGTGCACGTCGCTCGTGTGGGCCACGTGGACGCCGTTGCGCCCCTCGTACTGGTACTCCACCCAGTACGCGTCGCCCACGTGGTTCTCGGGCGAGGTGACCCTCTCGACGTTCCCGGCCCACGGCGAGCCCTCTCGGAACCAGGAGAGCGCCGCCACCGCCTCGGCCGTGCCCTCGATCCGGGAGTGCAGCTCGGTGAGGTTGCAGGACGCGTCGTAGACTCCGCGGCGGTAGCGCAGCACGCCCCCCGCCCGGTTCTTCACGGTGATCTCGGTAGGCGCGCCGGTGCAGTGGATGGCCGCCGCCTGCGTAGGCCCGTAGAGCACCGTGGCGAAGACATCGTCGGCGGGATCGGCCACGTCGCCCTCGTCGTGGAACGAGGACACGTTCCCCGCACCGTCGTAACCGAAGACCTGCCGCGAGATCACTCCGGCCGTGGCCTCCCCCTCGAAGAGCCGCTTCTCCGTGGCGGTGAGCTTCATGAAGGTCGCCGCGCAGTACTCGTCCTGCGGGTACCTCAGGTTCATCGGCGTGCGGTCGAGGCACTCGCCCACCGGCGTGCCGACGAGCTCCGGCTCGTACTGGTTCAGGCTCTCGACGAGCGTCGCGCCCTGCGCGTCGAGCACGACCTCGCGCTCGAGGAGCCCCTTCGAGCGGAAGTCGTCCACGAGGAAGCGCTGCACGAGCCTCGACGCGTCGGGGTTCGTCCGGGTCACCGTCGCGAACCCGAGGAACTCGCGCTCGTTCCGGTCGTGGCGGCCGCCGTCGTACGCGTAGGCGGTCACGAGGTCGTGCCCGGTGCCCTTTGCGACGCCGTCGTGCACCGTCACCTTGGCGAGCACGTACCGGTTCTCGGGCATCTCCACCGTGTTCCCGGACCGCTCGTACTCGAGCTCGAACGTCCCGTGCAGCGGGCGGGTCACGCGCTTCAGGAGGTTTCCGCCGGCGAGCTGGTTCACGCGGGCGAGGACGGGCGCCTGGCCATCGCGCTTCAGCACGTGGTCGGCGAAGCCGTCGCCGTCGATGTCCTGCATCCCCAGCTCGAAGCCCGTGGAGCGGCCGAGCGTGGCGTTCCCGCCGGCGGAGATCTGCATCCACGGCGTGGGGGATGGCGGGGCGAGCGGGAAGGAGATCGTGAAGACGAAGCCCGTCGTCGGCAGCTCGGTGTGCGTACCCGTCGCCTCGACGGGGTCGATTCCGCCCCAGGACGACTTCCAGAAGCCCGCGAGCAGCGACTCGACTCCCCCGAGGCTCGAGAAGCCGGTCTGGAAGGTGGGCTTCGCCTCGGATGGCCAGGACGGCGCCGTCCAGTGCTCGGGCCGCGCGAACCCGTAGCCCTCGTTCACGCTCACGAGGAAGTCGGCGGACCCGTTGCCCTTCGCGACGTAGTCCGGCAGCCCATCGCCGGTCACGTCCACGAGCGTCACGTTCGTCGCGGACAGGCTCGACTCGGAGGACACGGAAGCGCCGTACGACTCGGTCGAGTCGATCTTGCCGCCCAGGCTGCCCATGAGGGTAACGGTCGAGACCTGCCGGAGCGCCGACGGGTTCCGCGAGTGCGCGAGCATGCCGCCCGCGACTGCGATGGTCTTGTCCGTGTCCTCGTCGCCGTCGGGGTTCTCCGCGCCGCTCGGATCGAGGCTGCCCGCGAGGCCGGGGAGCACGTCCTGGTCCCATGCCTGGGTGGAGATGCAGTCCTCGCCACGCGCGAAGGAGGTCCCGAGGTTGAGGCGCACGGAGAACCCGGGACAGCCGTCGGTCCTCCTCACCGCGTCGGGGAGGCCGTCACCGTTCACGTCGACGAGGTCCTCGACCGTCGTCGAGACGTTCACGCCCACGCCGAGCCCGCCGGTGAAGCTGCGATCCGGCAGGCGCCCCGCCACCGCCTGGACCCGGTTCTTCGAAGAGAGGAGCTTCACCGCCTCCGCGAGGCCGAGCCCGGCCTGGCCAGAGACGTCCACGTTCAGCCGGGGCTGGATCGGGATGGTCACCTGGCCGCCCGGCGTGTAGGAGCACGCGTTCGTGAGGCGGGCGGGGATCTTCTTCTCGACTCCGAGGAACGTGGCGAGCTTGCCCGAGTCGAGGTCGGACACGTCCGGCGTGCTGCTCGAGAGGATGACGTCGGGGATCCGATCGCCGTTCAGGTCGACGAGATCCTCCTGCTGGTGCGACATGCCTGCGCCGATCGACAGGCTGAACGGGCCGGCGGTCACGCCGCCGGTCACCGAGGTCGACACGCTCGTGCGGCCGACGTCGCCGATCCCGAAGCTCGAGTCCACGACGGCCGCCCCGGCCGCCGGCGTCACCGCCCCGCCTCGGCGGGCGGCGTGCAGTCCGCCCGCGATCGCGTAGGCGTTCGCGTCCGCCGAGATCCACGCAGGCACGCCTGGCAAGAGCCCCGCGTCGAGCCCGCGCCGGGTCCCATCCGCGCTCGGGACGAGGAGCGCCATGAGGCGACCCCGCTGCCGCTCCGCGCTCGCTGGGTTCTTCAGCCGGCTTCGCAGCATCAACTTGTAGTATTGCTTCCGCTGCTCATCCGTGAGCCCACCGGGCGGCTCCGGGGGCTCCGGGTACTCCTCCTTTGGCGCGCTCCGGAACACCCACGGCTGGAACGTCTCGTCCCCGCGGCCCTGCCACACGCCGTACCGCCAGCCGTGGAACCCGCCACCGAGCAGCGGCCTGTTTCCGTCGGACAGCTCGGCCTCCTCGCCGCAGGAGGTCATCACCGCGCCCGGCAGCTCTCCCGGCTCGAGCTCCACGGGCTCACTCGCGCCGTCCGGGCGGAACTTCAGCTCCTCGACGCGGTAGTGGCCGCCGTAAACGAGCTCGCCGTGCGCCTCGATGAACACCGGGACGCCCTTCTTGACGCTGAACGACACGCTCTTCCGGAGCGTGTTCACCACGTCGCCCCTGTCGTCGCGGGCCGGCAGGGTCCAGCTCCCGTACGAAGCCTGGGGGCTGCGGACCGAGAACGTCACCGGGCTCCTGAGGAGCTTCGCGAGGTGCTCGAGCGCCTTGGCGGGGTCCCAGGAGGTTCGATAGTCGACCTTCCCCGACACCGTCACGGTCACGGTCCCGTTCGCCCAAGGCACGAACGGCCTCGCGAGGCGCGCGTCGGGAAGGTAGCGCTCGGTGTCCGTCACCTGGACGGGCACGTGCACGGGGACGTTCGGCGTGGCGCGGAACGTGAGCGCGGGCCGTTCCTCTTCGGTCGGCGATCGACAGGTGCCGCCCTCGCGGACGCACGTGAGCTCCCCGTCGATCCTCCAGACGACGGCGCCCGGATCGATGGGCAGACGGCTCCGGATCCAGAACACGAGCGTGCCGCCCGACTCCACATCGCGCTCGAGGGTCGTGTCGCGCGTGGACTCGTCCGCCGACGCGAGCGGGAGGTAGATCGGCGTTCCCTCCGGATCGCCGGCGCGGCAGGGCGGGAGCGCGGACAGATCCGCACCGGGCGCGAGGTACTGCGCGCACGCGACGACGTCGTCGCCGGCCGGCCACTTGTCGAGGCGACCGTGGATGCGGATGCGGCCGTCCCTCGGGACCGTCACGGCGCTGAAGTGGCCGCCAGCGAGCCGGAAATCGGCGGCGGAGTCGTACTGGTACACGGGCGTGCCGGTCGCGTCGACGCGCTCGCGCTCGTACTCGTCCACGAACGCGGCGGCGTTGCCGAGCCCCGACTGGAAGTAGCTGACGACCGGCGCGAACCCGACCTGCTCCGGCGCGTAACGGCTGCCGTCGGCGCGCGTGCCGAGCGGGAAGTCCGAGAGCGTGGAGAGGACGAAGTAGAGGAGCTCCCCGCGGCGGACGTACGCACGGCGCGCGAGCGGCGTCGCCGCCTCCCCGTCGGCGGGGTACTTCACGAGCTCCGCGAGCTGGAACATGAGCGGCGGCGCGCCGGGCGGAGGCGCCGCGCCGGTCGGCGGAGCCTGGAACACCCGGAGCCGCACGCCGTCGTGCCGGCCGGCGACGAGCACCTCGTTCGCGAAGCGCAGCGCCCCCGTCACGTCGACCGCGCCGTCGAACGGCGCCGTCCACTCGAGGACCACGTCCTCGGGCGCGACTGCCGCCTTGCGCGCGTCGCTCGCTGCGGCGGGCGCACCGGCCGCGGGGTCCGTCGCCGAGAGGGGGATCGCGAGGTGCGGGTTCTGCAGCACCGGCGCAGGGACTGCCTGATCGAAGCAGGCGCCGCCGCGGCAGCCGGGCTGGCCGAACCAGACCTGCCCGCGCGACAGGAGGTCTGGCACGCCGTCGCCGTTCGCGTCGAGCACGAGCTCCTTCGACTCGGTCGTCGAGTACGTCCCCCCGAACGTCGCCGCGAACGCGTCGAACCCCATGACCTGGACCGCGCCGCTGAAGGCCTGGCTCGTCTCCTTCCCGAGCCGGGCCCCCGGGACGACGAAGGCCGTCCCCTTCACCGGCACGGTCGGATCGTCCCGCCCCACCGTGAGCTCCGGGACCGCCGGCCGGTTGAGCCAGGCGCCGCCCCTTCGGAACAAGCGGTCCGGCAGCCCGTCGCCGTTCGCATCCAGGAAGGTCGCGTCGGTCCTCGACTCGCGACGGTTCACGTCGAGGGCGAACCCGACGGTTCCGGTGGGCTTCGTCGCGCCGATGCTGACGCCCACGAACCCGTGCCCGCCGAAGCCGGTGTCCCGCGACGCCGTCATCGCGGCGGGGTCCTCGCCGTCGGGCTCCCGCCAGGCGACATGGGGCGCGAACGCCGAGACCTTCCCTCCCCGGTCGTGGGCGACCTTGCTCGTGTACTCGAAGCGGTGCTCGTAGAAGTCCCGGCCCCCGCCGTCGCGCACCTTCACCTTCGAGAGCCGCTGCTTCCCGAAGTCGCCGTCCTCGTACTCGAGCGCGTAGTCGCGGACGACCTTGCCCTCGGAGAGAACGCGCACGCCGCCGAGGAGCTTGCGAGTCACGACCTTGAAGCCGAGCCGGCCCGAGGTGACGACGTCCGGCCGATCGTCCTCGGCGTGCGCGAGCACCACGCGGTACGGCGCCCCCTCGCTCGACGTCGCGTCTCCGCGGCGCCCACGCTCGGTGTAGACGATCTCCGCCAGGTACACCTGGCGGAAGTCCTCGCGGTGCAGCTCCGAGCGGCCGTCGCCCTGATCGTGCTGGTAGGCGAAGCGCGTGGTGTTCCCGTTCGCGTCGACGACCCGCTCGAGGAACCACTGGCCGACGTCGTACGTGGCCGTCCGGCTCGGGGCGGAGGTGACGCGCGGGATGTAGCTCGTGAGGCGCGCGTTCGGGTCCTTGCCGTAGACGAGCAGCGTCCCGCCCTTGTCCGTCACCTCGAACCAGTGGGTGGTGGTGTTCGTGCCGCAGCGTACGACGTGGCGGAACTCGCGCTCGACGCGCGCCCGGTACCTGCGCCCGGCGCTCCCGTCGAGGCAGGTGGCCGGCTCCGAGGCGGGCACGAGCTGCGCGCCGTCGAGCACGTAGCGCTCCTCGCCGTCGTACACGGGCACTCCGTAGCGGGTGTCGATCGAGACGCTCGACGTGGGCAGGTCCCAGCCGACGCCGACCCAGCCGCCGCCGCCGCTCGAGTCGTAGACGAGCCCGAGCGACGGCTGGTAGGCGCCGCGCGCCCTCGGCAGCCGGAACGGGAACGACACGCTCGCGGTGCCCTGGCTGTTCCCGCTCGGCGGCTCGACGAGATCGATGCCGGAGGTGGGGTCCGCGGCCTTGAGGTCCTTGATGGACGTGGGATCGAACGACACCGGCCCCGGGTGCTCGGGCATGACCAGCACCGCGTTCACCATGAAGGTGAAGTGGGTGGTCTCGCTGACGATGCGCCGGACGTCCCGGCGGACCTCGGCCCGCGGCAGCGTGAGCCAGCGCCGCTCCGCGTCGTCGTAGTAGTAGGTCTGGATCTCCGCCGGCGTCATGCCCTCGGGCAGGAGCTCGGGGTCGTACGGAAGGTGAATGCGGACCGGCTTCGCGAAGCGCTGGCCCTTCGGCAGGAAGCGGTAAGCGGAGTGCGCCGGGGCGCTGACGTTCACCATGCCGGCGTCGAGCGGCGGCATGACCTCCGGACCCTTGCGCGTGATCCCGATCCGCGTCGCCGCTCCGACCGCCCCCTCGGGCGCCTCGAGCAGCACCTCCGACCCGAGCGCCACGCTCCCGCCCTTCGGGCCGAGCAGCCCCCAAGCCGTGGCGTTCTCCGCGCCGAAGCGCGCGTCCTCTCCCGTGGTCGCGCCCCCGGCGTCGGGCTCCAGCTCCGCCGCCCGGTCGTCATCGAGGTACACGATCTTCACGGCCTCGGCGCCGTCCGGGAAGCGCGCGCGGAGCTCCACGGCCCAGCTCCCGGTCGCGCCCGTCGCTCGCTCCAGCGGGACCGCGAACGCGCCATGGGTGCCGACCGGGACGCCGTCCACCTCGATCGTTCCCCGCCCCGCCGGCGACTCCGCCCAGCCCGCGACGTACGCGCGGTTCCCGAACCGCTCGCCCACGAGCGCGCCGCCCCGCAGCTCGAGCCCGGGCGAGCTCACGATGAGGTGCCGCCCGCCCACGCGCGGGCCCACGCCGCTGCCGCCGAGCGACAGCTCCGCGACGCTCGCCGCGGGCACGCCGGGGCGCGCGGCGGGCTGGAACGTGAGCGCCACGGCCGCCGCCACCCGCCCGGCGAGCGGCAGCGGCGTCGTGCCGCGCTCGAGCTCCACGCCGCCCTGCTCGCTCCAGGCCCGCCCGTCGAACGTGCCGAGCGCGTGGAGGCGCACCGGCTCGGACTGGATCCGGATCGAGCCCTCCTCCACCGCGAGGGCCCGGTCCAGCCCGAGCTCGGTCCGCTCGCCCGCGAAGCCGGCGGAGGTGTCGGGGTCGCCGTCGAGCGCGGCCCGGTGCGCCCGCTCGGCGTCCCGGTCGAACCCGTTCGCGCCCGAGTCGAGGAGGAGCAGGAGCCGCAGCCCGTGGATCGTGACCTCGGCGGTCGCCTCCTGCGGAAGGCACAGGAGGACCGTGTCCTTGCCGGTGAGGGTCTCCGGATCGAGCTCGTCGACCTGCGTGGCCACCCGGCGCGTCGCCGGGAGGGCGAACCCGCCCGCGGGCGCGCCGCCGTTCACGCTGCGCGAGAGCTCGAAGGGACGGCGGAGGTTCGCGTCGTAGACGAGGTAGGCGCGCCGCGCGCTCCGCACGAGGACGCCTGCGTCGAGCACCGCGCGGACGCAGCCCGTGTCGCCGCCGCCGGGTCGCAGCATCGCCGCCACGGGCTCGGCCAGGATCGCCGCCGCGTCGTCGGCGCCTCGCGGCGAAGCTCCGTCGCCCATCGGCCCCGAGGGCGCCGCGCCACGCGGCTCGACCGTATGCGCGAGCGCGAGCGGGTCCTGCCGCTCGCTCCGCCTGCCGGCGCCCCAGAGCTCGATCTCCGAGAGGCGCGCGCCCGGACCGGTGGGCTCGAGCTCGAGCGTCACCGTCTGGACGGGCGCGGAGAGCTCGGCGGCCTGCCACCCACCCTCCGCGGCGGGCTCGAGGGCGCCGAGGTGCGCCGCGCGGATCGCGAGCGCCTGGGCGCCGTGAACCTTCAGCGCCCGGAGCTCGGTCGGGCGCGCGAGGCGCAGCGTGAGCCGGGTGCGGCGCTCGATGGAGACGCCGGTGGTGGTGTCCCGGTCGACGAGCGCGCCAGCATCCACGCCGGCGTCGGTGAACGCCTCGATGGGCGAGAGCCGCACCGAGCCGCCGCGCGGCGCCTCCTTGCAGGCGAGGGCGGCGAGCGAGGCGGAGAGGACGAGCGGGAGGGTGCGCGGGCGACGAAGCATGATCATCACCTCGACGCCGCGGTGAAGCTCGCGGCGACGTAGGGGTACTCGGAGACGGCGAAGCCGGTGGGGACGGCGCCGCCGGACATGTCCGCGTCGGTGGCGGCGACGTAGACGTCGTAGGTGACGCCCGGGGTGAAGCTCCCATCGGGCAGCCGCGCCGGCGGCTCGGCGACCCACTGGCTCGCAGCGGGAGCGCCCGTCGCGGAGTCCCACACCTCGACGAGGTAGGCGCGCGCGCCCGCGACCGGGGTCCAGCTCACCGAGGCGCCCCCCGCGCCCGCCGGCGCCGCCGCGGCGTCGAGCACGAACGGGAGCGGCGCAGGGTCGCCCACGGTGAAGGTGGTCGAGAGCGCGAGCGCGCCCGCGGTGGCGGTGAGCGCGTAGGCGCCCGGGATCGCGGGGATGTCGTATGACCAGACCATCTGGCGCGGGAAGCGCGCCGGGTACGTGAACGCCACCGGCGCGGAGGCCGGGAGCTGCGGCCCGACGACGGTCACGTCCCACGGGAGGTCGGTGGGCGTACCGTCGGCGGCGGCGATCGCGACCCAGATCGCGAGGCCGCGCGTCGACGTGCCGAAGTCGAAGGCACCGCCGGCGGCGGAGAGCGTCACGGCCGGCGCGGCCGCGTCCGGGCGCACGAACCCGAGCCGCGCCTCCGAGACGTCGAAGCGAGCCGGGAGGGGCGGCTCCTGTGCGCCGGAGGCCGCGAGGGCGAGGAGATCGGCGGTGAACGCGAGCACGGACGCGACGTACGCGCCCGGCGGCAGCGCGGACAGGTCGCACGCGGGCTCGTGGACCGCGAGCTCGAGCTGCGGGACGCCGGCCGCGTACACCCGGCACGCGTAGCTCGCCGCGCCCGGGACGGCGGGCCAGGTGATCGACGAGGCGTCGCCCGACAGGACGGGCTCCGGGAGCGTCAGGCCTCCCGCGGTGGAGACCGAGAGCCCGCCCCGGACCGAGAGCGACTCTCCCGTCACCTGCAGCGCGTAGCGCTCGCCGTCGCGGACCGCGACCTCCGGCCACCACCACGCCGCGTAGGACCCCGCCCCGCCTGCCGGGTAGACGCCGTCCGCGAGCGGTCCGGCGCCGTCCGACACCGCGGCCGTCCCCGGCGCCGCGGGCCCGGCGCCGCTCGCGTCCCGCAGCGTGGCGAGCACCGCCAGGCCCACGCGCCCGGAGCCGTCCTGGTAGGTGCCGCCGCGGGCGGCGAGGCGATAAGCCCCGGCGTCCGAGGAGCCGCCGCTGCACGCGGCGAGCGCGGCGAGCGCGAACGGAACGGCGGCGGACCACGAGCGAGCGCGGCGCATGCTTCCCCCCTCTCGTGCACGCGGGGAGAGGGCGAGGTCGCTGCGCTCCCCGGCATTCGGTATGCCCTAGGGCCACGTGGGTCCGGGCTTTTGCTCCCCCGCCTCGCGGTCGGGGTCGCTCTTGTCGTGCCGAGGGCCCCACGTTCGCGGGAGCGCACCGTCAGTGTCAAGCACGAACAGTCAACGTTCCGCGATCACTGCAGGTGCGGCTCGTCGCCCGCCCTGGCGCGCCGAAGGGTCGCGCTTACCCCTGTGCGATGAGCACGCACGGCGGCACCCGCCATGCTCGTGGCCGATGCATGGCAGCGCGATTACCCCTGTCGCCGCCTCGGGCCGACACGCAACCGCCCGTGCCTCACGCGCCGCGCCCACCTGGCAGCCCCGAGCCACAGAAGCGCGTTGACGATCACGGCGACGGACACCTCGCCAATCGCTCCAGCGAGCTTGCTCGGGGAGAACAGCTCGGGCAGCAGCTTCTCCACGACGAACAGGCCCACGGGGCTTCCGGGCAAGAGAAGGGCAACGCCCGAGAAGAAGATCTCCGGGCCGCAGCACAGCACCCACGGCGACCCGAGGTAGCACGCCACCCCGGCCACCTGGAGCGCTGCAAACACCTTCCAGGTTCTGCTGCTCATGGCAACTCCGGCGCCAGGCGCAGGTCATTCGAGATGATCAGTGGGTTGCCCGGCCGCGGTGCCATGACCGCTGCTCGTCCTGGTACTGCGCCGGGCACGGACCGACCTCCTCATTCGCCGTCACCGTCCCAATGGTCATCTATACGCGACGAAGACGAAAATGGACTCGCAAGCGCAATGGTAAGCAAGCACCCCGACCGAGAGAATGAGTGCAGCGCGAATACGGACCCACCAACGAGCTCCCGGTGCCCTCCACCCGGCCGCTGCGAAAGCCATGGCGGGCAGGCCCCACCCCACGACGAGGAACCCAAGCGTCCACCACGACGAGCGGCCACAGTGGTCCAGCTCGTAGCAGCCGGCCGGAACGCGACCCCACCGGCGACCCAGATCCATGGCGCTGATCCACGCCGCGGAGAGCGATGCGATGGCCAACCCCATTGCCGCAGACACGCTCGCCAGCGCCGCTCGCCTCCCCAGGTCGTGAAGGCGGCACGAGGCTGCGTCTGCCGGCCTGGAGGGGCAGTCACGTCCTTGTTCCCGTGGGTGCGGGCCGGTCAAGGCTCCGCGCAGAGGGTCGTGCACTGTCCGCTGCTCGCGTAGTCGCACACGTCCGTCGGCCTGCACTGCGACTGCAGCGAGCAGGTCTCGCCCGGCGCGCGCCAGGCCGTGCAGACGTACGCCACGCCGCTCCAGGAGCACCACCCGCCGATGCAGGGGCGGCCCTCGCCGTTGACGTTGCTACAGAGCTCCGACGGCTTCGGACCGTCCACGCACGTGCCGCCCGCGCTGCAATAGAGCCCCGGGCCGCAGGCGTTCTCCCCCTGCGTGCAGCTCTCGCCTGGTCCGCGCCACGCGACGCAGGTGGAGGCGCTCGAGCACCGGTAGCCGATCGCGCACTCCTCATCCCGCGTACAGCTCCCCGACGTGGCCCGCGGGCGGCACTTGCTGTCGTAATACGAGTTCCACTGGCAGAAGAGGCCGGGGCCGCACCAGATGTCGTTCAGGCATGGGCCGTCCACCCCCGCCAGCGGCGTACACACGGGCGTCGCCAGGAGGATGTTGCAGGAGGTCCCCGCGGCGCAGGGCAGGCCCGATTCGCACGGTGATCCGGAAGGGATCGGCGTCCAGCAGGTGCTGGGGCACGCGTCGGGCGACCAGAGGCAGACGCCCGACGCGCAGCTCTCGTCCGAGAAGCACGCCTGGCCGTCCGCGAGCTTGCCGGCGACGGCCGCCCCGCAGTCCGCCTGGGGGTAGGTCCCGTTCATGAACGCCTCGAGCACGTCGCAGCTCGCCGTCTCGAGGAAGGAGAGGCACGCACCGGCGCGCGCGCCGTCGTACGTCGCGCGTCCCGCCGCCACGGCCTGCACCGGGTCCGCGCATCGCGCCGCCGGCGCGAACACCGCCGCCGCCTCGGCCGCCGAGGCCCGCTCGCAGGCCGCCCAGCGGGCCGCGTACGCGCCCCAGTATGCGTCGCAGTACTCGGAGACCGTCGCGGGCGCCGATCCGCCGCCGGGGCCGCCACCGCCGCCGGGGTCGCCTCCGCCGGAGCTCGAGCACGCGGCGGCGAGGAGCAGGAACGAAAGCGCGATCCTCTTCGACGTCATGTGTCCTCCCGACTCCAGCGTTTCACTTCGAGACGGCGAACGCGAGGTCGTCATGATCGTCGAACTCTCCGGTGCTGCAAGGTTGCTGCGTCCCCGCGTGGCGCAGCTGCACTCGCACCGCCTGCAGCGCCCCCGGCTCGAGGACGTGATCGACGCCGAGCACCTGGAGGCCGGCGCGGGTCGGCGTGAGCGTCGCCACCCAGCGCCAGGAGGGGGACAGCGCGTTCGGCGCGACGTAGACGTCGAGCGCGTCGGTCACGTAGCTCGCGGTCGCCCAGACCTTCGCCTCGATCCGCACGGCGCCGCCCTCCTTGAGACCCGCGACCGGGTCGAGCGCCCGCACCGTGACGACGTCCACCGACTCGTCCTGGTGGAAGAAGCCCGACCCGCCGTCCGGGCAGCTCGCGGCGATCGTGTTGGGCGCCGAGGGCTCCGGGCCGAGCGGGCCGCGTCCCACCACGAGCCCTCCCGTCCAGCAGCTCGCCCCCGCGAGCGCGCACTTCGGAGCCTTCAGCTTCCTGTCGAAGGACGCGAGCCCCGTCTGAGCCACGTGCACGGTCACCGGTGCGCTCTCCCCGACGTTCTTCCCCGCGTCGTAGGCGCGCGCGACGAACCGGTAGTCCGCGCCGTCCGCGAGCCCCGCGAGGCTGGTCGGGAAAGCCCACGGCGCGGCAGTGTCGGTGGCGACGAGCGTCTCGACGCCTGCCGCGTCGAGCCGCACGAGCTTCACCTCCGTCACCGCCACGTTGTCGGTGGCCGCCACCTGGACCGTGATCGCCCCGGAGGCCGTCTCGCCGTCCACGGGCGCCGTGATGGTGGCGGTCGGCTTCACCACGTCCTCGACCTCCACGGAGACCGGCGCGCTCCTCGTCCAGTTGCCCGAGTAGTCGAACGCCACGGCCGTCAGGCTGTAGGTCCCCGGCGCGAGCCCCGTGGTGTCCCAGCTCGCCGTGAAGGGCGCGGACCCGTCGGAGGACAGGGCGCCCCCGTCCACCTCGAAGTCGACGTGCTCCACGCCGACGTCGTCGCTCGCGGCGGCGGACACCGCGACCGCATCGCGCACCTTCGCGCCGGCCGTGGGAGCGGAGATGGACACGGACGGAGGCGTCGTGTCCGGCGTGCCCGGCTCGGTGGCGATCACGACGTCGTCCCGGTCGTCGTACCCGGTGGTCCCGCAGGCCTCCGGGAGCCCGCCGCCCCGGAGGGCGACGCGGACGACCTGCCGCTCCGAGTAGGCGAGCGGGACGGTCGCCGACAGGATCTGCTCGCCCGTGAGCGTCGGCTCGACCGTGGCGCGGAGCACGAACTGCGGCGCCGCAGCGTCGGCCGCGACGTAGACGTCGAGCCGGTCGTAAACAGGATCGGCGACGAAGGCCCGCACCTCCACCCGCGCGAGCTTGCCGCCGGTGAGGGGCGCGCCGTCGAGCGACGAGATCGCGACGTGCTCGATCGACTCGTCGCTCCGGTACACGCCCTCCGTGCCGTCGGGGCACCCGTCCACCGTGTTCGAGGCGTTCGCCTCCGGGCCGAGAGGCCCGCGCCCCATGAGCAGGATCCCCGTGTGGCAGAACGGCGAGACCACGTCACAGGACGGCGCCCCCGCCACGGGATCGAACGCGGCGCCGGGGTTCTGGACGTTCATCGTCACCGGGTCGCTGACGGCGGTGTTGCCCGCGGTGTCGTAGGCCTTGCTCGTGAGGACGTGATCGCCGTTGGCAACGGAGGTCGTGTCGAGCGTCGCCTCGAACGGCGCGGCGGTGAACGTGGCGAACGGCACGTCGTCCACGCGCAGCTCGACCTTCGCCAGCTCACCGCCCGGATCGGCGGCGTCGGCCGCCACGCGGATCGTGCCTGCGACCTGCGCGAGCCCGGAGACCGGCGCCCGCAGCGTGGTGGTGGGCGGCGTGATGTCGCCGGTCCTCACCCAGACGAGAGGCTCCGACTTCGAGTCCCCGACGTTTCCACCGAAGTCGAACGCCTTGGCGTAGAGGAGATAGGTCCCCGACGGAACGGTGCTGCTCGCCAGCGTGAACGTCCACGGCGCGCCGGAGGTCGTCTCGCCCACCTTGAACCCGTAGGTCGTGTAGGGCACGTGCAGCCAGAACTCGACGCGCTTCACGGAGCTGTCGTCGGCGGCGTCGGCGGTGAGCTGGACCTCGCCGCTGAGATAGGAGCCGGACGGCGGTGACGTGACGCTCACCGTCGGCGGGGTCAGGTCCTCACGCCTCACGGTGACGCTCGCGGTCCCGACGTTGCCGACGCCGTCGTACGCGCTCGCGGAGAAGACGTAGCTGCCGTTGGGAGCGCGCGAGAAGTCGTACGGGATCTCCCAAGGCGCGCCCGTGTTGGTGCCGAGGGAGACGCCGTCGAGGAAGAACTCCACCTTGCGGATCCCGCTGTCGTCGGTCGGGTCCACCGAGAACGTGACGGCGTTCGGGACGACCGCCCCCTCCTCCGGTGCGAGCACCTTCACGTCCGGAGGCGTCACGTCGTTCACCGTCAGGGTCACCGGCGCCGACTCGGTCACGTTCCCCTGGAGGTCGGTCCCGCGCACGCGAAGCGCGTACGTGCCGTTCGCCGGGGCCCGCAGCTCGAACCCCCACGGGGCCACGACGTCGCTCCCCTGGAAGACGCCGTCGAGGAACAGGTCCACCTTCGCCACCGCTCCGGCGTCGGTCGCGCTCGCCGCGACCTCGATGAGGTTGGACGGCAGCGACGCCGCGTCGAGCGGCTCCAGGATCGCCACCGTGGGCCCGGTGAGATCGGCGAGCGTGACCGCCACCTCGTCGGTCGCGATGTTGCCGGCGCCGTCGTGCGCGACCGCCCGCAGCACGTACTCACCGTTCGGAAGGAGCGCCGGGTTCCAAGCCGCCGTGTACGGCGTCGCGGTGAGCTGGGCGATCGCGTAGGTCTTCCCCTTCCAGTCGTCGGCGGTCACCATCACCTTCGACACGAGCCGATCGTCCGCCGCCGCGACCTCGACCGTGGTGCTCTCCGCCAGCACCCCGCCGGCCGCAGGCGCAACGATCTCCACCGTCGGCGGCGCGCCGTCCGCGGTGCCGCCCCCCACCTCGAAGACGAGGTCGTCCCGGTCGTCGAAGCCGCCCGAGGTGCAGACCGCCGCCGCGTCCCCGCCGCGACGGAAGGCCGCGCGGACCGCCTGCGTGCCGCCCGCGGAGAGCGTGTACCAGGCCGTGAGCGTCTGCGGGCCGGAGGCCACCGGCGTCAGCGTGATGAGGTGGCGCCACGAGGGCGGGCTCACCGCCGGCGACGCGTACAGGTCCAGGGAGTCACCCAGCTCGCCGCCGACGATCGCGTCCACCTCCAGCTTCACGTTTCCGCCGACCACGAGCGGCTTCCCGTCGTCGGAGGAGATCCGGAGCTGCTCGATCGACTCGTCCAGCTGGTACACCCCGAGCTCGCCGTCGTGGCAGACACAGCCCGCGGGATCTGCGTCGCACCCGTCGCGGAGCACGCTCGGGGCGTACCGCTCCGGGCCGAGCGCCGCGCGCCCGCGGACCAGGTCCCGCGAGTCGCAGGAGGCGGCGAGCGTCTCGCACCGCGCGATCCGCAGCCCCGGGTCGAGGTGGGCGACGCCCGGGTTGCTCACCGTGACAGAGATCGCCGTCGAGTCGGTCGCGTGGCCGGCCGAGTCGTACGCCCGGACCACGAGGGAGTGCGCGCCGTCGAGCGACGTGGAGGTGTCCCAGGCGATCTCGAACGAGCTCGAGTCGCTGCTGCCTCGCCAGCGCCCGTCGACGAGCAGCTCGATGCGCGTGAGCCCGTGGTCGTCGCTCGCCGTGCCGGTGACGTTCACGGCGCCCGTGAGGGCGTCGCCTTCCACGGGCGCCGTGACGGCCACCGTCGGAGCGGCGTCGTCGGCGGTGGGCGTGAGCTCCACACCTCGCGTGTAGACGAGCCGATCGGGCGTGAACCCGGGCGCGCCCGCCGGAGCGCGGGTCGCGCTCGCGACGAGCACCCGGACGACGTCCTGCGGGGTCGCCGCCGGGTTCCGCGAGAGGAGGAGGGCCACCGCGCCGGTGACGTGCGGCGCCGCCATCGACGTGCCGGAGAGCGGCAGGTCGGCGACCGCCGTCGTGTTCCACGCAGAGACGATCCCGGCGCCGGGCGCGACGAAGTCCACGCAGTCGCCGACGTTCGAGAAGGGCGCGAGCTCATCCACCGGCGCTCCACCGACCACCGGAGGCGTCCGCTGCTGCAGGGCGGCGACGGTCAGCGCGCCGGGCGCGCGCGCCGGAGAGACGTCGCAGGCGTCCTTGCCACCGTCGCCCGCGGCCACCACGACCACGATGCCGCTCGCGGTCGCCGCCTCCACAGCCGCGTCGATCGCCGAGGATGGGCTGGCGAAGAGGCTGAGGTTCGCGACGGACGGCCGGGAGTGGTTCGCGATCACCCAGTCGAGCCCCGCGACGACGCTCGAGGCGCTGCCGTTCCCGCTGCAGTCGAGGACGCGCACCGACCGGATGCTGGCGCCCTTCGCGACGCCGTAGGGCCCTCCGGCGATGGTCCCCGCGACGTGGGTGCCGTGACCGCTGCAGTCCCCGACGACGCCCTCGCCGAGGGCGTCGAACGCGAAGGAGGCCCGCCCGCCGAACGCGGCGTGTGACGTGAGCACGCCGGTGTCCAGCACGAACGCGTCCACGCCTACTCCGGTCCACCGATCGTCCCAGCCGTACCTGTCGTCGAGCGCGGCGCCGCGCTGGTCGACGCGGTCCAGACCCCAGGTCGGACCGTACTGCCAGGCGACGGCGGCCGCCCGGGCGACGCCGTCCTGCTCGACGCGCTCCACGCGCGGATCGAGCGCGACGGCGCCGGCGGCGGCGAGCCCGGCGCGCATGGAGAAGCCGCGCAGCGCGTGCTGGTAGACGTTCAGCACGGTGGCGCCGTGATCGTTCGCGACGCTCGCCGCGACCGCGGCCACGTCCGCTGCGCCGTCGCCAGCCGCGAGGACGACGAGGTACTGATCCGGGATCGGCTGCTCCACGCGCGCGATCCGCTCGGCTCCGGCGGGGGCGGCCTCCGAGGACCTACCTCGGCTCGAGCAGCCGCCACCGGCGGCGAGCGCCAGCGCGAGAGCTGCCGTTAGACTCACCGTTGAATGCCTGGACATGTCCTCTCCCCGAGGGCCGCCCGCGAAGACCGGCGCCCGTCCCTGCGTAGGAGCCGATGGCGCCGCTCGGCGCCCGCCTGCCTACATCCCGGCGATCGCCTTCTCGTCGACCTTCATCGCGGCGTCCCTCACCGCCGCTTCCACGACTTCCCTGCGCGCCCTGGAGCGCCGCTCCGACGTCAGCCGCTGTCGGAGCACCTCCTTCAGGTCGTCGAACGACGGCCGCTGCTCTCGCTCCCGGACGACGAGCTTCACGACGTGCAGCGCGCTCGCCGTCTCGACCACGCGCGGGAGGATCGCCCCGGCCTCGGTCAGCTCGAACGCGGCGGCGGACAGCTCGGGCCCGTACAGCGACGTGAGCTCCTCGCGGCTCATCGGCGGCAGCTCGCCGTTGAGCGCCCGGGTGCGCGGGTCCTCCGAGCGGAGCCGCGCGAGGTTTCCGAACGCGAGCGGGTCGAGCGGGCGCTGCTGCGCCGCCGCCAGCGCGGCCTGGGCCGCGCCCAGCTTCCGCGCCCGCGCGGCGGCGTCCGGAGCCTCGAAGGTGATGACCGCGAGCCGGACCCGCTCCGGCCGCTGAAGCTCCATCTCGTGCTCCGCGAACCAGGCCCGCACCTCATCGTCGCTCAACGGCCGGCCGGCGGCTGACTCCTCGACCTTCTTCTCGACGAAGGCGCTCGACAGCTCCTGCGCGTAGCTCCGCGCGAACTCGCCCGTGCGGTGGAAGCCCTCCGCCTCGGCTCGACGCGCGAGCAGGAGCGTCCGCGTCCAGCCCTCGACGAACTCCTTTCGCGCCGCAGGGTCCGTGAGCTGCGCGCGAAGCGGACCATCCTTCGGCCCGGCGAGCGCCTCGATCTCGTCGGCGGTCACCTTCTCACCGTCGAACCGCGCGAGGACGGCGCCGCTCGACGGGCGGCCGTCGAGCGGGCTGCCGCCACCGCCAGCGTGGCCGATGAAATAGCCCGCGACACCGGCGATCACCGCCGCGATTACGGCGGTCACGACCTGTCGCCTGGAGCTGGTGAGTCCTGCAGGAGTCTCGTTGTCGCTCACTCGATCACCGTTTCTGGCCAGCTAGACCCGCGGTCAATGTGGCGTTGCGGCTGATAATTGCCCGACCGCGATGCCATGACCGCTCCACGACGGGCTCTCATTACTCTCGGTCGGGATGCCTCATTCTCCTTCTCAGGGTCGCAATACCTAGATCGAGCACCACCGCGAGACCCAGTGACACGACCGGGACCCACAGGCGTTGCCCTGGCGCCGAGTGACCACCATTGAGTGCGCGCGCTATTTCTCCGATGCCCCACGTCACGGCGCTGAACAACAAGGACACGACATTCAAAAGACCGCGAACCCCGCGATCGTCATACCGCGTTCCCAGAGCATCGCCCAACCACTGCAACACCAGCCCGAACGCGACATAACTCGTCACGATACGTCGACTGATCAATCCGATCGTTGACGCCACTATCGTCACCTTGCCCTCCCCTGCGGCACGGGGACACCGGGCTGGGCTCCCCCTCCCTGACCGGCTCCGTTAGGCGCAAACGACGCCCTTGGGACTGGGCGGTCGTAACCCGGCGTGCTTACCGGCAGCACCGGAGGCGCAACGCCGGCCGCCTCCAGCAGGCCGGAGACGTAGGAGTTCGAATTGAATCCATCATCGGCCACGAACATGCTTCTATTTGCCGGGTTGGCCTCAGGAAACAGGTCGTAATCCAGGTCGTCGGCGTAGTTGGCGTCGAGTGTCAGGAGTCTATCAATGAACTGATCCTCGCCCACTGGATCTCCTGGCCCGAGCGGCCCGGCCTTCACGTCCGCAGGATTCGGGACCACAATCCCGCCCTGATGAGGCCGTGCGTCCCGCGTCCGATTGTGCTCACTCACGAGACTGCCGTTGATCGCAGGTACGGGCCCAGCTCCGAGGGTCATGAATACACGACCCTGGTCGTCTCGAAGTGGCTGACCTGTCGCCGGATCGCGAAAACGCGGATCGTTCGCCCACCGCGCCTGATTTTCCGGCGTGATGCGAACAAGCGAGTGAAAAGACCCCCGAGCCACTTCATGAAAGTCGACGCGCACCTCGTTGCCGTCAGGGTCCTGGAGAACAACGGGACTCGCGTGGGCGTAGAGGTAGAGAGACAGGTTCTCCGTTCTGAAGATCCCTCCACGCCCAGGAAGGGATTCGCCAACTTCTTGGCCAGGAAGATAGGAAGCCAGCATCGGATCACTGCTCGCCCACCTCGCCCTCACCGGATCCAGGTACCGCGCGCCGAAGTAGTAGAGCCCCGTCTCCTCATCCATTTCCTTGGACGAGAAGAGGAACTGCTGCCGATGCACGGGGTCGCCGTCGGAGTCGTACCGTGCGTCGCGCCAGACCTCGCCGTACGGGAAGTACTCGACGTGCTCGTGGACGCGGCCGTTCTGATCGGTCACCCACGACGTCGAGCCGAGGTGATCCGAGTGGTAGTAGTAGGTCGCCGGCTTGATCTTCGTCGTATCCGGACGCCGGTCGATGACCGGGTTCGCGGCGGGATCGATCGGACACTTCTGTGGCTGGTAGGTACTCGGATCGCACCCGCTGACCGTCTCCACCGCCGTTCCGGCCAGGATCGGCCCGGAGACCGCCGTCCCCTCGCTCCAGCTCGGCTCCCAGCCGGGAGACGGCAAGAGCTTCGAGGCGACGCGCGTCTCCCCGATGAAGATGTGCTTCGTCGCCGCCTTGCGCCCCTTCAGCGCGAAGAACTGGCCGATCGTGATCGACTCGCCTCCGCGCCCCAGCTTCACGACGCGCTGGCCGCCGGCGTCGTACATGAACCGGGTGATGTTCCAGCCGCCGCCGTCGATGACGGCGTTCAGCTCGTTCTCCTCGCCCCAGAAGTACCGGCGCAGCTTGTCGGAGTTCGCCTGGCAGGCCGCATCGCCGTGGTCGCGGCACTCGCGCAGCGTGTTGCCGTTCGCGTCGTAGACGAGGTTACGATCCCCGATCTTCGTCGCCTGGTGCGGCCCGGCATCGCCGTAGGCGTAGTCGAAGTCGTGGTTCGTGTGCGGCGGGTGCGCCGTCTCGTCGTCGGGATCGTTCGCGGTGGTCAGCCAGTGCTTCTGGTGGAGCCGCGTCATGTTGTGGATCTCGTCGCCGAACTCGTACGTCGTCTTGAACCTGTCGACGACGCCCGGACGCGACAGCGCGGTCCCGGTCGCGGTGGTGAGCCGGTACAGATCGTCGTAGTCGTACGTGTACGAGACGGCGCCGGAGCGCCGGCCGGTCGCCTCGCCCAGCGCGTTCGTGAGCGTCTTGACGTTGCCCACCAGGTCGTAGGTGTACGTCAGCGCCTGGAGCGTACGCCCCTGCGACGCGGTGTCCACGTGCTTCAGCCGCTGCGTGTCAGGCTCGTACGTCCAGGTGGTCGTCGCAGCGTTCCCGAGGACCGCGTGGCGGCGCGCCCCGAACTCGTCGTAGGTGAGCGTGGTGAGGTAGACCTCGGTGGCCTCCTCCCAGTGCTTCGTGGCGGGCCGGTGTCCCTCCGCGTGGTTCACGAGCCCGGCGGCATCGTACAGGTACGTGAGCTCCTCGCCGTCCGGATACCAGAGCCGCAGCATCCGGCCGAAGGAGTCGAACTCGAAGCGCGTCTCGAAGGTCTGGGGCGAGTCGTTCGGCTTCAGCGGCTTCACCGTCCGGGTGAAACGGATCGTCTCTCCGAGCTTCCCGTAGCCGCGCGTCTCGGCGCCGGCGTCGTCGACCACCCGCACGATCCTGCCCGCGCCGTTCTCGGGAGCTCCCGGCGGCCCGTACTCGTACTTCACGTCGGTGCCGAAGGGCTTGTTGACCGCGATGAGCTGTTCGAGGTCGTACTCGTAGAACACGAAGGCCTGGTCTGCGGGCAGCTTGCCACCCTTGGCGGCCTGGACGAGGTTCCCGTCCTGGCGCGACACGAGGTTTCCCATGTCGTCGTAGGCGAAGTCCGTCGTCCCTGCGTCGGGGCTGACGAGCTGCCTCCGCCGGCCGAGCCGGTCGTACTCGACGCGCGTCTCGTTCCCCCTCGCGTCGATCACGGCGCGCAGGTCGCCCAGGGGATCGTACTGATACCGCGTGGTGTGGACGAGCGAGTCGATGTGCTCCTCCACCGCGGAGATCTTTTCGTCGAGGCGCCGGTACATGACCCGCGTCTTGCGGAGCGGGTCAACCACCGTGGCCCGCCGGCGAAGGAAGGGATCCTTCGCCGCGCGCGCGAGGTCGTAGGTCAGCTCGTAGACGCCGCCGTTCGGCTCGACGGTCCGGGTCTTCCGGCCCAGCACGTCGTAGGTCGTGGTGGTCTCGTAGACGGGCGCGTCCTCGCGGAACCCCGGGTCCCGGCCGCCGATGAAGTAGGGGATCCCCTGCTCCGTGACGCGTCCCATGACGTCGAAGCGCTGGCGCCCCGACGCGGTCACGCCCAGCCCCTTGCCGTGGGCCAGCACGGTCTTCTGCGTCTGGAGGGTGCGCCCCAGCCCGTCCGTGTACACGAACGTGTCGAGCCAGCCGCCGTTCCTCGGCAGCAGGTTGTGCGTCGCCGCGCGCGCCGGGCTCGCGTCCGGCGCGTACTCGACGCGGACCGCAGGGATCGTGCTGTCGTAGGGCCCGAACACCTGGAAGATGCGGCCGTTCGCGTCGAGGACGCGGCGCGTGAGGTTGCCGTTGAGGTCGGTCGCCGTCTCGACCTCGCCGAAGCGCTCGTCATACACGGCCGAGGACGCGTACCCGTGCGCGTCCTCGACGCGGGTCGGGAAGTTCCGGGTCACGCCGCTCGTGTCGTAGAGATAGCGGACCCAGTACCGGCCGCTCTTCACCCTGGGCTGGTGCACCTCGAACAGCTTTCCGTCGGCGTTCCAGGCCAGGTCCACCTGCACGTACCTCGTGGCGTCGACGAAGGACTGGAGGTCCTTGAGGTTTCCCCTCGCGTCGTAGTGGCCGATCCGCTTGCGGAGGAAGGCGTCGTCGGCGTCGGTCGCGTGCGCCTTCACCAGCAGCAGCTCCGGGCGCGCGATCGAGTAGAAGGCCCTCGCCGCCTCGTCGTCGGCGTAGTTGACCGTCGCGTGGACGTCGTCGCCCGTGTCGAGGGGATCCGCGTCACCCAGGTCGGTGAAGGTCAGCACGTTCCCGTTCGAGCGGTCGTACGTGTAGCTCTGGTAGGTGACGAGCTTGGCGTTGGGGTCGCCGGTCGTCTCGTGGAGCTCCTGCGTGACGCTGTCGAGCGTGATGACGTGCGAGCCGCACCACTCGTCGAGCGTCGGCCTCAGGAAGAACGGCGCCGCCTCCCGGCACGGGTCGACGGCCGGCGCGGGCCTCGCCTCGGTGTCCGCGAAGCGTGACGGCGCGGACCAGGCGTTGGTCGTCGTGGTCAGCACCCGCCCCGAGACGTCCGAGAGCGTCTCCGTCACGACGAGGCCCTTCCTCAGGACCGAGTCGTTCCAGTAGGTGCGCACGACCTTCGCTCCGTCGCCGCGGGTCTCGGTCGTCGCGTCGAACCCGAGGAAGTCGCGCTCGTAGCGGTGGTAGCGGCCGTCGCCGTAGTCGAACGAGGTGGCGAGGTCGTGACCGGGGGTGCCGTCCGCGCGCCCGTCGTGGACGACGACGCTGGACAGGACCCAGCGGCTCTCCGGCATCGCGACGCTGTTCCCCTTGCGCGCGTAGTCGAGCTCGAAGCTCCCGCCGAGCGGCCGCGAGACCGCCTTGAGCAGGTTCCCCTTCCGCAGCTGGTTGAGCCGGACCCAGACCGCCTCGTTGTCACCGCCCGGGTTCTTCTCCGCCTTGAGGACGTGATCGGCGAGGCCGTCGCCGTCCATGTCCTGGAGCCCCAGCGCGAAGCCGGAGACGCGCTTGAAGGTCTTGTCGCCCCCCACGGAGAAGTGGAGCCAGGGGGTCATCGCGGGCGACAGCGGCCCGACACCCCAGGAGACGACGAAGCCGATGGACGGCAGCTCGCCGTACGTCCCGCTCGCCTCGACGGCGTCCACGCTGGGCGTGTCACCGTTCACCAGCCGGAGCACCTTGTTGACGCCGGCGGCGAGCCCGGTGTCGCGCAGCCACGGCTTCGTCACCGAGGCCGGCCACGGCTGCACTGGGAGCTGCACCTCGTCGTCGAACCCGAAGCCGTTGTTCAGCCGGACGGTGAAGTGGCTCGTCCCGGTGGTCTTTCGGACGTAGTCCGGCAGGCCGTCGCCGTTGACGTCCGCGAGCGAGATGCCGGTCGCCGCGACGCTCGAGTCCCAGTTCACCGAGGCGCCGTAGTTCTCGTAGAGCGTGAAGCCGGCGTTGGCGTTGAGGCTGATCGAGGTGGTCTTGCGCACCCGCTCCGGCGACACGATCTCGTCCGGGAGGGCGCTCCCGAGGCTCCCGATGAGCTCGTCGAGGTTCCCCTCGCTCCAGCTGCCCACCGGGATGCGGTCCGCGGACGCCGCGAAGTGCGAGCCGAGGTTCAGGCGGACCAGGAAGTAGCCGCCGTCCCGGGAGACCTCGTCGGGAAGGCCGTCGCCGTTGACGTCGGCCAGCTCACGCTCCGTCGAGCTGAAGTTGACGCCGATGCCGCCGCCGACGGACGGGTACATGGCGACGAGCGCCTTGACGACGCCGTCGTCGGACATGCGTCGCCACGGGTCGGAGACGCCGAGCCCGAGGCTCGCCGAGCCGTCCTTGCTCACGCGCAGCCGGAAGCCCTCGGTGCCCCTCTGGATGCCGGGCCTGCCCGGATCGCGGATGTCGGTCACGCGAACGGCCGTTCCGTCGTCGGCGCGAGAGACGACGTCGACAACGCGGTCGCCGTTCATGTCGAGGACGTCCGTCTTCTGATAGCTCGCGCCCGTCGCCACGTTGAGGCTCACGCCGACCGGGCCCACCGAAACCCCCGCCGAGAGCGACGTGGAATCGCCTTCGCTCTGCCGGAGCGCCGGCCCCAGCGCGAACATCGCCATGAGCGAGGTGGTCTCCCCCGCCCCGCCGCCCTGCTGGACGAACTCCCCTTCGCGGGAGGCGTGCCAGATCCCCGCCGAGATGAAGGTGGTCCCCTCCCTGCTCACGAAGGACGGGACGCGCGGCGCGAGCCCCGGCTCCGCCTGCGAGACCCAGGTCCCGAGCCGCCTCGGCACGAGGGGCGACGCGACCTCGGTCGTGTCCTTCACGTCCGGGTCCTGGTGCTCGACGTCCACTTCCCCCTGCTCGTAGGCGTCCACCTTCTTGTAGAGCCGCCGGGGATCGAGGTCCTGGTCGTTCGCGGCGCGCCAGGTGCCGTAGTGGAAGAGGTGATGGCCGCCGCCGAAGCGCGAGCGGACCGCGTAGGTGTTCGAGCCGCTCCGGTACGATGAGTACCGCTCGTTGACCTTCACGCTCTCGGTCGACGACAGGCCCGTCGCGTCCCGCACGAACGTGACGACCGGCGTCCACGTCGCGTCGAACTGGGCGTCGGAGAAGATCTCGAAGAAGACCCGCTCTCCGGCGTCGACGTGCAGCTCCTGGATGATGGACTCGTACGGCGAGCCGTAGAGCTGGTCGAAGCGCCGCTTCACGATCAGGGACTTCGCCGTTCGAGCCGCGACGTAGAGCGCGTCGGACGCGTGGTCTCCGACCCGGAGCGCCGGGATGTACCCGCGTGGATCTCGCGGATCCGGGTACTTCGGGTTGACGAAGACCCGGATGGTGCCGGGCTCCGGCGCCACCCACGGCTCGATCGGGCGATCGTCGGGCGCCGCCGAGACGTCGGCGTTCGGGAGGAGGTACCAGCGCGGCGAGATCGCGTTGTGCACCGGGAACCAGGCGTCGCCCGTGAACGACATCGCCTCGGCGAGCTCGGGCGGCGGCGCCTCGCAGCCGTTCGGTCCCAGGCCGCCGGCCGTCTCCATCCGGCCGCCGATCGTCCAGTCGACGACCGCCGGATCGACGGGCAGGTCCGTCTGGATCCGGAACACCAGCTTCTCGCCGGCGAGGACCGAGGCGGTGGCCGCCAGGTCCCACTTCCCGACGGCGTCCGCGGGCAGGATCTCGTCGATGAGGGTGTCGAACCCCCCGTCCTTCTCCTCGCAGCGGAGGTCCTTCACCTCGGCCTTCTGCGCGAAGCGCTGGACGCAGACGCGGACGTCGTCGGTCGACTCCTTCTTCACGAGCGAGGTCTCGATCCGGAGGGCCCCGGTGGCCGGGATCGCGACGGAAGGCGCGGGCTGGCCGGCGATCCTGAAGTCACTGGCCTGGTCGAACTGGAACGTCGCGGCGCCGCTCGGGTCGACGCGGCCCTGCTCCTCGTCGCTCAGGGGACGGCACGCCCCGACACTGCACGGGCCCAGGTGCGAGTAGGAGATCGTCGGCGAGAAGTGGACGTCCTCGAGGGGCGACGGAACGGCCCGATCCACGGGGAAGTCCGCGAGCGTCGAGAGCACGAAGAAGACGCGCAACCCGGGGAACACGTCCAGGTTCGCGATGCCCACCGGGGTCGGCACGCCCGCGTCCGCGAGCGTCTTCACGCGCTCGAAGACCTTCACCGCAGCGTGATCGCGGCTTCCGTCCCAGACGAACGCCTGGATGCGGACTCCGTCCCGCTCCGCCGGGAGGGGGGAAGGCTGGGCGTGATCGACGAAGAAGAGGTTCCCGGCGACGTCGACGCGTCCCGTGAACGGCGCGATCCACTCCAGGACGGCGTCGGAGGGCTTGAGCTGCTCGCGGATGCTCTGCTCGAGCGCCTCCTGGTCCGGGTTGGCGCCGGTGGGCGTCGACGCCAGGCTCGTGCCGGTGACCATCGGCGCGAAGGCGAACGCCTTCGCGGTGCCCGATCGGTGCTGGTTCAGGAGGACACCGGACTCCTGCACGACGTCCACGAGACCGTCCCCGTCGGCGTCTCCCAGGAACTCCGTCGTCTTGGACGAGAAGTGCGAGTAGCCGGCGTTGACCGAGACCGGGCCGTACGACGCCTGCCCCGCCGTGTTCCACCCCTTGCCCTCCTCCTTGCCCAGGGTCGGGAGCGGCACGGACGCCACCTCGCCGTCGCCCGGATCCCCGGCCGGCAGCGCGCGCCGCAGCTCGCGCGACCCGGAGACGAGAGAGCCGCTGTTGAACCGGACGTCGTAGCTTCCGCCTCGGCCCGTGACGCGGTCCGGCAGCCCGTCGCCGTTCACGTCGAGCAAGAGGCTGTTCGTCACCGACCGGTGCTGCGTGCGGCCGACGCGGGCGCCGACGGTGCCGGTGATCTTGTCGTAGGTGAAGCCGATCCCTCCGTAGCCGTGGATCGACCAGCCGCTCTCCTCGGCGTGCGAGAGCGAGAGGTCGTCCGGCGCCTCCTTGAAGCTCCAGGCGACGGGCGCAGCGAAGGAGTTCCTGTAGTCGGCGTCGAACCAGGAGAACGCGTGGGTGTGGAAGAGCTTCCGCGCGGTCCCCTCTCCCGCTCCGAAGACCTCGACCTTCGTCAGGCGCGACTTCCAGAAGCTCTCCGCCTTCCGCTCGTAGGAGAACCGGTACTCCCGGATGGTGTCGGTCCTGCCGTCCCGGTCGAGCTGGACGAGGATCGACTTGAGGCGGCGCCGGAGCACCGTCTTGAAGCCGAGCCGGCCCGAGGTGATCTCGTCGGGACGATCGAGGTAACGGCCGCGCGTGTCCTGCTCGCTCCGCAGCTCGACGTGGTAGTGGCCGATCTCCGCCGTCCCGAAGGGATCCCGCGCCCCGTCGTACGCGCGCCCCGTGTACTGGATGCTGCTCAGGTAGAGCTGCCGGAAGTCCTCCTCGTGCGTGGCCGCCGTCTGCTGCGGGTGCCGGACGGTGGGACGCGCCTTCGCGTCCGTGTCGTAGACGAACTGCGTCAGGTTCCCGTTGGTGTCGACGACACGCTCCAGGTACCACGCGCCGATGTTGGCCAGCCCCTCGTAGCTGGTGAGGCGCGCCGCGCCGCTCCTGCCGTAGACGTACAGGTTCCCCTGCTTGTCCTGGACCTGGAACCAGTGGTCGGTCGGGCCGGTCCCGCAGCGGAGGATCCTGCGGAAGCTCTTCTCCACCCGGGCGCGATAGCGCGTCCCCGCCGAGCCGTCCTCGCACCTCGGCGACTCGCTCGTCGGCACGAGCTGCTCGCCGTCGAGGAGGTAGCGGGGCTCGCTGGCGCCGTACTCCGGCGCCCCGAAGCGCGTGTCGATCTGGACGCTCGACGACGGGAGCTCCCAGCCGACGCCGAGCCAGCCGTTGGACCCGCCGGAGTCGTACGCGAGGCGCAGCTCCGGCTGGTAGCCGCCGCGACCCGCCGGCAGGCGGATCGGGAACGCGAGCTGGGCGGTCCCCAGGTTGTTGACGCCGGGGGGCGCGATGAGGTCGATCGCGGCCGACGGATCCGAGGCCTTCAGATCCTTGATGGAGTTCGGGTTGAACGACGACGGCCCCGGGTGCTCGGGGAGCACGAGCACAGCGTTGATCATGAACGTGAAGTGCGTCGTCTCGCTGACGACGCGGTTCGTCGAGCGCTGCAGCTCGGCGCGCGGGAGCGCCGTCCACTGCTCGGCCGCCTCGTCGTAGAACCACGTCTGGATCTCCTCGGGGGCGATCCCCTCCGGGAGGAGCGACGGGTCGTAGGGGAGCCCGACGCGCACGGGCTTCGCGAACTTCTGCCCCTTCGGCAGGAACCGGTACGCGCCGTTGGCCGGCGCCGTCACGTTCACCATCCCCGCGTCGAGCGGCGGGATGAACTCGGGCCCCTTCCGCGTGATGCCTACGTTCGTACGCTTTCCGACGGCGCCCGGCCCCGCCTCGAAGGTGACGTCGGTCCCGAGCATCACCTTCCCTCCGGCGTCGGGATCGATGGTACCCCAGCCGGTCTGGTTCTCCTGCCCGAAGCGCGCGGCATCGGAGAGCAGCGCCGCGCTCCCCGAGGCGCCGGTCAGCAGCTCCGCGGCGCCGTCCCGCTCGAGGACCACCGTGCGCACCACCGTCGTCCCGTCGGGGAACGTGGCCTTGACGTCCACCGTCCACGGGGTCGGTGCCGCCGCGGGGCGGTCGAGCGCGACCCCGAACACTCCCGCGACGCCCACCTCCGCGCCCCCGATCTCCACGCGCCCGACGCCGGCGGGCGACTCCGCCCAGCCGGCGATCCACGCGCGATCGCCGAAGCGCTCACCCACCTCGCGTCCCCCCTCGAACGTGAGGTGGGGCGCGGTCAGGACGATGCGGGCGGCGCCGACCCTCGGACCGACGCCGCTGCCCGCCACCGAGATCTCCGCCACGCTGGCCGCCGGCACGTCGGCGCGCGCGGACGACGGGAAGACGAGCCGCAGCGCGCTCGCCTCGCGCCCCGCCACGGGCAGCGTGCTCGACTCCGTCGCGAGCTCCACGTCCGGCACCCGATCCCAGCCGCTCGCGTCCCGCAGCTCGAGCGCCGCGAGCGTCAACGGCGCCGATCCGAGCCGGACGGAGCCGTCGTCGAGCGCGATCGGACGATCCAGCGTGAGCTCCACGGTCCCGGAGACCGGCGACGGCGTCGCCTCACCGTCCACCGCGTCCGCCTGCTTCAGGTGCGTCTCTCGATCGAAGACATCGAGCCCGTCGTCCGACACCACGAGCAGGCGGAGCCCCGCCACCTGCACCTTCCCCGTCGCGTCGGGTGGCACGCAGAGGGTGACCCCGCTCGCCGTCCCCAGCCGCTCCGGGTCGAGCTCGTCGACGAGCGTCCTCGGCGTCGCGACGTTCCCCACCCAGAATCCGCCCGTCACCGCGTCGCCGTCGAGGATCCGCTCGAGCGCGAAGGCGCGCGGGACGTTTGCCTCGTAGGCGAGGTACGCCCGCCGTGCGCCGGCCACCTCGACCCTGGGGAAGGTGGCCTTCAGGCACCGGGCGCCGCCGTTGCTCTCGGTGGGATCGAGCGTCGCCGCGGCAGGCGTGGCGCCGAGGACGCGCACGTCCTCGAAGGCGGTCGCGTCGGCGCGGGTCGCCTCCGCCATCGCCGCGACGCTCCGCGGCGAGCGCTTCCGACCGGCGCCCCAGACCTCGAGCTCCTGGAGGATCGCCGCGGTCCCCGCGCCGCTCACGCGAACGGTCAGCTCCTTGGCCACGACGGGCGCGGGGAACGAGATCGCCCCCCAGCTGCCCGTGAGCGGGAGCTCGCCCTGCCCCGGGACGGCTACGGAGAGGCCGTCGCCGCGCACCTTCACGGCCCGGATCTCGACGGCGTGGTCGAAGCGCACCACGACGTCGAGCAGCCCGCTGACGGGCGTCCCCGTCGTCGTGTCCCGGTCCGCGACGGCGAAGAGATCGGTCCCCGCGCCGCCCTGCACGCTGACGGGCGACAGGCGCATCGTCGGACCGACGATGTGCTCCGGGGCTGACGACCGGCTGCAGCCGGCGAAGGCGGCGAGGGCGATGAGGCACGCGGCCGGGAGATTTCGATTCGTGCGGACCATGCTTCCATGCCCCCGATTCACGGCGCGGCGAAGCGCGCCGGGGTGTAGCTGTTCTCGGATGCGGAGACGCGCGTCGGCGGAGGACCCGCCGTGACGTCGAAGTCGGCCGCCGCGACGTAGACCTCGTAGGTGAGCCCCGAGGTGAACGTGCCGGCCAGGAAATCCGCGGACGTGCCCGTCACCCACTGCCCGGCGACGTAGGAGCTCCCGAGCCACACGGAAGCGAAGTAGCTCTGGGCGCCCGGGACGCGGGCCCAGGTCACGTGGGCGCCGCCCTTCACGTCGCCGCTGGCGGACACGCCCTCGGGGAGCGGCAGCGGGAGCGGCGGCGCGATGGCGAACTGCGTCGTGATCGACTCGACCCCGTCGCTCGCGACCAGCGTGTAGAGCCCGGGGGTCGGCGGCAGGCCGTAGGCCCAGACCAGCCGCTTCGTGAAGTTGACCGGCAGCTCGAAGCGCAGGGGATCCGACTCCGGCAGGTCGGGACCGGTCACGGTGATCGACCAGACGCCCCCGTCCGGCGCTTCGTCCGGCGCCGAGAGACCGACCCAGATCGCCAGCCCGGGGACGAGGCCGTAGTCGATGCGCCCGCCGGCGGCGCGAAGCACGAGCGGCGCTCCAGAGGCACGCAGGAGCAACCCCAGCCGTGCCTGCGAGACGCGGAAGCTCCGCGGCATCGCTGGAGCGACTCCAGGCGCCAGCGCCGTCGGATCGGCGCCGAGCGCCTGGATCGACGCGAGGTAAGAGCCGTCGGGGAGCGCCGAGACGTCGCAGCCGGCAGCCGCCGAGACCTGCTGCTCCTGGATCGCCCCGTTCGCGGTCAGGACGCACGCGTACGCCTCCGCGCCGGCGACGTCGCCCCACTCCAGGCGCGTCCCGTCGAGAGAGAGCGCGGCGCCGGGCACCGCGAGCGGGATCGCGTCAGCCAGCGTCGCGGCCGTCGCCAGCGTCTGCCCGCCGCTGGATGCGACGATCTGGAAGGCCGCACCTTCGACCGGCGCGACGTCCGGCCAGAGGGAGACCGCGTAGCCGGCGCCGGCTGCGTACGCGGCGGGCCTCCCGAGCGCCGCACCGTCGCGCCCGAGCTCGAGCAGCCAGTCCGATTCCGGCCCCGCGCCCGTGTCGCTCCGGATCGTGGTGAGCACCGCGAGGCCGAGACGCCCCGACCCGTCCTCGTAGGCGCCGAGCGCCGCCGTCGCGGTGTACGGCACGGACTCGCGCGTCGAGCCGCCGCTGCACGCCGCGGCGACGATGCCGCCGAGGACGATCAGGTACCCACGCGTTGCGCGAACCATGCCCACCCCTGAAATCGCATCCGGGGGTGCGCGATCACGCACTCACCGGCATTCGGTCGGCCCTGGGACCGCGTGGGTCCGGGCTTTTGCCTGCTCGCCTTTCGACGAGGTCGCTATTGTCGTGCCGTCGGGGAATAGACTGCGCGCTCATTTCACTCGATGTCAACGCCGGATTCGATCTTCATCGCAACCGGTTGGATCACCCTGGGTTCCAGTCACTCCCGGTGCGCGGCACTCGTCTGACGCTCGACCAGGGGCGCAAACGCACACCGGCGCACAGCTCGCATTGCACGACGAGTCAACGCGCCGAGATCACTGGAGGTGCAGCTCGGCCTTCCACGCGGGCGCGCCGAAGGGTCGCGCCTACCCCTGTGCGATGTGCACGCACGGCGGCGCCCGCTATGCTCGTCGCCGATGCACGGCTTCGCCTCCCCTCCCCCGCCTCCTCGTACGCGCACCGCGCCAGCCGTCACCTGGGCGCTCGCGGCGGTGAATGCCGCCCTCTTCGCGCTCGTCCTGTCGCGCGGCGACCCGAGCGACCCCGCGCTGCTCGTCCGCCTCGGCGCGCTGGAGCGGAGCCGCGTGTGGGCGGGCGAGGCGTGGCGGCTCGTGACCGCCGGGTTCCTGCACGGCGGCTGGCAGCACCTCGCCATGAACCTGGGCGCGCTCCTCCTCGCCGGTCCCATCGTCGAGCGGCGGCTCGGGCGGGTGCGCTTCCTCGCCCTCTATCTCGCGAGCCTCGTCGCCGCCTCGGCCGCTTCGCTCCTCGGCCACGACGCGGTCGTGGCGGGCGCTTCCGGCGGGGTGTTCGGGATGGTCGGCGCCCTGCTCGTGCTGGAGCTGCGCCGGGCAGGGAGCGTGCGGCGCTTCCTCGCCGCGCCGCACGTCGTGCTCGTCCTGGGCGCGCTCGCGCTCGGCTTCGTCGCCTCGCGGCTCTACCCGGGACGCCTCCCGGCGGACGACTTCGCTCACGCCGGCGGGCTCGCCGCCGGGGTCGCGGCCGCGTGGCTCCTCACGCGGCCCGCCTCGAGCGGCGCCTGGCCGTGGCCGGCGCTCGGCCTCGCCCTCGTGGCGCTGGTGCTCCTCGCCGTCTGGCCACGATCCGGGACCACCCAGTTCCAGGCCGAGGAGCTCGAGCGCGAGGTCCACGCGGCGCTCGGGCGCGAGGACGGCGCCGAGGCGCGCCGCCTCCTCTCGATCGCGGAGGCACGCGGCCAGCGCTCGCCCACGCTCGCCTACTTCCGCGCGCTCGTCCGGGCGCACGAGGGAGATCTCGAGGGGGCGCTGCAGGCGCTGCGAGAGCTCGCGACCTCGGCGGGCGCGCCGCTCCGCGACGACGTCCGCCGCTCCGCTGCCCGCGTCGCGCGGATGCTCGGTTACCGCCACGCCACCGGCGACGGCCGTCCGGCGGACGCCGCCCGCGGCCTCGCCTACCTCGAGGAGTCGTGCGCGCTCGGCGAGGAGCAGAGCTGCCGGGACGCGGCCGGGATCCGGGCGGAGGGCCGGTGAGCGACGCGATCGCCGGCCACACCGCCCGATCGCGTGCGACCGCGCGCCTCGAACGGGGATCCGTCCCGCTCGGTCATCGGGTGAATCCCGGAGGCGCCGGCGGAGCGGCGAGGCGCCGGTCCCGCACTCACGGGTGAGGCGCTCGCGGTACTTGTCCGTCGCCGCGCGGCGCGAGATCGTCGGTCCACCGGAGGCGATCATGTCCGCGGACTGGACGCCAGAGCTCACGGTGAACCACACCCAGCTCGACGAGGAGCACGTCGAGATCTTCCGCCGGCTGGAGGACGCCGCGCGATCGCTCGCCGGCACGCGCGAGGGCGCCGAGCGCGCCGTGAGCCGGCTCGCCGACGCCATCGTGGAGAACCTCGCATCGGAGGAGCGGCTCATGGACGAGACGCTCTACCCGGATCGCTCCCGCCACCGGGCCGCGCACGAGCTGTTCATGGCGGACTTCGCGAGCATGCGCGACGAGCTCCGCGAGAAGGGCCCGACGCCCCTCGTCGCGGTCTGGCTCGGCACGCGCCTCCCGGAGTGGCTGCGCTTCCACATCCGCGTGAACGACTCGAAGCTCGCCGTGCACCTGGCGCGGCGCCGCCCCGGCGAGCCGGGGGTCGCGCGCTGGCACCGCACCGGCACGCACCACGTCTCCTGAGCGCTCCCCCGCTCAAGCGGGCGCGGGCACGCCGAGGAGCTCGTCCACCTCCGCGCGCAGGAGCCAGTCCTCCGTGAACGCCGCCGCGGCCTCGCGGATCTCCGCGAGCCGCTCGCGTGACGGCGCGCCCGCCTCCCGCAGGCGCCGCACCTCGGCGTAGAGCGCGGCGAGCGGCGCAGGGAGCGCCTCGGCCTTCCGCGCGCGCGCCCGCGCCTCGCCCTCTCCCTCGGTGAACGACGCCAGCTCGCCGAACCAGCGGTCCCACGTGCCCGGATCCGCGGGGCCGCCCGCGACCGAGCTGAGGTCCTCCGAGACGAAGAGGAGCGACCACGAGGGCAGGTCGAGCGGCCGCCCCGCGATCGCGCCGCGCAGGTTCACCACCTCGCCGCCGCCGACCGCGAACCCCTGGAGCGAGAGGCCGGAGGGGAAGGTCACGCCGAACGCCCCGCGCTCCGGGAGCTCCGCGCGCCCGAAGGCGACCACGACGTCGCCGGGCCAGGGCTTCCCCTGCGCGATGCCGCCCCGCGACACGAGCACCGGGCCGTCGAGCCGCGCGAGCGCGCTGCGGAGGCCGGGCCCGACCCTCGCGAGCGCCTCGACGCGCCCCACCACCCGACCCGACAGCTCGCGCCCACCGGAGAGGACGAGGTGGTTCACGGAGCGGGCGCGCCGCGCCTCCTCGAGGCCGTGATCGCCGCCGCGCCGCCACGAGAGCGTCTTCGAGAACTCGTCGAGCACCTCGAAGAGCTGGTCGAAGTCGCGCGCCACGAAGAGCTGGGGCTGCATGCGCGTGATGTCGTAGGCGACGTCGGCGCACGCCGCCGTGAGCGGGACCTTCTTCACCGCGGGCGTGAGACAGTGGACGGCCTCGCCGATCGAGGAGAGGAGGCCGGCGCCGTAGAGCCGCGGGGCGTCGAGCGCCCCGACGAGCCCGTACTCGGCGGTCCACCAGTACAGGCGGCTCGCCCGCGTGGACTCGGACACGTAGCGGACGCTCGCCGCGGCCTCCGCCAGCCGCCGCTCGGCGAGGGCGACCTCCTCCGGCCCCGCCGTCGGGTCCTCCTTCACGACGGAGAGGTTCCGGATCGCCTCGAACACCGCCTGGTCCTCGACCGAGGCGATCGCGCGGAAGCCCACCTCGCCGCAGCGCTGCAGGTACTCGGCGTAGGTCGGGTCCGCGACGAAGGGGGCGTGGCCGGCGCTCTCGTGCACGATGTCCGGCGCCGGCGTGTACTCGATGTGCTCGTGGGTGCGGACGTCCGCGGCGATGGCGAGGACGCGCCGGCTCTGGAGCTCGGTGAACACCGCCGGCGGGATGAACCCGCGCACCGCCACCGCCGACCAGCCCACCCGCTCGAGCTTCACGTTCATCTCGTCGAGCCTGGGGATGCGCTCCACCTCGATGCCGGTGGCGTCGAGCCCCGCGAGGTAGCGCGGGTGGGCGCGCTCGCGGAGGTGGGCCGTGAGCCGGCGCAGGACGTGGCGCCAGACGGCGTGGTCCCGCGGCGTGTACGCGTCGTACTCCTGCGAGACGACGAACCGGCGCAGGTGCGGCGGGAGGCTCGCGATGGCGCGCTCGCTGGGGGTCATGGTCTCGCTCCCGTGGAAACGTTGCGACTGCAGCCCCCTCGCCGGTAGGGCGCACGGGCCACGCGCGGCGCCTCTCGATTAACGGGCGGACCGCCGGGCGCCAGGTCCTCCCGCGCGAGAACCTCCCCGGAATCGGCCCGACGCGATGCGCCAAACGTCGCGACCCCCGTTCGAGCGCTCCGGAGGAGCCGCGATTCTGCTGTGCTGCCCCGGCAGGCACGGCGCGAGAGACCGGAGACCAGAGCCCATGGCCCACCACGCATCGCGATCCGTCTACGAGCGCCTCACGGAGCGGCTGAACCGCTCCCCGCAGGGGGCGCCGCCCTCTCGGAGCCTCTTCGAGATCCTGAGGCTCCTGTTCAGCGAGCGGGAGGCGGAGCTCGTGTCCGTCCTCCCCCTGAAGCCGTTCACCGTGGCGAAGGCCGCGGCCGTCTGGAAGACCACCGAGGCGGAGGCGCGCAAGGTCCTCGAGGCGCTCGCGGCGCGCGCGCTGCTCGTGGACATCGAGGGCAAGGACGGCTTCCGCTACGTGCTGCCCCCGCCGATGGCGGGGTTCTTCGAGTTCTCGATGATGCGCGTGCGGGGCGACCTGGACCAGAAGGCGCTCGCGGAGCTCTTCTACCAGTACCTCAACGTGGAGGAGGACTTCGTCCGGGCGCTGTTCGCCGGCGGCGAGACGCAGCTCGGGCGGACGTTCGTGAACGAGGAGGCGGTCGCGGAGGACGACGCCCTGCACGTGCTCGACTACGAGCGCGCGAGCGAGGTGATCCGGACCGCGAGGCACCGCGCCGTCGGCCTCTGTTACTGCCGCCACAAGATGCAGCACCTCGGCCGCGCCTGCGACGCGCCGCAGGACATCTGCATGACGTTCAACGTCTCCGCGGCCTCGCTCGTCCGGCACGGCCACGCCCGGGCCGTGGACGTGGCGGAGGGGCTCGACCTCCTCCAGCAGGCCCGCGACCGCGGCCTCGTGCAGTTCGGCGAGAACGTGCGCGAGTCGGTGAACTTCATCTGCAACTGCTGCGGCTGCTGCTGCGAGGCGATGATCGCAGCGCGGAAGTTCGCGGTGATGCACCCCATCCACACGACCGCGTTCCTCCCGGCCGTGGACGAGCGGGCCTGCAACGGCTGCGAGAAATGCGTCCGCGCCTGCCCGGTGGAGGCGCTCTCGGCGGTGTCGGCGAACGACGCGCGCCACCCGAAGCGGACGGTGGCGCGGCTCGACGAGGAGCGCTGCCTCGGCTGCGGCGTGTGCGTCCGCGCCTGCACTCCCGGGGCCATCGCGCTGCGCCCGCGCGCCCGCCGGCGGCTCACGCCGCTCAACGGCGCGCACCGCGCGGTCCTCATGGCAATCGAGCGCGGCAAGCTGCAGGAGCTCGTCTTCGACGACCGGGTGCTCTTCAGCCACCGGGCCCTCGCCGCGCTCCTCGGCGTGGTCCTCCGACTCCCTCCCGCGAAGCGCCTCCTCGCGACCGAGCAGGTGCGGTCGCGCTACCTCGAGGCGCTCTGCCGCCGCGCCTGAGCGGCCCCTCCCCGGCGCGCTACTCCGGCGCGACCCGTCCTCCCGCGATGCGCCACCGCTCCGCTCGCGCGTCCGCGCCCGGCGCGCCGGCGCGCTCGCCCAGCACGCGCGCCGCGAACGCGTCGTCGTGCGTGACGAGCAGGATGGCGCCCGGGTACGCCTCGAGCGCGGCCTCGAGCCGCTCCACGGTGGGCAGGTCGAGGTGGTTGGTCGGCTCGTCGAGCACGAGCGCCCAGGCGTGCCGCCCGAGCCCGAGCGCGAGGAGGAGCTTGCGCGCCTCGCCCGGCGACGGATCGCGCGACGCGAGGAGCCGCGCCGGGTCGCTCCCGAGCGCGGCGACGAGCGAGAGCACCCTCCCCTTCGGCTCCGGCGCGAGCGCGCGGACCTCCTCGAGGAGGCGCGCCCGCGCGCCGGGAGGGAGCTCCTGCGGCAGGTGGAGGAGCTTCTCCGGCGGGAGCGTCGAGCCGGTGAGGAGCGCCTCGACGAGCGTCGTCTTGCCGGCGCCGTTCGGCCCTTCGACGCGAACGCGCGCCTCGCGCCGGAGCCGCACGTGCACGTCGCGCAGCACGGGCGCGGGCCCGGCCCGCACGACGTCCGCGTCGAGCGCGAGGAGCACCGGGCGCGGCGCTCGCTCGAACCCGAGGGAGATCGCCCCGCCGAGCACCGCGGCGCCCGGCGCGTCCGGGACGGCCGCGTCCGCGCGCTCCGCCGCCGAGCGGAGCCGGTTCACGTGGGCGCCGAGCCCGTCCTCCGCCCACGCGCGCCGCGTCTTCGCGCCGAGCGTGCGCGCGTCGCGATCCTTCGGATCGCGCCCTCTCCCGCTCATCGCGCGCTCCGCCGCCTCGCGCTCCCGGCGCGCCTCGTCGAGCTTCCGCGCGCCCCTCCGCGCCGCCTCCTGCGCCGCGCCGCGGCGGTCCCAGGCCGCGCGGAGCTCCTCCTCCCACCCTGCGCGCGCCGCGCCGTACGGGAGCGGCCACAGCCGCGCCTCGCCGCGGTGGAGCCGGAGCGTGCGCGGCGCGATCGCCTCGAGGAGCGCGCGATCGTGCGAGACGACCACGCCCACTCCGCGGAAGCGCCGGAGCGCCGCGACGAGGAGCGCGCGGGCGTCCGCGTCCGCGTGGTTCGTCGGCTCGTCGAGGAGCAGCACGTCGGGCTCCGCCGCGAGGGCACCGGCGACCTGCCAGCGCTTGCGCTCGCCGGGCGAGAGCGATCCCCAGCGCCCGAGCTCCTCCGGGGCCAGCGCGAGCGACGCGCGCAGCCGGCGGGACTCGCCGTCGTCGCGCCCGGCGAGCGCGAGGACCGCCTCGCCCGGCAGGTGCACCTCCTGCGGGCAGAGCGCGACGAGCGCACCCTCCGGGTCCGCGCGCACGCGGCCCTGGCCCGGCGCGAGCGCGCCGGCGAGGAGCGCGAGCAGCGTGGACTTCCCCGCGCCGTTCTCGCCCACGAGGGCGGTGAAGCCGGACGGCAGCAGCAGATCGACGTCGGAGAGGATGGGGCTCGAGTCCGCGTAGGCGAACGAGAGCCGCTCGAGGCGGACGGAGGGCATGATCGTGCTCCAGGAGGGACCGGGGCGCGCGGGGGTGACCGCGTCGCGGGGAGGAGAGAGGCCTCGGGTTCCGGAGCTAGGCGAGCATGGACGCGCCGCGCGAGCGGCGCGCGCCATTCGTAGCCCGGCGAACGGGCGCGCGCAAGCGGGCGCAGCCGCGGCGACGCCCGCGTGCGCACGTTCGAGGCATGACCGAGCTCGACATCCGCCACCTCACCCCGCCGGGCCCCGGCGCGCGGCTCCTCGCCTTCGGGACCTTCGCCGGCGCGACCGCAGCGGTGTCGGCGCTCGGCGCGGCAGCGACGCGGCGCTCCGTGCAGAGCCGTTGGTACCGGCGCCTCGAGAAGCCGCGGTACCAGCCGCCCTCTGCCGCCTTCCCGCCGGTCTGGACCGCGCTCTACGCGCTCATGGCGACGTCCGGGTACCGCGTGTGGCGGAGCAGGTCGCCCGTCCGCCGCCGCGCCCTCGCGCTGTGGAGCGCGCAGCTCGCGCTGAACGGGGCATGGTCGCCGGTCTTCTTCGGCGCGCGCCGGCCGCGCGCGGCGCTGGGGGTGCTCGCCGCGCTCCTCCCGGTCGTCGGCGCGTACGCCTGGAAGGCGCGCCGCGTCGACCGGGCCGCCGCGGTGCTGATGCTGCCGTACCTCGGCTGGTCCGGCTTCGCGCTCGTCCTCAACGCGAGCATCGTCCGGCGAAACGCCCCGTAGCCGGCGCTCGCCCGGCGGGGTGAGCCCCGCGATCCTGGGACCTCGTCGAGCTTGCCCCTCGCGGGGGCGAGCGTTATCCAACCGGGCGAGCGGATGAGCCCCGAGCCAGCCAGGATCCTCGTCGTCGACGACAGCGCCGCCCTGCGCGAGAACCTGCAGGAGTGCCTCGAGCTCGAGGGCTACCTCGTCACGCTGGCCGAGGACGGCGCGCGCGCGCTCGAGACGCTCGCCGAAGGGCCGCCTCCCGCCATCGTGCTCCTCGATCTCGTCATGCCCGGCATGGACGGGCGCGAGCTCGTCGCCCGGATCCGCGAAAACCCACGCCTCGCCGGCGTGCGCATCGTCATGTCGAGCGGCCACACCTCCTCGCGGATGCGGCAGGGGATCGAGTTCGACGCGTTCCTGCCGAAGCCGTTCGGCGTGGAGGAGCTGCTCGCGGCGCTGCGCGGCCTGACCGCATGAGGCGCGGCGCATCCCTCCCGCCCGCCGCGGCTCCCACCGGCGCATGAGCTCTCCAGACCCAGCAGCCTCGCGCCTCGCGGGCGCCTACCGGCGCCTCCGCGGGACCCGCGCTGCGAGGTGGGCCGTCGATCTCGCCTTCGTGCTCGCGGCCGTGCTGCTCGTGGGAGCGTGGCAGACGCGCGGCCACCTCGAGCGCGGAACCGCGCCTTCGATCGTCCTCCCGTCGCTCACCGGGGAGCGCGTCGCGCTCGACTCCCTGCGCGGCAAGCCGGTCCTCGTGGCCTTCTGGGCGCCGTGGTGCCCGGTCTGCAAGGCCGCCTCCGGCAACCTGTCCTGGGTGAGCCGCCTCGCCGGCGCTCGCGCCCGCGTCGTCACGATCGCGGCGGCCTACGAGGACCTCGCCGACGTACGGGCCTACGTGCGCGAGCAGGGCGTCGAGCTCCCCGTGCTCCTCGCGGACGACGGGGCGCTGCGCGCCTTTCGCGTCGACTCGTTCCCGACGTACTACTTCCTCGACGCGCAGGGCCGCGTGAAGCGCTCCGCCGCCGGCTACACCACGACGGTCGGGATGCTGCTGCGGCTCCTCCTCTGACGAGACCCGCGGCTCGAGCCGCGACCGAGGCGCGTCGAAGGCGCGCGGGTCGCCCCGAGCGCGTGCGGCGCGAGGCCAGGCGGGGAAACGACGAAGCGGCGGGTCCCGCGGCCGTCACCCCGCGGGCGGTGCGCCGTCGTTGCGCCGCGGGAGGAACCGCGAGACCTGCAGGCCGATCGCCGCGAGCGCGACGAATGCGCCGGACAGCGCCGAGCCGAGCGCCGCCTTGTAGAAACCCAGGGTCGGTTCAGCGAGGGAGCCGGACCGTCCGAACACCACGATCCCCACGAGCGGCGCGAGGAACAGCATCACGTTCGCATAGCGGACCCAGAACCCCGCGCGCTCGGGCGTCCCGCACACGTCGGTGAGCACGGCGCGCAGCGGGCGCGTGAGCACCGCGGTGATGCCCACGCTGCAGAGCAGTGCCGTCAGCACCTCGATCGAGAACATCGACGCAGAAGTCATCCTCTCCTCCCCTCTCCCTGCCGCACGCCGGTCGATTCGCTCACCGGTAGTGCCTGCCGAGCTCGGACGCCCACTCGATCCCGAGCCCGTCCGCGTGCGCGGCGAGCCACTCCGTGAAGCTCGTGACGGCGGTGGGCGGCCCGCCGGAGACGAGCAGGTTCGCGGTGAGCCCCTCGACCTCGTCCTTCGTGAGCACGACGTCGCCGAGCGGCGCGCGGAGCGCGCGGGCCGCGCCGAGGAGCAGCCACCGCGGGACCGGCACGATCGCGGCCCGCGAACGTACGGCCGCGCGGACGAGCCGGACGAGCTCGTCGAACGCGAACACCTCGGGGCCGACCGCGTCGAGGACCACGTCCCCGCCGCGCTCTCCCTGCTCCACGGCGAGCCGCGCCACGTCCTCGACGTGCACCGGCTGGATGCCGTAGGCACCGCGCGCCACCCCGAACACGGGGAGCCGTCGCAGCAGCCACGCGATGTTGTTGATGAGCACGTCCCTGCCGCCGAAGAACACCGCGGGGCGAAGGATGGCGTGGGAGAGCCCCGACTCGCGGAGCGCCCGCTCGACTTCGGCCTTGCCGCGGAAGTACGGCAGGGGCGAGCCCGACGCGGGGTTCGTGATGGAGACGTGGACGACGCGCTCGACGCCGGCCTCCGCCGCCGCGCGGAAGAGCGCGCGGCTGTTCTCGACCGCCCGCGCGAACGTCGACGCGCCGTGATCGAAGCGGACCCAGTAGGTGTTGTAGAGGACCCTCACGCCCGCGAGCGCCTCGCGCATCCTGGACGGATCGTCGAAGCGGAAGGGCTCCACCTCGACGCGTCCGCCGAAGGGATCGGGGCGGTCCGGGTGCCCGGTGAGCGTCCTCACGCGCTCGCCGCGCGCGAGGAGGAGCCGCGCGATCTCCCTCCCGCTGTAGCCGAAGGCGCCGGTGATCGCGTGGACGTGTGGGCGGCTCATGGGCTTTCCTCCTCATCGACCATCAAGGTTCAGAATTTTATGAACGTCGTGGGTACGCCGATTCCCTTCCGCGCCCGCGAGGCGGCCCGAGCTACCCCTTCCCGTTCTGCCTTCGGCCGAACGGCATCCCGGCGATGAACGCCAGGGCCGAGCGGGACGACTGCGGGTCCTGGAGGAACCGGTTCACGACGCCCTCCACGGTGGTGAGGAGGTCCGCCATCTGCTCGAGCCGACCGCGGACCGCACCGGTCGCGCCCGGCGCGTCCACGAGCGCGTGGATCGCCTCCAGGGCCGGATCGAACTCCCGCCGCTTTCGCTCCTTCAGGATGCGGAAGAACATGAGCCAGACGTCCGGCTCGGTGACGTAGAAGTCCCTGCGTTCGCCGGCCACCTCGACCTGCCGCACCACGCCGAACGTCCGCAGCTCGCGCAGCGACATCGAGGCGTTGCCCTTGGAGATCTGGAGCCGCTCGGCGATCTCCTCGAGCGCGAGGGGCTCCTCGGTCGCCATGAGCAGCGCGTGCACGCGCGCCACCGACCGGTTGATGCCCCAGAGCGAGCCCATCGCGCCCCAGGCCTCGACGAAGCGCTGCACTGTCTCGGGAGTCGCCGCCGGCATCGTGCGTTCAGAATATTGAGAACGATCGTCCGACGTCAACGCCCCCGCGAGGGGCGGGCTCGACGGCGAGAAGAGGACGGCTAGAACCGGTGCACGAACAGCCCCGACCTCAGCTTCGGCTCGAACCAGGTGCTCTTCGGCGGCATGAGCTTGCCGGCGTCGGACACCGCGATGAGCTGCTCGATGCGCGTGGGGAAGAGGTGCAGCGCGAGCGACCAGCCCTCCTCCTTCACGCGCCGCTCGAGCTCCTCGTGGCCGCGGATGCCGCCGACGAAGTCGACGTCCTTCGAGGTGCGGGGGTCGGCGATGCCGAAGATGGGCGCCAGGATCTGGTCCTGCGCGATCGCGCAGTCCAGCGAGGCGACGGGGTCCTGCGCCGGGTACGAGCCCGGCCGCACACGGGCGAGGTACCAGCGGCCCGCCGCGTAGATGCCGAAGGCGAGCGGGCCGGGCGGCCGCGGGTCGCTCGCCGGCGAGACGTCCATCACCTTGCCGATCTCGCCGAGCAGCTCGCCCGCGGTCCGGCCGCGCGGGTCCCGCACGAGCCGGTTGTAGGCGAGGATCTGCATCTGGTCGTGGGGGAACACGACGGCGAGGAAGGCGCCGTGCTCGCCGGGCTGACCAGCGCGCTTCGCGTGGACGCGCGAGGCGGCGGCGGAGCGGTGGTGGCCGTCGGCGACGTAGAGCGCCGGCACGCCCGCGAAGAGCGCCTCGAGGCGCGCCCCGATGGCGGCGGGCACGACCCAGAGCTGGTGGCCCACGCCGTCCGGCGTCACGAGGTCCACCTCGGGCGCGGCGCGCTTCACCTCCTCGATCGCGCTGTCGATCTCCGGCGCGGCCCGGTAGGTGAGGAACACCGGCTCGTCGTGCGCGGAGAGCGTGTCGATGTGGCGGACGCGGTCGTCCTCCTTGTCCGCGCGCGTCTTCTCGTGCTTCTTGATGACGTCCCGGTCGTACTCCTCGACGGAGGCGCAGGCGACGAGGCCGGTCTGCCGGTGCGCGCCCATCCGCTGCGCGTACACGTAGAAGCGCGGCTCGGGATCGGCGCGCAGCACGCCGCGCTGGACGAGCTCCGCGAGGTTCTCGGCGCCCTTCGCGTACACCGCGTCCGCGTGCTCGTCCGTGCCCTCGGGCAGGTCGATCTCGGGGCGCGAGACGCGCAGGTAGCTGTCGGGGTTGCCCTTCGCGAGCGCGCGCGCCTCCCGCGTCGAGACGACGTCGTAGGGGGGCGAGGCGACGCGGGCGGCGAGATCGGCGGGCGGGCGCAGCGCCCGGAACGGCTTCATGGTGGCCATGCGGTCCTCCGGCGAGGCCGGTCGTTCTAGCAGAACGCCGGCCGTCGCGCTCGGGACGCCGCGGGCCTAGCCCCAGAGCTTGTCGTCGCGCGTCGGCAGCACGCGGCCGCAGATGGCGCAGATCTTCACCCGCGCGCCGGTCGTGGCGTGCCGGCCGTCCGCGTAGTTGTGATCGCACTCGTCGAGGAGCTTGGCCTCTTCCGCGCGCAGCGCGGCGAGCATGCCCTCGTGCTTGGCGATCTCGGCCCGCAGCTCGTCGCGGCGGGCCAGCCGTTCCGTCTGAGTCACGGCGTGCCTCCGATAGGGTGAAGGGCGAGTGTACGCCAGCGGGGTAGCCGGCGACATGCGGCCAAATGGACCTCGGCGCTGGACCCCGGCGCTGCACGCAAGGGTTGCGTGAGGGCTCCACCTCGCGCGGAGCCTGCGCGCGGGCGCACGCTCGCCTGGCGCACCTCGGTGGACAGCTCGCGACCAGAACGAGCGTACGTGCCCGTCACGAGGAGGGTGCGACATCTGCGACCTCCTGAGCGCCCACAACGCCTCACCCCTTCGGGGCACAACGGTTGCTAGCAGTGAAGCTCCCCGCGCGTCCGGACCGTCGTCCTGCGCGCCTCGCCGCCCGGAGAGTCGATGGCCCACCCGAAGCGCCTGATCCTCTGCGTCGCCCTCGCCGTTCTCGCCGCCACCGGCTGCGACGGCGCGGCCCGCCCCGTCGACGGCCAGCCCGGCTCGGGCGAGGGCTGCACGACCTGCCACGGCGACGCGACGCGCGTGACGGACTCACCGCTCGTGAAGGCCGCGCCGGCGACCGGCGCCCACCTCGCCCACCTGCAGGGCTCCACGTTCCGTGATCCCATCGCCTGCGCCGAGTGCCACCCGGTGACGACCAGCGCCGCGCACTCGAACCAGACCGTGGACTTCGCCTGGGGACCGCTCGCCAGCGCGCGGGGCGCGACGCCGTCGTACGACCCGGCGAGCGGCACCTGCACCAACGCGTGCCACGGGGCGGCGCCCTCGCCGGCCTGGACGGCGGACGTGACGCTCGACTGCACGAGCTGCCACGGTCACCCGCCGGCCTCCGCGCCGCACGATCCCTCGAAGCAGGACTGCTCCGTCTGCCATCCGGGCACCGTCCTCGCGACGGGCGAGCTCAACCGCGAGGCGAAGCTCCACCTCGACGGCGAGATCGAGGCGGGCGGGATGCATCCGACCGGCTGGAGCGATCCGGCCCGGCACGGGCAGGCCGCGATGACGGGGCTCGCCGGCTGCGCCGCCTGCCACGGCGCGGACTACGCGGGCGGGACGAGCGGCATCTCCTGCACCGCGTGCCACGCCGCCGCCGGCCACGCGGGCTGGGCGACGGAGTGCACCTTCTGTCACGGCGACCGCGCGAGCGGACGCGCGTCGCCCCCCGTGGACACCCACGGGCTCTCCCTCGTCACGAACGTCTCGGTCGGCGCCCACGACGCGCACGTGGGGGCGACGCTCTCGAGCCCGGTGGCCTGCGAGGCGTGCCACCCCTCGCGGGTGGGGAGCGACGTCCGGACCGACGCGGCGCACGTGGACGGTGACGGCGTCGCCGAGGTTCAGTTCGGCGCGCTCGCGAAGACGGGCGGCAAGACGCCCGTGTACTCGCGGGCGAGCGCGACGAGCGCGAGCTGCGCGTCCACGTACTGCCACGGCAACTTCAGCGGCGGCACGGTCGCCACGACGAGCTGGACGAGCACGACGCCGATGACCTGCACCTCCTGTCACGGCAGCCCGCCCGATACCGGAAAGCACACGTTCCACGTCGGCGGCTTGGGACTCCAGTGCGCCAACTGCCACGCGAGCGTGGTGGACGCGGCGAGGGCGATCACGGCCCCGGCGCTCCACGTGAACGGCACGAAGGAGGTCCAGTTCGGGGGAACCTGGGGCACGGTCTCGGTCAAGGGAACCTGGTCCTCCGCCTCGCGCTCCTGCTCGAGCCTCGCCACGGGATGTCACGGTCAGAAGAGCTGGTAGTCCTCGGCAGGTGAACGGACCGCCGCGCCCCGGGGTGAATCCAGGGCGCGGCGGTCCCGTGAGCACGCGACACGGAAGAGCGACGCCGTCTGGGTACATCGGCGTATACTCTTGCGCGCGGTCAACGAGGTTCGTCCGCGCCCGCGGCATCCTCCGGCAATCCGCCGGGCCAATCGCGCCCGCGACTCGCTCTCCCGAGGTTCGACACACATGGTCAACCCGCGCTTCGCCCTGCTCGCCCTCACCGCGAGCGGCATCATGCTCGCCGCTTGCGACGACGCCCGGACGCTCGAGGCCCGCGAGGAGGGCGCGACCGCCGGGACGTGTGCCGCGTGCCACGGCTTCCCGCCGCCCGCGCCGCACCCCCAGTCCCAGAGCTGCTTCGTCTGCCACCCGCAGACGGTCGACGCGAACAGCGACATCATCCCCGGCGGCGCGCACCAGAACGGGCGGGTCGACCCGGCCGACGTGAGCTTCGGGCACCCCGCGAACTACCTCGCGGAGCACAGCAGCGACGCGATCCGCGACATCCGCCGCTGCGCCGAGTGCCACGGCGCGAGCTACGACGGCGGCTTCGCGCAGGTGTCCTGCAACGGGTGCCACGGCGTGATCGGCTTCGCGAGGTGGCAGTCGAACTGCACGTTCTGTCACGGCACGCGTGACACGGCCTTCACGCTCGACCGCCTCGCCGAGGCCGCGCCGCCCGGAAGCGTCGCCGGCGCCACCGCCACCACCGACCCCGGCGTCGGCGCGCACCAGAAGCACCTCGGGAACGGCAGCGTCCTCTCGAACGGCTTCCAGTGCCAGACCTGCCATCCGGTGGGAGGCAGCCTCGACCACCTGACGGGCAAGGCGGAGGTGACGTTCGAGTTCCTCCCGCTCGCCTCTGCCGGCGGCGCCACGCCCGCGTTCACGAAGGGGACGCAGACCTGCAGCGTCTACTGCCACGGCGCGACGCTCGCGGGCGGCACCGCGACGTCGCCTCGCTGGACGCAGGCGCTCACCTCCTGCGACTCCTGCCACGGCATCCCGCCGGCGTCGGGCTACCACGCGACCCACGCCGCGAAGGTGACCTGCGCGGAGTGTCACGTCGGCTACACCAACACCTCCGTGGACAAGGACACGCACGTGAACGGGGTGCGCGACGTGAACGAGGTCATCATCGGCGCCGACCTGTCGCACACGGTCGTGGCCGACGCTCGCGTGCAGGGCTGGAACTGCGCCGCCTGCCATCCTTGACGCGCGTCCTCGCGCGCGCCTGACGAGGGCCGGGGGAGACCCCGGCCCTCTCCTTTTCCCCAAGCCGGTACGCACCCTCGCGACGGGCCGCGCCGCCGTACGCCGTCCCGCGTCGGCCGGGTCGCGCACGGACGTGCGATGGCATCGGCGTCTGGGATGGCTCGCCCAGCCCCAGCCGAGACGAGATCAGCCCCCCGGCGCGGCGCTCCCCTCGGGACCCCCCGCGCGCGGCGCTGCCGCCCCCGGCTGAACGGTCCCATCTTGCGGGTCGTGCAGGCCTCGCGGCGCGACCGGCTCGCTCCCCTGACCGGGCTCCGCTTCGCCGCGGCTCTCGGCATCCTCCTCTACCACTATGGCGCCCCGCTCGTGGCGGGGCTCCCGGCGTGGGTGGAGCGCGTCCGGGTCGGCGGACACGTCTGGGTCGGGCTCTTCTACGTGCTCTCGGGATTCGTGCTCGCCTGGGCCCATCCGCTGCCGATGGCGCCCGCCGAGCGGCGGACGTTCTACGTGGCGCGCTTCGCCCGGCTCTACCCCGCCTACCTGCTCGCGTTCCTGCTCATCGCGCCGTTCGCGCTCGAGCGCTGGCAGGGGGGCGGCCCCGTGGCGCTCGCCAAGGCGGCGACGGTCGCGACGGCGTGCCTCCTGCTCGCGCAGGCCTGGGCGACCCCCATCGCCCGGCTCTGGAACCCGCCGGGCTGGTCCACCTCGGTCGTGGCGGCGTTCTACGCGGCGTTCCCGTTCGTGGCGGCGCGGCTCTCGCGCCTGTCGCGCCGCGGCCTCGCGCTCGCGGCGCTCGGCGCCTGGACGGCGAGCCTCGCCTTCCCGCTCCTCTACCTCGCGCTGCGGCCCGACGGTCAGGTCGAGCCGGCCACGCTCACCTGGGAGGAGCCGCTCTGGCTGGAGGCGCTGAAGTTCCACCCCGTCGCTCGCGCCGGCGAGTTCGGCGTCGGCGTCGCGCTCGGCCTGCTCCACCACCGCGGGGTGGGCCTCGGGCGGCTCGGGGGCGCGGCGGCCGCCGCTGCGCTCGGCGCCGTGATCGTCCTCCTCGCGTGGGGCGGCGCGCCCTACGTGCTCGTGCACAACGGGCTGGCGGTGCCGCTCTTCGCGATCGCGCTGCTGGGGCTCGCGGCCGGCGGGAGCGGCCCGGCGCGCGTCCTCGCGTCGCCCGCGGCACGCTCCCTCGGCGACGCGAGCTTCGCGCTGTACGCGCTGCAGGAGCCGCTCTGGCGGTGGGCGCGCCGGCTCGTACCGGAGGATCCGGGCGCGGCACCGAGCGCCGCGTTCGTGCTCGGGTTCGCGGGGTTCGCGATCGCCGTGTCGATCATCGTGTCGCGCTCGCTCGAGCGCCCGGCGCGGCACGCGCTGCGAGCGCTGCTCGGTGGCGAGCGCGCCGGGACGCGGGCTCCGCCCGCCGAGGTGTCGGGGCTCGCGCCGGCTGAACGGCGCTAGAGTCCCCGGGGTGCCGCGCACCTAGGCGGGGCCACCGGGGCCCTGCTCGCGCGCGGACGCGTCGGCCCGGTCGCTGCCTGCGCGCCGGCCGGGGAGCCCGACCACGCCGCCCGCGAAGCCGAAGAAGAGCGCGGCCGTCCAGACGCTCGAGGTGAGCGGGCACGTCCCGGTGTTGCAGCCGATGAAGTAGGCGTACGCGGCGCCTGCCGCGGCGCCCACGGCCGCGCCACCGGCGGTCCGCCAGTGGGCGCGCGCGATGGCTCGGGCGTTCATCGCTCGTGAGAGCCCCGGAGTCGAGGAGCGGTTCGCCGCGAGCGGGCGGGCGGGTGCACGGCGGGCGGCTCTGCACGGGGATGCGACGGCGTTCTGCTTGACCGCGGGGCGGGCGGGCCTTTTCGTAGGGGCTCCGATGAACCGCGCCCTCCTCGCCTCGCTCACGCTCCTCGCCCTGGCGCTCTCCGCGTGCCGCTCCGCCGACGTCCGGCCCGCCGCCGCGCCGGGATCGCCGCCCGCGTGGGAGGCCGACAACCCGGTCCGGCCGCTGCCGGCGCCTCCGCTCGGGAGCCCGGCGGACTTCTCGACGGTGCCGTGGGTCACCCCGCAGAAGGTCCGGCTCGGGCGCTGGCTCTTCTACGACCGGCGCCTCAGCGCGGACGGCACGATCTCCTGCGCCACCTGCCACCGGCCGGAGCACGCGTTCTCGGAGCCCACCGCGGTCTCGACCGGCATCCGCGGCCAGCAGGGCCGCCGCAAGTCGCCGCCGATCCTGAACGCCGCGTGGCCCGTGTACCCGCGCTACTTCTGGGACGGGCGGGCCGCGACCCTGGCGGAGCAGGCGCAGGGGCCGCTCGCGAACCCGGTCGAGATGGGCAACACGCTCGACCACGTGGTGCTCACCGTCTCGCGCGTCCCCGGCTACGCGCCGTACTTCCGCGAGGCGTTCGGCGATCCGCGCATCGACGTCGCGCGCGTGAGCGAGGCGATCGCCGCCTACGAGGCCACGCGGCTCTCGGGGAACTCCGCCTACGACCGCTTCGCCGCCGGGGACGAGGCGGCGCTCTCGCCGGAGGCGCGGCGCGGGATGGAGCTCTTCTTCGGCCGCGCGCAGTGCGCGCAGTGCCACCTCGGCCCGAACCTCTCCGACTCGCAGTTCCACAACCTCGGCGTCGGCTGGCGCCCGCCCGCGGACGCGGTCCAGCCGCTCCTCGAGGGCTTCGCGGACAAGGGCCGCTACGAGGTCACCCGCGACGTGAAGGACGTGGGTGCGTTCAAGACACCCACCCTGCGCGACTGCTCGAGGCACGCGCCCTACATGCACGACGGGTCGATGGCGACGCTGGAGGAGGCCGTGCTGCACTACTGGCGCGGCGGGTTCGCGAACCCGTGGCTCTCGGAGCGCATCGTGCCGGTGCCGATGACGCGGGCCGAGCTCTCCGCGCTCGTCGCGTTCCTGCGGGCGCTCGACGGCGAGGGCTACGCCGACGTCGCGCCGGGGGTCTTCCCGCAGTAGCGGCGCCGCGGCAGTCCGGCGAGGCGGTGTCAGACCGGCTTGCCACACTTCGATGCGTGCGGCGCTTCGTGACGCTGGATCTCGAGACTGTCCCCGACGAAGCCCTCGTCGGCGCGGTGGACGGCGAGCCTTCTCGTCCGTACTCCGAGCAGCTCCGCCGCGTGGTCGCCGATCGCCGCGCCCGCACCGGCGGCAGGAGCGACTTCCTCCCCCTGCCCTACCACCGGCCCGTGGCGGGCTGCCTGCTCGAGGCGGTGGAGGACGGCGGGATCGTGCGGGTCGTGGACGTCTCCGCGTGGACGGATCGCCGCGGCGACGAGGCGGCCTTCCTCGCGCGCACCTGGGAGCGGCTCGAGGGCGCCGCGCTCGTCACGTTCCACGGCAAGGGGTTCGATCTCCCCGTGCTCGAGCTCCGCTCGCTCAAGCACTCCGTGCCGACGCCGGCGTGGTTCACCGGCGGGAGACGCTTCGGCGCGGCCGATCACTTCGACCTGAAGGAGCTGCTCGCGGCGCAGGGCTCGGGCGGCGCGGCGCCGCTCGACCTGTACGCGAAGCTCGTCGGCCTGCCGGGCAAGGAGGACGTGGCCGGCGCGGACGTGCAGGCGCTCTATGCGGCGGGCGCGCTCGATCGCATCGCGGCGTACTGCATGACCGACGTCGTGCAGACGTTCCTCTTGTTCCTGCGGTACCGGCTCGTCGAGGGGTCGCTCACGCCCGACGGCTACGCCGAGAGCGCCGCGCTCGCGCGCACCGCGCTCCCGCCGCTGTTCCTGCGGCGGCTGCCGCTCGGGGAGCAGTCGGCGCTCGACGGTTTCCTGGATCGCTGCGCGGGGTACTTCGGCGAGGGGCCCGATGACGCTCGCCCCCGGATCCCGGCGAGCACGGCGCGAGCGGGCTGAGCTCCCGCTCCACTCGACGGCCGGGAGCGAGCGGGCCAGAGCGCGATCGCGTCGTGCGCCAGGCCCTGCCCGCCGTCGTCTCCGCGGCTCGGCGCTACTTGGGCGAGCGCTTCGCCTTGCGCTTGCGCTTCACCGACAGCGCGCGCTTGCGGGTGGCGGTGGCGCGCTTCGTCTTCGAGCGGTTCGCGACCTTGCGCTTCGAGCGGTTCCCCTTCTGTGCGGGCATGCGTCCCTCCTTTTGAGGCGTGTGAGCGCGGGAGTGTCGCCGCGAGCGTGCGCGCCGTCAACTCCGCGCGGCGGCGCGGGGGAGCGGGCGGCGGCTACTCGAGCCAGTCGCGGTCGCGCAGCTTCCGCGGCAGGTACTCCTCGGTGATGAAGCTGATGCCGCGGCGGGAGAGCGCCTCGAGCTCGAACTTGAGGCCGGAGCGCACCATCTCCTGGATCTCCCGCTGCCACTGCTTCGCCTGGAACCACGGGTAGGCGAGCATCTGCTTCGCGCGGTTGTTGTCGCCGTCGTCCATCCTGATCGCGACGTTCACGGGCAGCTTGTACTTGTCCTTGTCGAACGACGACAGCCCGACGAAGCGGGCGTCCGGCACCGCCATGCGCATCGACTCGTAGGCGAGGTTGATCGAGCCCTGCTTCATGACCGAGTAGATGTAGAAGCCCCACGGATCGTTGTCGACGAGCACGTAGACGGGGAGCTTCAGCTCGGAGTGGAGGCGCTGCACGAGGCGGCGGACGCCGCGCGGCGGCTGGCCTCCGCCCTGCAGGATGATGCACTTCTCCCGCTTCCAGAACTTGTCCTCGTTGAAGCGCGTCCAGACGGCGTCCTTCTCGATGAGGAGGATGTACTTCGCCTCGTGGCGGACGAACTCGATGACGTTCTCCTCCACGATCGAGGGGACCGCCCACCCGCCGGAGCCCATCCGGCGGAGATCGATGGTGTCCCCGGTGTCGCGGATGGTGATGGGGCCGACCATCGAGCCCTTCCGCGAGGCGAACAGGTGCAGCTCCTCGCGGAGCGCGTCGAGCGCGACCTCGAGGTCCTCGATGATCGGGTCGGACTCGTCCTGCTCCTCGAAGGTGTTCTGCTTCGTGTCGCCGATGGTGTGCTTGGTGATGTAGTAGAGGTCGCGGATGCTCGTCGTCTTGCCGCCCTCGATGAGCTCCTTGCAGGCGTCCGACACGAGGAACGTCTGCATGAACTTCTTCGCCATCGCGACGTTGAAGAAGTAGCGCTTCTGGCGCTGCGACCCGAGCTCGATGAGCCGCCGCTTCTCGTTGAACTTCACGTTCGCGAGCGAGCGGATGGGGATCTCGACGAAGGGGTTCTTGCCGCCCTTGACCGAGCGGACGACCGTCTCGGCGAGCTTCTCGATCTTCTGGGCGGTCTGCTTGGAGACGGCGTCGAGCCTGGCCATGGTCGTTCCTTACTCGTCCTCGTTCTCGGCCCGGCGCGGGCGCTTCGTGAGCTTCTTCGACTGCTCCTCGAGCGCCGCGTCCACCTCCGCGAGCTCCGCCTCCGTGACCCGGTCGGCGAGCCGCAGGAACTCGCGCTTGATGGGCTCCGGGCTCTTGCCGGTGATCTTGCCGATCGCCTGCGCGACCTCCTGGATGTAGAGCTCGAAGATGCCGCGGCGCTGCGCCTGGTAGTCCGCGTGCTGCTTCTTGCGGATGTGCGCGGCGAGCTTGCGGCCGCACTCCTGCGCCGCGAGCTGGATCTCCCGCATGATCTCCGGGTAGTGCGCGACGGCCTCCTTCGCCTCGCTCGTGAACGGCACCCACACCGACGCGATGTGGACGAGGAGCGCCATGGGGCCGACCGGGAGCGAGCCCTTCGGCTGCGAGAGCAGGTAGTTCCGCCAGTCGGTCTTGACGATGGCCTCGGTCGTGCCGCACGCGCCGCGCTGGAAGAGCAGCGGCACGCGGTTCGCGAACCGGAAGAGCTCGATGGGCTTGTCCGCCGGCCAGGAGCCGCCGTAGGCGAGCCCGACCTCCACCTGGAACGGGTTGCCGCGGTAGACCTTGGGCGGCCGCGTCACCGTCGCGATGAAGTAGTTGTGCCCCTTGATCTTCTCGACGCCCTCCTCGGGCGGCGCGTCGGGCACCTCCGGCGCGGCGGCCTTCGCCGCCTTCTCCTTCCGGGAGGCCTTCTTCTTCGTGGCCTGGTCGAGGTCGAGCTGCTCGTCCGCCTCGGGCCCCTCCGTCTCGACCACGTTCAGGAACGAGATGAGCCCGCGCTTCATGAGCTCGTCGCCGATGGGCGACAGGCAGTTCGTCGGCGGATTCATGATCTTGGTCGCGCCGATGGCCCGGTGGAGCTTCTCCGCGAGCGTTCGGTCCTCGCCGAGGTCGCGCGGGCGCACGCGCCCCTTGAACGCCGCGCGCTTCACGATCTCGTCCGCGACCTGACCCGAGACGCGCGAGAAGCCGCTCTGCAGGAACCCGCGCACGTCGCGCGCCTTCGACTCGGCCGCCATCAGCATGAGCGCCCCCAGCTCGACGCCGTGCGGGTGCGGCTTGATCTCCACCGCCTCCTTGGGGAGCTCCTCGGTCGCGCGCGGGAACGTGAGGAGCTGCTGGCGCGGGCGCAGGTAGTGCACGGTCGCGTGCGGGTTCGAGAGCGCGGTGTGCTCGACGTAGCGGTTCACGAACCGCTGGCCGGCCTGCCAGTTCGCGACGATCTCGAGCTCGACGCGGGTGCCGTGCTCCTGGTGCCACTCGTCGAGCTGGCGGTCCTCGGTGACGACCGGGTTGTTCTTCCGCGTGTCGATCTGGATCTCGAAGAAGTGCGCCGGCTTCCCCTTGCCGGTGCGCGACGTGACGCGGATCGGTCGGCCGGTGGTGAGCTGGCCGTACATCGCCGCGGCGCTGATGCCGATGCCCTGCTGGCCGCGAGACTGCTTCAGCCGGTGGAACTTCGAGCCGTAGAGGAGCTTGCCGAAGATCTTCGGCGCCTGCGCCTTCACGATGCCGGGGCCGTTGTCCTCGATGACGACCACGAAGCGGCCCTCGCCCTTCGTGAGCTCGGCCTTCGGTGCGGGGGGAACGGCACCCCCCGCGCGCTTCGGGGCGGGCTCCTCCGCTTCGGTGCTCTCGAGCCCGAGGTCGCGGACCTCGATCGTGATCTCGGGGAGGATCCCGGCCTCCTCGCAGGCGTCGAGGGAGTTGTCGACCGCCTCCTTGATCGTCGTGAGGAGCGCCTTCGAGGGGTTGTCGAAGCCGAGGAGGTGGCGGTTCTTCGTGAAGAACTCGGAGATCGAGATCTCGCGCTGCTTCGACGCCATCTGCTCGGCGGTGGCCCGCCGGCGAGGCGCCTTGGGCGCCTCGGGCGCCTCCTCCGCCTCGGCCGCAGGCTCGATCGCCGGCAGGAGCTCCGGCTCGGGCTCCGGCCGGGCTCGCGCCCTGCGCGGAGCGGCCGCGGGCGCGGCCTTCGTCGTCCTCGCGCCCCCACGCCGGGCGGGCGCCGGCTCGACCTGGACGAGCTCGAGCTGCGCCTTCTCGACCCTCGCCGCGGGCCGCCCCTTCCCCTTCGCCGCTGTCGCCTTCCGAGATGCCATGACCGGGCTAACCTCGCGATATCGCCTGGGCCGGCTTTAGCACGGGAGCCCCACGGGCGCGAGAAAGCATCGACGCGGCGGGCCTCCGCCCGCCCGCCGCGTTTGACGCGGCCGCCCGGGTGGTTACCTACTCTCCATATGGCCTGGAACGAAGCGACGACGCCGCGCGGAATGAACCGACCGACGGGCGGATTCGGCCGCAACTACCTGAAGACCGCCATGCTGATGGCCTTCCTCATCGCGATCCTCGCGATCGGCGGCCAGATGGTGGGCGGCACGGGCGGGATGCTCCTCTTCGGGGCGATCGGCCTGGTGTTCAACTTCCTCTCCTACTGGTTCTCCGACCGGATCGCGCTCATGGCGCACCGCGCCCGGCCGGTCACGCGAGAGCAGCTCCCGGACGTCTACGAGATCGTGGAGCGGCTCACGCGCAAGGCGGGCATCCCGATGCCGGCCGTCTACGTGATCCCGTCGCCTACCCCGAACGCGTTCGCGACCGGGAGGAACCCGAGCCACTCTGCGGTCGCCGTGACCGAGGGCATCCTGAGCATCCTCGACCGCCGCCAGCTCGAGGGCGTGCTCGCGCACGAGCTGTCGCACGTGCGCAACCGGGACGTGCTCATCGCCACCATCGCCGCGGCGGTGGCGGGCCTCATCGCCTCCCTCGGCCACATGATCCAGTGGGGCGCGATCCTGGGCGGCTTCGGCGGCCGCTCCGACGACGACCGCGGCGGCAACGTCTTCGCCGCGCTCGCCTGGGCGCTGCTCGCGCCGATCATCGCGATGATCGTGCAGCTCGCGGTGTCGCGCTCGCGGGAGTTCGGCGCGGACGCCTCCGGAGCGGAGCTCACCGGCGACCCCGACGCGCTCGCCGACGCCCTCCTCTCCCTGGAGCGCGGCAACGAGGTGCGGCCCTACGCCTACGGCGGCCCCGCCACCGCGCACCTGTTCATCGTGAACCCGTTCCGCGGCGCGGGCGGCAAGATGCTCCAGCTCTTCTCCACGCACCCGCCCATCGAGGCGCGCGTGGAGAGGCTGCGCCAGATGCGGCGCGGCGTCCGTTATGCCTAGCCGCCGGCCGGCAGCCCCCCGCTAGAAGGCACAGCTCGTCGACCCGCTCGCGACGACGTCGAGCCTCCTCGAGATGGTGGTGTTCGTCGCCGGGTTGTAGACGAGGATCTCGTAGGTCCCGACCTGCGAGGGCGCGGCGAAGGTGCAGTTGATCGCGTTGAGGTCACAGCCGGGCGGGCACGAGTTCGCGTTCTCGCAGGCCTCCACCACCGGGTCGAGCTGGATGGTCCCGCTCGAGGTCGCCTGCGACAGGTCCACGTCACAGCTCGCGGCGCTCTGATTGCACGTCGGGCAGAGCCGGAGCGGCACCGACACCGTCGAGCCGGGCGTGGCGGTGCAGCCCGCGACCGCGTCCACCCGCGGCGTCTCGGTGGGGCACTTCTCGCCGCAGGCGGAGAGCCCGACGGCGGCGGCGCAGGCGCCGATGGCGATGATGCGTCGAAGCGTCATGTCCCGTTCCTCCCTGGGCTCGGCCGTCACGGCTCGAGCACGATCTTCCCGAACTGCGCCCGCTCGGAGAGGAGCGCGTGTCCCTTCACGGCGTCCGCGAGCGCGAGGGTCCGGTCCACCACGGGCCGGAGCTTCCCCTCGCCCACGAAGCGAAGCACCTGCACGAGCTCGGCCGCGGTCCCCATCGTGGAGCCCAGGATGGAGAGCTGCCGGAAGAACACGTGGCGGAGGTCGGTGAGCGGGTCGTACCCGGTCGTCGCCCCCACGGTCACGATCCTGCCCCCGATCCCGGCGGAGAGGATCGACTTTTCCCACGTCTTCTTGCCCACGTGCTCGAACACGACCTCCACGCCCCGCCTGTCGGTGAGCCGCCTCACCTCCTGGACGAAGTCCTGGGTCTCGTAATTCACCACCTCGTCCGCGCCGAGCTCCTTCGCGCGCCGCAGCTTCTCGTCCGAGCCCGCCGTCGCGATGACGCGCGCCCCGTGGAGCTTCGCGATCTGCACCGCCGCGACGCCCACGCCCGAGCCTGCGGCGTGCACGAGCACGGTCTCCCCGAGCCTCACCTGCGCCCGCGCGACGAGCGCGTGCCAGGCGGTCATGAAGGTGAGCGGGACCGCGGCGGCCTCCACGAACGAGAGGTTCTCGGGCTTCGGGAGGACGTTCCGCGCGGGCAGGAGGAACTTCTCGGCCATCCCGCCCGACACGTGCTCGCCCAGGATCGCGAAGCGGCGGCAGAGGTTCTCGTGGCCGGCGAGGCAGCGTTCGCAGTGCCCGCAGCCCAGGCTCGGGTTCACGACCACCGCGTCGCCTGCCTTCACGCCCTCGACGCCGGGGCCGACCGCCTCCACGACGCCCGCCACGTCGGACCCGAGCACGTGCGGGAACGCGAGCTTCAGGCCCTGCCAGCCCTTGCGCACCCAGATGTCGAGGTGGTTGAGCGCCGCCGCCTTCACCGCCAGCACCACCTGCCCCGGCCCCGGGGTCGGGTCCGGCAGCTCGACGAGCTTCACCACCTCCGGGCCGCCGTGCTCGCGGATCGCGATCGCCTTCATGTCGTCGTCCTCGGGGGTGTCAGGGTGGGGGCTGCCCGCGCAGGAAGCGGCTCGCGCAGATCTTGGCGTCGATCGCGCTGCCGCTCGACGTCCATGCCGGATCCTGCCGCATCACCCGCGCCTCGCACACGAGCCAGCACCCGAGCGGCCCGCAGAGGCCCGGGTCGTTGGGATACCAGTAGTAGAGCACCTGACACTGCGGGTCTGCGGCGCTCGAGGCGGCGCAGGTGTCGTTGCCGCCCATCGGCGCGAGCGCCGCGTTGCAGAGCGGGCCGACGACGACGGGGTAGCTGCCGCTCCGTACGTCGAAGGCCTGGTTCGAGTCGCGGAGGGTCGCCCCGGCCCCGACGAGTCCCCTGCAGTCCGCCGCGATGCGATCGAACGCGCGCTCCTCGCGGCCCGAGCCGCACGCCGCGGCGACGAGGACGAGCACGAGGGCGAGGGGCCGGCGCGGAAGCATCTCCACACGATTACACGGCTCACGCACGGGTGCCACGCGCCCGTGGGGGCAGGCGAGCGGCGGTGGGTCCGGGTGGGGATCCCGCCCCCTCGTGCTCCCCCCGCGCGCTACATTCGCCGCGTGATCGTCCGCATCGACGTCGTCCCGATCGTCCTCGAGATGCGCCGCGTGATCGTCGCCGAGATCGTCGGCGGCTACCACGGCCAGGCCCAGCTCGGCCGGTGGTGGCTCCCGTCCGGCCTGCTCGGCGAGGACGAGCAGCCCGGCGACGCCGCCCGCCGCATCGTCAAGGCGCACCTGGGCCTCGAGCTCGAGGGCGCCGTCGTGGTGGGCACGCGATCCGCGCCGGTGGGCGACGCGCGCCACCTCGCGCTCGCCGTGGCGGGCGCCGTGACGGGCGGCGAGCCCGCGCTCGGCCCGACCGTCTCCGGGTTCGCCGCGCGGACGCTGCCCGAGCTGCCCGACCAGGTGGGCTTCTGGCATCGGGACGACGTCGCCGTGCTCGTGGCGCGCTACGAGAAGCTGCGCGCCTGAACGCCGGGCGGTAGCAGACCGCGCGCCGGCTCGCCCGCGCGTCGCCCTGCGAAGGGCATGGCGCCCTCGGACCGGGAGCGGATCATCCGCCCAGGAGGTCGCGATGCCCGTCTACGAGTTCTTCTGCCGCAAGTGCCAGAAGCCGTTCACCGAGGTGATGCACGTGTCGGAGCACGAGGCCGGCGTCGCCGAGTGCCCGGAGTGCCACAGCAAGGCCGACGTCGAGAAGCGGCTCTCCACGTTCACCGCGGTGACGAGCCGGAAGTCCGCCGGGCTGTGAGGGGCGCCGTGACGTCGCGGTGACCAAGCGTGAAGCTCCGCGAATCGTCCTCGCTTCAGCGCTCGACCAGCCGGAGCGGCTCACCCTCCGGCACGTGCCTCATCGCGGCGGAGTTCATGCAGTAGCGGAGCCCCGTCGGCGGAGGGCCATCGGGGAAGACGTGGCCGAGGTGCCCCTCGCAGCGCGCGCAGCGGACCTCGGTGCGCACCATGCCGTAAGAGCGGTCCTCGACCTCGGTGAGCGCGTCGTCGGCCACCGGCCGCGTGAACGACGGCCAGCCCGTCCCGGACTCGAACTTCTCGCCCGAGCGGAAGAGCGGATTCCCGCAGGCGGCGCACACGTACGTGCCGGGGTCCTTCGTGCCCAGGAAGCAGCCCGTGAACGGCCGCTCCGTGCCGTGGTGCCGGAGCACCTGGTACTCCTCGGGCGAGAGCCGCCTCTTCCACTCCTCGTCGCTCAGGAGAAGCTTGCCGGGCATGCGGTCGGACCTCCAGGGGCGCTTCCGCGCCCGGCGGTCATAACGGCGCGCCCGCGCGCCTGCCCCCGCGCGCGCATTGCCCGCCCGCCCGGGGACCGCTAGGAAAGCCGTCGGAGAACCCCCGAATGAAGATCCCCCTCCTCGCGATGCTGCTCGGCTCCGCCGCCCTGAAGGTCGGCGACAAGGCCCCCGACTTCACCCTGCCCGACACCGAGGGCCTACCGGTCAGCCTGTCGAAGCTGCTCGAGAAGGGACCGGTGATCCTGGCCTTCTACCCGAAGGCCTTCACGCCCGGCTGCACGAAGCAGAACGCGAACTTCCGCGATCGCTACGGGGACGTCTCCGCGAAGGGCGCCCAGGTCGTCGGCATCTCGACCGACGACGTCGAGACGCAGCGCAGGTTCAAGGCGGAGATGAAGCTGCCCTACCCGCTCCTCTCGGACGCGGGCGGCAAGGTGGCGAAGCAGTATGCCGGGACCATGGCGGTCATCGGCGTCGCGAACCGCGCCAACTTCGTCATCGGGCAGGACGGCACCGTGAAGGAGATCGTGGAGGGCGGCGACGCCGTCGACCCGACCGCCGCCATCGCGGCCTGTCCGCTCAGGAAGGGGACGTGATGAAGCTCCTCGACGTGCTGGTCCGCGACCTCCGCCGCCGCCTCCTCGGCATCTCGCCCGAGGAGATCCGCTACACCTTCGAGGACGTGCGCTCGGAGATCCGCTCCGTACGCGCGGAGCTGAAGCAGGAGATCGAGGCCGTCCGCAAGGACATCGACTCGCTGCCTTCGCGCCAGGACCGCCCGGCCGGACCCGAGATCCCCGTCGCCGAGGCGTGACGAGCGCCGTTCGCGCAGCACCGTCGCGAGCTGCACGGGGCCCGTGGACTACAGCTCCGGCTCCTCGACGAGGACCCGCCGCACCGTCGCCGGCTCGCCGCCGGCGTCCACGGCCGCACCGCACGTCCAGTGCGCGCGGCGCAGGTAGCCGAGGCCGATGCGCCCCTCGGGCGTGTCCGCGGCGCTCGTCACGACGCCGACCTCCTGGCCCGCGGCGGTGAGCCTCGTGCCGGGGCCGGCGCCCGCCGGCAAGGCGAGCTGCACGAGGCCGCGCTGGAGGTGGCCGCGGGCGGTCGCGCGGAGCACGACCTCCTGGCCGATGTAGCAGCCCTTCGTGAACGAGATCGCCGCGCGCGTGAGCCCGGCCTCCATCGGCAGGCGCGTCGAGTCCACGTCGGCGCCGAACCGGGGGACGCCGCCCAGGATGCGGAGCGCCTCGAGGTCGGAGTCCTCGAGCGCCACCGCGCCCTCCGCGACGAGCTCCGCGCGCAGCGCCTCGGCCTCCTGCGGCGGGAGGATCACGTCGACGCCGGGCGTGCCGCGCCGATCGTGCGCGAGCCGCTGCGCTCCCGGCGCGCGCCCCTCGACCCGGCGCGCCGCCTCCGGCCCGAGCACCGGCACGACGCGCAGCGCCGACGAGAGGTCCTCGAACACGACCTCGTCCATGATGACGAGCCGCTCGAGGTGGGCGAGCGCGTCGGGGAGCGCCTGCGGGGCGAGGTCGAGGAGGAGCCCCTCCTCCTGCGCGAGCACGTGCCCCTCCGCGAGGAGGTGGCCCTTCGCGTTGAGGAACGTGGAGTACGCGGACTCGCCCGGCCGTAGCCGGTTCAGGTCCTGCGTGGACATCCGGTGCAGGTAGTCCTTCGCGTCCTTGCCGGTCGCGCGCACGAGCGCGCGCGCCTCGACCGGCCCGACCGCCCACGTCTCGCGGGCCGCCCGGAGCTTCTCTGAGAGCGTCGTCACGCCCGAACGAATAGCGTCCCGGGGGGCGGCGCTCAAGGCCGAGTCCCGTCGCGCCCGCGGAGCGGCCTTCGCGAAGCCGGGCCTCGCAACCCTCCCCGGGCGGGCGGACGCGGCGCTCAGCGCGAGGCGAGGGCCACCGGCGTGAAGGCGCCGACGCTCGCGACGAGCGGTCCGCCCTGCGGGCTCTCGAAGCGGATCGGCACGCTCACGCGGCGCGTGACCGGGACGCCGGCGAGGTCCGTCGCGGGGGTCCAGGTGCAGCGCGAGAGCGCGCCGCGGAACTGCGTGTCGAGCGCCTCGCGCCCGGCGCGCGCGTCCGACGTGACGCCCTCGATCTTCCCGTCGTGCGTCACGGTGAAGTCGAGCGTGGTCTGGTCCGGCAGGAAGGCCACGAGCCCCCTCGGGATGCGCACCTCGTCGGCGAGACAGCCCGGGCGCTGCTCCACGGGGCGAGACAGCGAGATCTGCGGCGCCGCGGCGGCCACTCCCGAGTACAGCAACGCCGCGAGCGCGAGCTTCGGTGAGAGCGTCATGTTCCTTCCCTCCTGCAGTACCCGACGCTCTGCCGCGGGCCATGTGACACGGCGACTCGGGTTCCCTCGGGGCGGTGTCGCGCGGCGGCTCGCCCGCGCACGGTCAGGAGGACGCCCGCGAGCACATCGGAGGCTCGACCATCCGGCCGCCGCGGGCCGCACGCCGCTCACCCGCCGAGCGCCTCGAGCGCCCAGCGCGCCGCCGCGCGGACGCCCTCGTGCGGGCTCGAGAGCCACGCCCGGACGGCCCCGAGGCGGCGCGGGTCGCCCTCACGCCCGGCGGCGAGGAGCGCGTTCCGCACGAGGCCGTCGTGGCGGGCGCGCGCGAGGGAGGTGCCGTAGAAGCGGCGACGGTACTCCTCCTCGGTGAGCGCGAGGAGGTCGTCGATCGCGAGCGCGGCCTGCTCCGGCCGCGGCGCGAGGTCCGGGTCCACCGCCGGCTGCGCGTGGCGGTTCCACGGGCACACCGTCTGGCACGCGTCGCAGCCGAACACCCAGCGCCCGAACTGCCCGGCCAGCGCGTCGGGGATCGCGCCGCGGCGCTCGATGGTCCAGAACGAGATGCAGCGGCGCGCGTCCACGAGCCCGGGCTGCGGGATCGCCTCCGTGGGACAGGCCGGGAGGCACGCCTCGCAGGTGCCGCAGCGCTCCGGGTGCGGCGGGTCGGGCGCGAGCTCACGATCGAGGATCACCGTGGCGAGCAGCACCCAGCTCCCGTGCCGCTCGGTGATGAGGCAGCCGTTCTTGCCGACCCAGCCGATCCCGGCCCGCTCCGCCCAGGCCTTCTCCATCACGGGCGCGACGTCACTCGCGGCGAACGCGCGCACGTCGGGATCGGCCGCGCGCAGCTCCGCGACGAGGTGCTTGAGCTTCTTCTTCATGACGGCGTGGTAGTCGCGGCCGCGCGCGTAGCGTGCCACCTCCCCCGCCCCCGGCGGCGGCTCGGCGCCTGCGCCGTCGTAGCCGAGCGCGAGCGCGACGACGCTCCGTGCGCCGGGCAGCAGGCGCGACGGGTCGAGCCGCTCCTCCCGCTGCGTCCCGAGCCACGCCATGTCGGCCTCGCCCCCCATGGCGAGCAGCCGGTCGAGCGGCCCCGGATCGAGCCGCTCCGCGCGCGCGATCCCGCAGGCGGCGAAGCCGCAGCGGCGGGCGGCCTCCTTCACCGCGGCTGCATCGAGGGGAGCGCTCACGCGGGTCCTTCTTAGCCCGTTCACGGCGCGGATTCGACAGCCGCGCGGCCGCCTCCGCGATCGGCACCTCGACGGCGCGGCCCGCCCGAACCTGGCCGCCCCTGCTCCTCCCGTTAGTACGCTCGGCATGAGCTCCGTGCGCCCGGGCCACGCCCTCCCGCTCCTCGCCGTCCTCCTCGCCGTGCCGCTCGCGGCGCGCGGCGCGCGCCCGCCCGGGGATGCTGCGCGCGGGGCGACGCTCTTCCGGGAGCGCTGCGCGCTCTGCCACGGCGAGGGCGGCGGGCGGGGACCCGACCTCGAAGGCGTCGTCGGGCGCCGCGCGGGCTCCGCGCCCGGGTTCGGGTTCTCGCACGGGCTGCGAGACGCAGGCGCGCGCGGGCTCACCTGGAGCGCGCGCACCCTGGACCGGTACCTCGCCGCGCCGGGAAAGCTCGTCGGCGGGACGACCATGTCGCTCGCGACGCCGGGCGCGCGCGACCGGCGCGACCTCGTGGCGTACCTCGCGACCCTCTCGGCTCGCCGCGAACGGGCCGCGCCCTCCGCGGAGTCCGCCTCGGGCGCGCCCGCGCCAGCGCCTCCGGACGCGGGCGCCGGTCGGACGCCGCAGGCGGCGCCGAGCGGCGACTGGCGCGGCGACGCGCCCGGCGTCCGCCATCGCCTCACGGCCGACCGCCTGCCGCGCCCGAACGCGACCCCGTCGGCGCGCCGGCCGCCCCGCGTCGTCGATCCGCCCCGGGACGCGCGCCTGCGGGCACCGTCCGGCTTCGCCGTGGAGCGGTTCGCGGAGGGGCTCGAGGGCCCGCGCCTCCTGCGCGTCGCGCCGAACGGCGACCTGTTCGTGGCGGAGACCGCCGCGGGCCGCGTGCGGGTCATACGCGCGGCGCAGGGCGCGGCGCGGCCGGAGCGCGTCGAGGTGTTCGCGTCGGATCTCGACGGTCCCTTCGGGATCGCCTTCCACCCTCCCGGCGCGGAGCCGCGCTGGGTGTACGTCGCGACCGAGAACGCGGTCGTGCGGTTCCCGTACCGGAGCGGCGACCTCACGGCGCGCGGCCGGCCGGAGACCATCGTGCCGCGCCTCGCGGACACGGACGGTGGGCACACGACGCGCGACGTCGCGTTCTCGCCGGACGGGCGGCGCATGTTCGTGTCCGTGGGGTCGGCGTCGAACGTCGCGGAGGACCTCCCGAGGAAGACGCCGGAGGCGCTCCGCGCGTGGGAGGCGGAGCACGGGCTCGGCGCCGCGTGGGGAGAGGAGACGTGGCGCGCCGACGTGCTCGCCTTCGACGCGGAAGGCCGGAACCGGCGGCCGTTCGCGACCGGGCTGCGCAACTGCGTCGGCCTCGCCGTCCACCCCCGCACCGGGGATCTCTGGTGCACGGTGAACGAGCGGGACGGCCTCGGCGACGACCTCGTCCCCGACTACGTGACGCGCGTCCGCGAGGGCGCCTTCTACGGCTGGCCCTGGCTGTACCTCGGCCAGAACGAGGACCCGCGCCACCGCGGCGCGCGCCCCGACCTGGCGAGCAAGGCGACGGTGCCCGACGTCCTGCTCCAGGCGCACTCCGCGGCGCTCGGGCTCGCGTTCTACGAGGCGCCGCAGGGCGCGGCGGCGCGCTTCCCGGACGCGTGGACGGGAGACGCCTTCGTCGCGCTCCACGGTTCGTGGAACCGCCGCGAGCGCACCGGCTACAAGGTCGTGCGGGTGCCGCTCCGGGACGGCGTGCCGGCCGGCGAGTACGAGGACTTCCTCACCGGCTTCGTCGTGGACGACGCGCGCGTGTGGGGCAGGCCCGTCGGCGTGGCGGTCGCGCGGGACGGCGCGCTCCTCGTCAGCGAGGACGGGAACGGGACCATCTGGCGGATCGTCCACGTCGGGGCGCGGTGACGGCGCGCGCCGATCAACCCTGGGTGTGGCCGAAAACTGGCGATATCGATCGGCGGCCCTACGATTCGTGGATATGGCTCGACGGCTGGCGCTTCATGCGTGGGACGGTCTGCCGAACACGGCAGAGCAGGGGAAGGGGTGGGCGCTCGTGCAGGGGGACTGCATCGAGGCGCTCGAGGCGCTGCCGCCGCACTCGGTGGACGTCGTGTTCGCCGATCCGCCCTACATGCTCTCGAACGGCGGGACGACCTGCCAGAGCGGGCGGCGGACGAGCGTGAACAAGGGGGGCTGGGACGCCTCGCGCGGAGTCGTCGAGGATCACGCCTTCCAGACGCGCTGGCTCACCGCCGTGCGCCGCGTCCTCAAGCCCAGCGGCACGCTGTGGGTCTCGGGCACGCAGCACGTGATCTTCTCGATCGGCTTCGCGATGCAGGAGATCGGCTACCACCTGCTCAACACCATCACCTGGTACAAGCCGAACGCCTCGCCGAACCTCGCCTGCCGCTTCTTCACCCACTCCACCGAGATCCTCCTCTGGGCGAGCCCGATGAAGACGCGCCCGCTCGGCCACCGCTTCAACTACAAGGCCATGAAGGCGGAGAACGGCGGCAAGCAGATGCGGGACCTCTGGCAGATGCCGCAGCCCGAGGGCGAGCAGGTCGTCTGGAGCGTCCCCACGCCGGGCCCGCGCGAGAAGGTGCACGGCCGCCACCCGACGCAGAAGCCGCTCACGCTCCTCGAGCGCGTGCTCGCCTCGAGCGCCGCGCCCGGCGATCTGGTCCTCGATCCGTTCTCGGGCTCGGGCACCACCGGCGTCGCCGCGGTCCAGGCGGGTTGCCGCTTTCTCGGCCTGGAGCGCGACCCGACCTACATCGACCTGGCGGCCCGGCGAATGCGCGCTGCCCAGCTCGACCCGGAATGAGGTAGACTGCGCGCCCCTCGCGGTCTCGACGCAGGTTTCCTTCCAGTGGATAAATTGTCGCCCGTGACGCCTTCCGCGGTAGAGGCCCTCGCTCCGCTCCTGGGGCTCGTCGCGTTCCTGTTCTCCACGCTCGTCTACTACTCGATCAAGGCGGCGATCTTCGGGCGCAAGCGCGAGGCCTACATCGAGAACCGCGAGCGAACGATCCTCGCGAAGCTCTTCCAGGAGTGGTGGATCTGGCTCTGGACGCCGATCGAGCGGTTCTGCCTGCGGCTGCGGATCTCCCCCGACGCGATCACCACCGCGGCCACGGTCGTCGTGGCCGTCTCCGCGGTGCTCATCGCGTTCGGCCACTTCTCCCTGGGCGGCTGGGTCTTCCTCTTCGGCTCGAGCTTCGACTTCATCGACGGGCGCGTCGCGCGGGCGACCGGCCGGGTGAGCCGGGCCGGCGCGTTCCTCGACTCCACGCTCGATCGGGTCGGAGAGCTGTTCTTCTTCGGGGGCCTCGCGGTCGCCTACCGGGACTCCTGGGTGCTCTTCGCCGCGCTGCTCGCCGCGGGCGCCTCGACCGTCGTCTCGTACGCGCGGGCGCGCGGCGAGGCGGTGAACGCCGGCGACATGGTCAAGGTGGGCGGGATGCAGCGGCCGGAGCGGATCGTGCTCACCGGCATTCCGTGCGCGCTCACGCCGATCTTCGACCTCTCCTTCGGCGCCGGCGCCGGCCGGACGGTCGTCTCGCTGGCCCTCGCGGTGCTCGCGGTGCTCACCACGCTCACCGCCATCCGCCGGACGTGGTCCATCTACCACGCGCTGCGCGTGCAGGACCCCACCCCCGCGAAGCCGCCCTTCCGGCTGGCCGACGTGTTCGGCCTCGAGAGCGCTCGCCGCAAGAAGGCTGCGCGGTAGCCCCCCCGCCTCGCTGACGGCCGTCGCCGCGCGGCGTCGTTAAGATCGGACTGCACGAGTCGGCGCCGCCCGCAGGCGCGCCGCTCGCACGTTCGATGCGCCCGACCTCCGATTTCACACCCTTGGATGCCCGCTGCGCGGCGATTGCCGCTCCCCGGGTCGCATGGTAGGAGGGGAAGCCGTGAGAGGCCCGCCCCCCCGCCACCCCGACGAGCAGCGCGAGCAGCTCCCCGCCGTGGAGGGCGTGATCGCCGACGCCGCCGAGCTCCAGCCCGGCAACCGCGTGGTCTACCCGAACCAGGGGGTCTGCGAGGTCGTGGGCGTCGAGGAGAAGGACATCGCCGGGCAGAAGCTGCAGCTCGTGCGGATGCGGCGCGAGGAGGACGGCGCCGCGGTCCTCGTCCCGAAGAACAAGGTCCCGTCCATCGGGCTTCGCCGCGTCGCCACGGGCGAGCAGATCGAGGGCGTCTTTCACTTCCTGGCCGCGCAGTTCGAGGACCCCGAGCTCGACTGGAAGGTCCGCCATCGGGACAACGCGGACCGGCTCATCGCCGGCGGCGTGCTCGGCGTGGCCGAGGTCGTGAAGGGGCTCCACTCGCTCTCGCGCATCCGCCCCCTGCCCGCCAAGGAGCGCGAGCAGTACGACAACGCGCGCCACCTGCTCGTGCACGAGGTCGCCGTCTCGCTCGGCGTCCCGCCCGCGCTCGCGGAGGACTACATCGACTACGCCCTCATGCCGCCGGCGGGGGTGAAGTTCGACCTGAAGCCGCCGCCCACGCCGGTCCTGCTGCCGTCGCGCCCGAAGCGCCGCCGCCCCGCGGCGACCGAGGAGGAAGGCATCGAGGATCTCGGGCTCGGCGATCTCGGGCTCGGGGACCTCGACCTCGGCGAGGCGCTCGCCGCCGTCCCGGAGGGCGAGGCCGCCGAGGGCGAAGGCGCCGAAGGTGCCGAGGGCGCGGAGGGCGAAGCCGAGGGCGAGGCGCCCGCGGAGGGCGCCGCTGAAGGGGCCGAGGCAACGCCGGGGGCCGAGGAGACCGAGGAGGAGGCCGCGCCGAGGAAGGCGCGCAAGGCGGCGGCGCCCAAGGTGCCCGCGCCGAAGGCCGAGAAGCGCGAGGCGAAGCGCGCCGCCGCGAAGGAGCCGCGCCGGAAGGCGGAGAAGCCGGCCAAGGCCGAGAAGCCCTCGAAGAAGCCCGCCGCCCGGAAGGCCGCCGCGCCGGCGAAGAAGGCGGAGAAGCCGGCGGCGAAGAAGACGGCCCCGAAGCCCGCGGCGAAGCGCGGAGGGAAGAAGAAGTGATCCGCGTCGTCACGCTCGAGAAGATCGACCCCGCCGACATGGCGTTCCTCACGGCCACGCTCTACCGGGCCTTCGGCCTCGGCACCGAGCACGCCGGGGATCGCCCCGTGCCGCGCGACGCCGAGATGGACGACGGCCGGCTCGACGCCGTGAAGTTCCTGCAGGACGTGGCGCCGGTCAGGACCTTCGCGGACGACAAGGTGCTGTACATCACCAGCGCCCCGCTCGCGCTCCCGCCCGGTCCGCTCGGCGAGCCCCCGTGCTGGGGGTTCTCCCAGTACGGCGGTGAGCGCGCGGTGATCACCACCTCCAAGCTGCCCGAGCGCGGCGTCACCGAGGCGTCCATCGAGACGTGGCGCCGTCGGCTCGCCCGCGAGGCCATCCACGCCATCGGGCACCTCTGGGACCTGCACCACTGCTACGACGCGAAGTGCGCGATGCACCCGTCGTGGTCGCCCGCGCTGCCGGCGAACCCCGAGATGGATCTCGACACGTTCTGCCGCGAGAAGAGCGAGCGCCGCATCCGCCTCGCGAAGACGTAGCCCAGCGCCGGCGTGACCCCGGACCCGAACACGCCGGGCAGCGGCGGCGCCGGCCTCGCGCGCCGCCTCGCGCGCGCCGGCGTGCAGAGCGCCGCGCGGAGCTTCGCCGCGCTCTCCGCTCGGCTCCGCGCCTTCGGCGCCCGCGCCTGGGCGCGACGCCCCGCCCCCGCCCGCACCGGCGCGATCCTCTTCGCCGCCGGCGCCGCCGCGCTCGGCGCGCACGGCATCCTCTTCCAGGCCGGGCTCTCCGCGCGGCTGCCCGCGCGCATCGACTGGGCGGCGGCGCGCGCGCTCCTCGAACGCGACGCGCGGCCGGGCGACGCCGTCGCGCTCGCGCCCGCCTGGGCCGAGCGGGCGCGCGAGGTCATCCCGCCCGCGCTCCCGGTGCTCGCCCGCACCGGCCGCGGCGAGGACCTCCCGGGCGTCCGGCGCGTGTGGCTCCTGTCGCTGCCCGGGGCGCCCGGCTACGACTGGCAGACCGAGCTCGGCCTCATCTCGCGCGCGGCCCGCTCCACCGCGGCCCAGCGGCTCGGCGCGCTCGAGGTGACCCGACACGAGCTCGCCTCCCCCACCCTGCCGCTCGCGTTCCTGCCGGACCGCCTCGCCCAGGCCGAGGTCTCGCTGGGCAACGCCCCGTGCACCGCGGAGGGGAACGCGTTCTCCTGCGCGGCGACCCCCGCGTTAAGCGTCGAGCGCACGGTGCGCGAGGTGGACGGCGTCCCCCGTCCCTGCCTCTCGGCCACGATCGACGCGCCCCCCGGCGCCCCGCTCGCGCTGCGGTTCCCCGGGGTCCCCATCGGCCACGCCCTCCGCGGGCACGCGGGCGCAGCCGGCGGAGGGAGCCGCGCCCTCGGGGCGCCGCTCCGGGTCGCCGTGCAGGTCGACGGCGAGGAGGTGGGCGCGGCCGAGATCTCGGGGGTGGGGTTCGCGCCCTTCGAGCTGAGCACCGGTCACCTCGCCGGCGGTCTGCACGACGTGACGCTCGTCCTCACCTCGGCGGGCGCCCCGGGCGCCCTGTGCCTCGACGCGGAGACGCTCCCGTGAGCCCGGCGCGCCGCCTCGCCAGGCCCGGCCCGCGAGCGGGCGCCGTCCTCGCCGCGGTCGCGACCGCCGCCGTGCTCGGCCTGCTCGCGGGGGCCCCGGGGATCTCGCGCGACGAGGCGCGCGTGCTCGGCGCCGCCGAGCGCGTCGCCGGGGCCGCGCCGCTGCCTCGGGCCGAGGCCACGTCGCCTCCGCTCGCGCGCGAGGCGGCCGGGCTCGCCCACGGGCTCTTCTCGCGGCTCGGCGCGTCCCACCTGCGGGCGTTCCGGCTCGGGACGGTGGCCTTCGCGGCCGTGCTCTCCGCGCTCCTCGCCCTCGCCGGTCACGCCCTCGCGGGCGCGTCCGGCGCGGTGCTCGCGCCGCTCCTCTTCTGGCTCGCGCCGCGCCACCTCCACGCAGGCCTCGTCGCCACGCCCGACCTCGCGGCGGCGGCCCTCTGGCTCGCGACGGCATGGGCGTACCGGCGCGCGGACCGCGCGGCGGGCAGCGCCGAGCGGCGCGGAGCGGCGGCAGCCGCGGGGATCCTCTTCGGCGCGGCGCTCACCGCGCGCACGGACGCGTGGATCCTCCTCGCCGCGCTCGCGCTGCACGCGATCGCCGCGCCCCGGGTCACGCCGCGCCCGGGGGCGCCGGTCGCCCTCGACGCGTCCCCTCCGCGTCGAGGCGGTCCACTCGCGATCGCCGCGATGGTGCTCCTCGGCCCGGCGATCCTCGTCCTGTCCTGGCCCTGGCTGCGGGCGGACCTGCACGGGCGGCTCGCCGCCGCGTTCGCGCCGGGCGGCGGCTGGCACCTCGCCGGCGCTCCCGCCGCGGGCCTCCACGCGCTCCTCGTCACCGCGCTCACCGTGCCCGCCGCGATCCTCTGGGTCTTTGCGGGCGGGGCCCTCCATGCGACGGCGCAGGCGGTCCGCGGCGGGGTCCCGGACGCGCGCGGGGGCGGCTCTGCCGCGCGGGACGCGCTCCTGCTCGTGCTCTGCGCGGTCGCGCCGTTTGCGGCCGCCGCGGCCGGGCTCGCTCCGGGCGCGCCCGGCGTCCGCCCCTTCCTGCCGGCGATGCCGTTCCTCGCGCTGCTCGGCGCGCGCGCGCTCGTCGCGGTCGCTGCGTCGGCGTGGCCCTCGCGCCGCGCGCCGCTCCTCGCGGCGCTCTCGGTGCTCGTCCTGTGGCCGGCGCTCCGCCAGGCGGTCCACGCGTTCCCGTCGGGCGCGTCCGCCTGGAACGAGCTCGCGGGCGGCGCACCCGGCGCCGCGTCACGCGGCCTCCGCCGCCAGGACGGCGGCGAGGCGGCGGCCTCCGTGCTCGAGCCGCTCAACGCCCGGGCCCGGCCCGGCGCGCGCGTCTGGTGGCCGAGCACTGCGCCGGAGGCCGTGGAGGCGTGGGTGCGGGACGGGCGGCTACGGCCGGATCTGCGCCGGGCCGACGGCCCCGAGGACGCAGACGTCGCCGTCGTCGCGCTCGACGGCGCGAGCCGCGACGACGAGTACCGGGCCTGGGCGGCGTTCCGGACGGCGCGTCCGGCCGCCGGCGCCTACCTCGACGAGGTCCCGCTCGCGCTCGTGTACGCGCGCAGCGGCGCGTGGCAGTGACGGCTCGCGCCGCTCACGCGGCGTGATACGTCTCCGCCTCGTCCGGCAGCGGCACGCGGGGGCGGACGACGATGACGGGGCACGGCGCCTCGCGCGCCACGCGCGCGGCGACCGACCCGAGGCGGCGCCCGCCCGGCGCGCGCCCGCGCGCACCCAGCACGAGGAGCCCGCTGCCCCGCCGCGCGAGCCGCAGGACCTCCGTCGCAGGATCGCCCGCCACCACCTCCGTTCGAACCGGCGCGCCGACCCTCCGCTCCGCCTCGGCGCTCCAGACCCCCATGTCGCGGTGCAGGTCCACGGAGGCCATCGCGAACGCCTCCGGCTGCACCTCCCCCTCGGGGACCGGATGAACGTGGATGAGCGTCAGCTCGGCGCCGCTCCAGCGCGCGAGCTCGGCCGCCTCGACGAGCGCGAGCAGCGAGGCCTCGGAGAAGTCGATGGCGCAGCAGATGCGAGCAGCCATCGTCGTCACCTCCCTCCGCCCGGGCCGCCGCGCGCCGGCGTCCGGGCCTACGCGTAGATCTCCGCTTCAGCGGCGATGTCCCGCGCGTCACCGGGGACTCTCGCGCGCGCGACGAGCACGGGACAGGGCGCCTCGCGAAGCACGCGCTCCGCGACGGAGCCGAGGATGAACCGGCGAATCCCGGTGCGGCCGTGCGTGCCGAGCACGAGCAGATCCGGCCCGTGCTCGCGAGCCCAGCGGACGACCTCTCCCGCCGGGTCTCCGACCAGGGCCGCCGCTCCCACCGCCCGCCCGAGGAGCTTCTCCGCGTCCACGCGCCAGCCGGCGAGGGTGCGCTCCATCTCGTCGGCCGACATCCGCGCGATCTCGGCCGGAGAGACGATCACGTCGGCCGGGTTCGCGGGCGGCGGCACGTGCACGTGGACCAGCACGAGCTCCGCGCCGGTGCGGCGCGCCTGCTCCACGGCCTCGTCCAGCGCGAGGCGCGACGGGTCCGAAAAGTCCACCGCGCAGCCGATCTTCTTCCACTCGCTCATCGCCTGCCTCCTCCTCGCCTGCCTGGCGGGGTCGGCCACGACGACCCGATGGGATCGTACGCCTCCCGCGCGGAGCCACGCGCGCCGCGTCGGGTCGCCCCGCTGGCAGGGACGGGCTACCCGCGGCGCGCAGCGCCGCACGCTCGCGCCGGAGCTGCGAAGCTGCGCCGCGGCCCACCCGAGCGCGCGCCGGGGCGCGCAGGTCGGAGCAGAGTTCCGCCGGGAGAGGAGCATGGATGCCGGCGCAGCCGCCGCGCTCGTCGCCTCCGACGCCGCCGTCGCGCTCGGCTCCGGCGAGGACGGCCTCGCCCCGGAGGAGGCGGCGCGCCGCCTGCGCGCACACGGGCCGAACGAGCTGCCGCCGGCGCCTCGGATGCCTGCCTCGCTGCGGATGGTCGCGCAGCTCACCCACTTCATGGCGCTCCTCCTCTGGGCGGCGGGCGCGCTCTCGTTCTTCGCGGGCCTGCCGGAGCTGGGCTGGGCGATCTTCGCGGTGGTGCTCGTCAACGGCGCGTTCGGCGGCTGGCAGGAGCACCGGGCCGAGCGGGCGCTCGAGGCCCTGGAGAAGCTCGTGCCGAGGCGCGCCCGGGTGGTGCGGGCAGGGCACCGCGTCGAGATCCCGGCCGCGGCCGTGGTCCCGGGCGACGTCCTCGACCTCGAGGAGGGGGATCGCATCGCCGCCGACGCGCGCATCCTCTCGGCGACGCTCCTGCGCCTGGACGTCTCGCTCCTCACCGGCGAGTCGCTCCCGGTGGAGCGCGACGCACGGCCCTGCTCGCCCGGAAGGTCGATCGCGGGCGCGACCTGCCTCGCACCGGCCGGCGCCACGGTCGCGACCGGCCGGGCGCGAGCGCTGGTGTTCGCGACCGGCCCCGGCACCGAGCTCGGGCGCCTCGCCCGGCTCGCCACCGCGACGCGGCGCCAGCCGTCCACCCTCGAGGTGCAGGTCGCGCGGCTCGTCCGCGTCGTGACGGTGATCGCGGTGGGGATGGGGGGCGCCGTGTTCGCGCTCCTCGCCCTCCTCGGCGCCGCGCCGGGCGAGAGCCTCCTCTTCGCCATCGGCATCCTCGTGGCGAACGTGCCGGAGGGGCTCCTGCCGACCATCACCGTGACGCTCGCGACGAACGTCCAGCGGATGGCGCGCCGGCGCGCCCTGGTGCGGCGGCTCTCCGCGGTCGAGACGCTCGGCGCGGTGGACGTCGTGTGCACCGACAAGACCGGGACGCTCACCCGGAACGTCCTCGCCGCGCGGGAGCTCTGGACCTGGGACGGGACATGCGCGCTCCCCGAAGGCGGCGCCGGGGGCGCCGCGGCGCTCGCGCTCTCGGCGGCCGCGCTCGCGAGCGACGCGCGGGGCGGACCGGGCGCGCACCGCGGCGACCCGATCGACCGCGCGCTCCTCGAGGGCGCGCGCGCCGCCGGGCTCGACCCCGACGCGCTCGCCCGCGGTTGCCCGCGCGTCGCGGAGCTGCCGTTCGACGCCAGCCGGCGCCGCGCGACGGTCCTCGTCCGGCCCGGGCCCGGCGCTCGGCCCGGCCGCGGGCGCGGCCTGCGTCGCGATCACGAAGGGTGCGCCGCGCGCGGTGCTCGAGCGCTGCGCCGCCGTGCTCGCCGGCGGCGCGGCACGGCCGCTCGACGACGCCGCCCGGGCTCGCGCGGTCGGCGCCGAGGACGCGCTCGCCGCGCGCGGGCTCCGGGTCGTCGCGGTCGCGCTGCGGGCGGGCGGCCCCGAGCTGGCGGCGCTCCCGCTCGAGGAGGTCGAGCGGGACCTCACCCTCCTCGCCCTCTTCGCGTCGAGGATCCACCGCGTCCCGGCGTGCGTGAGGCGCTCGCCACGTGCCGCCGCGCCGGAGTCACGGTCACCGTTGTCACCGGCGACCACGCCCTCACCGCGCGCGCGATCGCCGAGGAGGTCGGGCTGTGGCGCAAGGGGGCACGCGTCGTCGAGGGGCCCGCGCTGGACGCGCTCGACGACCGCGCCGTCGAGGCGCTCCTCTCCACCGGCGACCCGCTCGTCTTCGCGCGCGCGAACCCGGAGCAGAAGCTGCGCCTCGTCCGCGCGTACCAGCGGCTCGGCCGCGTGGTCGCGGTCACGGGCGACGGCGTGAACGACGCGCCTGCGCTCCATGCGGCGCACGTCGGCGTGGCGATGGGCCAGGGCGGGACCGACGTCGCGCGCGCCGCGGCCGACGTGGTGCTGCTCGACGACGACTTCTCGAGCATCGTGGCGGCCGTCGAGGAGGGCCGCGCGACCTTCGCGAACGCCCGCAAGTTCCTCGCGTACGTGCTCACCTCCAACGTCCCCGAGATCGTGCCGTTCCTCGCCATGGCCGCGCTGCGCATCCCGCCCGCGCTCGGGATCCTCCAGATCCTCGCGATCGACCTCGGCACCGACATGCTCCCCGCGCTCGCGCTCGGCGCGGAGCCGCCCGAGCCCGGTGCCATGCGCGTCCCGCCGCGGCCGCGCGCGCGCCGGCTCCTCGACGCGGCGGTCCTCGTGCGCGCCTACGGCGTCCTTGGGCTCGCCGAGGCCGCGGCGTGCATGGGCGCGTTCGCGGCCGTCTGGCACGCCGCGGGCCTCTCGCTGGGCGAGCTCCAGGCGGCGACGCCCGCGCTCCTCGGCCACACGGCGCCCGCCGCGCTCGCGGCCACCGAGCGGACCGCGACCACCGCCGCGTTCGCCGCGATCGTCTGCTGCCAGGTCGGCAACGTCCTCGCCTGCCGATCCGAGCGGGTGCCTGCCCTGCGCGCCCACCGTCCCGGGCCGCTCCTCGTCGCCGGGATCGCCGCGGAGCTCCTCCTCCTCCTCGCGATCGTGTATGCGCCGCCCCTCCAGGCCATGTTCGGCACCGCTCCCCTCCCCGCCCGAGCGTGGCCGTGGCTCGCCGCCTGCGCCCCCGCGATGGTCGCCGTCGACGCGCTCGCCAAGCGGGCGAGGCGGCGGACGGCGGGCACCCGCGCCCGAGGGCGCGGCCCCCAGCGGGCGAACCCAACGTCCGGCATTGCCGGCCCCCCGCCGTGGCGGGAGGCTCGAAGGCGTCAGGGCACGCGACGCGGGAGGTCGCCATGAAGCTCACGCTCAGCGTCATCAAGGCGGACGTCGGATCGATCGGAGGCCACCTCGCGCCCTCGCCCGAGCTCGTCGCCGCCGTGGAGCGCCACGTCCGCGAGGCCGGGAGAGAGCTCCTCCTCGACGTCCACGTCGGCCACACCGGCGACGACATCGCGATCCTCATGACCCACCGGAAGGGCACGGGCGACTCCGGCATCCACCGGCTGGCCTGGGATGCGTTCGTGGCGGGCACCGAGGTCGCGCGCGCGCAGGGGCTCTACGGCGCCGGCCAGGACCTCCTCAAGGACTCGTTCAGCGGGAACGTGCGCGGGATGGGACCCGCCGTCGCCGAGCTGGAGATCGAGGAGCGCGCCTCGGAGCCGTTCCTCCTCTTCGCCGCCGACAAGACCGACCCCGGAGCGTTCGATCTCCCGCTCTACCTCGCCTTCGCCGACCCGATGAACACCCCCGGCCTCCTCCTCGCGCCGCGGATGACGAAGGGGTTCCGGTTCGTGGTGATGGACGTGCAGCACACCATGCAGGACCGCGTCATCGAGCTCGACGCCCCCGAGAACCTCTACGACCTGGCGGTGCTGCTCCGCGACCCGGAGCGGTTCGTCGTCGAGTCGATCTGGTCGCGGGCGAGCGGGGCGCAGGCGGTCGCGGTCGCGACGTCGCGGCTCCACAACATCGCCGGTAAGTACACGGGCAAGGACGACCCGGTGATGCTCGTCCGCTGCCAGATGGACTTCCCCGCCACGGGCGAGGTGCTCGCGCCCTTCCACCTCGGCCACCTCGTGGCGGGCGGGATGCGCGGCTCGCACCAGATGCCGCTCATGCCCGTGACGCTCGGATCCCCGGTGAGCTTCTTCGACGGGCCGCCGATCGTCACCTGCGCGGCGTTCTCGGTCCGCAACGGCAAGCTCGCCGGCCCGGTGGACGCGTTCGCGCATCCGTTCTGGGACGCCGTGCGCCGCGAGGTGGCGGAGGCCGCCATCCGCATCCGCCGCCAGGGGTTCGTGGGCGCGGCGATGCTGCCGATGTCCGAGCTCGAGTACACGGGGATCGTCGAGAAGCTCGGGGAGCTGGAGAAGCGCTTCCGCGTCCGGGCGGAGGCGTGATGCCGAACGCCCCCCTGTCCGCGGCGTCCCTCCGGCCGCGCGGCCTCGCGCGCGAGATGGCGTTCGAGACCACCGCCGAGCTCGAGGATCTGGAGGGACCGCTCGGGCAGGCCCGCGCGACCGAGGCGCTGCGCCTCGCCGTCTCGGTGGGCGGCGAGGGCTACAACGCCTACGTGATGGGCCCGCCCGGCGCGGGGAAGCGCACGTTCGTGATGCGCATGCTCGGGCGCGCCGCGCTCGACGCGCCCACCCCCTCGGACTGGTGCTACCTGAACGGCTTCGCCGACCCGCGCCGGCCCCGGCGCGTCGAGCTGCCGCCCGGGCGCGGGCGCGAGCTGCGCGCCGATCTGGATCGCCTGGTCGCGGAGCTCCGCGACGCCCTGCCCTCCGCGTTCGAGAGCCGCGACTACCACGCCCGCGTCCAGATCCTCGAGAAGGAGCGGGACGAGGCGCGAGAGGCGCCGATCGACGAGATCCGGCGGCGCGCCGAGGAGCGCGGCATCGCGCTGCTGCACGGGCCGATCGGGTTCGCGTTCGCGCCCGCGAACAAGGGCGAGATAATCGGGCCGGACGCGTTCCAGACCTTGCCCGAGGAGGTGCAGGAGCGCCTGCGGCGCGACATCGGGGAGCTGCAGAACCAGCTCGCCGAGGTGCTCCGGACGATGCCGGACCTCGAGCGCCGGCACCGCGAGCGCGTGAAGGAGGTGAACGACGACGTGACGGTCCGCGCGGCCGGTGCGCTCCTCCACGAGCTCCGGCGCCGCTACGCGGACGTGCCGGCGGTCCTCGAGCACCTCGACGCCGTCCAGGTGGACCTCGTCGAGCGGGTGCACGAGCTGTTCGCGGCCCTCGACGGCGCGGCCGAGCTCCCGGCCGCCCTGCGCAAGCTCCTCGCGGACACGCCCGTGCTCCGGCGGTACGTCGCGAACCTCCTCGTGGAGCACGCCGCGCACGGCGGCGCCCCCGTCGTCCACGAGGACCTTTCATCGCTCTCGAACCTCTCGGGGCACGTGGAGCACCACGTGCACATGGGCACGCTCGTCACCGACTTCACGCTCGTGCGGGCCGGCGCGCTCCACCGCGCGAACGGCGGCTACCTCGTGCTCGACGCCCGCAAGCTCCTCGTGCAGCCGTTCGCGTGGGACGCGCTCAAGCGCGCGATCCGGGCGCGCGAGATCCGGATCGACCCGGCAGAGCGGCTGCTCGGCGTGATGGGCACCTCGACGCTCGAGCCCGAGCCGATCCCGCTGCACGTGAAGATCGTGCTCCTCGGCGATCGCGTGCTCTACCAGCTCCTCTCGCTCCTCGACCCGGAGTTCTCGCAGCTCTTCAAGGTCGAGGTGGACTTCGAGGACGAGCTCCCCCGCACGCCCGAGCTCGACCGCGACTTCGCGCGGCTCGTCGCGACGATCGGCCGGCGCGAGCGGCTGCCGCCGTTCGACCGCGGCGCGGTCGAGCGGGTCCTGCAAGAGGCGACGCGCCGCGCGGGCGACTCGACCCGGATCACCGCCGACGCCGGCGCGATCCACGACCTCGTGACCGAGGCGGCGCACGCCGCAGCCGGCGAGGGTCGCGCCACCGTGACGGCCCGCGACGTGCGCGCCGCGATAGACGCGCAGGAGCGCCGCGCCGGGCGCCTCCGCGATCGCGTGGACGAGGAGATCCGCCGCGGAACGCTCCTCGTCGAGACCGCCGGCGCGCGCGTCGGGCAGGTGAACGGCCTCTCCGTCATGATGACGGGCCGGCGCGCCTTCGGTCGCCCGAGCCGGATCACGGCGCGGATGCGCCTCGGGCGGGGCGAGGTGGTGGACATCGAGCGCGAGGTCGAGCTGGGCGGGCCGATCCACTCGAAGGGCGTGCTCATCCTGGCGGGATTCCTGGGCGGGCGCTATTGCAGCGCGGCGCCGCTCGCGCTCGCGGCCACGCTCGTGTTCGAGCAGTCGTACGGAGGCGTCGAGGGCGACAGCGCCTCCTCGGCGGAGCTGTACGCGCTGCTCTCGGCCATCTCGGGCGTCCCGCTGCGCCAGTCGCTCGCGGTCACCGGCTCCGTGGACCAGATCGGCAACGTCCAGGCGGTCGGGGGCGTCACCGAGAAGGTCGAGGGCTTCTTCGAGGTGTGCCGTGCACGCGGGCTCCGCGGCGACGAGGGCGTCCTCGTGCCCGCCTCGAACGTGCCGCACCTCGTCCTCCGCGACGAGGTCCTCGCCGCCATCCAGGAGGGAAGCTTCCGGGTGTACCCCGTCGCCACGATCGACCAGGGCATCGAGCTCCTCTCGGGCCTGCCGGCCGGCGCCCCGGACGCGAGCGGCGCGTTCCCGCACGATTCGTTCAACGGCCGCGTCGCCGCCCGGCTCGCCGAGCTCGCGGCCGCGGCGCGCGCATTCGCCGCGGGGGGCGATCGAGACGGCCAGGGCGGCCGCCCCCGCTGAGCTCCCGGAGCGGCCACGCGCCGCGCGTTCCGCGACCTGGCGCGGGCCGCCGCGCCCGCGTGTGGCTGCGACGCACCGCCCGATGGCGTGCGCGCGGCCAGACGCCCAGGCTCTTCCGGAGGTCCGGCGAACGCGCGGACCGCGCGCGGCGCGGGGCCTCGGAGGCTCGCCATGTTCGACAAGGTCACCGGGCGCAGACGGTTCGCGACGCTGGTCGGCGCCGTCGCGGGTACGGCGGTCCTCGGCGGAGGCGCGAGCGCCGCCGCGGCGGTGAAGCACGCCACGGCCGACGCGCACCGCAAGCTCGCCACGGTCCCCTGGCCCTACGTCACGCTCGCCCCGGACCGCGTCGCCTCGCGCGCGTTCTCCGCGTACGCGCGGGGCCACTGCATGTTCGGCGCGTTCGACGCGCTCGTGGGCTCGGTGGCGGACGCGCTGGGCGATCCCTACGCGAGCTTCCCGTTCGACGTCATGAAGTACGGCGCCGGCGGGGTGAACGGCTGGGCGACGATCTGCGGCGCGCTGAACGGATCGGCGGCCGCGTTCGAGCTGCTCTCGAAGGAGCCGGGCCCGCTCGTGGACGCCCTGTTCGCCTGGTACGAGCGCGAGCCGCTGCCCGATCTCGTGCTCACGGCCGCTGCGCATCCGAACGTGCAGTCCATCGCGGGCTCGCCGCTCTGCCACACCTCCGTGTCCCGATGGTGCGAGGCCTCAGGGAAGAGGTCGTTCAGCGACGAGCGGAAGGAGCGTTGCGGGATCCTGACCGCGAGCGTCGCGCGCCGCGCGGCGGAGCTGCTCAACGCGCAGGCGGCGAAGCGACCGCTGCCGGTGACCTCCGCCGCCGCGGGCGCGGGCTGCGCCAGGTGTCACGAGAAGGACGGCTCCCTCGAGGACACCCGCTCGAAGATGGACTGCGAGGGGTGTCACTTCCACCTCGGCGGGGAGCACCCGGCGCTCTGACGCTCCCCCGCCTGCGCCCCCCGACCGACGGACGCGACGGGTCCGGGGGAGACGTGCTAGACCTCGTCGCTCCTGGAGAGGGTGCCGTGAGGATCCTGGCCTTCGCGATGGGACACGCGATCCGCGCCGACGACGGCGCCGGGCTCGCCGTTGCGCACGGGCTCGACGCGCTCGTGCCCGGCCTCGAGGTGCTCGAGGTGCCGGAGCTCCGCCCCGAGCACGCGGAGGCCGTCGCGACGGTCGACGGCGTGCTCTTCCTCGACGCGTCCGTGGCCGGCACGCCGGGCGACGTGCGCGCCGCCCGGCTCGTCCCGCGACCCGCCCGGGAGGCGATTCTCCACTCCCTCACGCCGGAGGAGATCCTGGGCCTCGCCCGCGCGCTCTTCGGCCACGCGCCGCCCGGCGCGCTCGTCACCATCGCCGGCCGGGACTTCGCGTTCGGCGAGGCGCTGTCGCCCGAGGTGGAGGCCGCCCTGCCGCTCGCGCGCGAGAAGGCGCGCGAGATGGCCGCCGGGTTCTAGGCGCTCACGTGAGCTGCGCATCCGCTGGCGCCGGGAGCGGCGCGGGCGTCTCGATGGCGCGGCCGTCCGCGGCGCGCCAGCCGTCGTCGCGGCGCTCGAACACGCGCCGCTGGACCGAACGGAAGGCGGCGCCGTCGAAGCTCCGCACCGACAGGACGATCCGCGGGCCGTCCACCTCGAGCCAGTTGTAGGAGTTGGGCTCGTCGCGCAGGCGGACCGAGGTGGCGGTCCCGGCGTGGAACGCGAGGATGGACCGCGCGAGCCGCTCCACGGGGTGCTCGACCTCGCCGTTCGCGAGCCGGTGCAGGTGACCGGTGAGGAGGACCTCGAGGTGGCACTCCGCGAGGGCGCGGAGCGCCCGGCCGCTCCGGCCGGCGACGCGCAGGCGCGGGCGGTCCGCCGTCGGGGCGAACGGGTGATGGGCCACGAGCACGTGCATCCGACCTGCGCCCTCCCCGCAGAAGCGGCGGCGGAGGTCCTCGATCTGCGCGACCGAGATCCGCCCCTCCTTCCACGTGAGCGACCGCGCCGTGGAGACCCCCGCCACGTAGAGCTCGTCGTCGGCGTACACCGGCGAGAGGTCCGGAGTGACGATGCGCGTGTACCGGCCGAGGGGCGAGAGGAAGCGGCGCGCGACGTCGTAGAGCGGCACGTCGTGATTCCCGGGCACCACCACCCGCGGCGCGGGGATCCGGTCGAGGAAGGCGCGCGCGGCCCGGAACTGGCCGGAGCGCGCGCGCTGGGTGAGGTCGCCGCTCACCGCGACGACCGTCGGGCGGAGCTCGGCGAGATCGGCGACGAGCGCCTCTACGACGCGCGCCTCCTCGCGCCCGAAGTGGAGGTCGGAGAGGTGGGCGATCGTCTTCACGGAGCGAGGACAGTGAGCGCGCCGGGCCGGATGCGGTAGCGGATGGGCGGCCGCTGCGAGATCACCTCGCCGTCCACCGAGACGGCGAGCCGCCGGTGGTGCGACTCGATCGCGACGCTCGCGACCTCGAGCGCCTCGACGTCGCGCCCCGGATCGACCCGGCCCACGAGGGCGCGAGCGCCGAGCCGGAGCAGGCCGAGGCGAGTGGGCGCGGTCGCCACGTACACGCCGAGCGTCCCCCGATCGAGCGCGGCGCGCCGCTGCGTCGCGACGAGCGCCGTGTCGTAGCGGTTGTTGCCGACGAAGACGAACGTCGTGCGGCGCGGGCCCGCGCCGCCGTCCCACCGGATGCGCACGGACAGGGGGCGCAGCCTCACGAGCACGCGCAGCGCCGCCCACGCCATCGCCAGCCACTTGCCGATCCACTTCCCGAGGCGGCGCCGCGTGCGCTCGCGCTCGCGGACGGCGTGCGGGTAGATCCCGATCGACGAGTTGTTCACGAAGACCCGCCCGTTCACCTCGGCGACGTCCACGCGCCGCTGCGCGCCCGACGCGATCACCCGCGCGGCCTCCTCGAGGTCCGCCGGGAGCCCGAGATCCTTGGCGAAGTGGTTCAGGGTGCCGAGCGGCAGGACTCCGAGCGGCTTCGGCGTACCGGCGAGCCCGCCCGCCACCGCGCTCACGGTGCCGTCCCCGCCCGCGGCCACCACCGCATCCACCTCTGCGTCGCTGGCGGCGGCACGGGCGGTCGCGCCGATGTCGCCCTCCGCCGCGACGACCCGTGCGTCGACGCCCGCGGCGGCGAGGGCCGCGCGCACCCGGCCGGCCACGTCCTCCGTCCCGGCGCCTCCGGCGCGCGCGTTGAGGATGACGAGGCAGCGACGCGCCGGCGAGCGGGCCGCCGCCAGCCCCGCGGGCGCTCGCACCCCCGCGCCGGGCACCTGTGCTCTGGACGTCACGATCAAAGCTAGCGCGTCACGCGCCGCGAGGCGGGCCGCCACGGGCGCCGACCCGCGCCGTCAGCGCACGGCGCGCCCGAGCGCGAGCAGGAGCTGCGCGCGCGCGCTGGAGACCGACTGCTCGGCCTGGACTCGCTGCGCCGCCGCGGAGGTCGCAGCCACCTGCGCGTCGCCGAGCTCGATGATGCTCCCCGCGCCGGCCTGGTAGCGTCCCTCGGCGAGCCTGAGTCGCTCGCGCGCGTTCACGAGCGCCTCGCCGGCCGCGTCGAGGGCGGCGCGCGCCGCCTGCACCGCCGCGCGCGCCTGCTCGACCTCGACGCGGACCTGCTGGCGGAGCGCGTCGGTCTGCGCCTCGGTCGCGGCCAGGTTCGCCTCGGCCTCGCGCGTCTGCGCCCGGGTGAGGCCCCCCTGGAAGATGGACCACCCGAGCGTCACGGTGGCGTTCCAGCCCCGGTCGAGCTCGTTGACCGCGGGCCCCACGCCGGTCACGGCGGCGCCCGCGGACAGCGTGGGGAGCCAGCCGGCCCGCGCCGCATCGCGCGACAGCACGTCCGAGCGCGCCTGGCTCCCCAGGGCCGCGAGCTCCGGCCGCGCCGCGAGCGCCTCGGCGAGCAGTGGATCGACGGGCCCCTCCTCACCGGGCACGGGCGAAAGCGCGCCGTCGCCGAGGTCGAAGTCGGCGGCGCGATCGACCCCCATCGCCTGGACGAGCTGCGCTCGGGTCACGACGTAGTCGTTCCCGGCGCGGATGAGCGCCACCTGGGCGTTGGCGCGATCCGCGCGGGCCTGGGCGAGGTCGATCGCCGGGCGTGTGCCGACCTCGACGAACGCCTCCACCTGCCGGAGGTGAGCCTCCTGGTTGGCGAGCGAGTCCTGGGAGACCTGGACCAGATCGCGGGCGGCTCGCGCGGCGAACCAGGCGGTCCGGACCTGCGCCACGATCTGCTGCTCCGTCGCGCGCGCCGTCGCCCGCTGCGCCTCGGCGCTCGCCCCCGCGGATCGCCAGCGCTCGAGCTGCTGCACGTCGACGAGCGCCTGGCGAGCGGAGGCGCCGGCGCTCCAGGTCGTCGTGCTCGTCGAGAGGCCCAGCCCGCTCGTCGAGGAGGTGCCGCCGACGGCCGAGCGCGTGCTGCCGCCGCGCCGCCCGACCTGCCCCTCGAGATCGACCTGCGGCAGGAGCGGCGCGCGCGCCTGATCCGTGCGCGCGCCGGCGGCCTCCGTCGTGGCCAGCGCCTGCCGCAGCCGCGGCTGGTGCTCGAGCGCGGCGCGCACCGCTCCGTCGAGCGAGATCACGTCGCGCGGCGCCGCTGCCGCGCCGGGAGCGCCGGATGGCGCCTGGGCGGGGGCCGCCTGCGCCTCGAGGGGCGCCTCCTGAGCGCTCGCAGGAGGAGCCAGGGTGGCCGCGACGAGCGCGAGGAGCGGGGCGAGGGCGGCGGGTCTCATTCGAACCTCAGCGCCTGGATGGGATCGAGCCGCGACGCGCGGAACGCCGGATAGAGCCCGAACCCGACGCCGACGAGCCCGCTGAACGCCACCGCCACGACCACGATGTCGGCGCGGAAGAGCACCGGCCAGCCGAAGCTGACCGCGAGCCGCCACGCCACGACGAGCCCCAGCACGACGCCGATGACGCCGCCGGCGATGGACAGCGTGAGCGCCTCGGCGAGGAACTGCAGGAGGATGTCGCGGGCGCGCGCGCCGACCGCCATCCGCACGCCGATCTCGCGTGTCCGCTCGGTGACCGACACGAGCATGATGTTCATGATCCCGATCCCGCCGACGAGGAGCGACACCGCCGCGATCGCCGCGAGGAGCGTCGTGAGCGTGCGCGCCCCCTCCTGCTGCGCGCTCGCCGCCTCCGCGAGGTTGCGGATGGAGAAGTCGTCGTCCGCCCCGGGCTGCAGGCGGTGACGGTCGCGCAGCAGCGCCCGGATCTGGGACTCCGCGCGCACCGTGTCGGCCTGGCTCGCCGCGCCGATGAACACCACCCCCGAGACGACGTTCTTGAGCCCGCCCTGGATCTTCGCCTGGTAGGTGGAGGACGGCAGGAACACCGCGTCGTCGAGGTCCTGCCCGCCCGCCGACTGCCCCTTCGCCTCGAGCACCCCGACCACCTGGAACGGAACGTTCTTCACGCGGACCTGCTGGCCGACCGGATCGGCCCCCGGCCCGAACAGCCGGTCGGCGACGGTCTTCCCGAGCACGAGCACCTTGGTGCCCGCGTCGACGTCCGAGGCGGTGAAGAGCTGCCCGCGCACGGCCGACCAGTTCCGGATGACGAAGTAGTCCGGGGTCGTGCCGTTCACGGCGGTGGTCCAGTTGAGGTCCTCGGAGATGACGGAGGCGACGGAGCGGAGGATGGGCGCCGCCCCGCGCACCGCCGGGACCTCGGTCTGGATCGCGCGGACGTCGTCCCAGGTGATCGTGGGCAGGCTGCCGAACCCGCCGAACGCGCCGCCGGAGGTCGAGGCGCCCGGGAGGATGATGAGCATGTTCGAGCCCATCGCCTCGAAGGTCTTCTGCACCCGCGCGTTCGCGCCGTCGCCGATGGCGACCATCGCGATGACCGCGGACACGCCGATGACCACGCCGAGCGTGGTCAGGAACGAGCGCATCTTCGAGCGCCGCAGCGCCCGCAGCGCGACCCGGATCGTCTGCAGGAGGTTCACGGCCCCACCCTCCCCTCCACCGCCTCGTGCGGGCCCGGCGGCGGCGGCACCGCCGGGCGCGGAGTGCGCCGCTCGTCGGAGCGGACGCGCCCGTCGCGCATGACGAGCACGCGCGCGGCGTACTCCGCGATGTCGTGCTCGTGCGTGACGAGCACCACGGTGATCCCGCCGCGCCCGAGCTCCTGCAGGAGCGCCATCACCTCCACGCTCGTGCGGGAGTCGAGGTTTCCGGTGGGCTCGTCGGCGAGCAGCACGCGCGGACGGTTGACGAGCGCGCGGGCGATGGCGACGCGCTGCTGCTGCCCGCCCGAGAGCTGGTTCGGCAGGTGGTCCGCGCGGTCGGAGAGCCCCACGCGCGCGAGCGCCTCCTTCGCGCGCGCGTGCCGCTCGGCGGTCGAGATGCCGGCGTAGAGGAGCGGCAGCTCGACGTTCTCGAGCGCGCTCGTGCGCGCGAGCAGGTTGAAGTTCTGGAACACGAAGCCGAGCGTGCGGTTGCGGATGGCGGCGAGCGCGTCGTTCGGGAGACGCGAGACGTCCTGGCCCTCTAGCAGGTAGCGACCGCGCGTCGGACGATCCAGGCAGCCGAGGAGGTTCATGAGCGTCGACTTGCCCGAGCCGGAGGCCCCCATCACCGCCACGAACTCGCCCTCCTCGACGGTGAGCGTCACGCCCTGCAGCGCGTGCACCTCGACGTCCCCCATCACGTAGGTCCGGGCGACGTCCTCGATCCGGATGAGCGAAGGTCCCGCCACGCGCGCTCCTAGAACGGCCCGCGCCGGCCGCCGCCCGGGAACCCGCCGCCCGGCGCGCCCCCGCTGCGCGCCGCCTGCGCTTCCGTCACCACCGCGTCGCCCGGCTGGACCTCGCCCTTCACGAGCTCGGTCAGCGATCCGTCGGAGACGCCGAGCACCACCGGCACCTGCACCGGACGCCCGGCACGCACGACCCAGACGCTCCGATCGCCGGCGCGCCCGCTGCCGCGCCCAGCGCCCGCGCCGCGGGTGCCGTTCGCGCCCTGCCCGGCCGCGCCGGCCGGGGTCGCCGCCCTGGCGTCCCCGCGCGCGGCGCCTCCGCTCGCCCCCTCGGCCTGGCCGAACCCCGGTGGCGCCCGGAAGCGGAGCGCCGCGTTGGGGATGCGGACCACGTCGTCCTTCTCCGCGTAGACGAAGGTCACCGTCGCCGTCATGCCCGGCTTGAGCTTCAGGTCGCCGTTCGGCACGTCCACGACCGCGTCGTAGGTGACGACGTTCTGCACCGTCTGCGGCGCGTTCCGGACCTGCCGCACCGCCCCGGAGAAGGCCTCGCCCGGATAGGCGTCCACGGTGAACGTCGCGGTCATGCCCGCTCGCAGGCGCCCCACGTCGGCCTCGGCGACGTTCGTGTCCACCTGCATCTTCGCGAGGTCCTCGGCGATGACGAAGAGCGTCGGCGCCTGGAGCGAGGCGGCGACGGTCTGGCCGACGTCCACGTTGCGCGAGATGACCACACCGTCGGTGGGCGAGGCGATCTGCGTGTAGGCGAGGTTCACCTCCGCCTGGTGGAGCGCCGCGCGCGTCTGCGCGAGCGTGCCCTGCGCGGCCTGCACGCCAGCGCGGGCGCCGTCGGCGTTGGCGCGGGCGGTGTCGAGGTCCGCCCCCGCGATGAGGTTCTTCGCGGCGAGCGCCTCCGACCGCCGGAGCTGGCGCTCCGCGTCCGCGGCCTGCGCCCGCGCCTTCGCGAGGTTCCCCTCCGCCGCGACGGTGTTCGCGCGCGCCTGCTCGACCGCCGCCTGGAAGAGCTGCGGGTCGATGCGCGCGATGACCTGGCCCTTCTTCACCGGCGTGTTGAAGTCGGCGAACAGCGCCGCGACGCGGCCCGAGACCTGGCTCCCGACCTGGACGGTGACGAGCGCCGAAAGCGTTCCGGTGGCGGTGACCTTGGCCACGATGCGGCCGCGGTCCACCCGCGCCGTCTCGAGCTTGGGCTCGGCGTCCGCGGCCCCCGCTCTCCAGCGCCAGATCCCGCCCGCGGCGACGAGGACCGCGAGCGCGGCGGCGATGAGGATGAGGGTCTTGCGGCTCATTTCTGCTCCCTGGAGCCGGCCCCCGACGCCGCCCCGGAACGTGAACCCGCGACGCCCCGGAACGTTACGCCGCTCGTGCGCGAGGCACGCGGGCGCGGCCTCGGCCGCTTGGGGCCGCGGCGCGGCGACGCCACCCCTGCGGCCGTCCGGACGGCCGCCCGGCCTTCGAGTACAGGTGAGAGACGCTAGTCACCCGCGAGGCTAGTCACCTGCGAGCAGGCGCGGCCACCAGCGGAAGGCGCACCCGTCCGCCGCGGACTGCTGCACCACCGTGCCGTCCCAGCCCTGGTCCACGCTGCCGGTGACGCAACTCGAGCCGTCCTCGTGGAGCGTGACCCGCCCGCACAGGCGCCCGGTGGGCGACACGAGATCGATGCGCTGCGTGCAGTCCGGAGCGCTCCGACCGGCGGGCTCGAGCGCCGCGTAGCCGCGGTTCCCGCGCGTGAACCGGAACGTCCAGCCGGTGCGAGAGGCGAGCCACGCGGGCGGGTCCTCGCGTGCGAAGGAGAGGTGCGCGAGGCGCAGGGTGTACGCGCCGTTCTCGACGAGCACGAGCGAGCCGTCGAGGAGCGGCCGGAAATATCGAGGCTCCTCCCGGCCCGACAGCCAGCGCATGGCCTCGATGCCGTCGTCGGACACGGAGGTGGTCCCGTCGGGCGCGACCCACTGCAAGAAGGCTCCGGCGTTGTACGACCAGGTGAGCGCCTCGCCGCGGTTCGACACGCCGCCGGCGATGAGGTTCATGCGCCCGTCGCCTCCGCGCGACACCCAGTCGCCCGAGGCGGAGACGCGCGTCAGGTTGGTCCAGAAGCTCGGGTTGCTCCAGAACTCCCGCCACTCGACGAAGAGGGCTCCTCCGCCGGCGGGGTCCTGCTGCAGGTCCCACCGGGCGGCCGCGACCCATTCGTCGTGGTACGTGACCTCGACGGTCCGGAGCAGGAGACCCGAGGGTGAGAACGTCAGCACGGCGAGGCCCTCGATCCCGCTCTGCTGCCTCGGGATCGTCACCGCCCCCTGCCAGCCTGAAGGCTGGGTGTAGAGCGGCCACGCGCTGAACGCCGAGCGCGGCGTGCCGTCGGCGGTGAACGCCCGCCACGCGCCGTTGCCGGCGCCGTCGCGCGCGCCGAGCGCGACCGCGCCGGTGCCGTCGGAGGTGCCTGTGAAGCAGGCGAAGCCGGCGGGCGGCACGAGCGTCGCGCGAACCGGCTCCGGCGCGGACGCGGGCACGAGGCCCTCGCATTCGGCGGCCGAGTCGAGCCGCTCGAACGTGACGGTGGGGGTTGGCGTCGGCGTCGGCGTCGGCGTGGGGGTGGGCTCCGGCGTGGGCGTCGGAGTCGGCTCCGGGGTCGGCGTCGGAGTCGGGGTGGGCTCCGGGGTCGGCGTCGGCTCGGGGGTCGTCGTGGGGCTCTTGTCGCCCCCGGACCCGCACGCCGCGCACAGCACGAGCAGGACGGCGAAGACGCGCAGCAGCATGTGCCACCTCCTCGCTGCGCAGAAGTCTCGCGCGTTCGCGTGAAGCCGTCACGCGGCGAGCGCTCGCAACGGCTACGTCCTCTCGACGGCGCTGCGCCGGCCGGGTTCACCCCGAGGCGAGTCGCATGTTGCACGCTGCGTGCACCCCTTCGGCGGCCTCCGACGAGGACGACGCCGCCGTGACCGCCGCAGTCGTGCGTGCCGCGCGCGCCGGGAGCGGGCGCACCCCGACCCCGGAGCGCCCGCGCCTGCGCTCGTCCGGGCGCTCGAGCGAGCTCGCCCGCCGGGCGCCAGCCGCGTCGCCGCGCCTCGCCGGGATGGCGTGACTAGCCTCTGGCGAAGGCGCGGCCCTCTCCTCCACCCGCGCCCGCAAAGGAGGCACTCATGGCATCGGCGATGCCGGTGATCTCGAGCTGCGAGGTGTCGAGCTGCTTCTACAACGCAGGCAAGATGTGCCACGCGCCCGCCATCAACGTCGGGAGCGACCACGCTGCCTGCGATGCGTTCATGGCGGACGGAAAGGGGCGCCACAGCGCCCGCAAGGACGTCGGGACCGTGGGCGCCTGCCACATCGAGGAGTGCCGCTTCAACGACGCGATGACGTGCGCCGCGTCGGCGATCGTGGTGCTGGGCCACAGCGGACACGCGGACTGCGGCACCTACCAGCACCGCTGAGCGGCGCCCGGCCGGGTCCTCCCGGACGCAAGCGCCCGGACGTGCCACCGAGCCGCCGTCCGCTTCCGTGCTAGGATGCCGCCGCCGCTTGACTAAAGCGGCGGCGGTCTTATGAAAAGGACTGTCAGTTCGCAGATTTGGGGGCGAACTGGTTTCGACGGAGGACGGAAGGCGACTGGTGCGCGCCGTGGTTGGTCAGCAGGCCACGTAAAAAGCCGACCAAGCAGAAACGCGAACGAGCCCATGGCTCTCGCGGCCTAACTAAAGGCCGTGCGTTCCCCCGGAAGCGCCGGGTACCGGGTGTGAACGTCAGCTCCGGCTGGATCTGGGTGGGAGGCGAGCCGCCTTACCGAGATCGAGATCAAAGGGCGAGAACGTGAGCGGTTGCAGGCCCGGAGGTTGCCGTTCACGTATTCACTCCGGGATACGCGCGTAGGACCTGTCACTGGAAGTCTTTCGGACCCGGGTTCGATTCCCGGCGCCTCCACTTCGCAAGCCCGCGGGAACGCGGGCTTTTGTTTTCTGGGCGTGAGCAGGTCCCTACGTAGGTCCCTACGGTGATCGCCCGTCCCCCAGGAAGATGTACCGGTCGTCCGCCTTGTCCTCGCGCGCGAGGCCACGTGCTTCGAGCCGCTTCCAGACCTTGTTCGCGCTTCCGGTCCGGTATCCATGCTCGTCGTCCGTCCGCGACGACCGGAGGCGCAAGCCGGAGTCCGCGACGACACGCGCGAACAGTGCCTCGGGAATCCCCTTGGCCGAGTGCTCCTCCCCGCAGTTGTACTTGAGCATGACGACCTGGATCCAACCGCCTCCGACCTCAAGGAACACGGCCTCGAACCAGTCGAGCTTTTTCGAGCACGGGACGCGGTAGATCCATCGCGGCCCTTCGCGCTCAAGGTCGACGGTGTAGCCGCGTTGGATCCCGTCTCGGCCCACCGCGTGAACTCTGAAGGACACGCCTCACTCGGACTTCTGGCGGCCGAAGATGTACCCGGTCACGAGCGACAGCAGCCCGATGATTGCGGAGTCCAGCTTGCCCCGAAGCTGCAGCAGGATAGCCGCGCCAAGAATCCCAGCGAGCAGAGCGTATCGCGCCAGCGCGTTCAGAACTTCGAGACGATGCTGATTTACCTGCCCCGCGCGAAAGCCGCCAAGAAGTTCTCCGACCTTCTCTGAAGCGGCCTTGCCATTCGGGCCGTTCAGGAATCGGAAAATGTAGTAGCCGAGGCCCGCGTTAGGCGGCATCGGCTCCGGGTCCGTCTGGACCTCGACCGATGGTGGCGCATCTGGCTCTTGCTTCACGGTAGCAAGCTTGGTGTCGGACACGGCTCCTCCTGAGGTTCGATACAACGCGCCTCTGACGAGGAGTGTGTGTTGCCAACCAAGTGCAGACAGCGGACGGGCCAAACACAGCCTCCTCGCCCCGCCCCTGCTCCCGAACGCTCCACACTGGGGGAGGGGGCGGGGGGAGCGTGCGGTTGACAGCCCGCCTGGGGCCTGCTCACCTGCCGGCATGCCTTCCGCTCATTACCGCGGCGCCCCCGGTCCGACGTGGCTCGCGATCACGCGGGCGCTCGTCCAGGAACACCCCCTCTTCAGCGACCCAAGCACTCTGCTATCCCGCGTTACCGAGGCCTGGGATGCGGTTTGGGGAACGCAGGTTGGGGTTGCCCCGCTCGCCATTCCGTTTGCGGAGTTGGACCCCCGGGCTGCGATCGTAGGCGACTTCTTCGAAACCCTGCTCTCGTATCGCTTGGCGCAGTCGGGCGAGTGGCGTCGCGGCACCTCCGCCGAGAAGGACCTGATCTACCTCGGGAAGGCTGAGGGTGACCTTGACACCGAGATAAAGACGTCCGGACAGGCCGGCGGGTACATCTACGGTAACCGGAGCTACGCTCAGCCAGACAAAGAAGGCAAGCTCGAGTCAGCCGCCCGCAAGAAGCGCGCCGGGTACTACCTGTGCGTCAACTTCCATGGCAGCGCCATTTTCCGCGTGCGAGTCGGCTGGATTGATGCGGAGGACTGGGAGCCGCAGAAGGCGCCGACCGGCCAAATGGCAGGCCTCAAGAAGCATGTCTACGAGTACAAGCTGCTCGAAGTTCCGGGTGACCATTATCTCGGCGCACCGCTCCGGGTGGTGGATGGAGTGGGCTCGAAGCGGCTCGGTACTCTTGCGGACGCCGGGTTTCAAAGCGTCGGTGACGTCGCCCTCCGCCTTCAGGCTGCCGCCCTCGACCCGAAGCGCTGGGCTTCACTTCCGCAGGCCGAGCGAGCCCGGGTCCTTGATGTCACCCCCGAGGTCGGTGACATACTGAGGGTCGTGGTCGGAACGGATTACTTTGATGCCGCTTGGCCGTTCACCGTCCGCCGCAAGTCACAACAGCGAAGTCTGCGCTGATCCAGCCGCGCGCTCGCGCTGATACTGTCGGAACCGCTCGACGGCGAGGGCGCAGTAGCGTTCGCTGATCTCCACGCCTAGGAACACCCTCGCGTTCCCAACAGCGGCAATGCCGGCCGACCCGGAGCCCGAGAACGGATCAATAACAACATCGCCCGGCTCCGAGGACACCTTCACTATACGGTCAACAACTGCCAGCGGGAACTGAGCAGGGTGTGGCGTTCGCTCCCGCGATGACCTGTTGCGTCCGGTGGTGACCTTGGGGATGGACCAAACGTCGGACGGATTCTTCCCGAGCGGGTTGCACCGGAGTTTCCCATTCTTCTTCTGGTTCGGGTACTTCACGTTGGGGTCTCGAACCAGGTCCAAGTTGAAAACGTAGTTGCGCTCGTCCTTTACGTAGTAAAGCCACTTCTCGTTTCTTGGGCAAAATGTCTGCTTAGTCGATACCCCGGCGCCGTACGTCCAGACAATTTCCTGATTGAAGAAGAACGGGGAGCGGTCCCACAGCATGTACGGCAGCGGCACCGCCTTGGCCTTCCCGGGAACCGATACGTACCCGAGGTTGAGCCACAACGCGCCATCTGGTGTTGCGATGTTGTGGATGGCTCCCATCCACTCCGAGCACCACTGCAAGTACTCAGGCAGGGGGCGCGGCTTCTCGTACTCCTTCCCGATGTTGTACGGCGGCGACGTTAGGCAAAGCCGTGCCGTGACGCCCGCTTGGTGAAGTCGACGCAGCAGCGGTAGCGAGTCTCCGCAGTACAGGATGTATCCGTCCGCCGCGAAGTAGGGTTCGCCCACATCGCTCCGAAGCTGGGCAACCAACCGCTCGAACTCTACCGACGCCAAGCTGGCGTGGTCTCCTTGGACTCGCGTGAGCAGATGACGAGGAGCAACGGTGGTTGGCTGATGGCGCGGTGGCGCGAGTTTGCTGGCCGGCTGCACTCTGTCTCCGTAGCATGGCGGTCCGACACGGGTCATCGCCGCGAGGGCTTTCAGCGCCCATCACCGGTGAGGAGGGCCCATCTGTGCTCGACGAGTGGCACCGTCGCCTCGACTTGCATGTGTGTGTACCGCTCCGTCGCCTTCGTGTCGGCGTGCCCTAGCATCAAGGCGATGGCCTTCTGGCTGGCGCCGAGGACAGCGTAGCTCGACCCGGAGGTGTGGCGTGCGCCGTGAGACGTGATCTCGCGGACGCCCGCCTCGCGGGACAGTTCCCGGTACCACCGGTTGAGGCTGTTGTTGGCGAGCGGCCCGCCATCGGGGCCCGGGAAGAGCAACTGGCCCTCCACCTTGAACATCCAGACCTTGAGCTCGTCGGCGACGCCGCGCGGTATCACATGGAAGCGTGCGCGCCGGTTCTTGGGCGTCGTGATCGCCTTCCGTGCCATCGACCGCCGCACCCACGGCCCTGGGGCGCTCAGGTCAAGGTCCTGCTTCTCGAGCGCCCTCAATTCACCGAAGCGGATTCCGACAACGAGCTGGACCAGGAGCGGCATGTAGCGCTCCGGGTGCCGGGCGCGCCAGCTCTCCCGAAGGAGCGCCATCGCCTTCGCCTCTTCCGCTGGCGTCCACCATGCCCGCGACTCCTCCGGTGTGGTCTCCGCCTTGAGCCAGGCGGACGGTGTGATCGGGTTCGTCGGCACGTGCTTGTACTCGACGGCCTTCTGGAAGATGCGCCGGAGGACCGACACGTGGTTGTTGATCGTGTGCGCACCGTAGCCGACGCCGTACTGGTGCTCTTGCTGTCGCTTGAGCGCCTTGTACTGGTCGATCAGGCGCGCGTCGATGTCGCGTAGCTGCCGTGCCCCGAAGAACGGCACGAGGTGGTTGTCGAGAATCGAGCGGTCCGTCTCCACGCCGCTCTCGCGCTTGTCGGGGGCCACGCATGTCTTGAACCACTCCTCGGCGAAGGCGGCGAAGCTGAGCCCCGGCCCCCGCTGGGAGCGTTCACGCGATTCGAGCGCATCAAGGAATTGTGCGACCTCCCCGCGAGTGACGGCCTCGCGCGCCGCGTTGTGAAGGTCGCGAAAGACTCGCACCGCCTCCGCCTTGCTCTTCGCGGGGAAGGGAACGCCGCGCGCCTTGAGCTGCGCGTCATCCGCAGGAGCCTCGTCCACGAAGTTGATCCATCTGTCGATGCCACCGCGAACCTGAAGACGCTTCCTCCACACGATGCTCATGAGAACCTCCCTGACCGGGCTGGAGGCCGAGGACGTCGGCCTTGAAGATTCGTCGCGTTGTTCCGACCAAGCGCGCCGGCACCTTCCCTGGTGGCAGCGGCGGAACCGGGCCGGCCGGGATGATCGCGAGGTGTCGCGCCAGCGTTCGGTGATCGACACCGAGCCAGGCCGCGGCTTCCTTGATGGTCATCCCTTCGGGTTGAAGTGGCGGCCCCGCGTGCAGGAGCGACCCGAGCACGGGCGCCGCTTCTGCCTCCAAGCGCGAGGCTGCCGAGATTGCGCGGACGAGCACGCGAACGTCGCCCCCTGCACCGGCGCCAGGGGACCCGTGCGCAGCTGCTCCCGCAGCAAGCGAAGGCGGTCCGACGGTGTGCTTGCGCCGCACCGGAGTTCCGTAGTGAAGAGGGAGCGCGGCCGGGGTCGCGCCGACAACAGACATCGCCGAACTCGTCGTCATGAACGTCTCCCTCGTTACGTCCGCTCGGCCGCTCGGGTGGCGGTACGAATCCGACCCAGGTACTCGGCGGCAGCGGGGTCGAGCGCGCGGCCCGAGGTCACCCCCTGCGCCTCGTCGAGCACATCCCGCGCGCAGTCGGGCCAGCAGCCCAGCCAGAGTTCCCGAAGGTGGCCGGCGAGGTTGTCGCGATACCGGAGCCGCGTCATCAGCCGCGCCAGAGCCGCGTCTGCGCACTGCGCACGCACGAGGAACGGCTGCGACCATTCGTTCGTGATGCCGTTTCCACTCTGAGCCATGTAGTCGAAGACCTCCTCAGGAGAGGCACGTTCCACCGCGCTACGGAGGGCCGCGGTGGTGAGTTGAGCCCACTCCCAGTCAAGGCTGGTGAACGCGAGCGAACCGGGGCCGAGCACGAGGGCGCCAACGGTCTCCAACTTCCCCGCCTGGAACAGCCTTGCGTTCCATGACGCCCGGAACTCGCGTATCGGGTTTGGAGTGCGCGCCTGATGACGCCTCTCCACATGGAGATCGTGCAGAGCGTCGTGCAGCGCGAGTACAGCCTTGCGCCGCCGATCTCGCGGAATGCGGGCGAGCACCCGGAGCGCGCCCGTTGGAGGTTCCTCGACGGTCAGCCTCGTCTGCCGGTGCGCCGGATGGAGCACCCATCTCCGCGCGGTTCTCCAGACATGGCCCTTGCTGCGTCCTTCCTCGACTCCCCTCACAGCGTCGTGGGGTTCGCGATCACCAGACAGCCTGAACGTTGGGCCTTGCCGCTGACCAGACACGAGGTTCTTGGCTTCTCTCGGTGACCAGACACGTCGTTCCTGGGAGACGCGCGCCACTCCTTCGACGTGGGGGCGCCCGCCAGAGGCGGAGACGAACCCGAACAAACCTCGGGAGACCGCGACCACAACCGCAAGGAACGGGCCGATGCTCTCAACCGCCGCACCGTCGGCGCCGAGGAACTCCGGCGTGACCAGCAGCCCGCCCCGCTCTTGGGCCGCGCGCGCGATGTCCGCCCACCAACTCACCGCGCCTCCGCTGAGTGACGAGCGAAGTACTGCGCTATGTGGAGCGTGCGTGCGAGGGCCGGGCCCGGTCCCCACTGCCCTCCCCCGAGGTGTCGCACGAGGCTCGCCTTTTCCAGCCTTCGCAGTTCCACGGAGTGGCGTTCGTCTCGGTTATGGAACGACGCGCCTCCCCAGAGCGCCTCGATGATAGGCCCGACCTTGTGCGGTCTGCCGGCCTCCATGAACCGCTCGATCAGCCGCGGGAGGTCAATGACCTGCCTGGATGTGAGCAACTCCTGCGCAGCGAGGAGCCGCGCGTACCTCTCGTGGGCAAGGCGTTCCAGATCACCCCGGAGCGCCGCCAAGCTGTCGAGCAGCAGCGGCCGACCAAGTACGTGCGCCATCCGACGGCGCGTGAGCTCCGCTTCGTAGCGCAGGAGCTTGTAGTGCTTGGCGTACAGCTTCGCGCCGTCGCCCTTTACGTCTTGGGCGTGCAGCACGGCCGGCCCGCGAGCCGCGAAGACCTCGCGATGCTCGGTCGTCCCCTTCAACCATGCCGTGGAAGGTCCGCCGTCCGGTCCGACGGGCCCGATGCCCGCGCCCGCGAAGGCATCTCGCCAGGCGGGCCACCACAACGTCGGTGCCGCCTGAGCGATGGCGCAGGGGCGGTCCCAAGTTAGCTCGATCTGCGTGATCGTGATCGAGACGTCGCCGGGGGAGACGCCGAAGACGTCCTCGAACACGGTGGCGAAGACGCTCCGGACCTCTCCGAACACACCCCAAAGATCCAACAGGCACTCGTGGTGCGGGTCGACAGGACCGATGAAGCCGCTCGGGTCGAGGAAGTTGTCCGGGCGGGCCTCCACCGCGGCGGTGCGGTCGTGGTAACGGCCGGACCTTGTCAGCCGGTCGCGGGTCCTTCGGAGGATGTTCGTCTTGAACGTGCACGCGAGCTTTCCTCCGTACCCCAACGCCTGATGGACCATGGAGAAGCCGGACACCTCGAACGAGGCGACGGGGTCGCGTCCCCGGTGGACCAGCCGGCGCTCCTCCTTGAGGCGCGCCATCGCGCGATGCGTTGGGCGGGGGCGAGTCGGCAAGCCGGAGGGAAGCGCCTTGGGCTTCGCGGTGATCTGGACCGCATCAACGGCGAAGGCGAGGGCACCATCGTCCGGAAAGACAGCCACCAACGAACGAGGATTGACCATGAGGGAGTTCACGATGAGACGAGGGGAGACGGGACTACTCCGCGAGTTCTGAGGGGGGTGTGTTCCCCTAGAGATAGGCGGCAGGGACGCGGGGCCTGCGTCGCCCCTCGAATTTCGCCCCCAACAGCCGCATCCCTGCGGTCGCGATTAGGCGGCCCTCCCCCGCACGGCTACGAGCCAGCGTTTCCACCGCCAACTCCGTCGGTTGGGTTTGAAAAGGAGGATTTTCCGCCCCATTCCTTCGCGAGGGCGTCCACCGCTTCCACCTTCCGGCCGAACGCCGAGTGGAGGTAGCGCGCGGTGGTCGCGATGGCCGCGTGGCCCAGGAGGTCCCGAACCGTGGCGAGGTCGGCGCCGGCCCGGAGCAGTCCCGTCGCGCACGTGTGCCGGAGGGAGTGCGGCGTGATCCGCTTGGTGATGCCTGCCTCACGGACCGCTCGTGCGACGAGGCCATCGACCGCCTTGGGCGTCAGCGGGCCAGGTCGGTAGGGCCCCCGCTGCCCAAGCGTCAGGAACATCGGCGCGTCGGGGGATGGCGATTCCGCTCCGTACGCGTGAGCCAAGTAGGACCGGATGGCCTTCTCAGTCGCATCGGGCAGCGGCACCTGCCGCTTGAGCTTCTTACCCGTGCGCTTCTTGAGCGTCTCGAAATGAAGGCACGTGCGCCCTTGGTACTCCTTCAGGTCGCCGACGGTCAGGGCGCAGAGCTCACCCTCCCGAAGTCCGCCATGACTGAGCACGCTCAGAACGGCGGCGTCCCGCTTCCCTTGGAGCGTTCGGCGGTCGGGCACATCGAGGAGGCGCTTCACCTCGGCTTCGTCCAAGAATTCAGTTGGTCGTTCGTTCATGGCTGCGATTTCGTTAGCCCCGCCCCATCCAGCCCGTCTAGTACCGAGGGCATAAGTGCCATCGCCGCTGGGGCTCTCTCCGCGCTGCACACGGATCTATGGCAACGCGGGAATGACCCGCGTATGGCGATGTGGGATGACCGGGCGCTCTCGCGCGCGTCACTGTGTGTGCATGGCATGCGCGGCGAGCGGGACCGGCGCGGCGGCCACCTCCGCGATACCAGCCGGGCTCCAACCTTCAATGGCGCGGATCACTCGCGCTCAAGGCCGGTGCGGCCGAGCACGCGCGCAGAAGACGGCCTGGCCGCGCCCGTTAGAGCCGGGGGCTATCGGCCAGCTCGCGACCAGCTGCGGGGTCTAGCGGGGGCCGCAGTCCTCATCGACGAGGACGACGCTTCCGGGCTGCCTGTTGCGCTGCGACTCGGCCACCTTCTCGCAGCGCTCGACTCGGCACTGCCGGCGAATCGCGGAGAGCGGCTCGCCGGCCACACGAGCGATGGCCGCGACGTCCGCCGCGATGTCGGCGGTGACGCTGGGCCCGTAACCCTTCCACTTCCGTCCGAGCCGTTCGTTTCCCTGCCGCACCTCGGTGACGAAGCTCTGAGGCGTGTACCCGTCGTACACAGCGTTGAGGAAGCAGGTGATGTCCTTGGACCAGTGGAACCGCAGCTCTCGCTGGAGGTCATCCAGCTGCGACTCCTCCCACTGCGATGCGTCCTCCCACCGGCGCCGCTCCTGCTCCTGTTCTTGGGCCTGCCTGGAGCGGACTTCCTCCTGCTTGTTGGCGTAGTCGTAGACCGGACCGACACCGGGAATGACGGCGCACCCAGCCAGCAGCAGAGCGATGACGGCGACTTGGGCTGTCCTCATGTCCACCTCCGGTCGAAACACTGTCCTCGCCAGCCAGGCTGGGATGGAGGTCTTACCCGACTCAACATGTTGCGTCTAGCTTTGCCTTCTCGCTGGACTTGTTACGTCCTGTTACAGCCTCCAACCTGCCGCCAGGATGGCGCCCGTGGGCCACATGGGCGCTGTCGAGAAGAGACTCGGCCGTAGGGTCGCCGAGCGGCGAAAGGCCGCAGGGCTCACGCAGGCCCAACTCGCAGAACGGCTTGGGGTTACGACAGAAACCGTGAGCCGGTTGGAGCGCGGAGCCGTGGTTCCGTCGCTCGCCCGCCTCGAAGCGTTCGCATCTGCCCTGGGAGTGGACCTGTCCGACCTGTTCCGGGTCGCGGACCGCGACGCTCACAGGGACCGCGCCCTTCACCGTCTCCTGGCGGCTGTCCGTCGCGCCCCGGCCGATGACATCGAGCTCATCGCGGATTTAGCCGAACGCGTCCTCGGGCACTTTGACAAGTAGTCCCGATACGCCCCCGCGCGCTTGACTCCACTCCCAGTGGTCGTACCCTACCTGTAACGGTGGCGCCTTGGCCGTGGAGGCACCATGACGTGCACACACTGCGGGAAGCCGCTCAGGCGAAGTCAGACGCGCGACAACGGAAGGCTCAAGTCCTGCCCGAACTGCTCGAAGCAGAGCCCGGCGAGAGAACACGTCTTCCATCCCGCCGACAGCTTCGGAGCGAGCGACAAACGCGTCACGGACGAGCACCCTGACGGCGTTCAGAGTTGGTGCGCGGCTTGCCGTACAAAGCAGGGGCCGGTGACGGGCGTCTCCTGTTCCGCGCTGTAGAGGCGGGTTGGCTTCGACTCATGGCGAACAACGAGGAGGCGCACCGATGTCGCAGGAGGCGAAGGGCAAGTCGGAATTCGAAGTCGCCCATGAGATCAAGACTCTCCTTGAGGCACTCCCGCCCGAGAAGCGCGAGATGGCGTTACGATGGGCACGGGAGGCCGCTGGCCTGCCACCGCACGCCGCTCCCTCTCACCCCACAACAGCCGTCGTCGAACCCCGGAAGCCTGCGGCCCCTGACGCAGGGCCAGTAGGGGCGGCGCCGCGTCAGAAGACGTTGAAGGACTTCGTCGCGGAGAAGCAGCCGAAGAGCGACGTGCAGTTTGCCGCGACGGTCGCGTACTTCCACCGATTCGAAGCCACCGAGGACGCGCGTAAAGAAGAGATCACCGCGGACGACCTCCAAGACGGGGCCCGACTGGCCGGCAGATCCAGGTTCAAGCTGCCATCTGCCACGCTCAACAACAGCGTTGGCCTGGGTTACCTCGACCGTGGCAGCGAACGCGGAAAGTATCGGCTCAATGCAGTCGGTGAGAATCTCGTCGCGATGGCGCTTCCGGGGAATGGATCCAGCCGCGCGCCCGCGACAGGGAGGGCGCGGCGAAAGCCGCGCGAAGCCGCCAAGCCATCCGGGAAGTCGCCAAGGAAGCGCGCTTCCAAGAAGTAGGCAATGGCCGGGGCACTCTCCGCCGTCGAGGCTGCGTTGGATGCCGTGGAACGGCAGTCGCGCAGCCTCGCACGTGCCAAGCATCGACAGGTTCGGTCCGGGGACGAGATAGCAGCCCTGAAAGCTCTTGCGTACTCGTGGTTCGAGACGTTCAAGCCGCAGCTTCTTGGACCGTTTACCGCTGGGGACCTGGCATCCGCCGATCGCGCCCTCCGAGAGGTATTGAACGCGACGGCACGCCTTTCAAGTCGAGCCAAGTACGCTGGCCACTTGAAGCAGGCCAAGGAGGCCCTCGTGGGCCTTCGTGCGCGGGCGGCCGACTTAGGCGCCCAAGCCGTTCCGAGCCCGGGGAACGGGAACGAACCACCTCCTTCGTTCACGGCACTCGCCCCTGATGTCCGGATGCAGGAGATCTTGGCGCGCCGCTGGGAGGAGATCGAGCGGTGCCTCGCCGGTGACGCTGCTCTCGCAGCCACCGTGATGATGGGTGGTCTCCTTGAGAGTTTGTTCCTGGCCCGCATCAATCGAACCTCCAACCGCAAGGCTATCTTCACGGCCAAGGGCTCGCCGAAAGACAAGAAGACGGGAAACCCGCTCCCGCTGAGCGACTGGTCTCTGATGCACTACATCGAGGTGAGCCACGAACTTCGATGGATCACCAAGTCGGCCAAGGAGGTCGGCGGAGTTCTGCGTGAGTTCAGAAACTACATCCACCCGCACAAAGAATTCACGGATAGCGTAGCCGTTACCATCTCGGATGCCGAGATGTTCTGGTCTTTGACCAAGAGCATGACGAAGCAGGTACTGGCCTCAACGGCGCTGCCGCCCCTCTAGCTAGCAGCGCCGCGTCCGTGGTGGACATGGACCACGTAGGCCCTCTGTGACCCGCGCCCGCCCAGGAGGCGGACATCCGGCGGAGGAGCCTTCGCGGAGCGGCGCGTTCATCCGCCCGTCAAGCGCCCACTTCCCGATGCTGAGGAGGGCATCCCTCACTGCAGGCGGGATCGAGGTCCTCTTGTTCCGGTGCATCCGGCCAATCCGATCCACCCAAGGACCGAGCACCGGCCATTGAAGTCGCCAGTCCAACGGACCTTTCTCGCCGAAGAAGACTCCCCGGCAGATAACCAGTGGACGACCGTCGGGCGCGGCGCCTGGAACTACTTGTTCCACGATGCCGACCCAGACGAGCCGATCCCTCAGCACCTGACTCGGCGGGTGGAGCCTGCCCGCGGTGCGGCCTCCGATGGCCACAATCAGTTGGCCGGACCTCGCCGTCGCACGGAGCCCCTTCATGCACGCCTCGCCCCCGAGGACAATCCGGCCACGGATAACCTTTGGGTCACCGAAGTGGTCGAACTTGTAGAAAATGACGTCCTCGGGCTGGAACTCAGGGGTAGAGGCAAGGGGCATGACCCACACTGCTCGCGTATCGCGTGCACCCTGTCAACGCGTCCATTGCGTCAGGTGACCCGGGCAGGGGAGTTTGGTGCGGTGACGATCACAAACCTACCCAGCCACGCTGTGACGCCGGCGACAGTCGAGTGCTCACAGGCATGACGCGTAGTGAGGTCCCTACGGGTTGTGCTCCCGGCCCGCATCTGGCCGAACTGGACCGAACCCGCGTTCCGACATAAGCTCCACGGTCGCCAACGCCTTTGGCCCTCGTCCAGCCGTCAGGCCGTCTTCGATTCCCGGCGCCTCCACTTCAGAACCCCGCGATGCCGCGGGGTTTTTCATTTCCGCTCCACACCTGCTCCACACTGCGGCACCGCGAGCCACGCAACGCGTTCACCTGCGCAGCTCACGTCAGGGGGATCGTTTGACCTCGGAATCCATGGAGAACTTGCGCGAGGTGTTCCGCGCGCGAACCTACTGCGCGTACCGGCCATGCCGATCGCCCGTTCCGGGCGATGCCGATCACCTGTTCCGGCCAAGGCGATCACCCGGGGCGTGACGCCGCTGGGTAGGTCTACTTCGCCGTCTTCTGCGCCTTCGTCAAGTCGCCCTTCACCTTCCTGATCGACTCGCCGCCGAGCTTCACGCGGTGGGCGTTGTGGACGAGCCGGTCGCAGACGGCGTCGGCGATCGTTTCGTCGCCGATGACGGAGTGCCACTCCTTGGGCTCGAGCTGGCTGGTGACGATCGTGGAGGTCGTGCCGTAGCGGTCCTCGAGCACCTCGAGCAGATCCTTCCGCTGGGCGGCGTTCAGCACCTCGAGCCCGAAGTCGTCGAGGATGAGCACATCGGTCTTGGCAAGGCGGCGGAGCAGGAGGAAGTGCGAGCCGTCGGCCCTGGCCTGGGCGACCTCGTCGAGCAGCCGCGACGCCCGGCGGTACACGACGGTGTAGCCGTCGCGGCACGCCTTCTGGCCGAGGGCGCACGCGAGGTAGCTCTTCCCCACGCCGGTGAGCCCCGTGAAGATCACGTTCTGGTGCGCCGTCACCCAGCGACACGCGGCGAGGTCGAGCATCACCGACTTCGCGAGGCCGCGCGCGTGCTGGTAGTCGATGTCCTCGACACTGGCGTCCTGCCGGAAGCGAGCGTTGCGCAGTCGCGCGGTGAGCCGTTTCTGCTCGCGGTCGTTCCACTCGGCATCAGCGAGCAGGCCGATGAGATCGAGCGGGGACATGTCCTTCTCCTTGGGCCGCTCGAGCCAGCGGCGCAGCGCCTCCGCCATCCCTGGAAGCTTCATCGATACGAGCTTCTGCATCGTCTGCTCGACGAGCATGCGTCTCTCCGTTGGCCTCGATGATCACGACCGCGGGCGTGATCGCCCAGCGCCCGCTGCGCCGCGAGGCCGCTCCGGCGCGGTCTCGTTGCGTCAGTTGAGGTAGTACCGGCTGCCGCGGATGTTCTCGTGGAGCGGCAGCGAGCCCTGCGGCTCGTCGCCGGGCAGCGGCTCCTGGTCGAGGTTGTTCTTCAGGATCGCGGCGATGCTTGTGTACGTGAGCGTCCGGTACCGCAGCGCCCGGGCGCTGGCGCGCTCGAGCCGCTCGGGCGTGTACTCCTTGCCGAGCCGGAGGATCCCGAGGCATCGCTTGAAGCCCTGCTGCGGGTGGACCTTCGAGGCCATGATCGCCTCGACGAGCGCGACGGTCTGCGGCCCAGACTTCTTCGCCCAGCCGGCGATCCGCTCGGGCGTCCACTCGACGTGATCGCGATGGTCACGCGGCATGTGCTCCTTCCGCGTGGTGTACTTTCCCTTCGCGTAGCTGCGCGGGTAGCTCTCGAGCCGCCTCCCACTCTTGAAGATCTCGATCGTGGCCTCGGTGGCGCGCAGGTCGAGCTGCTGACCGATGAGCCCGAAGTGGACGCTGTAGAAGTGGTCGTCGTGCGCGACGTGGTAGTCGGGCGCAACCTTCGGCCTCGACCACTCGGCAAGCTCGTACGGGCGCACCGGCAGAGGCTTCAGCGCAGCCCGCTCGATCTCGTCGAAGAGCTGCCGTCGCGACTTCTTCAGCAGCCGCATCGGCCGGGCGTTCAGCTTCTCGAGCAGCTCCGCCACCGCCGTCCTCAGCTCCTCCATCGAGTAGAACGTCCGGTTCCGCAGCACGGCAAGGATCCACCGCTCGGCGATGAGCACCGCCGCCTCGACCTTCGCCTTGTCGCGCGGCCGGTGCGGGCGCGCTGGGATCACGGCCGCCTCGTAGTGACGCGCGAGGTCGGCGTACGTCGGGTTGAGATCGGGGTCGTACTTGCTCGCGCGCGTGACGCCGACCTTCGGATTGTCGGGTACCCAGATCGGCGTCACGCCGCCGAAGTACTCGAAAGCCCGCACGTGGCAGCCGATCCACGTCGGCAGGTCCTGGTGAAGCACGGGCTCGACGTAGGTCAGGTTCGACGCGCCGAGCACGGCGACGAAGAGCACCGCCTTCTGGCATTCGCCGGTGAAGGCGTTCACGACGTCGAGGCCGTCGCCGCTGAAGTCGATGAAGGTCTTCTCGCCGGCGCGGTGCGCCTGGCGCATCGTCGCCGACAGCGGCCGCGCCCAGCGCAGGTACCGATCGCAGAATTGGCTGTACTGGAGGCCGCCCGGCTGCGCCTCCTTGTACTCGTGCCAGAGCAGCATCTTCGTGACGTGCCGCCGCTGCAGCTCGGTGTGGATCCACGCCCAGTCTGGCTCGGGGCGGTTCGACACCGGCCGGTGCTCGTCGGGGAAGAGGAGCCGCTCGAGCGCGGTGTCGTCGTCGAGCTCCGGCGGCAGCGGCCAGGAGAGCCCTGCGAGCGCGATGCGCCCCGCGTACTCGGCCACCGTGCTCGGCGACAGCCCGCAGCTTCGCGCGATCGCACGGCCCGACTGGCCGGCCTGGAGCTTCAGCCTGATGATCTCTCGCAGCTTCCGCATCGGTAGCCTCTCGGCCGCCATCCCGCCTCCTTGTGGAGGCGGCATCAGCGGCGGACTACCCAGCGGCGTCAACGCTCCCGAGCGCCCGGCCGAGGCCGGTCACCTGGCTATGCGTTCAGCGATCGGCTTGCTCCGGAATCGGTGATCGGCTTCGACCGGAATCACTGATCGGCTTCCGCCGGAATCGGTGATCGGCATGGACCGGTGCACGCACCTACCCCGGGTAGCCACCTGCTCCGAACGATGGCCTCGTGCATCTCTGGTTCTACGTGGAGAACTGGAACGCCCGAATGAAGTACGCCCGAATGAAGTTCACCGTACGCGAGTGCTTGCTGGAGTGGACATGACGCGAATCGAGCTACTTGAAGCCCTTCTCGCCGCCAGAACTCCGCTCGCGCCTCTTGCGGAAGGGCTCGCGCGGTTCGGCTGGGACAGCCCTCCCCTGGTCGTGCTCCGGCGGGCGCACGTTGTCTCCGTACTTCAACGATTCCTCTCCGGCGAACTTGGAGGTAGCGACGTTCGTGAGTGGGCCGAACTCATCGAGGTACGTGATGACATCGAGTTCGAGCCGGTGGACCATGAGGTGCTCCGAGACGCCCTTTTCACGCTCGCCACGCCCGACGCTCAAGGTCAACTCGACGCGGGACTGGTGGCGTCCCTCATCGGGCAAATGACGGGCAAACCGTGAGCCTTCGGGTTCCGATGGGCGACCTCTCCGAAATCGGTCTCGACACGAACTGCCTCACGTACCTCCTCAGCGCGCTTGAAGGCGTCGCAGCACCGACCGATGCCCTCGCGGAGCAGAAGCTCGCACTCGTTCGGCTGTACCTCTACACGCCGGGGACGGTCCCCCAACGGCGACCTCGCCATGATGGCGAGCAGGTCGGCATTGAGTTCCTCGCGGGCAGCGCGGGACGCCTTCAACACCTCGGCCGAGAACTCTCTTGCCGCTTCGGCGGCAGCCCAGTCCGCCGCTGCCCGCCCCGCTTCGTTCCATCCGGAGGCGACACGCTCCGCGCTTCCCGTTCCGGCTAACGTCCTACCAACGATTTGGTGCATCTGGATGGCGGCGCCGAGGAGCTCCCGCTGGTCATCAAGCAGGCGGCGCTCACGCTCCATGCGGCGCTCCATCCGGAAGTGCGAGTACAGGAGCACGCCACCGACGACGGCCCCGGAGAACAAACCGGCGATGGCCTGCGTCCCGATGTCATAGACCCACTTCGTCACGCGCCTGCCCTCCCTACACCAAGTTGGCGTCCGAGCCAGAGTCACGCCTCGCGCAACCACCTCGCGCCCGCCGCGTCGATTTCGAGGTACGACTCCCGCGAGATGGTGGTCCACGGGGTCGTCGAGGTGTCGTACTCGACAACCTCCCAGCAGCGACCGCACGTCACCCAGGAAGTGCACGGCGCGAGGTTTGGTGGCTTCCCGTACGGCGTCAGCGCAAACCGCCGCAGTTCGGCGAGCGCGTCTCCGAGCGAATCGTACTCAGCCGGTTGAGGTTCGGCGTGGAGGTCATCCTCGATGCGAAACATAGGCTTTGAGGTTTCTCGCACTCAGGGGTGCTTCTGTGTTTCTCGGTTCCGCCGGAGACGTGGGCTGAGTTGAACGCGCGCTACGACGTGCAGATTCGCACGCGCTGCAGGTCAGGGTTCAACGGTGAGTGCGCGTTCCGTCAACGTCGATCCCGCAGATGGGAGGAGCGCCTGCGTCACACGAGCGCGGCGGCTTGCGTTTGCTCATGGGCAGCAAACCTTCCCGGCCGGCACCGCCACAGTGGGAGCGCAGCAGGGCTGCTCGGACGCTGCGGTCGTCAGCGCGGCCGCAGCAAGCAGGCCGGCCCGGATGATGAGAGCGGCGGGTATCGTCTCGTGTGTCCGCCCGTCGACGGTGACGGTCCTGCACTCGTTCGGGCCGCAAACGTCACAGCACGGGCTCTGACCGGCCGTCGCCCCCAGCCAGTCCTCGATGGAGCGCCCGCCGATCAAGATGCGGTTCGACTCTAGCGGCTCGCGCTTGAAATCCTGGAGCCCGATTTCGGCCTCGTCGAGGACGATCTCGATTCCGAGCGGCTCGAGTGCCCGACCGAGGACTCCAGCCGCCTTTCGCACTTCGTCGCCCGTGCCTCCGCAGCGCGGGCAGGTCTCCCCTGCCGCGACCAGCCGCTGCCACCGGATCGTCAGGGTCTTCATCGGTCCCGCCCCTCTTCTAGAGTCACCGCGCTGAGGAGCCACCTCACGATCAGGATACCGCGAGCACCGACGCCGACGAACGTGGCGGTGAGCCGCGGCCGGAGTGGGAATACAGGCAGACCACGGCGATCATGAAGGCGGTCCCGAGCACCGCGCTTTCCGAGAACGCTTCGACTCGGCGCCAGCTTGGTCGTCATGGTGACGAGCGCTGCCCCATGGAGCAGCCGTCATGGCATCGCAGCTCGCGAGCGCTGGCGGCGCGGTCATCGGTCTCTGGGATGCTCCGCCAACCGGATCTCGCAGAGATACGCTCGGTGAGGCACGGACCCGCTGATCGGGTCGATCGCCCCGTTCCCGATCAGGAGGTTGTAGTTCGCGCCGTCGGGACTGAACGGCTCGTAGCCGGGCGCTCCCACGTCCCGACACGCCTGCCACCAGCCGTGCTGTCCGCAGACCACGTCCGGCTGCAGAGTATCGTTCAGCCGCGCCCGCGCACGCACGCTCCCGTCGGGCGTCTCGATGCTGACCCAGTCGCCCGCCGCGATTCCCCGTTTCGCCGCGGCACTGGGATGCAGCTCGACCTCGGGGTCCATCGCCTTGCGCCGCAGGCTGGGAAGCGCGCGGTGCTGGCTCTCGCAGAACAGGGTGTGCTTGGTGCACGTGAGGATCAGCGGATAGCGCTCCACGAGATCCGGACGGGACACCGGACCGACCAGCGGCTCCTGGTACTCCGGCAGCGGCGGATAGCCATGCGCGAGCAGGGTCTCCGAGTACAGCTCGATCTTGCGCGTGGGCATGTCGAAGCTCACCGGGACACCGTCGACCTCGTCGGCGAACTTGCGGTAGCGCGTCTCGAGCGCGACGCGCGCACCCTCGGGGTGGTCGCGCAGCCAGTCGAGCGAGAGTCCCGAGGGCCCGAGCTGGCGGCGGTAGGCCGCGTCGATGTTCCCCTGCCAGAAGTGATCGCCGAGACCGAGACCGACGGCGAGGACGAAGACGATCTCGGTATCGGAACGCGCCTCGCCGGGGGGCGCGGCCACGGGTCGGCGCAGCTGGACCAACGACTGCGCCTCGGGGCTCACCTCGAAGCCGAGCTTGAGCGCCTCGCGCTCGAACCCGCTCGCCACCGGAAGGACGATGTCGGCGAGCTCCGCCGTGGGGTTCATGAACAGGTCCGCGTGGACGTAGAAGTCGAGCGCGGCCAGCGCCTCGCGCCCGCGCAGGACGTCGCCGTGCGACAGCAGGAGGTTGGTGCCGAATCCGACGAGGCCTCGCACCGCATAGGGCTTGCGGTCGAGGATGCCTCGGTACAGCTCGTCGGTCGTCGCGAATCCCCATCGCGCCGGGCCGAGCGGGCGTTCCGCGACGCCGAGCCCCACGGCGGGCCGCTCCGGCTGCGGCAGTCCCTGGCTCCCGACGACGGGCGTGGGGATTGCGGGGAAGAGCACGTTGCCGCCCCGTGCATCGAAGCTGCCCGTCAGCACGGAGAGCTGCGCGATCGCGCGTGCGATCTGGGTCGCGTTCGTCTGCATCTCGACGCCGCTCCACGCGTAGTACGCGAGGGGCCTCGCCTCCCACAGGAGCCGCGCTGCGTGCTCGACCTCACCTCGTTCGACGCCGGTGATCGACTCCACTCGCTCCGGCGAATAGGTGCGGCAGCGCGCGGCCGCGAGATCGAAGGCGGTCCGGCAGTGCACGCCGCCCGTCGGCGTCTCCAGAGCGTACTCGCCGAACAGGGCGAGGTCCGCGGAGTCGACCTCGTACCGTCCACGGGCGGGATCGTAGACGGTGGGGCGGCCGGCAGGCCGATCCCAAGCCACGTAGCGTCCCCGGTCCCCGCCCTCCGAGAGGTCGGCCTCGGTGAGGAGGCGGCCCGTATCCGAGCGAACGAGCAGCGGGCCGTTCGTCCACTCACGGATGAACGGCTCGTCGAACCAGCCGCGCTCGATCATCACCCCGGCGATCCCCAGGGCGAGCGCGCCGTCAGTGCCCGGGCGCACCCGCAGCCACGCGTCGGCCCGCCGAGCCGGTTCGGTGCGTCGTGGGTCGACCACGACGAGGCGTGCCCCGCGCTTCTGTGCCGCGATGGTCGCGGTCGCGTGGCTGAGCCGCGCGTGGTTGGGGTTGTAGCCCCAGAAGAGGATACAGCCGGCGTTCTCGAGGTCGGGCAGGTAACGTCCCGGCACCGGCGCGCCGAACGTGAAGCCCGTCGCGAAGTACCGGCCCCAGCCGCACAGCTCCATCGCGACGACGAGGTTCGGGCTGCCGAAGGTGCGCGTCAGCCGTTCGACCCAGGCCATCGAGTCGTCCGACGCCGAGGTCGAGGGCGAGACCAGGCTGAATGCGACGCTCTCGGGCCCGGACTCCGCGGCGAGCGCGCGGAGCCGCGACGCGGTGAGCTCCAGCGCTTCGTCCCAGCCGATCCGTTGCCAGCCCGGGTCGGGATCGCCCTTCGGACGCGTGCGCCTCAACGGGTATTTCAGGCGGTCGCGGTGATAGACGAGCTCTGGCCCGGCCCGGCCCTTCGCACAGAGCGCCTGGCCAGTGGGATGCGACGGGTCGGGATCGAGGCGGACGAAGCGTCCCCCCTCGACGGTAGCGATCGCGCCGCAGCGCGAGACGCACAGCGCGCAGTTACGTGGAGACGCGCTCCGATGTCGTGCTGCCGGCCGCCATCGTCTGTGCCCTTGGCCGTGATGCTGCCACCGGAGAAGCCCCTCGGCGTGCTGGCCGGGGAGCGTGCGCCTCCGCCGCGCACCTGGAGCCCCGATAACATCAGCATGGCTGGTGCGGCGGCCTGGCTGCCTTCCTGGGTCCGCGCTGGTCTCTCGAACGAGCCAGCAAGGATGAGCGCGTGACACCTGACGACGTCCTCGCCCAGCTTCCGAACGGGATGCACGACGCGAGCATCCGCGAGATGCGGGTCCAGTTCGGGCGCCAGCTCGTCACCCTCGACATGGACTTCTGGGTCGGCGACATGGACGCTCATGGTGAATCGCGAACGCCCGCGGGGGCGATGCAGTCCCGGAGGTGGTCGGACTGCCGGCGCGTCAATTGCGGTGACGGCGCTGTTCGCTAAGAACATTCCGGCCGCTTGCTCTTGGAGGAGACGCAGCATGGACCGATTCACCGGCGGTTGCCTGTGCGGCAACGTCCGCATCGTGGCCTCGGGACTCCCTTACCGGGTCGGCCTCTGTCACTGTCTCGACTGCCGCAAGCATCATGGGGCGCTCTTTGGCGCTTCGGCCGTGTTCCCTCAGGATGCAGTGACGATCGATGGCGAGACACGCGACTACGCCGGGCGGTTCTTCTGTCCCCGCTGCGGCTCGTCCGTTTTCGGACGCACCGCAGACGAGATCGAAGTGAACCTGGGATCCCTGGATGCCCCTGACCAGCTGAAGCCGACCTACGAAAGCTGGACCATCCGGCGCGAGTCCTGGTTGCCGCCGTTCCCGCTCACCCGACATTACGACCGCGATCGTGACGCCTCGGGTCGCTTCGAGGAGTAGGTCGACGCGAAGGCAGCCGCGAGGCGCCCAAGGATTGGCGGGGTGAGCCACGAGACCGTGCGGTGAGCCGTCTTCGCTTCCTGACGCGCTAACCCCCGCATGGCGGGTCTTTCCTGGCAGAGAAGCTACCTCACGGAGAGCGGCACGAGTAACCAGGTCGGTACCGGGCGACCCTCCGGGTCGCGACCGGGTTTCCAGGAGCACCGAGAGACGGCCTGCCACACCGCACACGCGAACTCGCGTTCCACGCTCCGGGACATCCACTGAAGCCCGGCCGGCCTTCCATCTGCAAGCACCACGAACCTGAACGTCACCGGACGCTGCGGAAGCTTCGTTTTATCGATGTGGGGCAGGCTACGAGATATTTCCGACCCGACGCAGCTCGGGTTCACGCTGCTGGGCCGCTGGTACCCCGCCGTCGTATCGTGGACGTCGGTCGGGACCTCCGCCGCCGCGACGAGATCACACTCGAGCTGGGCGGAGGCAGCGGGCGAGGCGTGCGCACCGGGGGGAGATCATGAAGTACGACGGCGACGGCTCGTTCCCGTGAGTGCGTCGCGCCATGCGATGATGCGGCGCATGAGCGGCATCGCGTTCGTCGAATTGTTCGCGGTCGCGCTACTTGGGGCGACTGCATGGCTCGCCAAGAGATCCCGAGTGCGGATCTCGACGACGATCTCCGTGATGGGACTCATCGTCACGATCTTCATGACGGTCATCATCGGCGGGGCCGCTCAGAAGAGCCCGGAGCAGATCTCCTTCTTCACCTAGTGCCGCCATTTATCTGGGAGGTGTCGCTCTCTCGCTGGTGTTCACGGTCCTGATCTTCGCCGGTCGCTGGCAGAGCCGAGAGGGAGCGACGCTCGAGCGCGGCACGAAGACCCTGGTTCGCGGAGCGCCGGCGTCTCGCAGGCGTTCGTGAGCGCGGCGCCAGCGCTAGTGGCCAGGCGATGCGGAAGCCCGCTCCCTCACCCGAATGAAGAGATGATGAGCGGTGGATGATGCCCTCGTACGCTCGGCCAGCGGGAGGGTCACGCGGAGCGCAGGCGTGGAGATGTCTCGCGGATGTGGCTCGCTGGATCGAGCACCCGGCGTGATCCGTCAGCGTGCCTTCGAGTCTTCCCGCGGGACGGCACGGATGTCGCCCGTCTCCTCGATCTCGAACGGAACGCTCGCGAGGATCCCGGCGATGCTGCGCTCGAGCTCCGGCGTCGCCTGGACCACGTACACCTTCGCGCAGGGAGCGCCCGAGCAGAGCCCGCGCGCGGTGCCCGTCACGCCCGCGAGCGCGAGGAGCTCATCGGTACGCTTCCGGAGCACGTCGTCGATCGCGTCCGCCGTCATGCTCGCCTCCTTCTGCGGCTCCGAGCCGCGCGCGTCAGGGCGCGGCCATGCGGCGGCCAGCGCCGCCAGCGCCAGCAGCGGCGCGAGACCGCATGGGCGCCTTCGTCGCGACGTGATGCCGGCCCGGGCGCTCACTCCCCCTCGATCGTCACGCCGAACGCTTGCAGCACGGGACCGATCGGGTTGGCGATGGCGTACTTACCGCTCGAGCTGCCCGCGAACAGGAGCCCCACCGGCTTTCTGTCCGGGTCGGTGACGAGCAGCGAGCCCGAGTCGCCCGGCTTGATGAACGGGCCAGCGGACGTGACCGTGACCTGGTTGACGAACCGCGCGACTCCTGCCGAGCCGTAGTCGACGTTCACCGTCACGTTGACCCCGGTGATGGTGCCGCGAGTGAGCGCCGAGGTGCGCCCGAACTTCTGGACCGCGAGGTCGAGGGCAGGTGTCGCCGTCGTCGTCCGTGGCATGCCGTATCCGCCGGGAGGCGTGCTCGTCCCGAGCGAGCGGAGGCCCGTGTCGTAGTTCACCTCGGCGATCGCTGCGTCGATGGTGTTCGAGGCCGAGGTCGAGAACGTGATGCGGCCCGAGGCGGCGAGCCGCCCGAGCTGGTCGGCGGGATCGAAGCTGCACTGCGTATCGTACAGCCCGGGCTGGGCGATGATCTCGCCTGGCGAGCCCGCATTCTCTCGCGCGTACACGTGATTGTTGCTCAGCGCGTAGTGCTTGCCGCCACCCGCCACCCGCGCCCCGATCGTGCCGGCAGAGCACTCGTTCGCGTTTCCGGTCGAGACGCCGATCGGGACCGGATCGCCGAACCGGCTCTTCGGCGAGGCGCCGCCACCCCGCTTCGCCTCGGGCGACAGCATCGCGTGGAACCTGCCGGTCACCTGAACCTCGACCGGCACGTCGTCGATCCGCCCCGGGAGGTGGCCGAGGTTCACGCGGCCGTCGCTGAACACCAGGATGGACGCCCCCCCGTTGCCGGCCAGCCCGACCGCGGTCCCGACGACACCCGCGATGGAGAGCAGGCGCGGGTTGGCCCGCTCCTGCGCGGCGATCGCCTGCTCCAGCCCGGGCGGTGCATTCTCGGCCGCGACGCCGCCCGACGCGCCCGGGGAGTCGGGCCCGACGCCGGCGCGCGCGTGCGTCACGCCTACGCGGCCCGCCTGCAGCCCAGCCACGAGCAACGCTCCGATGAGCAGGAGCCTCACGAGCCGCCTCGAACCGGGCCTCGTCACGTCGGCCATGTCGGACCCCCTGTCCTTGTGAGCGATGCCCCCGTCTACCACGCCCGGATGCGGGAGGAGCGGCGCCAGCGGGTTCGCTCGTCTGGGCCGCCCGGGAGGGAAGCAGTGCGCCTGCTCGCCTCGACCGGCCGCCCGTCTCCGGATGAGATCGAGAGCGAGTGAAGCGGGTTGACGAGGCCAGAAGCAGCCGGCTGGGCTTCACCCTGGTCGCTTCGCCGACCGGACGTTGACGCCCGTCACCTGGAACTTCCGCGTGACCCTTTCCTTGGACGTGCCGAGGAAGGGATCGAACCGCTCGCGGACTTCCGCGGCGATGAACCCGAGCTCGCCGAGGAGCGACAGGAGCTCCGCCTCCGGCAGAGCACCGCCAATTCAACCCGACCAGAGATCGATGTCGCTCCGGATCGACTCCGGAAGCTCCGAGCGGACCACGATGTCGGCATACAGGAACCGGCCCGCTGGACGAAGTACCCTGAACACCTCCGAGAAGGCGCGGCGCTTGTCAGGCGCGAGGTTCAACACGCCGTTCGAGATGACGAAGCCCACCGAGCCGCTCTCGACCGGGAGCTCGAGCGCGTCCCCCTGACGCAGCTCCACGTTCGTCAGCCCCGCAGCCGCCGCCGCGGCCTCCGCCTTCCGGAGCATCGACTGCGTCATGTCGATGCCGATGGCGCGCCCGCCGGGTCCGGCCGCTTTCGCGGCAAGCAGAAGGTCCGTGCCGGCGCCGCAGCCGATGTCGACGACCGTGGATCCCGCGGTGATGGTCTCCATCCGCAGCGGGTTACCCACGCCGGCGAACGACTCGACCGCGAGCGGCGGCAGGGCGGCGAGCGCGGCTCGGTCGTAGCGAAGGAAGTCCACTGCATAGTCGAGCCCGCGGTGGAAGTGGAACTCGCCGTCCGGGGCCGAGGCGACACGAGAGTAGATGGACTGAATCTCCGCCCGGAGCCTGGCAGTATCGAGATCGACAGGGCACGCCACGGCCATGGAAGCCTCACCCGCGGAAACACCGCGCGTGGGGATCTGCCGGCGGCGTTGCTCACGAGCACGCGAAACGCCGAGATACTCATCGGACGGGTGGGAACCTCCCCAAGAGATTCCTTACGCCCCGCCACCGGCGACGCCGGTCCACGAGCGCCAGGCGCTGTACGGGACCGGGCCCGGGAAGCTCCGAGGAGAGCCGCTTGCCAGCTCGCCCTGGTGGCACCGGAACAGGAGTGCGAGCATCGACGGCGCCATGCTCTCTGAACCGCGCGCGCTCGGCATCGAAAGCCTTCACGAAAAGTACGGTGAGCGCATCCGCCGCTACCTTGAACGCCTGGTCGGCTCGGCGGACGCCGAGGATCTCGCGCAGGACGTGTTCGAGAAGGCGCAGCGCGCCGTCGGCACCTTCCGGCGCGACTCGCGTGTCTTGACGTGGCTCTATCGCATCGCAACGAACGCGGCCATCGACCGGCTGAGGACCGCCGGACGGTACGTCGATGTCGAGCGACACGACGACGAGACCGACCCGCTCGACGCGGCGCGCTCCGCGGAGGCGACGCACGAGCGTTCTCTCGATGGCGAGGTGGACCGCACGCGGATGAGGGCGTGCATCCTGGACGTCGTCGAGCAGCTCCCCACCAGCCAGCGTGCTGCGATCCTGCTCGGGGAGCTTCGCGGGTTGAGCGACCGCGAGCTCGCCGAGGCGCTCGGCGTGTCACTGGGAGCCGCAAAGATCCGGCTACATCGAGCGCGCGGGGCTCTGAAGGCCGCCCTGGAGCGCGCCTGTACGTTCGAGCGCGACGAGCAGAACGAGTTCGCCTGCGCCCCCAAGCCCGGGCTCGTTTCGCTCGGCCGCGGAAAGTAGACCACCCGTATCCTTTCCGAGCCCCGTTCGTCCACGGAGGAGACGCACCCTTTCGTCCCTGAGATGGGTCGGGGCCAGGAGAAGCTCCCATGCCGTGGTGTGGATACTGGGGAACGACAGGCACTGATTACTGGTGGGTCCTGCCGCTCATCGGCCTCGTCTTCATGGCCTTCATGTTCTTCGCCTGCTTCCGCGGCTTCGGATGCGCCGAGCGTGCGCACCGACGCTCGATCTTGCGCGTTGCGGCTCGATTCCTGCCGCACTAGTTCGCGAGAGGTCGCGCGTTGCGGCGGGAGGGTCGGCGTGAGTGAGCGCGAGCGGTATCCACCTGGCGTCCCCTGCTGGGTCGACACCCTGCAGCCGGATCCGCGAGGTGCGCTGGATTTCTACGGCGCCCTGTTCGAATGGGAATTCACGGGCCCGGGCCCGGGGGCAGCCGATCCCTCGAGCCAGTACTTCATCGCCCGAGTGAGAGGTCGCGACGTGGCGGGGATCGGCTCGCGCTGGAACGGCCATCCGCGCGCGATGTGGAACACCTATGTCCGCGTGGACAGCGCCGACGGAGCGGTCGCGGCGGCGAAGCGGGCCGGCGGAAGCGTTCTCCAGCCGCCATTCGACGTTCCCCCCGCTGGCCGCGCAGCCGTGCTCGCGGATCCCGCGGGCGCGCCCTTCTGCGTGTGGGAGGCCAGGGCTCGCGAGGGCGCGCAGCTCGTGAACGAGCCGCGCACGTGGTCGATGAGCTCGCTCCACTCCTCGGATCCCGAGAGCGCCACGGCGTTCTATGGCGCGGTGTTCGGCTGGCGTCCCGACGTGTTCGACGCGGGCGGAGTCCAGATCACGCTATGGCGACTTCCGGGATTCGTCGGCGGCGAGCCGGAGCAACCCGTGCCTCGCGACGTCGTCGCGGTGATGGTGCCCGCCGCCGACCGCGGATCGTCGCCGCGCTGGCACGTCGACTTCTGGGTGGCCGGCGCCGACGCGGTGGCGGACCGTGCGGCGGGGCTCGGCGGCACGGTGGTCGTCCCTCCGCACGACTCGCCCGGGTTCAGGAGAGCCTTGATCGCCGACCCACAGGGCGCGACGTTCTGGATCGACGAGCTGACTGCGGGCCCAGCCCGGCGCTGACTCCGCACTTCGGTGGGCCCGCGTGCCGATTCGCCTGCAGCGGGTCAAGCGCGCTGGGATGATGCCGGACCCCACCAGCGCGAGCCGATGTCACTCGCGGTCCACCGCCGTCGGTGACGAATTGCCTGTGGTGGGCCACGACCGATGATGGTGTGAACGAGCCCGGTGACCACCTCGAGTCCTGCCGTCGCGTCGGCTGGCGTGAACGCTCGTCTGCTCGAGCCCGCGGTGCTCGAGGGGATCCGCGTCCGCCGCCTCGACGGCGCGCGGACCTGGAAGTACCTGGACTGAAGACCGCCCCGGCTGAAGCTGCCGTCGTCCCCTGCTGGCGACGAGCACGCGCGTCAGCGCCGCCGATCGCGATAAAGCCGGCGCAGCTCCTTCGACACCGACTTCCAGCGCTCGCGCTCCCCCCGCGCCGCGCCGCCCTCGCGCCGCGCCGCCTGCCTCGCGAGCTCGAGCGCGAGCTTGCGGTGGCTCTCGACGCGCGCGGCGTCGAGGCGCCCGCCGGCGATCGCCTCCCGGACGGCGCACCCGGGCTCGGCCGCGTGGGAGCAGTCCCGGAACCGGCAGCGCGCCGCGATCGCGGCGAGGTCCTCGAACGTCGCGTCGAGCCCGCCCGCGTCCCAGAGCCGGAGCTCGCGGATCCCCGGACCGTCCACGAGCGCACCGCCGCCGGGCAGCAGGAAGAGCTCGCGTGCCGAGGTCGTGTGGACGCCGCGGTCGTCGGCGGCACGCACCGGCGCGGTGCGCTGCGCCTCGCGGCCGAGGAGCGCGTTCGTGAGGGTGGACTTGCCTGCTCCGGAGGGGCCCACGAGGACGCCGGTGCGGTCGGGGCGGAGCCGCGCCGCGAGCGCGGCGACACCCTCGCCCGTGAGGCCGGACGCGACCTCGACGTCCACGGCGGGCGCGGCGGCGCGGGCCTCGGCGAGCGCGGAGGCGAGGTCCTCCGCCCGGTCCGGCTTCGTGAGGACGATCACGGGCTCCGCGCCGCCCGAGTACACCGCCGCGAGGGTCCGCTCGAGGCGGCGCGGGTTCGAACCCTCGTCGAGCCCCTGCACGACGAACACGACGTCCACGTTGGCGGCGAGCACCTGCTCCGCAGTGGCGCCGCCCGCGACGTTGCGGGAAAGCCAGGTGCGACGCTCGAGGACGCGCGTGACGGTACGATCGGGCGCGGGGGTCGCGACGACGAAGTCGCCCACCACCGGGAGGACGCCTTCGGCGCGCAGCCGACCCGGCACGACGACCGGGTGGGCGCCGTCCGGGAACCGGACGAGGAGGCCGCGGCCGCGATCCGCGACCGCGCGGCCGACGAGGGAGGACTGGAGCTCCTCCACCGTGAGCTGGGAGGAGAAGAAGGGACCGAAGCCGATGAGCTCGGGATGGACCAAGGCGTGCCTCGAAAGCGCGAGTGACGGACGGGATCCACGCCGCGCGATGGCGGTGGCGGGATCCGACAGGACGCGTCACCTGCCGTTCGGCGGGCGACGCGGACTCGGGCTAGCGGGCACGATCCACGCGTCCGGAATAAACCGGAGCCGGGTGCGCAGGCAAGCGGCGCGTTGGCGCGCGCTTGTCGCAGGACCAGACCATCGATCGGACGGGCGAGCTCCAGACCGTCTCGAGGGCTCTTGCGAGTGGCGCCCTGAGTCGCGCCCGAGCCCGCAGGACAGCCGCAGCGCCCGGGCGCCGTCCCCCACCCTCCCCGCGCCGCCCCACCACCATTGGGTGGTCGGACGGATAGCCGGTGGGCGGTGGGCGGGCTGCCTTCATCGCAGCGCCCTGCCCAACTCCATGTTATGAAAGCCGTTGGCAGCCCACCCGCGGCCATGGCGCTGGCTTCGATTCCCGCGCCTCCACTCGAGCTGACAGCGGGTTTCGGACGACACCCCGACGGCCTGGGTGGCGTCCGGGTTCTGTACGCCGCGCGTCGAGAGCTTCATCTTCTGGGCTCGTCCGGACGGTACTTCGGACGACCCGCGCAGATGCGCTGCGGAACGGGCAGTTCACAGCGAAGCACTCACGAACAAGGAGAGAGATGAGCGAGAAGGAAGCCGGTATCGAGGTGCAGGGCAGGGTGGAGGAGTCGAGCGGCAGCATGTATCGCGTGAAGCTCGATCAGGGCCCGATCGTGCTGGCCTACCCCTCCGGCAAGATGAAGCGGTTCCGCATCCGCATCATCACGGGCGACCGGGTGAAGGTGGAGCTCTCGCCGTACGACCTGACCCGCGGCCGCATCACCTACCGCGACAAGTAGCCCACGAGCCGCCCGGTTCGTGGCGGGCTCGGCGGTGGCTGCTCGGGATCGAATGAGCCGGCGCGAGCCGGCTCATTCTCCTCGGCCGTGGGTCGCTCCAGAGAGCACCCGCTCGCTTCCCTGCGCAGGGTCCCGCAGTCCAGCTCAGCCGTTCGTGCGGGCGAGTCCGCTTTAGCTGAAGCGACCCAGCCACTCGCGCTCCCAGGCATCCTTGGCGCGGTGGGACTCGGCGGACGGCGCTTCGAGCGAGACCACGGGGACCGGCTCGGCGAAGAAATCACCCTTCCCGTGGGCCGTCGCGCCGTCGCCCGTCTCGACCCAGCACTCTCCGATCCCGACGTAGGGCTCGGAGGGCTGTCCGCCCAGGATCTCCGCAGCGATGGAACGCGCCACGATCCGCGCCTCGCCCTCTGCGAACGTCGCGGCCTTCGGGAGCGGCTTTCCCATCTTCAGCGGGATCCCGGTCACGTCGCCGATGGCCCACACCCGCTCGAACCGGGTGCGCAGGGTGCCCCGATCGACCGGAACCCACCCGCCCTGCGCGGCGAGCCCCGCGTCGCTCACGACACGGGGCGCCCGGTGCGGCGCGACGAACGCGAGAAGATCGTACGCGGCCTCCGCACCGTTCGCGAACCGAAGCCGCCTCGCGGGCGCGTCTGCCGCGACGATCTGGTGGTCCGGGTGGTACCCGATCCCCTTTGCAGCCAGCAGGTCGCGGACCGCGGCCGAGACTTTCGGCCCCGCGACGCCCATCGGCGCCGGCTCCGCGGCGTACAGATCGAAAGCCACCTTCTCGCGGACGCCGCGCCTGCGAAGGCTCGATTCGATGAGCTGTGCCGCTTCGTACGGCGCGGCGGGGCACTTGTACGCCGGCGCTGCGGTGAGGACGACGAGCCGTCCTCCCGCGAAAGACGCGAGCGCGTCCCGGAGCGCCACCGCGCCCTCGAGCGTGTAGAAGGAATGACCGGACTCCACCAGCCCCGCGACGGCGGAGGGATCGAGGTCCGCCCCGACGGCCACGACGAGGTGATCCGCCTCGAGGCGGCGTCCCCCGACCTCCACGCTCCGGCGCGACGGGTCTATCCGCTCGATGTCGCCGGTGACGACCTCGACTCCGTGCCGCGCGAGCGCAGTCATGGGTCGCGAGATCTCCTCCGGACGACGCTCGCCGACGATGACGCGCAGCAGCGAGGCCCCCAGCACGAAGCGGTCCGCACGCTCGACCACGGTGATCCGGTGCTCCGCCGGGAGCTGCGCCCGCAGCTCCATCGCGACGACGCTCCCCCCTACCCCGCCTCCCAAGATCACGACGCTCGCGCCCATGTCCGCCTCCAGTTCGCGGCGCCGCTGAAGGCGGCTTCCGCGTGCACCTCGCACCTCGACGGCGCTGCGATTCGCCGTCCCATGCATGCCGTCGTCATGCCGCTCCCGGCTCGGGCGGCGGCGCATTGGGCACGAGCACGATCTTGCCCGCCACGCCCCCGCTCCCGAGCAGCTCCTGCGCCTGTCTCGCTTCCTCGAGCGGGAATCGCTGCGCGATGAGCGGCCTGATCTTTTGCTGTCGGAGGAGGTCGAGCAGGGCGATCAGGTCCTGCCGAAACCAGGCAGGCTTGAGCCGCTTGAGCGTCTGGATGCTGTACGGGACCACGCGTCTCCGGCCCGGGAGAAGCCAGCCGGCGGCGATGTACGCCGCGAAGATGGCGGTTCCGCGAAAGCGTTGACGCCGGCCTGGACGACTCGAGGTCAATCCCTCCCCACGGATCGAGCTCACGAGGCCGTAACCCACCACCCTCCCGCCACGACGAAGCGCCTTGCGCGACTGCCAGAGGTGCTCGCCTCCGAGAGGATCGAAGACGACGTCCACGCCCTCACCGGTGAGGCGTCGAATCTCTTTCACGAAGTCCTGACGCTGGTAGTCGATGGGGATACCGCCCAGGTCGGAGACGACCGGCGCCCCGCGCGAAGAGGCGGTCCCGTACAGCTCCAGCCCGCCCACGCCCCCGAGCTGCAACAACGCCGTCCCGACCCCGCCTGCCGCGCCGTGAATCAGCGCGCGCTGGCCCGGTCCGACCTTCGCGGAACGATGCATCATCTGGTAGGCCGTGACGTAGTTCAGCACGAGGCAGACCGCCTCGGCGGGGTCCAGCCCGGGTGGCACCGGAACCAGCTCACGCTGGGGCAGGCAGACGAATCCCGCGTACGCTCCGTGGATCGGCATGGCGGCGACGCGCTGGCCTGGTACGACGCCGCCGACCCCGCCGCCGAGCCGATCCACCACGCCAACCAGATCCCACCCCGGCGTGAAGGGCACCGGGGGCGTCTCGGGGTGAATGCCCTCGCGCGCCATGATGTCGGGCAAGGAGACGCCTGCGGCCAGAACCCTCACCCGCACCTCGCCCTCCTTCGGCTCGGGGACCTCCTCCTCGACCACTCGAAGTGCATCGGGCCCGCCGTAGCGAGTGACGATGATGCGCGTGTGTCTCATGGTGACGACGGCGTCGCGAGGGACTCGGGCTCGTGGTGAGCACCCGTGCGCGAGGCCCCGCGGCAGCTTCGATCGCGATCCGGGGCCTGCTCGAGTCGATCGCTGGGCCCTCCTCCGAGGCGATCGGTACGACCGGGACGGTCAGCTGCGCTTCGAGCGCGCCTTCTTGGTGGCGCCGGCCTTTCGCCGCTGCTTGTTCACGGTGCGCGCGGCGATCTGCTTCGCGCGGCGAGAACCCGCGCCGCGCTTCACGGCCGACTGCTTGATGTGCTCGTACTGCCGCTTCCGTTTGGGACTCTTCACGCCTCTCGGGGGCATTGGGCCCTCCTCTCGCGGGAGACGTAGCGACCCGTGCGCTTCCGTGCCATGTCCACCCGGGAAGGGGCCAAGCTCGGTTCGCGACGTCCGCGCTCGGGATGCTGCCAAGCGAGCAGCGAGATCGTCTTCCTGAGCGGCTCTCGACCTCGCAGCTCGAAGCCGCGCGCGTGTCGCTGAGGCGCGGTGACCGGTCAGCGATCGTCACCGACGAGCGCCGCCGCCCCGACCACGCGGCCAGCGACGAGGCGCACCCGCCATACGCCGCCGTTCGGGATGAAGCGCGGCGGCGCGACCGGCGCGGGCCCCGGCTGGCTGCTGAGGGCGGCGACGAGGAATGCCCGCATCACGCCGCCGTGGGTCACGAGCACGGCCGGCGACTCGAGCCGCTCGGCGGCCCGCCCGATCGCAGGGACGACGCGCGCGAGCAGCGCGTCCATGGACTCGCCGGCGGGCGGCGGCGCGCGCGGGTCGGACACGTGGCGCGCCCACTCCTCCGGGAACCGCCTCTCGCACTCGCACCGGGTGAGGCCCTCCCAGTGGCCGTAGGCGCGCTCGCGCAGGTCCGCGTCCACGAACGCGACCTCCAGCCCGAGCGCCTCGCCCACGATCTCCGCGGTGCCGCGGGCGCGGCAGAGGTCGCTCGTCGCGATCGCGCGGACCCCCTCCGCGCGCAGCCGCGCCGCGAGCGCGAGCGCCTGCGCTCGTCCGGTCGCGTTGAGCGGCACGTCCGTCTGACCCTGCCACCGCCCGGCGGCGTTCCAGTCGGTCTCGCCGTGGCGCACGAGGAGCAGGTGTCGTTCGGTCGGCGGCATCGGACGAACGTCTACGCTGCCCGGGCGGAAACGGCAGTGCGCATCACTTGGACGTGAGCTCCGCCGCGAGCGTTGTCTCTTCACGGCTCAGCTCGGACGGTCCCTCCGTCAGCACGGTCCAGTAGCTCACCCCGGTGGGCCCGTCGAGCTTGCCGTCACGCACCGCGCGCGCGATGCGCGACCGCACCTCGTGCTCGTCCGCGGGCTCGGCGACGAAGACGACTCGCAAGCCAATCCTCCGACCGGAGCGGCTGCCGACGTTCGACTGGTGGGGCCAGCGGCACGCGCCCTCGTGCTCCCAATGGCCGCACAGGTTCACGGTCACCGCTGCGCCCGGGGCCTGAGGGTCGCCATCGCGTTCGAGCTCGATCGATGCCTCGTGCACGAACCCTTTCCGCATGGGCGGACATTAAGCGCGGAGACGCTCCTGCGCATGGGGCGTCGAGCGGATCGGCGCCGGGTTGCGAAACGCCACCGGTTGTGCCAGGGTGCGCGCGCGCGACGCCGTCGAGGTGGGTGAACGGCGTACAGGTCCACACCCGTCGGCCCGCTGGCGCGAAATTCCGGCCACGCCCGACGGGTTCGACACGAGCGGCGCCCATGCTGGCCAGCCGGTTCGCCGGCGAGCGGCGCCGCGCACCGAATCGCCCATATCGCTCAATCCGCCCCGCAGGTGGAGGTAAGACGTGTACACGGATTTCTCGAAGCTCCGGAACATCGGGATCTCGGCCCATATCGACAGCGGCAAGACCACGCTGACGGAGCGCATCCTCTTCTACACGAACCGGATCCACGCCATTCACGAGGTGAAGGGCAAGGACGGCGTCGGCGCCAAGATGGATTCGATGGAGCTCGAGCGCGAGCGCGGCATCACCATCGCCTCCGCCGCGACGCACTGCGAGTGGAAGGGGCTCCACTTCAACATCATCGACACCCCCGGGCACGTCGACTTCACCATCGAGGTCGAGCGGTCGCTGCGCGTGCTGGACGGCGCGATCCTGGTGCTCTGCTCCGTCGCGGGCGTTCAGAGCCAGTCGCTCACCGTCGACCGCCAGATGCGGCGCTACAGGGTGCCGCGCCTCGCGTTCGTCAACAAGTGCGACCGCTCCGGCGCGAACCCGCTCCGCGTGAAGGATCAGCTCCGCGAGAAGCTCCAGCACAACCCCGTGCTGATGCAGCTCCCGATCGGCCTCGAGGACAAGTTCGAGGGCGTGGTCGACCTCGTGACCATGAAGGCGGTCCGCTTCAGCGGCAAGGACGGCGAGGTCATCACCGAGTCGGAGATCCCCGCGGAGCTGCAGGAGCAGGCGGCGAAGGCGCGCGAGGAGATGCTCGACGCCGCGTCGATGTTCTCCGACGAGCTGACCGAGGCGATCCTCGAGGATCGGGTCACCGAGGAGCTCGTCAAGGCGGCGATCCGCAAGGGCACGATCGAGCTGAAGCTCACGCCCGTGTTCATGGGCTCGGCGTACAAGAACAAGGCCGTCCAGAAGCTGCTCGACGGCGTGGTCGACTACCTCCCCGATCCCACCGAGGTGGTCAACGAGGCCCACGACCTCGCCGCCGACGAGCAGAAGGTCGTGCTCTCGATCGACAACGACAAGCCCACCGTGGCGCTCGCGTTCAAGCTCGAGGACGGCCGGTACGGTCAGCTCACGTACCTGCGCATCTACCAGGGCCGGCTCTCGCGCGACATGTTCATCACGAACATGCGCACGAAGAAGGATCACCGGGTCGGACGGCTCGTGCGCATGCACTCCGACGAGATGGAGGACATCGACGCCGCCGGCTCCGGCGACATCGTCGCGATGTTCGGCATCGAGTGCAACTCCGGCGACACGTTCACCGATGGCAAGGTCAAGCTCAACATGACCTCGATGCACGTGCCGGATCCGGTGATCTCCCTCTCCATCAAGCCGGCCGACTCGAAGAGCGAGACCAACATGGGGAAGGCGCTCCGGCGCTTCACCCGCGAGGACCCGACGTTCCGCGCCGGCATCGACGAGGAGAGCGGCGAGACGATCATCCGCGGGATGGGCGAGCTTCACCTCGAGGTCTACATCGAGCGCATGAAGCGTGAGTACAACGCGCTCGTCGAGGTGTCCCCGCCCCAGGTCGCCTACCGCGAGACCGTGAGCCAGCGCGCCGAGTTCGCCTACACGCACAAGAAGCAGACCGGCGGGTCGGGGCAGTTCGGCCGGGTGTGCGGCTACATCGAGCCCTGCGAGCAGCCGTACGAGTTCGTCGACGACGTGGTGGGCGGCGCGATCCCCCGCGAGTTCATCTCCGCGGTCGAGAAGGGCTTCCGCTCGATGCTCGGCAAGGGGCGGCTGCTCGGCTTCCCCGTGGTGAACGTGCGCGTCGTCATCAACGACGGCGCGAGCCACGCGGTCGACTCGTCCGACATCGCCTTCCAGGAGGCCGCGCGCGGCGCCTGGCGCGAGGGCTTCGATCGCGCGAAGCCGCGCCTGCTCGAGCCCATCATGCGGGTCGGCGTCGAGACGCCCTCCGAGTTCTCCGGCGGCGTCCTCGGCACGCTCATGCAGCGGCGCGCGATGATCGTCGGCTCGCAGGAGGACGGCGGGCTGGTCCGCATCGAGGCCGAGGTGCCCCTCGCCGAGATGTTCGGGTACTCCACGACCCTCCGGTCCTCGACGCAGGGCAAGGCGGAGTTCAGCATGGAGTTCTCCCGGTACCTGCCGGTCCCGACGGCGATGGCCGAGGAGCTCATGTCCAAGGCGGCCGGCAAGAAGGCCGCGGAGGGCGGCAAGAAGTAGATCCCGTCCGGCGCCCATGATCCGGCAGGAAGCGATCCTCCAGAGCCCGCTGCGGATACTCGACCGCTCCATCCGCGGCGGGCTCGGGAAGGGTCACCTGGGCGTGATCGTGGCGCCTGCGGGCGTCGGGAAGTCTGCTTGCCTCGTGCAGCTCGGGCTGGACGCCCTGCTGCGCGAGAAGCCGGTCCTCCACGTCGCGGTCGGCCAATCCGTGGAGCACGTCTCCGCGCGCTACGACGCGCTCTTCGACGAGCTCGCCGAGGGTGTCGGGCTGGCCGACCGCGGGGGCGTGCGCGAGGCCATCGCCCACCGGCGGCTCATCTGGTCGTCGGTGGAGCGCGCCTTCGGCGTGCGGGGGCTCGAGGAGGCGCTGGCCGCGTTCCAGGCGCACCTCCAGCACGGTCCCCGCGCCATCCTCGTCGACGGCTTCGCCTGGGAACAGCCCGCGTGCGCCGCCACGGTCGGCGGGTTCAAGGCGAGCGCGGCCCGCGTCGGCGCCGAGATCTGGATGACGGCGCGAGCCCGCGAGCTCGCCGGCGCCCGGCGCATCGCCCCGCTGTCGGACGAGTGCGCCGCGCTCGTCGACGTCGCCATCTCCCTCGAGCCGCACGGACGGCATGCCCGGCTGACGCTGGCGAAGGACTTCGAGCGGTTCCCCGGGATCGAGGTCCCCCTCGTGCTCGAGGGCGGCCGGCTGCGGCCGCCGAGAGACGACGAGGCTTCGGCGCCGGACGAGCTCTCCCCGGAGTCGTTCACGCTGCTGGCGAGCGGCTCCGCGGGCGCCGAGGAGGAGTTCGGCGCCTGCGCCGAACGATGGGGCGTCCGGGAGGTGAACTTCACGTTCGGCGGCCGTCACGACCTCGCGCGGACGCGCGGGCTCGTCGAGCTGAGCGAGGACGAGCTCAAGGTGGGCGAGGTCAGCGCCGCCTACCTGAAGGCGCACCTGCACCGTGCGCTCCCCGAGCCGGGGGAGCAGCGGCGCGTGCTCCAGGCGATCTGGCACCAGGTGAGCACGGCCGGCGAGGTGTTCGCCGTCGGCGCCGTCGCCGCCGACGAGCCGGCGCACGGCGCGACGGGCTGGGCCGTGGAGCTTGCGCGGCACTGGGGAAAGCCGGTCCACCTCTTCGACCAGGAGCAGAAGCGCTGGTTCCGGTGGAACGAGCGGGACTGGGTCGCCGAGGAGCCTCCCGCCATCAGGCGCGAGAGGTTCGCGGGCACCGGCACGCGAGACCTCTCCGACGACGGTCGCGCGGCGATCCGTGCGCTGTTCGAGCGGAGCTACGGGGCTCCGCGGTTCTAGCCAGCCTCCCTCCGACGCCGCGCGCTCGGGCGTCACCCCGCGATCAGGGCGATCGCTCCCAGGACCGCGACGATGCCCGCCGACTGCGGCCGGGTGATGCGTTCCCGAAGGAGCCCGGCCGCGAGCGCCACCGTGCTCGCCGGGTACATCGACGCCAGGACGGCCGCGACGTCGAGGCGGCCGGCCTGCGTCGCCAGGACGAAGAAGGCGTTGCCGCCGGCGTCGAGCACCCCCGAGAGGAGAACGAGCGGCACGGCGTGCCTCGGAGGCGCCCACGGACGCCGGCGGGCCCCGGCGACGACCACCGCGAGGGCGAACGACGTCCCGCGCGCCGCCGCGAGCGGCCAGAACGTTCCCCCCTGCGCACCGCGGTCCATCAGCACCAGGTACGCGCCGAAGCCGCAGCCGGCGACGAGGGCGAGCCCGAGTCCCTCCGTCCCGCCGCCGGGCGGCCCCGCGCGCGCGATGAGCCAGATGCCAGCGAGCGCGAGCACGAAGCCGGCGAGCTTCGAGCCCGACGGCATCCCTTCGGCGAGCGCGCCCCACACCACCGGGATGCTCGCCGAGAGGACCGCCGAGACGGGCGCCACCACCGCCATGCGCCCCACCGCGAGCGCGCGGTAGAGCGCGGCGAGGCCGACCGCTCCCGCAGCACCCGCTGCGACGCTCCAGGCGAGGGTGGCGGGCGCGGGGACGCTCTCGTGAAGGAGCAGCGCCGCCGCGAGGATGAGCGTCACGCCAGCGGCCTGGCCGAGCACGAGGACGCCGACGACCGGCGCTCGCTTCGAGGCGATCCCCCCGGTGAAGTCCCCCGCTCCCCATGATGCGGCGGAGGCGAGGCCGAGCACGACGGCAGCCAGGCTGGATGACATGGCGCCTGCAGCCTAGTCGAGGGACCGCCCGGTGGCGCGCTCTTCGTACGGAGAGCTCGAGCGGCCTACGCGTTCCTCGAAGCGCTATGGCTCCGCCGCCGCGAGCCGCGCGACCCTCCCGCCCGTCATCCGCACGAGCTCGGCGGGCGTCAGCTCGAACACGGCGTGGGGGTGGCCGGCCGCCGCCCAGATGCGCTCGTACGCGAGCAGCGCCTCGTCCACCACGGCCAGGAGCGGTTGCGCATGTCCGATGGGGGGCACGCCGCCGATGGCGAACCCGGTGCGCTCGCGAACGAAGTCGGCCGAGGCGCGTGCGATGCGCTCGCCGATCACCGCCGACACCGCCTGCTCGTCGACGCGGTGGCTCCCGCTCGCCGCGACCAGCACCGCGCGTCCGCTCGGCTTCGCCTCGAAGAGCAGGGACTTCACGATCTGCCCCACGTCGCAACCGACCGCAGCCGCCGCTTCTGCTGCGGTCCGAGCGGAGTCGGGCAGCTCGATCACGGTGTTCGCGAAGCCGGCGCCCCGCAGCGCGTCCTGGACCCTCTGAGCACTCGGCTTCAGTGGCATCGTGTATCCATATCAGGAGGCGACCGGCGCCTGCTGGTCGCACCGCCGCCCTCGCGCCGACGTCACGGCCAGCCGACCTCGCGGGATCCTTTCACCCGATCCGGCGCCCCCGCCTGGCATTTGCGCTCGAGCATTTCCGCCGCAACCGCCACGACCTAGGTCGTACGGAGGTGTGCTCATGGAAACGACGCAGGAAGTCGGGACGCAGCCCTACAAGGCGGATCCATCGCTCGAAGCTGCGTGTCGGAAGTTCAACGAGGCGTTCAACCGGTTCGACGTGGAGGCGGTGGCGGCGTTCTGGACCGAGGACGGCACGCTCATCACCCCCACCGGAGAGGTCGGGAACGGTCGCTCCGGCGTCGCGGCCGCGTACCGTCACGATTGCGAGACGATCCTCGCAGGCACGACTTCGCGGTTCGCGATCTCCTCCGTGCGGCGCATGGAGGACGACCTCGCGTTCATGGACCTCGATCACGAGCTCCAGAACTTCAGGATGCCGGATGGCTCGACCAGGACGATGAAGCTGCACGTCGTGATGCTCGCCAGGAAGAGCGGCAATGCCTGGCATTGGCTCGACGCGCGCCCGTACGCGTATCTCCCTCCGCCGCGTTCCGTGCACTGAACCTCGAACGGCGATGCGTCTCCGGACGGGCGCCGGGGACGCATCGCCGCGTTCTCCGCGGCGCTGCGAATCGGCGTCCACGAGCTCGCGCCGCGGTCCGCGAGCGTCCGATAAGACGTCCGGGCGCCCGAATGCTCTTGCCTCGGCCGAGGTCCGTCGCCGCGGTCGAACCCGAGCCCGCGGCTCCGCGCGCCCGGCCCACGGCACCGGCAGGAACTCTCGGGTGCGTCAGCCCCGCTCTCCCGTGGCGCTCATTCATTGTGAGCCCAAAGTTCCGGTGATGAAGCGTCCGCTGACCGTCGCGCTGGCCGCATGGGCCTTCATCGCCTGGCCCGCCGCTCCCTCCGCCGACGACCTCGTCGTCCACCCACGCCTCGACGTCTCGGTGACCTTCCTCGCGGGGGCCCTCGCCGCGGGCCTCGCCCTCCCCCGGCTCTCGCCGAGCCAGTGCCGATTCTGCGCCGTGAATGGCCTCGACGAGGCAGCACGCGACGCGCTCCGGCTCACCGGCGCGCGCGCGGAGCTTCGCGCCCGGCACCTCTCGGACGTGATCGACTCCGGCGTTCTGTCGGCGGGTGCGCTCACGCTCTCCGCGCTCGGCGCGGCGCAGGACGGGACGCGCCGGACGTTCTTCGAGGACCTGCTCGTCGTCGGGGAGTCCGTCGCGATCGCGTCGGATCTCGTCAACGCCGCGAAGGACGGCTTCGCACGGCCTCGCCCCGCCGGCGGCTCCACGTTCATGCCGGGATCGCGCGACCGCAGCTTCTACTCCGGCCACACCTCGTTCGCGTTCTCGCTCGCGACGTCGACCGCGACGGTCGCGACCATCCGGGGCCGATCGTGGGCGCCATGGGCCTGGGGAGTCGGGCTGACGCTGGCGTCCGGCGTGGGATACCTCAGGATGGCCGGCGACGCGCACTGGCTCACCGACGTCGCCGCGGGCGCGGCCGTCGGAAGCGCGGTCGGGTTCGCGATCCCCTGGTTCTTTCATCGCAGATCGGGTCCGCGCCGGCGCCGCGGCGTGGATCTCGTGCCAGCACCGGGCGGCATCGCGCTCTTGTTCTGAGGCGTGCCCCGGCTCCGGTCAACGCTCGACACCGCCGGCTCGGCCGAACGCGAGACCCGCACCGGCCGCGTCCTGGCGCCCCGCGCAGAACGCGCTGCCGGCAGCGCTCGTCACCCCATCTTCGCGCCGCGTTCCCCGAGCAGCGCGCGCAGCACCGACCGGTGGCAGCGCGCCTCGTCCTCGCAGTAGCACCCTACAGAGAAGCTCGCCGTGCGCGAGAGCGCAGCGAGCAGGTCGAGCGTGCGGCTCGGGGCGGGCTCGGCCATCTCGGCGCGAAACCTCCTCGCGAACAGCGCCCACTCCCGCTCGGTCCGCGCCGCCTTGCCGAGCTTCATCGTCTCGGTGCTCGGCGCGAGGTTCGGGTACCAGACGTCGTACCAGTCGTCCGGGGCGAAGCGGGCCGCGGGCACGCCGCGCGGCGGGCGGCGCACCGTACCGATCCGGAGGCCCTCTCCGGCGGCGCGTGGACTGCCGAGGCGAACGATGAGCACCGTCATGGCCCTCATCTCTACCTCGAATGCGACCTCGCGCCGAGCCCGACCGCCCGCGCCGGGATCAGACCGGTGGCGTGGGCGAATGCAGCTCCTCGCCCAGCACCTCGTGGGCCGAGAACGTGCGCAGCGCCTCGCGCAGGAAGGCGAGGTGTCGCTCCTCCTCCTGCAGGCGCTTCCTGAACTCCTCCTCGGCGGCGCCGTCGCCTGCCTCGCCGGCGAGCACGAGGAGGAGGTCCCACCCGGCCGTGTCCACGTGCTCCGCCGCGAGGAGCGCGTGGAACAGGTGCGGGAGCTGCGGATCCTTCATGACAACCTTCTCGATGCCGGCCGCTTCACGCACCGTCACGTTTGCCATCTCCGTCATCCGCTTGTCGTCGCCGCCGAGCCGCCGGATGCTGCTCTTCAACCACTCCTCGTGCTCCTTCTCCTGGGCGCGGATCTTCTCCACCAGTGGCAGCATCTCGGCGACGACGCGCTCCTCTCGCTCGCGCTCGCGGTCGGGGTGCGCGATCCCGCCCTGCTCCCGGTCGAGGTCCTCGTGCACGCCGCGGTCCACGTCGCCGGCGCGATAGCCGCTCAGACCGTAGGTGGTGTAGTCGCCGTCGCCGTGACGCCCGCTCCGCGCGCCGCTCGACTCGCGCATCCGCTCCAGGACCTTGTCGTAGAGCTTCACTCCGGCGCGCTCGAAACTCAGGCGCTCCATCAGCAGGTCGATGACCTTTTCCCTGTTCTTCTGCGCGAGCCGGTCCATGACGCCTCCTGGTAGGCGAGGCGTGGTGTCTAGGGGTGGCGCAGACTCATCACCGGCGGGGCGTGACACAAGTGGGCTGAATGGCAACCTCCACGCCGAGTCCGGAGTCGGGCTGGGCAGACGTGCAGATCGGCCGCCGGGCTCCCGGCTTCAGCGCGTGCGTCGGCGCTGGCGCTCGAGGCGCAGGCCGTGCGCCGCTCCGCTGCTGCCATCCCCCCGGCCGCGCGTACGGCGCTGCCGAGGCTACTGCCGGACCTTCAGCACGACCCGGAAGCGCGCGCGGTTCGACATCATCCGCTCGAACGCCTCGTTCACCGCCGTGAGCGGGAACGTCTCGTTCCGCGAGGCCACCGCGTTGAGCGCGCTGAAGGCCAGGGTCTCCTCTGAGTCCTTGGCCGTACCGCTCGGCCAGCCCTGCACCCGCCGCCGGGCGCCGATGAGCTGGAACGGCGAGACCTGGATCGGATCGGCGCTCGCGCCGACCACCAGCAGCGTACCGTCGCGTCCCAGGCCGTCGAAGAGGCTCGACATGAGCTGAGAGTTCGGCGCCGTGGCGAGGATCACGCGCGCGCCGCCCAGCTTCTTGAGCGCGGCCGCCGCGTCCCCGACCTCCTGATCGACGTACTCGTGCGCGCCGAGCTCGAGCGCGAGCGCGCGCTTGTCTGCGCCGCGCGAGAGCGCGACCGTCCGGAACCCGAGCTTGCGGGCGTACTGCAGGCCGAGGTGCCCCAGCCCCCCGATGCCCTGCACCGCCACGAGGTCGCCCGCCCGGGCGCCGCTGTTTCGCAGCGAGTTGAACGTGGTGACGCCCGCACAGAGCAGCGGAGCGGCGGCGACCGAGTCGAGCGCGTCGGGGATGGCGGCGAGCGCCTCCTGCGGGGCGACCATCTGCTCGGCGTACCCGCCGTCGTAGCTGAAGCCGCAGACGAGCCCACGCTCGCACTGGATGAAGTCGCCCGAGCGGCACGCCTCGCACGCCCCGCAGTGCCCTCCGTGCCAGCCCACTCCGACACGCTGCCCCGGGCGCCAGACGACCACGCCTGCTCCGACGGCGTCGACGCGGCCGACCACCTCGTGACCGGGGACGCGCGGGTATACGAGGCCGGGATAGGAGCCCTCCGCCACGAACGCGTCGGAGTGGCAGATGCCGCACGCCTCGACCGCGATGCGGACCTGTCCCGCCGCTGGCTCGGGCACGGGGCGCTCCACGAGCGTGAAGCCCGATCCGGGCCTGGTGATCTCGACTGCTCGCATCGTCCTCGCCACGGCCCACCTCCGCTCTCCGGGTGCGTCCGACCGCGCACGCCTGCGCGAGGCGGGCGGGCCGCGCACAACATGACCACCGCCCGGCGGCACCGCCAAGCGAACCGGAACCGTGACTCGACGGCGCGTCGGCGACGGCGCGCAGGCGGGGTAGACTCTTCCGCCATGCCCGTCCACGTCCCTGCCCCGACTCAGCCGACGAACAAGTGTCCGAAGTGCGGCGCCGAAGGCGTCGTCGAGCAGTCCATCGGCAACATGGCGACGTACGTCTGCCCGAAGTGCGGAGCGCGGTGGGTGGCGGCGCGGTGATCGAGCCCCTGGCGAGCCGGCGGCGGTGAGAGTTCCGGCCGGGCGGCCGCCCCAGCGCGGAGCCCGGTTGGTGGGGTCGTGCACCGCAGCAGCCATCCAGCTCGACGGGTCTCCGCCTCAGTGGATACGCAGCGCGAGCTTTCCCAGGTGGTGCTTCTCGACGTCCCGTTGAGCCTGGGCGGCCTCCTCGAGCTCGTAGAGCTTCCCGAGCTCGACGTGGAACGGGGCGTCCCCGATCAGCCGGTTGAGCCGGTCGAACGCCTCTGCGCTGGGTGTGCCGTCGTACGCGAGCAGCTCGACGCCCTTCGGGACCTCCGGGATGGGCTCCACGCCGTTGGGATGGGCGACCCGTCCCCCCTTCTTGATCGTCGCGAGCGCCGCGTTCACGTCGTCCCCGCCCGCCAGCACGAGAGCTGCGTCCAGCCCCTCGGGCGCGAACGCGCGAGCCGCCTTCGCCACGTCCTTTCTTCGCCCGTCGATCGCGACGTCCGGGCCGAGCTTCTCGACCAGCTTCAAACCATCCGCTCGCGAGGCGACGGCGAGCACGCGCGCCCCCATCCGCTTGGCCAGCTGCACGGCGATGTGGCCCACCCCGCCGCTCGCGCCGATGATCATGAGCGACTGTCCGCTGCGCAGCCGCAGCTCGTCGTCGAGCCCGCGCAGCGCGGTGATCCCGTCCGCGCCCAGCGCGCCGGCCTCCCTCGCGTCCAGGCCGCTCGGGATCGGGGCCGCCCGCCCCTCCTCGAGCTTGGCGTACTCGGCGTAGAAGCCGCCCTCCATCTGATAGCCATAGGCTCGCTGTCCCACGCGTACGCGGCTGACCTTCGGGCCCACTGCCACCACGACTCCGGCTCCGTCGTTCCCCATCACGTAGGGGAAACGTGTCGAGCCGTCGTCGAAACCGCCTTGCCGGACCCACGGGTCCCAGACGCCGACTCCGGCCACGTCGACCCGGAGGAGGATCTCGTGCTCGCCGGGCTGCGGGACGGGCAACGTCTCGGTGTGCAGGACCTCGGGTCCGCCGAAGTGATCGACGGCGGCGGCCTTCATCTGGCTGGGCAGTGTGGATGGCATGGCGCCTCTAGCGTGAGCACCGGGACGTCGAACGTCGAGCCCGGGCTGGCCGTGACGCGGAGGCTTCGTCGCTCGTCCGACGGGCGACGGCGAGAGGCGAGGCGGGCGAGAGCTCATCGCGCCGCCGGCCGGGAGCGGCGCCCGTCCGCAAACCGAGGCCGGGCCGGTCGAGCGACCTTCGGGCGAGACCGCCGCCACCGGCTCGACGCCTGCTTCGATGGGCTCGCCGCCGCCCACTTCGCGCGGACGACCTGCTGCTCGTGAAGGGGAGCCCTAGCCTCCCGCCGGCGCGGGCAGCCGGCCGAGGGCGACGAGGCACGCGATCGCGTGGAACGTGCTCGGGGGAGTCGTGCCGAGGCCGGGCTGCGGCCCGAACCCGCCGTTCTCGGCCACGTACAGGCTCGCCACGAACCGCTCCACCTCGGCACGGTCCACGACGTCCAGGCGACCGACCTCGGCGAGGGCACCCAGCACCTGGGCTTCCTCCTCGATCTCGGGGAGCGAGGTGAACTTCCCGTCGCGGACCTTCCCCGAGTACCGGGAGCCCGAGAGGTGGCGCGCCACGCCCGCGGCCGTCTCGGGATCGAGCGCGCCGACGAGCTTCAGGGAGCGCACCGCCATGAAGGTCGCGGCCGGCGAGGCGATCATGCCCGGGCGCAGCGCGAAGCCTCCCTCCGCCGCCCGGTGCGACGAGAGGAACGTGGCCGTGCGGCGCGGGTCCACGCGATCGAGGGCGCCGAGTATCTCGAGAGCGGCGAGGGCGTGGTACGTCGCGCCGAGCGACACGTCCGCCTCGGCAGCGCGTCCACGGAAGCCGCCGTCCTTCCCCGCCAGCGACGTGAGGAACGCCACCGCGCGCGGCCGGTCGATCGCGTCGAGCGCGCCGAGGAGCCCCAGCGTGCGCGTCGCGTACAGCGTCGGCACGACGTGCGACGGTCCGGTCCCGGGTGCCGCCGTGAACCCGCCGTCGGGCGCCTGGCACCTGCGGAGGTACTCGATCACCTGGGCGCGAAGCTCCGGTGACACCGAGCCGCCGAGGGCACGCGTCGTGTACAGGTTGTAGAAGGCGAACGAGGGCGACTCCGGGAACGCGTCCCAGCGGTCGCGCCGCGCCCAGCCCGCGAGGTAGTCGAGGGTCTTCGAGGTGTCGAGCGCTGCAGCCGTGAGGGGCGGTCCCGAGGCGCGCAGACGCGGCGGACCGAGCCTCACCACCGCGGCCAGCGCGCCGATCCACACCACAATCACCGACACCATCACCATCCGTCGCGTCATGGAGAACGTTTCCGTGCTTGGAGTGGAGTTTCGAGGACGCGACCGCGGGGTGAGCGTACCCACCCCGCGGCCGGCCTGTTTCGCTAGTTGTGCGGCGGGACCTGCCAGGTGCTCGACTGGTCACCATGGCAGACCGTGCACTTGCCGATCGCCCGCGCGTCGTTCTGCAGGGCGATGTTCTGCACGTTGTCCTTGGCGAGCGTGGACGGGCTGAGCCCGTGCGGCGAGCCGTGGCACGACGAGCAGAGCACCTTGGAGCCGTGGTGACCGGCCGAGTTGAGGTACTTGCCGAAGATGCCGGTGTTCAGCCAGCCGCTCTGGCCGGGCGACTTCTCCCCGTAGGAGGAGCCGTGGCACTGCGCGCAGGTGGGCAGGGTCTGCGCCGACCACGGGTTCGCCATCTGGTTCTGGGCGATCCGCTGGTTCAGATCCCCATGGCAGTCGGTGCACCAGATCTGCTGGCCGCTCGCGTTGGTCTTCGTGGTGTGCGTGTCCCGGTAGCAGTTCACGTTGTTGCCGGGGTGGCAGTCGTAGCAGTTCTTCGCGATGTTCGCGTCGTACGACGTGAGCACCGCGGAGCTCTGCGCGTGGAACCGGTGCAGCACGTCCGAGAACGAGTACTGCGACGTCCGCACGTCCGCGCTCGTGAACGTCGCGCCCGGGAGGATCTTGTAGCTCGGATACGTCGTCGCGAAGCCCGGCGCCTTGCTCTCGCCCATCGCCGGATCCCAGTGGCACACCGAGCAGCGGATGGGGCCGCCCACGCCGTCGCCGTCCGGATCGAGCTTCGAGAAGTCGATCCGGGCGTCACGGGCGTGCAGCATGCCCATCGTCTCGAACGAGCCCGCGGGCGTCGTGGGCTTCCCGTACGCGCCCGCGAGCTTCACGTGGCAGTTGCAGCAACCGCCGAACGCCACCGGCACCGTCACGTCGTCGCTCGCCATCACCTTGCCGGTCGCCTTCTCGACGACCTGGATCCGACCGGTGAGATACGGCGTGCGCTGCGGGCCGCCGAGCGGGTCCGTCATGATGTCCGTGGCGGTGCCCGTCACCACCGGATAGGCGGGGATGCCCGCCTTCTCGAAGTAGGTCGTGGCCGGCGTCGTCTTGACCTCCATGTCGCCGCTCAGCGTCGCGCCGCCGAGCCCCTGGATGCGGCCGTCCGCCCGCACCGGCTGGAAGCCGGGGAAGATCTTCGGGGAGTTCTGGATCCAGTTCGCGAAGTACGGGTCCGCCTTCATCGCGGCGTCGGTGTTCTCGAGGACGTCGTAGGTGACCTTGTACTGGGTGCTCGCCCCGAGGAGCGACGGCTCGCCCGCGCCGGTCTGGAACACCTGTGCCCGGAGCGTGTTGTACGGCGGCAGCAGCATGAACGTGCTGAAGCTCGGACACGCACAGTGCATCCCGAGATCGTTGCTCGCCAGGATCTTGAAGGTGGGGGAGCTCCCGCCCGAGCTCGAGCCGTACATCGCCGTGTAGCGATCCTGCGCGCTCACGGTGATGCTGGCGGTCGTGCTGGACGTGAGGTCGACGCCGTTCTTCTGCCACTTCTGGAACGGAGCCCCGGAGGCGCTCGAGGGCGCGGTGAGCGACAGGGCCGTGCCCGTCGTGTAGGTACGGGTGAACTCGGTCGTCCCGCTCGCCCTGCCGTAGAGGTCGGCCCGGCTGACGGTGATCGCGACCCCGCTCGAGGGGTTCTGCGACACGATCGTGATCGTGTACGAGCTCGCCGCCGTCTCGGCCTGGCTCTGCGCGGCCAGCTCCTGCTCGGTTCCGCACGCCGCCAGCATCGCGGAGATGGCGAGGAATGCGTAAAGCGCTCTCTTCATCTGTCGTCCCTCTCGATGGTGAGGCCGGCGCCCCGGAGGCCGGCGACGTCGGCGAGCAGCACCTCTGTCCTCGCGCGCTTGCCGGCCGAGGACCTCGTCGGCGTGGTTCGGCTGACAGCGGGTGCCGCCGGGCTCCGGACCGCGCCTCGTGTGCGTCGCGTTGCCGCGTCGCTAGAGCACGGGACATGCCACCACCGAAGCGGCGTGTTCCTGCCCGGATACGCGCAGCGCGAAGGCGCCGCGACGGCGACGTTGCGACGTCTTGTCGCGACGAAGTCGGTCACGCCGCTCGTGGCGGGGGCTGCACCCGCGCACGAGAAGCCGCTGCGAGAGGTCTCGCTGCGGCGGGGTGGCCGCAGCTACGGCCCGCGGTCGGCCTCGACGCGAGCTGTGCGGCGGGACGGGCCGCGGGAGAGCATGCCTCCCGCGGCCGTCCTCACGCCGCGCGACCTAGTGCGGCGGCACCCCCCACGACGCCGACTTGCCGGTGTGGCAGACGTTGCAGACACCGATGGCGCGCGAGTCGTTCTGCAGCGCGACGTTCTGCACGTTGTCCTTGGCGAGCGTCGACGGGTTGAGCCCGTGCGGCGAGCCGTGGCACGACGAGCAGAGCACCTTGTCGAACTTGTGGCCGCTCGAGTTGAGGTACTTGCCGAAGACGCCGATCTTGAGCCAGTTCGCGTGCGACGGGGACAGCTCGCCGTACTTGGTGCCGTGGCACTGCGCGCAGGTGGGCAGCGTCTGGTCGGACCACGGGTTCGCCATCTGGTTCTGCGCGATGCGCTGGTTCAGGTCGCCGTGGCAGTCGGTGCACCAGATCGGCTGGCCGCTCGCGTTGGTCTTCGTGGTGTGCGTGTCCCGGTAGCAGTTCACGTTGTTGCCGGGGTGGCAGTCGTAGCAGTTCTTCGCGATGTTCGCGTCGTACGACGTGAGCACCGCGGAGCTCTGCGCGTGGAACCGGTGCAGCACGTCCGAGAACGAGTACTGCGACGTCCGCACGTCCGCGCTCGTGAACGTCGCGCCCGGGAGGATCT
>NZ_JAKZLF010000040.1 GCF_022808855.1 Anaeromyxobacter soli
CCCGTCTCCCGCCCCGGGAGCCGCCCCGCAACCCGCCCCCATTCAACAAGGGAACACGGGAACACTGAACACGCAAAAGCAGCCGTCGCCGTCGCCTGCGGCTCCGGCGCGCCCGGGGCGGCGCGCGACGCGAGGCGGCGAGCCGGACTCACGTCACCGCCTGCTGCAGGAACAGCTCGAAGCCAGCTTCCGCGAGCTGTGCGGCGGAACCTACGGGTTCCAGGGTGGTCGAGACGCGAAGGCGATCGCCGAGCTGCTGCGGCTCTCCGGCGGCGAGCTCGGCGAAGTCGACCGCCGGTGGCGCGTCGGTCTTGGTGAAGTCGGCTTCCGCCGATGCGACACGATTCACGAGCTCGCGCGGAAGTGGAACGCCTACACGGCGAAGCGCCCAGCGCTGGGTATCCGCGACATCCGCGTCGGAGTGGGGATCCCGTCAAAGGCCGACGCTTTCCAGGAGGGCGAGTGTGAGCTCCGCTACCACAACCGGTGAGCACACCGAGACGCGCGCCGCGCTCGAGCGCATCCGCGCGATCACCGCCCGCGCCGCGCAGGCGGCCGCCGCAGCGGCGATCACGCCCGACCCGCACCCGACCCCCTCACGCCCTGCCGATCGCGCGGCAGAGGCGAAACCTGCACGGGGAGCGCCGCGCCACTGGAGCGAGCTCAACCGCGACGACGTTAGCGCTTAGCGCGACGGAGGAACGACGATGGGGATCCACATCCTTCCCGCAACCCGGTCGGTCGTAGCCACCCAGCGGCGCAAGACGGACCGCCAGCGCGAACGGGAGCGCAGCCGTTGGCAGCAGAAGCGCGAGCGCAGCGTTCCCTCGCCGCCACCGCGTCCGGATCGACCCGACAAGAACCAGGGTCGGAGAGGCGTGACCTCTGGTGCCACGCTCCGATGAGCGATACGCGGGATTGGGCGGCGGAACGACGGCGCTTTCACGCATTTCGCGACCACGCCCGAGAGGCGGAAACGACGTGGACACAACGGAAGACGACGGCCAGGGCGGCGAAAAAAACACGCGGAGGCGCTACCGGCGGCGCCTCGCGACCGCGCAGAACGTGAAGGCCGCGCTCCGGGACCTCTACGCGCTCCTCGAGGGGAACGAGATCGAGGTGAAGCGCGCCCGGGCGATGGCGCACGTGCTGCACGTTCTCGTCACCGTGATCGCCAACGCGGACATCGAGTCGCGGCTCGTGGCGCTCGAGGCGGCGTCCGAGCGCGGCCGGGAGGAGCGGAGGCTCTCGTCGTGAGCCCGCCGCGGACGCACGCCAGCCGCGTCGCAAAGCTCGAGGCGAGTCGCCCGGCTCGCTCGTCCTCGCTCCTGCCGTTCATGACGGACGCCGAGCTCGACGAGCTCGAGGCAATCCTCGGGGGCGAGGGCGAAGACGTTTGCGCCCACTGCGGCGCGCACAACTGCGCCGCCATGCCGCGGCGCCGGCGGCCGCGCGTGGCGCCGCTGACGGAGCAGGAGACTCGGCGCGCCCAGGAGCTCCTCGCCGGCGCCGAGGCGCGGCGAGCCGAGGCGGAGGCGCGCCGTTGAGCCACCTCCCTCGCACTCGCGCCGGCGCGCTGACGACGCTTCGCGAGCTCGCCGCGTATCACGAGGCAGGGCACGCCGTCGCCGCGCTCGCTACCGGCTGCGAACTCGGGGCTATGACGGTCGGCCCGCACGGCGGAGGACTCACACGGTTCCGTCCTCCACGAGATGTACCGGCGGCGCGGTCGCGCCGGGACGCGGTCCTGCGCCATCTCGCCGGGGCAGCCGGTGAGGCAGTCGTCGTCGGCCTCGGTTCGCTGAGCTTCGCGGAAGTCGATGCCCGGTGCGGCGGCGCGGCAACGGACTTCGCGGCCGCGCGTCGCGCCTGCGGACCGGGAGGGGAGCTGAGCTTCCTTACCTGGAGGTGGCCCAGGACAGTCGACCTGCTCGTCCGCCGGTGGACCGCCGTTGAGGCGCTCGCGAGCGTTCTCCGGACGGAAGGCGCGATCGAGGGGTCACGCGCATCGGCGATCGTGGAGCGAGCGAGATGACGCGCAGAGAGTGCGCGGCGCTGCCGCGGCCGTGCCCGCGGACGAGCTGCCGCTACCACCTGCTCCCCGAGGTACGCGGAGCGAGGCTCGAGGAACTCGTCGAGACGTGCGCGCTCGACGTCGCAGATCGCGGCGGCGCGACGCTGCAGGAGATCCCAGGCGCTTCGCCTGACGCGCGAGCGCGTCCGACAGATCGAGGCGCGGGGCCTGCGGAAGCTGCGCGGCGACGCCGCCGGTGCGCTCGAGGAGTTCCGCCCGCCGCCGCTCCCGGAGCGCGTCAACGAGACGACGAGCACGCAGACGGAGACGCAGCGCCCCGCCGGGGACGCCCGATCGACCCCGTCCAGCTGACGCCAGTTATCGGCTGAGCGGCGGCTGACCCGTGCTGCGCCGCTGCTCCGCGATCTCGATGAGCTCGCCGATGCGCGTGCAGCCGTGCAGCGGCGGGCCCGAGCCCGTCGCGCGATCGAGCAGCGTGAGCAGCTCCCCGAGCTCGTCCGCGGTGAGCCACCCGACGGCCGCGAACCACCGGCCTTCGGTCGGCGCCGCCTCCGTCGGAGGGGCGATCCCGTTCGCGACTGCGGTGAGCGCTGCGAGCCTGCGGGAAAGGTGCTCGGCGGCGAGCGCCTTGATCGGTTCGAGGCACATGCCCCGCACGTATCGCGTGCGGCTTCCGGCGCGCAGCCCTGGGCGATACGTGGGACGCCATGGAGGACGCGTACATGGCGAAGAACCCGATCAGCACAGCAGAGAAGAACTTGGCGGCGGCGCGCGCGGACCTCGAGCGCGCAGCGGCGGCGCACGATCGCGAGGCCCAGCGCCTCGCCGAGACGAACGCCGAGATCGAACGGCTCGGGGGCGAGGTCCGCGAGACGGACCCCGACGACAACGCCGCGTTCGCGAAGCTCGTCGCCGAGCGCGACGCCGCGCGCGGGCGCAGGGAGGCGCTCGAGCTGCGCGTCGAGAAGGCCGCCGCCGCGCTCGGGCGCGCGAGGGACAACGCGGCGCGCGCGGAGCGCGACATCAAGCGCTGCAGGTCGCGGACCTGGACGAGCAGCTCCAGGCGAAAGACGCGGCGGTCACGGCGGAGGTGGAGGAGTTCTACCGCCGGATCCGGTCGCGAATCGGCGAGGCTCGAAAGCTCGCCGAGGCGGCGAACAGGATCGAGGCGGCGATGGGCCGGTCGCGCGCGTGGGCCGATCGCGCTCGCGGATCGCGCTGGGCGGGGGTCACCGCGAACAAGGGCCTGTTCCGGGTGATCCCGGGCGTGCTCCCCGACGAGATCCCGGATCGGGAGTACCTGCCCGCTGTGGCGGAGGAGTGATGGCGATGACGAGAACCGAGATCGAAACGATCGCCCGTCGGGAGCTCGGCGCGGACGCCAGGCTCGACGGCGTCGACGACCGCCAGGTGATCCGGAGCGTTCTCGCCCGCGTCGTTCCGACCCTGGACACCGTCGGGGCGAGCGACGCGTACCTGGACGCCGCTCTTCGGGCCGCTGTCGACCGGCACGACGCGACCGCGCCGAGTGCCCCTGCGGGCGCTGAGGCGGCGCGGGCGCGCATGATCCTGGACGCGGAGAATGCGTGGCGGTCCGACGCCGCGGTGGTGACGCGCCACGATGCGGAGCGCGACGCCACGCACCGCGCGGCGCGCGAGCGGCTCTGCGCGGTCGCAGCGACGCGCCGCGGCGGCGGACCCGCCACGGATGCCGAGAAGGCTCGCGAGCAGGCGCGCCGCGACGCCGAGGACGCGTGGAAGACGCCGCTCGCGTGCTCCGCCTACGCGGTCCCGAACGACGAGGAGTAGCGGGCCGCTTCCGCTCGGCAAGCGCCGGGTGATACCCGAGGATTGCCGACGCGGAGGGTCCACCATCCCCCTGCGCCGGCCCCGCGCTCGGGGCGGGCTCGGGAGCGCGTTCCTCCGGGGCGGGCCGTCGCAAGGCGGCCCGCCCTTCTTCATCGGAGCACAGCCTTCCGTCGCGCGCGCCCGGGCGATACGTGCCGGTCTACGACGCCGGCATGCTCGCCGGCGCGAGGAGCTGACAAATGGTGAAACCGACCAACGCCGCCCGCTGGGCAGAGGCACTCGACGGAACCCCTTCCGCGGACATCGTGGAGCCGAACGGTGCCCAGAAGGACGCGGGCTGGGCTGCGAACCAGGCCCCGCCGGCCAGCTACTTCAACTGGTGGCAGTGGGCGGTCTACCAGTGGATCAAGTGGCTGCGCGACTCCGCGCTCGTGCTGCTGGACGCGGCGCAGACCTTCACCGCGAAGCAGACCTTCCAGGCGGGGCTCGCGACGCCGCTCGCGCCCGCGGCCGGCGACGACGTAGCGAACAAGGCGTACGTCGACGGCGGCGACTCCGCGGCGACCGCGTTCGCGGCGTCGCTGCGGCGCATCTTCGCCTGGGCCACGCTCGGCACGAGCGACGTGAACGCTGGCGCCTGCTCGGTCTACGATGGCGACGGGATCACAGCGACGAACACCGAGACGGCGATCTCGGTGACGTTCTCGACGCCCATGCCCGACACGGACTACGCCGTGCTCGTCCAGTGCGAGAACGCGTGGTTCGTCCAGCGCGTCACGAACAAGACGGTGAACGGGTTCACGATCGGCGCCGGACCGCGGTGGGACGGGTCCACGTGGGTCGCGCCGGTGCTCACGGTCGGGTACGCGTTCTCCATCGCGGTGGTCCGGAACCCGATCGCGTAGAGCACCGCCGCGCCGGGAGATCGTCGCGGCGGCGCAGGCGACGGGCGTGCGGTGCCGTCAGCGGAACGGGGTGTTCGCCGAGGCGTCAGCGCGACGCTCGGTCTCGTGACGAGAATGAGTGCGCCGCATGCACGCGGCGCCTCGGTCCGGAAGCCTACTACCGCGAGAACATGGTGCCGGCGCGCTCCCCTGCCTGCGGCTCGGGAACAGGTCGATCTTCACCGCCCTTCGTCGAGCCGACCAGACCACCTCAAGTAGAAGAGAAGATATGGGTTGGGCATGTCGAGGTTCTGCTCATCCCAGTCCATGACGCGGTCTTGGGGCGACTTCTCGTCCGCAATCCTCGTCATGTGGGTCAGAGTTCCGATGATACTGGACCCGCTGGGCGCATCGCCGTGGCAGAGCTGCGCCGTGCGGCGAACGACCTCGTCGTACTTGAAGGACAGCTGCGGCGGGTCCAACGCCACGGCCTTGAGGACCGCTCGATACACGTCTCCGGTCGAGCCATCGTGGAATGTGTACGTCTTCCGCTCCGTGCCGCGTGTCCTCGGGCCATCCAACAGCGCGCTCACGAGGGACCGGAAGTCCGTTACGAGGGCAGCGCGCTTGCAGATGCGGACGAGTCGCTCAGGTGACTCCGGGTATTCCGCAGTGTCGTGAAGCTCCTCTTCCACGCCGAGCTCGAAGCACGCGTTGAGGCAGATGACCTGCATCAGCTGCGGCGAGCCGGCAGATTCAGCCGCGAACCGCGCGATAGATGCATCGTCGAGCTTCACCTTCAGTTTCCCGAAGCCCACCTGCGCGATCGACATCAGGTCGCTGGGCGACCAATACGACTGATCCAACGACAACAACCGCCCCCGGAGCTCAGGATTCGCGCGGACGACGTCGTCCGCACGGTAGGGCACGGATGCAGTAATGATACGGATGCCCGCCGCCGCGGCTTCCTTGATCTGCCTCGCGGCGTCGCCCTGGACCGTTCGCTCGATGTAGTGGAAGTCGTCGAGGAGGACGACGAAGCTGCTTCCGGCGATCTCCTTCGCAACCTGCTGGAGTCCGCGCCGACGGTACGTCTCCTGCCGCGACCGCTCGTGCGACGCGCCCACGGACGCCGAACCCCCCGCCTCTCCTTGCGCAACGAACGGGATGCCCGCTTTCCCCTTGGCCTCGGCGCTCACCTCTCCTGAAACCCCCGTCGTTCGAGCGCGCGCCACTTCGTCGGGTACGCCCATCCAATCCAAGGCGCGGTCCCAGATTTCGTCCGCACGAGAGATTCCCGCCCCAAACACCGGGATCAGGTTCTCGCGCCCGACGACCTTCTCGATGAGAACGCTCTTGCCCGACTTCGAAGGACCGGAAACGGAGATGACCTGCTTCGGCACCTCTAGGTATTGAGCGAGCCGCTGCTCCAGCGTCTCAGCCGGACGCGCCACGTACGTGTGCGTCGGGAAGTCGTTGGGAGTGAAGACCTCAGTCGCTCGAAGCGCCACGTAACCTCCGGTGGAGAAGCGGCGAGGATACCGCGTTTCGCCGCGGAACATTTTCGATGGGGCGTCGTAATCCGGGCCGGGCGCGTGGCGTGATGATGACCTCTCGCCCGCGCCGTCCTTGACGTGCTCCTCCCCGTCGGGCGCCGCTCAGTCCTCCAGGATCACGTGTCCCTTGCCTGCTGCGGCGAGTCGCGCCAGGTCGTCGACCGAATACATCTTCAGGCCCGTGATCGTGACACTCCCGCCACCGCGGCCTGCGGCAGCTGCGAGGCGCGCCAGATCATCAACGGCGCGCCTGCTACCATCAATCCTGAACCCGCCCCCGGCGGCAGCAATCCTCGCCAGGTCATCTATCGTCAACAGTGCCAGTGCCATCTATTTGCCCCCTGAGTCCGTATAGCGCATGGCACTGACAGTACTTCATCGTCCGCCCAGATGGTGAACGCGCGCACGTGACCTTCATGGCATCGAGAGGTAGTCTCGCGCCATGCCCGACGACTTGATGCCTGCCATGCGTGACCTGCTGAACCAGTTCTCGCAGGTGTCGCGTGACAGCTTCTCTCACCGGCGCGGATCAAGCGAGGCGCGCGAGTATGCGGACCAGATCGAGCGGGGCTACGGCAGCGACGCCGACGCTCGCGTGCGACGCGAGATCGCGCTGATCTGCGCCTGGCTGCGGAACCCCTAGACGGCCACGGATGGCGGCGCCTTTTCGCCCTCCGCCGCGTCGTACTGGACGTGCGCCGCGTCCCGCCTGGCACGCCCATGGCGCCTCGGATCACGCGCGAGGCTCCGTGGGCGTAGGTCGAGACGGCGTTCGCCGATCTCGCGAACGGCATGGGTCACCACGGGGCGACAGGGGCCGCGCTGCCGAACGCGTGGCCGCGCGGCCCGCGCGTGGATCGTCATGCGCGCGGCGGACCCCAGGGCTGAGGCTTCGCGGCGACTGCCATTGGCGGCCGTGTGTTCTCCTCGATGTCCATCACGACTCGGAGCACGAGCGCCGTCATCGGGCCGGGCGATTTAACGGTGCGACTGTCGCGCTGACGCCTCGCTCGTCCTGCAAGTGCGGCCTGGAGCGGGCTCCGGAAGATGCGTGGAGGCGATGCGGCGGGGCCGCCGATCGTCTCGGCCACCGCTGATCGCTGACGGATCGTGGATGCGGCGCGGCCTCGTCGCTGTCTACCGAAGCGAGGAGGGCGGCTGGATTCCGCGGTCTGCGGCCGCGTCCCAGAAATCGGTCTCATGGACGATCGCGAGCGAGGCTCCGTTGCGGCGAAGCTGCATCGCCGCTTCGACCTTCCGGCCGTAGCACGAGAATGCCCACGAAAGGCTGCGCTCGGCAGCGACGATCAGGTAGTCGAGATCCTTCACGACTCGCGGATGCGGAATCCCGCCGAGTCGTGCGACGACCGATTCGATCTGCCGACGGGAGGCGCGGGGAGAGCTTCCCGTTATGCAAAATCGCTTCTCTTGGAACGTGATCTCCGGTTGCGATGCGCAGATCCCGAAGCGAATGAGTGTCTCGTCGAACGGCGTCTCGAGCACGAGATCACTCGTAGAGTCAAGGAACCCCTGAGTGAACGCCACCAGGAATTCGTGCTCCTGGGCGTCGATGCGCCTGTCAGCGAGTACGTGCGTGACGACGCTGTCGATCTCGTCATACGGCCACGTGCCCTTCAGGTTCTCCGCATTCTCGAGCCACTCGCTGAGGCCACTCAGTTCTACGTCGTTGACGACGCCATCGGCACCGATCCCCGCGAGAAGCCCGTGGAGCCGCTGCATGTCTGCGGTTGCGACCGAGTAGAACGCCGACGGACTTCTCAGCAGCTCGCAGAAATGCAGGATATCTGCGCGCTCTTCGTCGTCCAGCATGCCGTCGGAGACTGCCTCGCGGACGCGGTCACGAGCCTCGCGGAAGAGGCTGCCGTCGGGTCTGTTCCGTTCCCGTAAGCACCACCGGTTGAGAGCCATCGCCTCTGCGGCGACGATCCGTCCATCAAGAGCGATGCCGCGAATGAGCCCTTCGAGCTCGTTCACGTCTCGCTCGCGATCCTGGCGGACACTGAACTTGAGGAAGTCGCGAGAGTCGTACTTGAGGGCGTGGTCGGAGTCGTTCACGAGTCGAGCGTAGCCCCGCGGAACACGTCTGCGCTTGCCCCCGATCATCCCCGCACCAAACCGCCGCTCAGGGCGACGTGACGCCGCACCCGCTCCGTGGGCGTCGAGGACGCCGCCCGCCCGCCCCGTTCTGGTGACACTCGCCGCTTGTCTCGGCGCTGACGCGTGTCATCGCGTCGGCGGTGTGTCACGGGGACGTGCGTCCTGATGACGGGCAAGCCCACCGAAGCGCCTCCGGCAGCGTGGGGGGCGGGGTGTTGACGTTCGGCCCGCTTGCCACTAGCCTACTGGATAGCCAGTTACCCGGAATGTCGGGTAGCCGGCGCCGGAGGCAGCGATGGCTAAGGGGTTCAGCGAGTTCCGGGCGGAGGCGGCGGCGTTCGTGGCGGCATACGGCCGGCGCGCCCGAGCACGTGATCGTGCGCGGCGCGGCCTTCACCGCCGTCCTCGACGGCGCCGCCCTCGCCTGGCGGGTGAACGTGGGCGGCGTGTGGGTCGGCCCCTTCACGAGCCTGGCGCTCGCGTTCGGCTGCCCCCGGGCCGCGAAGCTCGGGGAGGCAGCGTGATCCGCGCCGTCGGCTACATCCGTGTCTCGACCGACGGCCAGGCGGAGGAGGGCGTGTCGCTCGAGGCGCAACGCGCGAAGCTGCAGGCGTTCGCCGTTGCGTCCGACCTGGGACTTGTCGCGATCCGCGAGGACGCTGGGGTGTCGGCGAAGACGCTCGCCCGGCCCGGCCTACAGGCGGCGCTCGCAGACCTGCGCGAAGGCCGCGCCGACGCGCTGCTCGTCACGAAGCTCGACCGGCTCACCCGGTCCGTGCGCGACCTGGGGTCACTCGTGGAGGCGTACTTCGCGGCCCGCTTCTCACTCCTCTCGATCGCGGACTCCGTCGACACGCGGACCGCCGGCGGGCGGCTCGTTCTTCACGTCCTCGCGAGCGTGAGTCAGTGGGAGCGCGAGGCCATCGGCGAACGGACTCGGGACGCGCTTGCGCACCTGAAGGCAAAGGGCGTCCGAATCGGCGGCGAGGCGCTCGGGTGGCGGCGCACGACGGAGACGGACGCCGAGGGGCGACGGGTCTGGACCCCGGACCTCCAGGAGCAGGCGACCGCGCAGCGCATCCGCGAGCTGCGCGACGCGGGCCGCTCGCTGCGACACATCTGCGTGGTACTCGTCGCCGAGGGGCGCCCCACGAAACGCGGCGGCCGCTGGCAGCCGCAAACCGTCGCGCAGGTCCTGGCGCGGCACAACCCGACCCCGGCGGCGCCGGCGGTCGATCCAAGGAGAGCAGCATGACCACGAAGACGACCCCCACTCCCGAGACCTGGGCCGCCGCGCGGCGCGACTTCCACCGAGACCCCGACACGCGGCCCCGGGCGCTCGGGAAGCTGGCGCGCGCGCACGGGCTCCGACTCGCCGAGCTGCGGGAGCGGATCGAGCGGGACCGCTGGGATCTGGAGGTCCGACAGGCGGCCGCCGCGCGCCGGGCCTCGGACAACGCGCGTCGGCTCGCACGCGGGAGGCGCCACGCGCTTCGCGAGATCGAGAAGCTGACGCCGCTGCTCCGCAAGGACCCCACGGACCCGCGCACGTTGCGCGCCGTCGCTCTGGCCGCGTTCCAGGCCGGCCGCATCTTGACAGCGCTCTACGGCGTGGGGGCGAACCTGGCCGAGGACCGCCGGGACCAGGTGCTCGCTCAGCGGGGCGCCCCGGTCTCGTACCAGCACCCTTGGGGCGGGCTCCCCGCGAGGCGCCGCGCGTCGTGGGCGAGCTAGCGCGCGGACGTCCGCGTCGGGGCGGCATGCTAGCCTACTGGGATGCCGATGAAGCGAGTGAAGAAGGCGAGCGTGAAGCGAACCGAACAGGAGCGGAGCGCGGCTGAGGAGGTGCGGCCGCGCTCGCCGCTCTATCGGGGATTCGTCAAGACTATGTTCTCGCTGGAGCCGTCGCAGCTCGAGAGCCTGCGCGTCGAGGCGAAGAAGATCGCGGACGAGGACCCGGACGTGATCGCCGGGCGCAAGACAGCGAGGCCTGACGCGAGCGCCCTCGTCCGCGAGGCCATCGACGAATGGCTCGAGAAGCGGAGTCGGTGAGGTGGCGTGGGGTCTCGAGAAGTGGGCGCAGCTCGGTGATGCCGTCGGGGGGCTCGCAACCCTAGGTGGCCTCGTGTTCGCCGTCGTCAGCGTGAACCGCTGGCGCAGGGAGCGCCTCGACGAGAGGCGTGCAGAGGCCGCCGGGCGGGCGTACGTAGCGCTGAGCCGCGCGTGTGACTCGCTCGCGTTCTGGGCGGATGGTTGCGCGGCGTTCCTCGTGAGCCACCGCTCGGACCGCCCCTTTGCGGGTGAGGACTTCGCGCTATATCGGTCGCACAACGAACTGGGCCAGAGGAGCTCCCGCGAGGCGCTGAACGATCTGCGCCAGCTTGTGGAGTCCAGCTCGGTGTACCTGGACGAGCCCGAATTGAAGCTGCTGTTGGAAGCCGAGCCGATCTGGCAGGCGCTCCGCACCGATGCGGCACCGGTCGGCGCGACTGACAAGCGGCTGAGTGACCCGATCATCGACAAGATGTGCGCGCGGTTCGACGGGTACGCAGCGAATGCTCGCGCACTACTCGACCGAGGCTCCGTCCTGCGAGACGTCGGGCGGTACCGGATCGCCCGTCGATCTCGCACTCGGCGGAGCAGCGCAGCGGAACGTGAGGAGGGGATGACGTGACCCTGCTGCGGGATGCGGCGGCAACCGCCGTGAACGCGGTTCGCGCGCTGGTGGACCTCGTATCGAGCGACGCCGGCGCGAACGTCGCCACTGTCGCCGGCGTCCTGTTCGCGGTTTTCAGCGTTCAGCGTTGGCGCGTCGAGAAGAGGGACGAGCGCCGCGGCGAGGCGGCCGCTGAAGCTCTCGGGGGGCTGCTGATGTTCTGCGACAAGCTCGGCGACTGGATTTCGATGATCGAGATCGCCGTCCGCCCGGTCGCCGGGCCGCCCTCCGATGACCGCACTGCCCTGATCGCTGAGACGGCGCGGCTCCTACGCGTCGCCCGAACGGAGATCGAGGCGTATCGCGAGGGGCTCCACGAGGCCGCCAGGCGAGCCCGCGCGTACCTGGTCCCTCTAGAGATTGAGTCGCTGAACGCGGCCTATGGGATCTACAGCCAGATCTCTTTCCGGCTGGACGCGGAGCCCGAGCTGCGCGCAGCCGGTGGCGGATCACCCGACGAGCGATTTCGGAGGAACGTCGCAGAGCTCCGGGAAGCGCGCGGCCGTATCCAGGCACGTGGCGAGGAGACCCTCCGACGGATCGCTCGTCACGAGGACTCGACCCTCGTCGCGCGCATTCGAGCTCGTCTGCGGCGGCGGGAGACACTGAACAAGGCGTTTCGCCTGTGAGCCGAACGGCTCGCTGACAACGGGGACTCGAAATGCCTTCACTACTCGAGCAACTGCAGCGGGAAGCGCTCGATTCATCCACCTCCGTCGCGAGCCTCCTTCGCAAATTGAAGGTCGCGGCCGTGATGCTCGAGAAGGAGGACGCTGTAACTTGGGTCGATCATGAGCTCAGCGGGTATCCGGAGGACGCGGAACTCCCCGCGTATCGCGTCATCAGGGGGAGGCCGCAATTCTTGAATCCGATGGTCGGGTGGTGCCCCCTCATGGTCAACGACTCCCATGGTCGCGAGCTGATGTCTAGGCACCGGGCACGGCAACGCATCTCCGAACTCGAAGAACTCGCGCGTCAGTCCGCCTCGGAAGGCGGATTGGTGGTTCCGTACCCTAGCGCCCTGATTCAGGACATCGAGCGGAGCGTTGGGTTCGAGATCGGTGGAGCCGGCGTCGCCGTCGAGAGAAGTACCGTCGTCGGGATTCTCGACGCAGTTCGCACACGCGCGCTCGATTGGGCTCTCGCACTGTGGAGGGCCGGCGTGCGGGGTGAGGAATCAGGGTCGTTCTCACGCGGCGACCGAGAGGCCGCGTCGACCGTGATGTACAACGTCGTAGTCGGCGGGCCCTTCACTGGCAACGTCGGGTCGGTAAGCGGCGGCGCGACGGTTCATGCGACGCATGTCGGCCCCGCAACCGTCGAAACCCTTACGCAGCTCGCCAGCCAGATCGAACAGCACGCGGGCGAGATGAGCTTGTCCGAACCGGAACGTGGACGGCTCGAGCGCGACGTCGCTGAACTGCGCCAAGAGATCAGGCGGCCGGCGCCCGATGTCTCCGTGCTCGGGCGCGTTCTCAGCAGCATCCGTGCGATCGCGGAGAACGCGGCGGGCGGTCTTATCGCCTCCGGGATTCTGCACGTGATGGCGAGACCGGAGATCGCCGCGCTGATCCAGCGCGTCGGGCAGTAAACGGCGGCTGGCACAGGAAGAGGCGTGAGGAGCAGGGCCCCGCGTTCGTCGACGAGAACGAGCGCATGCCGATCGAGAGCGGGTCGCGAGCAACGAGGAGCCGTAACGATGGCAGGCGCAACGTACTTCCTGACCGGCACTCATACGCGCGTGCTCGTGAAGCGCGAGGGCGGCCGTGTGCACGAGCTCGCCGACGGCGCATGGGTCGAGACAGACCGCTACTTGGGCACCGGCGCGACGCCGATCCCAGCCAGGAGCGCCGAGCGCTTCATCGCCACGCGCACGCGGGCGGCATCGAGCCAGCTGCCGCCATCGCCGCAGCACGAGGCCCCCGCGCGCGCGTCGGGCGGGCTTGTGCTCTACGGCGCCGCAGCGCGCCGCATGCTGGCGTTTGCTGCCGCGTCCAGGCGCGGCGAGTTCGGCGCGGAGCTGCAGGAGCTCGGCGAGGAGATCCTGTCGTTCGTCGAGGCGGACGCCGAGCGCCGTGACCTCCAGCGTGCGCGTCGCGGGCAGCTGGCGCTGCCGAACGTCCTCGCGGGGCGCTGCTACCCGACGCTCCCCAGGTGGCGGCTTCGGCGGCCGTCTCCGACAACGCGCAACGGATCGGAATTGCTCGCTTCTTAAGGGAATATGCGTCCGTACTTGACGCGTAAGTGCCGGTAATCGTTGACGTTTCGGTTGTTGGGCGGCAAAGTTGGCAACATGAATAACGCTAACGCTACGCCTGACGCCCTGAGCCCGCTGCGCGCCGCGAGGCTCCGCGCCGGCATGAGCATGGAGCAGCTCGCCGTGAAGGCGGGCATCGGGCGCGCGACGTTGTACTGGGCTGAGAAGGCTCCACAGCGAATGTCCGACCGGACCGCGCGCGCCGTCGCGAAGGTCCTTCGCGTCAGCGTCGAGGAGCTCCGGCCGTGATCGCCCTCCCGATCGACCCGCGCGCGCTGACGGCTCACGGTCTGACGCCGCGGGACCTTACGCACGCGCCCCCCGGCACCGTGGTCATCGTTCTCGACGGGACCGCGCTGCGCGTCACCGCCGAGGGCGCGCTGGATCCCGTAGTCTCGTTCGGCTTCCGGTCGATCGCCAGCGACCCGGCGGCGTCGCGGAGGGCAGCATGAGCCCCGAGGCCGTGCTCGGTCCATCCCTAGCAGGAGCCGTGCGCGAGATCGTGCGCCAGGAGCTCGCCGCGCGCGGCGCCGCGGCTCCGACGTCGCCGGCGACGCCGGAGCTGATCTCGCCGGAGGAGGCGGCGCGCCGGTTCAAGGGGCGGCCCTCCGCGGACACGATCCGGAGTCTCATCCATCGCGGCCTCGTCAAACGTCGTGTCGTCAGCGAGGTCCGAGACGGGGGGCGTCCGAGCTACCTCGTGACCGTCGACGAGGTCCTCGTCGCGCTCGAGGCGAGCGGCAAGGCGGCGTCGGAGACCGAGCCGGTGGACCTCGAGGCCGCCCGGGCCCGAGCGCGCGAGCGCGCGGGGAAGACGAGGGGAGGGCGGTAGCGATGGCGTGGCTCAGGAAGCGCGGCCGCGTGTTCTACGTCGAGTTCATCGTCCGCGGCCGGAAGCACCCGAAGCGCGTGAGTACGGGCACGGCGAGGCGGCGCGAGGCGGAGGCGTTCCTCGAGGAATGGGAGCGCATCCACCCCGCCGGCGAAAACGTCGCGCGCGCCCCGAGCGCGCCCACCGTCGAGAGCTGGGGCCGGGACTGGAACGACGCGCGGAAGGCGCGCGAGATCCTCGACTGGGTCCACGAGCTCGGGCACCTCGAGAACCACGTCTTCCCCGAGCTCGGCGCGCTTCGGCTGACCGAGGTGACGAAGGCCCGGATGCTCGCGTGGATCGCGGACCTCGCGAAGAAGCGCGGGCGCTACGGGGAGCGCATCGCGCCGGCGAGCGTGCGGAAGGTCGCCGCCACGTGCCGGGCGCTGTTCCGCGAGGCCGCGAAACGGGACCTCATCCCGGTGACCCCGTGCGTGTGGACCCGCGGGGACTTCCCGCGGAGCGTGACCGTGTCGCGCACGCGCGAGGGCGGGCTCACCGCGGACCAAGTCGGGCTGCTCATCGGCGACCCGACCATCCCCGAGGACAGGCGCGTTCTGTACGCGCTCGAGATCCTCACCGGCATGAGAACCGGCGAGGCCGCCGCGCGGCGCTGGCGCGACTGGGATCCGGCATTCCAGGGCGACCTCGGCCGGCTCGTCGTCGGCACCTCGTACAATACGCGCCACGCGATCGAGAAGACGACGAAGACGGACATCGAGAAGTGGGTTCCCGTGCATCCCGTGCTCGCCGAGCTGCTGCGGCTCTGGAGGGCCGCCGGCTGGGCGAGGATGTTCGGCCGCGCGCCCGGGCCGGAGGACCTCATCGTGCCGGCCGCGAAGGGCGGGCCGCGGAATAACGGCATGTCGCACCGCCTGTGGTGGGCGGACCTGAAGGCGCTCGAGCTGCCGCGCCAGCGGCACTACCAGACGCGCGCCACGTTCCGCTCGCTCGCGCTCGCCGGCGGCGCGGTCGAGAAGGACCTCGACCGGATCACGCATCCGAGCCCGAAGACCGCGAGCGACGTCTACGACCGTCCGGCGCTCCTCTGGCCTCGCCTCTGCGCTGCCGTCCGGTGCATCGTGGTGGAGCCGCGCAGCGCCGCCGCCGCGCCCGGGCGGCTGCTGGTCGTCGCGGGCGGGAACGGGTACAGCGAGACGGGTACACCGCCGGAGCCGGACGACGGCGGATCGCCGAAAGTGCCAGGCGACGCGCGGGGTTCGGCCGACTCGGGATTGACGGCAGAGCAGGGGAATCGAACCCCCCAACAGCGCCTCTCAGCACCATCCACCGGTTTTGAAGACCGGGCCCGGCACCAGCCTAGGACGCTCTGCCGCGCAAGGGTTTATGCGCAGCGCCCGGCACCGTCAAGCGGCGGCACCGCGGCGAAGCGCGCGGGCGCCGCGGAGCATGAGGCCTCTGTCCCGCGAGCGGGCCTACTTCGACGCCTTGGACACGCGCGACGGGCGGTCGCCGGCGAGGGGCGCGCCGTGCTCGTCGCCCCAGGGCGACAGGCGGGTCGCGGCGGTGCGCTCGTGCGGCATCGCGGCGCGCGGCGAGCGGAAGTACTGCATCGGCGAGTAGAAGACCAGGTTCGACGCGCGGCTCGTGTAGATGCACGCGTAGTTCTCGATCTGCTCGGCGAAGCGGGAGTTCTCGTGGCCCTCCTTGAAGGTGAGCCCCCAGTACGGGTTGAAGCCCTCCTCGACCGCGCGCTCCAGCTCGCGCACGCGATCGTCCGCGTCCCGGCGCGCGCGGCGGAGCACCTCGAGCTCGGCCTTGTCGCGCCGCCGCGTCGCCTCGAGCCGCTCGCGCTCCGCAGGATCGCCCACGCGATCGAGGCGCCGGTCGAGCGCGTTCAGGGCCGAGCGGTGCACCGCGACCTCGTCCTCGATGCGGACGCGCAGGGCCTCGAGCCGCGCCATCTCGGCGAGCGCGTCCTGGTTCTTCTCGAGCCAGGCGAGCTCGGCCTCGAGCTCCTCGACGACCATGCAGGTGCGCCAGAGGGAGCTCTTCTTCGAGCGCAGGATGTCGCCGTAGATGTGGTCACCGACGTAGAGGATCCGGTCCCCGCCGATGCCGATGAGCCGCTCCAGCGTGGGGAGATCGCCCCCCTCGTACCAGCGACCGCGCTCGATGGAGGTCGCCTCGCCGGCGCGCGCGCCGTCCGGCGCGAGCGCGTACAGCGGCCGGCGCTCGGAGAAGAAGGCGGGCTTCGCCGCGCCGGTCACCACCGCGTCGAAGTAGTTCCGCCAGCTCGGGTACTCGGGGAGGACGTCGTCGAGGACGTAGGACATCACGGCGTCGGTGTAGTCCCAGAGCGAGTTCGTGAGGAGGAAGAGCTTCTTCCCGCCGGAGCGGAGCTTGTGGAGCGCGGGGCCGAGCTCGGGGTCCTTCACGAGGTAGCGCGGGAGGTCCTTCTTCACCTCCGCCTTGAGCGTGCCGTCGCGGTGCACCGTGTCGATGGACTCGCGGATGTCCTGCCAGAGCTTCTCGTAGTCGATCGTCTGCCCCTCGCCCTCCAGGTGCTCGATGATCCCGGCGAACAGGCTCGCCTCGGGCAGCGCGAAGAGCGTGTCGATCCAGGCGAAGCGCGGGGAGGAGAGGTGGACCTTCTCGTCGCGGTAGAGGCGGCGGAGCTCCTCGTGTGGCAGGGGGCGGCGCCCGTGGTAGCAGCGGCCCACGTGGTTGTGCCGGTCCATCTTGAAGATGTTGCCGTGCAGCTTGTCCATCACGAGCCCGCGGATGACGAAGGCGGGGTCGTACTGGAGGACGCCGAGCTGCTGCGGGTAGCCGCGCGCGGAGATCATGCGCGCGAGCGTCATCCCGAACGCGAGCTCCTCGAGCCGCTGCAGGTGGTACATCGCGAGCGTGTAGTCCATGTCGAAGCCGACGGCCTCGATCTTGTCCATCCGGAGGTTCCGGTTGACGAAGACCTGGCGTGCGCGCGGCACCTCGCGGTGACCGACGTGCGGCGTGGTGAGCAGCGACAGGAGCTCGGGCGCCTCGTACGCGCGCCCTGCGGTCGGTGTGGCGGGCGCGGCGTGCCCGACGGCGCCGGCCGGGACGCCCCCTCTGGCGGTTGGCATGTCAGAGGCCGTGATAACCCGCCCGGCGCACCGGCTCAACGATCGTGCGGGCGGATGCTCGCGGCGCCGAGGCGGCGGGCGGCAGGCCCGCCGGGAAAGTTGACCGGGGTGGCGTGCGTGGCACGCTCGCGCACACCGTGCCGAGGCGCCTCACCCTCACCGAGCTCGCCGCCCGCATCGAGCAGCTCGAGGATCGCATCGCCCGGCTCGAGGCCGGACGCGCTCCCCCGGGCGATGGTCGCGCCGCGCGCGTGAAGCGCACCCGCGAGGTGAAGCGCTGCCCGGGCTGCGGCCTCCCGCTGCGGCGGCGCGCCGGGCGCTGCGCGAGCTGCGGGCGGCCGCTCGACTCGCTCTAGCCGCTCGAGGCTACTCGTCCGCGACCATCCGTGACGCCGGAACGCCGAGCGCCCGCGCGATGGCGACCACGGTGGTGTAGGGCGGGTTGCGGCCGCCGCGCTCGATGAGGCTCACGTACGCGACCGACAGGTCGAGCGCCTCGGCGAGCGCCTCCTGCGTGAGGCCGCGGCTGCGGCGCTCTTCTCGTACGCGCTCTCCGAGCCGCCGCAGCTCTTCGCGGCGGGGGTCACGCTGTGGCTTGTTCTTGCTGGCCATGCTCCGCGCGCTCTCCTGGGTGGAGGGAATACTAACGACTCGGCCTAGCGAAAAGGACCGACTCCTTTAGGGCGAGATGGCCCTCGCGATCCACGGACCATGCGTCCAGCCTCCACACGAGGGGGGTGCGGCACCTTCCCGGCGGGGGCTCCACTCACAGCAACATCCGAGAATCGCCCCGCTTCCCCGGCCGCGCGCATGGACGCTGAGTCGCCCCGCGGCTATGTTCGCGCGCGCACATGGCGACCCCTCCCGCGCACACGGGCGTCCTCGACCTCGATCAGGTGAGGGCGCACACGCTCCCGAACGGCCTCCGCGTCCGGCTCCTGCAGGATCGGAGCGCGCCGACGCTCAGCTATTACACGTTCTTCCAGGTCGGCTCGCGCAACGAGCGGCTCGGCACGACCGGCATCAGCCACCTCTTCGAGCACATGATGTTCAACGGGGCGGCCAAGTACGGGCCTAAGGAGTTCGACCGCGTCCTCGAGTCGCGCGGCGGTCACTCGAACGCCTACACCTCGAACGACGTCACCGCGTACTACGAGGACTTCGCGCCCGACGCGCTCGAGACCGTCATCGACCTCGAGGCGGACCGGATGCGCTCGCTCCGGCTCACGACCGACTCGCTGGAGCAGGAGCGCGAGGTCGTGAAGGAGGAGCGCCGGCTGCGCACGGAGAACTCGATCTTCGGGCTCATGGAGGAGCAGCTCGAGTCGCTCGTCTTCCTCGCCCACCCGTACCGCTGGCCGGTGATCGGCTGGATGGACGACATCGAGCGGATCACCCGCGACGACTGCGAGGCGTTCTTCCGGACCTACTACGCCCCGAACAACGCGGCGGTGTACGTCGTCGGCGACATGGACCCCGACGCGACGCTCGCGCTGCTCGAGCGCCACTACGCGGACATCCCCGCGGGCCCGCGGCCCGCCCCGGTCCCGCAGGGCGAGCCGCCCCAGCGCGGCGAGCGCCGCGCCGTCGTGCGCTATCCGGCGCAGGCACCCGCGCTCCTCGCCGGCTGGCGGGGGCCCGCGGCCCGCAGCCCGGACTCGGCCGCGCTCGACGTCCTGCAGGTGTGCCTCGCCGTGGGCGAGTCCTCGCGGCTCCGCCGCCGCCTCGTGCAGGACGAGGAGGTCGCGGTGTCGGTGTCGATCGGCTGGGGCTGGCGCATCGACCCGGGGGTGTTCCTCGCCTTCGCGGAGCTCACGCCCAAGGTGAAGAGCGCCCGGGCGGAGGCGATGCTCTGGGAGGAGCTCGATCGCGCCGCGTCGAAGGGGGTCTCGAGCGCGGAGGTGCGCCGGGCGCAGGCGCTGCTCCGCAGCTCGGTCCTGCACGAGCTCGCGACGCACCACGGGGTCGCGCACGCGCTCGGGCAGGCCGAGGCGCTCCTCGGCGACTGGCGCGAGGCGGGACGCGCGCTCGAGCACTACGCGGCGGTCGGCCCGCGCGACGTCAAGCGGGTGGCCGCCGAGTACCTGGATCCCTCCCGGCGGAGCGTCGTCGCGCTCGATCCCGAGGTGCAGCGGTGAGCGCCCCCATCGCCCTACCGCCCATCCACCGCGAGACCCTGCCGAGCGGGCTCTCCGTCGTCGTCGCCCAGCGGCCGGGGGTGCCGCTCGCGGCGGTGCGGCTCGTGCTGCGCGGCGGCTCGTCGCTCGACCCTGCGCGTCGCAGCGGCCTCGCCCACCTCGTCGCCCTGGCTGCGCGGCGCGGGACGCGGCGCCGCACCGGTCCCGAGATCGACCTCGCCGTCGAGTCGCTCGGCGCGGAGCTCGGCGCGGGGGTGGACGAGGACGCGACCTACTTCGGCCTCTCGGCGCCGGTCGAGGAGCTCCCGCGCTGCATGGACATCCTCGCCGACGTGGCGACCCACCCCGTGTTCCCGCCTGCCGAGGTGAAGCGGCTGAAGCGGCGCGAGGTCGCCGCGCTCGCCCATGACCTCGACGAGCCGTCGGTGGTCGCCGATCGCGCGATGCTCTCCGCCGCCTTCGGCGATCACCCCTACGGCCACTCGCCCGAGGGGCGCGTCCGCGATCTCACCCAGGCGACCCGGGCCGACGTGGCCGGCTTCCACGCGCGCCACTACCGGCCCTCCGAGGCGATCCTCGTGGTCGTCGGCAAGGTGGAGCTCGCGGAGGTGCTCGCGCTCGTGCGGCGGCGCTTCGGCGCCTGGCGCGGGCCCGAGGGCGCGGAGCCGCCGGTGCGCGCGCCGGCGCCGCCGGAGACGCGGGTCCTGGTGGTGGACAAGCCGGACGTCACGCAGTCGCAGGTGCGCATCGCCTCCGCGGGGTTCCCGCGCAAGAGCCCGGACTACGTCCCCGGGATCGTGGCGAGCGCCCTGCTCGGCGGGGGCTTCACCTCGCGTCTCATGGAGGCGATCCGCGTGAACCGCGGCCTCTCCTACGGGGTGCGCAGCCGGTTCGCGACGAGCGCGTCGGGCGGAGTCTTCTTCATCTCCACCTTCACGAAGGTCGAGACCACCGGCGAGATCGTGCAGGTCGCGCTCGACGAGACGGCGCGCTTCTGCGAGGAGGGGCCGGCGGCCGAGGAGCTGGAGCGCACGAAGAGCTATCTCTGCGGGCTCTTCCCGCTCTCCCTCGAGACGCACGACCAACTCGCCGAGAAGCTCGCGGATCTCGCGCTCTTCGATCTCCCGGACGACGACATCCGGCTGTTCCGGGATCGCGTCCGCGCGATCGGGGCGGACGAGTGCCGCCTCGCGGCCCGCCGCTACTTCCCGCTCGAGCGGCGGGTGGTGGTGGCCGTCGGCCCGGCGAAGGCGATCGCCCCGGCGCTGGAGCGGTTCGGGCCGGTGTCGGTCGTCCCCGCGAGGAAGATGGTGTGAGCGGTGAAGGAGGAGGGATCCGCGTCCTCCACTCGGACGCGGCGCTGCTCGCGGTGGACAAGCCGGCCGGGCGCATCGTCATCCCCGGTCGCGGGGGCGACGAGCGCAGCCTGCGCGAGGAGCTGGAGGCCGAGCACGGGAGGCTCTGGGTCGTGCACCGGCTCGATCGCGGCACGACCGGCGTGCTCGTCTTCGCGCGCACCGCCGAGGCGCACCGCACGCTGAACCTCGCGTTCGACCGGGGCGAGCCGCGCAAGCGCTACGTCGCGCTCGTGCGCGGTACGCCGCCCGAGGAGGCGCGCCTCGACGCGGCCATCGCGCCGGCGCGCCGGGGACGCATGCGCCCCGCCCGGCCGGGCGACGCCCGCGGCAAGGCCGCGCTGACGGTGGTCCGGCTGCTCGAGGCCTTCCCGCCGAGGCCCTGGGCGGGCGGCGCGCTCGCGCTCGTGGAGGCGCTGCCGGAGACCGGGCGCACGCACCAGATCCGGGTTCACCTCATGCACGCCGGCTTCCCGCTCGCAATGGACCCGGACTACGGCGACGAGGGCCCGCTCCTCGGGCCGGACGCGCGGCTGCTCCTCGCGCGGACCCCGCTCCACGCGGCGCGGCTCGAGCTCCGCCACCCCGCGACCGGCGCCCCGCTCGTGCTCGAGGCGCCGCTGCCCGACGACATGGCCGGGGCGATCGCGGCGCTGCGGGCGGGGTGAGGCCGCGGGCTATGCCCGCCCGTGGACGAGCAGCTTCACGTCCGAGCGGAACGTGACCTCGATCTTGCCAGCGTCGCGGATGGCCGAGACGAAGCCGCGGCCGAACGTGGGGTGGTCCACCACGTCGTTCACGAGGTAGGTGCGCTTCGGCGAGTAGGGCTGCGCGGTGGAGAGGTCCTTGCCGGCGAGGAGGTCCTCGAAGGCGACGACCGCCGCCTTCTCTCGCGCCGGGCGCTCCGCCCGCGCGCCCGCGGGGCGAGGGGCCGGGCGGCCGGGCGGATCGCGGTAGCGGTGCACGCCGTGGCAGGTGTTGCACTCGACCTTCACAGGCCTGCCCGACACCACCGCGTGCACGGTGTGCGCGAGCATGAGCTGGCACTTCGTGCAGAACGCATCGACCTCGCCGCCGACCTTGACCATGGGGCGCGCGAGTATAGCGATGGGCCGCCGGCCCGCAACCCGCCTCCGGGAAAGCGGCGCAGCGCTCGCCGCCATGCGATAGTGCGCGCCGATGGAACGCCTGAAGGCCGCCCTCGAGGACTTCGGCCGGATGCTCCTCTTCGCGGTCGAGATGGTCGCGTGGATCTTCCGGCCGCCGTTCCGGCCCGAGCTCGTGCTCGCCCAGATGGCGTTCATCGGGGTGGGCTCCGCCTTCATCGTCGGCGTCACCGGCACCTTCTCCGGGATGGTGTTCGCGCTGCAGATGAACTTCGCGATGAAGCAGTTCGCCGCCGAGGGCTACGTCGGGGGCTCGGTCGCCTTCTCCCTCGCCCGCGAGCTCTCGCCCGTGTTCACCGCGCTCATGGTCACCGGCCGCGCGGGCAGCGCCATCGCGACCGAGCTCGGCACCATGCGCGTCACCGAGCAGCTCGACGCCATGGAGTCGATGGCGGTGAACCCCATCCAGTACCTGGTCGTGCCGCGGGTGATCGCGTCCCTGCTCATGTTCCCGGTGCTCACCATGCTCTTCAACGCGCTCGGCTACGCCGGCGGGTTCGTGATGGGCGTGTACGTCGCGCGGATCCCCATCGGTCCGTACCTCGCCCACACCCAGGAGTTCATGAACGTGAGCGACATCCTCCACGGCCTGCTCAAGGCGGTGGTGTTCGGGCTCATCGTCTCGGTCATCACCACCTGGCGCGGCTACGCCGCGACCGGCGGCGCGAAGGGAGTGGGGGAGGGGACGACCCGCGGCGTCGTCGCGAGCTCCATCTTCATCCTGCTCGCCGACTACGCGATCACCTTCGTCTCGGTGGGGACCTGAGCCGTGATCGAGGTCCGCGATCTCTGGAAGTCGTTCGGCGACAACCACGTCCTGAAGGGGATCACGCTCACGATCCCCGAGGGGCAGACGTACGTGGTCCTCGGCGGCTCCGGGTCCGGCAAGACCGTCCTCATGAAGCACGTCATCGGGCTGCTCAAGCCCGACCGCGGCTCGGTGCACGTCGGCGGGCGCGAGATCTCCGCCCTCCACGGGAAGGCGCTCACCGAGGCGCGCCAGCTCTTCGGGATGGTGTTCCAGGGCGCCGCGCTCTTCGACTCGATGACGGTGTACGAGAACGTGGCCTTCCCGCTCACGGAGAAGCGGCGCGGGGAGCGGGTCCACCCGGACGAGGTGCGCCGACGGGTGATCGAGAAGCTGCGCGTCGTCGATCTCGGCGAGGAGGTCCTCCCGCGCTGGCCGTCCGAGCTGTCCGGCGGCATGCGCAAGCGCGTGGCGCTCGCGCGCGCGCTCGTCTCCGACCCGCAGGTGGTGCTCTACGACGAGCCGACCACCGGCCTCGATCCCATCACCACCGACTACGTGGACGGCATGATCCTCAACGCGAAGCGGGCGCTCGGGATCACGAGCATGGTCATCTCCCATGACATCGCGAGCGCCTTCAAGGTGGCCGACCGCCTCGCGGTGCTCTACGATGGGCATCTCGCCGCCGAGGGGACCCCCGCAGAGGTGCGGGAGAGCAAGGACCCATACGTGCAGCGGTTCCTCTCGATGTGGTTCGAGAAGCAGGCCTCCGAGGACCGATCCGCTTGAAGCCGGGAGTCAACAGGGCGCTCGCCGTAGGCATCCTCGCCGCCGTCACCGGCATCGCGTTCCTCGTCGCGCTCACCTTCTTCCGCAAGGGCGGCTTCTCCGACCGTGACAGCTACGTCGTGTACGCGTACTTCCGCGACGCGACCGGCCTCACCTGGAAGAGCCGCGTGCAGATCGCCGGCATCCAGATCGGCGAGGTGGACGGGATCCGGCTGGAGGGCGCCCGCGCGCGCCTCGAGATCCGGGTCAAGAACGACATCGAGCTGCACGCCGACGCGTGCCTCACGAAGACCTACCCCTCGGCCCTGCTCCCCGACGCCATCCTCGAGGCGACGCCGGGCACGGAGGCGACGCCGCTCCTCCGGGACCTCCCCGAGGAGAAGCGCGAGATCGCGTGCGCGCGGGCGGCGGCCACGACCCAGGAGCTCATGGACGCCATGGCGAAGATCGCCATCGACGTCCAGGCCATCACCGGCGACCTCGCCAAGACGGTCAACGGCAACCAGGGGAGCCTGCGCGAGATCATCGAGAACCTCGCCCGCATCACCCGCGAGGTGGACCAGGTCGTCGCCGAGAACGGTCAGACGCTCGCGCAGATCCTCCAGAACACGCGCGACTTCACCGGCGACATCTCCGAGATCGCCGGCCGCGACAAGGACCGGATCCACAACATCGCGCGCAACGTCGAGGATCTCACCGCGCGCCTCAACACGGTCCTCGCGAGCGTCCAGGACATCATCGACCCGCAGGGCGCCGGCCGCGGCGTGCCGGGAGCCCGGGGTGAGCCGGGCGCGCCGGGCACGCCGGGGGTCGCTGGAGCGCCGGGGGCGGCGGGCGCTCCGGGCGCTCCGGGCGGGACGCTGCTCACCCCCGAGCAGCGCGCGGTCGCGCAGGCGGAGATCGGCGGCGTGCGCCAGGCCGTGGACCGGCTGAACGGGAGCCTCGGCAAGCTCGACTCGATGCTCGACAAGGTCAACGAGGGGAAGAGCCCGGCGGGCAAGCTCCTCGTGGACGAGCGCCTGGGCCGCAAGATGGGCGAAGCGGTCGAGGGGGTCAGCGACTACGTCGACCGGCTCGTGAAGCTGCAGGTGCAGCTCCAGCTCCGCTCGGAGTGGCTGCTCAACCAGACCGTCTCCGAGGGGCGTCCGGGCTCCAAGATCTACTTCGGCGCGCGGCTCATGCCGCGGCCCGACAAGTACTACCTCATCGAGCTGGTCTCCGATCCACGCGGCGTGAACACCGTGACGACCGAGACGATCACCACCCGGCCGCCGGGCTCGAACGTCGAGAGCACGACGCTCGTCACGCGCACGCTGAACGAGGAGAAGCTCTCGGTGTCGCTGGAGCTCGCGAAGCGCTACGGGCCCGTCACCTTCCGCGCCGGCATCATCGAGGGCTCCGGCGGCGTCGGCTCGGACCTGCACCTCCTCCAGGACGCGCTGCAGCTGTCGGTGAACATGTACCAGTTCTCCCGACCCGGCCGCTCCGTGTACCCGCGCGCCAAGATCTGGGCGAACTACCACTTCTTCCAGCACTTCTACGTCACGAGCGGCGTCGACGACTTCCTGAACCAGTGGGAGACCGGCAAGTACCCCGGCGGCCGGAGCTTCAACGTCGGCACGGACGTCTTCTTCGGCGGCGGGCTCTACTTCACGGACGACGACATCAAGACGCTCCTCGGCGCCGGGCTCGGCAGCGCGGCGAGCGCGGCGCCCTAAACGACCGCCGCGAGCGGCTTCGCCGCTTCCGCGGCGTCGCCCCGGCGGGCTCGCGTCGCTCGCCTGTTCGCGAATCATGGCGGACGTTTAGGCGCCGCTTCCCTTCAGCGGCCCGGCACCTGGCGCTCGAGCCACGCCTCGCCGCCGCGGCCGTCGCGCAGGACGACCCACATCGTGAACGGCCCCGCGGGCGCCTCGAACTCCACCGCGTCGCCCGTGGCGTTCCCCACCCCCGTGAACTCCGGGAACCGGCCCGCGGTCACGTACCACTGCCAGTCGAGCGACTCGAAGAACCCCATGCGCGTCCCGTCGGGCGCGCACTGATAGTAAGGCGGGTCCGCCGCGCCCGGGTCCGCCCGGGCGCAGAGCACGCCCCGCCCCTCCGGGAAGGACGCGGCGCAGAGGCCGTCCCCCCCGCACGCCGCCCCGCCGCACGCGGAGGCGTCCTGGCACGGCACCAGGACCGGCACGCCCTCGCCGCACGGCACGTCCTCGGTCGGTACCCGGCGGACCGTCAGCGGCACCGGGTTCGAGTTCGTGACGTAGGCGCCGGCGGGGTCGGTCCCCGCGATCTCGCTCCCGGGCGTGAGCCGGACGCGCTTCACCGCCACCTCGCGCTCCGCGCCCGCGTCCGCGACGACCAGCACCGGGAGCTCGAGGTAGAGCCGGCAGGCGAGCGCGGGCTCCGCCTCGGCGCGCGCGATGAGCCGGTCGAACGCGCCGGCGACCTCCGGCACCTGCACCTCGATCGCGCTGCCCTCGCCGAGCGCGATCACTCCCGGCGCGGCGAGGAGCCGATCCACGTCGCGCAGCGCCTCCGGGTCGAGGCAGGGCGGGAGCGCCTCCGTGCCGTCGGGGATGCAGGTCGCCCAGCGGATGCGCAGCGGCGCGCGGCCGAGCGGGTTCGCGACGAGCGCGGTGAGCCGCACGGTGTCGCCCAGCCGGGCGTCGGCCGCGAGGCTCCCCGCCACCTGCGAGCGGACCGCGAGGATGCGCAGGTCGGCGACGAGGTACTGCGGCGGGAAGCCGGTGTTGCAGGCGGAGAGGGCGAGCGCGGCGGCCGCGGCGAGCCTTGAGAAGGGCATCGGGGTCACCATTCGGCGCGCAGCCCGAGGGCAGGCAGGACGGGGACGGAGGGGATCGCCACCGTCTCCGAGCAGTCGTAGCTCGGGAAGCGGAACTCGGCGTTCTCGCGGTTCGTGACGTTCTGCACGTCGACGTACACGGACATCATCCAGGAGCGGAACACGAAGCGCTTGTCGAGTCGAGCGTCCGCCTGGAAGAACCCCGGCAGGCGTCGGGAGTACCGGCTCGGGCCGGGGATGCACTGGTAGCGCCCCGAGTCGGCGTCGTACACGCTGCCCTCGAACGGCGTGTAGGGATTGCCGCTCACGCCGCGCACGCGCGTGCCGAGGATCCAGTCGCCGCGCAGCCGGTAGGAGAGCACGAGCGCGAGGATGTGGCGCTGGTCGAGCGGGAAGGGGTGCCACTCCGGGTACGACGGCATGGTCGGGTCGTCGCGGCGATCCGAGCGCGACCACGTGTACGAGAGCCAGCCGAACAGGCCCCGCGCGAGCTCGCGGCGGAGCAGCACCTCGATCCCGAGCGCCCGGCCTCGGCCGCCGTTCGAGAGCTGCTCGAGGTTGCCGGCGGCGTCGGTGGCCCGCGTAGGCACGACGAGATCCCGGAGCCGCTTGTAGAAGCCGGTGAGCTCGAGGCGCGCCGACCACGGCAGCGCCTGGCGGGCGCCCAGCGAGAGGTGGAGCCCGTGCTGCGCGCCGAGGTTCGGGTTGCCGAAGGTCTCGGTCAGATCCTGCACCTGGGGCGCGGAGCCGAACAGCCCGGCCGCCGCGGTGAGCGTCGTGCCCTCGCGGAGGTCGTAGAACGCCGAGAGGCGCGGATCGAGCCACGTCTTGCGCCCGCGCAGCCGCGAGTCGCCGTCGAGCCGCACCCCCGCGACGAGCCGCAGCCGCGCCGTGGCGCGGAGGTCCGCCTCGACGTAGCCGGCCGGCGCGAGCCAGGAGCCGCGCGTGCTCTCGCCGACGGTCGCCTCGGGCCGCTCCTGGCCCTGCTGGTCGATCGAGCCGGGGGCGTTCATGGGCGGCGCGTAGATGGAGTAGTCGAACGACCGGAGGATGGCGTCGACGCCGGCCTCCAGGGTGAGCCGCTCCGAGACGCGCCAGGTGAGGGCGTCGCGCAGGGTGAGCGAGCGGAGCTCGGAGAGGACGCCGAAGTTCGAGGACTGCAGCACGTCGAAGCTGTCGCGCCCCAGCGCGACGACGAGATCGTTGCGCGCCGGCCCGATCGCCCGCCGCCAGCGCGCGCCGACCCGGTGGAAGACCGTGGAGAGGTAGAAGGTGGGCCGGCCGGACGACTCGCCGCGGTCGACGAACTCGAGCTTGTCGTCCGAGCCGTAGCCGAGGAGCGACAGGGTGCCGCCCAGGAGCGGGTGCGAGTACTTCGCCTGATAGTCCCAGTACCGCGGCGCGACGCGGAGCTCGCTCGCGGTGTCCGGGGCCACGCGCGGCAGGACGACGGCGAGGACGGCGTCCACCCAGCTGCGCCGGACGGCGAGGAACCCGGTCCCGCCCGCGACCGGCCCCTCGAGCTCCACGCGACCGTCGAACACGTCGAGCTGCGCCGAGCCGTGGAAGGCGTCGCGCCCCTCGCGCGTGCGCAGGTCGACGGTGCCGCCCAGCGCGCGGCCGTAGCGCGTCGCGAAGTTGCCGGGGAGGAACTCGAGGGACTCGATCACGTCGGAGGAGACGACCGAGGTGATGCCGCCGAAGTGGAAGAGCAGGGGGACCGGGATGCCGTCGAGGTAGACGTTCGTCTCGGTGGGCTCCGAGCCGCGCACCACGAGCAGCCCGATCCCGAACGGGCTGCGCGCCACGCCCGGCAGGTTCTGGAGGACCTTGAGCGTGTCGCCCTGCGTCCCGGCGATGGTCCGGATCTCCTCGACCTCGAGCGTGTGGACGCTCACCTCGCGCCGCGGCCGCTCGCCGCGCACCACCGCCTCGTAGGGATCGTAGCTCCGGCGCGAGAGCCGGTACTCCACCTCCAGGCGCTTCCCGGCCTCGATCGTCTCCGTGACGGTGAAGGTCTCGTGCTCCGGCGAGACGATGCGCACCGGGGCCGGGCCGGGCGCGACGCCGCGCACCGAGAAGCGGCCGTCCGCGTCCGTCTCGGTCGCGACGCCCCCCACGTCGATCGAGGCGCCCGCGACAGGGGTGCGGGTCCCGCGCTCGATGACGCGGCCGGCGAGCACCACGGGCGACTCGGCCGGCGGGGGCGGCGTCGCGCGCCGGAGGACGAAGTCGTAGCGGTAGGCGATCTCGACCGGCGCGGGCTTGCCGTCGATCTCGGCGGGCCGGAAGCGGAACTGCTGCACGGCGTGCAGCGCCGCGGGGGCGAAGCCCGGGTGCGGCCCGGGGTCGACCACCACCGCCTGGTGCACCTCGCCGTGCACGTCGATGACGATCGAGAGCTCCACCGAGCCCTCGATCCCGGCGGCCTCGGCGTCGGGCGGGTACTCGGCGGGGACGAACGCGATGAGCTCGGGCGCGCGCGTGAGCACGCCCGCCTCGGGGGCCTCCTCGGGGGCCGGCGCCGTCCGGGCCGCGGACGGGAAGGCCGCGAGGACCGCTCCGAGGAGTAGCGCGTGAATCCTCATCGAGGCGCGTGGATCTTACGGTCTGGCGCCGAGGGGCGCCTATACTTTCCAGGCCCATGCGGAACTGGCTGAAGCTCCTCATCGTCGCGGTCACCGCCGTCGTCGTCACGCAGCTCCTGCTGCGCGGAGCGGGGTCGTCCCGCGGCTCCGGCGAGCTCGCGCCGCCGCTGGTCCTGCCCGACCTGCAGGGGCGTCCGGTCGACGTCGCCGCGCTGCGCGGGAAGGTGGTCGCGGTGAACTTCTGGGCCACCTGGTGCGGACCCTGCCGGGAGGAGATCCCCCAGTTCGCAGAGGTCTGGCGCGCGCACCGCGGCCGCTGCTTCGAGATCCTGGGCGTCGCGGAGGAGTCCGCGCGCGAGGACGTCCTGCGCGCCGCGCCCCAGATCCCGTATCCGATCCTGGTGGACGAGCGCGCCCAGGCGCTCGAGCCGTGGAGCGTGCGGGGCTACCCGCGCACCTACGTCCTCGACGCGGAGGGGAAGGTGCGGCACGTCTTCGAGGGCGGGATGGCGGGCGCCGAGCTCGAGGAGGCGATCCGTCCGCTCCTGCCGGCGAGCTGTCCGGGCTCTTGAGTGCGCTGGCCCGGGCGACCGACGCCGCGAGGGCGGGCGGCCGGGCGGGCACGGATCGAGATGCACGGCGCCCGGCGCTCGCGGTAGATCTCGGGCGTGCCGCGCGCCTGCCCGATCTGTGGAAAGCCCGTCCTACCTCGCACCGAGAACCGCGCGTTCCCGTTCTGCTCGGCCCGCTGCCGGCTGCTGGATCTCGGCAAGTGGCTCGGCGAGGACTACCGCATCCCCGGGCCGCGTCCCGGCGACGGCGTCGAGGCGCCGGAGTCGCCGCAGGAGCCCGAGGGGGACGACGCGTGAAGCCGGTGCTCTACCTCGTCCGCGCCCTGCCGGGCGGGGAGCTCGCGCCGCTGCGCGAGCTCTTCGACATCCGCGGCGGCGCGCCTCGCCCGCCGCCCCGCGAGCGGCTCGTCGAGGAGGCACGCGACGCGGTGGTGCTCGTGCCGACCTACCTCGACCGCGTGGACGCCGCCCTCCTGGACGCGCTCCCGGCGCTCCGGCACGTCGCCTCCTACGGCGTGGGCGTCAACCACCTCGACCTCGAGGCCTGCCGCCGGCGCGGCGTGCTCGTCACGAACACGCCCGGGGTCGTGACCGACGCCACCGCCGACCAGGCCATGGCGCTGCTCCTCGCGGCCGCGCGCCGCGTCGTCGAGGCGGACCGGATCGTCCGGTCCGGCGGCTGGACCGAGGCCGACCCGAGCTGGATGCTCGGGACCGAGGTGACCGGCAAGACGGTCGGCGTCATCGGCTTCGGCCGCATCGGCCAGGCGTTCGCTCGCCGCGCGCGCGGGTTCGAGCTGCGCGTGCTCTACGCGAGCCCCCGCGAGGCCGGCGTCCCGTGGGCGGAGCGCGTCTCGCTCGACCGGCTGCTCGCGGAGAGCGACTTCGTCTCCCTCCACGTGCCGCTCACGCCGGACTCCCGCGAGCTCCTCTCGCGCGAGCGCATCGCGCGCCTCAAGCCCGGCGCCATCGTCGTGAACACCGCGCGTGGCGGCGTGCTCGACGACGCTGCGCTCGCCGAGGCGCTCGCCGCCGGCCGGGTGGGGGCGGCGGGGATCGACGTCTTCCCGGACGAGCCGCGCGTGCCCGAGGCGTACCTGCGCCTGCCGAACGTCGTGCTCACCCCCCACCTCGGCTCCGGAACGCGCGAGACGCGCGCGGCGATGGCACGGCGGGTCCTCGAGGACGTGGCCCGCGTCGCGCGCGGCGATCCGCCGCTGTACCCGGTGCCCTGATGGTCGCGGCCGGGAGGAGCGAGACTTCGGCCCCTGGCCGGGGTGCCGCCCGCGTGGTATCACCGCCCACCCGCGGCGCCGCCGGAGTGACCGGAGGGCAGCACGCGTCGCGCTCGCGGCGCAGCCGCGCCTGGGAGGAGCTCGCGTGAGACGCATCGTGCAGGCGCTCGTGGGGATCGCGATCTCCGGGGCGGCGCTCTGGCTCACGCTGCGCGGCAAGGACGTGGCCGCGATCGCGCAGGAGATCCGCGTCGCGGACTACCGTTACCTCGCGCCGTACGTGCTCATCCTCGTCGGCATCCACCTCGCCCGGACGGTGCGCTGGGGGCTCCTGCTCGAGCCGGTCGCGAAGCTGCCCTTCTCGAAGCTCAACGCCGTGTCGGCGGTCGGGTTCATGGCGCTCGTGGTGCTGCCGTTCCGGCTCGGCGAGTTCGCCCGCCCATACCTCGTCGCCGAGCGCCCGCGCCTCCGCGTCTCGTCCGCGCTCTCCTCGGTCGTGGTCGAGCGCGTGGTGGACGGGGTGTTCACCGGCCTCCTGCTCGTCGTGTCGCTCCTCGCCGTGCCGGACGGCACGCCCGGCGTGCGGCTCCTCAGGACGGCCGGCGTGGTCGTGTCGCTCGCGTTCCTCGCGCTGCTCGCGTTCCTCGTCGGCGCCTACCGGAACCGCGTGCTCGCGGTGCGCTTCTCCGAGGCGCTCCTCCGGCCGTTCTCGCCCCGCCTCGCGGCGCGCGCGTCCGGGATGCTCGACGCGTTCATCCACGGGCTGCGGCTCGTGCCGAGCCGGCGCAAGCTCGCGCTCTTCCTCCTGCTGACCGCCGGCTACTGGGGCCTGAACGCCTGGGGGATGGCGCTCCTCGCCCGCGGGTTCGGGTTCCAGCTCGGCGCCGTCGAGGCCTGCACGATCCTCGGCGTCCTCGTCGTCGGCGTCATGATTCCCGCCGGCCCCGGGATGATCGGCACGTTCCAGGGCGCGATCGTCCTCGGGCTCTCGCTCTTCGCGTCACGCGAGGCGGTGGCCACGCGCGGCGTCGCGTTCGCGAACGTGATCTGGGCGGTGCAGCTCGCGCAGCAGGTCGCGCTCGGGCTCTTCTTCCTCTTCTCGCGCCACATCCAGCTCGGGCGACTCTTCGCCGCGCCGGGCGCGATCGAGACGGGCCTCGAGGCCGAGGAGGCGGAGTACCGCGGCGAGCCCGGAGCGGCCTCGCGGGACTAGGCGATCGCGGCGGCGACCTGCTCGCGCGCGACCTTCACCCGCTCGAGCACCTCGGACAGCTCGCCGAGGAACGACGCGTCCACTGCGGCGTCGATCTCCTCCACGAGCTCGTCGATGAGGGAGGGCGACTCGTCGTCGAAGGGAAAGAGCTCCAGCATCACATCTCCTCCTCGAGCCAGCGGAGCAGGGCTTCCTTGATGCGGTCGGCCGGGCGCCGCGGAGGTCGTGGCGCCTGACGGGGTGGGTTCTCGGGGACCTTGAGCGGAAGCTCGCGCGGGGTGAACTCCTGCGTCCGCGTCGAGATCGAAGCCTGGGACGACTGCACCTTCCCCATCCGAAATCCTCCGATATCGCCCAGCCGTATCCGTGTACCACGGGGAAGGCCGCGAGCAAGAATCCAGGCTCGCAGCCCAGGCGTGGGTCGGACGACGGAGGTGGTTATCACACCCGTCTGACGTTGTCTGTCCGGACCGAGGTCACCGCGCGCGGGCGGCGCCGGCGCCTGCTGCGACCCCCGGCGCGCGCTCACGCGCAGCCTCGCCCGTCGGCTTCCTCGGCGGCGCGCCCTGGATCGCGCGCTTCGCCGTCACCGCCCCTGCCGACCACCGCGTGCCGTTCACCGTGGGTGCGCTGCTCACCCTGCGTGTCGGTCTCGAGCAGCGCGCGAGGTGTTCGACGGTAGGCGCGCTGCTCATTGATATCGCATCCACTTTGAGCAAAGCTGCCGAGCATGACGCGCACTCACCGTCGCGCACGTGCTCTGCTTACCGGCACCGCGCTGGTCACCTCCCTTCTCGCCCCGCGGAACGCAACCGCATGCTCATCGAGCGACCCCGGGTGCTGGGGTCGGCTGGCTCCCGCGGAAGGCGAGACGATCCCGGCGAACGCCCCTGCGCTCACCATGCGTGCCATCGGTGGCGGCGTGACGGTCCACCGCGCCGATGGGTCGCCGGTGCCGGCAGATCACGAGACCTCGCTCGACGGCTACTCCCTGGTGGTGCGACCGCACTCACCGTGGATTGCGGGCGAACGCTACACCGTGCGGCTCAGCTCGATGTGCTCGTCCGGACCGGGGCCGTGCCGGGAGTCCTCGTTCACGGCGACAGCCGCTGCGGCGGTTCCCGAGCGAATCGACGGCTTCTCGCTCGCCAACACCGGACACGGGAACGTGAAGGCAGGGGATCCCGGGCAGTGTGCGCAGGAAATCACGGCCGCGTGGGCCGCGTTTCGACTCGAGCCCGGAACCCTGTCGCCGTGGCTGCGCGTCACCGCCTGGGAGCTGTCGGTGGACGGGATGCGATGGGCAATCGAGGAGGCAGGAGCCGTAGGAGCCGATGGGCTCCTCGAGCCCGGCTCGAGCTACACCCCCGTGGAGCGCCGTCGAATTCTCCTCGTGCATGCGAGCTGCGGCGGGTTGACGAGTGCGGACCGCGGCCTGACGACCGGACGCCATCCCGCCGTGCTCTCCGCGCAGATTGCTGGCGGAGCGAAGATCGTCTCACCCATCGTGGACTTCGAGCTCGCCTGCAACGGGGGCATCGAAGATCCTCCGCCGGTAGTGGGCGCCGCGCGGCCGCTGCTCGATTCAGCGCCGCTGTGCGCAGAAAACGTATCCACCGGTGGAGACACGGGCGGCGCCACGCCCGGCACTGCGACGGATCCCGTCCGCTCCACAAGCGGCTGCTCCAGCGCCGGCGGCACGCCGGCCGTTTGGATGCTGCTCGCACTCGGAGTGATCGCGCTCGGTCGGGGCTCTCGACACGCACCGGCCTTCGTGAAGGCTCGCCGCCCGCCAGTCACGCCGCGGACCGGCGGCGACGATGAGCACGCGTCGAGTGTCGGCGATTCGGGGACTTGCTGAGGACGCGCGTCGACGCTCATTCAAATCGCGGCTGATCGACCGAGCCCGTGGCACGACGCGCAGGCCGCCGGTCCCGGCTTCCACGTTGGGGTCTGTCCCCGACTCACCCCGGGAAAAACAGAGGCCGCCTCGGAAGGCGGCCTTGGAGGAGTGGTGAGGGAGAGAATCGAACTCTCGACCTAGGGATTATGAGACCCTCGCTCTAGCCGACTGAGCTACCTCACCGAGAGGCTTTCGAGAACGCGGGTTTATAGGGCCTCGCGCGCGAGCGGTCAAGCGTGTACGGCGGGCGGGGAGAGGCTGCGGAACGGCGGAGAGGCCGCGCCACCTGCTACCATCCGGGTCATGCGCCCCCTCGCCATCCTGACGCTCCTCGCCGCCAGTGCCTGCGCCGCCCCGAGCTTCGTCGCGAACACCGGGCGCGTCGCGCCGAAGGGTGCGTTCCGCGCCGGCTTCGGCTCGGGCTACCAGGTGAACACCCAGGCCGCCGCGATCGTCCGGGACGGGCGGGACCTCGCCGAGAACCTGCGCTCCAAGGCGACGGCTTGCCCGGACGGCAGCGGCTCGTGCTGGAACGCCGCCGACGTGGAGCCGGTCGTGGACGCCGCGTTCCGGTTCGCGCTCGTGGCCCCGCTCTCGTCGCACACGGAGGTGTCCGCGCGCTACGGCTTCGCGCCCGGCTTCGACGGCGGGATTCACTGGGGCCCGGACTCGAAGGGCCTCGACCTCGGCTGGCAGGCGTTCGGCCCGCGCGACCCTGGGACCGACGGCTGGGCCGGGACGCTGCTCGCCGGCTGGGGAACGCGCGACCTCGGCACCTTCGGCGACGTCATCGAGAACGTCCTGCACGGCGACGCGGGGCTCACGGACTTCCAGCTCGCGTTCGTCGCCGGTCGCCAGTGGCGCGAGATCGCCCACACCTACGTCGGGGCGCGCTACACGCTCACGCGCTGGAAGGTCCAGGTCATCCCCGATCTCCCGATCGTCTACGACGGCGGCGCCGCGCAGGAGCGGCTGCTCGGGACGGACTCGACCGGCTTCGTGCACACGACGGGCGGCGTCTTCGGCGGCGCGCTCGGCTACAAGCACGTCTTCGTCGGCGCAGAGCTGAACCTCCTCTACACGGCGGGGAAGGCCGACGTGTTCTTCAAGGAGCGCGATCTCGGCGCGTTCGGCGTGATGCCGGCGGTCTACATCTACGGTCAGTACTGACGCGCCCCGCCAGCAGCCGGTTGCCTGCTGCGGCTCCCGTCTCCGGGCCTCGGCGGGGCACCGCGCCCCCTCGCGACGGGCCGCCCCGCCGGATCCCCTGCGTCGCTTCCGGGCAGGGGATAGAAGTCCGGGGCACCGCGCACGGAGGGGACATGGCGAAGGCGGCGAAGGAGCTCGGCCGGAAGGCCGCCACGACCCGGAAGGACACGCCCGCCGCGCCCGAGCGCGCCGAGCACCCCACGTTCGCGCGGGAGGAGCTCCAGCGGATCCTCGCCGAGCGCGAGTCGTGGACGGAGGGCGAGCTCGCCGAGGCCCTCGGGAAGCTCGTCCACCGCAAGGCGCGCTTCGAGACCGACTCGGGGATCCCGATCCCCGACGTGCTCGATCCGGCGAGCGTGCGCGAGACGGACTACCTGCGCGACGTCGGCTACCCGGGCCGCTATCCGTTCACGCGCGGCACGCAGCCGACGATGTACCGCGGGCGGCTCTGGACGATGCGCCAGTTCGCCGGCTTCGGGAGCCCCGAGGACACGAACGGGCGCTTCAAGTACCTGCTCCAGCACGGCGTGACGGGGCTCTCGACCGCCTTCGACATGCCCGCGCTCATGGGCTACGACGCCGACCACCCGATGAGCCGGGGCGAGGTCGGCAAGGAGGGCGTGGCCGTCTCGACGCTGCGCGACCTCGAGCTCCTCTTCGACGGCATCCCGCTCGACGAGGTCACCACCTCGATGACCATCAACGCGACCGCGGTCATCGCGCTCGCGATGTACGTCGCCGTCGCCGAGAAGCAGGGCGTCCCGCGTGCGAAGCTCGGCGGCACGCTCCAGAACGACATGCTGAAGGAGTACATCGCGCAGAAGGAGTGGATGATCCCGCCCGCTCCCGCGGTGAAGGTGAACTGCGACGTCATCGAGTTCTGCGCCAAGGAGATGCCGCGCTGGAACCCGGTGTCGATCTCCGGCTACCACATCCGCGAGGCAGGGGCGACCGCGGTCCAGGAGCTCGCCTTCACGCTCGCGGACGGCATCGAGTACGTGCAGGAGTGCGTCGATCGCGGGCTCGAGGTGGACGCGTTCGCGCCGCGGCTCAGCTTCTTCTGGGACGTGCACAACGACTTCTTCGAGGAGGTCGCGAAGTTCCGGGCCGCGCGCCGGATCTGGGCGCGCACGCTGAAGGAGCGGTTCGGGGCCAGGAAGAAGGAGTCGCTGCTGCTCCGCACCCACGCCCAGACGGCCGGGGTCTCGCTCACCGCGCAGCAGCCCTACAACAACGTCGTCCGCACCGCCCTCCAGGCCTTCGCGGCGGTGCTGGGCGGCACGCAGTCGCTCCACACGAACTCCCTCGACGAGACCTACGCGCTCCCCACCGAGGAGGCGGTCACCATCGCGCTCCGCACGCAGCAGATCATCGCGCACGAGTCGGGCGTGGACCGCGTGGTGGATCCGCTCGCCGGGAGCCACTACGTCGAGTGGCTCACCGACGAGATGGAGCGGCGCGCCCTCGAGCACATCCGGCGCATCGACGAGATGGGCGGGATGCTGCGCGCGGTGGAGGAGGGCTACCCGCAGCGCGAGATCGCCGAGAGCGCCTACCGTTACCAGCGCGACGTCGAGGCGGGCGAGCGGATCGTCGTCGGCGTGAACGCGTTCAGGACCGAGGCGGAGGAGCCGATCCGGATCCTCAAGATCGACGAGACCGTGGCGCGCCGGCAGGTGGAGCGGCTCCGCGAGGTGAGGGCCTCGCGCGACGCGGCCCGGGCCGCCGCCGCGCTCTCCGCCATCGAGCGCGCGGCCAGGGACGGCACGAACGTCGTGCCGTCCGTCATCGACGCGGTGAAGGCCTACGCGACGCTCGGCGAGATCTCGGACGTCTTCCGCGAGGTCCACGGCGTTTACCGGGAGGACGGGCGCTTCTAGCCGCCGGCCGGGCCGGCTGGGTCGCGCCGTCGAGTCGAGCGGTCTTCATCCCGGCGGGTCGCTCGGGTGGCGAAACGCCGCGGAGTTGCGGTACACCAGCGGAGCGCTGGAACTGTCGTCATTTCAACGGAGACGAAGGCATGAGCCCCGCGAAAGAGCGTCCCCTCCGCATCGTCGTCGCGAAGCCCGGCCTGGACGGTCACGACCGCGGCGCCAAGATCATCGCCCGCGCGCTGCGCGACGCCGGCTTCGAGGTCATCTACACCGGCCTGCATCAGACGCCGGAGATGATCGTCGCCGCCGCCATCCAGGAGGACGCGGACGCGATCGGCCTCTCCATCATGTCCGGCGCGCACATGACGCTCTTCCCCGCGGTGGTCGAGCTCCTCGGGGAGAAGGACGCGAAGGACGTCGTGGTCTTCGGAGGCGGGATCATCCCGCAGGACGACGTGCCCAAGCTGAAGGAGAAGGGCGTCGCCGAGGTGTTCCTGCCCGGCTCGCCGACGCAGGGCATCATCGACTGGATCCGGGCGAACATCCGCCCGCGCGTCGCGGCCGCCTAGCGGCGCACGATCCCTGCCTGCGCCGGGCGGACTCGTCGCTTCGCTGCTCGGCGTACCGGAAGCAGTACGCCTGCGCTGCTCCGCTCCTCTTGCGCCCGGCTCGGCGACGGGCTCGTGCGCCTCGCGGCTTTCGGCTAACCGCCCGAGCCGATCATCGGCAGGAGCCCCGCGCCGCCCTTCGGCATCTCGTGGCGCTCGCCCTTCGCAAGGAGCGCCGTCCGCACCGCCCGGGCGATCTCCTCGTCGGAGGCGCCGGAGCGGACGAGCTCGCGCAGGGGCACGCGGTCCCGGCCGCCCAGGCAGGCGCGCAGGGAGCCGTCCGCGCCGACCCGCACGCGGTTGCAGCCGTCGCAGAAGTTCTCGGTCATGGCGCCGATGAAGCCCACGAGGCCGTGCACCGGCGCGCCGCCGACGTCCGAGGTGCCGCGCATGTGGTAGGCGGGCCCCCAGCCGCGCGTCGCGTCCGGCTCGAGGCGGATGCCCTGCGCCTCGAGGAGGCGCTTCACCTCCGAGGTCGGCACGGGCTTCCCCGGCCCGAACGGCATGAGCTCGATGAAGCGGGCGGTCGCGCCGAAGCGCCAGGCGAAGCGCGCGAGGTTCCCGAGCTCGTCCTCGTTCTCGTCGCGGACCACGACCACGTTCAGCTTCACCGAGTCGAACCCGGCGCGGAACGCGGCCTCGATGCCGGAGACGATCCGCTCGAGCGTCGCGGCGCGGCCGGAGATTCGCTGGAGCTTCGCCGGATCGAGCGTGTCGAGCGAGACGTTGAGGCGGGACACGCCCGCGTCGCGCAGCAGGGTCGCGTGCGTCGCGAGGGCGTGGCCGTTGGTCGTGAGGGCGATCTCCTCGATGCCGGGCGTCGCCTTCACGTCGCGCACGATGTCGAGGAGCTCGCGGCGGAGCGTCGGCTCGCCGCCGGTGAGCCGCACGCGCCGGATGCCGAGCTTCGCGAACACCCCCACCACGCGCGCGAGCTCGGGCCGCGAGAGGGGGTCCTCCTGCCGGTCCGGCCCCATCGGCGCGCAGTAGGAGCAGCGGAAGTTGCAGCGGTCGGTGAGGGACAGCCGCAGGTACTGGATCTTGCGCCCCTGTCCGTCGACGAGGGGCCCGCTCACCGGCAACGCGTTGACGGGCTCGGACACGCGCCCCTTATACCCGATAAGCGCGGTCCAGATCATCCGGTGGTGACGGCGGCCAGCGGCGGGGCAGGGCGCAGTTCCGGTGATCCGTGGGAGGGCCCCGCGCGAAGCGCGGGAGGGGCGAAGCCCCTCCGGCGGGGAACGGTCGCGAACCCGCGAAGCGGGCGCGACCGTTCACGGGCCCCGCCGAGCAGGGGTGGGGCCCCGACGACGGCGGCCAGCCGTCGGCG
>NZ_JAKZLF010000041.1 GCF_022808855.1 Anaeromyxobacter soli
GCCGCGCTGCGCATCGCGGCGCGGCGGGCGGACGCGGCCGAGCGGCTCGCGGGCGAGCTCGCTTCGCTCGTCGCCGCCTCGTCGCCGCCGCCCGTGGCGGTGCCGTGGGAGGCGCTCGCCGCCGAGGCGGACGCCGCCGACGCGATCGTGAACGGGACCTCGGTCGGGCTGCACGCCGAGGACTTGCCGCTGCCGCTCTCCGTCCGCGCCGGGCAGCTCGTCCTCGACTTCGTCTACGGCGACACCGCGCTCGCGCGCGCCGCGCGCGAGGCCGGCGCGCGGCTCGTCTCCGGCGAACGCGTCCTCGTCCGGCAGGGGGCGCTCGCCTTCGCGCTCTGGACCGGCCGCGCCGCGCCGGAGGCGCTCATGGCGTCGGCCATCGCCGCGCCCGGGAGGCCCTCATGACCATCCGTTACCTCACGGCCGGCGAGTCGCACGGGCCGGCCCTCGTCGCCATCGCCGAGGGCTTCCCCGCCGGGCTGAACATCGACTTCGACGAGGTGAACCGCGATCTCCGCCGGCGCCAGAAGGGCTACGGGCGGGGCGGGCGGCAGAAGATCGAGAAGGACGAGGCCGAGTTCCTCGCCGGGCTGCGCGGCGGCGAGACGCTGGGGGCGCCCATCGCCCTCGTCGTCTGGAACAAGGACCACGAGAGCTGGAAGGACCTCGTTTCGCCCTATGCCCGCGGCGGCCGCGTCTTCACCCAGGTCCGGCCCGGCCACGCCGACCTCGCGGGCGCCCTCAAGTACGCGCGCACCGACGCGCGCGACGTGCTCGAGCGCGCGAGCGCGCGCTCCACCGCGGCGACCGTGGCGCTCGGCTCGCTCGCGAAGCAGCTCCTCGCCCGCTTCGGCGTCCGGGTCTCCTCGCGCCTCGTGGCCATCGGCCCGCGCCTGCGCCACGTGGAGGAGCCGCCGACCGACGCGGAGCGCGCGGTCATCGAGGCCTCCGACCTGCACGTGGACGACGAGGCGGTCGCCGCGGAGTGGCGCGCGCTCATCGACGCGGAGAAGGCGCGGGGCGGCTCCATCGGCGGCGCCTTCGACGTCCACGCGACCGGGCTCCCCATCGGCCTCGGCAGCCACGTCCACCCCGATCGCCGCCTCTCCGCGCGGCTCGCGGGCGCGCTCTGCGGCGTCCAGGCCATCCGCGCGGTCGAGCTCGGAGACGGCACGCAGGTGGGCCGCTCCGGCCCCGACTTCCACGATCCCATCGCGTACGATCCCGCGCGCGGCTTCCACCGGCCGTCGAACCGCGCCGGGGGCCTCGAGGGCGGCATGACGGACGGCATGCCGCTCCGCGTGCGCGCGTACATGAAGCCCATCCCCACCATGCTCACCCCGCTGCCTACCGTGGACCTCGCGACCCGCGAGGCGACGCAGGCCCGCTACGAGCGGAGCGACGTGTGCGCCGTGCCCGCCGCCGCGATCGTCGGCGAGGCGGTGGTGGCGTGGGAGCTCGCGAACGCGTTCCTCGAGAAGTTCGGGGGCGACGCCATCGTGGACGTGGAGCAGGCGGTCCTCGCCTATGCCGCTCGGATCCGCTGAGACGCTCGCCCTCGCGGGCATGATGGGCTCCGGCAAGTCGACCGTCGCCGAGCTCCTCGGTCGGCTCCTCGGGCGGCGCGTGGTCCACCTCGACGACGCCATCGTCCGGGCGGCCGGACGCCCCATCGCCGAGATCTTCGCGAGCGACGGCGAGCCGCGCTTCCGCGCGCTGGAGCGCGAGGCGGTGGCCGCCCTCCCGGCGGGCGTCGTGGCGGACCTGGGCGGCGGGGCGTTCTGCGATCCGGTGAGCGCCGGGCGGCTCCTCGCGGTCGGCCGGGTCGTGTTCCTCGACGTGTCCGCGGCCGAGGCGGCGCGCCGGCTCTCCGCCGGCGGCGGCGACGCGGCCCGGCCGCTCGCGGCGCGCTGGCCGGAGCTCCTCGCCCGCCGCCTCCCCCTCTACCGCCGCGCCCACCTCACCGTCCCCGTCGACGGCCTCACGCCCGAGGCGGTGGCGCGGCGCATCCTGGAGTCCCTGTGACCGAGCTCGTCGAGGTGATCCCCGCCCGCCAGGGCGACCACGAGTACCCGGTGCGCGTCGGCTCGGGCGCGGCCGAGCTCGTGGGCGCGCTCGCCGACGAGCACGATCGGGTGGCGCTCGTCTCCTGCGCGCGCGTGCTCGCGACCCCCTTCGGCAAGCAGGTGCGCGCGCGGCTCGAGCGCGAGGCGCCGCTCGCCCTCGTGCACGTCCTCCCCGACGGCGAGCGCGGCAAGAGCCTGCGCGAGCTGGAGCGCGGCGCGGTCGCCCTGCTCCGCGCGGGGATGACGCGGCGGAGCCTCGTCGTGGCGCTCGGCGGCGGGGCGGTCACCGACGCGGCCGGCTTCCTCGCCGCGACCTACATGCGCGGCGTGCGGTGGGTCGCGGTGCCGACGACGCTCCTCGGCATGGTGGACGCGGCGATCGGCGGGAAGACCGCGGTGAACCTGCCCGTCGCGAAGAACGCGGTCGGCGCGTTCCACCCGCCGGAGGCGGTGCTCGCCGATCCCGCGGCGCTCGAGACCTTGCCCGCGCGCGAGGTCCGCAGCGGCAAGGGCGAGGTGATGAAGTACGCCGCGCTCCGGCCCGACCTGCTCGAGGTGTTCGGGCCCCAGCTCGCCGCCGCGACGCTCGACCCGCTCGTCATCGCGACCTGCGCGCGCATGAAGGTGGACGTGGTCGAGGCGGACCCGACGGAGCAGGGGCCGCGCAAGCTCCTCAACCTGGGCCACACCTTCGGCCACGGCGTGGAGGCAGCCGGCGCGTTCTCCCGCTACACGCACGGCGAGGCGGTCGCCGTCGGGCTCGCGTTCGCCTTCCGGCTCGCGGCCCGGCTCGGCCGCGTCGGCGCCGACGCCGCGGCCGCGGTCGAGGAGCGCCTCGCCGCGGCCGGGCTCCCCGCCCGCGTGCCGCGCGAGACGGCGCGCGCCGCCCAGCGGCTCATGGCGTTCGACAAGAAGCGCGGCGACGGCGGGCTGCGCTGGGTGCTGCCCGTCGCGGTCGAGGGCGGGCGGTGGGCGGTGGAGTGGGACGTCGAGGCGGACGCCGAGGCGGTGGACGCCACCGTCGCCGAGATCGCGGCGCCCGCCCCGTCTCGCGCTTCGACTCGGAAGAAGGGGCGCGCTACGCTCGCGCGCGGCCGCAGCGCGGCCGGAAAGGCAGCCCGATGATCCTCCTCGTGAACGGCCCGAACCTGAACCTGCTGGGGGAGCGCGAGCCCGACGTGTACGGGCGGACCACGCTCCCCGAGGTGGAGAAGCTCGTGCGCGAGGCGTGCGCCGCCTGGAACGTGGAGGTGAAGGCGTTCCAGTCGAACCACGAGGGGGCGCTCGTCGACTTCATCCACGAGCACCGCAAGGCCGCGCAGGGGATCCTCCTCAACCCCGGCGCGCTCACGCACACGAGCTACGTCCTCCACGACTGCCTGAAGGCCATCCCGCACGTGCCGGTGATCGAGGTGCACCTCTCGAACATCCACGCGCGCGAGGCGTTCCGGCGGACGAGCGTCGTCGCGCCCGCCTGCCGCGGCCAGATCACCGGCCTCGGGATGCGCGGCTACCTCCTCGCCGCCGAGTGGCTGTGCGCCGAGGTCGGCGCCGTGCCGGTCGAGCGAGGCGGCGCGCCCAGGCTCTGATGGGACGGCCCGCGCCTCGCGACCGCCGCTGAGCCCCGGCGGGTCTTCGCCCGCCGTTCGCGGCGGCGCCCCGGCGGGCTCGCCTCGCTCATTCGCGCCTGCGGATCACCTGGATGCCTCGCCTCGCCGTCCTCATGCCTGCCCGCGACGCGGCCGACACCGTGCGGGCGGCGGCGGTGTCCATCCTCCGCCAGAGCGAGCGCGATCTCTCCCTCGTGTGCGTGGACGACGGCTCGAGGGACGGCACCGCCGAGATCCTGGAGCGGCTCGCAGCCCGCGACCGGCGCGTCGTCGTCCTGCGCGGCCCGGGGGAGGGCATCGCCGGTGCGCTGAACCGCGGCCTCGCCGCCTGCGACGCGGAGCTCGTCGCGCGCATGGACGCGGACGACGTGGCCCACCCCGAGCGGCTCGCGCTCCAGCGCGCCGCGCTCGAGGCGGACCCCTCGCTCGCCGCCGCCGGCTCGCGCGTACGGCTCTTCCCGCGCCGCATCCTCCGGCCGGGCATGCTCCGTTACGCGGCCTGGCTGAACGGCCTCACGACCCCCGACGAGCTCCACCGCGACCTCTTCGTCGAGGCGCCGCTCGTGCACCCCGCCACCACCATCCGCCGGGCCGCGCTCGCCGCGGCCGGCGGCTGGCGCGACGGCGACTTCCCCGAGGACTACGACCTCTGGCTCCGCCTGCACGCCGCGGGCGGCCGGCTCGCGAACGTCCCGCGCACGCTGCTCGCCTGGCGCGAGGCGCCGGCGCGCGCGACGCGCACCGATCCGCGCTACGCCCTGGCGCGCCACGTGGCCCTCAAGTGCCACCACCTCGCGCGCGGGCCGCTCGCCGGGCGGCGCGAGGTGGCGGTGTGGGGGGCGGGCGAGACCGGCAAGACCTTCGCCGACGCGCTCCTCCGCGAGGGCGTGCGCGTGGCGCTCTTCGTCGAGGTCGACCGGAACAAGATCGGCCGGGAGATCCGCGGCGCGCCGGTCGTCGGCTACGGCGACGTGGCGCGCGCGCGGGGGCTCCCCCTGCTCGTGGCCGTCGGCGCACCCGGCGCGCGGGCGCTCATCCGGGCGGAGCTCGCGCGCGCGGGCTTCGAGGAGCTCTCCGACTACCGCTGCGTCTGCTGACGCGGATGGTCGCGTCGCCGCCCGGGACCGAACCCGACCGCTGCGGTCGCCGACGCGCCGGGGGCGGGATGGCTTCCCGGGCGAGGACGGGGCTACCGTTGCGCTCAGAGTGCGCGCGCCCGTCCACGTCCCCGCCGATCCCGCGGCCGCCTCCTTCGACCTCGCCGCCTTCCGGCGCGCGCTGACCGACCGGACCGCCGCCGCGGTCCGCGCGCTCCGCGAGCGCATCGGCTCCGAGACCCTCTACGCCTTCGCGCTCTACACCGACGCGGAGTCGGGCTACGCGTCGGTGCGCGCCTCGGCGAACACCGAGGAGGGGCTCGCCCGCGCCGCGACCGCCCGCGCGGCCGACGACCCGCGCTTCCGCGGCGAGGCGGGGCGCCGCCTGCTGCGCTGGTCGGCCGCCGACTGGGACTTCCACGACTTCGACGCGGGGGTCCGGGAGGTGGCGCTGCCGGACCCTGCCGGCCGGCGCGAGTCGCTGGACCGGGCGATCCTCACGGCCATGGTGGGCGCGCTCAGGTCGATCGACCGCGCCGGGCTCTTCGGCCGGGGGGCCGACCGTGCCTTCCTCACGGTGAACGTCCTCTGCCCGCACCCCTCGAGAGCCTTCTTCGTCAGGAACCTGCGCGCCCTGAACCCGGTGCCCACCGTGGAGCGCCACCTGCGGGAGACGGACGCCGCCCCGCTCGTGCGCGCGGTGAACCGCGCGCCGCGGCGCGAGCGGATGCGGATCTGGCTCGCGCTGTACGAGGACCTGTACATGGAGTGGAAGACGCCCATCGCCGAGGAGGCGCGGGCGCGCGGCATGTCGCCCTGGGACGTCGAGGCCGAGCTCGTGAAGTTCGGCCCCAAGGTCGTGCCGAAGCTCCTCGACCTGCTCGCCCACTACGGGTTCGCGCCCCCGTTCGACTCCGCCCGCGAGCTCGAGACGCGCGAGGTGTGGCTCGCCGGCAGCGCGCTCTTCCTCGTCCGGCGCATCGGGGCGGTGCCGGAGGGGCAGATCCACCGCATGCAGACGCTCGTCGCTGCGTTCGTCGAGCGCGACCGGCGCCTGAAGATCGCCTCGACCCTCGCCGAGAACACCGCCCGCGTGCTCCACGAGCTCCGCCCGCGGCGGTTCCCGGAGAGCGTCATGGACCCGCAGACGTACAAGCTCCTGAACCCGGAGCCGTTCCTGCCGCGGCGCCGCTGACGCGGCCGCGGGAGGGCACCGCTCCGCGCGAGGGACGTCGCGGAGGGGAGGCGGCGGGCCCGCGAGTCAGGGCAGCAGCGCGGCCTCCGCGGCCCCGAAGTCGTCCGGCACGGACGCCTCGAAGACGAGCCGCGCGCCGGACGCGGGGTGGGCGACCTCGAGCCGCCGCGCGTGCAGCATGACGCGCGGGATCGCCACCTCGCCGACGCGCCGCGGGCCGCCGTAGCGCGGGTCGCCGAGCAGCGGCGCGCCGAGGTGGGCGAGGTGCACGCGGATCTGGTGCGTGCGCCCGGTCTCGGGGCGCGCCTCCACGAGCGCGGCGAGCGGGCCTTCACGCAGCGTCCGGTAGCGCGTCGCCGCCGCGTCGCCGCGCGGGTCCACGCGACGGAGCCCGGCGCGCGCCGGGTCCTTGCCGAGCGGGGCGTCGATCCGCCCCTCGGGCGGCGCGGGAGCCCGGGCGCACAGCGCGAGGTAGGTCTTCTCCGGCGTGCCGGTGCGGAACGCCTCGGCGAGCGCGGCGGCCGCGGCGGCGCTCCGCGCGAGCACGGTGACCCCGCTCGTCTCGCGGTCGAGCCGGTGGACGAGCGTCACCGGCGCGCCGAGCAGCGCGGCGACGAGCTCGGGCAGGGTGCCCTGGTCGGTCGTGAGCGTCGGCTGCGCGGGCACGCCCGCGGGCTTGTCCACCGCGACGAGGTCCCTGTCCGCGTAGAGGAGGCGCGAGCGGTCGAGCGCGCCGGGCGCGGGCGCGGAGCGGCCCGCCTCCTCGAGGTTGACGACCACCTCCTGGCCTTCGTGGAGGAGCTTGCCGGAGACCTTGCAGCGGCGTCCGTCGAGGAACACGCCGCCCGCGTCGAGCGTGCGCCGCGCGAGGCCGCGCGAGATGCCGCCGCGCGCGGCGATGAAGCGATCGAGCCGCTCGCCCGCGTCCGCGGGGCCCACGGCGAGGGAGAGCCGCTTCATGTTTCGACGGAGGCTGCGCCCCCGCCCCGCCGCTCTGCTAGCACGCGCCGGCGCCCTGCTTGGCGGGGCAGGTCGCGCAGGCGTCGGCCTTCGGCTCCGGCTTCGACTCGGGCTTGTCCGACTTGCCGGTGATCGCGGCGGAGTTCCGGCCGTTGTAGTCCGTGATGTAGAAGCCCGAGCCCTTGAAGGCGAAGGCGCTCGCGGACATGAGCTTCGTCACCTTCGAGCCGCAGACCTCGTGGATCTCCAGCGCCGGCGAGGACATCTTCTGCAGGTGATCGAAGCGCCCGCACTTGGGGCACTCGTACTCGTAGATGGGCATACCCGTGAATCTCCGACGGGGAAGCTAAATTCGGCGGAATCGCTGTCAAGCGACCGCCCGGCGCGGTAGGTGGGAGCGCCGCCGTCGCGAACTGGTTCGCGCTCGGCGCCCGTCGCCCGACCGGGTCGGAGGATGCCTTCTATCATGGACGCCCACCCGATGGATCTGCTGCCGGGCGAGCTCGACGCGCTCGGCGCCGCGCTCGACGAGGAGCGATTCCGGCACGTCGCCGGCCTCGAGCCGGAGCCGGCGCTCGCCCGGCTGTTCGCCGTTCATCCGCGCGCGGCGCACCGCGACACGGTGAAGGCGCTGCGCGAGGCGGGGGACGAGCCGCTCGCGGCCCGGGTCGGCGCGCTCCGCGCCGAGCGCGCGGCCGCGGAGGACGAGGAGGCGTGGCGCGCCGCCGAGGCGCGGGGCGCGGCGCGCGGGCCGGACGGCATCGCCTCGCTCGCCGCGCTCGAGGTGGCGCTCCTCCGCGAGCGGGACCGGGCGCGGCGGCTCGAGTTCGCCCGCGCGGCCGCGGAGGCGCTCGCGCCGGCCGCCTCCCTCCGCGAGCGCGCCGCCGAGGCCCGCGCGCGCGCGCGCGCGGAGGTCGGGCTCGCGCCGGACTGGCGCATCGTGGTGGAGGGAGACGCGACGCTCGCCGCGTCCGACGACGCCTGGCGCGACGTCCTCGCCTTCGCCGCGCGCCGCGAGCTCGGGCTCGCGCCGCACCCGGCGGGCGACCTCGCCCGCGCCGACCTCCTCGACCTCGCGGAGGCGCCGCGCTACGACGGCCTCTTCCGCCCCGGCATGCTCCCCCTCGCGCTGAAGCTCACCCTCGAGCCGCTCGGCCTCGATCTCGGCCGCGCGCGGATCGACGACGCCGCGCGCCCCGCGAAGTGGCCGGGGGCGCACGCGGTCGGCGCGCGCGTCTCGTTCCGGCCGCGCGGCGGCGCGGGCGACTGGCACGACCTCCTCGCCGCGGTGGCGCGCGCGCTCGCCGCGGGGGCGGCGCGCCCGCACCGCCGCGATCCCCTGCTCGGCGAGGCCCTCGCGTGGCTCCTCGGCTCGCTCCTCCTCGAGCCGCGCTGGCTCCACGACCGGGCCGACGTGGATCGCCGCCAGGCGACGGACGTCGTGCGCGCGCTCGCCCTGCGGCGGCTCCTCTCGCTGCGCGCCGACGCGGCGGCGCTGCGCGTCGCCACCGAGGTCGAGCGGGGCCTCTCGGGCGCGGCCTGGCGGCAGGCGCACCGCGAGGCGCTCACCGCGGCCACGGGCGCCGAGTGGGAGCTCGCCCGCGCGTCGCGCGACGCCGACGCGGCCCGGCTCGGCGCGGCGCTCGCGGGCGCGGCCGCGGGCGAGGCGCTCCGGCGCGGGCTCGTCGAGCGGTTCGACGAGGACTGGTGGCGGAACCCGCGGACCGCTGCGCACCTCGCCGGGCTCCTCGCGGCCGGGCGGCTCCCGGAGACGGAGGAGCCGCCGGCGCCCGTGCTGGCGGCGCGGCGGCTCGTGGAGAAGCTCGAGGGGCGGTGAGGGTGCCCGGGCCCGCCGGCCTAGGCCTTCCTGCGGAGCGCGCGGACGATCTTCTCCTTCGTGCGCGACGGCACCGGGGTGGGCGCCGGCCTCGCGCGCCGCGCCTCGTGTGCGGCCCTGTGCTCCTTCCACCGCCGGTGCGCCTCGATCTCGTAGGCGAGCAGCTCGATCTCGAGGTCGGTGAGGCCCGCGCCCGCCTTCTCGAGCGGGGCGGCCCGGGGCGGCGCCGCGCCGAGGCGCATCCGGAGGACCTTCTCCTCCTCGGGCGCGAGCTCCTTCGCGGGGGAGCGCCGGAGCGCGGCCTGCGCCGTGCCCTCGGTGACCACCGCGACGCCGGGCTTCTTCTTCTTGTCCATGGAGGTCATGGTAGGCGCGCACTGCCCCCTGTCCATTTTTCGCGAGGCCCCTCGGCCGCAGGGCAGACGTGGGATCAAGCCCACGATATCGCACACGATTCTCCACCCCGACCCCGCGTGATTTCCAGGCGTTGGGGGTCCCGTTCGCGCCGTTGCGCGGCGCCCTCACGCCCGGCATGTTGTGCCCCCAACGGAGGAAGGGCATGGCCGACTGGCGCGACAACATCCTCGAGGACGAAGCGGCGATCCGCGCGCTCCTGCGGTCCACACGGCGGGTGGCCGTCCTCGGCATCAAGACCGAGGCGCAGGCGAGCCAGGCGGCCTTCTACGTCCCGAAGTACCTCGCCGACGTGGGCGTCGAGATCGTGCCGGTGCCGGTGTACTACCCGGAGGTCCGGGAGATCCTCGGCCGGCGCGTGTACCGGAAGGTCGCGGACGTGCCGGGGGAGCTCGACCTCGTGGACGTGTTCCGCCGGCCGAAGGACGTCCCGGCGCACGTCGACGACCTGCTCGAGAAGCGGCCGCGCGCCGTCTGGCTCCAGCTCGGCATCCGGAACGACGCCGCCGCCGAGCGGCTCGCCCGCGCGGGGATACAGGTCGTCCAGGACCGCTGTCTCATGGTCGACTGGAGGCGGCTCGTCGCCGGGTGAGGCGAGGGCGCGCCGGCGGGCGGGATCCGCGCGCCTACTGCTCGTCGTCGGCCGGCTCGGACCCGCCCGCCTCGGCCTCGGTCTTCTTCTTGAGCCCCGCGGCCTCGAGCGCCCCAGCCACCCCGGGCGGCTTGCGGACGTCGGGCAGGGGCGACTTCGGCGGCTGGATCGCGGCGGCCTTCTCGCCGAGCGACGTCACCTGCGCGAGGAGCTCCACGGTGGCGCGCACGCCGGGGGCGTCCTTCACGGTGAACGCGCCGGCGATCCGGACGCGCAGCGGGGCGCCGGTCTGGGCGTCGAGGAGGAGCTCGCCGTCGGCGGACTCCGGCACGCGGCCGTCGAGGAACTTGAACCGGACGGCGGTGTCGGGATCGGCCTTGCCGGCAGGCAGGGCGCGTGCCTTCGTCCCCGGCGCGGCGCCGGGCGCGAGCGCGAGCCGGTAGCGGCGCGCGGCGCGGCCGAGCACCGTCGCGTCCCCGGCGGGCTCGATGGCGAGGGCGCCGCCGTAGAGCGCCGCGAGCGCGCGGGCGACGTGGAAGCTGTCCTCGCGGAACCGCCGCGCGTCGCGGCCGTGATCGGTCGGGCGCTCACGGAACGGCGCGAACCGGGCCCGGGCGTAGGTCATCCCGCCCGCCCAGACGATCTGCTTGCCGGTGTCGGAGCCGGGTCCGAGCCCGGGATCGACGTCCGCCTCGACCTGGAACTCGCCGGTCGCGGCCTGGAGGATGCGGTGGCGCTCCAGGGCGTGGACCCTGGGCGGCGGCGGAGGAGGGGGCACGAACGGCGCCGGCTGGCCTTCCGCGGCGGGCGGCGGGGGCGGCGTGGGCTCGGCGGAGCCCTCGCTCGCGACCGTCCAGTCGACCGCGGCCGACCACTCGAACGAGCCGAGGGCCCGCGCGACGTCGTCCGCGGAGAGGGCGAGCGCCTCGCCCGGCTTCGAGAAGTCGAACGCGGTGTGCGCGGCGCGCTCGGCCTCGGCCTCGGCCTTGAGCCGCTCCTTCCCCTCGGAGCCGGAGCGGGAGCAGGCCGCGACGACGGCGGCGAGGGCGAGGGCGAGCGTGCGGGTCATGCGGGCCGCGACTCTAGACCGGAAGGGACCGGAGGCGCCACGGCGCCTCCCTACGACACCCGGAGCAGGCGCGAGGGCACGAGCCGCCCCGGCGCGAGGGCGGTGCGCTGCGAGTCGCCGCCGGTCGCGGACGCGCTCGCCTCGACGTCCGCGAAGGCCACCCGGCCCTCGGCCCAGAGCAGGCGATCGCACAGGTGGAGGAGCTCAGCGAGCCCGTCGCGCGTCACCGCCGAGACCGGCACGCCCTCCTCGCGGTGCGCGAGCGCGGCGCCCTCGCCCGGCGGCAGCCGGTCGGTCTTGTTGAACACGAGCAGCCGCTGCTTCTCCTCGAGGCCGAGCGAGGCGAGGATCTTCTCGACCGCCGCGATCTGCTCCGGGTGCCGCGGGTCGGAGGCGTCCACGACGTGCAGCAGGAGGTCCGCGTCGGTGAGCTCCTCGAGCGTGGCGCGGAACGCGTTCACGAGATCGGGCGGCAGGTCGCGGATGAAGCCGACGGTGTCGGTGATGATGACCTCGCGGTCCCGCGGGAACCTGAGCCGGCGGCTCGTCGGGTCGAGCGTCGCGAAGAGCTTGTCCTCGGCGAGCACCGCCGAGTCGGTGAGCGCGTTGAGCAGCGTGGACTTGCCGGCGTTCGTGTAGCCCACGATGGAGAGCACCGGCAGGCCGCGGTCGTTCCGCTGCTTGCGGCGGAGCTGGCGGTTCGAGCCGAGCGCCTCGATGCGCCGCTCGAGCGCGGTGATCCGGTCGCGCACGCGGCGGCGGTCGATCTCGAGCTTCGTCTCGCCCGGGCCGCGCCCGCCGATGCCGCCGGCGAGCCGCGAGAGCGAGTCGTCGCGGCCGACCAGGCGCGGGTAGAGGTACTTGAGCTGGGCGAGCTCGACCTGGAGCTTGCCGTCGGCGCTCTGCGCGCGCTGCGCGAAGATGTCGAGGATGAGCTGGGTGCGGTCGAGGATCTTGAGGCTCGTCGCCTCGGCGATGTGGCGCGCCTGCGACGGGGACAGCTCCGCGTCGAACACGATCACCGTGGCCATGAGCTGCATCGAGCGCAGCACCACGTCCTCGAGCTTGCCCTTGCCGATGAGGTAGCGCGGGTCGGGATCGCGGCGGAGCTGGACGGTCGCGTCGATCACCTCGACCCCCGCGGTCCGCGCGAGCTCCTTCAGCTCCTCGAGCGACGACTCCGCGTCGGCGCGGGTGCGGCCCTTGCCGCCGAAGCCGACCAGGATCGCCCGCTCGCGCCCGCCCGTGCGGCGCACCGCGCGCGCCCGGGCGAACTCCTCCTCGAGCGCGAGCGCCCCGCCGAGCGCGTCGTAGGAGAGCTCGTGGACGCTCGCCGCCTCCTCGTCCTTCCACATCGCGCCCTGCGCGTTCTCCGGCACGAGGTGCGCGTAGTGCACCTTGCCCGGGAACCCGTCCTCGCGGACCTCGATCGCCGCGACGAGGTCGAGGCGCAGGAGCGCGAGGTCGGTGTGGTCGTCGCGCGTGAGCGGCTCGCCGTTGAGGTGCGTGTGCACGAGCCGCAGGCCGCGCAGGCGGCTCTCGCCGGCGCGGCCGCGCCCCACGTCGGGCAGCTCGAGCTTGCGGGCGTCGCCCACGATGACCGACTGGACGTCCCCCTTTCGGTCGAGGAGCACCCCGATCTGCCGGTTCGTCTCGTGCGACACCTCGGTGAGGTGGCGGGCGAGCTCCGGGGTCACGATCGAGCCGTCGTCGACGCGGCGGCGATAGGTGCGGCGGAGGGCGTGGAGCTGCGAGGGCTTGAGGCCGAGGGTGTTCCCTAGAACGTCTTGCATTTGCCGGCGTGCAGCATAGCCACGGGCGCGGCGCCGATCGAGCGGATCTGCCCGGTCGCGCCCTCAACCCCGAGCGGTCGCGAGCGGGGAGCCGCGAGGGCGAGGCCTCGCTTCGAGCGGCGCGACGCGCGGGCGGCCCCCCGTCAGGCCGCCTCGGTCTCCGCGCCCAGGTCCACTCCCGCGGTGTCGATGCGGAGGTAGCGCAGGAGCCGCAGGTGGTGCTGCCGGAGGCCGCGCACCACCACGTGGCGGGGGCGGGCGGCGAGCGCCTGGGCGAGGAAGGCGACCCCGAAGTCGTGGAACTCGCGCACGTGGGTGAGATCGAGGTGCACCGCCTCGTCCACGGCGCCCTCGGCGAGCGCGCGCGTGACGCGCTGGGCCGCGGGCACATCGAAGACGCCCTCGAGCTGCAGGAGGCGCACGGGTCCCGCCGTCGGTCTGTTCGCGCTCATCTCTCTTTCCCCCCGCGGCACACGCCGCGAGACGGGACGAGGTGGAAGATCCGTGCCGAGGGACGGCCCGGGGCGGCATACACGCTTCGTTCACGCAGGTCCGCGTTCCGACTGGCGATGCGCGCGGCGCATCACGAGGGGGATGCCCCGTTCGACCCTGTGTACGGGTCGCCCCAGGGTCGGGCTGCCGGAGCCGCGCGCAAGCGGGTGCCGCGCCGGCGGGCAACACCCACCTTCACGGACATGGCCCCTCCGGAGGCGGTGCTCTTCGACGTGGACGGGACGCTCGTGGACTCGGTCGACCTGCACGCGCAGGCGTGGCGCGAGGCGCTCCGGAGGTTCGGCAAGGACGTGCCGCTCGAGGAGGTGCGCAGGCAGATCGGCAAGGGCGGCGACGAGCTCATCCCGGTGTTCCTGTCGGAGGACGAGCGCGCGCGGGACGGCGAGGCGCTCGAGCGCTTCCGGGGCGAGCTGTGGAGGAGGGAGTACATGCCGCGCGTGAGGCCGCTCCCGGGAGCGGCGGAGCTCGTGCGGCGGGCGCACGACGCGGGGCTGCGCGTCGCGCTCGCCTCGAGCGGCAAGGAGGACGAGGTGGAGCACAACCGGCGGCTGCTCGGGATCGGCGCGCTGCTCGAGGGCGCGACGACCGCCGACGACGCGGAGCGGTCGAAGCCGCACCCGGACATCTTCGAGGCGGCGCTCGCGCGCGTGCACGCGCCGCCCGAGCGCGCGATGGCGGTGGGGGACTCGCCCTGGGACGCGCTCGCCGCGCGCCGCGCCGGCCTCCGCACGATCGGGCTCCTCTCCGGCGGCTTCGACGAGCGGGAGCTCCGCGGCGCGGGCTGCATCGCCATCTACGCCGGGCCCGAGGAGCTGCTCGCGCGCTTCGACGCGTCGCCGCTCGCGCGCGGGTGAGCCGCGCCGCGCTCCGCCGAGGCGCGCCGTGCCGGCGAGGTGCGGCGGCGCGCGAAGCAGCGCGTCATCGCGAGCGCGCCCGTCCCCGCGGCGGCGCCGCCTCGACTCCGCCGGCGGACTCTGCTTCACTCGCCGGCCAGCATGGCGACCTTCGTCTCCCCCGAAGCCGAGGCGCCGACCGGCGCGCGCGCGGTCGTGAACGCCGCCGTGATCGTCGCGGCGCTCGGATACTTCGTCGACATCTACGACCTCATCCTCGTCTCGATCGTCCGCAAGCCGAGCCTCACCGCGCTGGGCGTCGCCCCCGAGCTGCTCCTCACCGAGGGGTTCTCGATCCTCAACTGGCAGATGGTGGGGATGCTCATCGGCGGGATCCTGTTCGGCGTGGTCGGCGACAAGCTCGGGCGGCTGCAGATCCTCTTCGGCTCGATCACGCTCTACTCGCTCGCGACGCTCGCGAACGGCTTCGTGCAGGACCTCGCCACCTACAAGCTCCTGCGCTTCGCGGCCGGGCTCGGGCTCGCCGGCGAGCTCGGCGCGGGCGTCACGCTCGTCTCCGAGATCCTGCCCGCCCGCCTGCGCGGCTACGGGACGATGATCGTCGCCTCGGTGGGGGTCTCGGGCGCGGTGGCGGGGAACCTCGTCGCGAAGTGGCTCGACTGGCGCTGGGCGTACCTCGTCGGCGGCGGGCTCGGCCTCGTGCTCCTCGTCCTGCGCATCAAGGTCCGCGAGTCGGGGATGTTCCGCCGCGCGGCGAAGGCGAAGGGCGTCTCGCGCGGCAACTTCCTCTCCCTCTTCACCGACGGGGAGCGGCTCACGCGCTACCTGGCGTCGATCCTCATCGCCGTGCCGATCTGGTTCGCGAACGCGATCCTGGTCCTCGGCGCGCCCGAGTTCGCCCAGGCGCTCGGCGTCACCGGGCCGGTGTCGGCGGGCGACGCGGTGGCGTTCTTCTACGGCGGCCTCGTCGCCGGAGACCTCGCGAGCGGGACGCTCTCCCAGGTGCTCCGGAGCCGGCGCAAGGTGGTGCTCCTCTTCCTCTCCCTCCTCGCAGGCGCGATCGCCGCCTACTTCCTCGCCGGCCGGGGCGCCTCCCCGGCGCGGTTCCTCGTGCTCTGCGGCCTGCTCGGGGTGACGAGCGGCTACTGGGCCATCTTCGTCACCGTCGCCGCCGAGCAGTTCGGCACGAACATCCGCGCCACCGTGGCGACGACCGTGCCGAACTTCGTCCGCGGCCTCGTGGTGGTGGTGACCTCGTCGTTCGTGTTCCTGCGCCCCTCCCTCGGCCTCCTCGGCGGGGCGCTCGCCGTGGGCGCGGTCTGGTTCACGCTGGCCCTCGTCTCCGCGCTCCGGCTGCGGGAGACGTTCGGGGTCGATCTCGACTACCTCGAGCGTGATTAGAGAGAGCCCATGTCGCTCTACGTGGTGGACGTCGAGGCGGACGGCCCGATCCCGGGGAAGTACTCGATGGTGTCGCTCGGCGCGGTGCTCGTCGAGCCGGGGCTCGGCCGGACGTTCTACGGGCGCACGCGCCCGATCTCCGATGCGTTCCTCCCCGAGGCGCTCGCCGTGTCGGCGACGACGCGCGAGGAGCACCTGCGCTACGACGAGCCGGGCGAGGTGATGGCGGCGTTCGAGCGCTGGATCCAGGAGACGACGCGCGGGAAGCCGGTCTTCTTCTCGGACAACCTCGCCTTCGACTGGCAGTTCGTGAACTGGTACTTCCACACCTACCTCTCCCGGAACCCCTTCGGCTGGAGCGGCCGGCGCATCGGCGACCTCTACTGCGGGATGGTGAAGGACGCGTACGCGCAGTGGAAGCACCTGCGCAAGACCGGGCACGACCACCACCCCGTGAACGACGCCAGGGGGAACGCCGAGGCGATCCTCGCCATGATCGAGATGGGGTTGAAGCTCCAGGCGCGGTGAAGCGCGCCGCCGCCGCGGCTAGAGCGCGGTCGCCGCGCGCGTCGCCGACAGCGTGCTCCAGGACGAGATGGTCGTCGTGGGCGGGATCGGCGGCGGGGTCGTGGACGCGGGCGCGAGCCGCGCGTCCACGGTGGACGGCTGGGCGCGCACGCTCCAGACGTACGCCGCGCCGGCCGGCACGGACAGGCCGAGCGCGGCGAGGTCCGGCACGGTGAAGGACTGCTCCGCCGTGGTGACGCGCACGTCCGGGGCGCCCGGCGTGCTGGACACGAGCGCGAGGACGTGGACGCCGGGCTCGCTCGACCACGCGAACCGCGTCCCGACCCCGAGGGTCGCGCCCTCCGCCGGCTCGAGGAGCACCGGCAGCGGATGCAGCGCGAGCTCCACCGGGCTCGCCGGCGACGTCCCCCCGGACCACGATGCCGTGGTGGTGCCGCCTCCCGCGGGGCTCGCGATGACGTACAGCATCGTCCGGAGGTCCGGGGCGGTCGGCATGAGGAACGTGCTCGCGCCCGGCGCGGCGCTGCCCGCGGCGTGCAGCCAGTAGATGGCCGGGGTCCCGAGCGCGAAGCCCATCATGGCCTGGGGCGACACGCCGTCCGGCGCGGTCACGTTCACGGCGAGGGGGGCGGTCGGCAGCGGCGCGAGCGCGAGGGCGGAGACGTCGGTCGACGCGCCGATGCGCAGCGTGACGGAGTCCTGGCGCGCGAGCCAGAACGCGTCGGGCGCGCTCGACGTGCACGCGCCGGGGCACGCCCAGTACACGGCGGCGAGCGTGCCCGTCGCGACGTCGGTTCCGCCCAGGGTGGCGGAGTACGTGCCGGCCGTGCCGGGCGGCCGTGCCGTGCCCATCCAGCCCACGGTGCCCGCGGAGAACGTGAGCTGCCCGCTGCCCTCGTGGCCGGCGGGCGGGCACCCTGCGCCGCCGCAGTCGCCCGTGATCGTCGTCGTGAAGCCGGCGCCGAGCGGGGTCGTGCCCCCCGGGACGCCGAGCCGCACCTCGGGGCTGGCCCGCGTGACGCCCACGTAGAGCTCCACCTGTTCGCCCTTGATGACCGCGAGGTCGTAGGGCGCGCCGTCCACCAGGAGGGAGAAGGTGCCCTCCAGGTCCGTCGTCGTCGAGCGCCAGCCGCCCCCCGTGCGCGTCGCGACCCGGGCGCCCGCGACCGGCAGCCGGTCCGAGCCCAGCACCTTGCCGGTCACGCCGAACGGGCTGCTCGTGACGCCATCGCCGCCGCTGCAGGCGGAGAGGAGCGCGGCGGTGAGGATGAGGACGGTGCGGCGCATGGTGCCTCCTCGATGAAGGAGAGGCACGACGCCTATCACGCGCCGTGCACGGCATCCACCCGGCGTCATCATGCGCGTCGGGGCATGTGGGGAACGGGCGGAGCCTCGGCGCGAGGTCCGGCGCGTCGACGCGCGCCCGCGCGTGTCAGGGTGCGCCCGGGGCGCGATCGCCTGGGGAGGAGCCGCCCTCGACGCGGCTCGCGCTTTCGTGTTTCCTCCGCGCCGTGACGCTCTTCCTCACCGGCGCGACGCTGGGGCTCTCCGCCGCCGCCCAGCCCGGGCCGTACCAGGCCTACCTCCTCGCGCAGTCGCTCCGGAACGGCGCCCTCCGCACGCTGCCGGTCGCGCTCGTGCCGTTCCTCTCGGATCCGGCGGTCATCGCGGTCGTCCTCCTCGTCCTCTCCCAGCTCCCCTCGGGGCTCCTGCGCGGCCTGCAGATCGTGGGCGGCGTCGTCGTCCTGTGGCTCGCGGTCGCGACGCTCCGGGCCGCGCGCGCCGGCGTGGTCGCGGAGGGGCGGGCGCCGCCGCGCGGGATCGTGCGCGCGACCCTCGTGAACCTCACGAACCCGAACGCCTGGATCTTCTGGAGCCTCGTGGGCGGCCCGCTGCTCGCCGAGGCGTGGCAGGCCGCTCCGGCGCGCGCCCTCGCCTTCCTCGCCGGCTTCTACCTCTTCCTCACCGGCGGGAACCTCGCCATCGTCGGCCTCGCGGGCGCGGCGAGCCGGCTCGGACCCCGCTTCACGCGGGCGCTCGGGGTCCTCTCCGGCGCCGTCCTGCTCGCCTTCGGCGCATGGCAGATCGGCCGCGGGCTCGCGGGGAGCTGATACGCGAACCGCCGCCGGCGGATCCGCACCCGCGCCGTGCGCCCACTCCACCTTCGCGGGCGGCAAGGCGAGCGGCGCGGGCGCGCCGTGACCCGGCCGGTGCCGGGCGCGGGCCGGATGGGTTAGGCTCTCGCCCCCATGCGCAGCGCCCTCTCCCGCACGAAGCGGCTCGTGGTGAAGGTCGGCACCGGCACGCTCACCGATCCGAGCGGCCGGTTCGATCGAGAGAACTGCGCCCGGCTGGGCGCGGAGCTCGCGGCGCTCGCGCGCGATCACCGGGTGGTGCTCGTCTCGTCCGGCGCGGTGGCGCTCGGCGCGGAGCGGCTCGGGCTCGTCCGCACGAAGGGCAAACCCTGGGACATCCCCACGAAGCAGGCCTGCGCCGCGGTGGGCCAGCCCCACCTCATGGCCGCCTGGGGCGACGCCCTCGGCGCGCACGGCCTCACCGTCGCGCAGGTGCTCCTCACCGCCGACGACCTCGCCTCGCGCAAGCGCTTCCTCAACGCGCGGCGCACCTTCGAGAAGCTCCTCGAGGCCGGCGTCGTTCCCGTCGTGAACGAGAACGACACCGTCGCCGTGGACGAGATCAAGGTGGGCGACAACGACACGCTCGCGGGGCTCGTCGCGGGGTGCGTGGAGGCCGGGCTCGTCGCGATGCTGACGGACGTGGAGGGGCTCTACGACCGGAACCCCGCCGAGCGGGGCGCGACGCTCCTCCACGACGTTCCCCGCGTGACGGCCGAGATCGAGCGGTTCGCGGGCGGCGCCGGCAGCGAGCGCAGCGTCGGCGGGATGGCCACCAAGGTGAAGGCGGCGCGCCGGCTCGGCGCCCAGGGAGTCGTCACTGCCCTCCTCTCCGGGCGCCGGGAGGGGGCGCTCGCGGCGCTCCTCGCGGGCGAGCCGGTGGGGACGGTGTTCGCGCGGGGCGCGGCCCGGCTCACCTCGCGGAAGGGCTGGCTCGCCGCCGCCGCCAAGGGCAAGGGCGTCATCGTGGTGGACCCGGGCGCGCGCCGGGCGCTCACCGAGCAGGGCCGCTCCCTCCTCCCGTCGGGGGTCCGGTCCGTCGAGGGCCAGTTCGGGGTAGGCGACCCGGTGGACATCGCCGTGGACCCGGCGAGGCCGTTCGCGCGCGGGCTCGCCGGCTACGCCGCGGAGGAGATCCGCAAGATCGCTGGGCTGAAGACGAGCGAGATCGAGCGGGCGCTCGGGTATAAGTACCTCGACGAGATCGTCCACCGGGACGATCTCGTCGTGCTCGAACCCCGGGAATGACGGCCATGAGACGACCCGCGAGCGAGGGGCTCGCTGCCGAGATGCGGCGGCTCGCGGAGGCGTCCCGCGACGCCGCGCGCGTGCTCGGCTGCGCGGAGACGCGCGCGAAGGACGCCGCGCTGCGCGCCGCCGCCGACGCCATCGGCCGGCGGCGGGCGGAGATCCTCGCCGCGAACGCCGAGGACCTCGCCGCCGCGCGCGCCGCGGGGCAGTCCGCCGCCTACCTCGACCGGCTCGCGCTCGACGACAGGCGGCTCGAGGAGATCGCCGGCGCGCTGCGCGAGGTCGCGGCCCTGCCCGACCCGGTGGGAGAGGTGACCGCGAGCTGGCGGCGCCCGAACGGCCTCTCGGTGAAGAAGGTCCGCATCCCGCTGGGCGTCGTGCTGATGGTGTACGAGGCGCGGCCGAACGTGACGGTGGACGCGGCGGCGCTCTGCGTGAAGAGCGGCAACGCCGCCATCCTGCGGCCCGGCTCGGACGCGCTCCGCTCGTCGCTCGCGCTCCAGGCCGCCTTCGCGGAGGGGCTCGCCGCGGCGGGCCTGCCGGCGGCGAGCGCCCAGGTCGTGCCCACCGCCGACCGCGAGGCGACCTTCGAGCTGCTGAAGCTCGACGATCTCATCGACCTCGCCATCCCGCGCGGCGGCCCGTCGCTCATCCGCGCCGTCGCGGAGCGGTCGCGCGTGCCGGTGGTGAAGCACTACCAGGGCGTCTGCCACCTCTACCTCGACGAGAGCGCACCGCTCGAGCAGGCGAAGGACCTCGCGCTGAACGGCAAGGTGCAGCGCCCCGCCGTGTGCAACGCGACCGAGTGCCTCCTCGTGCACCGCGAGGCGGCCGCGCGACTCCTCCCCGGGGTGGGGCGCGCCCTCGCCGACGCCGGCGTCGAGCTCCGCTGCTGCCCGACCTCGCTCACGATCCTCGCCCGCGCGGGCGTCCCCGCGGTGGCCGCCGCGCCCGACGACTTCGGCAAGGAGTTCTCGGACAAGATCCTGGCGGTGCGCGTGGTCCACGATCTCGACGGCGCGCTCGATCACATCGCCCGCTACGGCTCGCTCCACACCGAGGCGATCCTCACGCGGGACCTCGCGAGCGCGCGCCGCTTCGAGCGCGAGGTGACGGCGAGCGCGGTCATGGTGAACGCCTCGACCCGGTTCAACGACGGCGGCGAGCTCGGCCTGGGAGCCGAGATCGGAATCTCAACGACGAAGCTCCACGCGTTCGGCCCCATGGGCCTCTCCGAGCTGACCACCCAGAAGTACGTGGTGGAAGGCGACGGACACGTGCGGAGCTAGGGGAAAGAATGGCGATCAAGAAGAAGGCGATTGCGAAGAAGGCGACGAGGAAGACGACCGCGAAGTCCGGAAAGGCGCCCGCGCGCGGCGGGAGGCAGTCCGCGCGGGGCGGGAAGATCCCGGCGAAGCGGCGGCGCGTCCCCGCGCCGGCGTCGCAGGCGCAGAAGCGGACCCCGCGCGCGCCGAAGCGGGCCGCCGCCGCCGGGCTCCCTTCCGCCGCCGCCGAGGCCGCCGCGCCGATGCCCGACGTCGCCCGCCCGACCGCGCTCGCGATCGCCCAGGCCGGCCTCGACAAGAAGGCCGAGGACGTGACGGTGCTCGACGTCCGCGGCCTCACGAGCTACGCGGACTACTTCGTCGTCATGACGGCCGACTCGGACCGGCAGGCCTCCGCCATCGCCGACCACGTCGAGCAGACCATGAAGCAGCAGGGCGTCTCCAAGGTCGGCGTCGAGGGCTACGAGACCGGCCGCTGGATCCTCGTCGACTACGGCGACGTGGTCGCGCACGTGATGAGCCGCGACTCGCGCGGCTTCTACGACATCGAGGGGCTCTGGGCGGACGCGCCGCGCTTCACCGTGGAGGCCTGAGGCCTCCGCCGCTCCACGGATCTCACCAGCGAAGCGAGCTCGGCGGGGCGACGCCGCCCCGCGGGGCAGGGCGGCCGTGGATCAGAAGCGCGGGTGGCAGTAGTTGCAGGCCCAGTAGAACTCGTACGCGTCGCCCCAGCGCAGCGGCTTGACGCTGCCCGCGTCGGCGTACGCCTGCCGCTCGAGGTGGCAGCCCACGTTGGAGCAGGTGCGGGTGGCCGGGTCGTAGCTCGCGTGATCGAGCGAGACGGCGAGCACGCTCGTCCCGTCGGACGCCTTGCGCACCTCCGTGCCCGGCGGGAGCGCCGCGGCGTCGACCCGCACGTTGAAGGGCCACACGTAGTACGGCGCGATCGGTCCCGGCGGCGTGAGCAGCGGGAGCCCGGTGCCGGGGTAGTACGAGGGCAGCGTCGGGCGGGGATCGAACACCACGTCGGCCCGGCCGTTCACGTGGCGGAGGGGGAGCACCTTGCCCGAGCCCATGCGCGCGCGCGCGCCGTCGTGGCAGGTCACGCACTGCGACGACTGCCAGTCCAGGGATTCCTTGCGCGTCGGGTCGGCCTCGGGCACGTCGAGCGCGTAGCTGCCCCGGGTGTCGAGGTAGTAGAAGCCGCCCCCCTTCACGTTGGCGGGGTCCACCGTGTCGAAGTGGCAGGTCTGGCAGGTGATGGGCGCGGCCGCGCTCTCGCCCGCCCAGCCGAGGCCCCCGCCGTGCTTCGAGCCCGACGGGTGCCACGCGCCGGGCAGGCCCGCGTAGTGGCCCCACTCCCAGCCGTCGCCGGCGAGCTGCAGGTGCGAGTTGGGCGCGGCGCTTGCCGAGCCGGCGGAGCGATAGCGGGGCGGGTTCCCGTGGCAGCCGTCGCAGCCGAGCGCGCCGGGCGCCGCGGTCCAGGCGGGCGTCGTGCGGTAGTCGAGCGGCGCGTCGGGCGCGGCGAGGCCGCTCGAGTGGCAGTAGACGCCGCTGCACGTCCCCGTCGCAGGATCCCAGGCCGCCTGCGGCGCGTTGCGGCGCTTGATGGCGTCGCCCGCGACCGGCTGTGGCGGCGGGGTGAGCACGACGTCCGGCAGCCCGTCGTTCCCGAGGTCGGCCTCGTGCGCCGCCGGATCGAGCGGGTGGCAGTGGCCGCACCCGAAGGCGTAGCGCGTGCCGCCCGTCGCCACGTCCTCGAGGATGCGCAGGTCGCCGTAGACGAGCGCGTCTGCGCCGACCATCATCGCGTGCGCGAGGTGGGCGCCCGTCGCCGGAGGGGCGCCGTGGCAGGAGTCGCAGGCGCCAGTCGAGACGGGCGGCGGCTCGCCGGGGGGCGGCGGCGCCCGGGTCGGCCCGATGGGCGCACGGGAGTCGCACGCGCTCCCGAGGAGCAGCGCGAGCGCGAGCGCGCGCAGCGCGTCCTTCAACGAGATGCGCGCCATCGATCCTCCCAGAGACTTCCCCCGCCGGGATCCTCGGGGAATCGCGCCGCTCGCGCCAGTTTTCGCCGTCAGGCGTCCGCGGCCGCCGGCGCGTCGCGCGTGGCGAGCGCCGCCGCGGCGAGCACCATGGCGCCGCCGAGCGCGAGGTTCCAGCCGACGGCCTCGCGGAGCAGGACCGCGCCCAGGGTGACCGCCACGGTGGTGTCGAGGAGCGGGAGCGCGCCGATGGCGGCGATGGGCACGCGCGGCACGAGCCAGTAGAGCCCGATGTAGGTGAGGGCCGTCCCGAACACCGCGAGGTAGGCGAGCGCGCCCAGCGCGGCAGGCGTGTACTCCGCGGGCCGGCCGTGCTCGAGCGCCAGCGCCGCGGCGAGGAGCACGACGGCGCCCACGAGCGTCTGGCCCGCCGTCATGGCGAGCGGCGAGACGGCGAGGAGGTGGCGCCGCACGAGGACGTTCGCGAGCGCGACGACGATGGAGGCGCAGAGGATGAGCGCGCCCCCGAGCGCGAGCCGGCCCGAGCTCTGGAGCGAGCCGAGGTGAGGCGCCTGGAGGACGGCGATGCCCGCGACGCCGAGGGCGGCGGAGGCGAGCTTCGTCGGCGTGAGCCGCTCGCCGGGGAGGAAGACCCGCGCGAGGAGCGCGATCCAGACCGGGAAGCTCGCGAAGAGCAGCGCGGCGAGGCCCGAGGGGACCCACTGCTGCGCGACGAACATGAGCCCGTAGGGGAGGGCGATCTGGAAGATCCCCACGAGCGCGATGCGGGGCCCCGCCTCGCCGACGAGCACGCGCCAGGCCCCGCCGCGCAGCGCGAACGGCGCGAGGAGCGCCGCCGCGAGCGCCATCCGCACGCCCGCGAAGCGCAGCGGCGGCAGGTGCTCGAGCCCGACGCGGATGACCGACCAGGTCGAGCCCCACAGGAACGCGATGGCGACGTAGACGAGGACGATGCGGGCGCGCACGGGGGCGCATCCTATAGCGCCGCCGCCTCGAGGTGCTCTCGCGCCGGAGCCCGGCTCGCGCGAGCGGGCCGTCACGGCGCCGCTAGATCCTCACGAACCACGCCGCGAGCGCGGCGGCGAGCGCGAGCACGAGCGCGAGCCCTACCCGGAACGGCGCGCGGTGGCGGATGGGGAACTCGGCCGCGGTGGCGGAGCCGCGCACGTCGGCGACGCGCGTCGCGCGGAGCGTGGAGAGATCGACCTTCGAGAGCGCGACCTCCTCGGTCGCGTAGCCGCGGTTCGCGAGCAGCGCCACGAGGCGCGCGCGGGGGTGGAGCTTGCGGCCGACGAGGCGCGCGGCGGTCGCGTCGAGCACGCGGGCGAGGGCTGCGGCGGAGGAGATGCGCGCGGCGGGCCTCCTCGAGAGGCAGCGCTCGATGGCGTGCGCGAGCCGGCGCGGGCAGTCGGGCGCGAGCGCGCGGACCTTCTTGAAGCGGCCGCGCGAGATGGCGGCGAACAGCTCCTCGGCGTTCTTGCCGCGGAACGGCTTCTCGCCGGTGACGAGCTCGTAGAGCGTCACCCCGAGCGCCCACACGTCGGCGCCCGGCCCCTCCTCCTCCCCTGCGAGCACCTCCGGCGCCATGTACGAAGGGCTGCCCACCAGCATGCCGGCCTTGGTGAGCGACAGATCGTCGGCGCCCTTCGCGATGCCGAAGTCCATGAGCTTCACCTCGCCGTCGCGAGAGACCATCACGTTCGCGGGCTTCACGTCGCGGTGGAGGAGCCCGTTGAAGTGGACGTAGTCGAGCGCGTCGGCGATCCGCGCCCCGACCACGGCCACGCAGTCGGCGGGGAGCGCGCCGCCCGTCGCGAGGACGCGGGCGAGGTCGGCCCCGTCGACGAGATCGGTCACGAGGTAGAGGCCCTCGTCCTTCTCCACGAGGTCGTGGACGCCGACGATGGCCTCGTGCCGGAGGCGGGCGTAGGCCCGCCCTTCTCGACGGAACCGCTCCACTATCTCCTTGGAGCGCGCGAGCTTGGTGTCGAGCGCCTTCACGGCCACGGGGCGCTCGAGGCCGTCCTGGTGGGCCTCGTAGACGACGCCCATGCCGCCACGCCCGATTTCTCGGACGATCCGGCTCGTACCGACCTTGCGCACCATGGCCGGGCAGCTTGCGACGGCGGCAACCCGGCGTGCAAGCGGGCGGCTGCGCGTGGATGTGGGAGTCCGCATGATCCGAATGCGGAGCGATCCGGTCCTGGAAGAACGCCGAGGGCCCCCGGGGTTGTCGGAGGGGTCGGTCGATCTGCTACAGTTCTCGGGCTCCAGCGGCCCCACTCGACCAGTAGTCAATCCCGCTCGGCTGTTCCGCGGCGTAAACGCGCGCGCGGCGGCGCGCACGTCCCGAGGAGGCATTACCGATGGCGAACAGGCGCATGGTGACCATGGACGGCAACGAGGCCGTCGCCTCGGTCGCCCACCGGATCAACGAGGTGATCGCGATCTACCCGATCACCCCCTCCTCCAACATGGGCGAGTGGGCGGACGAGTGGTCGGCCAAGGGACGGAAGAACATCTGGGGCACCATCCCCTCCGTCTCCGAGATGCAGTCGGAGGGCGGCGCGGCCGGTGCGGTGCACGGCGCGCTGCAGGCGGGAGCGCTCACGACGACCTTCACGGCGTCGCAGGGCCTGCTCCTCATGATCCCGAACATGTACAAGATCGCGGGCGAGCTCACCGCGTTCTGCATGCACGTCAGCGCGCGCACGCTCGCGACGCACGCGCTCTCGATCTTCGGCGACCACTCCGACGTGATGGCGGTCCGCCAGACGGGCTTCGGGCTGCTCTCCTCGGCGTCGGTGCAGGAGGCGCACGACTTCGCGGCCATCGCGCAGCGCGCCTCGCTCTTCTCGCGCATCCCGTTCCTCCACTTCTTCGACGGCTTCCGCACCTCGCACGAGGTCGCGAAGATGGAGGAGCTCACCGACGACGACCTCCGCCAGATGATCCCGGAGGAGCTCGTCGCCGCCCACCGGTCCCGGGCGCTCACGCCCGACAAGCCGAGCGTGCGCGGCACGGCCCAGAACCCCGACGCGTTCTTCCAGGCGCGCGAGGCGTGCAACCCGTTCTACGCCGAGGCCGCCGAGCACGTGCAGGAGGCGATGAACGCGTTCGGCAAGCTCACCGGCCGCAACTACAAGCTCTTCGAGTACGTCGGCCACCCTGAGGCGGAGCGCGTGGTCGTCGCGATGGGCTCCGCGTGCGAGACGATCGAGGAGACCGTCGAGCACCTCGTCGCGAAGGGCGAGAAGGTCGGCCTCGTGAAGGTCCGGCTCTACCGGCCCTTCGATCTCGGGGCGTTCATGACGGCCTTCCCGCGGACCGTGCACCACATCGCGGTGCTCGATCGCACGAAGGAGCCGGGCGCGCTCGGCGAGCCGCTCTACCAGGACGTCGTCACCGCGCTGCGCGAGGCGGAGCAGGCGCACATCGACCGCTTCCACCACCAGCTCACCGTCATCGGCGGCCGCTACGGCCTCTCCTCCAAGGAGTTCACGCCCGGGATGGTGAAGGCGGTCTACGACGAGCTCGGGAAGCCGCGGCCGAAGCGCCACTTCACCATCGGCATCAACGACGACATCAGCAACACGTCGCTCAAGTACGACTCCGCCTTCGACACCGAGCCCGCCGGCGTCGTGCGCGCGCTCTTCTACGGCCTCGGCGCGGACGGCACGGTCGGCGCGAACAAGAACTCCATCAAGATCATCGGCGAGGACACGCCCAACTTCGCGCAGGGCTACTTCGTCTACGACTCGAAGAAGTCCGGCTCGGTGACGATCTCGCACCTGCGCTTCGGGCCGAAGCCGATCCGCTCCGCGTACCTCATCTCGAAGGCGAACTTCGTCGCCTGCCACCAGTTCGGCTTCCTCGAGAAGTACGACATGGTCGAGGCGGCGGCGCCCGGCGCGACCTTCCTCCTCAACTCGCACTACGGGCCCGACGAGGTCTGGGACCACCTGCCGGCCGAGGTGCAGGACGAGATCCTGCGGAAGAAGCTCAAGGTCTTCGTCATCGACGCGTACAAGGTCGCGCGCGAGACGGGCATGGGGGTGCGCATCAACACCATCATGCAGACCTGCTTCTTCGCGATCTCGGGCGTGCTCCCGCGCGACGAGGCGATCGGGCACATCAAGAAGACGATCGAGAAGACCTACGCGCGCAAGGGGCCGGAGGTCGTCCAGAAGAACTTCGCCGCGGTGGACCACACCCTCGCCCACCTCTTCGAGGTGAGCACCGCGAACCGCAAGGTGAGCGGGACGCCGCGCCCGCCTGCGGTCGCCGAGGTGGCGCCGGACTTCGTGAAGCGCGTCACGGCGCTCATGCTCGCCGGCAAGGGGGACCAGCTCCCGGTGTCGGCCTTCCCGGTGGACGGCACCTGGCCGACCGGGACGTCCAAGTGGGAGAAGCGCTCGATCGCGCTCGAGCTGCCGGTGTGGGAGCCGAGCCTCTGCATCCAGTGCAACAAGTGCGCGCTCATCTGCCCGCACGCGGCGATCCGCCCGAAGTTCTTCGCGCCCGAGGTGCTCGCCTCCGCGCCGAAGACCTTCGTGACGATGGACTTCAAGTCGCCGGAGGTGAAGGGGAACAAGTACGCGCTCCAGGTCGCCCCGGACGACTGCACCGGCTGCTCGCTGTGCGTGGAGATCTGCCCGGCCGAGTCGAAGACCGAGAAGGGCAAGAAGGCGATCAACATGACGGACGCCAATCCGCTCAAGGAGAAGGAGCGGACGAACTGGGCGTTCTTCCTGTCCATCCCCGAGGCGGACCGCACCCGCGTGAAGCTCGACGTGAAGGGGACGCAGTTCCTCCAGCCGCTCTTCGAGTTCTCCGGCGCCTGCACCGGCTGCGGCGAGACCCCGTACCTGAAGCTCCTCACGCAGCTCTACGGTGACCGCGCCATCATCGCGAACGCCACGGGCTGCTCCTCCATCTTCGGCGCGAACCTGCCGACGACGCCGTACACGCAGGACGAGGCGGGCCGCGGTCCGGCCTGGGCGAACTCGCTCTTCGAGGACAACGCCGAGTTCGGCTTCGGCATGCGGCTCGCCATCGACAAGCAGGCCGAGCACGCGAAGGAGCTCCTCGGGAAGATGGGCACCGCCGTGGGCGACGGGCTCGTCGAGGAGATCCTGAAGGCCGAGCAGGGCGACGAGGCCGCGATCGGGAAGCAGCGCGAGCGCGTGAAGCTCCTCAAGCAGAAGCTCGCGAAGCTCGACACCTTCGAGGCGCGCTGGCTCTCGAAGATCGCCGACTACCTCGTCCGCAAGTCGGTCTGGATCGTCGGCGGCGACGGCTGGGCGTACGACATCGGGTACGGCGGCCTCGACCACGTCATCGCGCAGGGCCGCGACGTGAACATCCTCGTGCTCGACACGGAGGTGTACTCGAACACCGGCGGCCAGGCGTCGAAGGCGACGCCCATGGGCGCCGCGGCGAAGTTCGCGGTGGCCGGAAAGACCTTGCCGAAGAAGGACCTCGCCATGCTCGCCATGAGCTACGGCCACCCCTACGTCGCGCGGGTCGCGCTCGGCGCCAAGGACGCGCAGACGGTGAACGCGTTCAAGGAGGCGGACAGCTACACCGGCACCTCCGTCATCGTCGCCTACTCGCACTGCATCGCGCACGGGTACGAGATGTCCGAGGCGCTCGGGCAGCAGGAGAAGGCGGTCGAGTCCGGCTACTGGCCGCTCTTCCGCTACGATCCGCGGCGCGTGGCCCAGGGGGAGAGCCCGCTCAAGCTCGACAGCCCCGCGCCGAAGATCGACCTCGCCCGGTTCGTCGAGAACGAGACCCGCTTCCGGCAGGTCGAGGCGGCGAACCCCGAGGGCTTCGCGAAGATGCTCGCGCAGGCGCAGAAGGACGTCCGCGAGCGCTACGCGCTCTACGAGCAGCTCGCCCGCGCGATGAACCCGGCGAACCTCGTTCCCGGCGCCGCCGCCGCGACCCCGGCCGCTGCCCCGGGGAAGCCGCCGCCGCCCAAGGCGCGCGCGTAGCCTCGAGGAGCCGCGCGAAGACACGACGGGCCCGATCCGCTCCGGCGGGTCGGGCCCGTCTTCTCTCCGGGGGCGCGCGCTACTTCAGCGTCGCGAAGCGCGCGTCCAGGAGCTCGACCTCCGCGACCACCCCCGCGTGATCGCTCGGCCACAGCGCGACGTCCTCCGACACCGCGACGCGATCCTCCGAAGCCTCGCCTACCACCTCCGCGGAGCGCGGCACCATCGGACCGCGGAAGAGCACGTAGTCGATGCGCTCGTCGAGGTCGATCGCCGGTATGGAGAGCACCTCGGGGTAGGGGCTCGTGAAGCCCGCGTCGTCGGGGTTCACGACGGGCCACACGTCCGTGAAGCCTGCGTCCGCGAGCGCCGCGGCGCCTTCCGTCCCGGGCAGCGAGTTCAGATCGCCGGCGAGGATGACCCGCGAGGTCCCCGCGGACGACGCCTCGGCGAGCTTCGTCGCCTGCGCGACGCGAACGGTCGGGTCGTAGGCCTCGAGGTGCGTGTTCACGAACCGCAGCCGCTCCCCGCGGTACTCCACCTCCACGCTCGTCCAGCCGCGGAGGATCGCGAGGGGCTGCCCCAGCACGTCGAAGTGGACGAGCTCCGGGCAGGCCGGATCGGCGGCGCAGGAGTCCGGACCGTAGACGTCCGAGCGCGGGTCCGACACGTGCAGCCCGGGCTCGTCGGCGCGGGTGAGGATCACGTCGCGATCGGTGATGGCGACCGTCTCGCCGGTCGCGATGGGCACCGCGAGGCTGGTGAGGGGGAGGACGACGGCGGGCGCGTACGAGAGGCCGCGCTCCGCGAGCTTGTCGAGGAGCACCTCGAGGTAGTCGAAGCGTACCGCGAAGTCCGCGGAGCCGGCCGGCGCCTTCTGCCAGAGGGTGACCTCCTGCAGCGCGACCAGATCCGGCGAGGTGGCGGCGATCTCGTCGGCGATCCCGTCGAACCGGGCGAGGACGTCGTCGGACCCGTAGCCGCGGTCGTTCGCCTCGACCGTCGTCCAGATCGTGGTCGCGGCGGTGACCAGCTCCGAAACGGACCGCGCGGCGAGGGCGGGCCCGAGCTCGGCGCCGAGGTAGAGGTTCCGCGTCATGACCGTGAGCTGCTTGTTCCCGCCGGCGTTGCCGGGATCGACGGCGGACGCGCTTGTCGCATCCGAGGAGGAGGAGAGGGTGGGCGCGGCGGCCGGGCCGCAGGCGGCGAGCGCCGCCGCGGCGACGAGCGCGAAGAGGGAGGACGGCGCGACCTTCGAGAGGGCCATGGCGCACCTCGGGCCAGGGTTGGCGGAGAGTGCGGGGAGCCTAGCGTGGCCTGCTCGCCCGGACGCCGGGCCTGGAGGGACGCCCCATCGCGCGCACCATTCGTGTCGGCCCTTCGCGAGCCCCGTGGCGCGAGCGCAGATCGCGAGCGAAAGGTCGTTGACCCCAATCAGGCTCGCGCTTCGGCCCCCATTTCGGTCATAAGGAGGGGTCCGCCAGCAGGGGCGGTCCTTGTTTCCGATCAAGAGGAAGGCACGCATGGCGAGGCGACCCCACCGGATGGCGACGCGCGTCGCGGCGATCGCGCTCACATTCCTGGCGCTCGGCGCCTGCAAGCGCGGCGGTGACGGAGCGGGCGGAAAGGCGGCCGCGCCGGAGCCGATCACCCTCGCGCCCGAGAACGTCGCCACGGTGACCGAGCGGACGCTCCAGGCCGGGCCGGACATCTCCGGGACGCTGCGCGCCAAGCGCGCCGCCGCCCTGCGGGCGGAGGTCGGCGGGACCGTGCTCGAGGTGCTCGCCGAGGCGGGCGAGCGCGTCCCGCAGGGAAAGGTCCTGGCACGCGTCGACGTGACGGCGCTCCGAGACGCGCTCGTCGCGGCCCAGTCCGGCGTCTCCGCCGCACGAAACTCGCTGCACGTGGCGGAGGCGAACGCGAAGCGGGCGCGGACCCTCGCCGAGGCGGGCGCCTTCGCCGTCCAGCAGGCGGAGCAGGCCGAGGCGGCGCTCGAGGGCGCGCGGGCGCAGCTCGCCGACGCGCAGTCGCGGTTCGTCTCCGCCCAGCAGCAGGTGGCGAAGTCGCAAGTCAAGGCGCCGTTCGCGGGGGTCCTGTCCGAGCGGCAGGTGTCGGTGGGGGACATCGTGGCGCCGGGGGCGCCGCTCTTCACGGTCATCGATCCGGCCCGGCTGCAGTTCGAGGGATCGGTGCCCGCCGCGCAGGTCGGCCTCGTGCGGCCGGGCGCGCGCGTGGACTTCACGGTCACCGGCTTCGAGCAGGTGTTCCAGGGCGAGATCGAGCGCGTGAACCCCGCCGTGGACCCCGCCACCGGGCAGGTCCGCGTCTACGTCGACGTGAAGAACGACGACGGCCGGCTCATCTCGGGGCTCTACGCGCACGGCCGCGTCGCCGCGGAGAGCGCCACCGGACCTGCGGCGCCGGCCAGCGCCGTGGACGACTCGAGCAAGCCGCCCACCGTGATGCGCGTCGCGGGCGGGAAGGTCGAGCGGGTCTCGGTGGAGGTCGCGCTGCGCGACGACGTGACCGGCGCGGTGGCCTTCCGCTCGGGCGTGACCGCGGGCGACGTGCTCGTGCTCGGCTCGGCGCGGGCGACGCTCCCGGAGGGGGCCCCCGTGCGCGTCGCGCAGCCGGAGGCGCCGGGGGCAGGCGCCGGGGCGCCGCCGAAGCAGGAGGAGCGGAGGAGCGCGAGGCCGGAGGACGGCGCGCAGGCGTCGGACGGCGGGGGGCGGTAGATGTTCGTCTCCGACTTCGCCATCAAGAAGCCGATCGTCACCGTCACGGTGATGCTCGCGCTCGTCATCTTCGGGCTCGTGGCGCTGTTCGCCCTGAAGACCGACGAGTTCCCGGACGTGCAGCCGCCCGTGGTCGCCGTCACGATCGTCTACCCGGGCGCGTCGCCGGAGACGGTGGAGCGCGAGCTCATCGATCCCATCGAGGACGCGATCTTCTCGATCAGCGGGATCGACGGGAAGCAGACCACCGCCTCCGCCACCGACGGCCTCGCCCAGTTCATCGTCTTCTTCGACTTCGAGAAGAACCTGCAGGAGGCGACGCAGGACATCCGCGACGCCATCAGCGAGAAGCGCGCCGACCTGCCGCTCGAGATGGAGGAGCCGATCATCACGCGGTTCGATCCGTCCGACGAGCCGATCGTCTCCCTCACGCTCACCTCGGACTCCATCGACGTCCCGGCGCTCACGCGCCTCGCAGACGAGGTCGTCTCGCGCGAGCTGCGCGCCGCGCAGGGGGTCGCCGACGTCCGGCTCGTCGGCGGGCAGAAGCGCGAGCTCACCGTGGAGCTGAACCCGCAGGCGATGGCCGCCGCCGGCGTCGCGGCGAACGACGTGGTCGGGGCGCTCCAGGCGCAGAACCTCGCCGCGCCGGTCGGGCGGGTGAACACGAAGCTCGGCGAGCAGTCGATCCGGCTCACCGGGCGGCTTCAGACGCCGGAGGAGTTCGCCGCGCTCGCGGTGGCGACGCGGAGCGGACAGGTGGTCCGGCTCGGGCAGGTCGCGTCCGTGAAGGACGGCGCGGAGGAGCCGCGCACGCTCGCCCTCTACGACTCCTCGGAGGCGGTCGGCCTCGAGGTGCTGAAGACGAAGGGCTACTCGACGACGGCGGTCGCCGACCAGATCAAGGCGCGCGCGAAGGCGCTCGAGGCGCGGCTGCCCAAGGCCGCCAAGCTCCAGGTGGTCCAGGACGCGGGCCAGCGGGTGCGCCGCTCGGTGAACGAGGTGCAGACGACGCTCGTCGAGGGCGCGCTCCTCACCGTGCTCGTCGTGTTCTTCTTCCTCAACTCCTGGCGCTCGACCGTCATCACCGGCCTCGCGCTGCCGGTCTCGGTGCTCGCCGCCTTCATCAGCGTCTGGGCGTTCGGCTTCACGCTCAACACCATGTCGCTCCTCGGGCTCTCGCTCGCCATCGGCATCCTCATCGACGACGCCATCGTGGTGCGCGAGAACATCGTCCGGCACATCGAGCTCGGCGAGGACCACACCACCGCCTCGTTCAAGGGCACCGACGAGATCGGCCTCGCGGTCGCGGCCACGACCTTCTCGATCGTCTCGGTGTTCGTGCCGGTCGCGTTCATGTACGGGGTGGCCGGCCAGTGGTTCAAGCCGTTCGCCCTCACCATCGCCGCGGCGGTGCTCGTCTCGCTCTTCGTCTCCTTCTCGCTCGACCCCATGATGTCGGCCTACTGGCCGGACCCCCAGATCGAGAAGGGCCAGGCGCGCGGCCCGGTCGGCCGGGCGCTCGGCGCGTTCAACGCCTGGTTCGACCGGCAGGCGGACCGCTACAAGGGCGTCGTCTCCTGGGCGCTCGACCACCGCTGGATCATGCTCGCGGTCGCGTCCCTGTCGTTCTTCGGCGCCATCTTCCTGCAGGGGGCGTTCGGCGGCGCGGGGTTCGTGCCCATCTCGGACCGCAGCGAGGTGAGCCTCATCGTCCAGACGCCGCCGGGGTCGTCGCTCGAGTACACCCGCGCCAAGGTCGAGGAGGCGAACGCGATCGTCCACCGCCACCCGGAGGTGAAGTACGTCTACTCCTCCATCGGCACGCCCATCCCGCTGCAGGCTCCCGGCGTGGATCAGGCGCTCGTCTACGTGCGGCTCGTGCCGAAGAAGGACCGGGGCGTCTCGCAGGACGCGCTCGGGGCCGTCCTCCGCCGCGAGCTCTCGCGCGTCGCGGGCGCGGACATCTCGGTGTTCACGAGCGGCTTCGGCGGGGCGTTCAAGTCGATCCAGCTCGAGCTGCGTGGGCCGGAGTCGCGCGTGCTCGCCCAGTACGCGGAGCGGGTGAAGGCGGTCGCGCAGTCGGTGCCGGGCGCGGTGGACGTCGGGCTCTCCACGCGCGGCCAGAAGCCGGAGCTCGAGGTGGCGGTGAACCGCGGCCTCTCCGGCAACCTCGGCGTCACCGTCGGGCAGATCGCGCAGTCGCTCCGCATCGCCTTCGCCGGGCTCGACTCGGGCGACTGGGTGGATCCGACCGGCGAGACCCGCGACGTGATGGTCCGGCTCGCCCCCGAGGCGCGCGAGCGCGCCGCCGACCTGCGCCAGCTCCCGCTCGTGCTCCACGCGCAGAACGGCGGGAACCCGCAGGTGGTGCCGCTCGGGCAGGTCGCCGCGGTGCGGGAGGGGCTCGGGCCCGCGCAGATCTCCCACCTCGACCGCGAGCGCGTCATCAACATCCAGGGCAACGTCGCGGGCCGCTCGCTCTCCGAGGTGGTGCAGGACATCGAGAAGCGGCTCGGCGCGGAGGTGAAGCTCCCGCCGGGCTACACGCTCCGCCAGGGCGGCGAGAGCGCGGACCAGGCCGAGGTGTTCACGCGCGTGGGCCTCGCGCTGCTCCTCGCCGTGCTGCTCATGTACCTCATCCTGGTCCTTCAGTTCGGCTCGTTCCTCGACCCGCTCGCCATCCTCATGTCGCTCCCGCTGTCGCTCATCGGCGTCGTCGGCGCGCTCCTCGTGACGGGGGACACGCTCAACATCATGAGCCTCATCGGCGTCATCCTCCTCTTCGGCATCGTCGCGAAGAACGCCATCCTCCTCATCGACTTCGCGAAGTGGGCGCGCGAGGAGCGAGGCATCTCGATCCGCGACGCGCTCGTCGAGGCGGGGCGGATCCGCCTGCGGCCCATCATGATGACGAGCGTGGCGATCATCGCGGGCATGATCCCGGTCGCGCTCGGCCTGGGCGAGGGCGGCGACTTCCGTGCGCCGCTCGGGCGGGCGGTGATCGGCGGCGTCATCACCTCGACGCTCCTCACCCTCCTCGTCATCCCCACCGTCTACGAGATCATGGACGGCCTCCGGGAGCGGGTGCGCCGCATGTTCCGCCGCGTCCTGCGCCCGGGCCACGCCGGCGAGGGCGGGCACGAGCCCGCGCCGGCGCCGCACGCGCGCGCGGGCGGGGTGCGGCGCGAGCTGGACTGAGCGGGCCTAGCCCATCCCCCTCAGCGCCGCCTGCGCGGCGTGGTACCCGCACATCCCGTGGACCCCGCCGCCCGGCGGCGTGGAAGCCGAGCACAGGTAGAGGCCGCGCACGGGCGTGGACCAGGGGACGAGCCGCGCGGCCGGGCGGAAGAGCGTCTGCGCGAGCGTGTTCGCCCCGCCGCCCACGTCGCCGCCGACGAGGTTCGGGTCGTCTGACTCGAGCGCGGCGGGGCCTCGGACCGCACGCGCGAGGACGCGCTCGCGGAAGCCCGGCGCGAACCGCTCGAGCTGCGCCTCGATCCCCGCGAGCGCGTCGCCGGCGAAGCCGTTCGGGACGTGGCAGTAGGCCCAGGCCGTGTGCCGGCCCGGCGGCGCGCGCGAAGGATCGAACAGCGTGGGCTGCGCGACGAGCACGAACGGTCGCGCCGGGGATTCGCCTCGCCACACGGCCGCCTCGGCGGCGGCGATCTCCTCGAGCGAGCCCCCGAGGTGCACGGTCCCCGCCCGCTCGCACTCCGCGGCGCGCCAGGGGATCGGGCCGTCGAGGGCGTAGTCCACCTTGAACGCGCCGGGACCGTACCGGAAGCGCGCGAGCGCCGCGGCGTAGCGCCGCGGCAGGCGACCGCCCGCGACGCGCAGCACCTGGCGCGGCGTGAGGTCGAGGAGGGTCGCGCGCGCGGTCGGGAGCGCGTCGAGCGAGGTCACCTCCTCGCCCGTCACGATCGTGCCCCCCCGCGCCCGGACGAGGCCCGCGAGCGCGTCGGCGATCGCCTGCGCCCCGCCGGCCGGGAACGGCCAGCCGAGCGCGTGGCCCGCCCCGCCGAGCACGAGCGCGAAGGCCGCGCTGGGCGTGCGCTCGAGCGGGAGCTGCGCGTGCGCGGCGAGGCCTGCGAGGAGCGCGCGCGCCCGCGGGCCACGGAAGCGCGCGCGGGCGAGCGAGGCGGCCGGCACGAGCGCGGGCAGCCCGAACCGCGCGAGGAGGAGCGGTCGCCGCGGGACGCGCAGCAGGCCGCCGAAGAGCTCCTCGACGAGCGCCTCGAACCCGTCCGTGATGGGCTCGAGGAGCGCCCGCCACGCCCGGGCGTCGGGGCCGTCGAGCGAGTCCCCCGTCGCCGCGAAGGAGCGCGAGAGGAGCGCGGCCGTGCCGTCGTCGAACGGGTGCGCGGCCGCGGCGGGGGGCTCGATCCAGGAGAGGCCGTAGGCCGCGAGCGGCAGCCGGCGCAGGAAGGGCGACCCCGCGGCGAGCGGGTGGACCGCGGAGCAGTGGTCGTGGCGAAAGCCGGGGAGGGTGAGCGGCAGCGTGCGCGCCCCGCCGCCCACCTCGGCGTTCCGCTCCAGCACGCGCACACGCACCCCGGCGGCGCCGAGGGCCACGGCGGCCGCGAGGCCGTTCGGGCCGGAGCCGACGACCACTGCGTCCGGGGAGATCACCGGCCGGTGGTAGCGCGCGCGGCCGGGTCGCGCGAGCGCCGCGCCGGGGGGCTCTCCGGTCGAGTGCGTCAAGGCGGCGCGACGGGCGCCCGCTCGACGGCGTACAATGTGTCGTCAGATCCTTTTCGTGGCTCGTGCGTTCGAGAGCCTGAAGGCCCGGAGCGACGGTGCCGCCGGACGAGAGCGACGAACGACTCATGCTGCGGTTCCGGGGGGGCGACGCGCGGGCCTTCGAGGCCCTCATGCGCCGCCACCGCGCGCCCGTCTTCTCGTTCCTCGTGCGGCTCACCGCCGACCGGGCACGGGCCGAGGATCTCTGTCAGGAGGTGTTCCTCAAGGTGGTGAAGGCGTCCCGCACATGGGAGGAGCGCGCGCGGTTCAGGACCTGGGTGTACGCGATCGCCCGGAACCTCGCGATCGACGAGGCGCGCCGGGCGGCGTTCCGGCGCGCGGAGCCGCTCGACGCGCCTGGCCCGACGGGCGCGGCGGCGCACGCTGCGGACGGTCCGTCGCCGGACGCGGCCGCCGACGCGGCGCTCCTCCGGCCCCGGCTCGAGGCGGCGCTCGCGGCGCTGCCGGCCGAGCAGCGCGAGGTGTTCCTGCTCCGCGAGTACGCCGGGCTGCGCTTCGCGGAGATCGCGGAGGTGACCGGCACGCCCGAGAACACTGTGAAGAGCCGGATGCGCTATGCGCTCGAGGCGCTGCGCGTGGAGCTCGCCGCCGCGGGCGTGGGCCCCGACGACGGCGCGCCGTCCGCGGCGGGAGGGGCGTCCCGATGAGCCACGAGCGCTTCGCCGAGCTCCTCCTCGAGCACGCCTACGGCGAGCTGTCGCCACGCGAGGCGCGGGAGGTGGAGGCGCACGCGGCCGCCTGCGCGGAGTGCGCCGCGGAGCTCGCGCGCATCCGCGCGACGCGGCAGACGATGGCAGCGCTCCCCCAGGAGCGCGCGCCCGAGGCCGGCGAGCGGATCCTGCTCGCGGCGGCCCGCGAGGCGGCGCGCGAGCGCGGCCCGGCGCGGATCCTGCCCCGCTGGAGCTGGTCCGCCGCCGCCGTCGCCGCCGTCCTCCTCACCGTGGGGGCGGTCTCGTACCGGCTCCTCGCGCTGCGCCCCGCGGCGGAGCGGCCGGGCGAGGAGCTCCTCGGGCACACGCAGTACGCGGAGGCGCCGCCGGCGGCAGGTTCGGGCGCGGCGAGCGACGCGGCGGCGCCCGTCCCGGACGGTCCGGGCGCGACCCCGTCCGCCTCGCGGGCGGCCGGCGCGGACGGGGAGGCGCCCGCGCCGTCCTCGCGTCGCGCCGAGCCCGCCGCGCCCGCGAGGAGCCGGGTCCGCTCCCTCGCCGCGCAGGAAGAGGGGGGGCGTGCAGCGCCGGCCGCTCCCGCCGTGGAGGCTGCGCCGGAGGCGCGCGCTCCCGCGCCGTCGCGGAAGGCCGAGGCGAGCCCTGCTGGCGAGTCGGAGGACGCGGGCTTCGCGGCGCCGCCCGAGCCGGCAACCGCGCCCGGCGCCTCGCGCGAGGAGCCGCCCCGCGCCGC
>NZ_JAKZLF010000042.1 GCF_022808855.1 Anaeromyxobacter soli
GCCTCGCTCGACGAGGTGGACGCGCGGGGGGCGCCGGTGGCGCCCTGGCGCGGGATCCCGTTCTGGGCCGGGGCAGGCGCCGGCGCCGCGCTCGCGATCGGCGGCGCCGCCGCGGCGGCGGCCGGGTCGGAGCTCCGCCACGCGGCGCTCCTCGCGGTGCCAGCCTTCGGCACCGCGGCGTGGGTGGCGTGGGAGTGGGTCGGCCGCCTCGAGGCGTGGGAGCGCGTCTCTCGCCGCAGGCGCGTCGTCGACGACTGGGAGCGGAAGCTCCAGGGGGCGTTCGAGCGCGACGCGCAGGAGGTTCGCGCGGCGCTCAAGACGGCCGGCGTGCAGGGCGTGCCGGAGCTCCGCGAGCTGCTCTCGCGGGTCGAGGACGCGGACGCGGTCGTCGCGGAGTGGCGCCGCCGGGTCGCGGAGTGGCAGGCCGCGCCCGAGGCGCAGCGCCTGGCCGCGGAGCGGGCGCAGGTGGAGGGAGAGCTGCGGGCGGCGGAGGCGACCTTCTCCGAGCAGGCCGGCGGCTTCGTGCGCGATCCTGCGTCGATCGAGGGCGAGCTCCGGCGGCTCCAGGCGGAGGCGGCGGTCGCGATCCGGCAGGAGGCGCCCGCGCCGCCGCCGCGTGCGACGCCCGCTCCCGGCGGCGATGCGCTGCGCCTCCTCGTCGAGCGCGCCGCCGCGGAAGGCGGCGCGAGCCCGGCCGCGGTCGTCCGCGGCCTCGCCGCCAAGGCCTCCCAGACGCTCTCCGGTCTCTCCTTCCAGCGGCTCCAGGCGCTCGGCGCCGACGAGCGCGGGAACCTCTCCGTCCAGGTGAGCGGCCGGGTCGTGGCTGCCGCGACGCTGCCGCCCGCGGATCGCGATCTCGTGTTCCTCGCGATCAAGCTGGCGCTCCTCGAGCAGGCGCTCGCCGGCGGCAAGGGCGTCGCCATCGTCGAGGACGCGTTCGCGGGGCTCTCGGACGGCGCGCGGCGCTTCGCGGCGCGGCTCCTGAAGCAGCTCGCCCGCCCGGGACAGCTCCTCCACGCCACGGCCGATCCGGCCTTCCGGGAGGCGGCCGATCACGCCGCGTGAGGGCATGACGGGCGGCGAGGCGCAGCAGGGCGACCGGCGCGCCCGCGGGCGGGAGGCGGAGGCGATCGCCGCCGAGTTCCTCGTCCGGGAGGGCTTCGAGATCCTCGATCGCAACCACGGCACTCCGCGCGGTGAGGTGGACCTCGTCTGCCGCGAGGGCGGGATCGTGTGCTTCGTCGAGGTGCGGAGCCGCTCCTCGGACGCGCAGGGCGGACCGGAGGAGACGGTCGGTCGGGGCAAGGCGCGCCGCGTGGTGGCCGCCGCGACCGACTGGGCGCTCCGGAACGGCGGCCTCGAGCAGGAGCTGCGCTTCGACGTGGTCGCGGTCACGTTCGAGGAGGCGGGGCCGCGGGTGGAGCTCTACCGTGGGGCGTTCGACGGCGAGGGGAAGCCGGGACTGTGGTGACCGAGGCGAACGAGCGGAATGAGGGCCGGCGCGGCACGCTGTACGTGGTCGCGACGCCGATCGGGAACCTCGGCGACCTCTCGCCGCGCGCCGCCGAGGTGCTCCGCAGCGTCCGGGCGGTCGCGGCCGAGGACACGCGCAGGACCCTGAAGCTCTACGCGCACCTCGGCGCGCCCGCGCCCGCGCTCCTGTCGCTCCCGGCCTTCGACGAGCGCGGCCGCGTCGCGGCGATCGTCGAGCGGCTCGTCGCGGGCGAGTCCGTCGCGCTCTGCACGGACGCCGGCACGCCCGGCGTCTCGGATCCGGGCGCGGCGCTCGTCGCCGCCGCCTGGGCGGCGGGCGCGACGGTCGTGCCGATCCCCGGCCCGAGCGCCGCGCTCGCCGCGCTCGCCGCGTCGGGCTTCCCCGCCGACCGGTTCCTCTTCACCGGGTTCCTGCCGCGCAAGGGCGCGGGACGCGCCGAGGCCCTCGCGCTCCTCGCCGCCACGCCGGCGACGCTCGTGCTCTACGAGGCGGGGAACCGGACGCGCGAGACGCTCGGCGATCTGGCCGAGGCGCTCGGCGACCGGGAGGCGCTCGTCGCGCGCGAGCTGACGAAGCTCCACGAGGAGCTCCTGCGCGGGCGCCTCCGCGAGCTCGCCGCCCGGCTCGCCGACGAGGTCCGCGGCGAGGTGACGCTCGTCGTCTCGAGCGAGGGGGCCGCGCCACCCGCGCGCCCGGCGCCGGAGGTGCCGCTCGCGGACGAGCTCGCGCGCAGGCTCGCGGCGGGCGAGCCTCCGTCGGCGATCGCGCGCGAGGTCGCCCGCGCCCGCGGGCTGAAGCGCGCCGACGTCTACGCGGCCCTCGAGCGGCTGAAGCACGGCGCGAAGCCGGAGTAGGAAGGGGCTTCGAGCGGCGCCGGGATGGCGCGCTGCCAATCTAGAGGCCGCGATCGTCGCTCGAGGGCGCCTCGCGGCGCGCTCCTTCCAGGCCGGCGGCGCGGTCGAGCACCATGTCCGAGGAGCCGGGGAAGCGCGGGGGCGTGGCCGCCACGTCCACGAAGCCGTACCGCGCGTAGAGCCCCTGCGCGTCGCGCGTGGCGAGGCAGACGAAGCGCGTCCGCCGCACGGCGGGGTGGTCGAGGAGCAGCGTCATCACCCGCTTGCCGAGGCCCTGTCCGCGCCAGGACCGCGCGACCACCACGTCGTAGATCCAGGCGCGCCGCCCGTCCGACACCGCGCGCGCGGAGGCGACGAGCGCGCCGTCCGGCGACCGCGCGCCCACCCAGGCCGTCGCCCCGAGGTGCGCGGGCCCGATGAGCTCCCGCGCGACCCCCTCCCACCAGTACTCGCCGCCGAGGAGCGTCTCCACGGCCGGGAGGTCCTCGGGTCCGAGGGCGGCGTGCAGCCGGACCCCCTCCGCGGCGAGGAAGGGAGGCGTGGGCGCGGCGGGGTTCGCCTCGCGGATCGCCTCGATCGCCAGGGGGTCGCCGGGCGCGCCACGCTCCCACAGGCCGAGGAGGATGCGCTCGATCTCCTCGGGCGTCCGGTTCTGCAGGAGCTTCCACTTTCCGTCGATCCGCTCGAAGGGCACGAAGAAGACCCGCACGCCCTCGAGCTCGCCGCGGTAGAGCGGATCGCCGGCGTCGATGGGCCGGTACCGCCCCTCGGGCTGCCAGCGGCGCATGAGGGCCTCGAGGGCCCGGGCCTTCGTGGCGGGATCCTCCACCGCCGTGAGCGTCCCGTGCACCTGCACGCTCCGGAAGAGGGTGGTGGCGGGGCAGGCGCGCACCGGGTCCACCATCCAGCTCGGGACGTGCGCCACCACCTCCTCGGCGGACACCACCGCCGGTCGGCCGAGGCAGGTCGCCTTCTCGCCGGCGTGGGCGCCGTGGAAGAAGACGCCGTCCTCGAGCACCGCTGCGTCGAGCGCGCGCAGCACGGGCGCGCCCGCGGGGGTGGTGGTGGCGAGGTGCACGACCGGCGCGCGGGCGAGGAGCGCCAGCGCGCGGGCCGGGTCGGCGCGGAAGATCTCTCGTCTCATGCCGGGAGCGTGGCCCGGCGCTGGTCCTGCGAAAAGGTCCAGTCCTGATAAACTCGATGGACCAGTGCGCACCTGGACCCTCGCCCTCGCCCTCGATCGCGACGACCCCGCGCCGCTCGCGGTGCAGATCGCCCGCGGCCTCGCCGCGCGCATGCGCTCGGGCGCGCTCGAGCCCGGGGCGGCGCTCCCCTCGAGCCGCGAGCTCGCCCGCGCGCTGGCGGTGCACCGCAACACGGTCCTCGCCGCGTACGGCGAGCTCGCCGCCGAGGGCTGGATCGAGGCCGCCCGGGCGCGAGGCACGTTCGTGTCGCGCGAGCTGCCCGCCCGTCCGCCGCGGCGCTTCGCGCCCCCGCCCGCGGGGCGCGCCGAGCGAGCCGGGTTCGACCTGCCGGCCGCGCCGGTGCCCGCCGTCGCGCCGCCGCCGCCCGGGGCGCTGCAGCTCCTCGGCGGCGTGCCCGACCCGCGCCTCGTGCCGGTGGCGGCCCTGGCCCGCGCCTACCGCCGCGCGCTGAGCAGGCGCGAGCACCTCGGCTACGGCGACGCGCGGGGGCACCCCCGGCTACGCGCGGCGCTCGCGCGGATGCTGGGCGAGGCGCGAGGGCTGGCGGTACGACCCGAGGGCGTGCTCGTCACCCGGGGCGCACAGATGGCGCTCGCCGTGGCCGCCCGCGGGCTGCTCCGCCCCGGCGACGCCGTCGCGGTGGAGGACCTCGGCTACCGCCCGGCCTGGGAGGCGCTGCGGCTCGCCGGCCTGAGGCTCGTGCCCCTGAAGCTCGACGCCCGGGGCCTCGACGTGGAGGCGCTCGCGGCGCGAGCGGGGCCGGAGCGGATCCGCGCGGTGTACCTCACCCCGCACCACCAGTACCCGACGCTCGTCACCCTCTCGCCGGCGCGGCGGCTCTCGCTGCTCGACCTCGCGCGCAGGGCGCGGCTGGTCGTGCTCGAGGACGACTACGACAACGAGTTCCACTACGAGGGCCGCCCGGTGCAGCCGCTCGCGAGCGCCGACGCGGCGGGCGTGGTCGTGTACGTCGGCTCGCTCTCCAAGGTGCTCGCGCCGGCCCTCCGCATCGGCTTCCTGGCGGGGCCGGAGGACGCCATCGCCCGCCTCACCGCGCACCGGCACTACCTCGACCGCCAGGGCGATCTCGCGGTGGAGGCGGCCGTGGCCGAGCTGCTCGAGGAGGGGGAGGCGCAGCGCCACGTGTGGCGCACGCGGAGGATCTACGCCGCGCGGCGCGAGGCGCTCGCGGACGCGCTGCGCGCCGAGCTCGCGGGCGCGCTCACCTTCGAGCAGCCACCCGGCGGGATGGCCTACTGGTGCCGCGTCGCGCCCGGCCTCGACGCCGAGGCGTGGGCCGACCGCGCCCTCGCGGCGGGGGTGGCGGTGCAGGCGGGCCGGCTCTTCGCCTTCGACGGCGGCTCCCCCCCGAACCTGCGGCTCGGCTTCGGCCGGCTCGACGAGCGCGAGCTCCGCGAGGCGGTCCGGCGCCTCGCGGGGGCGCTGGGGAGAGCGAGCGTGGCGGGCGGCGCGGCCGCCCGTCCCCTCAGAACTGCAGCACGCCCGCGACGGACAGGCCGAACACGCTCGTCTCGCTGAAGCGGAACCGCCGGCCCGGCGCGTCGTAGCGCCAGTCGTAGTTCGGGTTCAGGTCCGGGTTCGCGGTGACGCCCGTGATGTCCTTGCCCGCGTCGGCGACGCCGCCGCGGCCGAGCGACTCGCCGGAGAGGAAGTGCGCGGTCTGGGTCGCGAGCGAGGCGCTCGCGTGGAGCGACACGAAGCGCGACGCGCGGAGGTACAGGCCGAACAGGCCGCCCATCGTGAGGTAGGGCTCCGTCGCGTGGAGCTTGCCGCTCATGTCGGTGAGCGGGTTGTAGAAGCGCTGCGACGAGGTGTAGTCCGCGAACGCCCGGACGTCGACGGACACCTTCTGGTCCTCCGAGGGGTTCTCGTACGGCACGAGCTCGGCGCCGAAGGTGAGGCCCCCGATCCACGGGAGGCGGGCGCGCGCGTCGTCTCCCCAGCTCGAGCAGTTGGCGGCGCCCGCGAGCGTCGCCTCGGCGGGCGCGCGGCGCGCGAGCTCCGCGGCGTGCTCGCAGTTGGAGTACGTGCCGCTCGAGCGCTGCATCCCGGTCACGTGCGCCTTGAAGTACGGGTCGATGGGGCCGAGGCGGCGGGAGAGCACCGTGTAGAGGTCGTACTTCCAGACCTTCTCGCCGAACGCGCCGGGGTTGCCCGACGAGACGTGCGGCGACGCCCAGCTCGCGCTGCGGCCGGCGGCCGGATCGTAGGCGCTGGCGGTGGGGAAGGTGAGGTCGGCGCCCACGAGCCAGAACGGCTTCGTGTCGTCGCGGGCGTCGCTGAAGATGCCCCACGCGACGCCGGCCTTCACGTCGCCGGCGCGGCCGCCGTGATAGACGGTCGTGTTCGACCCGACCGGGAAGAGCGGGCACGTCGCGCCGCCCGGATCGCACGGCTGGTTCATCGCGTCGATGGTGTTGTTCGTGATGGTGGAGACCGCCTCCACGGGCAGCCCGTTCACCAGGGCGAAGCGCCAGGAGTGGTCGTCCGCGAGCACGTAGGGCAGCTCGACGTGGACCTCGAGATCGCGGTGGAGGCCGACCGCGAAGCGCGGCACGAGCGCGTTCGTGATGCGCGTGTAGCGCAGCTCGTCGACGTCGACGTTCGCGCCGAACGGCGGGTTCGCCGCCGGGTCTCCCTGCTCGCGGGTGAGCTTCCCGCGCAGCTGGGTGCGATCCCAGCGCAGCGACACGTGGAAGTCGAACAGGTTGCCGGTCTCGCTCGTGGCGACGCGGGTGATCTCGGCGGCCCCGGCGGGGGCGGCGAGCGCGACGAGGGTGCAGATCGTGAGGGCGCGCAGGCGAAGCCGCCGCATGTCTCCTCCGTGGACTGGAGCGAACGCCGCGGAAAGCGCAGCAAAACCGCGCCGACGCTAGCAGTGGCCCCCGGAGCGGTCAAGTTGACGAGCCCCCGCCTGGTGTGTGCTTCGGCGCACGATGCAGGAACGGGCCGCTACTCGTCGGTCTCCGGCGGCTCGCGCAGCCCCAGCTCCTTCATCTTCACCTGCAGCGACTTGCGGCTGATCTGCAGGCGCTTCGCGGCGCGCGTGACGTTGCCGCCCGTCTCCTCGAGCGCGCGCGTGATGAGCTCGCGCTCGAGCTCCGCCTGCGCGTGGCGCACGATCTCCTTCATCGACGCGCCGCTCGGCGCGGCGATGGCGCCGAGCGGGCCCATCGCCGCGATGGGCACCGGCGGCTGGGCGCCGCGGTCGCGGAGGGAGTCGGGGAGGGCGCTCGCCTCGATGAGCGGCCCGTCGGCGAACAGGACCGAGCGCTCCATGAGGTTCTCGAGCTCGCGGATGTTCCCGGGCCAGCCGTAGCCGAGGAGGAGCTGCAGCGCCTCCTCCTCGATGCCCTCGACCTTCTTGCCGAGCCGCTGGTCGTACTTCTCGATGAAGTGCCGCACGAGCAGCGGGATGTCCTCCTTGCGCTCGCGCAAGGGGGGCAGGGCGATGGGGACGACCGCGAGCCGGTAGTAGAGGTCCTCGCGGAACCGGCCGTCGGCGATCATCTGCCGGAGGTCGCGGTTCGTCGCGGCGATGAGCCGGACGTCCACGCGGAGGGTCTTGATGCCACCGACCCGCTCGAACTCCTGCTCCTGGATGGCGCGCAGGAGCTTCACCTGCATCTCGACCGGGATCTCGCCGATCTCGTCGAGGAACAGGGTGCCGCCGTCGGCGAGCTCGAAGCGGCCGGGCTTCGACGCGACCGCGCCGGTGAACGCCCCGCGCTCGTAGCCGAACAGCTCGCTCTCGACGAGGTCCTTCGGGATCGCGGCGCAGTTCACCTTGATGAGCGGCTTGTCCCGGCGGGAGGAGCCGCGGTGGAGCGCCTTCGCGATGAGCTCCTTGCCGGTGCCGCTCTCGCCCGTGACGAGCACGGTCGAGGGCGAGTCCGCCACCCGCGCGACCATGTCGTAGATGGCGCGCATCGCCGCGGACTGGCCGACGAGCGGCGGGCGGTCGCCCTCACCGAAGCTCGAGTGGACGTTCTGGCGCTCGAGGTCGTGCGCGCGCGCGGCCTTGGCGATGACCTTCTTCAGCTCGTCCTGCTCGAACGGCTTCGTGATGTAGTCGAAGGCGCCCGCCTTGAGCGCGCACACCGCGCTGTCCACGGAGCCGTGCGCGGTGATCATGATCACCGGCACGTCGGGGAAGTCGGCCCCGACGCGACGCAGGAGATCCATCCCCCCGAGCTTCGGCATCACGAGGTCGGTGACGACCACGTGGACGGGCGTCTTGTGCAGGACGCCGAGAGCCTGCTCGCCGTCCGCGGCGGTCGTGACCTCGTAGCCCTCGCGCTTCAGCATGGCCGCGAGGACCCGGCGGATGTTCACCTCGTCGTCGACGATGAGGACGTGAGCCACGGGGGTGCGTTACCACAGTCGACCGGTCTCCGCACGCGCGGCGCGCCTCGGGCCCGGTGCAGGGCTCTCGCCCGGCATTGCGCGGCGGAGGGTCGAGGGATCCCGTGCCGCCGGCGCCCGAGGCCGGGGCGCCCCGGGCCGGGCTCACGCCTGCTGCTTCTTGCGACGCTTCCGCCGGCGGCGGAGCCGCGCCGCGGCCTTGGCGCGCCGCCGCTCGCGGGCGCGGCGCTTCTCCTCCTCGTCGACGGGCGGCTTCGGCGACTCGGGCGGCCGCTCTTCCCGGAGCCCCGGCAGCGAGATGAGGAACTCCGCGCCCTCGCCGGGCGACGAGCGGACCTGGATCGTGCCCTGGTGCGCCTTCACGAGGCGCTGGCAGATGGCGAGCCCGAGCCCGGTGCCCTTCTCCTTCGTCGTGTAGAAGGGCACGAAGATGCGCTCGCGGGCCTCGTCGGGGATGCCCGGGCCGCTGTCGCGGAACCGCACCTCGACGAGGTCGGCCTTGCGCATCCCCTCCCGCCAGAAGGCGAGCTCGTCGCGCGCGAGGCGCGTCGAGACGACGAGCTTGCCGCCGGCGGGCATCGCCTGGAACGCGTTCAGCGCGAGGTTCAGGAACACCTGCTTGAGCTGCTCGGCGTCGGCGTTCACGGGGGGGAGCCACTCCGCGAGCGCGAGCTCCACCGAGATCGTGGGCGGGACCTCCGCCTGGAGCAGCTTGAACGTCCGCGCGAGGACGTCGTTCACGTCGGTCGGCGCGAGGGCGGGCTTGAGCGGGCGCGAGTAGTCGAGGAACTGGGTGACCACGCCGTTCAGGCGGTTCACCTCCTCGATCACGATCTCGAGGAACTCGCGGTCCTCGCCGGGGAGCTTCGCGGGATCGAGGAACTGGACCGCGCCCTTGATGGCGGCGAGCGGGTTGCGGATCTCGTGGGCGAGGCCGGCCGACATCTCGCCGAGCGCGGCGAGGCGGTCGCGCTCCTTCATCTGCTGGTACAGCTTGGAGTTCTCGATGACGAGGGCGCACCGATCGGCGATCTCGATGAGGGCGGCGATCTCGTCGGACGCGAAGGCCTCGGGGACGCGCTCGTCCCAGCAGGCGAGGAACCCGACCACGCGGTCGCCCGCGAGGAGCGGCATGCAGATCCCCGCGCGCATGGAGCACATCACGGCGCGCGCGTCGCTGAGCCGCTTCAGCTCCTCGGCGACGGCCGCGGGCGCTCCCCGACCGCTGCGGCTCTCGTGCTCCGCAGGCCCGGGCGGGAGCATCGCCCGGAGCTCCGCCACCCGGCGGTCGATGTTCTCGAGCAGGATGGCCTTCTGGGTCGAGGAGGCCGCGGCGAGGAGGGCGCGCGCGGTCGCGGGCTCGAGGAACGGGACCGGGGGCGGGCCGCGGAAGTCGAGGAGCCGGTAGCCGGGGCGATCGTCCGCCACGAGCCAGAGGGAGGTGTGCGTCGCCCGGCGCGTCTCCACGAGGCCGTCGAGCACCACCTCGGCGAGGCCGGCGGGCTCGATGACCTTGCCCGTCCGCTGGCGGAGGGCCTCGAGGCGCCGCACGAGCTCGTAGCGCTCGCGGAACAGCGTCGCGACCACCCACTCCTCGACCCGCTCCCGCATCGGCTCGAACAGGGACAGGATCACGAACGACGCGACGATGGTGTTGAAGTAGAAGAGCTCGGGCCGGTCACCCACCCACGACACGAGCCCGCCGTAGATCGCGACGAGCACGAGCCCGAGCGCGGTCACCACGACGATCTTCCCGAGGAACTCGTGCAGATCGAGCAGCCGGTGGCGCTGCAGCGTCTGCGACAGGAAGAACATGAAGATGGTGAGGGTGATCGAGCCGAGCCCCTCGGGCGGATAGGGGAGGCCGAGCAGCGGGAGCATGTCGAGCGTCGACAGGAGCACCGCGACGACCGCGCCGAGGAAGAGGTACTGGAGGCGCGCGCGCTCGACCCGCGTCTGCGAGGCGTGCATCTTGCCCCAAAGCACGGAGACCACCACCGCGAGCCCGCCGACCACGTAGGTCGCGACGAGGAGCTTCGCGGCCTTGAGCTGCACGAGCGGGGTGACGGCGACCACGATCCCGGAGAGGGACCCCGCGAGCATGGCGTTCCGGGCCCGGCGCGCCGGCCGGCGCGCGACGCCCAGGAACTCCAGGAAGAAGGCGAGCGCCGCGGCGGGGATGAGGCCGCCCGACGCCACCGCGAGCCGCTCCCACCAGGGGACCCCGAACGCCTCGGACCAGCGCAGGAAGAAGCTCGCGAGGGAGAAGAGGCACAGATCCGCGGCGAAGAGCGCGAACAGGGTGAACACCCGCGAGCGGTTCTCGCGCAGGAGCGCGGCCGCCGAGAGCGCGAGCGTCACGATCGCGGCGAGCAGCGCCGCCTGGGTCCGGATGTCCACGCAGGGGCGATCCTAGACGTTTTCCGCGCCGGTTGCCCGCCCCGGAATCGCCCGCCCGCCTCGACGATCCCGAGCGGCGGGAGGCGCGGCCGGACGGCGCAGCCGGGCGGGCCCTTGACGCGACCCCTCCGTGATCCGCACTCTGCACCTGCCCCCGATGATCACCGCAGCGCTCGCCGCCGTCCTCCTCGCGTCGGTCACCCCGTCCGACGCCGTCCTCGATCTCACCCCCGCGTTCCAGGCCGGCCCGGCCGCCCAGGCGAAGGCCGCGTTCGACGCCGGCCGCCACGCCGAGGCCGCCGCGAAGCTCGCGCACGTGGCGACCCCGGAGGCGCGGCTCCTCCGCGCCATGGCGCTCGCCGAGGCGGGTCGGGCGGCTGAGGCGCTCGCGCCGCTCGAAGGGCTCGAGGCGCGCCTCCCGGACGCGGCCGACCGGATCTCCCTGCTGCGCGGCCGCGCGCTCGAGGCCACGGGGCGCGGGCGCGAGGCGCTCGTCGCGCTCGCAGCGGTGCCGGACGCGTCGCTCGTCGCGGGAGAGGCGCGGCTCGCGCGCGCGCGGCTCGCCCGGCGCTTCGGCGATCGCGCCCAGGCGCTCGAGGCGCTCGCGCCGCTCGTCTCCGTCCCCGCGCCGAGGGACCCCGGCGCCTCCGACGCCGGGGCGACCGCGCTGCTCCTCGCCGGCCGCGTCCACGCGGAGGGCGAGGGCGCGGACCCCGCCGCCGCGCGGCGGGCGTTCGCGGCGTGCTGGGCGGACCACCCGATCGCGCCGGAGGCCGGCGAGTGCCTCGCCGCGCTGCGCGCGCTGCCCGCGCCTCTGGGCGGCGAGCCGGGCGTCGAGGAGCAGGTGCGGCGCGCCGAGGCGCTCCTCGAGGCGGGCCTCGCCGACGCGGCGGTGGACCTCCTGCGCAAGGCGGTGCCGGATCTCGCCGCCGCAGCGCCGGGCGAGGAGCTCGCCTGCCGCGCCCGCGCCGCGCTCGGGCGCGCGCACCGCAAGGCGCGCAGCTACGCGGACGCGATGGAGGCGCTCCGCCCGGTCGTCGAGGGCTGCGACGACCCCGCGGTGCGCGTCAAGGCGCTGTTCCTGCTCGCCGGCGCGACCTCGAACACGGGGGACAAGGACGGCGCGATCGCGCTCTACCGGCGGCTCGCGCGCGACTACCCCCGCAACGCGCTCGCGGACGACGCCCTCTTCTCCGCCGCGGATCTGCTCCTGCGCGCCGGGCGGGACGCAGAGGCGCGCGAAGCGCTCGCGGGCATCGTCCGGGACCACGCGGGCGGCGACTACTGGGACGAGGCGCGGTTCCGCCTGGCCTGGCTCGCGCGCCGCGCGGGTGACCTCGACGGCGCCATCGCGCAGCTCCTCGCCATCGAGGAGGGCGAGCGCGACCTCGATCCCTACGAGCACGCGCGGGCGGCGTACTGGCGGGCGCGGATCCTCGCCGGGCGCGGCGACGGCGGCGCCCGGGCGGCGGAGGCGATCTGGACGGACCTCGCCACCCGCTTCCCGGCCGACTACTACGGCCTGCTCGCCCGGGCGCGGCTGGCGGGCGGCGCCGGGGGCGAGGAGGGCGCTGCCCGGGCGCTGCCGGCCGCGGCGCACGCCTCGACGGCCGCCGCGCTCGCCCCGCCCAGGTGGCGGCCCGGTCCGCTCGCCGCCGATCCGCACTTCCGCGCCGGCGTCCTCCTCCTGCGCATGGGGCTCACGCGCGACGCCGCCGCCGAGCTCACGGCCGTCGATCCCGAGCGCCTCACGGATCCCGACGCGCCGGACGCGGCGCTCATCGTGGCGGATCTCCTCGACCGCGCCGGCGACCACCGCAACGCCCACCAGCTCCTCCGCACCCGGGCGCGCGTCGCGCTCCGCCGGGCGCCCGCCGCCGAGAACCTCCGCGTCTGGCACATCGCCTACCCGCCGGCGTTCCGCGGCGACGTGCAGCGCTGGGCGCCGCCGGCCGGCGTCCCGGTCGATCTCCTCCAGGCGCTCATGCGGGAGGAGAGCGCGCTCGACCCCCACGCCGTCTCCCCGGTGGGCGCGATCGGGCTCACGCAGCTCATGCTCCCCACGGCGCGCGAGGTCGCGCGCCAGCTCAAGATCCGGCGGCCGTCCCGGGCCGACCTCATGAACGGCGCGCTGAACATCCGCATCGGCGCCCGCTACCTCGGCCAGCTGCTGCGCCGCTTCGACGGCCGCGTCGCGCTGGCGGTGGCCGCGTACAACGCGGGCGGCGCCGCGGTGAGCCGCTGGCTGGAGGCGCGCGGGGATCTCGAGCTCGACGAGTTCGTCGAGGAGATCCCGTTCGAGGAGACGCGCGGCTACGTGAAGCGCGTGCTGCGCTCGTACGCGGCCTACCGGCTGCTCTACGGCGGCGGCGGCCCCGCCGGCGGCCTGTTCCGTCTCGCCGGGCGCTGACGGGCACCCGGAGCGCCTTGCCGGACGGGTCCGGCTACGCCGAGCCGGGGCGGCAGCCCCGTCAGGCTGGCGGACAGGCGAGCGCCGGCGGACGTGCGGAGGTGGAGGCCGGGCGCTACTTTAAGCAGGATGCTCGACACCGGCGTGCTCGTCCTCAACCGGGTCTATCAGCCGGTCCACGTGACCTCGGTGCGGCGCGCCTTCACGCTCCTCTACCAGGGCGTGGCGAAGGCGATCGACGAGGAGTTCCAGCTCTTCGACTTCCCGAGCTGGAGCGCGCTCGCGGCGGCGCAGCACGACTCCATCGGGACGGTGAGCCGGCGCATCCGCGTGCCGCGGGTGATCGTGCTCCTCGCCTACGACCACCTGCCGAAGACCCGCGTCCGCTTCTCGCGCTTCAACATCTACGCGCGGGACGACAACACGTGCCAGTACTGCGGGCGGCGGTACCGCCGCGCGGAGCTGAACCTCGACCACGTCGTCCCCCGCTCCCGGGGCGGCTCGACGACGTGGGAGAACGTCGTCTGCTCGTGCGTCGCGTGCAACCTGCGCAAGGGCGGCCGCACGCCGGAGGAGGCCCGCATGCGCCTGCTCCACGCACCTACACGGCCGCGCTGGACCCCGGTCTTCCGCTCCGCCGCGCGGCGGGCGCTCTACCGTGAGTGGCGTCCGTTCCTCTCGCTCGCCGACGCAGCCTACTGGAACGCCGAGCTTTTGGAGTAGCGGGGCGCTTCGGCTAGGATGTGCCCGCGATGGGCGACGCCCCGACGCTCAAGCTGGTGAAGACCGTCCCGGAGCCGCGCCGCCACCCAGCGCCGGCCCCCGTTCGCGCGCGCCGTATCATCTCGGTGGGCGGCGGGAAGGGCGGCATCGGCAAGAGCCTCATCTCCGCGAACCTCGGCATCGCGCTCGCGCGGCGCGGCAAGAAGGTCGTGCTCGTGGACGCCGATCTCGGCGGCGCGAACCTGCACACCACGCTCGGCCTCGACGTGCCGAAGCGCACGCTCTCCGACTTCATCGACCGCAAGGTGGAGCGGATCGAGGACGTCATCACGCCGAGCGGCATCGAGAACCTCGGCCTCGTGTCCGGGGCGCTCGACGATCTCGACGTGGCGAACCCGCGCCACGCCCAGAAGATGCGGCTCCTGCGGCACGTGCAGCAGCTCGACGTGGACTACGCGATCCTCGACCTCGGCGCGGGGACGCACACGAACGTGCTCGACTTCTTCCTCGTGTCGGACCACGGCGTGCTGGTGCTCGTCCCCGAGCCTACCGCGGTGGAGAACGCGTACCGCTTCGTGAAGGCGGCGTTCTGGCGGCGGATGCGGACCGTCGCGCAGGTGTTCGGGTACGACGGGCTCCTGCGCTCGGTGATGGGCACGGGCACGTTCAAGAGCCCGGTGGAGCTCGTCGCCACGCTGGCGCAGCGCGATCCCGAGGCGGGGAGGAACCTGGCGCGGCAGCTCGCGGCGTTCCGCCCGCGGCTCGTGGTGAACCAGGCGCGCACCGCGCAGGACGCCGACGTCGGCAAGGCCGTGGTCGCGGCCTGGCGCAAGTACTTCGGGCTCGAGATGGACTACCTCGGGTTCATCCACTACGACGACGAGATGTGGCGCGCCGTCCGCGCGCGCCGGCCGCTCCTCGTCGAGCGGCCGGACGTACCGGCGGCACGGGCGTTCGCGGGGATCGCCGAGGGCCTCATCGCGCTCGACGTGGCGCGCCCCGGGGGCACGAAGTGAAGCCGCTCGCGCAGCAGACGCTCTACGAGATCCTGGAGGTCCCGGCCGACTCCACGCCGGGCGAGATCGAGGCCGCGTACGCCCGCGCGCGCGAGCTGTACGCGCCGGGATCGATCGTCACCTACTCGCTCATGGCGCCCGAGGACGCGGAGCTCCTCTCGGCGCGCCTCGACGAGGCGCGGGCGACGCTCCTCGATCCCGCGGCGCGCGCCCGCTACGACGTCCGCATCGGCGCGCCCACGGACCCGATCCCGAGCCCGTGGCCGCCCGCGATCCCCCCCGTCATCCCCGCGCTCACGCTCGCGCCGGCCGCGCGCGACCGGGATGACGATGAGGACGAGGCCGACGCCGCACCGCCCGCCGCCGTCCCCGCCGAGCCTTCGCGGCCGGCCGCCTGGGCCACCGCGGAGGCGCCGCGTCCGGCGCCCATCCGGCTCGACCGCGAGGTGGCGCCCACGCGCACACCTCCGCCCGTGCGCGCCCCGCTGCCCGCCCTCACGCCCGCTCCCGGCGCGCCGCCTCCGCCCGCGCGCGAGGCCGGGATCCCGGATGCCACCGCCTGGACGGGAGAGGTGCTCCGCCAGATCCGGGAGGCGCGCGGGATCTCCCTCCAGCTCATCTCCGAGCGGACCAAGGTCACGCGGCACCACATCGAGAACATCGAGGCGGACCGCTACTCGCTCTTGCCCGCGGCCGTCTACCTGCGCGGCATCCTGCTCGGCATCGCGCGTGAGCTCAGGCTCGACGGGCAGAAGGTCGCGCGGTCGTACCTGGAGCGGATGGCCGCAGCGGCCGGGACGAGCGGGCCGGCGCCGCGGCGGTAGCGTCCCCGCGCGCGGGTCCGTTCGTTGACCGACACCTGCGCGTCACGTACGATCTGCGCCCATGCCGCTCATCGACTCCGCCGAGGCCGCGATGCGCCTGGCCCGGGCCATCTGCTCGGACGTGTCGCTCTACAACGAGGAGAAGATCGTCCGCGGGATCGAGCAGGATCGCTTCTTCGACGTGCTCGAGGACGAGCTGGAGGAGGGGCGTGAGCTCTACCGCTCCCGCGTCTCGCCCGACCTGTACGCGCGCACGAACTTCTACGACCGCGCGATCGTGGACGTGATCCTGCGCTCGAAGGGCCACGTGAAGTCGCGGATCTGGTAGCCCGGGAGCCCGCGCATCGATCGCCGGATCGTCCTCGTCCCCGCCGAGCTCGCCGGCACGCGCCTCGACGTCGCCCTCGCGCGACTGCTGCCGGAGCTCTCCCGCGCTCGCGTGCAGCGCCTCGTCGAGGACGGCCGCGTCCGGATGGGCGAGCGGGCCGCCAAGGCGGCGGCGCGGCTCCGCGGCGGCGAGACCCTCGAGGTGGAGGTGCCGCCCCCGGAGCCCTCGCACCTCGTCGCCCAGGACCTGCCGCTCGCCGTGCTGTACGAGGACCGGGATCTCCTCGTGATCGACAAGGCCGCCGGCATGGTGGTCCACCCGGCCCGCGGCACGCCGCACTCCACGGTCGTGAACGCGCTGCTGCACCGCCTCGCCCGCGAGCCTCGGCCCGCGGCCGGCGAGGCGGGCTCCGCGAGCGGGCTCGACGAGGCGCGGCTCGGCCTCGTCCACCGGCTCGACAAGGACACCTCGGGCTGCCTCGTCGTCGCGAAGACCGCGGCCGCCCTCGCCGCGCTGCAGGCGCAGTTCAAGGGGAGGACCGTCGAGAAGCGCTACCTCGCGCTGTGCCACGGGGCGCTCGCCCCGGAGGGACGGCTCGACACGCCCTACGGACGGCACCCGCGCGATCGCACCCGCTACACGGGCCGGGGGGCTGGCGCGCGGCGCGCGGTCACCGAGTGGCGCGTCCGCGAGGCGTTCGCGTCGGGCGCGACGCTCGCCGAGGTGACGCTCCACACCGGCCGGACGCATCAGATCCGCGTGCACCTCGCCGAGGCGGGGCACCCGCTGCTCGCGGACGCAGCCTACGGAGGGACGCGGCGCGAGGCGCGGCTCCCGCCGGAGCACCCGGTGCGCCTCGCCGCGGAGGCGATCGGGCGCCAGGCGCTCCACGCCGAGCACCTCGCGTTCGAGCATCCGCGCACCGGGCGGCGCCTCGCGATCGAGGCGCCCCTCCCGCAGGACCTCGCGCGCGCGCTCGCGGTGCTCCGCGCCGCCCCCGCTGCGCCGCCCCGGCGGCGCTGAGTCACGGCCCCGCCGCCGTCGGCGGAGCGCCCGAGGCGACGCGGCACTGCTGGGCGTAGGCGTCGAGCTTCCCAGCGAGCGCACGCCGCGCGAGCGCGGGCGCGCGCTCGGGGAGCGCGTCGATCGCGCGCTGCTGGACCGGCATCGCCGACGCGCACTGGCCGAGGTCGGAGAGCACGGCCGCGTAGCCGGCCAGGATCGGCGGGCTCCAGGGGGCGAGCTGGACGGCGCGCCGCGCCACCGGGAGCGCCTCGCCGGACCGCCCCTGCGCGAGCAGCTCGGCGGCGAGGTTGTGCAGCGCCGCCGCGTTCGCGGGGGCGAGCTCGGAGGCGCGCCGGAAGGCGTCCTCCCGCTCGGCGGCGGCCGCTGGACCGGCGAGCGAGATGGCGAGGAAGGTCCAGGCGCGCGGATCGAGCGGGTGCGCCTCCACCGCCGACCGTGCGAGCCGGACCGGGTCCTCGCGCCAGAGCGCCGCGCGGTACTGGAGCGCGATGGGGTGAGCGGGGTCCTCGGTGAGCGTCTCCTCGACCTCGGCGCGCAGGGCGTCCAGCCGCTTCGCGGGACCGTGCTGCCACAGCGCGAGGCGGATAGCGTGCACCTCCGGTGAGGGGATGCGCTGCTCGAAGTAGCCGATCGCGACGGGCACGGCGAGCTCGCGGGTCTGCGCCTCGAGGCGCCCCCGCGCGTGCGCGGCGAGCGCCGCGTCGAGCGCCTCGAGCCCGCCGGGCCGCGCCGGATCGTGCTCGGGGAACGCCGCGCGCCAGGCCGCGTCGGGGGGCTCGCCCGCGGCGAGCCGCCGCTGGAGCTCGGTGAACGCGTCGGGCCGGGCGGAGGCGAGGTAGTGGACGAGGAGCCAGCTCGCCGCGTACCAGTCGAGCACGTCCCGCTCGCCCGCGGTCCCATCCCAGGCGAGGAGCGACCGCGCCGGCACCGGAGCGCGCCTCGCCCGCGCCAGCCGCGCCGCGGGAGGAGCGCCGAGCTCCAGGACGCCGCCGGGGACGTCCACGCCGAGCGACTCCATCGAGACCGCGATGCCCTCGGCGAACCAGCGCGGCTGGCGCAGGAACGCGCCCGAGAGGAAGTGGTGCGCGATCTCGTGCGCGAGGAGGGCGCGCTGGTCGGGGCGGAGCTCGCCGGAGAGCACGATCCGCGGCGGCCCGCCCTCGCTGCGCAGGTAGTAGCCCTCGGCGCCGTCCGGCGCGAAGGCAGCGTACTCGGCCGCGGGGGGGGGGGCGGGGGCCGCCCCGGCGCCCCGCCCGCGCCGCGCCGCGCGGCGCGCCGCGCCGCGGGCGGGGCCGGGGGCGTCGGCGCGCGCGGCGCCCCCCGCCCCCCCCCCGCCCCCCCCCCCCCCCCCCCCCCCCCCCCCGCCCCCGGGCCGTGCCGCGGGGAGCGCCGCGGCGACCGCCGCGCGCATCCGCTCGAACCGTTCGACGAGGAGCGCCGCCCGGCCGGCGTCGAGATCGGTGCGCAGGACGAAGTGATCGCTCGCGAGCTCGCGCCACTCGGCGCCGCCGCGATCGGGGCAGCGGAACGGTCGAGCTCCGCCCATGCACGCGCCGAGGAGCGAGCCGAGGACGACGAGCGCGCCGAGGCGCAGCACGGGCGGATCGTAACGCCGTGTTGGGGGGCCGCCGCAAGGAGGGGCGGGCGGGCGCCATCCGCCTCGAAGGAGCCGAGCCCCGGGCGAGCCCTCCGGGCCTCAGCCCGGCACGCGCGCGCCGGGGGGCAATTCGGGCGGGGGATCCGCGGGCTCGAGCGGCTCGGGCGCGCGCCGCATGCCCTGCCCGCGCGGAGCGTCCCAGCCGCGGAACTGCACCTCCAGCCGCAGCATCAAGGCGTACTCCCGCTCGCGGCCCCGCTCGGGTGTCCACGGCCAGGACACCTCGGGCTCGACCTCGAAGAACAGCCAGCGGCGGTAGACGTCGGTGCGGAAGCGGGTGCTCGCGCTGTAGCGGTCCACGCTCGGACGACCTCGGGTCGTCCCCTCCATCCCCACGCCGATCGACATGGCGACGGTGGGCGAGAAGGCTCGCAGCGCGGCGAGCCCGCTCGACCACTCCACGCCGCGGCTGCGCTGGGTGAGCCGCCCCGAGCCCGAGAGCCGCAGCAGCGCGTAGCGCCGGATGCCGCGCTCCAGTGCCGCGTCGAGCGAGGTCCCGAGGTGCGTGTCGGTCCGCCAGAAGCCGCTCGTCGCGACGCGCGTCAGGAACAGCGGACCCACTGGGATGGCCCAGCGGAGCCGCGCGCGGACGAACCCGCCCGGCGGCAGCTGGAGCAGGAATCCGGCGCCGAGGTCGCCGTGCGCGAGGAGCCCCTCCCAGACCCGCACCCGCAGCTCCGCGCCTCCCGTCCCGACCGCGTCGGTGGGCTCCTCGCCCTCGGAGGGGAGGAGCGCGGAGATGGCGTCGCGCGTCTGCCCCTCGACGACGAAGCGAAGCCGGTCGAGCACGCGGTTCATGCCCGGCAGGCGCAGATCGGCCCGCAGCCCCACCGTGTAGCTCGGCGGATGGCCCCGCCGGAGCTTGAGCTCGTTGCGCCAGCGAACGAACGACAGCGATCGCTCGGCCTCGAGCTCGGTCTCGTCCGAGAAGAAGCGGTCGAAGACGATGACGGGCGCGAGCATGCGCTCCGCGATGAAGGCATGGCTCGCGTCGAGCCAGTTGTCCCCGCCGGCGGGCCGCTCACCGGGGGCGCCGGGGCCCTCGTCGGGCTGCGGGGGAGGCGCCCCCGGAGCCTCGGGAGCCTCCTTCGGCGGCAGCCTCGGCATGAACCAGGCGTTCGGGGCCGCGGGCTGGACCTGCGGGAGCGGAGACTCGAGCGCGGCGGGCGGCGGCACGGCGGGCACGAGCGGCGCCGCCCGAGCGGGCTGCTGCCGTCCCGGGCGGGCGCTCGCCCCGACGGGCGCGAGCGCGAGCGACGCAAGGGCGAGGAGGGGGCGCAGGCGGCGCAGCACGGTCGCCTGCACGTTAACCCGCGCGGGCGCCGTCGGACAGTGGAACACCCGCGCGTCACCCGCTGCCGGCGCCGCGCCGTGCGCCGCCGGCAGCAGGGACCGACCGTCCTACAGGAACAGGCGCGCGTACACCGAGACGAAGCGCTCGTCGCCGCGGCTGCGGTTCTCGGTGAGGACGTCGCGGGCGCGAGGGAACCGGTCGAGCGCGAGGTACCCGGACGCGGTCGCGTTGTCCTCGCCGACGAGGTTCGAGAACATCACGTCGGCTCCGACGGTGATGTTGTGCACCGGGGTGAGCTCGACCCCGGCGTTCACCGGCCCCGCGACCTTCCGGTCGAAGCTGGACTGCTCGTTCAGCGGGTAGTCCAGGCCGATGTTCCCGAAGGCCGCGAGCCCCGGGAAGAGCTGGAGCTGGAGCCCGAGCGCGCCAGCGATGGCGTCCTTGAACGCCACGTCGCTGCGCTTGTTGAGGAACGACGTCCAATCGGCGGCCGCGAGCAGCGCGAGGTTCGGGCCGAGGGTGGTCTTGTACTGGAGCCCCACCGCGCCCGTCCAGACGACGTCGCTGAACTCGAACGCCTGCACGCGGGCCTCGACCGCGGCCTGGTTGGAGGCGCCCGCCCGCAGCAGCCCGAGCCGGATGCGGCCTCCGACGTCGTCGTAGACCTTCCGGCAGTCGTTGCCGCTCTCGCCGAAGCACAGGCCGGTGGAGTGGAAGACGCCGACCTGGAGATCATCGGTCACGCCGAAGTCGAGGCTGGCGGGGATGCTCCAGTCCGGAACCCTGCCGTCGTTCGTGTTCGAGATCTCGATGCGGACCGGGACGCCGAGCTCGATGAGCCCGCGGGAGAGGGTGAGCGGCTGACGCACGAGCTCCTGCGTCGGATAGGAGTCCTTCGCGTACCGGGTGCCCGCTCCCTCGTCGAGCTGCGCGCGCGCGGGCGAGGCGGCGGCGAGCAGTACGACGACCCAGGCGACGACGAGGCGGAGAATCGCGTTCGGCTTCACGGCGTGCTCCCTTCTCCAAGGGTGACTGTCGACGGCCGTTCTATGAGGCGGCGGCGGCCGCGCTCGCAACGCCATCGAGTCGCACCCCGGCGGGCCCCGTCGAGCTGCCGTCACGGATCGTGACGCCCCGGCGGAGCCGATCGGAGCGAGCCCCCGCGCGGCTGCGCCTCGAGTCGGCGCATGACGCCCCGAGCTCGCAGAGAGCTCGCGTCGAGCTCGAAGCCCGCCTCTCGGAGCGCACGCTCCGTCTCCCGGTTCGGATGGCAGCCGCCCGTGATCACCGTCCATGCGGGCTGCACGCGATCCTGGATCGCGCCGATGAGGTGACCGCCGCGGACGTGCTCGATGGCGCGCAGCGTCCCTCCCGGCGCGAGCACGCGGCGCGCCTCGCCGAGCGCCAGGGGGACGTCGCGGACGCTGCACAGCACGAGGCCGGAGAGCACGGTGTCGAACACCCCGTCGCGGAACGGCAGCGCCTCGGCGCGGGCGAGCACGAGCGGCACGTGCGGCGCTCTGCTGCGGGCCCGGGCGAGGTTCGCGCGGTGGGGATCGACCGCGACGGCGGCGCCGCGAGGCAGGAGGGGCAGGTTCCGGCCGGTGCCGGTGCCGAGATCGAGCGTCCGGCCGCGGGCGCCGCCGGCGAGCCACTCGCGCCACCGGCCGAGCCGGCCGCGCTCGAGGAGGGCGAGGCCGAGATCGTACAGCCAGGGGATCTGCTCGAGGCCTCGCATCATGGCTCCTTCGCGCCGCGTGGCGGCGTCAGTCGAGGTAGCCCTGCGCCTGGAGCCGGAAGAGCTGGGCATAGCGGCCGCCGCGCGCCACGAGCTCACGGTGCGTGCCGAGCTCCTCGAGCCGTCCGCCGTGGAGCACGGCGATCCGGTCCGCGATGCGGACCGTGGAGAACCGGTGCGAGATGACGATGGCGGTCCGGTCCGCCGAGAGCTCCTTGAAGCGCTGGAACAGCTCGTGCTCGGCCTCGGCGTCGATGGCGGCGGTCGGCTCGTCGAGCACGAGGACCTCGGCGTCCTCGCGCATGAAGGCGCGGGACACCGCGAGCTTCTGCCACTGGCCGGAGGAGATCTCGTGGCCGGACTCGAACCAGCCGCCGAGGACGGTGTCGTAGCCGTCCGGCAGCGCCTCCACCAGCGCCGCGGCGCCGCCCCGCCGGGCCGCCTCGGAGACCCGGGCGCGGTCCCCGACGAAGGCGGGGTTGCCGAGGCCGATGTTCTCCGCGGCGGTGAACTGATAGCGCACGAAGTCCTGGAACACGGCGCCGATCCGCTGGCGCAGATCGGCGGGGTCCATGTCGCGCAGGTCCACCCCGCCGTAGCGGATCTCGCCCTCGGTCGGATCGTAGAGCCGGAGGAGCAGCTTCACGAGCGTGCTCTTGCCCGCTCCGTTCTCGCCCACGAGCCCGAGCTTCTCGCCCGGCGCGAGCGTGAGGGAGAGATCGCGGAGCGCCCACCCCGCCTTCCCCGGATAGCGGAACGAGACGCCGCGGAGCTCGATCTCGGCCGGACGCCCGCGGGGCGGGCTGCGGGGCGGGCGGGTGCGCGGCTCCTCGCCGCCGGTGGGGATGTCGAGGTAGCCGAACAGGTTCGACATGAAGAGCGCGTCCTCGTACATGCCGCCCACGCCGGAGAGGACCGCCTGCACGGCCCCCTGGCCCTGCCGGAACACCGCGATGTAGAGCGTGAGGTCGCCGAGGGAGATGTCGCCGCGCGCCGCGCGCCCGGCCATGAGGGCGTACATCGCGTAGAACGCGAGGAGCGAGAGGAGGCCGAAGACCATCCCCGCGCGGAGCCGGCGGACCGCCAGCAGGCGGTCCTCGTCGAAGAACTTCCGGAACAGCGCGCGGTAGCGGCCCAGCACGAGCGGCCCGAGGCCGTAGAGCTTCACCTCCTTCACGTGGCTGTCGCGGGTGAGGATCCACTCCAGGTAGTTGAGCCGGCGGCCCTCCGGCGCGCGCCAGGTCCAGAGCCGGAAGGACTCCCCCGAGAGGCGCGCCTCCGCCAGGAAGGCCGGCACCGAGGCGGCGACGATGACGAGGACGCTCGCGGGGGAGAGGCGCAGGAGGAGGCCGGAGAGCGCGACGAGGGTGACCGTGTTCTGCCCGATCGCGAACGCCTGCATCACGAGCGAGAGGGGCCTTGAGGAGGCCTCGCGCCGGGCGTTCTGCATCCGGTCGTAGACGTCGGCGTCCTCGAAGTGCCTGAGCTCGAGCTCGAGCGCCTTCTCGAGGATCCGCTCGTTGATCCGGTTGCCGAGCGCGCCGCGCAGGAGCTCGCGCCGAAGGGCGAGGAGGCGGCCGGCCGCCATTTGCACCGACATGAGCCCGAGCTCGAGGGCGACGAGCCACAGCACCCGCTCCCGGTCCTGCGCGAGGCCGCCGCGGGCGGCGGCGACGACGCCGTCGACGATGAGCTTCCCGATCCAGGCGATGCCCGCGGGCAAGAGCGCCAGCACCACGGTGAGCGCGGCCACGAGCAGCGCGCCGCGGCGGTCGGCCTCCCACACGAGCCGCATCGTCCCAGGCACCTGCCGGAACACGACGCGCATTCCCTGCAGCCGCTCGCGGAGCGCCTCGCCGGCGCCGCGCGGAGGCTGCGGGGGCAGGGGGTGGGAACGGGCGGCGGGCACGGCGCCCGCTATAACGCACGCGGCGCTCCAGATCGATGTCACACGCGCTCGATTTCTCGGGCGCGCTGTCGTAGATCAGCGGGCGATGAACATCCCGGAACATCGGAGCGACGCGACGACGGCGATGGCGCCTGCGGATTGGTCCATCGACCGCGCGATGCAGTACTACAACGTCGGCGGGTGGGGCGCCGGGTTCTTCTCCGTGAACGAGAAGGGCCACGTGGTCGTCCACCCCATGGGCCAGCCGGGCCCGGTCATCGACCTCATGGACGTGGTCGAGGACATCCGCGAGCGGAAGATCGGCTTCCCGTGCGTGGTCCGCTTCCAGGACGTGCTCCGCGCGCGCGTGAAGCAGATCAACGAGGCGTTCGCGAAGGCGACGGCCGAGATGGGGTACGGCGGCCGCTACTTCGGCGTCTACCCGATCAAGGTGAACCAGATGCGCGAGGTGGTCGAGGAGATCCTCGACGCCGGCGCCCCGTACAACTACGGCCTCGAGGCGGGCTCGAAGGGCGAGCTGCTCGTGGTGCTCGGGATGAACACCAACCCCGAGGCGCTCACCATCTGCAACGGGTACAAGGACGAGCAGTTCCTCCGGCTGGCGCTGCTCGGCCGCAAGCTCGGCCGGAAGGTCATCGTCGTCATCGAGAAGCTCTCCGAGCTGCCCCAGCTCCTCAAGCTCGGGGAGGAGATGGGCGTCGAGCCGATGATCGGGCTCCGCTCGAAGCTCACCACCCGCGGCACCGGGAAGTGGGAGGGCTCGTCCGGCGACTTCGCCAAGTTCGGCCTCACCGTGCCCGAGCTCATCCACGCGGTGCGGATCCTCAAGGAGGCGGGGAAGGAGCACTGCGCGAAGCTGCTCCACTTCCACGTCGGCTCGCAGCTCACCGAGATCCGGGTGGTGAAGGACGCGGTGAACGAGGGCGCCCGCGTCTACGCCAAGCTGCGGAAGATGGGGCTGCCCATCGAGTACTTCGACGTGGGCGGCGGGATGGGCGTGGACTACGTCGGCGTCCAGACCAACGGCAACGCGCAGCCCGGCACCATCGCCTCGACGGTCAACTACACGCTCGACGAGTACGTCGGCGACGTCGTCTACAACGTCCAGCGCGTCTGCGTGAACGAGGGCGTCCCCGAGCCGCACCTCGTGACGGAGTCCGGGCGCGCCATCACCGCGCACCACTCCTGCATCATCATGAACGTGTTCGGCCACATCGAGATCGGGTCGGCGGAGGAGATCGCCGCCGCCTCGGCGCCGAGGCCGGACGAGCCGAAGCTCGTGCGGGAGATGCGCGAGATCGTCTCCTCGATGACGCCGCGGAACCGCGCGGAGGCGTACCACGACGCGGCCGCCAAGAAGGAGGAGGCGCTCCAGATGTTCAAGCTCGGCATCCTCGGCCTCGAGGAGCGAGCGGTCGTGGAGAGCCTCTTCTGGAAGCTCGTGCGCGGGATCGCCGACCTGAACCGCGGCAAGAAGCGGCTCCCGCGCGAGACGCGCGACCTCGCCGACAAGATCGCCGACCAGTACATGGCGAACTTCTCGCTCTTCCAGAGCGCGCCGGATCACTGGGCGTTCGACCAGCTCTTTCCGATCGTGCCCCTGCACCGGATGGGCGAGGTGCCGACGAAGGACTGCACCATCGTCGACATCACCTGCGACTCCGACGGCAAGATCGACCGCTTCATCGAGAACGACGGCGTGGACGAGACGCTCTCGCTCCACGCGCTCAGGCCGGGCGATCCCTACTACCTCGGCATGTTCATGACCGGCGCCTACCAGGACATCATGGGCGACATGCACAACCTGTTCGGCCGGGTGAACGAGATCCACGTGTTCGTGGACGACGAGGATCCGGAGGACTTCTACATCGAGGAGGTCATCCCGGGAGACACCATCGAGAAGGTGCTCTCGCGCCTCCAGTACGAGCCCGCCGAGCTCTCGCGGCGCGTGAAGGGCGCGCTCGACGGCAAGGTGAAGGAGGGCGCGATCCGTCCGAAGGAGGGCGTGTCGCTCGCCGACTTCTACGAGGCGGTGATGAAGGGATACACCTACCTCGGCGTCTGATCCCGGTCCCCGCGGCAGGCGGTTGCGGAGCGCCGGCGGCCGCCGTTATCGAAGGGGAGTGGCCGAGCGTCCTCGCAAGCCCGGAGAGACCTTCGAGTCCTACGCCGAGCGGCTCATCCGCGAGGCCCAGGAGGAGGGCGCCTTCGAGCGGCTCTCCGGGGCGGGCAAGCCCCTGCCGCTCAGCGGCGGCGCGCTCCCGGAGGCGTGGTGGATCAAGGAGAAGCTCCGGCGCGAGAAGCTGTCGAGCCTCCCGGACTCGATCGCCATCCGCCACGAGGCCGAGGCGGTGCTCGCCGCCGTCGCGCGCGATCGTGACGAGCACGCCGCCCGCGAGCGGCTCGAGGCGCTGAACGCCAAGATCCGCCGCCTCAACGCGACCTTCGTCGGCTGGCCGCCGACGACCCTCGCGCCGCTCGACGTCGAGGAGGTGCTGCGGCGCTGGCGCGAGGGGCGGCTCGCCCCGTACGGCACCGCAGCGCCGTGACCTCCGGTGTGGTCTTCCCCCACTGGGCCGCGCTCGAGGCGAGGGCCGGGGCCATGGTTCCGGCACCACTCACCCGAGGCGGCGCCCGCGCCGCCCTCCGCCGAGGAGCCGCGCATGTCCGGGGTCTACAAGAAGATCGAGATCGTCGGCACGTCCCCCACGAGCTTCGCCGAGGCGACGCGCGCGGCGATCGAGGAGGCCTCGAAGTCCATCCGGCACATGGCGTGGTTCGAGGTCGTCGAGCAGCGCGGCGCCATCAAGGACGGCAAGGTCTCGGAGTTCCAGGTCACGCTGCGGGTCGGGTTCAAGCTGGAGTAGCGGCGGGCGGCGGGGCCGTCCCGCCCGCGCTCATCGCTCGCCGAGCCCTGCGCCCGGGATCGCGGGCACGACTCGCGTCGCCGAGAACACGAGCGCGACGCCGACGAACCTGCCTTCCGTGACGTCGCCGGCCTGCGCCGCCGTCGCGCGGTCGTAATGGAGCACCGACACGGCGAGCCCGACGCGGCGCATCCCGCCGGGCAGCGGCCCGTAGTGGAGCTGCCCCGTGGCGCCCCACAGCTCCGGCTGCGCGAGCGCCGGTCGGAGGCTCCAGCTGCACTGCGGGGCCACGTCGAGCTCCAGGCCGTAGAGGAGCGGCACCCCGGCGATGAGCGCGACCCGCGCCCGCGTGGTGGGCTCGAGCTCCGGCCGTCCCGTGAGCTCGGCGATGCCCGTCGCGGCGAGCGACAGGTCGAGGTGCCGCGTCCGGACGGCCTGAGCCTTGACGCCGAGCTGCGCCGACAGCACCGACAGGCGCCCGTCGACCTCGAGGCGGGGCGCGATCCCGCGCGCCGCCCAGAGCTCGACGGGCACGACCGGCACCAGGGGCAGGACCACGCCGCCCGTGGGGGGCTCCTGCGGGACCTTGCGCTCGTGCCCGTAGCCCGAGAACCCGATCGCGGCGCCCAGGTCCCACTCGCCGGCGTCGAGCGTCCGGGCGCGCCCGAGCTCCATCTCCGCGGTGCAGCCTGAGAGGGCGACGGCGGCGGCGACGAGGGCGGCGGCGCGCGGGCAGGGCAGCAGGACGTTCACCTCGGGGCGATACGGCCGCGCCATTCTCCACGAGTGGAGGGCGGACGTCACGTCCCGGGTGATGGGGACCGGACGCCCATCTCGGCGTCCAGCCGGCGCGGCTCACTGCGCGTTCCGTTCACCCTCGGGCTCGGCGGACGGGGCGTCGGCGCTACGGGCCGCGGGCTTCTCGACCTCTGTCGGCGCGGGCTTCTCGACGTCGGTCGGCGCGGTCGCTCCCTTGTCGAGGATCTCGATGCGGTAGCCCTCCGTCTGTCCCTTCGACTCGTCGAGCGCCGCGCGCACCCGCTGCCCTTCCTTCAGGTCCTCGAACGTCGCCTTGAAGTCGTCCACCTTGATCTCGGCCTCCGGTGCGACGAGGACCTCGCGACGCTTGTCGCCCACCCGCAGCGTGACGGTCCCGTCGTCGCGGCCCACCTCCTCGACCCGGCCCTCCACGGTGCGGCCGGCGTTCCCACTGCTCGCCCGCGTGCCCTGGGCGGTCCGGCAGCCTGCGGCGGCGAGGGCGAGCCCCAGGGCGATCGAGAGGTGCGTGCGCATGGCGGGTCCTTTCGAGGAAAGTGTGGTCCTCGTCCGCCGTGGATGGGAGCGCGCGGGCCCGCCGCGCGTCGCTTTCGCCTCGCACCGAGGGAGCGTCGGCTGCGCGAGCGGCTGGGCGTCCGCCCGCTCGCAGCGCGCGGTCGTCAGTCCTTCTGGCGCTTGAAGTAGAAGTGCGCGGTGCTGCCGTGGGCGAGCACTGCGACGAGCTCCCACCCGTTTGCGCCGAGCGCGTTCAGCTCGGCCTCGTCGAGCGTCGCCTCCTCGGCGAGGTCGCGTACCACGTGCTTGTAGCCCCACTTCGGCTCGACGTAGACGACGGGGGGCGCGACGTGTGCGCCGGGCGGTCGCGGGGGGTCTCGAGGAGAGGAGGGGGCCATCGCGTCACTCCGGCGGCAAAGGCCCGCGGATCCTCGTTGCAGGCCGAGAAGTCCTCACTCTTTCATCATTTTGCGCCCAGCGGCGCGTAGGGGCCCAAGAGGACGGGAGGCCAGCCTGCGCGCTCTCAGGACCGTTTCGCGGCGGGGGCAGGGTATCGCGCGTGCGGCGCCCGCGAGGTGCGAGGCGCCTACACTCGCGGGCGCAGGTGGGCGGGTGTCCTTCCACGGGGCCGAAGGATTGCTTCCCTGGCGTCCCTGACCGTCGGAGAATGCGCACCCGAAGTCATTGAACCGCAGGTGTATTGCGGGAGGGGCGCGACACATGTCGAGACGGACGGGTGGCGTGACGGCGCTGGTCATCCTGGCGTTGCTCGCGGCGGCATGCAGCGGCGGCGGCGGCGGCGGCGCGGGGCCCGGCGGAGGCGTGACCGTCACCCTCGACACAGACCACTTCACGATGCGGGGTGACGAGGGCACGTCGCTCTCGGCCACCGTGACCGCGAGCGTCTCCGGGCAGACGAGCGCCAGCATCCGCGTGAGCGCCGTGGACCAGGGCGAGGCGATCGCCGGCGCGCAGGTCGAGGTGATGGAGACGCAGGCGCGTCTCTGGATCTCCTCGAAGTCCTCCCTCGCGCCCGGGACCTACGCGGGCACGCTGGCGGTGAACGTTTGCTACGACGCAGGGTGCAGCTCTCCGGTGCGGGGGTCGCCGTTCCGGCTGCAGTACACGGTCGAGGTCCTGCCCATCCTGAAGGTCGCGCCCGACCAGGTGGCGCTGTCCGCCGTGAGCGGCTCGCCGGCCAGCGCCTCCATCGCCGTGCAGCTACCGTACGGCGCTACCAGCTTCCGCGTGTCGGGCCTTCCTTCCTGGCTGCACGTCGCTGACGAGACCGCGTCGGGCTTCACGCTCGCCGCCGCCAGCGTTCCGGCGGGCGCCTACGACGCCTATCTCTACGTCGCGGCCGGAGGCTCGCAGCGCTCGCTCCGGGTGACCTACACGGTCACGGAGGCGCCCGGGGGAAGGCACGATCTGTCCCTGGACACGAGCTCGCTGGCGCTCACCACGACGGAGGGCGCCGACGCGTCCGCGCGCGTGGGCGTCACGCCCCCGAGCTGGAACCCGCCGCTGACGACGAGCGTGAGCTACGGCTCCGGCGCGAGCGGATGGCTCGGCGTGACCCCCACGGACGGGGGCCTCGACCTCCGCGCCGACGCCGGCGCCCTGTCCCAGGGGAGCTACACGGCCTGGCTTTACGTCAGGGGCGACGGCTTCACCACCGGCCGGTCGGTCACCGTGACGCTCACCGTCGGACCGGGCCTGCTGAAGCCGCAGGATCAGGCGCTGACCCTCACAGCGACCTCGGTCCCCGCGGACCTGCTGGGCAGCGTGCCCGTGACGATGGCCGGCGGCCCCGCTCGCGCCTGGACCGCCGCGACCGACGCCGCCTGGCTCACGCTCGATGCCGGCACCGGCTGGACGGGGACGCCGCTCGGCTTCCGCGTCACGCCCGAGGCACTGCAGTCCGTCGAGAACGGCAGCACGCAGGTGGCGACGGTCCGCGTGGCCGCCGATCCCCCGAGCATCACCCCCGTCCAGTTCAAGGTCACCCTCAGCAAGCGGCTCCCGGAGGTGCGCTCGCTCGGGCCCGGGGTCATCCTCGCCGGCCGGGCGCATCGCGTCCTCGCGCGCGGCGTGGGGTTCGACGGGCTCGCCGACGTCGCGGCGGGGATCACGGTGGAGGGACTCACCGGCGTGGGTGTCACGCGCGTCAGCGACACCGAGGTGGCGCTCGACGTGCCCGCCGCGCCGGCCGGCGAATACGCGATCAGCGCGTCGAACGCCCTCGGATCGCCCACGGCGGCGGCGGCGCTGCACGTCGTCGATGCGCCCACGCTGGCCTACGCGCGGGTGCAGACCTCGGGCCGCAAGCGTCAGCTCATCTACGATCCGCGGCATCAGGCGCTGTGGGCCTCGATGCCGGGCGTGGCGGTGCGCGTCGGTTACGCGGGGGGCGCGTGGACGGCGGCGAGTCAGGCGATCGCCGACCTGCGCGACCTGGCGCTCACTCCCGATGCTGGCGCGGTGATCGCCGTCTCCTGGTCGGGCAAGCTCCGCTTGCTCGATCCGGTCACGCTGACGGAGCAGGCGACCTACGACCGCGGCGGCGCACTCGGTCCGGCCTCCCTGCGCCCGGACGGCGTCGCGGTGACGAACGACGGCCGCGTCTGGCTGCCGTTCGGTGACACGGGCATCGACGACCTCGGGTTCTTCGACCTGGCGCGCCGGACGTTCTCGAACACGGGCCTGAATTTCTACGAAGGGCCATGGCTCGCGGTGAGCGGCAACGGCGAGCGCCTCATGGTCGACGGTCGAACCGGCCGCATGCACCTCGACGGCGCCGACGGCACGCTGAAGGACGGCGGCTTCTACTTCGAGGGAAACTTCGGCATCGACGAGGTAGGCAGCCGATTCGTGACCGTCAGCTACAGCGAGGCCGCGCTCTGGGACGCCTCCTTCGCCTTTGTGGGGCGACTCTGGCTGCCGGATTCCTACACGAAGTACACGGGAGGCACGACCATCGCCGCCACCGTGTCGCCGGACGGAAGCCGCGCGTACGTGCTGAGCTACAGCATCGGGAGCCTCGACCTGCCGAGGGTCTGGGTGTTCGACTCGACCGCGGCCGTGAGCGGCGACCCGCCGCTGCTGGGGTACTTCCAGCTCCCCGAGTACCCGACGGTGCGGAGCGGCTTCACCATTCAGAGCCGCGAGGCCGTGATGGCGATGACCCCGGACGCGACCACGCTCTTCATCGCGGGTGACGACGCGGTCATGGTCGTCCCGGTGCCGTCGACGCTGACCGCTCCGTGACGGGCGCGTCCGCGCCGCCGGGTGCTCATTTGTGACGCCGCGCGCTGCGGCCGCGCAGGCCGAAACCGTGGGGCGTCCCGCGGCGGGGCACTAGGGTCCAAGGATGAGCGCTCGAACAGAAGCGGGCTCGCCGCGGACCGATCCGGCCGCCGCCGGCCGGATCGGCCCGGACGACCCGCGCTACGCCGACCTGGCCCACCGCGGATTCAACAGGCGCTTCCGCGGGAATCCCGACTACGTGCGGCTGGTCGGCTCGACCGAGCAGGTGGTCCAGGCGGTTCAGGAGGCGGTGCGGGAGGACCTGCGGGTGGCGGTCCGCAGCGGAGGCCACTGCCTGGAGGGGCTCGTCGCCGATCCGGCCGTGCGGGTGCTCATCGACACCTCCCTCATGACCGGCGTCGCCTACGACCCGGAGATGTCCGCCCTCGTGGTGGAGGCGGGGACCACGCTGGGCGAGCTGTACCGGAAGCTGTTCCTCGGCTGGGGAGTGACCGTCCCCGCCGGCGAGAGCCCGGACATCGGCGTGGGCGGCACGTGCTGGGAGGCGCCTTCGGCTTCCTGTGCAGGGAGCATGGCCTCGCGGCGGACCACCTGTACGCGGTCGAGGTCGTGACGGTGGACGAGGCCGGTACCGCCCGCAGCGTGGTGGCGTCGCGGGAACCCTCCGATCCCAACCGCGAGCTCTGGTGGGCGCACACCGGCGGCGGGGGCGGCAACTTCGGCATCGTCACGCGCTACTGGTTCAGGTCGCCGGGCGCTCGCGGGACCGACCCTGCCTCGCTGTTGCCGCCTGCTCCGGCGTCGATCCTGACGTTCCGGGTGGGGTGGAGCTGGGACGAGCTCGACGAGCGGGCGTTCGCGAGGCTCCTGCGCAATCACGGTGAGTGGTGCGAGCGCAACGCGGGCGCGGACGCTCCCGGCGCCAAGCTGTTCAGCATCCTCTTCCTCAACCGTCGCCAGGCCGGCAAGGTCGAGCTGCGCGGGCTCTCCACCGCCGGTCCCGACGCCGAACGGCTCTGTCACGAGCACCTCGATGCCCTGAACCAGGGAGTGGGCGCGGCCTGCACCCGGCAGCTCGAGACGAGCACCTGGCTGCGCTTCGCCCTGAACCCTTTCCCCGAGCTGTTCCGCGCGCCGGGCGCCGAGAACGCCAGCTTCAAGATGAAGGACGCCTTCCTGCGCAGGCGCTTCACGGATCGGCAGATCGAGGTCGCCCACCACTTCCTCACCCGGACCGACGTGGACGTGCCCGGCGGCATGCTCGGCCTCGCGACCTACGGCGGGAAGGTCAACACCGTGGCGCCCGACGCGACCGCCTCGGCGCAGCGCGACTCGATCCTCACCACCTCCTGCAACGCGGGCTGGATGGATCCGAGCGAGGCGGAGCGCAACCTGGGCTGGGTTCGCGCGCTCTACCGGGAGCTCTTCGCCGACACCGGCGGCGTGCCCGCGCCCGGCGAGGCGAGCGACGGCGCGTTCATCAACCATCCGGACGCGGACCTCGCCGATCCGCGGTGGAACACCTCCGGCGTCCCGTGGCACACGCTCTACTACAAGGACAACTACCCGCGGCTGCAGCGCGTCAAGGCGCGCTGGGATCCTCGCGACGTGTTCCGGCACGCGCTGTCGGTCCGGCTGCCGTGATGCGTCACGCCTGCTTCGCGGACTCGGCCACCGCCCCGAGCAGCGTGGCACGGGCACGTCGTCGCCGACGCTCCGTCCAACGTGCGCCAGGACGATCCGCCCCGTTCGATCGAGCACGAAGTCGGCGGGCATCTGGGTCTCACGGCCCTCGAACCGGCGGTGGCGCTTTCCGGCTCGCGTGGCCCGAACCAGCGCGAGCATGGAACGCGGGTGGAGGTACCCGCTCAGGCTCGCGCCCACGCCGAACGCGTCGTAAAGGACGGCGCCGGGGTCGGCCACGGCCAGGAACCCCGGCCGCCATTCGGCCATGGCAGCCTGGAGCCGCGCCGGCGCGGATTGAAACACCATCCAGACCGCACATGAGAGCGCCTCGAATTCAGGCATTGCCGCCGCGATGCGGCCGACGTGGAGCTGACACACCGGGCAGCCCGCATGACGCGTGAACGACACCACGACAGGGCCACGGGGCACCTGGCACTGCAGCCTCGACCCGTCCAGCGCCTCCAGCACCACCGCCGGCGCACGGTCTCCGACGCGAAGCTTCACGGCCGGACCCTCCGAATGGGAGACGACACTACGAGAAAAGTAGCAGGTCCGCATCGAGAGGGCGGGCCACTCGCTCACGGAGGCGCGCCGGCACGGCCTGCGCTGCGCGGGCTCGGCTCAGGAGGGATGCGGCAAGTGATCTGACGCGCGTGGCGTCACCCCCGGACGACTGCGCGCCTTCGCCGCGGTCGTACCCGGAGGACCATCGGGGGAGGCGAAGAAACGTGTCGGACTCCGGGTGAACGCAGTACGGTTGCCGACGCCATGGAATCCACGAGAGCGGAGCCCGCACGACCAGGAGGCCTCGGTCCGAGCGTGGCCGTGCCCCCGCACCTACCGCTGGTGCTGTTCGTCATCTTTGCGCTCGAGTGCTTCATCGTGCTTCACACGATCGCGCCGGTGACCGCGCCGTGGGCAACGCTCGTCCTCGGGGGGTTGGCGACCAGCGCGATCGCCGTCCTCAACCCGCTCGCGGTGAAGACTCCGAAGCCGTGGGTACTCGCATGGTCCGTGGCCGAGGTGGCCGGCGTGGTGGTCGGTGAGGCGATCGCTTACTTCATGGCCGTTCCGTGGGAGCTGAGCTGGATCTGCTTCACGCGAAGCCAGCACCACGTCGAAGCCACGATGGTCCTGCGTCTCGTCGCCATCGGGCTCGCGACAGCCGCGTGGCGCATGACCCGACGCTCCGAGGGCGCATGGGGCACGACGTCACGCGGGCGGACTCCGTACGCAGGTGGCCTGGCGCTGGGTCTCATGGCCGCGCTCCTGGTCGCGATCGTACCCGCCGTCTTCCCGGTCATCACGGGGCATCGTCCATCGCTCGAGGTCGAGGCCGAATCGCGGGCGGCAGCGCAGCTCGGACCGGATTACGCGGGCTACCGTTATCTCGTGCGCCGCCTCGACCAGGTCTTCCGCCGGAACGTGAGCGTCACCATCGAGGCGTCGGTGATCGCGTACGACGCCGGGCTCGGCGACCTGCACGACGTGACGGTGACCTGGAAGGAGCCCTGGGACTGAGCTCGCTCCCCGGAGCTCTCAGAACGACTCGAAACGTTCCCCACGTCCGTTCGTTCGCGAACGTCTCGGCGTGCCGCTCCTCCGCGCCCGTCGCGACGGCGCTCCATGTGCCGGCGGTTCCCTGACCGCGACCGCTCGCGGTACCATGGCGGACGACCTCATGAGCGAGCTCTCCTCCACCATCGTCGGCACGGCGCCGGCCGTGGACGTCGGCACCACGCTCGGCAGCTACGAGCTCGTGGCCGTGCTGGGCAGGGGAGCCATGGGGTGCGTCTACCGCGCGCGCCACATCCGGCTCGGGCGGGAAGTCGCCATCAAGGTCCTGAACCCGGAGTACGTGGCGCGGCCCGATGTCGTCGAGCGCTTCTTCCGCGAGGCGCGGGTCGTTAACGACATCGACCACGAGCACATCGTCGAGGTCACCGACTTCGTCGAGGCGCCCGGGCTCGCGTACCTCGTGATGGAGCTGCTCGAAGGCACGAGCCTGCGCGAGCTGATGGCCCAGCGCGGCCGGAAGTACCCGCCGCTGAGCCGGATTCTCCGGATCGTGACGCAGGTGTGCGAGGCGCTCGAGGCTGCGCACGAGAAGGGGGTCGTCCACCGCGATCTCAAGCCCGACAACATCTTCGTCGTGGAGAGGGACGGCGCCGACTTCGTGAAGGTGCTCGACTTCGGGGTCGCGAAGCTGCGCGATCCCGTCGACAACGCCGCCACCTCGGCCGGGATGGTCCTGGGGACGCCGCACTACATGGCGCCGGAGCAGGCGCTGGGGAGGGACGTCGATCGACGCGCCGACATCTGGGCAGCGGGCGTCGTCCTGTACGAGCTGCTCTCGGGCAGCGTGCCGTTCACCGCACCGAGCTTCGTCGAGCTTGCGATCTTCATCCGTGAGCAGCCCCAGAAGGCGCTGCCGCGGCGGACGCCGCGCGGCGAACGCATCCCGGCCTGGCTCGGGGCGGTCCTCACGAAGACCCTCGAGAAGCGCCCGGATGATCGCTTCGAGTCGATGTCGGCCCTCGCCAGGGCGCTGCACGCGCCGCGCCGTCGCCGCTCGATCGTACGCCCGCGCCGCCTCCTCGCTGCGGTCGCCTCGGCGGCCGTCGTGGCGACCGGCGCTGTCGTCGCCCTGCGGTTCGGCGTCCCGCGGAACCTCGGCGCAGCGCTCGAGCCCGGCCGAAGGCTGGTGCGGGAGCTCGCGTCGGCGGCTCCAGCGGTCCCGTCGCCGTCGTCCGACGCGACCGGGACCCCGATCTCGCCCGCGATCCCGAGCCCGACCGCGAGCCCGACCGCGAGCCCGAGCGGGACGTCATCCGCGACCTCGACCTCGTCCGCGCCGACGACATCGCAGCGTCCGGCGACGTCGACCTCGGCCGCGCCGGCGGCATCGCAGCGTCCGGCGCCGTCGACCTCGGCCGCACCGGCGGCATCGCCGCGTCAGGCGACGACCTCGCGGGCGACGCCTTCCTCGCGCCCGGCGACGTCGACCTCGGCCGCGCCGACGACATCGCCGCGTCCGGCGACGACCTCGCGAGCGACGCCTCCCTCGCGTACGGGGTCCGGTCCCGGATCGCAGCAGCGGGGAGCCGTCGAGCTTCTCATTCGCTCGTCACCGCCCGGCGCGTCCGTCGTCCGGCTCGACACGGGGCAACGCCTGGGGAAGACGCCGCTTCGAGTGAACGTCGCCCGCAAGGCGGCGGAGGTCTGGCTGCGGTTGACCCTCGACGGCTACAAGCAGGTGAAGTTCGCCGTCGATCTCCGCAGGGACAACACGGCCAACGTCGCGCTCCACGGCGTGGCGAAGAAGCCGAAGGTGGCGCGGCGTCGTCGCTGACGGCTGCGTTTCCTGCAGCGATCCGAGTGGAGCTGCCCGAGGACGAGCCGGGCTGCGCCTCGCCGTGAGCGCGCGTGCGGTGCGGCTCGCTTAATGAGGCGCGCGCCGACCACGAATCGAGAAAACGGCAGAGCAGGGGAATCGAAGGCGCGAGGGCACTTCCCCTGATCCCGGCTCATCGCCCGCACATCCCGGTTCTTCCACGCTGATTCCGGCGAGCGGCGCCGAAGCATCCCCGGCCGATGAGGGCGATCCGCCGCCAAGCTGTACCCGTGTACCCGTCGCGCCCGCTGCTCGCGATGCGGCCATGCGCCGTGTGCTCCGGGCCTATGCCGATCGTGACGACGACGCCCTCGCCACAGCGCTCCGGGACGCGCTCGGCGCGCTCGAGGACGCGGAGGAAGCGCCTTGAGCGCTCCCGGAGGCGAGCGGCGCGGGTTCATCGCGTACCCGCGCGCGTGGCGCGAGTTCTGCCGCGAGCACCTCGAGCCGGCGCAGCGTGCGCTCGCCGATGACCTCGCCGAGGCCGCCGGATGGGAGGCCGCGACGGTGCGCCTCCATCAGCTCGGGGTCGAGGTGCAGCTCGACGTCGGCGAGGCGCTCGTCTCGACGAGGGCGCTCGAGAAGACCAGCGGACTGAGCCGCGATCAGGTGCGGCGCGCGCTCGACCGGTTCGAGGCGCTCGGCCTGATCGGTCGGCGACCGGCGTTCGAAGCCGCCCCGTCCACCGCCTCGGGGGCCGCCCCATCCCCCGCCCCACGAGCCGCCCCACCCCCGACCGTCGTAA
>NZ_JAKZLF010000043.1 GCF_022808855.1 Anaeromyxobacter soli
CCGCGCCGGGCCCCGCCAGGGCGGCCGCGCCGCGCGCGAGGCCGGCCCCCGCGCTCCCGGCCGTCACCGCGGCCGCCGTCGCGGCGGCGTCGCCGCGCGACGACGAGTACCGGCGCTTCTGACTCATGAAAAGGACCGCGGCCGGCGCCCGGGAAGGCGCGCCGGCCGCGGCGTGGATCACGGGCTCGCGGCTACTCGGCGCCGACGCCGAGGTAGGTGCGGAGCTTCTCGTCCTCGAACATCTCCTGCGCCTCGCGCTCGGGCGTGAGGAGCGAGGCGATGATGCCGACCGCGAACGCCGCCGTCATCGAGAAGATCGCCGGGTTCTTCATCGGGAAGATGGCGTGCTCGAACTTGAACACGTCGACCCAGACCGTCTTCGAGAGCACGATCATCGCGCACGAGCTGATCGCGCCGACGAGGATCGACCAGACCGCGCCCCAGGTCGTGAAGCGCTTCCACACGATCGACATGAGGAGGGCGGGGAAGTTCGCGCTGGCGGCGATCGCGAAGGCGAGGCCCACCATGAACGCGACGTTCTGGCCCTTGAAGAGGATGCCGAGGCCGACCGCCACCACGCCGAAGACGATGGTCGCGATCTTCGCGGCCTTCACCTGCTCCTCCTCCGTCGCCTTCCCGCCCTTGATCACGTTCACGTAGATGTCGTGGGAGTAGGCGGAGGCGCCGGCGAGGGTGAGGCCGGCCACGACGGCGAGGATGGTCGCGAAGGCGACCGCGGCGATGAAGCCGAGGAACGCCGTGCCGCCGAGGAGCTCGGCGACGAGCGGCGCGGCCATGTTGCCGCCGCCGTCGATGCCGGAGATGAACTTGCGGCCGCCCGGCGTGAGCACCGCGGCGCCGAAGCCGACGATCGGGATGATCACGTAGAAGTAGCCGATGAGGCCGGTGGCGTAGAGCACCGACTTCCGGGCGGCCTTCGCGTCCGGCACCGTGTAGAAGCGCATCAGGATGTGCGGCAGGCCGAGGAGGCCGAACATCAGCGCGAGGCCGAGCGAGACGGCCTCGATCGGGCTCGCCACGATGCCGCCCGGCTCGAGCGCGGTCTGGCCGTACTTCTCGACGACCGCGGCGTAGAGGTTGCCCGGGTTGAAGTTGAACTTCGCGAGCACGAGGACGGTCAGGAGCGACACGCCGAAGAGCAGCAGGCCGGCCTTGATGATCTGCACCCAGGTCGTCGCGAGCATGCCGCCGAAGAGCACGTAGGCGAGCATCACCACGCCGACGATGAGCTCGGCGTACTCGTACTTGAGCCCGAACATGAGCTGGATGAGCGCGCCGGAGCCGACCATCTGGGCGATGGTGTAGAAGAGCACCGTCAGGATGCCGCCGATCGCCGCGGCGATGCGGACCGGCTTCTGCTTCAGCCGGAACGCCACCACGTCGGCGAAGGTGAACTTGCCGAGGTTCCGGAGCGGCTCGGCGACGAGGAACATGAGCGCGGGCCAGCCGACGAGCCAGCCGGTCGCGTAGATCATGCCGTCGTAGCCCTTCAGCGCCACCATGCCGGAGATGCCGAGGAACGACGCGGCGGACATGTAGTCGCCCGCGAGCGCGAACCCGTTCTGCAGCGCGGAGACGCTGCGGCCGGCGGCGTAGAACTCGGAGGAGGTCTTCGTCTTGCGGGCCGCCCAGTAGGTGATGACGAGCGTCACCGCGACGATCATGAAGAAGAAGAGGATGGACATCATCGACGGGGAGCCGAGCGACGTCTGCATCGACTCACCGGCGGCCGCGGGGGCGGCCTGCGTGAGGAGGAGGGCCTGGATCGCGCCGATCGAGGTCATTGGTATTCCTGTCGGTGAAGGGGGCTACCGGAGCTGCGAGCGGATCCGCTCGACTTCGGGGTCGTAGGACTTGTTGGCCCACGCCACGTAGAAGGCGGTGAGCACGAAGGCGATCACGATCGCCGCCAGGCCGAGCGGGATCGCGAGGGTCGTGACCTCGCCGATCTTGGTGTTGACGAGCGTCTTGTTCGTCGCGACGAGCAGGATGAAGCCGTAGTAGCTCACGAACAGCAGCGTGAGCAGGACGAGGCTGACCTTCCAGCGCTTGGACACGAGCGCCTTGAACTCGGGCGACGCGATCACCTCGTGCGCGGAACGGGTGCTGCGATCCTTCAGCGGGCTGACCGCGGGTTTCGACATGAACGCTCTCCTCCGGGATACGTGAAATTTGAGGCGTGGGATGTGGTCATAGCAGATCGATTTGCGCGGTGAACAGCCGCACGCGCCAAAGTTGCGCAACAAATTGCCCCGGAGCGGTCCAATACCCGCTCCCGGAGCCCGCACGAATCGCTGGATGCAATCAATGCGCGCAAGACATGCGCAAGAACGAAAAGAGAGCGTAACGCAATCAATGCGCGCAAGCGCTGCGCTCGGCGGGTCCGGAGCGCCAAGGGCTGCGAACATCATCAGGGTGGCGCAAGGCCGCAGGGCGGCGTTGCCTGCCGAGCGGCGCCCCGTTAGCGTCGGCGGGTGGATCCCATCGTCCGTGCGAGCGAGCTACCCCTCGGCCACCTGCTTCCCGTCTGGAGCGTCGCCCCGTTCGCGCTCGTGCTCGCCGGGATCGCGATCCTGCCGCTCGCGGCGGGGCGCTTCTGGGAGCACAACCGCAACAAGCTGCTCTTCAGCGCGCTCCTCGGCGTACCCGTCGTCGCGCTGGTCGCGCGCCTCGACGGCGGCGCCGTCGCGCACGCGGCGCACGAGTACGTCGCGTTCATGGCGCTGCTCGGCGCCCTCTACGTGATCTCGGGCGGGATCGTGGTGCGCGGCACGCTCTCGGGGACCCCCGGGCTCAACGCCGCGCTGCTCGGCGCGGGCGCGGCGCTCGCCTCGCTCGTCGGCACGACCGGCGCGTCGATGCTGCTCGTGCGGCCCCTGCTGCGCGCGAACTCGGTGCGGCGCGGCAAGGCCCACGTCTTCGTGTTCTTCATCTTCATCGTCGCGAACGCGGGCGGGCTGCTCACGCCGCTCGGCGATCCGCCCCTCTTCCTCGGGTTCCTCCGCGGCGTCCCGTTCACGTGGACCCTGCGCCTGTGGCGCGAGTGGGCGTTCGTCGTCGGCGCGCTGCTCCTCGTGTTCTACGTGGTCGACTCCACCCTCTTCCGGCGCGAGGACCTCGCCACCCCCGGCGACCTCGACGAGCTCGCCGAGGCCCACCGCGTGCCGCTGCACGTCGCCGGGGCGCACAACGCGCTCTGGCTCGCCGCCATCGTGGGGGTGCTGGTCGTGGCGGGCACGCTCGCGCCGCCGCCCGGGGTCGCGGAGGCCGCGCTCGCCGGCGTCGCCGCGCTCGCGTGGGTCACGACGCCGGCCGCGCTCCGCCGGGAGAACCGCTTCTCGTGGGGGCCCATCCTCGAGGTGGCGGCGCTCTTCGCGGGCATCTTCGCCACCATGATCCCGGCGCTCGCGATCCTGAACGCCCGCGGCGCCGAGCTCGGCCTCGCGGAGCCCTGGCAGTACTTCTGGGCCACGGGCGCGCTCTCCTCGGTCCTCGACAACGCGCCGACCTACCTCACCTTCGCCTCCGCGGCGAGCGCGGTCGTCGGGACCGACGCCGGCGATCTCTCGCAGCTCGTGGCGCACGCGCGCGGGGCCGGGCTGCTCCGCGCCGTCTCGCTCGGCGCCGTGCTCATGGGCGCCGCCACGTACATCGGCAACGGCCCCAACTTCATGGTGAAGACCATCGCGGAGGAGGGGGGCGTGCGCATGCCGAGCTTCTTCGGGTACCTCGCCTGGAGCGCCGCGGTCCTGCTGCCCATCCTCGCGGCGATGAGCTGGCTGTTCCTCATGTGACGGCCGACCGGCCCGGAGGGAGATAAGCTCTCCTCGGAGGGACCCCGCGCCGCCCCCGGCGCCGGGCGGCCGCGCGATGAAGCTCGCCATCCTCGCCGATGTCCACGCGAACCTCGAGGCGCTCACCGCCTGCCTCGACCACGCGCGCGCGGCGGGCGCCGAGGCGTTCGCCTTCGTGGGCGATCTCGTGGGGTACGGGGCGGACCCGGCGGCGGTCCTCGACGTCGTCCGGTCCCACGCGGAGTCGGGCGCGGTGGTGGTGCGCGGCAACCACGACGCCGCGGTGGTCTCGCCCGGGGCCGAGACGATGCACCGCGTCGCGGAGGAGGCGATCGCGTGGACCCGCACCCGGCTCGACGAGCGCCACCAGGCGTTCCTCGCGAGCCTGCCGCTCCTCGTCCGCCGCGGCGACCTCGTGTTCGTGCACGCGAGCGCCGATCGCCCCGCGGACTGGACCTACGTGACGGACCCGCTGCACGCCGCCGCGAGCCTGCGCGCGGCGGGCACGCACTACGTCTTCTCCGGGCACGTCCACGAGCCGGTCCTCTACTACACCGCCCTCGCCGAGCGCCCGATCGCGTTCCAGCCGGTCCCGGGCGTGGCCATCCCCGTCCCACCCCGGCGCCAGTGGCTCGCGATCGTCGGGTCGTGCGGTCAGCCACGCGACGGGAACACCGCGGCGTGCTATGCGCTCCTCGACCTGGAGCGCGAGCGGCTCGCGTTCCAGCGCGTGCCGTACGACTGGGCGACGGCCGCCGCGAAGATCCGCGCGGCGGGCCTGCCGGAGCGGCTCGCGGCGCGGCTCGAGCGGGGAGAGTGAACGTGGGCGCGCTCCTCGATCGCGGGACGGAGATCGACGGCTTCCGCGTGGAGGAGCAGGTCCACGCGGGCGGGATGGCGGTGCTATACCGGGTCACCAGCCCGGGCGCCGAGTTCCCGCTCCTCATGAAGGTCCCCCGGCTGGGGCCGGGGGAGCCTGCCTCGAGCGTCATCTCCTTCGAGGTCGAGCAGACTGTGCTCGCGGCGCTCAAGGGGCCCCACGTGCCGCGCTTCGTCGCGGCGCGGGACGACGCCGAGCGGCCGTTCCTCGTCATGGAGCGGATCGAGGGGCGCTCCCTCGCGGAGTGGGCGGAGCGCGCGCCGCTCCCGCCGGAGGAGGTGGCGCAGCTCGGGGCGGCCGTCGCGACCGCGCTCCACGCGCTGCACCTCCAGGACGCCATCCACCTCGACCTGAAGCCTTCGAACGTGATGATCCGGCCGGGCGGCGAGGCGGTCCTCATCGACTTCGGGCTCGCGCACCACGGGCACTACCCGGACCTCCTCGCCGAGGAGTACCGGCGGCCGATCGGCTCGGCGCCGTACATCGCGCCCGAGCAGGTGCTCGGGGTCCGCTGCGATCCGCGCAGCGACGTGTTCGCCCTCGGCGCGGTGCTGTACGAGCTCGCCACGGGGGAGACGCCGTTCGGCTCCCCGACCACCCCCGCCACGCTCCGCAAGCGGCTCTGGCGCGATCCGGTGCCGCCGCGCGCCCTCGTGCCGGCGGTCCCCGAGTGGCTCCAGGAGGTGATCCTCCACTGCCTCGAGCCGGACGCGTCGGCCCGCTACCCGACGGCCGCGCAGGTCGCGTTCGACCTCGCGCACCCCGCCGACGTCGCGGTGGGCGAGCGCGGCCTCCGGCGCCGCCGGGCGGGCACCGGACAGGTCGTGCGCCGCTGGTTCAAGGCGATCGGCTTCGAGCCGCCGCCCTGCCCCCAGCCCTCGGCGTACGCCGCCGGCGGCTCGATCGTGCTCGCCGCCCTCGCGACCGCGCGCGCGGACCCGGCGCAGACGGACGCGATCCGCGAGGCGGTCCGCCGCGTGCTCGCGGCGGGGGACCACACGCGCCTCGCGGTCGTGACGGTGATCCCGCCCACGCCCGACCTCGGCGGCACGGCGCCTGAGGACACCGCGACCGCCCAGCGGCTCAAGCACCGGGTCCTGCTCCGCCACTGGGCCGAGCCGCTCAAGCTCCCGGGGACGCAGCTCTCCTTCCACGTGCTCGAGGCGAGCGACGCGGCGGCGGCGCTGCTCGAGTACGCTCGCGTGAACGCCGTGGATCACATCGTGATCGGCGCACCGCCGCGCGACGTCCCCCTGCGCGGGATGCTGGGCGCGGTCGCGACGCGGGTGGCGCCGGACGCGGCGCCGGAGCCGCTGCAGCTCCTGCGGCTCCTCGGGACGGTCTCGACGAAGGTCGCGGCCGAGGCGCCCTGCACGGTGACGCTGGTCCGGCCGCGCGCGCCCGGGGCGTGACGGGCTTCGTCTATCTAGACACGACCTTCGAGACCAGCCAGACCACGACGCCGAGGCCGACGAGCGCGGCGACCATGAGCGCGAGCGTCGAGCCGGACACCTGCATCTGGCCGACCGCCTCCGTGCCGGTGGCCTCGTTGGCGCGGGCGAGCGCGGAGACGGAGAGGGCGACGGCGGCCGCGCTGCGGAGCGGGGTGGCGGAGTTCATTGCGGTCCCGGGCGCGCGACGCCGCGCGCGAGGGCGCGCGGGCGCACGAAGTGAGTGGAAGGGGAGGGGAGAGAGGAACGCCCCCGCGCCGCGGCGCGGCGCGGGGGCGCGGGGGACGTCAGGTGTGATGGATGTCGCGGTCCTTCGTCTCCGGCATGAAGAGCGAGCCGAGGACGGCGGTCATGAGCGCTGCGATGATCGGGTACCAGAGGCCGTAGTAGATGTCGCCCGTGGCGGCCACCATCGCGAACGCGATGGTCGGCAGGAAGCCGCCGAACCAGCCGTTGCCGATGTGGTACGGCAGCGACATCGAGGTGTAGCGGATGCGCGCCGGGAAGAGCTCGACGAGCCAGGCCGCGATCGGCGCGTACACCATCGTCACGTACAGCGCGAGGAGGAAGAGCAGGAACACGACCATCGGCGTGTTCACCTTGCTCATGTCGGCCTTGGCCGGATAGCCGGCGGCCTTCACCGCGTCGCCCAGCTGCTTGTCGAAGGCCGCCGCCTGGGTCTTGAACTCGGCGGGAGGCAGGGTCCGCCCGTCGAAGCTCTTGATCTCCGTGCCGCCGATCTTGACGGACGCGGGCGTGCCCGGCGCCGCCTGCTCGTTGCGGTAGGGGATGTACTTCTTCGCGAGCCAGCTCTTCGCGATGTCGCAGGACGTGTTGAACTTCGCCTTGCCGATCGGGTCGAACTGGAAGCTGCAGTCGGCGGGGTCGGAGACGACCGTGATCGGGTTCGCCTCGGCGGCCTGGAAGATGGCGGGGTTCGCGGCCTTGGTGAGCCCCTTGAAGATCGGGAAGTAGGTCGCGGCGGCGATGACGCAGCCCGCCATGATGATCCACTTGCGGCCGATCTTGTCGGAGAGCGCGCCGAAGACGATGAAGAACGGCGTGGCGAGGATGAGGGCGCCGGCGACCATGAGGTTCGCCGCCATCGCCTCGACCTTCAGCGTCTGGGTGAGGAAGAACAGCTCGTAGAACATGCCCGTGTACCAGACCACCGCCTGGCCCACGACGCCGCCGAACAACACCATCAGCACGATCTTGAGGTTGTTCCAGCGGAAGAACGACTCGGTGATCGGCGCCTTCGAGCCCTTGCCCTCAGCCTTCATCCGCTTGAACACCGGCGACTCCTGCAGCTGGAGCCGGATGTACACGGAGATGGCGAGCAGGAGGGCGGAGAGGATGAACGGGATGCGCCAGCCCCACTCCTCGAACTTCGGGCCCATCGAGGCGCGCGTGCCGAGGATCACGAGCAGGGACAGGAAGAGGCCCACCGTGGCGGTCGTCTGGATCCAGCTCGTGAACAGGCCGCGCTTGCCCTTGGGAGCGTGCTCCGCCACGTAGGTCGCCGCGCCGCCGTACTCGCCGCCGAGCGCGAGGCCCTGCATGAGGCGCAGGCCGATGAGGATGGTCGGCGCTGCCATGCCGATCGTCGCGTAGGACGGCAGGAGACCCACGATCGTGGTCGAGAGGCCCATGATCAGGATCGTGATGAGGAAGGTGTACTTGCGGCCGATCAGGTCGCCGAGGCGCCCGAACACGATGGCGCCGAACGGGCGGACGGCGAAGCCCGCGGCGAAGGCGAGGAGGGCGAAGATGAAGGCGCTCGTCTCGTTGAGCGCGCCGAAGAACTGCTTGGAGATGATCGCCGCGAGAGAGCCGTAAAGATAGAAGTCGTACCACTCGAAGACGGTGCCGAGCGACGACGCGAAGATGACTCTCTTCTCGTCGCGAGTGATGCCGACAGCCTTGGGAGGTTCGCTCGGCGGCTGTGGGGCGGTGACCGGTGCGATCGCCATGGGTACTCCTCTACGCGCGGTTAAGAATGGTGAATGGCCGGGCAGCGTGTTCAGGCGTACCACACGCAGATCGTGCATGGCAATGGGCAACGCACGTATTGCGCGCAAAAAGTCGACCTAAGCGCACAACCCGCGTCGGGCCTGTTCTGTCGAGTAATTCAGCGGACTTGGACCCGTCGGGGCTCGCGGTGGTTGCGCGCTGCGTCGTAGGATGGAACCTAACGCGGGGTATTTCGCGAAATGACGCAAGACAAGCGCGAGGCCTACTGGAGGGCGAACCTGCGCTCAATCGCCGGAGTGCTCGCGATCTGGGCGGCCGCGTCCTTCGGGGCCGGGATCCTCCTCGCGGATCGGCTCGACGCGTTCCGGCTGTTCGGGTTCCCGCTCGGCTTCTGGTTCGCGACCCAGGGCGCGATGCTCGTATTCGTGGCGCTCGTATTCGTCTACGTTCGGTGGATGAACGCGCTCGACCGGCGGTTCGGCGTGTACGAGGAGTGACCCCGCCGTCGCTGGGAGGATGGGATGGGCCCGATCGGCTGGACGTGGGTGCTCGTCGCCGCCTCGTTCGGCCTCTATGCGGGCATCGCCCTCTACACGCGGGCGCGCTCCCTCGCCGACTACTACGTCGCGGATCGCGCCGTTCACCCGGTGGTGAGCGGGATGGCCACCGGCGCGGACTGGATGTCCGCCGCGTCGTTCATGTCGATGGCGGGCATCCTCGCCTTCACCGGCCGCGACGGCTCCGCCTACCTGATGGGCTGGACGGGCGGGTACGTCCTGCTCGCGGTGCTGCTCGCGCCGTACCTCCGCAAGTACGGCAAGTACACGGTCCCGCAGTTCGTGGGCGACCGTTACTACTCGCGCTCCGCGCGCGCGGTGGCCACGGTCTGCGCGCTCGTCGTGTCGTTCACCTACGTGGCCGCGCAGGTGCGCGGGGTCGGCATCGTGCTGGCGCGCTTCCTCGAGCTCCCCATCGGCGCCGGCGTCGTGATCGCCCTCGCGATCGTGTTCTTCTACGCGGTGCTCGGCGGGATGAAGGGCATCACCTACGTCCAGGTGGCGCAGTACCTCGTGCTCATCGTCGCCTTCCTCGTGCCGGCGGTGCTCGTGTCGCGGCTGCTCACCGGGAACCCGATCCCGGCGCTCGGGCTGGGCGGCCGCCTCACGGAGGGCGGCGCTGCGCTCCTCGGCGTCACGCCCGGGCGCCACCTGCTCGACGCGCTCGACGCGGTCGGCGCCGACCTCGGCCTCGGGCGGTTCACGGCGGGCGCGCGGCCACGCCTCGACGTCGTCGCGACCACGGCGGCCCTCATGATCGGCACCGCCGGCCTGCCGCACATCATCATCCGCTTCTTCACCGTCCCGAAGATCCGCGACGCGCGCGCGTCGGCCGGCTGGGCGCTCCTGTTCATCGCGGTCCTCTACACGGCCGCGCCCGCGGTGGCCGCCTTCGGCCGCGGCCTCCTCGTCGCGACCGTGGAGGGCGTGCCGCACACGGAGGCGCCGAGCTGGTTCCGCGCCTGGGAGCAGACCGGGCTCGTCGCCTGGACGGATCGGAACGGCGACGGCCGCATGCAGCTCTCGGGGGATCCGGCCCGGAACGAGGTGCGCGTCGACGGCGACGTGATCGTGCTCGCGCACCCGGAGATGGCGCGCCTCCCGGCCTGGGTGGTCGGCCTCGTCGCCGCCGGCGCGCTCGCGGCCGGCCTCTCCACCGCCGCCGGGCTGCTGCTCGTGATCGCGGCGGGGTTCTCGCACGATCTCGTCCGCGGCGTCGCCGCGCCGCGCCTCTCGGATCGCGCCGAGCTCGGGTGGGCGCGCGGGGCCGCCGCCGCCGCTGCGCTCGGGGCGGGCTACTTCGCGCTCAGGCCGCCGGGCTCGGTCGCGGAGGTGGTCGCGATCGCCTTCGGCCTCGCCGCGTCGTCCTTCTTCCCGGTCCTCGTGCTCGGGATCTTCTGGCGCCGGGCCACGCGCGAGGGCGCGATCGCCGGGATGGCCGCGGGGCTCCTCGTGACTTCCGCGTACGTCCTGTGGTTCCGGCACCTGCACCCGGAGCTCAACGGGCCCGAGCACTGGTGGCTCGGGATCTCGCCGGAGGGGATCGGCGCGCTCGGGACGCTCGTGAACGCGGCGGTCCTCACCGTCGTCTCGCTCGCGACGCCGGCCCCGCCGCGCGAGGTCCAGGAGCTCGTCGCCTCGCTGCGCTACCCCCGCGAGCCCGCGCCGGCCCGCGCGGCCGCGTCCTCCCGGGCGCGCTGACGGAGCCAAGCGTGCCGGTCGATCCCGCCGCCTTCCTGCGCGCGACCCCGCCCTTCGACGGCCTGCCAGCGCCGCTCCTCGCCGCGGCGACCGCCGCGCTCGACGAGGTCTCCCGGCCCGCCGGTACGCGGCTCGTCCGCGCCGGCGGCACGCCGTTCGAGCACCTCTGGATCATCCGCGCCGGCGTCGTGCGGCTCGAGCGCGACGGGCGGACGATGCAGGTCCTCGAGGAGGGCGAGGTGTTCGGGTACACCTCGCTCCTCACCGGCACGGCGCCGCTCGACGTCGTGGTCGAGGAGGACCTCGTCGCCTACCGGCTGCCCGCCGCGGAGTTCCGGCGCCTGCTCGCCGACGCCCGCTTCGCGGGCCACTTCGCCACGGGGCTGGGGGAGCGGCTCCGGCGCAGCCTCGAGCTCGCGCCCGCGCACGAGGGGCCGCCGGAGCTCGCCCAGCCGGTCGAGCAGCTCGTCTCCGGCCCGGCCGCCTGGGTGAGCGAGGACGCCACCGTCGGCGACGCGGCGCGGGTGATGCGCGCGCGGGGGATCTCCTCGGTCCTCGTGCGCGGAGCTCCGCCCGGCATCGTGACCGATCGCGACTTCCGCGGCCGCGTGCTCGCCGAGGGGCTCGGGCCGGAGACGCCCGTCGCCGGGGTGGCGACCCGTCCGCTGCGCGAGATCGCCGCCGGCACGCCGGTGCACGCCGCCTGGACGGCGCTCCTCGACGCAGGCGTCCACCACCTGCCGGTCGTCCGCGACGGCGACGTCATCGGGGTCGTCACCTCGACGGACCTCCTGCGCTGCGCCGCGCCCGGCCCCATGGCGGTCCTCCGCCGGGTCGAGGGGCTCGCCTCGCGCGCCGCCTTGCCGGGCTACGCCGCGATGGTCGCGCGCATGGCGGCCTCGCTCCATGCGGGTGGGCTGGACGCGCTCGCCATCGCCGCGCTCGTCGCCCGGCTCAACGACGCGCTCGTGCGCCGCATCCTCGCCTGGGGCGAGCACGATCTCGGGCCCGCGCCCGCTCCCTACGCCTGGCTCGCGCTCGGGTCGGAGGGGCGGCGCGAGCAGACGCTCCTCACCGACCAGGACAACGCCATCGTCTTCGCCGACGCGGGCGCCGAGGAGCGCGCCTGGTTCGTGAACCTCGCGGAGCGCGCCAACGCGGACCTCGAGGCGGCCGGGTTCCCGCGCTGCCGCGGCGACGTGATGGCGCGGAGCTGGAACGGGACGCTCTCCGAGTGGCGGTCGCGCGTGGCGGGCTGGCTCGACGCCCCCACTCCGCGCGCGCTGCTCGACGCGGCGACGTTCGCGGATCACCGCGCGGTGGCGGGCGCGCTCGACGTGGCGCCGCTCGGGGACGCTGTCCTCGCGGCCGTCGATCGGCCGCCGTTCCTGCGCTTCCTCGCGCGCGCCGCGCTGGACTTCCACCCGCCCGCGGCGCTCACGCTTCGCCTGCGAGCGGCCGCCGCCATCGATCTCAAGAAGGCCGGCATCGCGCCGGTGGTCTTCCTCGCCCGGGCCTACGGCCTCGAGGCGCGCGCGCCGGCCCGCGCGACCGTGGACCGGCTCGACGCGGCGGTCCGCGCGGGGCTCGTCGACGAGCGCGTGGGCGTGGCCGCCGCGGAGGCCTTCCGCGTCCTGCTCGGGCTCCGCCTGCGCGAGCAGCTCCGCGCGGCCGGGGAGCGCCGCGAGCCGGAGGACACGCTCCAGCTCGCGACGCTCTCCGCGGTGGAGCGCAGCCGGGTGAAGGACGCGTTCCGGGCGGTGCGCGCGCTGCAGGACGCGGGCGAGCACCACTTTCATACGAGGTTCTGATCTCACGGGGACTGCGTCCCCGCCCCAGCGGCAGAGCCGCTGGGGCCCCACCCCTGCTCGGCGGGGCCCGTGAACCTGCGCGCCCGCTGTCGCGGGTGCGCGCAGGTTCCCCGCCGGGAGGGGCTTCGCCCCTCCCCGCGCGTTGCGCGGGGCCCCTCCCGCGGTCGCGGGGCCCGTGACCCGTGCCCGCTGTCGCGGGTGCGCGCAGGTTCCCCGCCGGGAGGGGCTTCGCCCTCCCCGCGCGATGCGCGGGCTCCTCCCGCGGTGTCCACGAGTGAGCAGATCGGCGCTCAGGCGGGCCGCGCGGGCCCCGCCGCCGGCGCGGCGGCGCGCCGGCCGAGGAACAGGAGCGCGAAGGCGAGCGCCGCGATCTCGAGGGCCGCCGCCCAGACGAAGAGGGGCGCCGCGGAGCCGTAGCGGTCGTAGCCGGCGCCCGCGAGCTGGTAGCCGAAGGCGTTCCCCGCGCCGAACACGATCGCGGAGAAGAGCGCCTGGCCGGAGGCGCGGAGCCGCGGGGGCACGAGCTCCGCCATGGCGTCCATCGCCGCGCCCCAGAACAGGCCGAAGCTGAGCCCGTGCAGGAGCTGGAGCGCCACGATCGCGCCCGCCGACTCCGCGCGCGAGACGAGCGCCCAGCGCACGGCGCTGCCGAGGAACGCCACCGCGAGGAGGCGCCGCAGCGAGTGGCGGCGCTCGAGCCGCGGGAAGACGAGCAGCGCCGCGATCTCCGCGACCACGCCGGCGGCCATGCCGAGCCCCGTCACGTCCGACGGCAGGCCGCGGTCGCGCACGAGCACGCCGAAGAGGAGGTGGTACGGCGCGCAGGCCGCCCAGTGGAGCGCGCAGGCGGCGAGGAAGAGCAGGAGCCGGCGGTCCCTGACGAGCTGCCCGAGGTCCGCGAGGCCGGGGCGGGCGCCGGGGTGGGGCGGCGCAGCCGGGACGGTGCGCGCCACGAGCGCGTAGCCGGCGACGCCGCAGGCGACGAGCGCCGGGACGAGCACGTCGCCCGGGCGATCGCCCCGGAGCGCGAGCGCGCGCCCCACGCCGAGCGCGAGGGCGACGAACCCGAGCGATCCGAAGAGGCGCAGGCCCGTGTAGGAGGTCCCGGGCCGCGCGCGCGTCCACTCGAGCGACACGGAGTCGACGAGCGGCACCACCGCGCGCTCGCCGAGCGCCTGCACGAGGAGCACCGCGCCGACGGCGAGCGGCGAGCGCACGAGGGGGAGCAGCACGGCGGCGGACACGGCGACGAGCGCCGCGCGGCGCAGGGCGCGCGCCGGCGATCCGCGCCGGTCTGCCCAGCTCGCCCACGAGATCGCCACCGCGGGCGCCGCGAGCGAGGGGAGCATCTGGACCGTGCCGATCTGCTCGCCGGTGTAGCCGAGGCCGCGCAGATAGGCCGCGAAGTACGGCAGGTTCGTGCCGACCGTGCCGTAGTAGAGGAAGTAGAAGAGGCGAAGGCGCGCCGCGGGGACCATCTGTTATCTTCGGCTTTACCATGGACTCCGAACGCGCTGGCGCCCTCGAAGCCCTCCGGGTCGCCGCCCGCCGCCCTTACCGGGAGGCGCTCCGCGAGGCCGCCGCGATCCTGCAGCGTCTCCCCCGCTACACCGGCGTGTACCTCTACGTCCTGCGCGGCGGGGTGCTGGAGCTCGACGCGTTCGCCGGCCGCGACACGCCGCACGTCCGCATCCCGGTGGGCGAGGGGCTCTGCGGGCTGTCCGCGCGCACGAAGGACGTCGTGCTCGTGGACGACGTCGCCGCCGATCCGCGCTACCTCGCGTGCAACCTCGAGACGCGCTCCGAGATCGTGTTCCCCATCCTCCGCGGCGAGCGCTACCTCGCCCAGATCGACGTGGACTCGGATCACCCGGGTGCCTTCGGCGCCGAGGACCGGACGTTCCTCGCCGAGGTCGCCGCGATCCTCGAGCCGGTCTTCCCCTGAGGCGCGCGATGGGCGACGTCGTCGGCATGGTGCTGTGCGCCGGGCTGGGCACGCGGCTCCGGCCCCTCACCGCGCGGGTGGCGAAGCCGGGGGTGCCGGTGTGCGGCGTGCCGCTCGTGCGCTGGTCGCTCGCGCTCCTCGCCGGCGCCGGCGTGCGGCGCGCCGTCGTGAACGTCCACCACCTGCCGGACGGGATGGCGGCGGCGGCCGGGGAGGCGGCACGCGCGCTCGGCATGGCGCTCGCCGTCTCGCGCGAGCCGGTCATCGCCGGCACCGGCGGCGCGCTGCGCGAGGCGCGCGCTCACCTCGCCGGCGCGGACGCGATCGTGCTCGTGAACGGCGACGTGCTCTTCGACGTCGACGTCGCTGCGGCGCTCGCGGAGCACCGCGCCTCGGGCGCGCTCGCCACGATGGTGCTGCTCCCCATGCCCGCCGGCGCGCGCTACGCGTCGGTCGAGACGGACGCGGGCGGCGCAGTCCGGCGCATCGCGGGGGCGTTCGGGCCGGGCGGCGAGGGGCTCGCGCCCTGGCACTTCTCCGGCGTGCACGTGCTCTCTCCGGCGCTCCTCGACCGCGTCCCCGCCGCGCCGTTCGAGCGCGACATCAACCGGCACGTGTACCCGCCGCTCATGGCGTCGGGGGCGGTGCGCGGCCGCGTCGTCGCGGGGTACTGGAACGATCTCGGCACGCCGGCGCGCTACCTCGAGGCGACCTTGGACGTGCTCGCCGGGCGCGTGCCGCTCGCGCGCTTTCCGGGCGCGGACCCGTTCTCCGGGACGCGCGAGGTCGCGCCGGGGGTCCACGCGGCGGCGGGGGCGCGGCTCGACCCGCGCGCGCGGCTCGCGGGGCCGACGCTCGTCTGCGCGGGCGCCGCCGTCGGCGCGGGGGCGGAGGTGGGCCCTCGCGCGGTGATCGGTCCGGGCGCGTCGGTCCCGGGGGGCGCGACGGTCCGCGAGGGGATCGTGTGGGAGGGGACGGAGCTCGCCCCGGGCGAGCGGCTCGAGGGCGCGATCGCGGTGGGGAAGGATCGGGTCGGCACGCGGGAGTAGCCGGCCGGCCGCGGCGCGCTACCGGCTGACGGCCACGAGCACGCAGGTGATGTTGTCCACCCCGCCCGCCTGGTTCGCCGCGTCGACCAGCGTCTGCGCGGCGCGCTTCAGGTCGCCGTGGCTGGCGCGGATGATGTCGCCGATGTGCGGGTCGGGCACCATCCCGGAGAGCCCGTCGCAGCAGAGCAGCACCACGTCGCCGTCGCGCAGCTCCTCCCGGACGAGATCGACCTCGACGAGCGGCTTCATCCCGAGCGCCCGGACGATGACGTTCTTGTGCGGGAACGTCTCGGCCTCCGCGGGCGTGAGCTTGCGCTGGCGCAGGTAGTCGTTGAGGAGCGAGTGGTCCTCGGTGAGCTGGCGCACCTGCCCGGCGCGGTACAGGTAGGCGCGGCTGTCGCCGACGTGCCCGACGAGGAGCGTCTCGCCGCCCTTCGGGAAGCTCGCCGCCACGAGCGTCGTGCCCATCCCGTGGAGCTTCGCGTCGGTCTGGGCGCGCTCGTGGATCCGCACGTTCGCGAGCTTCACCGCGGTGAGGAGCCGGTTCTCGTCCTGGCTGCGCGCCGGGTCGAGCTTGAACGGCCAGGTCGCCTCGTCGTCGCGACCGGTCAGCCGGAAGAACTCGGCCATCTCCTCGACGGCGAGCCGCGCGGCGACCTCGCCCGAGGCGTGGCCCCCCATCCCGTCGGCGACGCAGTAGAGCTGCTCCTCCGGGAGGAGCAGGTAGGCGTCCTCGTTGTGGGCCCGCTTACGTCCGACGTCGGTGATGCCCGCGTGGCTGAGCCGCATGGTGGAGGTCTCCGGCGCAGGGTATCACGGTACGACGAGGGCGATCCCGGGTCCCGTGGCCACCCGCACCCGCGCCCGCGCTTCGTACAGGTCGCCGTCCACCGTGAAGCGGATCCCGTCGCCCTCCGCGACGAGCTCGCGCGCGACCTCGTCCTGCGCCAGCGCGCGGCGCCAGGGCGCGCCGCGCCGGATGCGCGGGAGCGAGAGCGCGAGCGGGAGCAGCCCCGCGGTGAGCCCGATCGCGTGGAACGAGCCGGGCTGCTCGGCGCAGCGCGCGAAGGCCTTGAAGCCGAACCCGATGTCCGGCGTCGCGCCGGCCACGAGCGCGAGGTACGGCACGTCGGGCCACTCGTCGCCGTCGGTGACCACCCGCAGCCGCTGGCGCCGCACCAGCGCCTCGGCGAACGGGCCGCCCGCGATCGCGGAGCCGATGGCGCGCAGCACCAGGGCCGCGGCGGTCGCGGGCGAGGTGCGGCCGGTGGCGTAGTACGCCTCGAGGAAGGCCACCACCGCGCCCGTGCCGAAGATGAACCCGTACATGGGCGGCCCGTCGTCGGCGGAGACGGCGAGGAGGTCCCGCTCGACCGTGCGCAGCGGGTGACCGGCGCGCCGCCTGACCAGCACCTCCCGCAGGATCCGCTCGGGGCGCCCGCGGATGTGGTGCCCGTGGGCGACGGTGTTCATCGAGCCGCCGCGCAGGGGCAGGAGCCGCGGGAGCGGCGCCCCGCCGTAGGCGCGCGCGAACGCGGTGAGCACCACGTGCGCCGTGCCGTCGCCCCCGTTCACGCCGAGGACGTCGATCCCGGCCGCGCGGAAGCGCGCGACGGCCCGGGCGAGCTCGGCGGGCGTGGAGGCGTCGATCACCTCGCCGTCGTCCCCGAGCAGCGCGCGAAGCCGGCCGGCGATGCGGGGGTCGCGCCGGTTGCGCCGCGACCGCGGGTTGTTCACGATCCCGATGCCGCCCATGCCGACCCTGCCCTCCGTCGACCCGCCCTTCCAGATCGTCCTCGTGGCGCCGCAGATCCCGCCGAACACCGGCAACGTCGCGCGGACCTGCGCCGTGACCGGCGCGGCGCTCCACCTCGTCGGGCCGCTCGGGTTCTCGCTCGACGAGAAGCAGCTGCGCCGGGCCGGGCTCGACTACTGGCCGGAGGTCGCCCCTGCGATCTACCCGGACTGGAGCGACTTTGAGGCCCGGACGCTCCGCGGTCAAATCGAAAAGCTGCACCTCTTCACGGCCCGCGCGGAGCGGGGCCTGTTCGAGGTGCGCTTCGCTCCGGGTGACTTCCTCGTCCTCGGCCAGGAGCAGCTCGGGCTCCCGCCGGCGCTGCTCGCCGCTTGGCCCGAGCGGCAGGTGGGGATCCCGATGCGCGAGGGCATGCGCAGCCTGAACCTCGCGGTGGCGGCGGGAGTGGCGCTGTACGCGGCGCTGGCGTCCGTTCGCGGAGCGTGACCCGCGGGTGTAACATGCCCCGCCCATGAGCTTGCTCGACGCGCCCGGCGATCTCTCGCGGACGCCGCTCGCCGCCGTGCTGGTCGAGGCGCGCGAGCGCCGCGCGAGCGGCGTGCTCGAGATCGCGCACGGAGGCGGCACCTCGCGGCTGTGGTTCCACGACGGGGCGCCGGTGGGCGCCCAGGTGTTCGTCGGCTTCCGGCCGCTCGGGCACATGCTCCTCGCCGCCGGCGTCATCGACATCGACGCGCTGTCGCTCAGCCTGGTGCGCATGGCCGAGACGCGCCGGCCGCACGGCGAGATCCTGGTGGCGATGGGCGCGGCCTCGCGGGAGCAGGTCGAGCACGCGCTCGAGGAGCAGCAGGCGGGGTACGTCGCCCAGCTCGCGGCGCTGCCCGCCGGGCCGTTCGCGTTCGAGGCGAGCGCCGCGGTGCCGGAGTGGACGCGCGCCGGCCTCCTCTCGCCGCTGCGCGTCCTCGCCGACGCGCTCGCGGCGCCGCAGGCGGCGGACCTCGTGAGCGTCACGCTGCGCGCCGCGGAGGCGGGCGCGAAGCTCGCGGACGTCTACGCGGACGCCGAGCCGGAGCTGGCGCGCGGGCTCGCCGCGGCCGAGCGCAGGCTCGTCGCGCGGCTCGCCGCGCCGCTCCCGCTCGACGCCTACCTCGCCGCGTCCGAGGTGCCGCCGGAGCGCGCCCTCGCGCTCCTCGCGGCGCTGCTCCTCCTCGACCTCGCGGCGCCGGCGACGGCGGGGGAGCGGACGGTGCCCACGCTCGTGCTCGAGTCGCCGCCCGGAGCCGACGGCGCGGGGGCCGCGGCCGCCCCGCCGGCGGCGCGAGCCCAGGCCACCGGCGAGCGCCGGAGCGATCCCGCGGAGGCGCGCGCGCGGCGCCAGCGTCTCCTCCAGCGCGGGATGCGGAACCTGGGCGTGGGGCCGTTCGGCGGACGGCCGGCGGGCGCCCCGGCGCAGCCCGCCCCGCCGTCGGGAGCGCTCCCGCCCGGCGTCACGGGTGCGTCGCCGCCGGACGCCGATGGAGCCCTGCGCGAGGCGCTGCGCGCGGCCGCCCCGCGCGCGAGGGAGAAGGATCTCTTCGCGCGGCTGGGGCTCCCGGACGGCGCCGGGAAGGACGAGGTGAAGCGCGCCTTCCTGGACCTCGCGCGGCGGTTCCACCCCGACCGGTTCGCGAGCCCGTCGATGGCGGACCTGGCCGGCACGGTGCGCGAGCTCTTCTCCGCGGTGAACGAGGCGTACGAGGTGCTCTCCCACCCGAAGAAGCGCGCCGAGTACCTCGCGCGGCGGGCCGGGGCGGCGTCGGCGCACGACGAGGCGGCGCGCGCCGACTTCGAGAAGGGCGAGGCGTGCCTGCGCACGCGCGATCTCGCCCGGGCCCGGGCGTTCTACGAGGCGGCGGTCCGCGCCGATCCGAGGCCGGAGTACCAGGCGGCGCTCGCCTTCGCCTGCCTCTCCGACCCGCGCGCCCGGGATCGCGAGCGCGCTCGCGCGCTGCTCGAGGAGGCCACGAAGGACCCGGCCTGCGACCGCGCCTTCTACGTCGCCGGCCTCCTGGCGCGGGACGAGGGCGACGACGCGAGCGCCGAGCGGCTGCTCCGGGCCGCGCTCCGGACGAACCCGCGCCACGTCGACGCGGTGCGCGAGCTGCGCGCGCTCGCGACCCGCCGCGCCGACGGGCGCTGAGCCCGGATCGCACCGGCCGGCCGGGCGGTCGTCGCCTTGACTGACGCGCGAATCCCGGGCGAGATCAGCCGCGGCGGCGCCGGCGCGGCGCCGGAAAGGCGACACCTTGGCGAAGCAGCACCTGCTCCTCGTCGACGGCGATCCCAAGTCACTGCGCGTGATGGAGGTCTCGCTCAAGAAGGCGGGCTTCTCCGTCACGACCGCCGTGAACGGCCGCGACGCGCTCGAGAAGTGCGCCATCTCCCCGCCGGACCTCATCCTCTCGGACACCAAGATGCCCGAGATGGACGGGTTCGAGCTGTGCCGCCGGCTGAAGGAGGACGACCGCCACCGCGGGACGCCGTTCATCTTCCTGACCGGTCAGAAGTCGGTCGAGTTCAAGGTGAAGGGCCTCGAGCTGGGCGTCGAGGACTACCTGACGAAGCCCATCTACATCAAGGAGATCGTCACCCGCGTGAAGATCCTCCTCGAGAAGCGCGAGAAGGAGCGCCTCGAGAAGAAGGATCTCAAGGCGAGCTTCGCGGGGAACCTCTCCGACATGGGCGTCGTGGACCTCGTCCAGACGCTGGAGATGGGCAAGAAGTCGGGCGCGCTGCACGTGCGGAGCAAGCGGGGGGCGCTCGCCATCTGCTACTTCCGCGACGGCCGCATCGTCGACTGCGAGCTCGGCGGGAAGCTCTCCGGCGAGAACGCGTTCTACCGGCTGCTCAACTGGCAGGACGGGGACTTCGCGATCGAGTTCAAGCCCATCGATCGCGAGGAGCGCATCCCGGTGTCGACGCAGGGCCTCCTCATGGAGGGCATGCGCCGCATCGACGAGTGGGGGCGGATCGTCGAGCAGCTCCCCGCTCTCGACAAGGTGTTCGAGATCGACGACGCGCTCCTCGGCGAGCGGCTCGCGGAGATCCCGGACGACGTGAACGCGCTGCTCCGGCTCTTCGACGGCAGGCGGACCCTCGAGCACGTGGTGGAGGAGGCCGACTACGACGATCTCGCCGCCGCGGGCGTGATCTCCAAGCTCTTCTTCGAGGGGATCCTCCGCGAGGTCGCGGCGCCGCCTCCGCCCGCGCCCGAGCCGGCCACTGCGGCGCCCCGGGTCGCTCCCGCGGTCCGCGAGCTCCGCGCCGCGGAGGCCGCTCCTCCCGTCGCGCCGACCGCGGCGGAGCCCGACGGGGTGGACTGGTTCGCGGGTCCGGTCCCCCCGACGCCGCGCCCTGCGCGGCCGGAGCCGGCGGCCGCGGCCGAGCGCGCGGAGGCGGAGCGCTCCACCGAGCCTCACGCCCGTCCGCCCGAGCAGCCCGCCCCCACGCCGCCTCCGGGCGCGTTCCAGCCGGGGAAGTACTCGATGCCGCTGCCGCCGCCGGGCACCCTCCCGCTGCCGCCGTCGCTGGCCACGCCGAGGGCGAGCGCACCGCGGGCCCCGGCGTCACCCCCCACGCCCGCGCCCACCGATCCGCTGCGCGAGGCCGCTCGGAGCTCGCTCCCGCCCCGCCGCCCCCGCGCGCCGCTCGCGCTCGCCGCGGCCGCGGTCGTCGCCGTGGGGGGAGGGGCCTTCCTGGCGCTGCGCGGGGGGAGCACGGGCGCTGGGCCGACCGCGACCGCCGCCCCCACGCCGGCCACGACCCCGCCCCCGCAGACGGTGGCCGCGTCACCGACCCCGACCGCCGCACCGGCCGCGATCCCGACCCCGGCTCCGGCTCCGGCTTCGGCTCCGACCCCCGCCGCGCTCCCATCCTCCGAATCGAGCCCGCCCTCGACGGCTCGCGAGCCCGCCGCCGCGGAGCAGCTCCCGGAGGCGCCGCCGCCGCCCGCGCCGCCCGCTCCCGCAAGCGCCCGCTCCGAGGACGCCGACTACCGGCGGTTCCTCGCGAGCGCCGAGCGCAAGTACGATGCCGGCCGGTTCGTGGACGCGATCGCGGACTACCGGCGCGCGGTCGCGCTGCGGCCGACCGGCCCTGCGAACGTCGGCCTGGCGCGCGCGCTCTACGACGCGAACCGCTCGGCAGAGGCGCTGCACGCGATCGAGGACGCCATCGCGGTCGACGGCCGCTACGCTCCCGCCTGGCTCCTGCTCGGCGAGCTCAAGCAGGCGGAGGGGAAGGTCTCCCAGGCGCGCGCCGCCTACCAGCGATTCCTCCAGCTCTCGCCCAACGGAGAGCAGTCGCGCGCAGTGCGCGAGATCCTCGCGAAGCAGCTCAGGTAGTCCCGGCGCGTTCCGCGGCCGGCGAGCCGTCGAGTGGGGGCGAACCCGCTCGCGCCCGCCGCCCGGCCGGGTTAGGTTCCGGCCGCGATGAAGATCCTCGCCATCGAGACCTCCTGCGACGAGACCGCGGCCGCCGTGGTCGAGGATGGGCGGCGCGCGCTCGCCGACGTGGTCGCCACGCAGATCGAGATCCACCGCCGCTGGGGCGGGGTCGTGCCGGAGCTGGCGAGCCGGAACCACGTCGTCCAGGTGATGCCCGTCGTCGACGAGGCGCTCTCGCGGGCGGGGGTGGGGCCGGACGGGATCGACGCGATCGCGGTCACGAGCGGGCCGGGCCTCGTGGGCGCGCTCCTCGTCGGCGTCCAGGCCGCCAAGGCGCTCGCGCTCGCCTGGCAGAAGCCGCTCGTGCGCGTGAACCACCTCGAGGGCCACCTCGTGGCGGCCTTCCTCTCCGAGACGGCGCCGGCGTTTCCGTACCTCGGCCTCGTGGTGTCGGGCGGCCACACGTCGCTCTACTCCGCGGAGCGCTTCGGAGCGTACCGGCTCCTCGGCCAGACCCGCGACGACGCCGCAGGCGAGGCGTTCGACAAGGGGGCGAAGCTGCTCGGCCTGCCGTACCCCGGCGGCATCGCGATCGACCGGCTCGCCAGGGAAGGCGACGCCCGCGCGATCCGCTTCCCGAAGGCGATCGTGAAGGGCTCGGAGCTCGACTTCAGCTTCTCGGGCCTCAAGACCTCGCTCCTGCACCACGTGAAGAAGCACGGGGTGCCGGAGGGCAGGGGGCTCGCGGACCTGTGCGCGAGCTACCAGGAGGCCATCGTCCGCGCGCTCGTCGAGAAGGCGTTCCGCGCGGCGCGCCGCCTCCAGTTCGACCGGCTCGTCCTCGCCGGCGGCGTCGCCGCGAACAGCCGGCTGCGCGCGGCGGTGTCGGAGAAGGCGGCCGAGTACGAGGGCATGGAGGTGTTCCTGCCCGCCCCCAGGCTCTGCACGGACAACGCGGCGATGATCGCCGTCGCCGGCACGCACGCGTTCCTCCGCGGCGAGCGCGCGGGCTCGGACCTCAACGCGGACCCCGCATGGCGCCTGTGACGAGCGCACCTCCCGCCGCCGCGGCCCGCTACCCGAGCCCCCGCGCGCTCCTCGAGAAGTACGGGCTCCGCGCGAAGAAGAGCTGGGGCCAGAACTTCCTCGGCGACGAGGCGATCCTGGACGACATCGCCCGCCTCGCCGCGCCGCGCGCCGGCGATCGCGTGGTCGAGCTCGGCGCCGGCCTCGGCCACCTCACCGCCCGGCTCCTCGCCCGCGGCGCGGAGGTGATCGCCGTCGAGCGCGACCGGGACATGGCCCGCGTCCTGCGCGGGGAGCTCGGCCAGCGCGTCCGGCTCCTGGAGGCCGACGCCGCGCGGATCGACTACGGGGAGGTCGCGCGGGCCTTCGAGGCGCCGGCCGCGCCCGCGGGCTCCGCTCGGCGCCTCGCGGTCGTCGGCAACCTGCCGTACCACCTCACGAGCCCGATCCTCTTCTCGCTGCTCGACCAGCTCGACCACGTCTCCCGCGCGGTCTTCCTGCTGCAGCGCGAGGTGGCCGAGCGGCTCGCGGCGGCGCCGGGGACCCGCGACTGGGGGCTCGCGTCGGTGCTCCTGCAGCGGGAGGCCGACGTCTCCGTCGAGCGGATCGTCCCGCCGGGCGCGTTCCTGCCGCCGCCCAACGTGGAGAGCGCCGTGCTCTGCGCGCTCTTCCGCCCGCCCGGCGACGCGCTCCGCGTGGCGGATCCGGCCCGCTTCCGCCGGCTCGTGAAGGCCGGCTTCGCCCAGCGCCGGAAGACGCTCGCCAACGCGCTGCGCGCCGGTCGCGTGGTGCCGGACGACGCGCTCGCTCGCGCGCTGGAGGCCGCGGGCATCGACCCCTCCCGCCGCGGCGAGACCCTCACCGTCGCCGAGTGGGCCGCCCTGGACCGCGCTCTGGGGACCTAGACCTCAAATCGGACCGAACACCCGCGAGGCGCACGAGACGGGAGCCGAGACGGCACCCGCAGCGAGGCGCGCCGAGGCGCTCCTTCGACGGGAGCCGCGCCCAGCGGCGCCTGGCAGTGCGCCGCAGGCGCAACGAGCGAGGACGCCCGTCGCAGGCCCGCGCTCGAGATCGAACGCGGCGCGAGGCGCACGAGACGGGAGCCGAGGCGGGCAACCGCAGCGACGCGCGCCGAGGCGTACTGCTTCCGTACGCCGCAGGCGCAAGGAGCGAGGACGCCCGCCGCAGGCCCCGTATCGTGCGCCGTAGCAGTTCACGGGCGCCCACCCGCTATCTCCGCCCGCCCTACCCCTTCAGTCGGGAGGGCGCCCGTGAAACTCGACGGCCGCTAGGGGCCGAACGTCGTGCGCGCGGTGGCGAGGAGCAGGCTCATGCCGCGAGCGCCGTTCTCGCCGAGGTAGTGCTGGAAGGCGACCGGGTCGAGCCGCATGGACTCGACCGTCCTCGCGACGATCGCGTCGTAGCTCGGCGCGTTCGGCTTCTTGAGCTCGAGCGCGATCTTGAGGATGGCGCGATGGAAGGCCGGGTCGACCCGGGCCTCCACCGTCTCCCGCACCGTCACGGACCGCTCCCGCGTCGCGACTCGGCTGGCCATCTCGCGCTGCCTCCCCATCCCTCGTCCGCACTGCAAAAGTGCTGCGACGATACGTGACGTGACATCGCCTGTCAACGGACACCCTGATCCCAGGATCACGGGATCCACGATCATTTTGTCACGGTCTCGGTCGAACGGCGCGCCCCGCGTCCAGTCGCCGCGCTGCCTTGCGACCCCCGCCCCGCCGTGGCAAGCTGCCACGCTTTCGCGCATCCGGAATGGAACGACCCAGGTACATCGCGGTCGAGGGGCCCATCGGCGTCGGCAAGACGACGCTCGCGCAGGTGCTCTCCGAGCGGCTCGGGGCGCGCCTCGTGCTCGAGCACGCCGAGGAGAACCCGTTCCTCGCGAGCTTCTACGGCGACCGGCGCAAGCACGCGTTCCAGGCCCAGCTCTTCTTCCTGCTCTCGCGCTTCCAGCAGCAGCAGGCCCTCTTCCAGCAGGACCTGTTCACCCAGTCCACGATCGCGGACTACCTGTTCGCGAAGGACCGGATCTTCGCCGCGCTCACCCTGTCGCCCGACGAGCTGGCGCTGTACGATCGCGTGTACGAGCTGCTCGGGCCCCGCATCGTGAAGCCCGATCTGGTCGTGTACCTGCAGGCGCGGACCGACGTGCTCGTCTCCCGTGTCCGCAGGCGCGGCCGGGATTTCGAGCGATCCGTCGATTCGTCCTACCTCGAGACGCTCGCCAAGGCGTACGGTGACTTCTTCTTCCACTACGACGAATCGCCGCTCCTCGTCGTCAACACGAGCGACATCGATCTCGAGCAGAACCCGCAGGATCTCGAGGCGCTCCTGGCCGTGATCCGGCGGCACCGCAAGGGAACCCAGCATTACGTGCCCATGGGCACGCCAACGTATTAAGGATAACGAACCTCGCCAATGGGCAGGACCCCGCCACGGGGCCTACACCGGAGGAAGCGAGCCATGTCCAGCCAGACCGCGCCGCGAAAGCGGGTCACCGTCCACGAGCTTCGCAGGATGAAGGACGCCGGCGAGAAGATCGCCGTCGTCACCGCCTACGACGCGACCGCCGCCCGCCTCGCCGACGCCGCCGGCGTCGACGCCGTGCTCGTCGGCGACTCGCTCGGCATGGTGGTGCAGGGCCAGGACTCGACCCTGCCCGTCACGCTCGAGCACATGATCTACCACTCGGCCGCCGTGCGCCGCGGCCTCGCCCGCGGGGCCGGCCGGGCCCACCTCGTCGGCGACCTGCCCTTCGGCAGCTACCAGGCGAGCGCCGACGACGCGGTGAAGGCGGCGGTGCGCCTCGTCGCGGAGGGCGGGGTCGAGGCGGTGAAGCTCGAGGGCGGCGCCGAGTTCGTCGAGGTGATCCGCCGCATCGTCCGCGCCGGCGTGCCGGTGATGGGGCACATCGGGCTCACCCCGCAGTCGGTCCACCGCATGGGCGGCTACGTGGTGCAGGGGAAGGACTCGGAGAAGGCGCAGCAGCTCCTCCGGGACGCGCGCGCGCTCGAGCTCGCGGGCTGCTACGCGGTCGTGCTGGAGTGCATCCCCACCGAGCTGGCGCGCATCATCTCGAGCCAGCTCCGCATCCCGACCATCGGCATCGGCGCAGGCCCGCACTGCGACGGGCAGGTGCTCGTCCTGAACGACCTCCTCGGCATGGACGACGCGTTCACGCCCAAGTTCGTGAAGCGCTTCGGCGAGATCGGGCAGGCGGTCACCGCCGCCCTGGGCGCGTACGTCGGCGAGGTGAAGCGCCGCGCGTTCCCCGACGACGCGCACAGCTTCCACTCCTCGTCGGTGCGGCTCGTCCCGGTCGCGGCGGAGCAGGACGAGGACGACTCCGAGCCCTCCGGCGGCGTCATGGGCGCACCGGTGTAGCCTCCCCGCGCGCCGCGCCCGGCGCCACGAAAGCCAGCCAGCCCTCCCGAGATGAAAGCACCCGAGCTCATCACCGATCCCGCCGTCTGGCAGGCGCGCTGCTCCGCGGCGCGCGACGGCGGCGCCCGCCTCGCGCTCGTCACGACGATGGGGTTCCTCCACGACGGCCACCTCTCGCTCATGCGTGAGGCGCGCGCGCGCGCGGACGCCGGCGGGCGGCGCGGCCTCGTGCTCGCGTCGATCTTCGTGAACCCCACGCAGTTCGGGCCGAACGAGGATCTCTCCCGCTACCCCCGCGATCTCGAGGGGGATCTCGCCAAGTGCGCGTCGGCCGGCGTCGACTGGGTCCTCGCGCCGACCGACCCGAGCGCGATGTTCCCTCCCGATCACCAGACCTGGGTGACGGTCGAGCGCGCGTCGCAGGGGCTGTGCGGCGCCTCGCGGCCGGGCCACTTCCGAGGCGTCGCGACGGTGGTCGCGAAGCTGCTCAACCTGTCCCGGCCGCACGTCGCGCTCTTCGGGGAGAAGGACTTCCAGCAGCTGGCGGTGATCCGCGCGATGACGCACGACCTCGCGATGGGGGTCGAGATCGTGGGGATGCCCATCGTGCGCGAGCCGGACGGGCTCGCCCGCTCCTCGCGGAACGCCTACCTGTCGAGGGAGGAGCGGGAGCGGGCGCTCTCGCTCTCCCGCACCCTGCGCGAGGCGGCGGACGCCGCGCTCCGCGGCGAGCGGGACGCGGCGGCGCTCGTGGCGCGGGCCCGGGCGCGCCTCGACGCCGCGGGCCTCCGCGTGGACTACGTGGAGATCGTCCACCCCGACTCGCTCGCGCCGGTCGCGCGGGCGGAGCGCGGGAGCGTGATGCTGGTCGCGGCCTACGCCGGGGCGACGCGCCTCATCGACAACCTCCGGCTGCCATGAGCGCGAAGGCCACCGGCGGCGCGCGAGGCGCGGAGGGCGAGAAGATCGTCGCGACGAATCGTCGCGCCCGCTTCGACTTCTCCATCGAGGACTCGTGGGAGGCGGGGCTCGTCCTCACCGGCAGCGAGGTGAAGTCGCTCCGGGAGGGGAACGTGAACCTCTCCGACGCCTACGCGCTGCCCAGGGGCGACGAGCTCTTCCTCGTGAACTGCCGGATCGGCGAGTACAAGCAGGCGGCGCACTTCGGCCACGAGCCGCTGCGCGACCGGAAACTCCTCATGAGCCGGGCCGAGCTCGACCGCGTCCGCGGCAAGGTCGAGCAGCGCGGCTACACGCTCGTCCCGCTCAGCCTCTACTTCAAGGGCGGGTGGGCCAAGGTCGAGCTCGGTCTCGCGAAGGGGCGCGCCCACGAGGACCGGCGCCACGCCATCGCGGAGCGCGAGACGAAGCGCGAGATGGACCGCGCGCTCTCCCGCCGACGGCGCTGACGTCGCGCTCCGCCGGGTCCCGGCTCACCGGGCGCTCGCAGGCCCTGCCGCTCCCTCCACCGGGTGGTACCCGCGCCTCTCGTTGGGGCGCGCGCTCCGGGGAGCGGCTCTGCTCTGCTAGCTTGGACCGGGCGACATGTTCGATCGCCTGACGCTCACCCACGACATCGTCGACATTCGCGGCGCGCTCGTCGCGCGGCGCGGGACGGTGATCTCTCCCGAGTCGATCGCGGACGCGGCCCACCGCGCGCCGGCGCTGCCCCGCCGCAGGCTCGCCGAGACCGAGCTCGCGCGGGACGTCGACGCGCCGCTCGGGGCGGCGGAGTACCGGCACCTCTTCCACGGCGACGCGGTGCGCGAGGCCGTGGCGCGCGCCCTGGGCAACGCCCTCTTGCCGGACGTGCTCGTCGAGGAGCTCGTCGCGGCGCGGCGGGAGGCCGCCGCGGTGCACGCGCACGCCTTCGCCGCCGCCGCCGCCGCGGTGCGGATGCTCCTGTCGGCGGTGGGCACGGCGCGCGGCGTCCCCGACCTCGCCGCCGCGGCCCTGCTCCACGATCTCGGCATGCGACACCTCCCGCCGCGGCTCCTCGCGCCGGCCGAGCGGCTCTCGCGAGAGGACGCGCTGCGTGTGGCGGCGCACCCGCTCACGGGGGCGTATCACCTCGCGACCGTGCTCGGCGCTCACCCCGCGGTCGCCGCGGCGCGCAGCCACCACTGGCGCTGCGGGCAGGGCTACCCCGCGCTCGGCGTGGCGCCCTCGCGCTCCATCGAGGTGGTCTCGGTCGCGAGCGCCTTCGCGGCGCTCACCCAGCCGCGCGCCTTCCGCTCCGCCGCCTACAGCGCGCGCGGCGCGGCGGACGTGCTCGTCTCGGAGGCCGCCCTCGGGCACGCCGACACGAACACCGTCCGGCTGCTCGTGCACGCGCTCCGCGGCGGCCGGGGCGACCCGCGCGCGGTGAGGTTCGGGCACGTGCGCGAGGGGCACGCGCCGGAGCACAATCGATACGCACCGGTCGAGGTGCCGGCGCGGGCGTATGTCTGATTGAGCGCCGCTCGGCGACCCTCCGCGTCAGTCCTTCCAGAGCCCCGACGCGCGGCGGAGCGTCTCCCACGAGTAGATGCCGGTGTCGTGGCCGTCCGACCAGCGGATCCGGAGCGCGTAGTTGCCCACCGCCTCGAGGCCGAGCGGGCGGATGTCGGAGGGGATCGTGGTGGGGTCGAGGAGCTTCCGGCCCGTGCCCTCCTCGACGCAGCCTGCGCAGGGGCAGAAGTCGCGGAGCAGGTGGTTCGGGAGCGTCACCTCCGGCCCGCCCCGCCAGAGGATGCGGACGCCGCCGTCGACGAGGTCGATCGCCTCGGGCGGTTCGACGTCCTGCTTCTTGAACGACACGCGATCGAGGAGGCCCATGCGCCGCTCTACATGGCGCGGCGGTGGCGGCGCGTCAAGCCGTCCGCGCCAGCGCCACCGCGAGCGAGGAGCGGTCCTCGAGCGGCCCGAGGCAGGGGCGGGCGTCGGCGGTCCAGAGCTCCGAGGTCGCGAGCTCCCGGGTCAGCCGCAGCACCGTCGAGGAGCGCGTCCCGTACGCGGGGTCCATGTGGATGCAGGTCGCGGCGCCGGAGGCCGCGGCGCCGCGCGGGGGCACGGGGTCGCCCTCCGGGGCGTGGACGGTGAGCACCTCGCGCAGCCGCTCGACGCCGGGGTCGAGCGGCCAGCGCGCCCGCACGAGCGCCGCGCGCGGGCAGCGCCCGTCCCAGGCGTTCTCGGTCACGACGTGCAGGCCGGGGCCGAGCGCCTCGACGCCCGCGCGCTCGCCGTCGTACCACCACAGGAAGGCGGAGCGTGCGTCGGCGACGACGAGGTGGAAGGGGTTCCAGGCGTCCGGCCGGACGGCGCCGAACGCGGCGCGCGCGCCCTCCGCCGACCCGGCCGCGAGGGCGAGGGGCACGAGCTCGCCGCGCGAGCGGCGCGCGAGGTCGGGGTACCAGTCGAGGGGGGCGTGGTAGTTCGTGAGCGCGGCGACGACGCCCGTCCGCGAGAGGCCGATCCAGGTGCCGCCGCCGAGCGCGTCGAGCGGCGCGGCGTAGCGCTCGCCGCCCGGGAGCGCACGGAGCGCCCAGCCTTCCGACGGCCGCCCGAGCCGCTCGTCGCGGTTCGCCGCCACCACCACCGGCCAGCGGCGATCCGTCCCCAGGGCGACTGCGAGGGTGCACATTCGACGACGAGCTTAACGGCCCGAGCAGGGAAGCGCCCGTCGGGAAACGGCGGGGAGGGGGCCCGGCCGCCGAGCGGCCGGGCCCGCTGGGCCGTGTGATCTCGCTACTGCACCTTCCGCGCGGAGCGGACGCGCTCGAGCAGGATCTCGCGCTGGAGCGCGATCGGCCGCGGCAGCGTCTTGCCGAGCTTGTCGAACCACTCCTCCTGCGACTCGAGCTCCTTCTCCCACTCGCCCAGATCGATCCGGGTGGCGGCGGCGACGGCCTCGGGCTTCGCGTCGATGCCGGAGAGGTCGAGGTCGCCCGCCTTCGGCGTGTAGCCGAGCAGGGTCTCCTGCGCGCCCACGCGGCCAGCGGCGCGATCGAGCATCCACTTCAGCACGCGCATGTTGTCGCCGTAGCCCGGCCAGAGGAACTTGCCGTCGGCGCTCTTCCGGAACCAGTTCACCATGTAGACCTTCGGCGGGTTCGGGATGCGCGACTGCATGTCGAGCCAGTGCTGGAAGTACGAGCCGGCGTCGTAGCCGCAGAACGGCAGCATCGCCATCGGATCGCGGCGGACGACGCCGACCGCGCCGGTGGCGGCGGCGGTGGTCTCGGAGCCCATCGTCGCGCCGAGGTAGACGCCGTGCGTCCAGTTGAAGGCCTCGAGGACGAGCGGCACGGTGGTGGAGCGGCGGCCACCGAAGATCAGCGCCGAGATGGGCACGCCCTTGGGATCGTCGACGAAGGGCGAGAGCGCCGGGTTGTTCCGCGCCGGCGCCGTGAAGCGGCTGTTCGGGTGCGCCGCCTTCTCGGTCGAGCCCTTCTTCCAGGGCTGTCCCTTCCAGTCGATGAGCTCGGCGGGCGGCTCGGTGTCCCAGCCCTCCCACCAGATGTCGCCGTCGGCGGTGCGCGCGACGTTCGTGAACAGCGTGTCCTTGCGGACCGAGTCCATCGCGTTCGGGTTCGTCTTGCGGTTCGTGCCCGGCGCGACGCCGAAGTAGCCGTTCTCCGGGTTCACCGCCCAGAGCCGCCCGTCCTCGCCGACGCGCATCCACGCGATGTCGTCACCGACGGTGCGGATCTTCCAGCCCTTGTACGCGGCCGGCGGGATCATCATGGCGAAGTTGGTCTTGCCGCAGGCCGACGGGAACGCGGCGGCGACGTACTGCTTCTCGCCCTGCGGGCTCTCCGCCTCGAGGATGAGCATGTGCTCGGCGAGCCAGCCCTCGTTCTTCGCGAGGTAGCTCGCGATGCGGAGCGCGAGGCACTTCTTGCCGAGGAGGGCGTTGCCGCCGTAGCCCGAGCCGATCGACCAGATCGTGTTGTCCTGCGGGAAGTGGCAGATGAAGCGCCTGTCGGGGTTGCAGTCGGCCACGGAGTGGAGGCCGCGGTTGAACTCGTCCGACTGGCCGAGCCGGTCGAGCGCGACCTTCCCCATGCGCGTCATGATCCCCATGTTCAGCGCGACGTAGACGGAGTCGGTGAGCTCGAACCCGACCTTCGAGAACGGCGACGCCGCCGGGCCCATGATGTACGGGACGACGTACATCGTGCGGCCCTTCATCGAGCCTTCGAACAGCTGGCCGAGCTTGTGGTAGGCCTCCTTCGGCGCCATCCAGTTGTTGGTGGGCCCGGCCTCCTCGCGCGTCGGCGTGCAGATGAACGTGAGGTGCTCGACCCGCGCGACGTCGTTCGGGTTCGAGTGGTGGTAGTAGCAGCCCGGCCACTTCTTCTGGTCCAGCGGGATGAGGACCTTGGCGGCGACGGCTTCCTCCGTGAGGCGCTTCTTCTCGGCCTCGGAGCCGTCGCACCAGTACACGCGGTCGGGCTTGCAGAGCTTCGCCATCTCGTCGACCCAGCCGAGGAGATGAGGGTTCGTCGTGGGGCGATCGGAAGAGGTAGCCATCCCGTGGTTTCCTTTTTGGGGTTGGGTCGGAAAGTGGTCGAGTATCGCCGAGGTCCGAGCTGGGCGGGGGCGGGCCAAGCTAGCGCACGGAGGGAGCTACGTCGACCCCCGCCTTCCGATCCGGGGCTCCATAATCTCGGCCGGACGAGTCGGCGGGTAAATCCCGGATGGCCCGGCCGGATGGGCCGTTTCGCGGGGGTTCCGCGACCCTCTCCTGCCCCGTAGCTTCCCGGAATGACGCGCCATGCGCACGGGCCCACGATCCTGCCGGACGGGCGGGTTCGCTTCGAGGTCTGGGCCCCGAAGATGAGGAGTATCTCGGTCCGCATCGACGGCCTGGAGCACCCGCTGCGCGCCGAGCCGGGCGGCTGGTTCGCCGGGGACCTCGCGGCCGGAGACGGGACGCGCTACGCGCTGGTCCTCGAGGACGGGCGCGTCCGGCCCGATCCCGCCACCCGCCGCCAGCCGGACGGGGTGCACGGCGCGTCGGAGGTGTTCGATCCGCGCCGGCACGCGTGGCAGGACGCAGGCTGGCGGGGGCTCCCGCAGGACGCGCTCGTGCTCTACGAGCTGCACGTCGGGACGTTCACGGCCGAGGGGACGCTCGACGCGGCGGGGGAGCGGCTCGGGGAGCTCCTCGACCTGGGCGTGAGCTGCGTCGAGCTCATGCCCGTCCAGCCTTTCCCGGGAGCCCGGAACTGGGGCTACGACGGCGTCGAGCTCTACGCGGTCCACGAGGCGTACGGCGGCCCCGCGGCGCTGCAGCGCTTCGTCGACCGCGCCCACGGCCTCGGCCTCGCGGTGTGCCTCGACGTCGTCTACAACCACCTCGGTCCCGAGGGGAACTACCTCGCGGAGCTCGGCCCCTACTTCACGAACCGTCATCGAACGCTCTGGGGCGACGCGCTCGACCTCGACGGCGACGGCTCAGGGCCGGTGCGCGGGTTCATGATCGGCGCGGCGGTGCAGTGGATCCGCGACTTCCACGTGGACGCGCTGCGCCTCGACGCGACGCACGCCATCCTGGACGACTCGCCCGTGCACCTCGTCGCGGAGCTCGGCGAGGCGGTCCGGGCGGCCGGCCGCGACGCGGGGCGCGAGGTGCACGTCATCGCGGAGAACGACGAGAACGACCGCGAGGTGCTCGACCCGCCGCCAGGCGGCTGGGGGGCCTCGGCGGTCTGGGCGGACGACCTCCACCACGCGCTCCACGCCCTCGTCACGGGGGAGCGGAAGGGCTTCCTCGGCGACTTCGGCGGCCCAGACGACGTCCGCCGGGCGCTCGCGGAGGGGTTCGTCTACCAGGGCCAGTGGTCCGGCTACCGGAAGCGGCCGCACGGCACCGACGTCGCCGGCCTCGCGCCCGTCCGGTTCGTCACCTGCGTTCAGAATCACGATCAGGTGGGCAACCGGCCTCACGGCGAGCGGATCTCCGCCCTCGTCCCCTTCGACGCCCTCTACCCGCTCTCCACGCTCGTCGTGCTGGGCTCGGGGTTGCCGCTCCTCTTCATGGGCGAGGAGTACGGGGAGGACCGGCCGTTCCCGTACTTCACGAGCCACACGGATCCCGCGCTCGCCGCGGCGGTCTCGGAGGGGCGCAAGAACGAGTTCATCGCCGAAGGAGCCGGGGAGATCCCCGACCCGCAGGCGGAGGAGACCTTCCTGCGCGCGAAGCTCTCGCACCGCCGGGACGGTCGGCACGGCGCGCTCCGCGGGCACTACCAGCGGCTCCTCGCGCTCCGGCGGGCGCACCGCGTCGAGATCGCGCGCGCCTGGCCGCGCGTCGAGCGCGAGGGGACCGCCTACACGCTCCACCGGCCGGGGCTCGTGGTGCGCGCCAACCTCGGACCCGAGCCCGCGGGAGGCCTCGCGCCCTGGGGCGTCGCGATCGAGCAGCCGGGTGCGCCCCGAGCGCAGGGCGGCGAGGGAGGGGAGGGCGAGCTCCGCGCGCAGGCCGCGGCGAGCGGGGATCCTCCGCACGCCTTCGAGACGGAGCCGGGGGAGGGGCTCGCTCCGCGCGGCTGAGAGGACGCCGAGGGGCCCTGCTCGCGCTCCGCGCCCGACCCCGAGCGCGGGCCCGCCTGCGGTCGGCCAGGACCCTCGCGCCCGAAGCGACCGCGCCCGCTCCCCCGGCGAGGCCGGGACGAGCGGGCGCGCAGGGCGGCGGCGAGGAACGCCGCTACTTCTTCTCGAGCTTCTGCCGGAGCAGATCGCCGAGCGTGCCGAAGCCCTTGCCCGACGGGCGGGGGACGGACCTCTGGTACTCGGCCGCCTCGGCGCGCTCCGCGGCATCCTCCGCGCCGGTCTTGGACAGGCGGATGCGGTGCTGCTCGTCGATCGCGAGCACGAGCGCGCGGAAGCCGTCGCCCACCTTGAACGACTTGCGGAGATCGGACCCGCGCGGCGTGCCGCTCTCGCTCGCGGGCACGAGGCCGCGGCCGCCGGCGAAGCGGACGAACACGCCGAAGCTCTCGATCTTGTCGACCGTGACCTCGACCACGTCGCCCGCCTTCGGGGGCGGCGGCGGCGCGGGGCGAGCCGGCCGCTCGCCCGCGGGCGCCGCGACCGGCTCCGGCCTCGGCGCGAGCGACTTCACCGAGAGGCCGATGCGCTCGCCCTTCTTCGGATCCTCGTCGATGCGGAGCACCTGCACCTGCACGGCGTCGCCCGACTTGAGGAGGTCCTGCGGCTTCGAGACGCGATCCCAGGACAGCTCGGAGACGTGGACGAGCCCCTCGACCCCGCCGATGTCCACGAACGCGCCGTAGTCCTGCACGCTCGTGACGACGCCCTCGAAGACGGCCCCCGGGGCGAGCCGCTCGCGCGTGGCGCGCGCCTTCTCGGCGCGCTCCTCCTCGAGGAGGGCCCGGCGGGAGAGCACGCAGTCGCGCGCGTCGGCGCGCTGCACCCTGAACAGGAGCTTCTGGCCGACGAAGGTCGCCGGGTCGCCCACGAAGCGCACGTCGATCTGCGACATCGGGCAGAAGGCGCGGACGCCGTGGACCTCGACCTCGAGGCCGCCCTTGTTCGCCGCCTTGACGAGCCCCTCCACGGGCAGGCCGGTCTGGGCCGCCTCGATGACCGCCTCGCGCGCGTGATCCCGCGTGGCGCGCGCGTGGCCCTTCGAGACGATGACGCCCCGGTCGTCGGCGTGGATCACCACCGCGTCGAGGATGTCGCCCTCGCGCGCGGTGACGTTCCCCTCCGCGTCCTTGAGCTCGGCGACCTCGATCATCGCCTCGGCGACCCCCGAGCCGAGCTCCAGGAACGCCACGTCGTGGCCGAGCTGGATGATCTTGCCCGCGACCTTCTCGCCCACCTGGAAGCGGCGGCGGGGCGCCGCGCCCTCGGAGGCGAGCATGTCCGCGAAGGAGCCCTCGTCCGGCATCGCCAGCTCGGGGGCCGGCGGCGGCTCGGGCGCGGTCGGCGGCGGGCCGGCGCGCTCGGCCCCGGGCGCGCGCGGCTCGCGGGGCCGCTCGCCGCGATCGCGCCGCTCGCCCCCGCGCTGCGGGCGATCGCCGCGCGGCGGTCCGCGGCGCGGGCCGGGGCCGGAGGACGGCGCACCGCGGCCGCCGCCGGACTTCTCCTCGGCCACGCGCTGCCAGAGCGGGCGCGCGTCGCGCTGTGGCGCTGGCGCGAGCCGCTCCTCCTGCGGCGCCTCGATCTTCTCGCCGGGCTGCGGAGGCTTCACGTGGCCCTTGCGGATCACCACCGGGCCAGATTCGGGCTTCTTCTCCTCGGACATGGCGGGCGTCTTATAGCAGAGCCCCCGTGATCCGCGTATGAGTGGCCGGATGCCCGATCGCCGCGTGGCCGTCTTCCTCTCGCACGCCGACCCTGGCGCCCTCCGCCTCGCCGGCTCCTGCGCCCTCGCCGTCGCGTCCATGGGGGATCGGGTGGACGTCTACCTGTTCGGGCAGGCGGTCCCGGCGGTCGTGGCCGCGCACGACGCCGAGCCCGACGAGCCGGGGGCGCTCCTCCACCAGGCGCGTGCTGCGGGCGCGTGCCGCCTCGTCGCCTGCAGCGCGAGCGTGGTCGAGGAGAAGGTGCCGCTCGACGCCGCCGAGCAGGCGCTCGACGCGGTGGTGGGCTGGCCGACCGTCATCGAGTGGAGTCGCGGGGTCGTCGATCGCTTCTTCTTCTAGCCCGTGGGAGGGGGGCGAGCGGGGAACCCCTCAGGTGCCGCGCAGGACCCCGGAAGAGAGCGCCACTCCTGCGCGTTCGTCTCTTTTGCTTCCCCCTCCGGAGTCCCCATGGTCAGCCTGTCGATCGATCCGCCGCCGTCGCGCCCGCCCCGTTCCTCGCGGGGAGGCCTCCTGGCCGTCCTCCTCGGTATCTCCCTCCTCCTCGCGCTCGCGGGCGGATTCTGGCTCGGCCGGGCGACCGCGCCGGGGGGGAGCCTCTCCTCGGTCCCGGCGGTGGCC
>NZ_JAKZLF010000044.1 GCF_022808855.1 Anaeromyxobacter soli
GGTTTGCGGTGGCTATTTCGGTGGGGTCACACCCGTTCCCATCCCGAACACGGTAGTTAAGCCCACCAGAGCCGATGGTACTGCACCGGAAGCGGTGTGGGAGAGTAGGTCGCTGCCGCATTTTTTTCTTGGCCCGCTGGCGCAATTCGCGCCGGCGGGCTTTTTTCTTTTGTCGCGCTTGCGCACCGACACGGGCGTCGGATCGCGCGGCCGAGGCGCTCGCGCCGGCACCCGGGCGCCTCGTTCCGGTACACTGGCGCCTCTCTGGAGGTCAGCGATGAGTCGGGTCGTGGTCGGAGTCATCGGCGGGACGGGGCTCGGTGAGGCGCTCGGGGCGCTCGGGGCAGGCGAGCAGCGTGAGATCGACACGCCCTTCGGGCGCCCCTCCGGACCGATCACGCTCACGGAGGTGGCCGGCGTCCCGGTGGCCCTCCTGTCGCGCCACGGCGACGGGCACATGCGGAACCCGTCGGCCGTGCCCTACCGCGCGAACATCTGGGCGCTCAAGTCGCTCGGCGTGACCCACGTGCTCGCGAGCGGCGCGTGCGGGAGCCTCCGCGAGGAGGTCGCGCCGAAGCACCTCGTCATCCCGGACCAGGTGATCGACCGGACCTTCCGGCGGGCGGGCACGTTCTTCGACGAGCTGGCCGTCCACGTGGAGCTCGCGGCGCCGTTCTGCAACACGCTCCGCAACGTCCTCGTGAAGGCGGGCACCGGGTTCCCGGCGCGCGTCCACCAGGGCGGCACGTACGTGTGCATGGAGGGGCCGCAGTTCTCGACCCGGGCCGAGAGCGAGCTGCACCGGAGCTGGGGCGCCTCGCTCATCGGGATGACGCTGATGCCCGAGGCGAAGCTCGCCCGGGAGGCGGAGCTCTGCTACGCGGCCGTCGCCCTCCCCACCGACTACGACTGCTGGAAGCCGCACCCGGCGACCCTCGACCAGGCGAAGCTCATCGAGGAGATCCTCGGGAACGTGAAGGTCGCGACGCAGAACGCGCTCGAGCTCATCCGGCGCGCGATCCCGCAGGTCGCCGCCATCGAGAAGCCGTGCGCGTGTCAGTCCGCGCTCGCGCTCGCGATCTGGTCCGACCGGTCGCGGCTCTCCCCGGAGGTCCGCCAGAAGCTCGGGCTGCTCCTCGGCAAGTACCTCGGCTAGGAGGGCGGCGCGAACCACGGCCCGGCCCGGCGACCCCGCAGGTCCGGTGGTATGAAGTCGCGGTGACGCTCCTCCACGCCGCCTCGCTCCGGCTCGCCTTCGGCAGCCGCACCGTCTTCGACGGGCTCACGCTCACCCTCGAGGAGGGCGAGCGCGTCGGGCTCGTGGGCGTGAACGGCTCGGGGAAGTCGTCGCTCATGCGCATGCTCGCGCGCGCGGCGGAGCCGGACGCCGGCGAGGTGCAGCTCCGGCGCGGCGCGCTCGTCACCTACCTGCCGCAGGAGCCCACGTTCCCCGCCGGGGCGACCGTCGCGTCCGAGCTCGAGGTCGCGCGCGCGCCGCTCCGCGCGGCGATCGACGCGCACGCGGCGCTCTCGGCGCGCCTCTCGGCCGAGCGCGACGTCGCCGCCCACGATCGCCTCCTCGTGGAGCTCGCGCAGCTCTCGGATCGCATCGACCAGCTCGGCGGGTGGGACACGGCGCACGAGGCGCGGCGGCTGCTCGACCGGCTCGGCGTGAAGGAGTGGGACCGCCCCGTGGCGGAGCTCTCGGGCGGCACGCGCAAGCGCGTCGCGCTCGCGCGGGCGCTGCTCACGCACCCCGATCTGCTCCTCCTGGACGAGCCGACGAACCACCTCGATGCCGACACCGTCGACTGGCTCGAGGAGGAGCTCGACCGGCTGAAGGGCGCGCTCCTCCTCGTCACCCACGATCGCTACTTCCTCGACGACCTCGTGGATCGCATCGTCGAGATCGCGCCGGGCGCCGGCGTCACGAGCTACCCGGGGAACTACGAGGCCTACCTCGAGCAGAAGCTCGTGGCCGAGGAGCAGGGGGCGCTCGCGGGGCACAAGCGCGAGCGCTGGATCGCGCAGGAGGTCGCCTGGCTCCGCCGCGGGGTGGAGGCGCGGCGGACGAAGTCGAAGGCGCGCATCGAGCGGGCGCGGCGCCTCATGGCCGAGCGCGGGGCGGAGCGCCCGCGCGTCCCGGAGCTGCAGCTCGCGGCGACGCCGCGCCTGTCGCAGACGGTCCTCGAGGGGCACGACCTCGTGAAGCGCTTCGGCGAGCGGCAGGTCCTCGCGGGCGTGAGCCTCACCGTGCAGCGCGGCGAGCGGATCGGCATCGTCGGTCCGAACGGCGCGGGCAAGACGACGTTCCTGCGGGTCCTGCTCGGCGAGCTGGCCGCCGACGGCGGGCGCGTGGTGGTCGGCGCGCGCACGCGGGTGGCGTACCACGATCAGGGGCGCGAGGCCCTCGATCCGGAGCAGACGGTCTACGAGGCCGCCGGCGGGAGCCGGGACGGCACGCGCGGCGAGGACTTCGTGGAGCTCGGGGGCCGGCGGGTCGCCCTCCGCGACTACCTCGACGACCTCCTCTTCCCGCCCACCGTCCAGCGCATGCAGGTGAAGGCGCTCTCGGGCGGCGAGCGGAACCGGCTGCTCCTCGCGCGCGCCTTCCTCGCCGGCGCGAACGTCCTCGTGCTGGACGAGCCCACGAACGACCTCGACCTCGTCACGCTCAACGTGCTCGAGCGGCTCCTCCTCGCGTTCGACGGCGCCGTCCTCCTCGTCACCCACGATCGCTACTTCCTCGACAAGGTCGCGACCGCGATCCTGGCGTTCGAGGGGGAGGGGAGGGCGGTCCGCTACGAGGGCAACTACGAGACCTATCGCACGTTGAAGGGGCAGGCCGAGGCGGCCGCGCGCGCGGAGGCCGGACCCGCCCGCCCAGAGGTCCGCGCCGCGGGGCCGCAGGCCCGCACGGCGGCGCCGGCGGAGCGCGCGCGCCGGCCGGGGAAGCTCTCGTTCAAGGAGCAGCGGGAGCTCGAGGGCATGGAGGCCGCGATCCTCGCGGCCGAGGAGCGGAAGGCCGCGCTGGAGGCCGCGCTCTCGGACCCCGCCACCTACCAGAAGGACGGCGCCGCGGTCGGCGGCATGCGCGACGCGCTCGCCGCCGCAGGCGTCGAGGTCGAGCGGCTCTACGCGCGCTGGCAGGAGCTCGAGGCGCTGCGCGGCGCGTGATGCCGGGCCTGCGGCGGGCGTCCTCGCTCCTCGCGCCCGCAGCGCTCCTCTGCTTCGAGCCGCGCACTGCGGCGACCTGGCCGTGGGCCTCGCGCGCGTCGCTGCGGCCTCGGCGCCGGTCTCCTGCGCCTTGCGCGCCTATCTCCAGCCCCACGCCTCCGCGCCGTCCGGGATCCTCGCGTACGTCCTGCCGCCGAGCGGCGCGTAGAACGTCGCGTCGAGCGGCAGCTGGGTGGTCGCGTCGAAGACGCCGACCTCGCCCCCATCCGCGCCGGCAGTGAAGGGCACGGTGACCTTCCCGTGCGCCGGCACGACCGTGCCGGCGGGGAGCGCGCTCTGCAGCCGATCGCGGAGGTCGGAGGTGAGGGTGAGGCCCGCGAGATCGCGCGGCGCGTCCTCGCGGTTGTAGAGCTCGAGGAACCCCGGCCCGATCGCGTTCACGACGAGGCCGCCCTCCCCACGGTGCCGCTCCCTGGGGATCTCGCCCCGGAGGAACCCGGTGCGGCGCGTGACGTACTCCTCGAGGAACCGCACCGACGCGGCGGCGAGCTCCTGATCCACCCAGGGATCCCGCTGCAGCGGTCCGGCGATGAGGGCGTGGAGCGCCTCGATGCGCGGGAACGCCTGCGCCTCCGAGAACACGCCGTCGAGCATCTTCTCGACCTCGTCGAGCACCCGGTTGCGGAGCGCGGGCGCGTCCCACAGGCGCTGGAACAGCACCACGAAGGGCGGATGCGCGCTGACGCCGTAGCGCTGCGACTTGTCGGCCGCGACCCCCAGGGTGGCGGGATCGTAGAGCGTGTAGGTCGGGATCGCGTCGTGCCAGTTCGGCGTCGCCGTCGGACTGAGCCCGCGCCAGTACACGATCCGCGCGTTGTTGAGATCCCACGGCACGAAGGACCACTTGCCCGTCGCGGCGTCGTGGACGAGGTAGCTGCCCGAGTCGTCGATCCCCGACCAGCTGACGAGGATCGCGACCGCGTACATGCGGACCAGGCGATCGACGTCGAAGTGCCCCGCGAGCCAGGCGGGGAACTCGTGCTCCGGCGTCCGGTTGAGCTCGCGGAGGAACGTCCAGAGGTCGTCCCACGGCTGCGTCTCGTTCGTCTCCTTCTCCCACTGGCCCTGGTACGAGGCGGGAGGCGAGAGCTTCATCTCGCAGTCGCGGAGGCCGCAGCGGTAGGTCGTGGAGTCCGCGTCGAAGCCGTGATCGCGGAGGAAGTGCTTGTCGTCCGCCTCCTGCACCTCGACGTAGACGCCCTGGTGCTCCCCGTTCACGTCGAGCGTGATGAAGCGCCACCGCGGCGAGCGGACGCCGGCGCCCAGCAGGAGGCCGTAGCAGAACGGGTCGGAGAGGTAGCCGCCGTCGAGGTACTCGGCGAGGTAGTTGCGCGTCCGGGTGGGCCAGGATCCCGTCCCGGGCGCGCCGTCGTGGGTCTCGCCGCTCGTGGGGTGGCGCGTCTTCCAGCTGTGCTTCGGGTGCTCGCGCGCGCCGTCTCCGCGCTGCCGCAGCTCGACGTCGTACCAGGTGCCGCCGAGGTACAGCCGCCCCGGCGCGTACACCTTGCTCCACAGCTGGTAGACGATGTCCGCCGTCGACTGCGGGAACGTGATCGCGAGCGGCTCGACCTTCTGCTGGAGGTCCGGCCAGCTCACCACCTCGGGGACGCGGTCCGTCGGGGTGCCGGGCGTGCCGCAGTCGTTGCACGTCGGCGGGGGCGGATCTCCAGGAGGGGGATCCACCTTCGGGAGGGGCGGGGCGTCGGCGTTGCAGGCGAGGAGCACCGTGGCGAGGAACGCCACGAGGGCGAAGCGAGAGCTCATGCCCAAGGGGCGCTGCAACGCGCGCGCCCCGAGCGCCGGCGTCACGGGCCCGAGTCGCGACCGGGGCTCGAGCGTCGCCCGGCGCAGCCGCGAACGGGGCCGGCCCCGCCCCTCGCGCGACGCGCGTCGAGCGCCACCGGAAGAGGCCTCAGCGCGCGCGCCGGCGCAGACGCCGGAGCGTCTCGCTCACGGCGAGGGCGGCGAACGCGGCGAGCCCGGCGCCCCCGCCGGCGCTGGCGCAGCCACCACCGCGGACGACCGGCCCGCCGGACTGCCAGCTCGAGCCGCCACCTCCGCCCCCGCCGGTTCCGGCGGGCGCCGGCGCGACGTCCTTCGCGATCGTGAACTCGTCGTGGACGACGCCGTCGTGGCGAACGGACTCCACGTGCATCGAGCCGCCGTCGACCGTCACCACCACGTGCTGACCGACCTTCTCCCGGTACGCGGTGAACGGCGCCACCGGCTTCTCGAAGTCGTAGAGCCAGTCGCCCCCGCCGCCGGTCGTCACGTACACCGGCGCGCCGGGGCGATCGTACGCGCCCTCCCCGGTCTTCACCGGCGCGCCGTCGCGCGAGGGCCAGGTGCGCTCGTACAGGTGGTTGTGTCCCTGGAAGACGACGTCCACGCCGTACTCCTGGAAGAGCGGCTCGAGCGCGCTCGCCACCTCCGGGAAGGAGCCGTACTTGCCGGTGGCGAGCACCGGGCGGTGGAGCAGCGCGAGCTTCCACGGCGCCTGGGTGGCCGCGAGGTCTTCGCGCAGCCAGGTGACCATCGAGTCCCGCGTGCAGCCCGCGGTCGCGGCGTCCATCGGCGAGAGGCAGTTCGAGTCGAGCGCGACGACGTGCACGTCGCCCCAGTCAAAGGAGTAATAGCGCTCGCCGTCGGGCCCCTCCGGCAGCTCGAGCGCGTCGAGGTAAGGCTGGGCGTAGGGCAGCCGGTACTCGTGGTCGCCCGGCACCGGCCAGAACGTGGTCGAGGCGAGGAGCGCCGCCATCGGGCGGAACACCGCCGGATCCCAGTCCTCCGCCTTCCCGTCGGGATAGGCGTTGTCGCCCACGGTGAGCACCGCCGACACGCCGCGCGCGAGCAGCGCCGCCGTGTTTCCGGCCTGGATCGGGCCCTGGGTGCCGTAGTCGCCGATGACCCCGAGCACCGTCCGCTGGCCCTCGGCCGTGTCGGGCTCGCCGGGCGTGCGGAGGGTGCCCGTGGCGCGAACCGCTCCCTCGAGCTCGACGCGGTAGGAGACGACGCTCGCGGCGGGCAGGCCTTCGAGCCTGACCACGTGGTGCGCCGTGCCGGCGCTCTCCCCCACCACCGTCCCGCCGGCCCCGAGCTCCGCGACCACGCGCACGGCCGCCGGCACGTCGGTGTTCAGCACGACGAGCGAGGCGTGCGGCGCGGTCTGCTGCAGGAAGGGACCGCGCGTGATCGCGGCGGCCGACGCGAGGCCCGGCAGCACGAGCAGGGTGGAGAGGATCAGCCGGGCGAGCTGGCGCAAGCAGGTCTCCTCGTCGGCCCCTTTGCGGCGCCGCGACGTTCGAGTGGGTGGGAGGACCTGGGGAAACAGGGAGGGCACCGCGATCCATCCCGACCCCGCGAGACAGGGCCATGGCGTTCAGCCGATGGGAAAAGCGTTTCCACTCAGCGGAACGTCCTGGGACCGCGCGGCCGCATGCCCGGGCGTCGAGCGGTGGGCACCCCCGTTGCACCGTGAGCGGTCCGTGAAACCGTTCCGTCACTCGCTCGTCACGGTCGCGCTCGCCCTCGCGGCCACCCTGGGGCTCCCCGGCGGCGCGTCCGCGGAGGAGCCCGCACCCCAGCCGGACCCCGCCGCGGGCGCGCCCGACGATGGGCGCGTGGACGCGCCGGCGACCCGCGGGGAGGTGGGCCCGGCGATGGAGCAGGCTTCGGCCACGCCGCCGAGCGAGCAGGCGCCCGCCGGCGGTGCGGAGGCCGTGCCCGGTCCCTCCGTCGTGCCCGCGAGCACCGCCGCCGCCCGGCCCGCGCGCGCGAGGCCGGTGCCGCTCGCGAGCGTGCCGCGCTCGCCGCCGACGCCGCCCGCGGCCGCGCCGCCTCCCGCCCAGACTCCCGCCGAGCCGGCGCGGGGGACGCGCATCACGGTGCCGCTCGACGTCGAGGTGCACGGGCGGCTCTACATGGGCGTCGCGGCCGACGAGCGCGACGACTGGACGCGCCGGCTCGACATGTCCTCCGCCCGCATCGGCATCGAGGCGCGCCTGCCCGGCGTGCTCACGGTGCTCGAGGCGGACGTCGCGTCGAAGACGCCCATCAAGGACGCGTACGCGCGCCTCGACGGACCGTTCTCGACGCGCCTGCAGGCCGGGCGCTTCAAGGCGCCGTTCTCGGCCAGGCAGCTCGAGTCGAGCTGGAAGCTGCCGCTCGTCGATCGCGGCCTCGTGAACGGCTACCTCGTGAAGGACAACGAGCTCGGAGGTCGCCGGCTCGGCGCGACCGCCGGGATCCGCCCCTGGCGCGGCCGGGTCGAGCTCGCCGGCGGGGTGTTCGCCGGCGAGCGGAGCGCGTTCGGCGGGGAGAACCGCGCGCAGGACCTCGCCGGTCGCGCGTCCGCGCGCCCCTGGAAGCCCCTCGAGCTGGGCGTGACCGCGTACCGCGCAGGCTCGAGCGATCCGCTCGTGCCGGTGCGCCAGGCCGCGAGCGCGTACGCGCAGCTCTCCGGCGGGCCGCTCGACGCGAGCGTCGAGGGCTTCGGCGGGAAGCTCGACGCCGGCGCCTTCACGGCGGGGACCGCGCTCGTCGGCTGGACCTTCAAGCTCGGGGAGGCGAGGCGGCTGCGGGTGACCCCCGTCGCGGGCGCGGAGGTGCTCGAGCTGCGCGGGACGACCCGCGGGGTCGGGTACTCCGCCATCGCAGGGGCGGTGCTGGCGTGGACCGAGGGACTCAAGGTGAAGGTTCAGGGAGAGCGCGCGCGCCGTCCCGGCGACGAGGTGCCCGGGAACGCGCTGGCGATGCAGATCGCCACGAGGTTCTGAGGACCCGATGATCAACCAGGCGTTCGCCGAGACCGGCATCACGAACCTTCGCAGGGAGGTCAAGCTCCTGCTCGACCCGGACGAGGCCGAGTCGGTCGCCGGCGCGCTCGCGCGGTACGTCGCCCCGCTGGAGAGCCGCGTCGTGTCGGTCTACTTCGACTCGCCGCGCGGGACGCTCGCGCTGCGCGCCGCGGCCTCCCCGGACGACTGCGTGAAGGTCCGCGCCAAGGCGTACGCGCCCGATCGGAGCGACGCCCCCGGGCGCGTGGTGCTCGAGGTGAAGCGGGAGCGCGCCGGGATCACGAGCAAGGAGCGGATCTGGCTCCCCCGCGGCGAGGTGCGCAGGGTGGTCGCCCGCTCGCTCGCCTCCGCGTTCGGGGCGCTCTCGCCCGTGGTCGCGACGTCGTACCGGCGCCGCGTGTACCAGGCCACCGCGCACTGGCGGGTGACGCTCGACGACGCCCTCACGTTCCACGCGGCGAGCTGGTCGCTCTTCTCGGCGGAGGCCCCGCCCTGGCACGGCACCCTCGGACCCGCGTTCGGGGCCGAGCCGCGCGTCGTGGTCGAGCTGAAGTTCGGGCCGGAGGGGCTGCCGCGGTGGCTCGCTCACCTCGGCCGGGCGCGCGGCACGACCTACTCGAAGTTCGCGGCGGCGATCGGGCGCGGCGCCGACGACCGCTCCACGGGGGCATGACGGGTGTTCGTCTCTTTCGAAGGCATCGACGGCAGCGGCAAGACCACCCTCTCGAACCTGGTCTGCGAGCGGCTGCGGGCGGCCGGTCACGAGGTCCTGCACGCGCGCGAGAAGGGGGTGCTCGCGTCCGGCGTGGCGCGGCGCGTCCGCGAGCTGACGCGGGACGCGCGCCTGCTCGAGATGTCGGCCCGGACCGAGCTCTTCCTGAACCTCGCGCGGGAGACGCAGCAGCTCGACGAGATCGTGCGGCCCGCGCTCGTGGACGGCCGGCTCGTCGTCGCCGACCGCAGCCTCCACTCGCTCGTCGCGCTCTCCGCGGCGGGGCGTGGGCTGCCGCGGGACGAGGTCGAGGCGGCGGTGCGCGTCGGCGCGGGCGGCACGTGGCCGGATCTCGTCGTGCTCGTCGACGTCGATCCGGACCTGGCGCGGCTCCGCAAGCGCATCGGCAAGATCCTCGAGGGCCGCGACGGCGACGCCGAGTCGCGGAAGGGGCTCGCCGGCGCTGGCCTGCAGGTGCGCGTCCGGCGGCACCTCCGGGCGGAGGCCGAGCACGACCCGGCGCGCTGGATCGTGGCGTCCAACGAGGGGCGGCCGCTCGCGGCGCTGGCCGACGAGGTGACGGACGCGATCCTCGCGCGCCTCGCGCCGAGGACCACGCACGCCGCGCGGGCGCGCCGGGCCTCGGCCGGCGCCCGTGCCGCCGCGCTCGAGGCGGAGGCCTCGCCGGAGCGCGTCGGCGAGCGGTTCCGCGCCGCGATCGCCGCGCTCGCCGGGCCGGAGCCGCACCTCGCCGCGTTCCTCCTCGCCGGCATCCCGGGCGCCGCGGAGCACGCGCTGCGCGTGTCGCTCGCGGCGCGCGCGCCCCGCCTCGTCGCGCGGAGCCTCCAGGGGCTCGCCGATCCCGGCGCCTTCGCGCTCCGGCGCGCGCTCGCCGGAGAGGCTCCCGGCGACGTCCTCGCGAGCCTCGGCGACGACCCTTCTCCGGAGGCGATGGCGCTCCGCGAGCTCCTGTTCGAGGCCGCGCCCGAGGCGGCCCTGGCCGGGCTCGCCCGGAACGGCACGCCGGCCGCCTGGGAGCTGCGGGAGCGCGGGCTCGAGCGCGGCGCGCTCGGCGCGGTCCTCGACGGGCTCGGCGCCGTGGACGATCCCGACGCCTGGGCGCTCCGCGGGGAGGGGCTGCGCCGCGAGCTCGTGCTCCCCGTCGCGCGGAGCCTCGCCGGGCTCGCCGGCCCGCGCGCCGACGCGCTCCGGGTCGCGCTCGCCGACCGCGATCGGCTGGCCGCGCTGCGCTCCACGGCGGAGGTGGACGGCCCGGTGTCGCGCGAGCTGCGGGAGCGGCTCTTCGAGCACGCCGCGAAGCGCGTGCTGCGCTCGCTCACCGGGATCGACGCACCGTACGCGTGGGCGCTGCGCGAGCGGGCGCTGCCCGCGACGAAGGAGGCGCTCGACTCGGTGGACGGCATGGACCATCCGCGCGCCTGGGCGCTCCGGGAGGCCGGCGCGGAGCTGTGGCCCACGACCGCGGTGTCCTCGCTGCGCGAGCTCGCGCTCCGCGAGCGGGGCCGCGCGCTCGTGGCGCGGGCGCTCCGCGCGGCGCCCGCGAGCCTCCCGGTGCTGCGCAACGCGCACGCGGCGTTCTCCCGCGCGGCGCTCGCCGCCGCGGCGGCGGCACCGGTGGGGCAGGAGGAGGCGGCATGTTCGATCTGACCACGGCGTCCGCGGAGGTGGACCTCGCCGCGCTGCAGGTGGGCGAGCTCGCGCCGCGGTTCGCCGCCGCGCTCCTCATCGGCTCGGTGCTCGCGCTGCGCCCGTGGCGTTACCTCATGGGCCGGCGGCCGCCGCGCCCGGAGATGGCGCAGGCGCAGATCCTGCTCTGCGTCGCCGCCACGATCATCACCATCGTCATCGGCAACAGCCTCGCGAAGGCGTTCGGGCTCGTCGGGCTCGGGAGCTTCGTGCGGTTCCGCTCCGGCCTCAAGGACCCGCGCGACGCGGCCGTCCTCTTCCTCGTCATCGGGCTCGGCATGGCGTGCGGTCACGGCAGCCTCCCGCTCGCCTTCTCCGGCGCGGCGTTCGCCTGCGTGCTCCTCGCCGGGCTCGATCTGTTCAAGGTCCCCGACGCGCCGGCGGCCCCCGAGGCCGACGCGCGCCGATCCGAGGCGCCGCTCGAGATCCGGCCCGCCCCGGCGCCCGCACCCTCCAAGGAGATCGCCTGATGCCTCGCCGCCTGCTCCCCCTCGCCGCCGCCGTCGCGCTCGCCGCCTGCGGCGGGGGCGCCATCACGAACGACCCGACGCCGACCCCCTCCGGACAGAAGAACCTCGCGCCGCTCGCCACCGGAGCGAGCTGGCGGTACCGCGTCACCGATCCGCTCCGCGACGCGCCGTTCGAGAAGACGGTCCAGGTCGTCGGCCCGCAGCAGGTGCCCGGGTCCACCGCGTCGGCGATCCTGGTGGTCGACACCGAGCCCACGCAGGAGGAGCGCGGCTGGCTCGTCGAGAAGGACGGCTTCGTCCTGCGCGCCCGCGAGGAGGACCGGAAGGCTGGCCTGCTCGTGCGCACCACCACCTGGTCCCCCGCCGCGCCGAAGACCCTCTCCGCGTCGGCGCCGGTCGGCTCGGTGTACGAGGCGACCGTGCTCGAGCACGAGGAGCACGCGGACGGGACCTTCACGGAGAAGAACCAGACCTACCGGTTCACGGTGATCGCGAAGGACGTGCAGGTGACCGTGCCTGCGGGCACCTTCACCTGCCTGCAGGTCGCGCGCGTCCGCCTGGACAAGATCGGCAGCGACCGCACCTACTGGCTCGCACCCGACGTCGGGAAGGTCCGCGAGGAGGGCGAGCGCACCGAGGAGCTCGTCGCCTACACGCCCGCGCCGTGAGGGCGTGCACGCCTCGCGAATCCTCACTCCGCGACGACGCCTCAAGGACGAAAGACCTCGCTCGAGCGGTCGTCGTCCAGGGGAGCTCGAGTCGAGGGAACGGGACGCCGAGCGCCGCGTCGCGGCGGCGATACGCGCCGATATCGCGGCGCCGATGTAGGCAACCGCCCGTAAGGGCTGGGAATTCTGGCGGTAGTAACGTTGACCCCCTCGCGAGGCGAGCCCTATACTTCCGGGCCGTCGGCGCTTTCCCGGGCCCTCCTCTCGCCGAGCGTACCCACCTTGAGCGCATCCTCCCTGGACGAGCAGATCCGGTCGCACCTCGAGACGCTGGAGGCCGCGCCCGGCGATCCCGCCGCGTTCGAGGCGCTCGAGGCGCTCTACGAGCAGGACGCCCGCTGGGAGGACCTCGTCTCGCTGTACGAGGGGCGAGCGCGCCTCGTCCCCGAGCCCGGCGCGCCGCTCCTCGCCAAGGCGGCGGCGCTCGCGACGACGAAGCTCCGGAACGTGGCCCGGGCGGAGGAGCTCTACCAGCAGCTCCTCCGGGCCGATCCGGCCGAGCCGGGGGCGCTCGCCGCGCTCACCCAGCTCCTCGAGGATCGCCAGGACTGGCCGGCCCTCGCCGCGGTCCTCGAGCGCGCCGCCGGGGCGGCGGAGCCCGCCGAGGCGGCGCGGCTCACCCTGCGCCTCGGCGTGCTGCACGAGGAGCGGCTCGGGCGGAGAGATCGCGCGGCGCTCCTGTACGCGCGCGCCTGTCGCCAGGACCCGCGGCTGGCCGAGGCGCGCGCCCGGGGCGTCGCTGGCTTCGCGGCGCTCCGCCACTTCGCGCAGGCGAAGCGGCTCCTCGACGAGGCGCGGGACGCGGGCGCGGACGGGCCGACGCTCGCCGCGGAGTACGCGCTCCTCGCCGCGCGGCTCGTGGACGAGCCCCTCGAGCACGGCCTCGCCACCGACGCGGTCATCGAGGCGATGGCGCTCGACCGGGCCGCGCCCGGCGGGCCGGAGATCCGCGAGCGCCTGCGGGCCTTCCCGCGCGCGTGGCGCGACGAGGCGCGCACGCTGGAGGCGCGCGTCCCGAAGGCGCGCGATCGCCGCGAGGCGGCCGCGCTCCAGCTCCGCCTGGCCCAGCTCCACCTCGCCTACGATCCCGAGGGCGTGAAGCGCGCGCTCGAGCGGCTCGACCGCGCCTGGGCGCTCCTGCCGGGCGATCCCGCCGCCCTCGACCTCCTCGCCCGCGTGCACGCCGAGAAGGGCGATCACCGCGCGCACGCCGACGCCCTCGCGCGGCTCGCGACCAAGACCCGCGACCGCGCCGCCCTGGTGGCGCTGCACCTCGAGATGGCGCGCGTGGATGTGATCCGCTTCGCCGACGCGGAGAGCGCGCTCGACGCGCTCGGGAAGGCGCTCGCGCTCGATCCCGCCTGCGAGGCGGCCGCGCTCCAGGCCTTCGAGCACCACGCCGACGCAGGCCGGTTCGAGGAGGCGCTCGCGACCCTCGAACGGCACCTCGCCGCCGCGCCGCCGAAGGCCGCGCACGCGCCGCTGCGGGTCCGCGCGGCGCAGCTCGCCCGCGAGCGGCTCGAGGATCCGGCCCGCGCCCGCCGCCACCTCGAGGCGGCGCTCCGCGCCGATCCCGGCCACGCGCCCGCTGCCGCGGCGCTCGCGCCGCTGCTCGCGGACGCGGGGGAGTGGACCGCGCTCGCCCAGGTGCTCGAGGCCTCCGTGGGCCTGGAGCGCGATCGCGCCGAGCGGATCCGGCTGCTCGAGCGCCTCGCCGACGTCCAGCAGGAGCGGCTCGGCCGGCCGAAGGACGCCCTCCGGACGCTCTCGCGCGCGCTCGCGCTCGACCCGTCGCGGGCCGCGACGCGCAAGGCGATGGAGGGCGCCGCCGCGCGCGCCGACGCCTACCTCGACCTCGTGCGCGCCTACCGCGCCGCCGCCAGCGCGGTGCAGGACGACCTCCGCGCGCGGAAGACCCTGCTCCGCCGCGTGGCGGAGATCCTCGATCGCGACCTCGGCAAGCCCGAGGAGGCGGTGGGGGCCTGGCGCGCGCTCTCGGAGCTCGACCTCGAGGACCGCGGGGCGACCGCCGCGCTCGAGGCCTGCATGGCGCGCGCGGGCCAGCAGGTGGAGCTCGCGCAGGAGCTCGAGCAGCGCCGCGACGCGGCGGCGGGCGACGAGCGGCGCGCGCTCTCGGCGCGGCTCGGCGCGCTGTGGCTCGACGCCGCCCAGCCCGAGCGAGCCGCGGCGGCCTGGCGCGACGCGCTCGCCGCCGGCGAGGACGACGCGGGGCTCTGGGGCCTGCACGCGGCGCTCGAGGCGGTCGGCACCCCCGCGGCCGCGGAGGAGCGGGCCTCCGTCCTCGGCCGGCTCGCGGCGCGCAAGCAGGGCGCCGAGCGCGCCGCGCTCGAGATCGCCCGCGCCGAGCTCCTCGCGGATCCGCTCGGCAGGCACGCCGAGGCCGCGGAGGTCGCGCTCGCCGTGCTCTCGGCGGGCGGCCTCGGGCCCGCGCAGCAGGCCGACGCGATCGCGCTCCTCGAGCGCCTCCTGGAGCGGGGCGCGGAGCCGCTCCGCATCGCGCAGGCGCTCGCGCCGGCGTACGCGGCGGCCGGCGACGTCGGCCGGCAGGCGGCGGCGCTCGAGCGGATCGCGCAGGCGCTGCCCGGGACCGACTCGCGCGAGCGCGCCCGCCATCTCCTCGACGCCTCCGCGCTCCGCGCGGAGCGGCTCGGCGACGCCCGCGGGGCGCTCTCCGCGGCGCTCGCGGCCGTCCGCGCCTGCCCGCAGCACGGGGAGGCGCGCCGCCGCGCCGAGGTCCTCGCCGCCGGCGTGGGCGCGGAACGCGAGCTCTTCGAGGTGCTCGTCGAGGCCGCCGGGAAGCTCGCCGGCCGCCCCGAGGAGGAGCTGCCGCTCAGGCTGCGCGCCGCGGCGATCGCCGAGGAGGATCTCGGCGCCTTCGACGACGCCGCGCGGGAGCTCCGCCGCGCGCTCGAGCTCGCCCCGGAGGACCCCGCCGTCCTCGCCGCGCTCACCCGCGCGGCGCTCGCCGGCGAGCGCTGGACCGACGCGGCGGCGCTGCTCCAGGATCGCGCCGGGCGCGCCGCCGGGCCGGAGCGGGCGGCGCTGCTCGCGCAGCGCGCCGCGGTCCTGCACGACGGGCTCGGGGACCCTGCCGCCGCGGCCGCGGCGCTGCGCGAGGCGCTCGCCATCGCCCCGGAGGACGGGCGCGCGCGGCTTCTCGGCCGCCTGGCTGCCGCGCTCGGAGCCGCGGGCGACGCGGCCGGGCGCGCCGAGGCCCTCGCGGAGCTGTCGCGCACGGCGGCCGATCCGGCCGAGGCGGCGCGGGCTGCGCTGGAGAGCGCGCGGATCCAGGACGATCTCGGCGACGCCCCCGCCGCCGCGGAGCGGCTCGGCGCGGCGCTCGCGGCGAAGCCCGACGACCCGGCGATGCTCGCCGCCCTGGAGGCGCACCTCGACGGAACGAGCCCCGCGGCCGTGGCCGCCGCGGCCCGCGCGCTCGCGCGCCACCCCGACCCGCGCCGCCGCGCCCGCGCCCACGAGGCCGAGGCGCGCTTCGCCGCCGACCCCGCCGCCCGGGCCGCCGCCTGGCGCGCCGCCGCGCGGGTCCACGACCAGGAGCTGCACCAGGTCTCGCTCGCGTTCCTCGCGATGGCCGAGGCGGTGCGCGCCGCGCCCGCAGACGCCGCGCACCGCGCCGAGCTCCGGCGCCTCGCCGCAGAGGCGCAGGAGCAGGAGGCGTGCGCCCGCGTGTACGACGCGATCGGCGAGAGCGCGCCGCCGGAGCTGCGCGCCGCGATCTTCCGCGAGCGCGCGGAGCTCGCCGACGGCCGCAAGGACCCGGACCGCGCCGCCGAGGGGTGGAGCCGCCTCCTCGCCGCCGCGCCCGGCGATCGCGAGGCCCTCTCCGCCCTGCGCCGCCTGCACCGCTCGCGCGAGCGGTGGGGCGAGCTCGCCGACGTCTGCGCCGAGATCGCGCGCCGCGCCACCGACCCCGCGGCGCGGGAGGACGCGCTGCGCGAGGAGGCCGCCGTCGCCGAGGGCAAGCTCGGCGACCCGGATCGCGCCGCGGCCGCCTGGAGCGGCGTGGCCGCCCTCGCCCCCGAGGACGCGGAGGCGGGCGCAGCGCTGGAGCGGCTGCACGAGCGGCTCGACCGGCCCGCGGACCTCGCCGCCGCGCTGGAGCGGCGCCTCGCGCGCGGCTTCGATCCGGAGGCCGCCGCGCGCCTCGCCGAGCTCCGCCGCACGCGCCTCGACGATCCGGCGGGGGCGCTCGAGCTGCACGGCGAGCTCCTCCGCCGCGATCCGGCCCGGATCGCCTCGCGCGACGCGATCGTCGCGCTCGCGGCGACGCCGGGCGAGGTCGGCCGGGACGCGCTCGACCTCGCGGACGCCGCGCTCACCCAGGCCGGCGAGCACGCCCAGCGCATCGCCGCGCGCGAGGGGCGCCTCGCGGCGATCCAGGATCCCGCCGAGCGCGCCGGGCTCCTCGCCGAGATCCGCGCCGTGATGGAGCGCGATCTCGGCGAGCCCGCGATGGCCTTCGTGGCGGCCTGCCGCGCCTTCTCCGAGGGCGGCGGCGCGCGCGCGGGGGTCGCGGAGGACCTCGAGCGGCTCGCCCGCGCGACGGGGAACGAGGACGCGCTGTGCGACGTGTGGGAGGAGGCCGCCCGGTCGGAGGCTCCGGACGAGGGGCTCGCCCTGCGCCGGAAGGCCGCGCGCCTGCGCACCGAGCACGGCGGCGGCGCCCCGGCGATCCAGGCGTGGCGGGGGGTGCTCGAGTCCGTCACCGACGACGCGGAGGCGCTCGAGGCCCTCGAGGCGCTCTACGCAGCGGCGCGCTCCGCGTCCGAGCTCCTGGAGCTCGCCCGGCGGCGCGCGGCGCTCGCCGAGGGGCCCGAGCGCGCCGAGCACCTGCTCCACGCGGCGCGCGTGGCCGAGGAGCTCGGGGATCCGGCCGCGGCGCTCGAGGCGTACCGCGCCGCCCGGGCCGAGGCGCCCGCGGACGTCGCGGCGCTGGAGGGGCTCGAGCGGCTCCTGCCGCGGGGCGACGCGGAGTGGCTCGAGGTGGTCGCCGCCCTCGCGCACGGCGCCGCCGGGGATCCCGGGCGGCGGGTGCCGCTGCTCCTGAAGCGCGCCGCGGCCCTGGAGGCCGGCGCCGACGCGCGCCCCGCCATCGAGGCGTACGCCGACGTGCTCGCCGAGCGGCCGCGCGATCCGGGCGCGGTCGCCGGGCTCGAGCGGCTCCTCGCGCGGCCGGACGCGCGCGGCGACGCGGCGCGCGTGCTCGAGGACGTGCACCGCGCAGCCGGCGACGCGCGGAAGCTGGCGGCGCTCCTCGAGGTGCGGCTCGAGACGTCGGACGACGCCGAGCGGGTGCCGCTCCTCGCCGAGATCGCGGCGCTCCAGGAGCGGCTCGGGGACCGCGGGCGCGCCTTCGGCGCGAAGCTGCGAGAGCTGCAGGGCGCGTTGAGGCGGGGCGCGGACGCGCCCGGTGCCCGCGCCGAGCTCGAGCGGCTCGCCGCGGCGACGGGCGCCTGGGAGGAGCTCGCCGGCGCGTTCGAGGACGCGCTCGGCACGCCGGGGCTCTCCCCGCAGGTCTCGCTCGAGCTCGAGCGGCGCCTCGCGGTGATCTCCGCGGATCGGCTCGGCCGGCCCGACGCCGCGGCGCGCTGGTACGAGAAGATCGCGGAGGTCGCGCCGAGCGCCGAGGTGCTGGGCGCGCTCGCGCGCGTTTACCGGAAGCTCGGCGCGCACCGCGAGCTGGCGCGGACGCTCGGGCGGCTCGCCGACGTCGCGCCGGCCGCGGTCGCACGCAAGGAACTCCTGCTCGAGGTGGCGAAGATCATGGCTGAGCAGCTCTCCGACCGGGACGGCGCGGTCGCCGCTTACCGGAAGATCCTGTCGGTCGATCCCGAGGACCCGAACGCCCTGCGCCTGCTCGGAAAGCTGCTCGGCGCCGCCGAGAGGTGGGACGAGCTCGCCACCGTGCTCTCGCGCGAGGTCGCCGTCGCCGACCGGCAGCCGAACCTGGTCGCCGAGGCCGCCGAGCTGCGCTACCGGCTCGGGCGGATCCGCCACCAGCGGCTCTCGGACGCGGACGGCGCGCTCGACTGCTACCGCGCGGTGCTCGAGAAGGTGCCGCGCCACCCCGCCGCGCTCGCCGCGCTCGAGGACCTCGCCCGCGGGAGCGGGCCCGCCGCGGTCGAGGCGGCGATGCTCCTCGAGCCGATCTTCGCGGCCGAGGGCGAGCACGCGAAGGTGATCGAGGTGCTGGAGGCGCGCGCGGCCCACCAGACCGAGCCCGCCGCCCGCGCGGCGCTGCTGCGCCGGGTCGCGGCCGTGTACGGCGGTCAGCTCAAGAACGCGGAGATGGCGTTCCTCGCCGCGAGCCGGGCCCTCGCCGCCGACCCCGACGCGCTCGAGTCGCTCGAGCTCGCCGCGCGGCACGCGGAGGCGGCCGGCCTCGAGGACGAGCTCGGGGCGCTGCTCCAGGAGCACGCCGATCGCGCGCTCGACCCCGCCGCGCGCGCCGAGTACCAGCGGCGCATCGCGCGGCTCGCGAACGACGATCCGCGCCGCGCCGCCGAGGCCTGGCAGCGGCTGCTCGACCTCGCGCCGGACGACCGGGAGGCGACCGCGGGGCTCGTCGCCGCCCTCCGCGAGGGGGGAGAGCCCGAGGCGCTGGCGCAGGCGCTGCGGCGCGCGATCGCCCAGGAGGAGTCGCCCGACGGCCTCGCCGCGCTCCTCGCCGAGCTCGCCGCCGTGCAGGACGAGCGGCTCGGCGACCTCGCCGGCGCGATCCAGAGCCTGCGCCGGCTGCTGGACGTCGCCCCGCACGACCGGGACGCGCTCGCGCGCATGGACCGGCTCTGCGTCCGGACCGAGCGCTGGGTGGACCTCGGCGAGGTGCTCGCGCGCGAGATCGACGCCGCGGCCGCCGCCGGCGACGACGCGGCGCTCGTGCCGCTGCGCCAGCGGCTCGCCGAGCTGAAGGAGACGCGCCTCGTGGACCGGGAGGGCGCGCTCTCCCTCTACGAGGAGGTGCTCGCGGCCCGCCCGGATCACCCGGAGGCGATCGCCCGGCTGGAGGGGATGCTCCAGAAGGATCCCGCGAACGCGCGCGCGGCGACCATCCTCGAGGGGGCGTACGGCCGCGGCGGCGACTCCGCCAAGCAGGCCGCGGTGCTCGAGCTGCGCGCCGCGGAGCGGCCGGACCCGCTCGAGCGCAAGGCGCTCTACGTGCAGCTCGCGGAGCTCCGCGAGCGGCAGCTCGGCGACCCGCAGCTCGCGTTCCTGGCGCTCTGCAAGGCGTTCCGCGAGGACCCTGCCGACGGTGCGCTGCGCGCCCGCATGGACGCGCTCGCCGAGACGAGCGGGCACGACGAGGAGCTCGCGGCGATCTACGAGGACGAGCTCGACCGGCTCCCGCCGGTGGAGACGGCCCAGGTCGCCCTCCGGCTCGGCGCGCTCTACGAGGAGAAGCTCGCCGAGCCCTCCCGCGCGGCGGGCTTCTACCGGAAGGCGGTCGCGCTCGACGAGAGCTCCGCGGCGCAGGCGCTGCCCGCCCTCGAGCGGCTCTTCCAGCGGCTCGAGCAGTGGGAGGACCTCGCCGACGTGCTCGCGCAGCGCGCCCACGTCGCGCAGGGGGCGGACCGGGTGCAGACCCTGTTCCGGCTCGGCCAGCTGTGCGAGGAGCGGCTCGCCGCGCCGGACCGCGCCGCCGAGGCCTACGAGGCCGCGGCCGCGGCCGACCCGCGCCACGTCGCCTCGCTCCGCGCCCTCGAGGAGCTCTACGAGGCGGCCGGCCGGCGCGAGGACCTCTTCCGGAACCTCGCCGCGCAGCGGGTGGCGCCCGGCGACGCCGCGGCGCGCGAGCGCGTGCTCGCCAAGATGGCCGCGCTGGCGGCCGACCTCGGCCACCTCGACGAGTCGGTCGCGCTCTGGAAGGAGCTCCTCGCCGCGCGGCCGCGCCACGACGGCGCGCTCGCCGCGCTCGAGGACCTCTACGAGCGGCTCGAGCGCTGGCAGGACCTCGCCCAGCACCTGCGCCTGCGCGTGCAGGCCACCGTGGACCGGCGGGAGATCGCCCGGCTGAACGACAAGCTCGGGGCGATCCTCGGCTCGCGCCTCGGCGACCTCGCGCAGGCGACCCAGTCGTACAAGGCGGTGCTCGACTCGGATCCGAAGAACCGCCGGGCGCTCGAGGCGCTGCGCGACATCCACGCGGCGCAGGGCGACGTGGAGGCGCTCGCAGGCGTCTACCGCCGCCTCGTGCCGGTGCAGGAGGACGCGGCGGGCGTGAAGCGCGTGCGCCTCGAGCTCGCCGAGGTGCTGCTCCGCGCCGGCAACAAGCGCGAGGCCATCGAGCAGGCGAAGCTCGCGTTCGACATCGAGCCGCACGGGGCCGACGAGCTGGTGCGGATCGAGGAGGTGTTCCGGGCGGCCGGCGCAGCCGCCGAGGGCGTGCGGGCGGCGGAGGCCCGCGCGGCGCTCCTCGCCGCGCAGGGCGGGCCCGCCGAGGCGATCCCGGCCTGGCTGGCGGTGGCCGAGCTCTGGAAGCAGCAGCGTCGCCCGGACGCCGCCGCCTCGGCGCTCGACAAGGTGCTCGAGCTCGACCCGGCCAACCGGACCGCCTACGACGCGCTGCGCGCCATCCACCAGGCGGCCGGCAACTGGCGCGCGTTCACGCGGGCCTGCGACGTCTTCGCCCCCAACGTGGTCGATCCCGCCGAGAAGGTCGCGCTCCTGAAGGAGGTCGCGGGCGTCCACGAGAAGAAGCTCGGCCAGAAGGAGATGGCCTTCCTCTCCTGGTGCCGCGCGCTCGGGGAGGCGCCCGGCGACGCCGAGGCGCTCGAGGCGGCGGAGCGGCTCGCCGACGAGACCGAGGCGCACGAGGAGCTCGCCGGGGTGCTCGAGCAGGTCTCCGAGGAGGCGCGCGGGATCGTGCGCGCGCGGCTCATGCTCCGGCTCGGCAAGCTGCGCGACGAGCGGCTCGACGACCTGGAGGGCGCGGAGGCCGCCTTCCGCCGCGCGCTGGAGGCGGATCCGGCGAGCCCGGAGGCCCTCGAGGCGCTCACCGAGCTCTTCAAGCGGCGCGGCCGCGTGCGCGACCTCGTCATCACCCTCGAGCAGAAGCTCGAGGCGGCGGCGGGGCTCGAGGAGAAGAAGGCGACCCTGCTCGAGGTCGCGAAGATCTACGACGGCGAGCTCGGCGACGTGGACGAGGCGGTGGGCGCGCTCCGGCGCGTCCTCGAGCTGGACGGCGCGGACGCGCTCGCGCTCGAGGCGCTCTCCGGCCTCTACCGGCGCGAGCAGCGCTGGGCGGACCTCGCGGGCGTGCTCTCCCGCGCGCGCGACCTCGCGCCGGACGACGCGCAGCGGATCGCGTTCCAGCTCCAGATCGCCGCGCTCTACGAGAACGAGATCGGCGACGACGAGGCGGCGGTCGAGGCGTACCGGACCGTCCTCGGGCTCGACGACCGGAGCGCGGGCGCGCTCGCCGGCCTCGAGCGGCTCTACACGAAGCTCGACCGCTTCGCCGAGCTGAACCGGGTCTACGAGCGGCAGATCGCGCTGGCCGAGGACCCGCGCGAGCGGGTGCGGATCCTCGCGAAGAGCGCGGGGATCCACGAGGAGAAGCTGCACGACCCGCGCGCCGCCATCGAGAAGGAGGAGGCCATCCTCCGCGTGGACGGCGGCAACCTCGCCGCCGTGAAGGGGCTCGAGCGGCTCTACCGCGACGAGGGGCTCTGGGACCGGCTCATCAGCGTCATGCAGCACCACCTGTCGCTCGTGACCGACCGGCGCGAGCAGGTCGCCCTCGAGGTCGCCATCGGCGAGGTGTGGTGGAAGGAGATGTCCCGCGTCGACCGCGCGGAGGCGATCTTCAACCACGCCCTGCAGCTCGACCCGGACTCGCGCGAGGCCGTCTCCGCGCTCGGCCGGCTGTACGAGCGGAGCGGCAACTGGAACCTGGCCCTCGACATGCTGCGCCGGGAGGCCCGCATCGCCGGCGGCGCCCGGGACGCGGTCGAGATCCACGTCCGCATCGGCGCCATCCACGAGGACATGCTCATGGACGCGGCGGGCGCGAAGGAGGCGTACGCGCGCGCGCTGCAGCTCGACCCGGGCTGCCTGCCCGCCCTCCGCGCGCTGAAGGGGATCGCCGAGCGCGAGCGGGATCGCGACCGGTTCCTGGAGATGCTCCTCGAGGAGGCCCGCTACACGCCGGACGCTGCGGAGAAGACCGGCCTCTACGCGTCGGCGGGCCGAATCTACCACGAGGAGCGCGACGACCGCGATCAGGCGGCGCGCTACTACGAGGAGGCGCTGAAGCGCACCGCGGGCTTCCCCGACGCGGCGCGGCCGCTCGCGGACATCTACGTCGCGCAGGCGCGCTGGCCGGACGCGGAGCGCGTGCTCGACGGGGTGGTGGAGGCGCTCGCGCTCGAGGGCGATCCGAAGGAGCTCTGCCGGCAGTCCTACCGCCAGGGCTACGTCGCCGAGAAGCTCGGCAAGCGCGACAAGGCGCTCGCGTGCTACCGCCGGGCCTACGAGCTCGACTCGACCTACCTGCCCGCGCTCGAGGGGCTCGGGAACCTGCTCGTCGCCGAGCAGCAGTGGGAGGAGGCGCTCCGGATCTTCACGACCGTGATCGTGCACCACCGCGACGCGCTCACCGATCTCGAGGTCGTCGAGACGCACTGGCAGATCGGCGAGATCGCCGGGAAGCTCGGGCAGACCGAGCGCGCCGCGAACGCCTACAAGAAGGCGCTCGAGATCGACGCGAACAACGAGCCGTCGCGCAAGAGCCTCGTCGCCGCCCTGGAGGCGATGGGCGACGTGGAGGGCGCGGTGGAGCAGCGGCAGCGGCTCCTGCCCCTCCTCGAGGGACCGGCCAAGCTCGCGAACCTCGTCGCCATCGGCGAGGCCTGTCGCGACAGGCTCAAGGATCCCTACCAGGCGATCGACGCGTTCCTCGCCGCCTCGAAGCTCGATCCCACCGCGCTCCCGGTGACCGAGGCGCTCCTCGGCCTCTACCGCGAGACGCGCCAGGGCCAGAAGTCCGCCGACGTGCTCGCGCAGATCATCGCCCGGCCGGAGGTCCAGGCCGATCCGGTCCGCGCGGCGCGGCTGCACGCCGCGCTCGCCGACGTCCTGCAGGACGAGGTGAAGGACGAGACCGCGGCGGTCGCGGAGCTCGAGAAGGCGCTCGATCGGAACCCGCGCCTCGTCCAGGCGTTCGCGAAGATCGAGGAGATCCTCACGAAGGGGAAGCGCTGGACCGACCTCGAGCAGGCGTACGTGCGGATGATCCAGCGGCTCCCGAAGACGCCCGACGTCGCGCAGGCGCGCGTCGCGCTGTGGCGGACGCTCGGCGATCTCTACCGCGACGTGCTCCGCAACGAGGACGGCGCCCGCACCGCCTACGGCGTCGTCGCGCGCTCGGACACGGAGGACGCGGCCGCGCTCGAGGCCTACGCCGATCTCGCCGCGAAGAAGCCCGGCGAGGAGGCCGGCGCGATCGCCGCCTACCGGCAGCTCGTGAAGCTCGGGGCGAAGCCGCAGAAGGCGGCCTCCGCGCTCGTCTCGCTCCACGCCGCCCGCAAGCAGTACGACCTCGCCTACGGCGCGGCGCAGGTGCGAGTCCACCTCCTGGGCGGCGCGAGCGGCGACGAGGTCCAGGTGGTCGGCCGCCTCAAGAAGTTCGCGCGCGATCAGGCGAGCCGGCCGCTCGACGACGCGCTCTGGGCGCTCCTCCTCCACGAGCGCGTGAAGGGGCCGCTCGCCGACATCATGACGCTGCTCGCGCTGCACGCCCGCGGGATGTTCGTCCAGCGCGAGAAGGACCTCGGGATCACGCCGAAGAAGGACGAGCTCGACGTGCGCGGCTCGATGCTCTTCTTCGCGAACATGTTCAAGTACGTGGAGCGCACCCTCGGCTTCGAGGGGCGGCTGCGGCTCTTTCGCAAGGACGACGTCCCGCAGCGGCTGCAGCTCGTGCCCACGGAGCCGGCGGGCCTCGTGGCCTCGGAGGACATGTTCCGGGAGCGGCCCAAGAAGGAGCTCTGGTTCGCGATCGCGAAGGCGATGGCGTTCGCGCGCCCGGAGCTCCTGCTCGCCCGGCTCATGCCGCACGACCAGCTCGACCTCGTCTTCCAGGCGGCCTGCTCGGTGGGGAGCTCCCGGTTCGTCGTCACGGCGGATCCGCACCTCGTCGAGAAGCTCAAGCGCGAGCTCGAGCGCACGCTGCCCGAGAACGTCACCAAGAACACCCTGAAGCTCCTCGCCCGGAGCTACTGCGACCTGCAGCACCCGGGCGACGTCCGGGCCTACCTCGACGGCGCGGAGCTGACCTCGAACCGGGTGGCCACGCTCGTGGCGGGCGACCTCGACGTGGTCCGCCGGGCGGTGGTCGCCGAGAAGCCCCAGGTTTCGAAGCTGAGGGAGGAGACGCGCCTCCGCGACCTCGCGGGGTTCTGCGTCTCCGAGGAGTACGGCACGCTCCGGGAGAAGCTCGGGGTGTCTTGCGTGGTGCCGGCGTGAGGTCCCGCTCCTTGACGCTGGACGCTACCCAAACCTAGGATCGACGCGGGCTTACCCATGAAATTCACCTGCGACAGCTGCAGCGCGCAGTACATGATCTCGGACGAGAAGGTCGGGCCGTCCGGGGTGAAGGTCCGTTGCAAGAAGTGCGGGACCGTCATCCACGTCCGCCGCCCCGCGGAGGAGCCCGCGGTCGCGCCCGCCGCGTCCGCCCCCATCCCCAGCGGCGGCCTCGACGTCGAGCTCGGCAACGCGTTCGACAACGCCTTCGGGGACGCGCCCGCGCGCAAGCCCGAGCCCGCGCCCGACCTCTCGGCCACGCAGGCGATGGGCGACGAGGACGCCGCACGCATCGCGGCGGCCCCGGCGCCCTCGACCGAGTGGTACGTCGCGATCGGGCAGGCGCAGGTCGGCCCGCTGCCGATCGCCGAGGTGAAGCGCAAGTGGGAGGGCGGCGACGTCGGCCCCGACTCGCTCGTGTGGCGTCCGGGGATGGGCGACTGGCAGCCGCTCTCCAGCGTCGCGGAGCTCGCGGCGCAGCTCGCGCCCGTGCCGCAGGGGAGGGGGTCCCGCCCCGTCGAGCCGCGCCCGGAGGCCTCGCGCGGCGACTTCGCCGCGCAGCCGGGGGCGGACGTCTCCTGGAAGCCGGTGGCGGCCTCCGCCCTGGCCGCCCTCGCGAGCGAGGAGATCGCCTCGAGCGGCGCGCCGGCGCAGAAGGCCGAGCCGAGGTCCCTCGGCGGCGTGAAGTCGCTCGTCGACGCGCTGCCGGAGGGCGGCGGGGTGGATCCGACCGGCGCGATCCCGCTCCCCATCAAGGGGCTCGAGAAGACCGAGGAGAAGAAGATCGAGCGCCGCTCGTCGGTGGCGCGCGGCGCCGAGGAGGCGCGCAGCCGCCGCAGCATCTCGCGCGCGGTCGGGGTCGGCGTGACCGCCGTGGCGCTCCTCGTCGCGGCCGGCGCTGCCGGCGTCGTCTGGTACACGAACAAGCAGCTCGAGCGCGTCCCGGCCGTCGCGGCCGTGCCCGCTCCCTCGCCTGCGCCCGCCCCTGCGAGCGCGCAGCCCGCCTCCGTGCAGCAGCAGGCGCCCGCACCGGCCGCCCCTGCGAGCGCCGGCGCGCCCGTCGCCCCTCCGCCGGGCGCGGTGGCGAGCGCCCCGGCCCCGGCCCCCGGGCCGGCGACCGAGCCCTCCACCGCGGCCACCGTTCCGCCCCCGGCAGCGGCGCCAGCGCCGCAGAAGCCGGCCGAGCCCGCGCGCGCCGCCGCCAAGCCTCCGCGCGAGGAGCCCGCCCGCGCCGTGCGGCGCGAGCCCGCGCCGCGGCCGCGCGAGACGCGCGTCGCCCAGGCGACGCCGCCGCCCCCGGCGCCGAGCCCTGCGCCCGCACCTGCCCCGGCCCGCAAGAAGGACGTCCTCGACTTCGAGTCGAACGACGCGGCGCTCGACGACGCGCTGGGCGGCGGCTCGGGCTCCGCCCGCCGGTCCGTCTACGTCCCGCCGCGCCCCGGCGGCGAGGTGCCCGCGAAGCTGAGCTCGGGGCAGATCAACGAGTCGGTCGCGCAGCGGATGGACGGCCTCCAGCGCTGCATGTCGGAGCAGAAGGCGCGCGACGCCGAGGCCACCGGCACGCTCAGGATGCGCTGGATCATCAACGCGGACGGCTCGGTGCGCGAGGTGAAGTGCCTCACGCCCGAGTTCGCGAGCGGTCAGTTCGCCCAGTGCCTCGCGGGCGTCGTGAAGAGCATCAAGTTCCCGCGCTCCACGACGACCGGCCAGGAGGTCACCTTCCCGTTCCGGTTCTGATCCCGGCCCGTCGCCGCGGGCGGCGCGTCGCGCGCCCCCGCGGCACGACGCCGCGCCGCCCACCGCGAACGAGCGGGCGGGCGATCGGACGGCCCGCCGGGTCGGCTTGACCGGAGGGCGCGCCGCTGCCACTGTCCCGCGGACCCCGAGGACGAGGAGAGGTGGCGTTGCACACGAAGCTCGCGCCGGTGCCGGCCGGCGGGTACCGACCTCTCGAGCGGATGGGGATCGCCGAGCTCGAGGCGCTGCGCGTGATCCTCCGCGGCGGCTCCGTCATCGACTGGCGGCGGCTCAACTTCCGTGATCGGGAGGAGGTCGAGGGCTACCTCCGCCTGAACCAGTTCGACCACGAGGACCTCCGCGACGTGCGGCGGCTGCGCGCCATCCTCGCCCAGGCCGTCGAGTACCTCCGCTCCGTCTTCGGCTACCGCGTCGCGGTGCCCGTCGCCGAGCCCGAGGACGTCCGCGATCTGTTCCTCTTCGCCTCGGGGACGCTCGAGCCCCGGCGCTTCCGGCGGATCGCCTGCGTCGTGCTCAAGGTGATGCACGTGATCCACCACCTCGAGGCGCGCGAGCTCCTGTTCCGCACGCCGCTCCGCGAGTCCGACCTCGCGCAGCGCGCGCACCGGCGGATCATGGCCGAGGCGGACCGGATGCGCGCGGCGGGCCTGCCCGTGATCGAGTTCGCCGGCAACTCCAAGTCGCGCGACTCGCTCGTCACGAAGCTGCTCGCCAAGAAGGAGTCCGTCGCGGCGCAGGTGTTCGACCGGGTCCGCTACCGGATCGTGACCGAGCGCACCGACCAGATCGCGCCGGTCGTGTGGCACCTCACCCAGACGCTGTTCCCGTTCAACTACGCGGTGCCCGGCCAGACGCAGAACAGCCTGGTCCGCTTCCAGGAGCTGCTCGCGAGCCACCCGCGCGGCTCGGCGATCGCCTCGGAGCTGCAGCTCCCTGCGGACCTCGAGCGGCGCGATCCCGCCGCCAAGCGCAACGAGTTCAGCGGCCGCGACTTCCGGGTGCTCAACTTCGTCGTCGACCTGCCGGTCCGGATCGACGACCTCATGCCGCCGCTCGATCCCATGGCGGACGAGCTCGGCCGGATCGTGTTCTCCCTCGTCGAGTTCCAGGTGGTGGACGCGGCGACCGCCGCGCGGAACGAGGAGGGGGACTCGTCGCACGAGCGCTACAAGCGCCGGCAGCACCATCGCGTGCTGCGGCGGCTCTCGCGCGGGCTGGTCGTCCCGAAGAAGGGGAAGCGAGGTGGGGGATGAGGGAGACGACGAAGGAGAGCCCGTTGGACCGCGGCGAGGTGGAGCTGCCCGGCCGGTGCCAGGTCTGCGGGGCCGAGGGGAAGACCATCGCGGTGCCGTCCGCGCCGCCGCCGAACGAGTTCTGCGCGCGCTGCGCCATCGAGTACGGCGAGGCGGCCGCGGCCGACGAGGACGAGCCGTAGGCCCGCGCCGGGACGAGGCCTCCGGCGCGCGCCGTCGCGGAGCGGCGGGAGGCGTCAGGTCCCCGACTCGAGCAGGGCCTCCGCCTCGAGCGGCAGCTCGACCGTGAACCGGGCTCCCTCGCCCGGCCGGCTGTAGAGGGCGATGCCGCCCCCGTGCGCCTCCGCGATCTGGCGGGCGATGAAGAGGCCCAGGCCGAGCCCGCCGTAGTTGCGCGGCGAGACCGCCCGCTCGAAGCGGCCGAAGACGCGGTCGACGTCCCCGGGGTCGATGCCGATGCCCTCGTCGCGCACCTCGAGGCGGGCGACGCCCCCGGCCGCCGTCACGTCGACGTGGACGGGCTTGCCGGCGCCGTACTTGAGGGCGTTCGAGAGCAGGTTCGTGAGGAGCTGCTCGAGGCGGAGCCGGTCGAACCGGCCGACGACCGGGGCGGGGGCGGCGACGGACAGGACGCAGCCGGCGCGAGACGCGTCGGGCGCGAAGCGCGCGCCGAGCTCCCGCGAGAGCCGGGCGAGGTCGAGCTCCTCGCGGGAGAGGCGCATGCGTCCGGAGGCGATCCGCGACACGTCGAGGAGGCCGTCCACGAGGCCGACCAGGCGTCCGGTCTGACGGAGCGCCGCGTCGAGCTTCCCCGCGAGCCGCGCGTCGCAGCCCTCGAGCTCGCGGCCGAGCGCCTCGAGCCGGAGCTGCAGGCTCGTGAGCGGCGTCTTGAGCTCGTGCGAGGCGACCGCCATGAACTCGTCGCGCACCCGCACCGCCTCGGCGAGCTCTCCCGCGAGGGCGTGCGCCCGCCGCTCCGCGGCGTGGGTGCGGAGCAGCGCGCGCAGGAGCGCGACGAGCTCGGCTGCCTCGAACGGCTGGACGAGGTAGGCGTCGGCGCCGGCCTCGAGCCCGTGGACCCGGTCGCCGGTCTCCACCAGCGCGGCGGAGGTGAGGAGCACGGGGATGGAGGAGGTGGCCTCGGAGCCCTTCAGCCGGCGGCAGACCTCGTACCCGTCGATCCCCGGGAGCCGCACGTCGAGCACCACGGCGTCGAACGGCGTGGCCTCCACGGCCGCGAGGGCGTCCTCCCCCGACTCGGCCTCGTCCACCTCGAAGGCGACCGCGGAGAGCATCCGGGTGACGAGATAGCGGGCGGCGGCACGGTCGTTGACGTTGAGGATCCTGGGCGGCGGCATCGAGGCGGGGGTCTCTCGCGAGGTGTCGGGGCCTCCCCGCCGCCGTGAGGCGCGCGCGAGGCGCAGTAGGACATTATGCGCGAACGACCCGGCGCGCTCGTCCGAGGCAGCGCCTTTTCACCGGGGTGCCCTCGGCGGGGCGCCCGGGCGCTCGCCCGCTCCGGCGCCTCAGCCGGCGGCGGCGGCGAAGCTCACCGAGTCCGTCCCGTCGGTCCACTGCGCGTAGTGGAGGAGCCGCGCGGCGCGCCCGCTCGCGCGCAGCGCCGCGTAGATGGGGGCAACCCCGCAGAGCCTCCGCCGTGCGTCCTCGCGGACCGCGTCGCGGTGGAACCCGTCCGCGTCTCCGGCAGCGAGGTACGAGAGGGTGCGCCGGTCGGCGGCGGCGTGGGCCCCGAGCTCGGCCGCAGTGGGCGGGCGCGGGTCGCCGTAGAGCGGGCCGACGTGCGCGAGATCGGCCGCGGCGACGAAGCAGACTCGCCGGCCGGAGGTCGCGCGGGCGAGCGCCGCCAGGAACGGCCGGGTCGCCTCGGCGGGCGCGGCGAGGTGGGAGATGCTCGAGCAGAGCACCGGCAGGACCGTGAACGGACGCCGGAGGAGGTGGCGCAGCACCACGACCTGGAGCTCCACCGAGTGCTCGCCCGCGTGGCAGAGCTCGTCCGCGAGCACCTCCTCCGCGCCGAGGCGGGCGGCGATGGCCTCCACCGCCGCGCGATCGGTCGGCACCGCGCCGAGCGGCGTGGCGTAGTCGAGGCGGGTGAGGGTGAAGAGGTGCGGCGGCGTCGCGTGCGCCGTGCCGAAGACGACGAACAGGTCGGCGTCGGTCGCGGCGAGCGCGCGGTACGCGCGGGCGTAGCCGGCGGCGCCGCGCGGGTAGTCGATGTGCGGCGCGACGACGAGGCGGACGGGCTCGCACGGCGGGGGCGCGACCCCGTCGCGGAGCCAGCCGTCGAGCGCGCGGCGGAGCGCGATCGGGTCGTCGGGGTAGACCGCGCCCGCCCAGGCGGCAGGGCGGAAGGGGAGGGCGCGGAAGCTCGAGAGCGCGCCGGAGGTCTCGCCGTCGCTCGCGTCTCCCACCGCCCGCTCCTACTTGCGGCCGCGCTTGCGCGCCTTCTTGCGCGCCTGGCGCTCCGCCTTGCGCTTCTTGTTGCGCGCGTCGCGGTCCTTCTTGGACTCGAGCGCGATCGGCTCGGGCGCGTAGCCCATGAGCCGCGCCCGCGCCATCGCGCCGGCGGACATGGGCGGCGTGTAGCCCTTCGGCAGCCCCATCTGCTGCGCCATCGCCGCGTCCGGCACGAGCCCGCCCGAGAGCGCGCGCTCCACCGCCTGCGCGTCGGCGCCGAGCACGTCCTCCATGCCCTTGCCCTGCAGCTTGCGCAGGCTCATGAGCTGCTTCACGCCGGGGAGGCGCGAGAGCAGGCCGGGGGCGGAGCCGATCTGCTTCATCACCCCGCGCATGGAGTTGTACTGCTTGAGGAGGTCGCGGACCTCCTTCTCTCCGCGCCCCGAGCCGCGCGCGATCCGCTTGAGGCGCGCGTCGTTGATGACGTCGGGGCGCTGGCGCTCGACCTTCGTCATCGAGTCGACCATGGCGACGATCTTGGTGAGCGCCTGGTCGTCGAACTGGAAGCCCTCCGGCAGGTCGCCGAAGAGCGGGAACTTCTCCATCAGGTCGCCGAGAGGACCCATCTTCCGGACGAGCCGGATCTGGTTCACGAAGTCCTCGAGCGTGAAGTCGCCCGAGAGGATCTTCTGCGCCTCGGCCTCCGCCGTCTCCTCGTCGACGTGCTGCTCGAAGTCCTTGACGAGCCCGACGATGTCGCCGAACCCGAGGATGCGGGAGGCGAGCCCCTCGGGGCGGAACTCCTCGAGCCGGTCGAGCGACTCGCCCATGCCGAGGAACTTGATGGGCTTGCCGGTGACCTCCTTGATGGAGAGCGCGGCGCCGCCGCGCGCGTCGCCGTCGAGCTTCGTGAGGATGAAGCCGTCGAGCGAGAGGCGGCGGTCGAACTCGGAGGCGGTCTTCACCGCGTCCTGGCCGATCATGGCGTCGGCGACGAGGAGGATGTTCTCCGGCGCGACGTTCCGCTTGATGTCCTCGAGCTCCACCATGAGCTCCTCGTCGACGGCGAGGCGGCCCGCGGTGTCGTAGATGACGACGTTCGCCTTCTCGCGCTGCGCCGCCTCGAAGGCGTGCAGGCACATCTCCGGCGGCGACACGCCCGGCTCGTGGAACACCGGCACGCCGAGGCGCTCGCCGAGGACCTTGAGCTGATCGACCGCGGCGGGGCGGTACACGTCGGCGGCGACGAGGAGGGGCTTCTTCCCCTCCTTGAGGAGCTTGTTCGCGATCTTGCCGGCGGTGGTCGTCTTGCCGGAGCCCTGCAGGCCGACCATCATCACGCCGGTCGGACGCCCCCGCACCGCGTCGCGGAGCGAGGTGTCGACCGGGCCCATGAGCGCCTCGAGCTCGTCGTGGCAGATCTTGACGAAGTGGTCCTGGGGCGTGACCCGAACGACGCCCTTCTCCGTCTTGACCTTGGTCTCGACGACCTCGCCGATGGCCTTCTCGCGCACGCGCGCGACGAAGCGCTTCACGACCTCGAAGGAGACGTCCGCCTCGAGCAGCGAGACGCGGATGTCGCGCAGCGCGTCGTCGACCACCTCGGGGGTGATCTCCGTCCGCCCCTTCAGCTTGTTCCGCGCTGCCTTGAACCCCTTGGATACGGTCTCGAGCATGGGACTCCGGGTGCCTCCGCCAGGCCCGCGCTTATAACACGGAGATGTCTGGGAATCCGCCCGTGGACGAGGGTCCGCGCTTCTTCACCGTCGAGGAGGCCAACGCGCTCGTGGCCGAGCTGGAGCTCGATTTCGGGCGCCTCGCGGCCGCCCGCGCCGAGCTCGGCCCGCTCGTCGAGTCGCTCGGCGGCGCCGACGTCGCGGTGGCCCTCCTCCGGGGAGACGGCCCCCCGGAGGGCAGGGAGGCGGACGCCGCTCGGCTCGAGCGGCTGGCCGGTGAGATCACCCGCGTCATCGAGCGCGTGAACGGCATGGGCTGCCTCGTGAAGGACGTCGAGGCGGGGCTCGTGGACTTCTACGCCGTGGTCGAGGGCGAGCCGGCGTTCCTCTGCTGGCAGTTCGGCGAGCCGGCCGTGAGCCACTGGCACCCGCTCGAGGGAGGCTTCGCGGCCCGCGAGGAGATCGCCGGGGTGAGCGTCCGGCCGCCCACGTTCCGGAACTGAGGGAGGGCGCCCCGCGCCGCCGCCGTGCCGTTCGCGTACTACGCGCGCCTGTCACCCCGGGAGAAGGCGATCTACCGCGCCAGCGACGCGGTCCCGGCCATCCCGGTGCCGGGCGTCGCCTCGCTGCACCCGCAGGTCGAGGCGCTGCGGGAGGCTCTCGCGCGCGACGACGGCGAGGCGGTGGCGCGCGCCGCCTTCGCGCTGTGCGCGGGGATCTCCCGGGCGCTCGGCGCGCGCACGCCCAAGCTCGAGATCCACGCGGTCCGGCCGAGCGCGGACTTTGGCGAGCTGCACGGCCTCTACACCCCCGATCCCGACGAGCCGCCCTGCATCCGCGTCTGGATGCGCACCGCCCGCCACGCGCGCGTGGTCGCGTTCCGCACGTTCCTTCGAACGCTCCTCCACGAGCTCGTGCACCACCTCGACCTCGAGGTGCTCGGGCTCGAGTGGTCGTTCCACACCGAGGGCTTCTTCAAGCGGGAGTCGAGCCTGTTCCACCAGCTCGTGCCGGAGGCGGCCCGGGCGCCGCCGCGGCGCGCGTGAGACGTCGCGCGCTCGTCGCCGAGCGGTCAGATCCGCTCGGCGGCGTCCGCGGAGAGCTCGGCGACCGTCGAGAGCAGATCGTCGATGCTGAACGGCTTCGGCAGGTACCGGTCCGGCTGCGCGTCGCCAGGCGGCGAGGCAGAGACGACGACCACCGGGATGCCCGCCAGGGCTGGGTCCGCGAGCTGCTCCTGGCGGAACTGCCACCCGCTCATGACGGGCATGAGGAGGTCGAGGAGGATGACATCCGGTCGCGGGCAGTCGCGCAGCACGTCGAGCGCGTCCTGCCCGTTCTCGGCGAGCGCGACGTCGTAGCCCTCGCTGCCGAGAGCCTCGGCGAGCGCCTCGCGGATGTCGGGATCGTCCTCGACGACGAGGACGGCGCCGCGCGACCGCATGCGGCGGGCGCGAGAGGACATGAGTGGGTGTGCCTGAGCTGGGATGAATGCCATCTTCGTGTCCCCCGCCGAGCCCGTGAACCCGCCGCCACGCCACCGTGCCGTATCGACACGGAGGACGTCGCAGGGCGTAGCCCGAGCCTCGCGAGGTCGCTGACGGTGCAAACGCGTTGCCTGAAGCGATCGTTCCGGAAAGTGCCTGAATCTCGCGCCGCGCCACTTCTGGGACGCACTGCGTCGTTGACGGGCGTGCGAGCGGGCCTCGCGCCGATCGTCGGTGCTGCCGGATGACCGCTCGGGCGTCCGCTAGCGCGAGCGCAGCATGCTCTGGCCCACCCAGTCGCTCGCGAACTGGTAGGCGATGCGCCCGCTGCGATCGCCCTTCTGATTCGACCAGGCGACGGCCGCCTCCGCCGCCTGCCGATCCCACGCCAGCTCGGCGCCCGCCCTCTCGCAGAGCTTCGTGACCCACTGCCTCGCCACGGCCACGTACTCGTCCTGTGAGAAGGCGTGGAACCCGACCCAGAGGCCGAACCGCCCCGACAGCGAGATCTTCTCCTCGACCGCCTCGCCGTGGTGGATCTCGTTCTTGACGAGCAGCGCCCCGAGGTTGTCCGTCTCGAACTCCGGGATGAGGTGGCGCCGGTTGGAGGTGACGTAGATGAGGACGTTCTCGGGCGGCGCGTACACGGAGCCGTCGAGCGCGCTCTTCAACATCTTGTAGCTCGACTCGCCCACCTCGAACGAGACGTCGTCCGAGAAGAGGAGGAAGCGATACGGCTGCCCGGCGACCTCGTCCACGATGGCCGGGAGGCTCACCAGGTCGTCCTTGTCGACCTGGATGATGCGCAGGCCCTCGGACGCGTACGCGCGGAGGAGCGCCCGCACGAGCGACGACTTCCCGGTCCCGCGCGTCCCCCACAGCAGGACGTTGTTCGCGGGGAAGCCGGCGAGGAACTGGCGCGTGTTCGCCTCGACGATGCGCTTCTGCTCCTCGATGCCGAGCAGGTCCGAGAGCTGGATCCCCTCGACGCTCGAGACGGCCTCGAGGTAGCCGGCGAACGAGTGGCGCCTCCAGTTCGCCGCGTGGGTCCTGCCCCAGTCGATCTTCTCGATGGGCTTCGGGAGCAGGAGCTCCATCGACGAGAGGACGCGGCGCAGCTGGTCTTGGACGTCCGGGTCGAGCGGCATCGGGAAACGATAGCACCCGCGGCGCGCGCCTCGCGAGGCGTCCCCCCGGCCCACGCGCTCGAGGCGTCCGGCCGCGGTGTGACGAGCCTCGGCACGCTCGCGAGCGCCGGGCCGAACCGATGGAACGGCCCCGGTGCGGGAGCGCCGGGGCCGCTGGACGGCCGGATCAGGTCAGCACGCGATCAGGCGTCGCCCGGTCTACGGCGACTCCATCGGTTTGGAGTAATCGCTCGCGCACAGCGGGGGCCACCCCTCGTCATACCGGAACGTCAGGCCCGACTTCTCGACGTTCGTGACGCACAGGTCGTACTCGCCGTACGGGAACGCGCGCAGGGCGAACTTCGCGATGCCCTCTCTATTGGTCGTGACCCTCTGCGTGAGCATCGTCGGGCCATACAACACCCGCCATTCGGCCGTGACGGTCGCCCTGCTCAGGTCCACACCGGTGAAGTGGCGGATGTTGACCGCCGCCGTGTAGTTCCACAGGCGGCCGGACCGGATGGCCCCGTAAGAGAAGTCGATGAAAGCGACGTACATGTACGGTTCGGTTGACGGCGTCACGTAGGTTTCAGCCGTTCCCTGAAGGCCGCCGGCGTCGGTCGCCGCGACGGTCACCGTGTAGGACCCGGACGCGTCATAGGTGTGCGGGGGCCCCTGGCAGATGATGTCTACGTTCCCGAGGGCCTGCATTTCGGGCGTGGGGTCGGGCGTCGGGAACAGGGTCAGGACCTCGCCAGTCTCGGGGCCCCCGCCGTCGCCGTAGTCGACCGTGCACGACTCGATCGCGTCGTCATTGCTCCAGAGCGACGCAACCGCGCTCGTCTCGTAACCGACGACGGGAAGACGAGGGTCGAGCTGAACCTCCTGGACGTGCGGAGCCTGGTTCGGCCTCACATAGACGGCGGCGTTGTCCCAGATCTCGGGCTCGGTCGCGTGGATTAGATGCAGGCACACCGTGTAGTAGCCCTCCTGCGAGAAGGTCAGGTCCACGAAGTCGACGACGATGGAGTTGACGTTGAAGGAAGGTTCGGTGACGCCGCAGGTGCCTGATGCGTTGGGATAGGGGCCGGTGAAGGCGTCGTACCAGCCCTCCACGCTGTAGCCGGCGGGGTAGGCCGGGGTTCCGTCCTTCAAGGTTCTGAGCACGAACCTCTGCGTGGTGCCCAACACCACGGGACCCTGCTCGATACCGGCGCCGTTCGTGACCTGCCCCCCGACTCTAGACGGCTAGCTTCGTGAGTCCGGTGATACTGCGAGCAAAGCCGTTCGGCGTCTGGTTGTCCAGCGAGCTGTGCGGCCGCACCTCGTTGTAGTCGATCCGATAGGCCT
>NZ_JAKZLF010000045.1 GCF_022808855.1 Anaeromyxobacter soli
CGGGCGCCGCCGCGTGTTCCGTGTCGAGACCGCGCGATGGGGAGGGCCCCGCGCGAAGCGCGGGAGGGGCGAAGCCCCTCCGGCGGGGAACCTGCGCGCACCCGCGTCAGCGGGCGCGCAGGTTCACGGGCCCCGCCGAGCGGGGGTGGGGCCCCGGCGGCTCCGCCGCTGGGGCGGGGGACGCAGTCCCCCGTGAGATCAGTTTATCCAGCGGGGCGGCTCGTCCTTGCCGTCTCGGCGGACCACCTTGAGGTGCTTCGCGCGGCGGCGCGCCTCGCGCTCCTCCATGCTCCGCCGGGCCTTGCGAAAGTACCGGCCGAACGAGAAGCCGCGCGACATCACCCAGCCCAGGGCGAGCGCGGAGAAGTGCACCACGAAGCGGCCCGGGCCGCCGTAGGCGATGGCGTAGAGCACGGTCCCGAACACCACGAGCGCCGCCATCATCTTGGCGCTCATGTTCACGACTCCGAACCAGGAGAGCGGGCGGTCCGGGTACATGAGCGCCCAGACGACGAGCAGCGCGTTCACCGTGGGCCAGGCGTCGATGTGGGCGATGGCGGCGGGCGGGTAGACGATCGCGACGAGCGTCGCGAGGGCGCCGGCTCCCACGGTGATCCCGAGGAAGCGCAGGAGGAAGCGCCGCTCGCCCCACGTGAACACGAGCTGCTGCCCGAGCCACCAGAGCATGAAGCCCGCGAAGAAGAGGGTGAGCGGGCTGTCCTGGACGAAGACCCACGTGAGGAGGCGCCAGACCTGGCCGCCGACGACGCTCGGCGGATCGAAGGCGAGGAGCGCCAGGAGCCGCCGGTCGAGCCAGCTCCCGATGGTGACCACCGCCATCGCCACGATGAGCAAGCCCACCGCGGCGGGGACCCGCCCGCCGAACGTGAAGACGCTGCCGAGATCGGGGGGGCGGCGGCGGGCGGTGGGCATGTGGCGTCAGGCCTTTCTTCGTTCCCGGTAGAACAGGATGATCGACAGGCAGTGGAACTCCTTGTCGGAGCTCTGCGTCACCTCGCGCTCCACCACCTCGTAATCGGGGTGCTCGGCGAGCCAGCGCGTGATGTGTTCTCCCATGTGCTCCCGATCGCGCGCGAGCGTGGTCGTGAACACCTTCACCCCGGTGAAGTCCGCCATCCCGTACCCTCCCTCGGAACGGGCTGGACCCTATCGTCCCGGGAGGGCCCGGGCAAGAACGCGACGGACGGCGTCACGGCTCGACCGGGGCGAGGACGATCGCGACGCCCTGCCCGCCGCCGATGCAGGCGGACCCGATCGCCGCCCGTCCGCCGCGCCGGCGGAGCTCGTACGCGAGGTGCATCGTGATGCGCGCGCCGCTCGCGCCGAGCGGGTGGCCGAGCGCGATCGCGCCGCCGTCCACGTTCGTGCGCTCGCGCGGGAGCCCGAGCTCCTTCTCGACCGCGAGGTACTGCGGGGCGAACGCCTCGTTCACCTCGAAGAGGTCGATGTCCGCGAGGGTGGCGCCGGCGCGCGCGAGCGCGTTCTGGATCGCCGGCACCGGGCCGATGCCCATGATGGTCGGGTCCACGCCCGCGTGGCCCCAGTTCACGATCCGCGCGAGCGGGCGGACGCCGCGCCGCTCCGCGTACGCGCGGGTGGCGACCACCAGCGCGCCCGCCCCGTCGGCGACCCCGCTCGCGGCGCCTGCGTGGATGACGCCGTCCTTCTTGAACACCTTGGGCAGCTTGCGCAGCCCCTCGACGGTGGTGTCCGGGCGCGGGTGCTCGTCGCGGTCGAACGTGACGCTGCCCTTCTTGCCCTTCACCTCGACGGGGACGAGCTCCTCGCGGAAGCGCCCCGCCTCCTGGGCCGCCGCCCAGCGCCGCTGGGAGAGCACCGACAGCTCGTCCACCGCGTCCTGGCCGATCCCGTGCTGCTCCGCGAGCTTCTCGGCGGTGAGCGCCATGGGCATGCCGGCGTAGCTGTCGGTGACGGCCGACCAGAGCATGTCCTCCATCGCGGGTGGCTTGCCGAACGGGAAGCCGAAGCGCGCGCCGCGCACGACGAGCGGCGCCTGGCTCATCGACTCGGTGCCGCCGGCGAGCACCACCTCCGCCTCGCCGAGCTCGATGAGCATGGCGGCCTGGATCACCGCCTCGAAGCCCGACCCGCACAGCCGGTTCACGGTGAGCGCGGGCACGCGCTGCGGGAGCCCGGCGCGCAGCCCCACGTGCCGGGAGAGGTAGATCGCGTCGCTGCTCGTCTGCGCCACGTTGCCCATCACCACGTGGCCGTAGTCCTCCGCCGGGACGCCCGCCTGGGCGATCGCCGCGGTCGCGGCGTGCACGGCCAGGTCGGTGGCGCTCAGATCCTTGAGCGCCCCGCCGAGCGTCCCGAAGGGGGTCCGCTTCGCGGCGAGGATGACGACGTCCTTCTGGCCTGCCCGCTTCATGCGCGAAGCCTCCTCATCTAGGGATAAGGCTCGCGGTGAGGCCTTTCACGGCGAAGGCCAGGATCGCCACCGCGAGGAGGATGTTCACGACGGGGATCGCCGCCGCGGCCCGCCCCTCCGGCGAGCGCAGGAGCCGCACGGCGCGCGGGGCGTGGCGGGCGAGCATGTAGACGGCGAACAGCGCCGCGAGGACGTGGAAGGTCACGCCGGGGATGCTACGTCCCCGCCGGGCGCGGCGCGCGGCTTTCGATGGGGGTGGGTCCGCGCGCGGGCGCGCCGGGTGAGCGCCTACGCCTTCGCGACCGACGCGGCCGGGGCGGCCTTCTTCTTGCCGAGGATGCGCGCGAGGACGATGCCGATCTCGTAGAACAGGATCATCGGCACGGCCATCATGGCGAGGTTCAGCGGGTCGCCGGTGGGCGTGATGATCGCCGCGATGAGCGTGTTCACCACGATGGCGATGCGCCGGTACTTCGCGAGCGTGTCGGCGGAGACCACCCCGATGAGCGCCAGGAACGCGATGATGACCGGCACCTCGAACACCACGCCGAAGCCGAGCAGCATCCCGAGCACGAGCCCGAGGGTGGAGCTCATGGTGAGCATCGGGACGAGGCTCGCGTCGCCGGCGATGGCGAGCATCGCGGGGAACGCCGGGGGCATGACGAGGAAGTAGCAGAACGCCGCGCCGACGTAGAAGAGCAGGGTCCCGAAGAACAGGAACGGGACGACGAGCCGCTTCTCCTTGCGGTAGAGGCCGGGGGCGATGAACTGCCAGACCTGCCAGAGCACCCACGGCGCGGCCACGAACACGCCGCCGTACACGGCCACCTTCAGGTAGACCATGAGCGGCTCGATCGAGCTCGTGTAGTGCAGCACCTGCTGCTCCTTCGGCAGGGCCGCGCGCACCGGGTTCATGAGCCAGTGGAAGATGGGCTCCACGAACCCGCCCACCGCGACCATGCCCACGAGCACGCCGAGGAGCGCGTGCATGAGCCGCTTCCGCAGGTCGCGGAGGTGCTCCATGAACGTGAGGCGGACCTCGCCCTCCGGCTCCGGCGCTCCGCCGGCGGGAGGGAGCTGCGGCGCGGTCGAGCTCATGCGGTCCTGGAGGGCGCAGGCGCCTCGGAGGCCGCGGCGGGCTCCTCCGCGGCGGGCGGGGGCGCCGCGCCGGCGGGCTCGGCGAGGGCGGCCTCGAGGCCCGGGACGTTGTCGGTCGTGGCGGGCGGCGGTGGCCCGGCGGGCGGGAGCGACGCGGCCGGGACCGGCGGGACCAGGGCGGGCTTCGCGGCCTTCCGCTCGTCCGCGTAGAGCTCGGTCTCGATCTGGTCCTTGATGTCGTCCGTGGCCTTGCGGACCTCCCGGAGCGTCTTCCCGAGGGTCTTGGCCGCCTCCGGCAGGCGGTCGGGCCCGAGGAGGAGGAGCGCCAGGATGGCGATGATCACGATCTCGCCGAAGCCGAGGCCGAACATGCGTCGCCCATATAACACGGGCGAATCCGGAAGGCTTCGCGCGGTCGTTGCGGCGCCGGCTCGCCGCGCCTAACTCTCCGGCGCATGGCCTACTGGCTCCTGAAGACCGAGCCCAGCGCGTACGCGTGGGACGACCTCGTCCGCGAGGACACCACCGCCTGGACCGGCGTCTCGAACGCGCAGGCGCAGGCCAACCTGCGCGCGATGCAGGCGGGCGACCACGCGGTCATCTACCACTCGGGCGAGAAGCGCGCCGTGGGCGTGGCGGTGGTGGTGCGCACCGCCTACCCCGACCCCGAGGGGAGCGGGACCGTCTGCGTGGACGTGCGGGCGGTGGGGCCGCTCCCCGCGCCGGTCCCGCTCGAGGCGCTGAAGCAGGAGCCCACGTTCGAGGGCTCGGCGCTCCTCCGCCAGGGCCGGCTCTCCGTCGTCCCGCTCTCGCCGGCGGAGTGGCGCGATCTCGTCGGGGTGGCGGAGATCATCGCCAAGACCGGCGGCCTCCGCGCCGACGAGCGCTTCTGACGCACGCCGCCCTGGCCGCTCGGCGGGCGCCCGCTCGCCCGCGGGCCGCTACTGCATGAAGAGGTCCTGCACCTCGACCTTCTGCTGGCCCTCCTTCACGGCGGTCGGCTCGGTGCCCTGCTTGAACGGCTCGAGCACGCCGCGCCCGTCCCCCGACGGCTTCCCGGTCTCGGGATCGATCCGCACCTCCACGATGCCGGGGGGCGCGGCGAACTCCGGCTGGGGCCGGCCCTCGAGCGCGGTGCGCATGTAGGAGAGCCAGATGGGCAGCGCCGCGTGGCCGCCGGTCTCGTACCGGCCGAGCGGCGTCACGTTCACGTCGTAGCCCAGCCACACCCCGGTCGCGAGGTCGTGGGTGAAGCCCATGAACCAGGTGTCGAACGAGTCGTTCGTCGTGCCGGTCTTGCCCGCGGCGGGCTTGCCGAGCGCCGCCGCCCGGGCGCCGGTGCCGACGGTCGCGACCTCGCGCAGCAGCCGCACGAGGATGTACGCGGTCCGCTCGTCCATCACCCGCTCGCGCGGGCGCGTCACCTCGGCGAACCCCGCCGCGAGCCGCTCGTCGAGCCCGACCCACGGGTCGCGCCAGTCGGCGCGATCCTCGAGCACGTTCCCGTCGCGGTCGAGGACGCGCTTCACGAGCGCGGCGGGGCGCTTCTCGCCGTAGCGCGCGAAGAGCGCGTACACGTTCGTGAGCTCCCACAGGTTCACGCAGGACGAGCCGAGCGCACTGCCGAGCTCGAGCTTCACCGGCGTGGTGAGCCCGAGCGCCTTCGCCCACTGCGCGAGCGCGAGGGCGCCGGCCTTCGCGGTGAGCGCCTCGGCGGTCTTCACCGCGGGGATGTTCATCGAGTTGACGAGCGCGGTGCGCAGCGTCACGTCGCCCTTGAAGTCCTGCCCGTAGTTCTGGGGCTTCCAGCTGTTCTCGTCGTCGCGGAAGACGATGGGCGCGTCGGTGAGGATCGTCGCCGGCGTGTAGTCGAGCTTCTCGATGGCGGCGGAGTAGACGAGCGGCTTGAACGCGGAGCCCGGCTGGCGGCAGGACTGGAACGCGCGGTTGAACTCGGAGGCGTCGAAGTCGTAGCCGCCCACCATCGCCACCACGTAGCCCGTCCACGGGTCCACCGAGACGAGGGCGCCCTGCAGCTTGGGCTCCTGCTCGAGCGAGAAGAGCAGCTCCGCCTCCGGCACCGCCGAGGCCTTCCCCACCGCGAGCTCCTTCTCGCGCCTCTGCAGCTGCTCCCGCGTCACGCGGCGGAGGAGCACGACGTCGCCCGCCTTCACCGCCACCGAGGGGCGGGAGATGAGCGCGTCGGGGTAGGAGACCTCCGGGTTCGGGCGGCGCGCCCAGCGCATGCCGGAGACGGGGAGCAGGCCGCGGTTCTCGCCGATCTCGACCTCGGCCGCGTCGGCGCCCACCCGCGCCACGATCCCCACGCAGTAGTCGCCGGGCTCGAGCGAGCCCTTCGGCCAGGCGCGCGCGAGCCGGCTGGCGAGCTCCCTGCGCTCGTCGCTCCCGGGGGCGACGTTGGCGACCGGCCCGTTGTAGCCCTGGCGGTGGTCGACCTCCATCAGCCCGGAGAGCATCGCCGCCTGGGCGGCGCGCTGCTTCTCGAGGTCCATCGCGAGCTCCACGCGGAGCCCGTCGTGGAGGAGCCGGTCGTTGCCGTAGCGGTCCACCACGTAGCGGCGGCCCTGCTCGACGTAGAACGGCGCCGTCTCGCGGAACACGTCGTCGACCCCGAAGACCTTCACCTCCGCCTCGGAGCCGCGCCGCCGCTCCTCCTGCGTGATGAAGCCCTCCTCCGCCATGCGGCGCAGCACGTAGCGGCGCCGCTCCTTGGCGGCCTCCGGGTGGGAGAAGGGCGAGTAGCGCGACGGCGCCTGCGGCAGCCCGGCGATGAGGGCCGCCTCCTCGAGCGTGAGCTCCTCCACGTTCTTGCGGTAGTAGTTCTCGGCCGCCGTCTGGACCCCGTAGCTGTGGTGCCCGAGGTAGACGCCGTTCAGGTACAGCCAGAGGATCTCCTCCTTCGTGAACGCGCGCTCGAGCCGCTTCGCGAGGATGAACTCGCGGATCTTGCGGGCGAGGCTCCGCTTCGTGCCCGACTCGAAGCCCTCCGCGCTGATGAGCAGCGACTTCGCGGTCTGCTGGGTGATGGTGGAGCCGCCCTGGATGCGGCGCCGCAGCACGTAGGTGTTCACCGCGGCGCGGAGCGTCCCCTTCCAGTCGATGCCGCCGTGCTCGAAGAAGTCCTGGTCCTCCGACGAGATGAACGCCTGCACGAGCTGGCGCGGGATGCGCGCGTACGGGACGACCTTGCGCCGCTCGACGAAGAACTCGCCGGCGATCTGCCCGTCGCCGCTCGTGAGCTCGGTGATGATGGGCGGCCGGTAGTCGGCGATCCTGGGCAGCTCCGGGAGGCTGCGCGAGAAGTACAGGTAGCCCGCGATCCCGGCGACCACCCCGGCGTTCACCGCCACGATGGCGAGGAAGATCGCCCAGCGGAGGAGCCGCCGGACGAGAGGCCGGGGGGGCGGGACCCCGTCGAGGACCACGCGGGAGGGGGCGTCCGTCGTGCCCCCGGTTTCGACCGTCGGATCGCGGCTGTCGCTCATCGGCTGGCGAATCTAAGCCCCGGGTCCGGGTGAGTTCAACGCTCGCCGTGTGGGCGGGCTGGCGCCCTGGCCCCCGCCCGCTCGCCCGGGCCCACCCCGGGCGCCGCGAGGTTCGCGCGCGAGAGCGCCTCCGCGAGCTCCTCCGGGAGCGGCGCCTCGAGCTCCAGCCGCCGCCCGCCCGTCGGGTGCGGGAGCTCGAGCCTCCAGGCGTGGAGGAACATGCGCCGGAGGCCCCAGCGCTGCTTCGCGGCGCGGTTCGCGGGGAAGTCTCCGTAGCGCTTGTCGCCGAGCACCGGGTGCCCGATCGCCTCGAGGTGGCGGCGGATCTGGTGCGTGCGGCCGGTCTCGATGCCGACGGCGAGGAGCGAGGCCTCCTTGCCGGAGGACAGGACCTTCCAGCGGGTGAGCGCCTCCTGCAGGTTCACGCCGCGCGCCGCCTTGGAGCGCGCGGTCTGCTCGTGCTCGGAGAGCGGCAGGTCGATGGTGCCGACCTCGCGCGGCATCTTCCCCTTCACGAGGGCGAGGTAGGTCTTCTTCACCCCTTCGCCGCTGGTGAAGATCTCGGTGAGCCCCACCATCGCCTTGCGCGTCTTCGCGACCAGCACGACGCCGGAGGTGTCGCGGTCGAGGCGGTGCGCGGGCGAGGGCTTGAACTCGGTCGGCGGCAGGTCCTCGGGCGTGCGGAGGTGCGCGCGCGCCATCTCCACGAGCGTCGCGCCGGTGATGCCGGTGCCGGGGTGGGCGGCGAGGCCGGCCGGCTTGTCCACCGCGAGGACGTCGGCGTCCTCGTGCAGCACGCCGAAGGTGACCTCGCCCCCCCGCGCCGCGCCGCGCGCCGGCTCCGGCCGCGCGAGGAGCCGCTCCTCGTCGCCGCGGATCACGACCGTGTCGCCCGCCTGCACGAGCTGCTCCGCCTTGCCCCGCGCGCCGTTCACCCGCACCTTGCGCGTGCGGAACATCTTGTAGACGTGCGAGAGCGGCACGTCGCGGAGCGCCTTGCGCACGAGCTTGTCGAGCCGCTGCCCGGCGGCGTCCTCGGAGATGGTGATCGTCAGCACCGGGATGTTCTACAGCACCCGCCCGCTCCGGACGACTCCGGCGCGCCAGCGGGGCGGGCGCCTCGCGCGCCGGCCGCCGCTCCGCGGGACCGCGCGCGGGGTCGTGCTCGGTCGCTTCAGGCCGGCGCGTCGCGCGGGCGCAGCTCGAGCGGCGTGGTCTTCACGAGCGAGACCACCAGCATCACGCCCGCCACGAAGGCGTCGTGGAACGCCACCCACGCCTGCGTGTGCGGGAACCAGATCGTCGTCACGAGCAGCCAGCCGGCGAGGGCGGTGTTGAGGAAGCGCAGGGCGGGCGCGTAGAGGGCGAGCAGCGCGGTGGTCGCGACCCAGATCCCCACGAGCCAGGTGCTGAACCCGACGCCGCCGTCGCGCGGGAGCAGGAAGGTCGAGGCGAAGAGCCAGAGCCCGAGCGCGATGTTCACCGCGCGGACGCGGACGCTCGACGCGACCGGCGTGAAGGGAGGCAGCCCGTGCATGCCACGAACCTGCGCACCATCCGTGCATGGGCAAGCGGCCCGCGCCCTCCGCGCGCCTCCCCGCTCGCCCCGCCGGCGCGCGGCGCCCCGCGACCCCGCGGTCCCGTCCGCGCGCGGAGCGGCGCGGCCACCCCCGCCCGCTCGCCGCCACGTCGGGCCGCCGCCGCCCCCAGCGGCACGTGCGCCGTGCGCGCCGGCTCCGGTATCTCCGCCCGACCGGAGGCGGGACGATGGGCTCTCCAGAGGTGAAGGGCTTCGGCCAGGGCGATCCTGCCCTCGCGGCCTGGGCCGAGGCGGTGTACGGGCCGGAGGACGAGGTGCTGCGCGAGATCCGCGCGCGCAGCCGCGCGGCGGGCCTCCCGGCGATCGAGGTCGGCCGCTTCGACGGGCTCCACCTCGAGGTGCTCGCGCGCGCCTGCGCCGCGCGGCGGATCGTGGAGATCGGCACGCTCGGCGGCTACAGCGGCGTGTGCCTCGCGCGCGCCCTGCCCGACCGCGGCGTGCTCCACACCTTCGAGCTGCGCGAGTCCCACGCCGAGCTCGCCCGCGCCGCCTTCGCGCGGGCCGGCGTCGCCGACCGCGTGCGGCTGCACGTGGGCCCCGCGCTCGAGCGGCTCCGCGACGTCGAGGCCGAGGGCCCGTTCGACCTCGTCTTCGTGGACGCCGACAAGGGCGGGTACCCGGCCTACCTCGCCTGGGCGGAGGCGAACCTGCGCGTGGGCGGGCTCCTCCTCGCCGACAACACCTTCGGCTTCGGCCACGTCCACGAGCCGGCGGCGGCCGGCGAGGACGCCGCCGCGATGCAGCCGCTCCGCGAGTTCAGCGAGCGGCTCGCGCGCGGCGGGCGCTTCCGCGCCACGATGCTGCCGACCGCGGAGGGGCTGTCGCTAGGAGTGAAGCTCCGCTGAGCTGCTGCGGCGAAGGCCGAACCGACGGGCTACAGCAGCTCGAGCTGCATGTGCTCGCGCAAAGGCTCCGCCCGGATGCCTTCCTTGCGGAGCGCGGCGGCGAGCGCGTCGGCGTGGCCGTGCACGGTGTACACGCGCGCGGCGCCGGTCGCCTTGGCGTAGCCCAGGAGCCCGGGGAAGTCGGCGTGGTCGGAGAGCGGGAACGCGGCGTCCACCCCGCGGAACCAGCGCGCGCCGTCGATGGCCCAGCCGGTGAGGATGGCGGTCCGGCGCCGGCGCACGCCGCGCATGGCCGGGCTGCGGGCGAGGTGCGGCGGCGAGACGACCACCTCCCCCGGCCCCGCGCCCTCGGGACCGAGCGGCCGGACGTTCGGGAGCGCCACGCCCTCCGCCTCGTAGACGCGGTTCACCGCGTGCACCACCGGGTGGACGCGGCAGGGGTAGCCCGCGTCGGAGAGGAACTTCAGGATCTCCTGCGCCTTGCCGAGCGCGTAGCCGAGGAGCACGGGGGTCACCCCGTCGGACAGGGCGTCGTCCACGAAGCGCCGGATCGCGGCCAGGGTGTCGGCCTTGGGCGGGAAGACGTAGCGCGGGTGGCCGAAGGTCGACTCCATCACGAGCACGTCGCAGGGCATCACGTCCGCCTGCTCCGCGGCGTGGGTGGGCTCGGTGCAGAGGTCGCCCGTGTAGCCCACGGCCACCTCGTTGCGCGTGACCCGGAGCTGCGCCGAGCCGAGCACGTGGCCCGCGCTGAAGAGCTCGAGGGTCAGCTCGCCGAGCCCGAACGGCGTGCGGTAGCCGACCGGGAGCGCCTCGGTCTTGCGGCGCTTGGGCTCCCCCAGCCGGTGCCGCATGAGCGCGATCGTGGCGGCGGTCGCGATGGTGCGGTCGTGTCGGCCGATGTGATCGCCGTGCGCGTGCGAGACGAACGCGCACTCGACGCGTCGCTTCGCGTCGAGGTGGAGAGCGCTGTTCGTGATCCGGAGCTCACCGCGGTGGAGCTCGATCGGCGGCCGCCTCATCGGGCGCCCGTTCTACACCGTGCCCCCCACAGGCGCGAACCCCCGCCCGCGCGCCTGCCGTGGCGCGCCGGTGGAGGCTCGCGCCCGCGAGACCTCGGTCACTCGTCGTGGGCGGGAGGTGGCCGCCGCTCCGCCGGCGCCGCCTCCGTCTTCGCCTCGCGCTTCTTGCCCTGCGCCTCGCCGCCCTTCCGCTCCGCCTGGCGGTCCTGCTCCTCCAGGTCGTGGATCTTCTTCTCGAGCGAATGGAATCCGCCTCGCTTGCCTTCCGCCATCGCCCACCTCCGTTGTCGTCCAGGATCGTCACCCCGGCGGCGGAGCGCAGCGAGGGGCCGTAGGGGTAACTCGTCGGCGGCGCCCGGAGAGGGGCCTCTTCCTCATATGGGCTGTCAGTCCCCCACGGCATGATGCGCGCCGCCATGGCCCTACCTCTTCGAAAGAACTCCGAGCCCGCGCCCGCGGGCCCGGACGCGCCCCGGGAGGCGAAGATGAGACCGCAGCGCACCGTCGACGTGGGGGAGCGGCTGCCCCTCCTCCAGAGCATCCCGCTCTCGCTCCAGCACCTCTTCGCGATGTTCGGCGCGACGGTGCTCGTGCCCTACCTCGTCGGCCTCGACACCTCGGTGACCCTCTTCACCTCGGGCGTCGGCACGCTCCTCTACATCTTCATCACGAAGGGGAAGATCCCCGCCTACCTCGGCTCGTCCTTCGCCTTCATCGCCGCCTTCATCGGGATCCTGGGCGCCAAGGCGGGCGAGCTCGCCTCGCCGGAGCGGGTGTCGATCGCGATGGGCGGCTGCGTGGTGGTGGGCCTCGCCTACATCGCGGTCGCGCTCCTCATCGGCAAGTTCGGCACCGCCTGGATCGACCGGGTCCTGCCGCCGGTGGTGATCGGCTCGGTGGTGATGGTCATCGGCCTCGGCCTCGCCCGCACGGCGGTCGTGACCATGGCGATGGAGGGCGGCACCGGGACGTATCACCCGGAGTTCTTCGCGGTGGCGCTCTCGGCGCTCGCGATCGCCATCCTCGCGGCGGTCTTCCTGAAGGGCTTCCTCGGCGTCATCCCCGTCCTCATCGGCATCGTGGGCGGCTACGTCGTGGCGCTCCTCGCCGGTCAGGTGAGCTTCGCCGCGGTGAAGAGCGCGGCGCCGCTCGCCCTGCCCCCCTTCGTGCTCCCCACCTTCACCTGGGGGGCGGTGCTCACGCTCGCGCCGATCTCGCTCGTCGTCATCACCGAGCACATCGGCCACCTCATCGTCACGAACAACATCGTGGGCCGCGACTTCATGAAGGACCCCGGCCTGCACCGCTCGCTCGCGGGCGACGGCGTGGCGACCGCTTTCGCCGGCCTCGTGGGTGGCCCGCCCAACACCACCTACGGCGAGAACATCGGCGTCATGGCCATCACCCGCGTGTTCAGCGTGTGGGTCATCGGCGGCGCGGCCGTGATCGCCATCGTGATGTCCTTCTTCCCGCCGGTGGGCGCGCTCATCCGCACCATCCCCACCCAGGTGATGGGCGGCATCTGCATCCTGCTCTTCGGGATCATCGCGTCCGCCGGCATCCGCATGCTGGTCGAGGCGGGCATCGACTTCTCGCAGAAGCGGAACCTCATCATCGCCTCGGTCGTGCTCGTCATCGGGATCGGCGGCGCGAAGCTGAACATCGGCACCGTCGAGTTCAGCGAGATGCCGCTCGCCACCTACGTCGGCATCCTCCTGAACCTCGTCCTGCCGCGCGGGCTCGAGAAGGGCGCCGGCGAGGCGTCGGGCGAAGCCGCCGACGTGTAGCCGTGTAGCCCGGAGGCGCGCGCGCCTCTCCGAAAGCGCCCGGTCCGCGCTGCGCGGCCCGGGCGCTCGTGCGTCCGGGGGCGCGGCGCGGCCAGGAGCCCCCGCGGCCTTCAGCGCAGGAGCAGGTAGTAGAGCCGCCCGGGCTGCTTCATCCGGCCGGCCGCGCTCTCCGCGTAGGCGCCGCTGCCGAAGAAGAGGTCGATGCGCGCGGAGCTCCGGATGGCGCCGCCGGCGTCCTGATCGAGGAAGAACCGGCCGAACGGCTTCATCGGCCCGCCCGCCGCGTCGGTCGGCCGCTCGGCCTCGACGAAGGCCAGGGCGCCCTTCGGGAACACCTTCCCGTCGGCGGCGAGGGTGCGATCCGGCGTGACCGGCACTCCCAGCGAGCCCACGGCCTCGTCCGCGAAGCGGAAGAAGACGTAGGACGGGTTCGTGGCGAGGAGCAGGGGCTGCTCGGAGGGGTTCGCCGCGAGCCAGGCCTTGATCGTCTGCATCGAGACCTGCTCGCGCGGGATCGCGCCGCGACGGACGAGCTCCGCGCCGATCGCCTCGTAGCGGTGCCCGTTCTTGCCGGCGTACGTGACGACGCGGGTCGTCCCGTCCGGAAGGCGCAACAGGCCGCTCCCCTGGATCTCCACGAAGAACGCGTCCACCGCGGAGCTGACGAAGGCGAGCTCCGCCCGCTGGCCGGAGAGGGCGCCGTCGGCGATCTCCGCGCGCGTCGGGTAGGGCACGAGCCGGCCGTCCTTCACCCTGCCCACGAGGTCGGCGGAGAGCGCGGGGAAGTCGCGCGCGCGCACCTGCACGAGGTCGTCCGGCGCGCGGTGCAGGGGGACCTGGAAGCGCCCGCCGCGATCGAGCGCGCCGTCGAGCTCGGGCAGGTAGTAGCCCGTGAAGAGCACCGTCCCCCGCCCGTCGCCGACCGAGCGGAAGACGCGGAACTCGCGGACGAGCGCCTCGCGCAGCGCCGCCGGCGGGGGACGCGCGGCCACGAGCTCCCGGAAGCGGCGCAGCGAGGCGGCGACGCGCGCGAGCGGGACGCGCTCCTTGCCGAAGGCGAGCGTCCGGCCGGGGTCCGCCCGCGAGAGGCGCGCGAAGTGCTGGAGCGACCGCTCGAGGGCGAGATCGAGGCCCGCGTAGTCGAGGTCGTCGGCGAAGGCGGGGAACGCCTCCGGCTTCAACTCCTCGAGCGCGCCCTCGGCGCTCGAGGCTGGCTGGGGGGGAGGCGGGAGGGTGCGGCAGGCGGCGAGCGCGAGCGAGCTGACGAGGGCAAGGCGGAGGGCGCGGCGCATCGCGCACGATAACCCGGGCTCTGCCGGCGCCATTCCGCCCGCTCGGTCGCCCGGTCGGGGGACGGCCGGGCGCCCGGCGGATCAGGAGGCGGCGCGCGCCGGCTCGCGCGCGGCGGCGCGCGCGGGCTGCAGCACGGCGTCGAGCCGCGCCCCGACCTGCGTCCACTGGAACCGCTTCAGCACCCGGGCGCGGCCGGCGGCCCCCAGCTCCCGCCCCCGGGCCGGATCCCCGAGGAGCGCGAGCAGCGCCTCGGCGAGCGCAGACGGATCGCCGGGCGGGACGAGGAGGCCGGTCTTCCCCTCCTCGATGATCTCAGGGACCGCCTCCACCGCGGTCCCCACACAAGGGACGCCGCACGCCATCGCGTCGAGGAAGGCGATGCCGAACGGCTCGACGAGCGTGGGGAGGGCGAACACCGTCGCCCGCGAGAAGAGCTCCTCGAGCCCGTCGTAGGGCACCGGGCCGAGCTGCTCCGCCCCGTCGGGCAGCGCGAGCGGCTCCGGCGGGCCGGCGATGAGGAGCCGGGCGGCGGGCCGACGGCGCCGGACGCGCTCGAACGCGTCGAGCAGGATCGTGCCGCCCTTGCGGGCGAACTCGCGGCCGACGAAGAGGATCGTCTCGCCGTCGTCCGCGCGAGCGGGGCGCTCCGGCACCACGTTCGCGCCGGCCCCGACGACGACGATCCGCTCGCGCGCGAGGCCGTAGTCGCGGACGAGCGAGCGGGCGACGTTCTCCGAGAACGTCGCGATGGCGGCCGCCCCCCGGTAGCAGGCCCGCTCGCGCTCGAACCAGGCGCGCCCGTAGCGCGGCGGGGCGGCGAGGCCGGCCCGGCGAAACGCGGGGGCCGCCTCGGCGAGCGCCCGGGTGTGGTCGAGGAGCAGGACGTAGGGGAGGCGCGCGGGGAGCCCCGGCGAGAACAGCGCCCCGTTCTGGAGCACCACGTCGGGAGCAGGATCGAGCGCCGCGAGGGCCACGCCGAGGTGGCGCGAGTGGACGTCGAAGGCGTAGGGGGTGTTCCAGCGGTAGGTGAGCGCCTGGCTGCGGAAGCGCGCCGTCGCGAGCGCGAGGTGCACCGCCACGTCGCGCGTGAAGCGCGGCAGGCGCGTCGCCGGATCGCGCAGGTCGAGCGGCCCGCGCGCCGAGACCGGGGTGATCCGGTGCCCGAGGGCCCGCAGCGCGTGGGCGACGTGCAGGGTGACGCCGCTCTGTTCCCCGTAGTTGGTGTAGGCGATCGAGAGAGACGGGTCGGGTCGATCCATGCGCGTGTCGGTCCTCGCGGTCACCCGGGAAGATGTAGACCGCGCGGGAGCGGGGGAAGCCCTGCCGCGGGCCCCCGCTCGGACGGGTGGAGGGACGCCGCACCCGTGCGCGAGGCCCCGCGGGACCGCGCCCTTCAGCCGCCGCGCGCCTGCGCGGCGACCGCCGCGCCCCCGGCGCCGCGCCGCCCCTCGAGGAGGCCGCCCACCTCGCCGGCGATCACCCCGAGCACGATGAGCGCGCCGCCGCTCCAGTCGGTCACCCGGAGCGGCTCGCCGCCGTAGAAGTGGCTGAAGAGCGCCGCCGCCACCGGCTCGAGGGAGAAGATGAGCGCGGCGCGCACGGCGGTGGTGTGGCGCTGCCCCCAGTTCTGCACGAAGAACGCGAGGGCCGTCATGAGCACGCCCGTGAACACCACCGTCCCCGCGAAGACCGCCGCGCCCTCGGGCCGGTAGTAGCGCGCCTCGAACGGCAGCATCGCGGCGGCGCCGAGGAACGTGACGGCGATCTGAACGAGCGTGAGCGGCACCACCGGATGCCGCGGCGACCACTCGGACGTGTAGACGATCTGCAGCGCGAACGCGACCGCGCAGGCCGCGGTGAGGAGGTCGCCGAGCCGCACCCCCGCGTCCACGGGCTCGCCGAACGGGTGGGTGAGCAACCCGAGCCCGGCCACCGCGAGCGCAACCCCCGCCCAGCTCGCGAGCTTCACCCGCCGGCCGAGCAGGAAGCGGGCGACGAACGGGACGATGAGCACCGCGAGCCCGGTGAGGAACCCGGAGCGCGAGGGCGTCGTGTGATTGAGCCCGACCGTCTGGAGGACGAACCCGGCCAGCATGAAGACGCCGAGGAGCCCGCCGTGGCGGAGGAGCCCCGCGCCCACCCGGTCGCGCCGGACGAGCGCGACGGCGGCGAGGAGGGCGGCGGCGACCCCGAACCGCGCCGCGAGGAACACGCCCGGCGAGGCGACCGAGAGCACGCCCTTCACGAAGTGGAAGGTCGTGCCCCAGAACAGCGTGAGGATGAGCAGGGCGAGATCGGCCACGCGCGCTAGACCTCTCCCTCGAACCGGCCGTGCAGCTTCACCGGCGCTTCCTTGGTGCGCCGCATGCGCATGTTGAGCAGCTCGACCCCGAGCGAGAACGCCATCGCGAAGTAGATGTAGCCCTTCTCCACGTGCCGGCCGAACGACTCGGCGACGAGCATCACGCCGATGAGGATGAGGAAGGAGAGCGCCAGCATCTTCATGGTCGGGTGCCGCTCGACGAAGTCGCCGATCGCCCCGGCGAACACGAGCATCACCCCCACCGCGAGCACCATGGCCGTGACCATCACCGCGAGGTGCTGGGCCATGCCCACGGCGGTGATGACGGAGTCGAGCGAGAAGACGATGTCGAGGACGCCGATCTGGACGATGACGCCCCAGAAGCTCGCCGCGCCGCCCTGCCCCGCCGCCGCCTCCGGCCCGTGCTTCACCTCGAGCTTGTCGTGGATCTCGAACGTCGCCTTCGCGATGAGGAACAGCCCGCCCGCGAGGAGGATGAGGTCGCGCCCGGAGAACCCGTGGCCGGCGACGGCGAAGAGCTCGCGCGTGAGCCTCATCACCCAGCTGATCGCGAAGAGCAGGCCGAGCCGCGTCACGAGCGCGAAGGCGAGCCCGAGCCGGCGCGCGCTCGGCTGCTCCCCGGCGGGCAGCCGCCCGGCGAGGATGGTGAGGAACACGACGTTGTCGATGCCGAGGACGATCTCCATCGCGGCGAGCGTCGCGAGCGAGATCCAGGTGTCGGGCTGCGTGAGCAGGTCGAGCATGCCGGCCTCCCATGCCCGATGCGGGCGCCCTTGTCGAGCGGGAGCGGGCGCTCCCTGTCGCGCGGGGCGGGCCCGGGCGGGCGGCGTCAGCGGGCGAGGGCGAAGCGCCTCGGGCCGCCCGAGGGGGCGCGGATCACCTCGCCGCGGGCCTCGAGCAGCTCGAGGTTCGCGACCGTCTCGGACATGGTGAGGAAGGCGTCGCCCGGCTTCGCCCAGGGGAACAGGGCGCGGGAGAGCTCCCAGGCGGTCCGCGGCGCCTCTGCGAGGAGCTCGCGCAGCTTCGCCTGGCGCTTTCCGTAGAAGTCCACGAGCCGGTCGATCACCGCCCGGTGGCCGGAGAACGGCGGGCCGTGGCCGGGCAGCACGAGGTCGATCTCGAGGGCGTGCATGCGGCGGACGCTGTCGAGGTAGGCGAGGAGCGGGCGGAAGTAGCCCTCCTCGCCGCGGGGGCCGAGCTCGATGAGCGGGTTCGGCGAGACCTTCTGGAGGAGGTGGTCGTCCGAGAAGAAGAGCCGGCGCGCGCGGTCGTAGAGGCAGACGAGGCCGGGGGTGTGCCCCGGCATGTGGAGCACCTCGAGGTCGAGGTGGCGCCCGCGGATCCGCTCGCCCTCGCCGATGGGGCGCGCCTCCGGGACGCGGCGCGCGAGCTCGAAGCTCTTCTCCCCCGCGAGGGCGGTCGCCTCGATCACCTCCGCCGGCACGCCGAGGCGCGCGAGGTGCGCCGAGTAGGCGGCGGCGTGGTCGCGCCAGCGCCAGCCGCCCTCGGCGACCTTGGGCAGATCGGCCGGGTGCGCGAACACCGGCGGGCCGGCGCCGTGGCGCTCCTGGACGAAGCGCGCCCCGCCGTAGTGGTCCACGTGGCCGTGCGACACCACGATGCGCGAGACCTCGTCGAAGCGACGGCCGATGCGCCTGAACCCCTCCTCGATCGCGGCGTGCGCCTCGGTGCTCGCGAAGCCGGAGTCGAAGAGCACGAGCCCGCCGCCAGCCTCCTCGATGACGTAGACGTTGACCGGCCCGCCCGCCTGCGGGAACGGGATCGGCACCGCGATGCGTGTGACTCCGAGCCCGGCGAGCTCCGCTTCCGTCATCACCGGCTCTTCTTCAGCTTCTCGGCGAGCTCCGGCAGGGCCTTGAACAGGTCCGCCACGAGCCCGTAGTCCGCGAGCTGGAAGATCGGCGCGTCGGGGTCCTTGTTCACCGCCACGATCACCTTCGATCCCTTCATCCCGGCGAGGTGCTGGATGGCCCCGGAGATGCCGGCGGCCACGTAGAGCTCCGGCGCGACCACCTTGCCGGTCTGCCCGACCTGCCAGTCGTTCGGGACCCAGCCCGCGTCCACCGCCGCGCGGCTCGCGCCCACCGCGGCGTTGAGCTCGTCGGCGAGCGCCTCGATCGGCTTGAAGTCGCCCTTCGTGCCGCGGCCGCCCGCGACCACGATGCGCGCCTCGGTGAGCTCGGGCCGCGCGCTCTTCACCTCCGTGAACCCGGCGTAGCGCGTCCTGAGCGCGCCCGCGTCGACGCTCACCTGCGCCGTCGTCACCGCGCCCTTCCCCTCCTTCGCGGCGGCCGGGAACTCGGTGGCGCGCACGGTGAACACCTTCACCGGCGTCGCGAGGGCGACCTCGGCGAGGACGTTGCCCGCCCACATCGGCCGGCGGAACGTCACCTCCGCGCCCTCGCCGCCGAAGCCCAGCACCTCGGTGGCCATCGCGGCCTCGAGGAGGCCCGCCACGCGAGGGAGCAGGTCCTTGCCGAACGCGGTCGCCGCCGCGCCGACGTGGGTCGCCTCCACGGCGCGCGCGAGCTCGGCCACGACCGGCGCGTGCGCCTCGGCGAGCGGATGCTCGAGCACCGCCGCGTCGGCGGCGTGCACCTCCGCGCCGTAGCCGGCGAGCTCCTCGGCGACGGGGCCGATCCCGCTCCCCAGCACCGCCACGTGCAAGGTCCCGCCGGTGCGCCGCGCGACCTCGCGCCCCGCCGAGAGGGCGTGCAGGGTCGCCTTGCGGACCGCGCCGCCGAACTGCTCCGCCACGATGAGGACGTTCGCCATGATGTGCCTCGCGCGCTAGACGACCTTCGCCTCGCCGTGGAGCTTGCTGAAGAGCTCCTCGACGTCCGCCACCTTCACGCCGCCCTTGCGCGACGGCGGCGCCGACAGCTTCTTCACGACCACCTTCGGCGCGAGCTCCACGCCGAGCGCGGACGCCTGCAGCTCCTTCAGCTCCTTCTTCTTCGCCTTCATGATCCCGGGCAGCGAGGCGAAGCGCGGCTTGTTGAGCCTGAGGTCGGTCGTCACCACCGCCGGCAGCGAGACCTCGAGCGTCTCGACGCCGCCGTCGACCTCGCGCACCACCGCGAGCGACTTGCCGTCCGCGGCGAGCCTCAGGCCGGGCTCCTTCTTCTGCTCGGCCTCGCTCTCGAGGCTCTCCGTCTTCGAGGCGAAGGTCGCCTGCGGGAGCCGGAGCCGCGCGGCGAGGTACTGCCCGGCCTGGTTCTGGTCGTCGTCGATCGACTGCTTGCCGAGGATGACGAGGTCCGGCTTCTCCTGCTCGAACACCTTCGCGAGCACCGCCGAGACCCCCACCGGATCGAGCGGGCCGTCGTGGCGGACGAGGATCCCGCGGTCGGCGCCCATCGCCAGCGCCGCGCGGATCTCGGTGGCCGACTTGTCGCCCCCGATGGAGGCGACGATCACCTCGCCGCCGTGCTTCTCCTTCAGGCGAAGCGCCTCCTCGACGGCGATCTCGTCGAAGGGGTTCATCTTGTAGTTGACCCCGTCGGTGACGATCCCCGAGCCGTCGGGCTTCACCTTGATCTTCGACTCCGGGTCTTCCACCCGCTTCGCGGTCACGAGGATCTTGAGGCTCATGGATGCACCTGATTTCCGAATCGGTTCGAGGGCCGGCCAGATCTTGCGCAGCGCGGCATCGGACCGCAACCGAAAAGGCGGGCGCCTGTGCCCCACGAGGGCGCCGCCAGAAACGCGCGAAAGTGCGACAGACCGGATACGAGGTGGAGACGCGGGCCCCCGGAAGGGCCCATTCTCGCTCCGTCAAACTCGCTCCAAGGAGACATGAAGATGCGCAGCTCCCTCGCACTCGCGATCGCCGCCGTCGTGTTCGCCTTCCCCGCCGCCGCGCAGTCTCGCGCGCAGACCGAGTCCGCCATCAAGGGCACGGGCAAGTACGGGGCCGCCGGCTGCGGCCTCGGCTCGATGGCCTTCGGCGACACGCCGGGCGCCGTGCAGATCCTCGCCGCCACCACGAACGGCCTGTTCGGCACGCAGACCTTCGGCATCACCACCGGCACCTCGAACTGCGGCCCGGGCCTCTTCGCCATGGGCACGAAGAACTTCGTCGAGGCGAACCGCGAGGCGCTCGCGAAGGACATCTCCCGCGGCGAGGGCGAGGCCATCGGCGCGCTCACCGTCATCAACGCCTGCGGCGACTCGCACAAGGTCGGCGCCGCGCTGCAGAAGAACTTCAAGACAATCTTCCCGAGCGAGAGCGCGTCGAACGACGACGTGACGCGCGCCATCCTCGAGACGCTGCACGGCGACCAGAGCCTCGGCTGCGGCAAGAGCTAGGCGGAGCGGGGAGGGCCGAAAGCGGCCCCTCGTGGTAATCAGGAGCGCGGATGACCCCCAAGGTCGCCGCGCTCCTTCTTCTTTCCGTCCTCGCCGCCCTCCCCCGGAGCGCCGCGGCAGAGGCCGCTCCCGCGATCGCCCTCCCGACCGCGGCCGCGTCGCTCGTCGCGCGCGCCCGCGCCGCTCACCTCGCGGAGGATCCGGGCTGGCTCCGCCTCGGCCACTGGCGCAGGGGGCTCCTCGGCCTCCGCAGCGAGGTGGACGGGCGCGAGTTCTTCCTCGCCAAGGACGGCAAGACCGATCCGGCCGCCGAGCTCGAGGCCACCATCGCGGGCCTCTTCTCCCCCGGACCGTTCGCGGACGAGCTCGCCGATCCCTACTGCCGCTTCCCGGCCCGCGCCGCCTTCCTCGCCGCGCGGCTCGGGCTCGACCCGGCCGCCCTCCCGCCGCGCAGCTGCCCCAAGCTCGACGACTTCCTCGCCCGCGTCCGCCCCGCGGGCGTGACGCTCGTCTTCTCCTCCTACTACCTCAACAACCCCTCCTCCTCCTTCGGCCACACGCTGCTCCGCCTCGACAAGGCGGAGGGCGCCCGCGAGGGGAAGCACTTCGAGCTCCTCGACTACGGCGTCGACTACGCCGCCACGGTCGACACCTCGAACGCCATCCTCTACGCGGCGAAGGGGCTGTTCGGCCTCTTCAAGGGCGAGTTCAAGCACTACGCGTACTACTACAAGGTCCGGCAGTACGGAGACTTCGAGTCGCGCGACCTGTGGGAGTACGACCTCGCCCTCGCGCCCGAGGAGACGCAGCTCCTCGCGCGGCACCTCTGGGAGCTCGGCGGGACCTGGTTCGCCTACTGGTACCTCGACGAGAACTGCAGCTACCACGTGCTCGGCGCGCTGGAGGCGGCCGCGCCGCGGCTCGACCTCCTCTCGCACGTCGGCCGCGCCGTCGTCCTCCCCTCCGACACGCTGAAGGCGCTCTACGCGAACCCCGGCCTCGTCCGCGCCGTCCACTACCGCCCCTCGATCCGCACGCAGTTCGAGGCGCGCGCGCGCGACCTCTCCGGCCTCGAGCTCCGCACCGCGGTCGTGCTCGCGAGGAGCCCGGCGGCGCCCTTCCCGGAGGCGCTCGCGCCGGCGCGGCGCGTGGCGGTGCTCGACGCGGCCCAGGACCTCCTCGACCTGAAGCACGGGCGAAAGCTCGTCATGGGCGAGGATCCCGCCGCCGCGACGCTCCGCCAGGCGCTCCTCGAGCGCCGCGCGGAGATCCCGGTGGCGAGCGCGCCGCTCGAGGTGCCCGCGCCCGAGGCCCGCCGTCCGGACCAGGGCCACGGCTCGTTCCGCGTCGGGCTCGGGGGCGGCGCCGCGGACGCGCACGGCGGCTACGCCGCGCTCGAGACGCGGCTCGCCCTCCACGATCTCGCCGACCCGCTCCAGGGCTACCCGCCCACCGCGCAGATCGAGTTCCTGCCCGCGAGGCTGCGCTACTACCCGGAGCACCAGCGGCTCGAGCTCGACGACGCGTCGCTCGTCCGGGTGGTCTCGCTGAACCCGCTGTCGCGCTGGGACCAGCGCCCCTCGTGGCGGATGCGGGTGGGCGCGACGACCGTGCGCGACGGCGGCTGCGCGGGCTGCCTCGCCGGCGCCCTCGAGCTCGGCGGCGGCCTGGGCGCCGCGAACCTGGCCCGCGCGGTGGACCTCCTCGCCCTCGGCGACACCGAGCTCCTCGGCTCGCCGCGACTCGACGGCATCCGCGGCGCCGGCGTGCGGCTCGGGCTCGGCCCCTCCGCGCTCGTGCGGATCCGCGGCGGCGAGCGGGTGGTGCTGCTCGCCGAGGCGCGCTGGCGCTACCTGCCCTTCGCCACCCCCGAGCAGACCTGGGCCCTGTCCGGCACGCTCCGGCTGCACCTCACGCGCGCGCTGTCGCTCGCCCTCGAGGCGCGCGCCGCGCCCGAGGACCGCGACGTGCAGGCGGGCGTGCTCGTCTACCGGTGACGCACCGCGCGGCTCAGCGCTCCTGCCCGTAGCGCCGGACCCGCTCGGCGCCGCGCACGACGCGCAGCGCGCCCTCCGCGAGCGCGCGCAGCTCGTCCTCGCCGGGGAACACGTGGGTGGGGGCGATCCAGCCGACGCGGCGGCGCACGCCCTCGACGACGTGCGGGAGGTGGGCCATCCCGCCGGTGAGGAGCACCGCGTCGACCGCGCCCTCCAGGGCGGCGGCGAGCGCGCCGACGGCCTTCGCGATCTGGTAGCACATCGCGTCCACCACGACGCACGCCTGCGAGTCCCCGGCCTCGCAGCGCCGGATCGCCTGTCGCGCGTCGCGCGTGCCGAGGTACGAGTACAGGCCGCCGTCGCCGAAGAGCCGCCGCTTCAGCGCGCGCTCGTCCGCGCCCGGGGCGAAGCAGAGGTCCACGAGCGCCATCGACGGCACGCCGCCGGCGCGGTCGCCGGAGAACGGCCCCTCGTCCTGGGGGTTCACGACGTCCACCATCCGCCCCTCGCGCTGCGCGGAGAGCGAGACGCCCGTGCCCATGTGGACCACCACGAGCCGCAGGTCCTCGAGCGCGCGGCCGGCCTGCGCCGCGTAGCGCCGCGCCACCGCCCGCATGTTGAGCGCGTGCGAGAAGCTCCGGCGCTCGACGCCGCACAGGCCGGAGACGCGGGCGACCGGATCGAGCTCGTCCACCGAGACCGGGTCGACGATGAAGGCCGGGCAGCCGTGGTCCTCGGCGAGCGCGCTCGCCATGGGCGCGCCGAGGTTCGAGGCGTGCTCCCCGCGCTCGGCGCGCTCGAGGTCCTCGAGCATGGCGGCGTCGACGAGGTAGGTGCCGGAGCGGAGCGGCGGCAGGAGCCCGCCGCGGCCCGCGACGGCGGCGAGCGCGCCGCGGCCGACGCCGGCGTCGCCGAGGAGCGCCCGGGCCGCGTCGAGGCGCACCGGCAGCTCGTCGAGGACGCGCGCGGCGGGGCGCTCCATGAGCGCCGGGTGGGTGAGCTTCTCCTCGCGCACCAGCGCGTCGCCGCGGTAGAGCGCGAGCTTCGTCGAGCCCGCGCCCGGGTTCACCGCGAGGACGAGCGGCTCCGCGCCCGCCGTGTCGGTCGTCATGGCCGTCCGTCCCCGGGCGAAGGCGCGCCGCCGCCCGCCGCGGCGAGGGAGGCCGCCGAGAGCACGCCGAGCGCGATCGAGTAGATCTTGTCCTCCGCCCGCTCCACGCGGGACGGGATGAGCACCGGCGCGCGCGCGCCGACGATGACGTGCCCGACGTGGCGGCGGGCGAGGTAGGTGAAGGCCTTGCCGAGGGCGTTCCCGGTCTCGATGGAGGGCACGAGCAGGAGGTCGGCGTGACCGGCCACCGGGTGGTCGATGCCCTTCGCGCGCGCCGCCTCGGGGCTGAGCGCGTTGTCGAGGGCGAGCGGGCCGGAGACGACGCAGCCCGCGAGCTCGCCGCGCGCGTTCGCCTCGGCGAGCGCCTGGGCGTCCTTCGTCGCCGCCATCGCCTCGTTCACGGTCTCGACCGCGCACAGGCAGGCCACCTTGGGCCGCTCGTAGCCGAGCGCCTGGAAGAGCCGGACCGCGTTCTCCACGATCTCCTTCTTCTGCGCGAGGCCCGGCGCGACGTTCACCCCGCCGTCGGTGACGCCGAGGAGCCGCGGCCGCTCGGAGAGCGGGTGATCGGCGACGAGCACGTCGGAGAGGAGCCGCCCGGCGCGGAGCCCGTCGGCGCGGTCCAGGATGGCGCGCAAAAGCTCGGCCGTCGGCAGCCGGCCCTTCATGAGCACGGCCGCCTCCCCGCCGCGCACCATCGCCACCGCGCGCCGCGCCGCGTCGGCGTCGGTCTCGGCCGGCTCGATGCGGTAATCGCCGGGATCCTCGCCGGCGGCCGCGAGCCGCGCCCGGATCCCGGCCGGCGAGCCGACGAGCACGATCTCCGCGATCTTCTGGCGCCGCGCGAGCGCCGCCGCCGCGAGCGCGGTCTCGTTCTCCGCCGCCGCCACGGCCACGCGAAGTGGACCTCTGGCGCGGGCGGCGGCGACGAGCCGCTCGAGCGTGGGGATGGGAATCATCGCAGCCCTCGCGGTACTATGCCGTCCCTTTGCCCAATCTCGCCACCGGCCGGCCGGCTTTTACACCGGCCTGCCGCGCCCTGCACGTCCCGTGATGAGGCGCGCGCGAGGAGGAGACGCGCTTCTCATGGAACGACGGCTTCTTTCCGGCGACGAGGCGGTCGCGGCGGCCGCGGCGGACGGGGGGGTGCACCTCGGCACCGGCTACCCCGGGACCCCCTCCACCGAGATCCTCGAGGCGTTCTCGACCCTCGGCGGCAAGGCCCAGTGGGCGCCCAACGAGAAGGTGGCGCTCGAGGTCGGGCTCGGCGCCGCCTTCGCCGGCGCGCGCGCGATCGTCACCATGAAGCACGTGGGCCTGAACGTCGCCGCCGACCCGCTCTTCACCTCCGCCTACACCGGGGTCACGGGCGCGCTCGTCGTGGTGGCCGCCGACGATCCGGGCATGGCCTCCTCGCAGAACGAGCAGGACAGCCGCCGCTACGCGGTCGCCGCCGGGCTGCCCATGCTCGAGCCGGCCGACTCGCAGGAGGCCTACGACCTCGCCCTCGCCGCGCTCGAGCTCTCGGAGCGCTGGCAGCTCCCGGTGATCCTGCGGATGACCACCCGGGTGTGCCACTCGAAGTCGATCGTCACCCGCCGCGCCGCGAGCGCGCCCGCGCCGGTCCCGCGTTTCCGCCGGGACGTCGCCGCCCGCGTGATGATCCCCGCCTACGCCCGCCCGGCCCACCGCCGGCTGCGCACGAAGCTCGACAGCCTGCAGGCCTTCGGCGAGACCTCGCCGCTCGCGGTGTGGCGCGAGGGGGACGGCAAGCTCGGCATCGTCGCGAACGGCGTCACCGCGCGGCACGCCCGCGAGGCGGCGCCGGGGGCGAGCCTGCTCGAGCTGAAGCTCGTCCACCCGCTCCCGCTCGAGAAGATCCGCGCCTTCGCCGCCTCGGTCGAGCGCTGCGTCGTCCTCGAGGAGGGCGACCCTGTCATCGCCGACGCGGTGCGCGCGGCGGGCATCGCGGTCGAGGCCAAGGCGCCCGCGTTCCGGTTCGGGGAGCTCGACGTCCCGCGCGTGCGCCGCATCCTCGCGCGCGACCTCACGCCCGAGCCGGAGCCGCCGAAGGGCAAGCCCCCGCAGCTCTGCGAGGCCTGCCCCTACCACCCCGTCTACTCGACCCTGAAGAAGCTCGGCTGCATCGTGGCGGGCGACATCGGCTGCTACACGCTCGGCGTGCTCCCGCCGTACGAGGGGATGGACACCTGCGTGGCGATGGGCGCGTCCCTCGGGGTGGGGCTCGGGCTCCGCCACGTCCTGCCCGAGGAGGACGCGCGCAAGGTGGTGTCGATCATCGGCGACTCGACCTTCGTCCACACCGGCCTGAACGGGCTCGTCGAGATGGTCTACAACCCGCCGCCCACCGGCCACGTGCTCGTCGTGCTCGACAACGGCACCACCGCCATGACCGGCCAGCAGGAGCACCCCGGCACCGGCCGCACGCTCGACCACGCCCCCACCGGCAAGCTCTCGATCGAGGGGCTCGCAAGGGCGCTCGGCGTGCGGAACGTGGACGTGGTCGATCCCATCGCCGAGCCGGCCGGGTTCGAGAAGCTCCTCGTCGACCGGCTGGCGCGCCGCGAGCTCTCGGTGGTCGTCGCGCGCCGCCCGTGCATCCTCGCCGCCGCCGACATCCGCAAGTACGAGAAGGCCGCGGCCGCCGCGGGCTGCGCGGCCTGCCCGGAGATCGAGAATGTCTGACCGCGTGGACGTGGTGAACGTGGTGTTCGCGGGCCTCGGCGGCCAGGGCGTCATCAAGGCCTCGGACATCCTCGCCGACGCCGCCTTCCGCGCCGGGCGCGACGTGAAGAAGGCCGAGGTCCACGGGATGAGCCAGCGGGGCGGCTCGGTCACCTCCGACGTCCGCTTCGGGCGCGAGGTGCTCTCGCCCATGGTGCCGGGCGGGGAGGCGGACTACCTCGTCGTCCTCTCCGCCTCGGAGATCGCCGTCACCCGCCCGCTGCTCGGGCCGCGCGGCGTGCTCATCCCGCCCGACCTCGTCGACGAGGCGACGCTGCCGAACCGCAAGAGCCTCAACGTCGCCCTGCTCGGCGCGCTCGCCCGCCTCCTCGACCTACCCGAGGAGCACTGGCTCGCGGCGATCCGCGCGGCGCTGCCGGAGCGGCTGCACGAGGTGAACGAGAAGGCGTTCCGGATCGGCCGCGCGGCGGCGCTCCGGACCTAGGACACCCACACACGGCGGGCGGCGGGGACGGGGACGAACGAAAGGAGCGGCTCCAGGTGAGCAGCCAGTGGAACGACGCGCCCGGGGGCTTCCACCCCGCGAGCGCCCCCGACTTCCTGCCGCGGCGCGAGCTCGCGCGGCTCCAGCTCGGAAGGCTCCGATCGGTCGTCGAGCGCGCCCACGCGCGCGTCGAGCTCTTCCGGCGGCGCATGGAGGAGCGGGGCGTCACGCCCGCCGACGTGCGCTCGCTCGAGGACCTCGGTCGGCTCCCCTTCACGGTGAAGACCGACCTGCGCGACACCTATCCGTTCGGCCTGTTCGCGAGCCCGATGGAGCAGATCGTGAGGCTCCACGCCTCCTCGGGCACGACCGGCAAGCCCATCGTCGTCGCCTACACCGAGGCGGATCTGCGGGTGTGGACGAGCGTGATGGTGCGCACCTTCGCCGCCTGCGGGCTGCACCGCGGCGACGTGATCCAGAACGCCTACGGCTACGGCCTGTTCACCGGCGGCCTCGGCGCCCACTACGGCGCCGAGGCGCTCGGCGCGACGGTGATCCCCATCTCCGGCGGCAACACCGAGCGCCAGCTCATGGTGCTGCAGGACTTCGGCGCGACCGCCATCTGCTGCACGCCCTCGTACATGATCCACCTCGTCGAGCGGGCGCGCGAGGCGGGCATCTCCTTCGAGCGGCTCAAGGTGGGCGTCTTCGGCGCCGAGCCCTGGACGGAGGAGATGCGCCGTCACATCGAGGCGGCCGCCGGCATCCGCGCCCACGACGTGTACGGCCTCTCGGAGATCATCGGCCCGGGCGTCGGCATCGAGTGCGAGCGGCGCGACGGCCTGCACCTCTTCGAGGACCACTTCTACCCCGAGATCATCGACCCGGAGACGGGCGAGGTCCTCCCCGACGGCGCGGAGGGCGAGCTCGTCCTCACCACGCTCTCGAAGGAGGCGATGCCGATGATCCGCTACCGCACGCGCGACATCACCTCGATCGTCCCCGAGCCGTGCGCCTGCGGCCGCACCCTGCGCCGCATCCGCCGCATCGGCCGCCGCTCGGACGACATGCTCATCATCCGCGGGGTGAACGTGTTCCCCTCGCAGGTGGAGGCGGCGCTCCTCGCCGTCGAGGGGACCCTGCCGCACTACCAGATCGTCCTCGCCCGCGTGCAGGGCCTCGACGAGATGGAGGTGCAGGTGGAGGTGACGCCGGAGGTGTTCTCCGACGTCATCGGCGCGCTCGAGGCGCTCCGGCGCAGGCTCGAGGCCGCCATCGACCACGTCGTCGGCATCCGCGTGAAGGTGACGCTCGTCGCGCCGCGCACGCTCGCCCGCAGCGAGGGCAAGGCGAAGCGCGTCCTCGACCGGCGCAACATGTAGGAGGGGGTCCCGTGAAGATCCGTCAGCTCTCCGTGTTCCTCGAGAACCGCCCCGGCCAGCTCCGCTTCCCCTGCAAGGCGCTCGGCGATGCCGGCATCGACATCGTCACCATGTCGCTCGCCGACACGGCGCAGTTCGGCATCCTGCGCCTCGTCGTGAAGGAGTGGGAGCGCGCGAAGTCGGTGCTCGAGGCCGCCGGGGTGGTGGTGAACGTGACGGAGGTGCTCGCCGTCGACGTGCCGGACCGCCCGGGCGGGCTCGCCGCGGTGCTCGAGGCCTTCGAGCAGGCCGGCGTCGGCGTCGAGTACATGTACCCCTCCGCCTCGCGCGAGCGCGGCCGCCACGCCACGCTGCTCTTCCGGCTCGAGGACCCCGACCGCGCCGAGAAGCTGCTCGAGGCGGCGGGCGTGAAGCTCGTCGGCCCCGCCGAGCTGTTCGCGCGCTCGTAGGGGACGCCGTGACGACCCCCGTGCTCGAGAGCCCGATCTTCGACCCCGCCGAGACGCTCCCCGTCCCGGAGCGGCGCGCGCTGCAGGCGCGCCGCCTCGCCGAGACGGTCCGCCGCGCGAGCGCCGTCCCGTTCTACCGCGACGCGCTCGGCCGCGCCGGCGCGACGCCCGAGGCGATCCGCGCCGTGGACGACGTCCGCCGGCTGCCCTTCACCACAAAGGACGACCTCCGCGAGACCTACCCGCTCGGCCTGCTGGCGGTGCCGAGGGGCGAGCTCGCCCGCGTGCACGGCTCCTCCGGGACGACCGGCAAGCCCACCTTCGTCGCCTACACCCGGCGCGACCTCGACACCTGGTCCGGCCTCGTCGCGCGCTTCCTCGTCGCGGGCGGGCTGCGCCCGGACCACCTCGTCCACGTGGCCTTCGGCTACGGCCTGTTCACGGGCGGCTTCGGCCTGCACTACGGCATCGAGCGGGTGGGCGCGGCGGTCGTGCCCGCCGCCGGCGGCAACACCCCGCGCCAGGTGATGCTCATCCGCGACCTCGGCGCCGAGGTGCTCGTCTGCACGCCGTCGTACGCGCTGCACATCGCGGAGGTGGCGGCCGCGGAGGGCTTCCGCCCGGGCGACCTGCCGCTCCGGCTCGGGCACTTCGGCGGCGAGCCGTGGACCGAGGAGATGCGCGCGGCCATCGAGAGCGCGCTCGGGATCCGCGCGTTCAACAACTACGGGCTCTCCGAGGTCATCGGCCCGGGCGTCTCCGGCGAGTGCCCCTACCGCACCGGCATGCACGTGCAGGAGGACCACTTCCTCGTCGAGTGCGTCGACCCGGACACCCTGGCCCACGTGCCCGACGGCCAGGTGGGCGAGCTCGTCTTCACGACGCTCACCAAGGAGGCGATGCCGGTCCTGCGCTACCGGACGCGCGACCTCGCCGCCCTCGACCGCTCGCCCTGCCCCTGCGGCCGCACCGGCGTGCGGATGAGCCGGGTGGTGGGCCGCTCCGACGACATGCTCATCATCCGCGGGGTGAACGTCTTCCCCTCGCAGATCGAGGAGGCGCTGCTCCGCGTCGAGGGCACGGCGCCGCACTACCTCATCGAGGTCTCGCGCCCGGGCTCGCTCGACGAGGCGGTCGTGAAGGTGGAGATGCGCCCCTCGGACTTCCGCGACGAGATGCGGCAGCTCCAGGAGCTGCACGACCGGATCGACCGCGAGATCCACGCCGTGACCGGCGTGCGCATGGCGGTCGAGCTCGTCGCGCCGAACACGCTCGAGCGCTCCGCCGGCAAGGCGCGGCGGGTGCTCGATCACCGGCGTACGGGCTGAACGACAGTTCGAGGTTCGCTTCACCTTCGGTGACGCGAACCTCGCTGTCGTTCAGCCATGTTCGAACGGGGGCTGCGCCCCCGCCCCGCCG
>NZ_JAKZLF010000046.1 GCF_022808855.1 Anaeromyxobacter soli
GGCCGCAGGGCGGGAGGGGCGGGAAGGGCGGGAGGGGCCCGAGCGGCGGCGGCAAGGGTGGCAAGGGCGGTCCGCGCGGCGGCCGGCGCGGAAGGTAAACGGCTGCGGCGGGCTACCTCGCGGCGGGAGGCGCTCCACGAAGGGCCGAGAGGAACCGTCGGGCCTCCGCGACGGGAGTCCTTCGAGCGGAGCCGAGGTGCGGCTCCGCCTCCGCCCGCGGGACGAAGCGCGGCTCCCCGGGCGTCCCCGGATCGAACGCGACCGCGAGGCCCTTCGCCGTCAGCGCGCGGAAGAACGGCTCCCAGCCGCAGCGCTCCCCGGCCTCCCCGTGGCCGACGAGGGCCGGCGCGCCTTCGCGCAGCGCAGGCGAGCGCCGGCTCCAGCCCGCGAAGTGGATGATCTCGGCTCGGTCGAGGGTCGCGTGCATCGGGACCTCCGGCCGGGATCTGCCGCCGCGCGCCGGGCCCGGCAATCGCCCGGCGGGGGCTGCGCCGCCGGGGCGCGCCGTGCTAATCACGAACGGTGACGCTCGCCAACGGGCTGCTCGTGACCGCGTCGTCCGCCGCCGCCGGCCTCATCAACGCGGTCGCGGGCGGCGGGACCCTCCTCACCTTCCCGGCGCTGCTCACGGCCGGGCTCGGCCCCGTCGGCGCGAACGCCACGAGCACCGTCGCGCTCTGGCCCGGCCAGTTCTCCTCCGTCTGGGCTTATCGCCGGCACATCGGCGAGGAGCGACGGCGCGCGCTCACCCTCGGCGTGCCCGCGCTGCTCGGCGGCGCGATCGGCTCGGTGCTGCTCCTCGCGCTCCCGGAGTCGGCGTTCGCGGCGATCGTCCCCTGGCTCATCCTGTTCGCCTGCGCGCTCCTCGCGCTGCAGGGGCCGATCAAGACCTTCGTCGGCGGCCACGCCGTCGGCAACCATCCCCTCGCGCACTGGGTCATCCAGCTCCTCATCTCCATCTACGGGGGCTACTTCGGCGCGGGCATCGGGATCCTGATGCTCGCGGCGATGGGCATCCTCGTGCCGTCTTCGATGCAGCACGCGAACGCCCTCAAGGTGCTGCTCGCGCTGCTCACGAACGGCGTCGCGGCGATCCTCTTCGCCATGAGCGGCAAGGTGGACCTGCGCGTCGCGGCCATCATGGCGGTCGCGTCGCTGGCGGGGGGATGGATCGGCGCGCTGCTCGCGCAGCGGCTCCCGCCCGCCGGGATGCGAGCGTTCGCCATCGCCGTGGGCCTGTTCGCCGCGGGGAAGATGTTTTTGCGCTGAGGGGCTAAGGATCCCGCGCGACCGTCGGCGGGGCCGGTGCCGGAGCCCGTCTGCGTGGGAAGCGCACGGGCGGCCGACGCCGGGGGAGGGCCCCGCGCAAAGCGCGGGAGGGGCGAAGCCCCTCCGGCGGGGAACGGGCGCGAACCCGCGAAGCGGGCGCGACCGTTCACGGGCCCCGCCGAGCAGGGGTGGGGCCCCAGCAGCTTCGCTGCTGGGGCGGGGGCGCAGCCCCCGTCTATCTAGAAAAATGAATCAGCGCCTCGAGCGCGTTCGTCGTGGTGAGGATGCCCACGAGCTCGCCGCGCGTCCCGGCCACGATGACGCCGTTCAGCTTGCGGTCGTGGAGGAGCTTCGCCGCCTCGGAGATGGGGGTCTCCGGCTTCACGGTGTGCGGCTTCGGGTTCATGGCGGCGGTGACGGGCGTCTTCGAGAGCAGGTACTGCAGCTCCCACTGGTCGAGGCTCGTCGCCTTCGCCGGCATGTAGCCGAGGAGCATCTTCTCCGTCACCAGGCCGACGATCCTGTCGCCCTTCATCACCGGCAGCCGCCGGATGTTCCGCTCGCGGAGGAGGTGGATCGCCTCCACGATCGACGCGTCGTCCCCGATGGTGATCGGGTTCCGCGTCATCCAGTCGCCGACGGTGAGCTTCGTGTCCGCCATGATCAGATCCCCAGGAAGGCCTTCTTCACGTGCGCGTTGTCGAGCAGCTCGGCGCCCGGGCCGGAGAGTACCACCCGGCCCGTCTCGAGCACGTAGGCCCGATGGGAGATGCGCAGCGACTGGAACACGTTCTGCTCCACGAGCAGGATGGTCGTTCCCTGGCGGTTGATCTCCTTGATGATCTCGAAGATGTTCCGCACGAGCAGCGGCGAGAGCCCGAGCGAGGGCTCGTCGAGGAGCATGACCCGCGGGTTCCCCATGAGGCCGCGCCCGATGGCGAGCATCTGCTGCTCGCCGCCGGACATGGTGCCGCCGAGCTGGCCCTTGCGCTCGGCGAGGCGGGGGAAGAGCGAGAACACCCGCTCCATGTTGCGCTCGCGGTCCTTGCGCGTGGACTTCACGAACGAGCCCATGCGGAGGTTCTCGGTGACGGTCATCTCCGGGAAGATGCGGCGCGCCTCCGGGACCTGGACGATCCCCATCTCCACGACCTTGTGGGAGGGGACGCGCGAGAGCTCCGTGCCCTCGAACGTGATCGACCCCGAGGTGGGGCGGACGAGCCGCGAGACGTTCCTCAGGATCGTGGACTTGCCGGCGCCGTTCGCGCCGACGACGGTGACGATCTCCCCCTGCTTCACCTCGAGGTCGACGTCCCAGAGGACCTGCAGGTCGCCGTAGGCGAAGTTGAGCTTGCGGATCTGGAGCATGTCGTCTCCCGTCACTCGACCCGCTCGCCCAGGTAGGCGGCGATGACGTCGGGGTTGTCGGCGATCTCGCGCGGGCCGCCCTCGGCGAGCTTCTCGCCGGAGTTGAGGACCACGATCCGGTCGGAGATCCGCATGATGGCCTTCATGTCGTGCTCGATGACCATCTGCGTGAGGCCCCGCTTCTTGAGCTCGAGGATGAGCTGGATGATCTCCTCCGACTCGGCGGGGTTGAGGCCGCCCATCACCTCGTCGAGGAGCAGGAGCTCGGGCTTCGTGGCGAGGGCGCGGGCCACCTCCAGCTTCTTGCGCTCGCCGATGGGGAGCCCGCCCGCCAGGAAGTCGGGCTTGTGGTCCAGTCGGACGACCTTGAGCTGCTCCATCGCGAGCTCGCGCGCGACCCTGAGGCTCGAGGTGCGAGCGAGCGCGCCCACCATCACGTTGTCCACCACGGAGAGCTTCGCGAGCGGGCGGACCTTCTGCCACGTCCGCACCATGCCGAGCCTGCAGACCTGATCCGGCTGGAGCCCGTTGAGCCGCGTGCCCTTGAAGGTCACCTCGCCCTTCGAGGGCGGGTAGTAGCCGGTGATGCAGTTGAAGAGGGTGGTCTTGCCCGCGCCGTTCGGGCCGATGAGGCCCATGATCATCCCCTGCTCCATGGAGAAGGAGACGTCGGAGTTGGCCGCGAGGCCCCCGAAGAACTTGGAGACGTGCTCGATGTCGAGGATCGCCATGGTCGCCTCCCTCAGGCCGTCGCCGCCGGTTCCGTCCGCCCGCGCGACGGCGTGCGGCGGCGCAGCCGGGTCGCGAGGCGGCGGATGACGCCCAGCACGCCCTCGGGCGCGAACAGGATCACCACCACCACCAGGATGCCGTACACGAGCATGTGCGCGTTCGAGAGGTTCGCCTCGATGAACCGCACGAACCCCGAGTCGGACGAGACGATCCCGAGCTGCACGAGCCCCTTGGGGTTGCGGAGGATCTCCGAGAGCGGCACGAGCACCATCGCCCCGATCACCGGGCCGAGGATCGTCCCGATGCCGCCGATGATGCAGATGAGGACGAACTGCACCGACACGTCCAGCCCGAACACCGTGTTCGGGTCGATGAACTTCACGAACATCGCGTAGAAGCCGCCGGCCGCGGCGGTGAACGCGGCGGAGATCGCGAGCGCGACGTTCTTGTAGAAGGCGGGGTTGATGCCGAGCGAATGGGCGGCGTCCTGGTCCTCGCGGATCGCCTGGAAGTAGTAGCCGAGCTTCGAGTGCTGCACGGCCCAGTTCGCGATGATGGTGACGACCGCGAGCCCGAGCGCCGCGAAGTAGAACGGGCGCTTCGTGAAGAACTCGATCTCGGTCGCGCCGATCTTGAGCGTCGGGATCTCGGTGACGAGGAACCCCTCCGCGCCGCGGGTGAAGTCCTTGAAGTGCAGGGCGGCGAGCCGGATGATCTCGGTGACCGAGATCGAGGCGAGCACGAAGTAGGGTCCGCGCAGCCGGAAGGTGATGCTGCCGATGACGAGCGAGAGGAGCACCGCCGCCGCGATCGCCGCCCAGATCCCGACCCACGGGGCGGTCTTGTTGAGCTCGAGCAGCATCATCGTGACGTACGCGCCGATGCCGAAGAACGCGGCGTGGCCGACGGAGTACTGGCCGGCGTAGCCGCCGATGACGTTCCAGGCCTGGCCCTGGATGATCGCCAGGAACAGCACGACCCCCATGTGCAGGACGTACGGCTTCTTCACGAAGCTCGGGAACGCCGCGAGCGCCGCGATCGCCGCCACGAAGAGGACGAGCCCGAGGACGGAGAAGCCGCGGGGGGCTCGGGAGAGGAGGGGACGCCGATCCATGGAGTGCACCCTTAGGCCCGGGTCTTCCCGAGGAGGCCGGACGGCTTGAAGAGGAGGAGCCCGAGGAAGAGCACGAACACGACGAGCTCCTTCAGGCCGGAGGCGATGTAGACCGCCGAGAGCGACTCGGTGACCCCGATGATGAGGCCGCCGAGCGTCGCGCCGATGACGCTGCCCATCCCTCCGAGCACCACGATGACGAAGGCCTTCAGCGTGAAGGTGCTGCCGACCTGCGGGAAGATGTAGTAGGTCGGCGAGATGAGCGCGCCCGCCACCCCGGCGAGCGCGGAGCCGATGCCGAACGCGAGCACCGACATCGCCTGCACGTTGATGCCCATGAGCTGCGCCGCGTCGCGGTCCTGGGCGGTCGCGCGGATCGCCTGGCCGGTGTCGGTCCTCAGGAGGAACCAGTAGAGCGCCGCGGTGATCACCGCCGTGATGAGGAACGCGACGAGCAGCGGCTCCGAGATCGAGATCCCGCCGAGCGAGAAGCTCGACGACGAGTAGGTCGTCGTGAGGATCCGGTAGTCGGAGGTGAACATCAGCATGATCGAGTTCGACATGATGAGGCCGAGCCCGATCGTGAGCAGGATCTGGTTCTGCGGGAGCGCGTTGAGCACCCGGTTGATGAGGGTCTTCTGGAGGAACGCTCCCCACAGGAACAGGAGCGGTCCGGTGATGGCCACCGAGACGAAGGGATCGATCCCGAGCCGCGAGAAGACGAGCCAGGTCGCGTACATCCCCAGCATGAGCAGGTCGCCGTGCGCGAAGTTGATGACGCGCATGACGCCGAAGATGATCGTCAGCCCGATCCCGATGAGCGCGTAGACGCCGCCCACGAGGATCCCGCTGATCACCGACTGCAAGAACACGTTCATTCGGCTGGCTCCGCGGCTCCGGTCGAGGGTGAGCGAAGAACGAGAGGGGCCGGGGAGCGTAACCAAACAGTCGAGCCGACTTCAACGCCTGTCAGCGCGCAGGGCGCGAAAAAAGGGCGATCGGCGGCCGACCGGGGGGCGACCGGCGCGCGCCCCCGAAACGAACGGGGCGGCGGGCCTGTGTCCGGCCCGCCGCCCCCAGGTACCAAGGTCACGCCGCGTGACGCGGCGCTCCCATCACTTCCAGCCCGGGAACGGGTAGACGGCCTTCTTCTTCGCGAGCTGCTTCGGGAAGACCGTCACCGACTTGCCGCCCTGGTACTGGACGACCGGCATGACGAGCTCGTTCTGGTTCGTGAACCCCTCGTAATCCCGGAAGTCCACGCTGCCCATGATGCCGTTCCACTTGCCGGCCTTGAGCGCCTCCTGGATCTTCTTGCGGTCGCCGCCCGCCTGCTGCGCGACCTCACCCACGATCGTCATGGAGGCGTAGGCGCAGGCCGCGTGGTAGGTCGGCTTCTTCCCGTACTTCTTGAGGTAACGGTCCGCGAACTCCTGCGCGGCCGGGGAGCTCTCCGGCGTCCACTGCGTCACCGAGAAGACGAGGTTCGAGATGTCCTTCTCGCTCTCGAACTGCGCGGTGTCGAAGCCCGCGCCGCCGCCCAGGAAGGCCTGCGGCTTCAGCCCCACCTCGCGCGACTGCCGCATGAGCAGGATCGCGTCCGCGACGTAGGACACCATGAAGACGAGGTCCGGGCTCTGGGCCTTGATCTTGGTGAGCGTGGAGCGGTAGTCGGGCGCGCCCTTCTGGTAGGCCTCGTCCGCGACGATCTTGAGGCCCTTCTTCTGCGCGAAGTCCTTGCCGGCGGCGGCGACGGACGTGCCGAAGTCCGTCGACTCGTAGATGAAGGCGATCGTCTTGGGCTTGCCGAGCTCGCTCGCGGCGTCGATGAGCGACTGCGCGTACTGGTGGGCCGGGGCGTTGAGCCGGAAGACGAAGTCGTACCCCTGCTTGGTGATCTCCTCCTTCGCGGCGGCCGGGACGACCTGGGGCACCTTGTACTGGTTCGCGAGCTTCGCGACCGCGTTCGCCGTGGCCGAGGTGTAGGGCCCGACGACCGCCGCGACCTCGTCGCCCGTCGCGAGCTGCTCCATCGCGCTCATCGACACCTGCGGCTTGCCGGTGTCGTCCTGCTTGATGAGCTGGACGTTGACGCCCTTCTTCTTGAGGTCCTCGACGGCCATGTCGACGCCGTTCGTGAGGTTCTCGCCGATGGGGGCCTCGGGGCCGGTGATGGAGTTGATGAATCCGATCTTCACCTGCGCGTGTCCGGCACCAGGGAGCGCGAGGCTGAGCGCCGCGAGGGCCGGGGCGAGCATCTTCTTCATGTGCCGCTCCTTGCGAGAAGGGATCCTATGGACGTGCGAAGGCGCCCGCGGCATTCAACACCGCGGGCGCCCCCTGTACTTTCGGCTTCCTAGAACACGAACTGCGACGACACGGCGGTCTGCCAGCCGTCCTGATCGAGGCCGTCGGCGTAGGTGGTCGTCGTGCGGACGCCCTCGACGCCGAACTTCCAGTGCTTGCCGGCGTTGAAGATCACCGCGGCGTGGATCTGCTCGTTCTCACGGCGGACCGAGGCCGCGGTCTGGCCGGCGGACCTACGGCTGCCCGCGTCCGTCTTCTCGCGGCCGTAGCCGCCGACGAGCCAGACCTCGGGGATGGGCTTCAGGACCGCCTGCGCCCAGAAGCCGTCCGACTCGACCGTGTCGGGAGCGGCCGTCGCGACCGGGGGAGTCCCCGTCGCGACCGCGCCCGCGCCGGCGGCGATCAGGTTGTACGTGTCGCCCGCGCCGTCGTTCGTGAACCACTCGCCCTTCACGTCGAGCCACTGCGAGGTCACGTTGACGTCGACGCCGAGGAGCGTGCCGTCGAGGTCCTTCGTGGCGCCCGTCCCGCCGGTGACGTCGCTCACGCGGCGCTTGCCGTACAGGTACCCGACGCCCGCGGCGACCGTGACCGGATCGAGCTTCGCGTTGACGCCGACGCGGCCCTCGAGGCTGGGGAAGCGCGAGGCGTTGCCGGAGCCGTAGTCGGCGCTGGCCGGCGTGAACACCGGCGCGGCGTCGTTCGTCTGCGGGGAGAGGACCGCGGCCGCGACGTTCAGGCCCAGCATCTCGGGCGTGCCGGCCCAGGACGCGCGGATCTGAGGAGCGCGGCGCCAGGCGTTGCCGGCCTGCCAGAAGATCGGGTCGGCGGTGTGCGTGATGGAGGTCGCGAACAGCGGCGTCACGATGCCGTAGTCCTGCCCGGCGAGGATCGTGAAGGTACCGACCGGCTGCTTCCAGGTCGCCGTCATGCTGGCGAGCCGGAGGCGCATCACGCCGTTGTACCAGGTGGTCGACGTGGTCGCGAGGTGGCCGGCCTTGAAGTCGAACTCGATCGTTCCGCCGAGCTTCGCGCCGGTCCAGTTCTCGTCGTCGAGCGCGAGGCGCACGCCGAACCGCGAGTAGCGAGCGCTCATGAGGTACGAGCCGCCCGCCTGCGTGCGCGCGACCTGGGCCGGGTAGTCCTTCGCCGCGAACGTGTTCGCGTTCGCGTACGCGCTCAGCTGGATGAAGCCGTAGGGCGTGACCTTCACCTCGTCCTTCGCGGCGGGCGGCTTGGCCGGAGGCGCGGTCGGCGGGGTCGCGGGCTGCGCCGCCGGCGTCTGCTCGGCGGGCTTCTGCTCTGCAGCAGGCGCCTGCGCGAGAGCCGCGAGCGGCAGCGCAAGGGTGAGGGCTGCAGCGATGAGCTTCTTCAAAGCCTTCATGCAGTGCCTCCGAAAATCAATGTGTTCGGCGGTGTGTCCGGGCCCCTGAACGAAAAAGGGAGCGCAGGCTCGGACGGGTGCTTCCTCTCTACCACACCGGGCCAGCCCTCGAACGCAGAAAAATTGGCGCGGCCGGCAGGAATTGCGCCCGCATGGGTGGACAACACTGAGAGCGAAATCGCGGCGCGCCTCCCCTGGCCGAAGGAGGGGGACGGCGGCCGCGAGCTCACGGGCTCGACGGCGCCGGCGCGCGGCCTCGCGGATCGGGGGGTTCGGCGGCGTCAGCGCCGGAGGCTGACGACGGTCACTGCGTCGCCGCCCTCGTGGCGGTCGCCCGGGCGAAACGCGCCAACGTAGGGCGACGCGGAGAGGTGATCGCGGAGCGCCTGCTTGAGCGCGCCGGTGCCGTGGCCGTGGAGCACGAGGCACTCGGCCTCGCCGGCCGAGTAGACGCGATCGAGGAAGCGCTCCACCTCGCGGAGGAGCTCCTCCACCCGCAGCCCGCGCACGTCGAGGCGGCGCTCGAGGCCACGCGGCGCGTCGGGGCGCGCCTCGGCCGCCGCCGCGAGCTTCTCCGCGCGCGAGCGGCCGAGCCTCGCCGCGTCCTTCGCCTTCCCCACGAGCGCCACGAGGTCCGAGACGGGCCGGCGGACCTTGAGCGGCCCCGCCCGCACGAGCGCGTCCTTCCCCTCCACCTCCACGACCTCGCCCTCCTGCCCGAGCGAGACGATGCGGACGCGCACGCCCGGCTTCACCTCGCCGCCGGGCAGCGCCTCCGCGCCCGCCTCGGCGCGCGCCTTCGTCGCCTGCGCCGCCTGCTGGACGGTGGCGCGCCAGGCGTCGAGCTGGCGCGAGGCGTCGGTCGCGGCCCTCACCGTGGGCGCGGCCTGGAGGCCCGCGAGCAGCTCCGCCACCTCCGCGCGCGCGGCCTCGAGCTCGTCCACGAGCGCCTCGCCCATGCGCGCCGCCGCCTCGCGCTCGGCCCGCCGCGCGGCCTCCTCGGCGGCGCGGGCGCGCTCCTCGGCCGCCTGCGCCGCGGCGCGGGCCTGCTCGGACGCGCGCCGCTCCTCGGCGAGCCGCGCCCGCTCGTCGTCGAGCGCGCGGAGCGCCTGGCCGAGCGCGCCGCCCTGGCCGGTCAGCGCCGCGCGGGCCCGCTCCACGACGGGCCCGGGCAGCCCCACCCGCGCGGCGACCTCGATCGCGGACGAGCTCCCCGGGCTGCCGAGGTGGAGCTGGTAGGTGGGGGCGAGCCGCTCCGCGTCGAACCCGACGCGCGCGTTGGCGTAGTGCGTGTCGGTGAGCGCGAGCGCCTTGAGCTCGTCGAGGTGCGTGGTGACGAGCACGGCCGCGCCGCGCTCGACGAGCGACTCCAGGATCGCCGCGGCGAGCGCCGCGCCCTCGCGCGGGTCGGTGTCGGCGGCGATCTCGTCCACCAGGACGAGCGACCCCGGGACCGCCCCGGCGAGCATCTCCTTCACCGCGGCGAGGTGCGCGGTGAAGGTGGACAGGTCCTTCGTGAGATCCCCGCGCTCGTCGACGGCCGCCTTCACCTCGAGGAAGAAGGGGAGCCGCGAGCCGGCGGCGGAGGCGACCGGCAGGCCCGCGCGGAGCATGAGCGCGGACAGGCCGACCGCTGTGATGGCGACGGTCTTCCCGCCGCCGTTCGGGCCCGACACGATGAGGGCGCGGGCGGGCGGGTCGAGCCGCACGTGGCTCGCCACCACCTTCTTGCCCTGCAGGACGAGGAGCGGGTGGCGCAGCGAGAGGAGCTCGAACCCCGCGCCGGGCGCGAGCACCTCGGGGGCGTGCGCGTCGAGGTCGGAGGCGAGCAGCGCCGAGCCCTCGAGCACGTCGAGCGCGGCGAGGAGCTCGAGGTCGCGCGCGAGCGCGCCCGAGCCGGCCATGAGCGCCTGGGTGAGCTCGCGGAGGATGCGCTGCTCCTCCTCCGCCGCGACGGCGTTCGCGATCGACAGCTCGTTGCCGAGCTCGACCATGGAGTCCGGCTCGACGAAGAGCGTCTGGCCCGACTGGGAGGCGTTGTGGACGATGCCGGGGACGGCGGAGCGCGCGCTCGCGAGCACCGGCAGGACGTAGCGCTCGTTGCGGATGGTGAAGTAGGTGTCGCGCAGGTGGCGCTGCATCTCGGCGTCGGCGAGGAGCGCCTCCACGTGGACCTTGAGCGCGCGGTGCAGGCCACGCGCCCGCTCCCGGGCCTGGGCGAGCTCGGGGCTGGCCCGGTCGGAGATCGCGCCCGACGGCTCGATGGCGCGCTCGACGCGGTCCGCGAGCGCGGCCGACGGCGAGAGCGGCTCCGCGATCGCCCACAGGCGCGGGGTCTCCGCCGCGCGCGCCTCGAGGAGCCCGCGCGTCCGCGCGGCGGCGCGGGCGAGCGCGGCGCACTCCCGCAGCGCCAGCGGCTCGAGGACGCCCCCCTTGCTCGCCCGCTCGAGGTGCCCGGCGACGTCGCCGACTCCGCCGAGCGGCAGCGCGAGCCCGAGCTCCGACAGGCGCCGCGCCTCTCCCACCCGCAGGAGCGCCTCGCGCGCGGCGTCGGCGGTCGGCTGGAAGGGGAGGTCGAGGGCGCGGGCCCGGCCGGCGGGCAGCCTGCAGCGCGCGGCGATGGCGGAGAGGATCTCGGGCCAGCCGAGCTCCCGTTGCGTGCGGTCGGTCATCGGACGCCGCTCCACTTACCCCTTCCCGCGCCGCTGCGCCACAGGCCGGATTACGGGCGCCGCCCCGTGGTTATATGGCGGCGTGAAGCGCCTGCCCCTCGCCCCCTTCCTCGCGCTCGGCGCCGTGCTCGCCGCGTGCGCCTCCGCGCCGCCCCTCCCGACCGCGCCGCTCGCCCCGCGGGCGGTGCCTCCCGCGGCGCCGGTCCCCGGCTCGGAGGCGCTCCTCGCCGAGGCCCTCGCCCTGCGCGCGGCGGGCGAGCCCGCGAAGGCGCGGCTCCGGCTCGAGGAGGCGCTCGCGGCGGCGCCCGCCCGCGACGACGTCCGGATCGAGCTCGCCGAGCTGCTCGTCGCGGACGGCCGTGAGCTCGACCGGGCGCGGGAGGTGCTCGCCGGCGTCCGGCGCCGCACCGTCGACGCCCGCTGGGATCTCGCGAGCGCCCGCCTCGCGGAGCTGACCGGCGACGACGAGGCGGCCCAGGCCGCCTACGGACGCGCGCTCATGCTCGGGGAGGACGCCGACCTCCGCCTGCGCCGCGCGCTCGCGCTCTCGCGGCTCGGGCGGGCCGGCGACGCCATCGCCGAGCTCGAGCGGGCCCGCGCCGCCCGCCCCGGGGACGGCGCGATCCGGGCGCAGCTCGCGGACGCCTACGAGGCCGCCGGGCGCCTCGCCGAGGCCGAGGCGGAGCTCGTCGCCGCGGCGCGCAGCGCGCCCGGCCGGGCGGCTGGATGGACCCGCCTCGCGCGGTTCTACGAGCGGACCGGGCGGAGCGCCGAGGCCGCGCGCGCCGACGAGAAGGCGCGCGCCGCGACCCGGCCCGCGCGCACCCTGAGGCCGCTCTTGCCCTCGCGGCGGTGACGGCGCGGGCGAGGCCCGGCCTCGCCTTCGGGGCCGGCGCGTCTCGAAAGAGACGGCGGCCGCTCAGGTCCGCATGCGCTCGGCGATCCAGGCGACCAGGAAGGATCGCGGGACCCCCGCGGCGAGGCTGCCGACGAGGAGGGCGAGGGGCGCCGACAGGTAGATGAGCGCGAGCAGCCCGCCCGAAAGCACCCACAGCCCCGAGAGGAGCAGCCCGAGGTTGCGCACCCGCCGGCCGGTGCCGTCGAGCGCGGCCGCGAGCGTGGCGGTCATGAGGCCGTTGACGCCGGACGCGGCGATGGACACCGCAATGGCGATGGTGCCGCGGTCGAGCGCGACGAGGTCCCGGAACGGCCCCGCCACGTGGTCGAGGAGCAGGTAAGGGGGCGTCGTCCAAGGGAGCCGGCTCGCGAGCGCGTCGACGGTGAGGTGCGCGGCCGCGGCGATGGCGGCGGTGACGGGCACCCGGGTGCGGAGGGTCCGCTCGGACATCCGCGCGTCCTAGCAAAGTTCCGAGGGTGAACGCCAGAGGACCGGGCGGGCCCACCGCCGGGGCCGGTTGGCCGGCACGAGAGCGGGTGTCTACGTTTGGCGTCGGGAGGAAGTCCATCCGTGCCGCACTCCGGTCCGTCGGTCTCACGAGGTCATCTGCGCCTGGCCACTCTCCCCGCGGCGCCGCATCGGGCAGAGCGCCGGATGGTGCTGTTCGTCCGATCCGCGGCGGCGGCCCTCGCCATGCTGTGGTTGACGGCGGCGGCGTGGCTCTCGGCCGCCCTGGCGCTCGCGCCGCTCGCCTTCCGGCGCGCGCCGCTCGGCCGGCGCGTGAGCCCGATGCCGCCCCGCGAGGCGCGGGTCATTCCCTTCCAGCCCCGCCGCCAGGCGCTGACGCGCTGAGGCGGCCCGCCCCGCGGAGCCGGCAGCGTGCGCATCGGCGTCGTGACCGAGGAGTACTACCCGAGCCTCGGCGGCATCCCCGAGCACGTCGAGAACTTCGCCCGCGAGGCGCGGCGCCTCGGGCACAGCGTCAAGATCGTCACGAGCGTCATGCCCGACGCCGCCAAGGGCGCGCCGCCGTCGCTCGACGCGGAGTCCGCGGACGTGCTGCGGGTCGGCGCGAGCCGGCCGCTCGTCCACCGCGGCGCCGTCGGGCGGGTGACCGGTGGGACGGGGGTCGGCGCCGCCCTGCGGGACATCCTCGCGCGCGAGCGGTTCGACGTCGTCCACGTGCACGCGCCGCTGTCGCCGGTCCTGCCGCTCCTCGCCATCCACCACGCGACGGGGCCGGTCGTCGGCACGTTCCACCCGGGCGCGCGCCCCGGCCTCCTGTTCCGGCTCGCGCGCGGCGCGCTGCAGCGCTACGCCGACCGGCTCGACGCGTCCATCGCGGTCTCCCGCGCCGCGCTCGCGCCCTACGGCGACCGCCTCGGCACCGACGTGCGGATGATCCCGCACGGCGTGGACTTCGACCGGTTCTCGCGCGGGCGGCGGCTGCGGCGCTACGACGACGGCAAGCTCAACGTGCTCTGGCTCGGCCGCGTCGAGGCGCGGAACGGGCTCGATCGGATGATCGGCGCGTTCCACCGCGCGTGGAAGCAGATCGACGCGCGGCTCATCGTGGTGGGCGACGGGCCTGGGCTCTCCCGCGCCCGCGCGCGCGTCCCGCGCGAGCTCGAGGAGGACGTGGTGTTCGCCGGGCGCGTCCACGGCGAGCGGCCGGACTGGTACGCGACGGCCGACGTCTTCTGCGCGCCCTCGCAGGCGCCCAGCGCCGGCGTGACGCTCCTCGAGGCGATGGCGGCTGGCAAGCCCGTGCTCGCCTCGGACGTCGACGGGTACGGGGAGATCGTCCAGCACGGCCGCGAGGGGGAGATCCTGCCCGCTGCGGACGAGGCGGCGTGGGCGCGGGCGCTCCTCCGCCTGGCGCGCGAGCCGGCGCGCGGCGCCGCGTACGGCGACCGGGGCCGGCTCACGGCCCAGCGCTTCGCCTGGCCGTCGGTGGCACGCGAGGTGCTCGGGGTGTACCGGTCCATCGGCGTTCGCGGTTGATCCTGCGGCCGCGCGCGCAGGCTTTCGCTCGGACGGGTCCGCGGTTAGTCTGTCGCGCCGTGTCCGCCCTCTGGCAGCGCCTCCGTCGCCTGGCCGTCCCGCCCGAGGGCAACCTCGGCCGGAGGCCGATCCTGCGGCTCGTCGGGCTCCTGCTGGTCGCGGCGTTCGCGGGGGTCGCCCTCGCGAACGTCGACCTCTCCGAGCTCGTCGAGACGCTCGCCTCGGCGAGGCCCGAGGCGCTCCTCCTCGCGATGGCCGCGAACGTCGTCTCGCAGTGGCTGCACGCGGGCCGCTGGGCAGCGGTCGTCCGGCCGCCCGGCGTGCGCGTCCGGGCGCGCGACGCGTTCGCGCCGCTCGTCGCGGGCTACGCGGTCGGGGTGGCCGTGCCGGCGCGCGCGGGAGACTTCGTCCGCGCCCACCTCCTCGCCCGCCGGACCGGTCTCTCCACCACCTCCGTCCTCGCCGCGGCGCTCCTCGACTACGTCGTGGGGACGGCGACGCTCGTCCCGCTCATCGCGGGGCTCGCCCTCGCCACGCCGCTGCCGGCCTGGGCTCGCGACGCCCTGCTCGCGTTCGCGTTCGTCGGCGGCGCCGGGCTCGCGGCGGTGTGGCTCGCGCGGCCGCGCGCCGGCCACGACGCCTCGGGCCGCGGCCTCGCCGGGGTCTGGGCGCGGCTCCGCGCCGGCCTCGGCGCCGCGCACGAGCCGAGCGCGCTCGCCAAGTCGTTCCTGTGGGGGATCGCCGGCTGGGGGGCGGAGCTCCTCGTCGCCTGGTTCTCGCTCGCCGCCGTCGGGCTCCCGACCACGCTCCAGGTCGCGGGGCTCCTCGTCGTGGCGACCACGGCGGCGAACGTGATCTCGCTCTCGCCCGGCAACGCGGGCCCGTTCGAGGCGGCCGCCGCGCTCGTCGTCGCCGGGCTCGGTGTCGGCGCCGCCCCGGCGCTCGCCTTCGCGCTCCTCTACCACGCCGCCCATCTCCTCCCGATGTTCGCGCTCGGGGGGATCGCCCTCCTGCGCGAGGCGCGCGAGGGGCGCGAGCCGCGCGCGCCGCTCGCGGACGTGGTGGACGCCGTCGAGGTCCACGAGCCGCGCGCCACGGGCACCTGACGGCCCGCCCGAAGCGCGGTAGAAGTACGCGCCTCGCCGAGGAGCTCGACCGATGCCCCGCCGCTCCGCCCCGCCCCGCCGCACCGCCGCCGCGCCGCGCCGCGCCGCCGCCCGGCCCGCTCGCGGGGGCGACGCGCGGGTCCGCTCCGGCCTCGACGTGCTCGCGCGCAGCCGGTTCCGGCAGCTCCGGGGCCGGCGCGTCGGGCTCGTGTGCAACCCCACCGCGGTCACGGCCGAGCTCGTCCACGCCGCGGACCTCCTCCACGGCGCGCCGGGCGTCGAGCTCGCCGCCCTGTTCGGGCCCGAGCACGGCGTCCGCGGCGACGCGCAGTACATGGCGGCCGTGGGCGGCGAGCGCGACGCGCGCACGGGGGTGGCGGTCCACTCGCTCTACGGCGAGACGACGAGCTCGCTCAAGCCCTCGCCGGAGGCGCTCGAGGGGCTCGACGCGCTCGTGTTCGACATCCAGGACGTGGGCGCCCGCTACTACACGTACCAGGCGACCATGATGCTCTGCATGGAGGCGGCGGCCGACGCGCGCGTGCCGTTCGTCGTCCTCGACCGCCCCAACCCGATCGGCGGCGTCCTCGTCGAAGGGCCGCGGCTCGCCCCGGGCTTCGAGAGCTTCTGCGGCCTGCACGATCTCGCGCCGCGCCACGGCATGACGATCGGCGAGCTGGCGCTCCTGTTCCGCGCCGAGCGGAAGCTCGACCTCGATCTCGAGATCGTCGCCTGCGAGGGTTGGCGGCGCGGCGTGGGGTTCCGCGAGACCGGACTGCCGTGGGTGTTCCCGTCGCCGAACATGCCGACGCCGGAGACCGCGCTCGTCTACCCCGGGATGTGCCTCCTCGAGGGCACGAACCTCTCCGAGGCGCGCGGCACCACCCGTCCGTTCGAGCTGTTCGGCGCGCCGTGGCTCGACGCGCACCGGCTCGCCGAGGACCTCGCGCGCGAGCGCCTCCCCGGCGTCCGCTTCAGGCCGGCGAGCTTCGTCCCGACCTGGGACAAGCACGCGGGGGTCCGCTGCCACGGCGTCGAGCTGTTCGTGACCGACGCGGCGCGCTTCCAGGCGTTCCGGGCCGGGCTCGCCTGCGTGCTCCACGCGCGGGCGCAGGACCCGGCGCGGTTCGCCTGGCGCACCGAGCCCTACGAGTTCGTCGCCGACGTGCCCGCGTTCGACCTGCTCTGCGGGTCCGCGCGCGAGCGCGAGGGCCTCGAGGCGGGCGCCACCGTCGCGGAGCTCGCGCGCGCGTACGCCCCCGAGGAGCGGGCGTTCGCGCGCCGCCGCGCGGCCTACCTCCGCTACGCGGGCTGAGGTAGGCTCCGCTGCCGGGACGGAGGGACGGGCGAGGAGGGTGACTTGAGGATCGGGCTCGCGAGCGACACGCACGGAAACCTCGACGCGCTCCTCCGCGCCTTCGAGCGCTTCGAGCGCGCCGACGCCGATCAGGTGTTCTTCCTCGGCGGGCGCCACTCCGACGTGGACGGCGTCCTCGCCCGGCGCCGCCGCGGGACGCCCGACCCGCTCGCCGCGCGCATCGTGCGCGTCGCGAGCCGCGCCTGCCCGGAGGCGGCGAGCGGCGAGGCGCCCACGACGCACGTCGACCTCGTCGAGGGCCGCATCTGCTGCCTCGTGCACGACAAGGCGGACCTCTCCCGCGACGACATCGCGAACGCCTCGATGTTCTTCCACGGGAACAGCGCGCGCGCCGCGATCGTGCAGATCGGCCCGCGCTGCTTCGTGACCCCGGGGCACCTGCGCGGCGAGGCCCCCGCGGACGCGCCTCCCACGTTCGGCCTGGTCGAGCTCAGCGATCGCGAGGTCGTCCTCACGGTCTACTCGGCGGACGGCGCGGAGCTGCGCACGGAGCGCTGCGCCCCGGCGGCGCAGGGCCGGATGTCGGTGAAGTGATGGCGCGGCGGCCGCCGGGCGGGGCGCGGGCGCGCGCGGGCGAGGGCAGGGCGGTCGCGATCCTCGGCGGCTCGTTCAACCCGCCCCACGTCGCGCACCTCATGGCCGCCTACTGGGCGCTCGCGACGCAGGACGTCTCGGAGGTCTGGCTCCTCCCCGCGTTCCGCCACCCCTTCGGCAAGGCGCTCGCGCCGTTCGATGACCGCGTCCGCATGTGCGAGCTCGCCGCGCGCGCGATCCGCGGCGTGGGCGTGTGCACCGCCGAGGCCGAGCTCGCGGCCGATCCCCTCGTCGGGAAGACCGCGCGCACGCTCGAGCACCTCCAGGCGAAGCACCCCGACCACCGCTTCACGCTGGTCGTCGGCGCGGACATCCTGCCGGACACGGACAAGTGGTACCGCTGGGACCGCGTCCAGGAGCTCGCCCGCGTCGTGGTCGTCGGGCGCGAGGGCTACCCGCCGGTCGCAGGCGCGCCGACGCTGCCGGCCATCTCGTCCACGCTCGTCCGCGAGCGGATCGCGCGCGGCGAGGACGTGTCCGGCCTCGTGGCGAGGAGCGTGCGGGAGTACGTCGAGCGGACCGGATTGTACCGTTGAGGGCGCGGGGGACGACGGCTTCACCTCGTCCGCGATCCCGCGCTCCGATGGACACCGGACGGCCCCGGCAGCGGCACGAGGGGGCGCGTCGCCCGCCCGGCGTGCGGCGCGACGGGTTCCGACCGCTCGTGGCGCCCACTCTCCCTCATCCGGCCTGGGCCGGGGGCGGGTCGACGGGAGGCGGTCGCGTCGAGGTCGGCGTGGCGCCCCGCCACGGCAGGGCGGGGACGCGCGCCTCGCCCGATCGGCTGCGGGATCCCGGCTCCTCGCGCAGGAGCTGCAGCGCGCGGAGGCGAAGGTGTCCGCCGACGCGGGACAAAAGCGGCTCCAGCTGCGGCCGCGGATCGCACGCGAGGCGCCACAGGAGCGCGGCGAGCTCCTCGCCGCTCAGGTGATCGCGCTCTCGCGACCACCACTCGGCGATCTGCATCATCGGGCAGCGCGCGAGGCTGGCCTCGACGTCCTGCGTCCGGCCCTCGAGGAGGTGCTCGACCGCCTCCGCGAGGGCGCAGGGCACGGTGCATCCCACGAGCAGGCGCACGCGCAGCGCGTCCTCTCGGTCTCCCTGGTGCTCTCGGTGGTCGATCCGCTCGAGGACGTGCTCCACGTCCTCCCGGCGGAGGAGCACGCCGGTGGCGAGGGCGAGGTCCGCCGGATCCACCTCCCAGATGCGGCGCGACGCATTCGGCCGCGGGGACCGACCCCCTTGCCCGGCGGACACGGCCGTGGCGGCGCCCTCCCGCTGCGCCTCGCGGAGCAGGGCGCGGGCGGGAGAGCTCGAGCGGCCCTCACCGATAATGAGATTCATTCTCATGATGGTGACGATACGCCCGGCGCAGGCGGGAGTCAATCGTCGCCCCCCGAGGCGGCGGCCCATCGATTCGATCGCGACGGCGGCGCACGCTGGCTGGCCGCGCCGGTCAGACTCCTCCGCTGCTCGGTCGTCGTGACCCCGGCTCGCGGCGCCATCGCACGGCTCGTGACGCGACCCGATCGACGGCTCCGCGCTCGCGCGCCAGGGCCGCGAGCCACCCCGCCGCCGCTCCACCGGCGACGAGAGGACGCCTCCGACCTCGAGGCCCGGCGCGCCCGGAGGCGGGGCGGTGTTCACGCCTGGAGTGTTGCGGCGGGCCGGCGCGCGGTCAAACTCCGTCCATGCCCGAGTCCCTCCGCACGCGCCTGCAGCGGTACGGCTTCAACCTCTTCCCCGCCTACCGCGGGACGGGCGCGCGGGTGGCGTTCATCGCGCACGACTGGCGGGAGGTGCGGGTGGAGCTCCCGCTCTCGCGCCGGACGCGCAACTACGTGGGGACGATCTTCGGGGGGTCGATGTACGGGGCGGTCGACCCCGTCTACATGCTGATGCTCATCCGCTGCCTGGGCGCGGGCCACGTCGTCTGGGACAAGGCGGCCACGATCCGCTTCCTCCGGCCGGGACGGTCGACGCTGCGCGCGACGTTCAGGCTGCCGGTCGAGGAGACCGACGCGATCCGGGGCGCGCTCGAGACGGAGCGCTCGGTGGACCGGGTCTACAGGGTCGAGCTCGTGGACGGGCAGGGGACCGTCTGCGCGGAGGTGGAGAAGACCGTCTACGTGCGGCGGCGCGCGGGCGGGCCGGGGCGCTGACGGTCAGCGGCGCGGCGCGCGCGAGATCCTGAGCGCGCCGCTGCCGGCGTCCACGAGCGCGACGTCGCCCGGCGCGAGCTCGCCGGCGAGGATCTTCTCGGCGAGCGGCGCCTCGACGTGCCGCTGGATGGCGCCGCGCATCGGGCGCGCGCCGAGCGCGGCGTCGAAGCCGCCGTTCTCGACGAGGAACGCGATCGCCTCGTCGGTCGCCTCGAAGCGGATCTTCCGCTCCGCCTCGAGCCGGCGGGAGGAGTCGGCGAGCAGGAGCCGCGCGACCTCGGCCACGTCGGCGCGCGAGAGCGCCGAGAACGAGACGCGCTCGTCGAGCCGGTTCCAGAGCTCCGCCGGCACGGCGCCGCGGGCGGCCTGGAGGACGCGGTCCTCGCGGGGGAGGACGCGCTCGGCGGCGCCGAACCCCATCGCGCCGGTGGAGGTGCGCGTCGCCTCCTCGGCGCCGAGGTTCGAGGTGAGGATGACGACGGTGTTCGAGAAGTCGACCTGGCGGCCGCGGCCGTCGGTGAGCCGCCCCTCCTCGAGGATCTGCAGGAGCAGCATCTGCACGTCGCGGTGCGCCTTCTCGATCTCGTCGAGCACGACGACCGAGGCCGGCCTGCGGCGGACGGCGTCGGTGAGCTGGCCGCCCTCGCCGTAGCCGACGTACCCGGGCGCGGCGCCCACGAGCCGGGCGACCCCGGTGGTCTCGGCGCACTCGCTCATGTCGAGCTGGACGAGCGCGTCGCGCGCCCCGTAGAGCGCGTCGGCGAGGGCGCGGGCGAGCTCGGTCTTCCCGACGCCGGTCGGTCCGAGGAAGAGGAACGAGCCCATGGGCCGGCGGGTCGCGAAGCCCGCGAAGTTCCGCTTCAGCACCGCCGCGACGCGAGCGATGGCGGCTGCGTGGCCGACCACCCGCGCGCGGAGGGCCGCCTCGAGCCCGAGGATCCGCTCGCGGTCGGAGGCGAGCAGCCGCGACTCGGGGATGCCCGCCATCTTCGCGACGGTGCGGGCGACGTCCGCGGCGTCCACCTCGGCCGCGCCTGCGCGCGAGGCGCGGGAGCCGGCGAGGTCGAGCGCGGCGACCGCCTTGTCGGGCAGGAAGCGATCCGTGACGTAGCGCGCCGAGAGCGAGGCGGCCGCCTCGAGCGCGCCCTCCGCGAAGCGCACGCGGTGGTGCTTCTCGTAGCGCGGCGCTAGCCCGCGCAGGATCGTGACCGTGTCGGCGATGGACGGCTCGCGCACGAGCACCGGCGTGAAGCGGCGCTCGAGCGCGGGGTCCTTCTCGATGTGCTGGCGGTACTCGTCGTGGGTGGTGGCCCCGATGCAGGGGAACTCGCCGCGCCCGAGCGCCGCCTTGAGCTCGTTCGCCGCGTCCTGCGGCCCCTCGCCCGTCGCGCCCGCGCCCATGAGCGTGTGGATCTCGTCGATGAAGACGACCACCCGGCCCGCCGCGCGGCGCACCTCCTCCTGGATCCCGAGGAGCTTCTCCGAGAACGCGCCGCGGAGCTGCGTCCCGGCCACCACGCTCGCCATGTCGATCTCGACGACCACGCGGTCGCGCGCGCTCGCGAGCAGCCGCTGCGCGATCCCCTCGACGATGGCCGTCTTGCCGACGCCGGGCTCGCCGACGAGGAGCGGGTTGTTCGTGCGGCGCTTGCCGAGGACGTCGATCGCCTCCTCGACCTCCTGCTCGCGGCCGACGAGCGGATCGAGCCGCCCCGAGGCGGCGAGCTCGGTCAGGTTCCGCCCGAGCTGCGCGAGCCAGGGGAACTCCTTGGGGTCGAGGGCGTGGGGGGAGCGGCGGGCGCGGGGAGCGGAGGGGGCACGGCTCGAGGTCGAGGTCTGGGTCGAGGTCGAGGTCGGGGTGGGGGTCGAGGTCGGGGCGGGGGTCGAGGCGGACGTCGGGGTCGCGTTCCCGAGGGCCTGCTCGAGGTCGGCCTCGAGCTCGCCGTCTCGCCTCGGATCCGCCGTCCGGCCGCGCGCCTCGCTCCGCCGCGGCGGGACGACCGGCTGCGCCGGGCGCACCTGCACCGGCTGCAGCTCGCGGAGCCGGCGGGGCATGCGCGCAGTGAAGTAGGAGAGGGCGACGTTCCGCAGGGTCGAGAGCTGGAGCCCGCACGCGCCGAGGAGCTGGTGGGCGGCGCTCGCGCGGACCCGGCCCATGGCGATGAGGAGGTGCAGGCAGTCGACCTCCTCCGCGCCGACCGACTCCGCGACCTCGCGCGACCGCTCGCGCAGGTCGCGCAGGACGCCCTCCGCCTCCTTGGGCTTCCCGGTCATCGCCGCGAGGATCCGGTCCTCGTCGATGCCGCGCTCCTTGAGGAGGATCTCCGCCCGGTTCGGGACGGTGAAGAAGGCGAGGAGCTGGTGAGCGCTGGTGAGCTTCTGGTTGACGCTCGCCGCGATGTCCGCGGCCTCGGCGACGACCTGCGCCAGCTCCATCGACTCGATGACCGGGGGCATTCGAGGGGACGATGCGATATCGTCCGGAAGGGGTCAATTTTCCCGCCGATCCGCTATGTTTCACCGGCATGCGCCGCCTCCTCGCCACCGCCGTCCTGCTCCTCGCCGCCTGCCGCACCGCGGCCCCGCCCGCGCTCGTCACCGAGCGCCAGCCCCCGCTCGTCGCGATCCCCCCGTCGCCCAAGGTCCCCGAGCCGCGCATCGCGCTCGTCCTCGGCGGAGGCGCCGCGCGCGGCTTCGCCCACATCGGCGTGATCCGCGTCCTCGAGCAGGAGCGCATCCCGGTGGACCTCGTCGTCGGGACGAGCGTCGGGAGCCTCATCGGCGCGCTCTACGCGAGCCACAAGGACAGCTTCGAGCTCGAGTGGACCGCGTTCAGGCTGGAGCGGGACGACCTCTTCGACTTCGGCCTCGTGAACGCCGTCGTCGGGATGGGCTACGCGAAGGGCGAGAAGCTCGAGCGGTTCGTCCGCGAGAGCGTGAAGCAGCGGGACATCGAGCAGCTCCGCGTCCCCTTCGCGGCCGTGGCCGCCGACCTGAACTGGGGCCAGACCGTGGTGCTCGACAAGGGCTCCGTGGCGCGCGCGGTGCGGGCGTCCTCGGCCATCCCCGGCGTGTTCGAGCCGGTGGAGCACCAGGGCAAGCTCCTCGTGGACGGCGGCGTCGTGGACAACATCCCCATCGACGTGGCGAAGGCGAAGGGAGCGGACCTCGTCATCGCGGTGGACATCGGGGCCGACGTCGGGAACACGAACATCAAGAACGTCGTGGACGTCATCCTCCAGGCGTCCGACATCATGTTCGCCGTGAACGTCGGGTTCCGGCGGCAGGGCGCGGACGTGCTCGTCCAGCCGAAGGTGGGCGGCGTGGGCATGCTCGACTTCACGAAGAAGAAGGACTGCATGCTCGCCGGCATCCAGGCCGGGCGCGAGGCGGTGCCGCGCATCCGCGCCGCGATCGACGCCTGGAAGGCGCGCAAGGCGCTCGAGGCGCGGCCGCGCGGCTGACCCGAGGGCGAGTGACGGCGTCCCGAGCGCCGGAGCGGGCGCGCTCGCGCGAGGGGAACGCGGCGCGGCGCTGGATCGCGCGCCGCGGCGCGGGTTAAGTACCGGCCCCATGCCCGCGCCCACGCGCTTCGACGCCCGCTACTACCGCCGGTTCTACGGCGGGCCAGGAAAGACCCACTCCGCGAGCGAGATCGCGCGCCTGGCGGCGGGCGTGGACGGCCTCGCCGCGTGGCTCGGCGTGGAGCTCCGCTCCGTGCTCGACGTGGGCGCCGGGACGGGGCTGTGGCGCAGCTGGTTCCGCCGCCACCGGCCCGGGGTGAGGTACCGCTCCATCGAGGTCTCGCCGTACGCCTGCGAGCGCTACGGCCACGAGCTGCGCGACATCTCCCGCTGGCGCGCCCGGGAGCGGTTCGACCTCGTCGTCTGCCACAGCGTGCTGCAGTACCTCGACGACGCCGCGGCCGAGCGCGCGCTCGACAACATCGGCCGCATGTCCCGCGGGCTGCTCTACCTCGAGGCCGTCACGCGGAGCGACCTCCCGATCCTGGACCTCGAGAAGTCGGACACGCAGATCCACGTGCGGAGCGGGGCCTGGTACCGCAGCCGGCTCGAGCGCCACTTCTTCCAGGTCGGCGCGGGGCTGTGGGGCTCGCGGAGGAGCCCCATCCAGCTGTTCGACCTCGAGGGGCCGGGCGCGCTCGAGAGCCGCCGGTAGCCTCCGGCCTAATCCAGCCCGCGCGCCCACAGCTCGTCCTCGTCGAGGCCGAGGAAGTGCCCGACCTCGTGGACGAGCGTCACGCCGATCTCCTCGATGAGCTCGTCGCGGCTGCGCGCGAACCGCTCGAGGTTCTTCTGGAAGAGCACGATGGCCGAGGGCAGGTGGCTCCAGGGATCCATCGAGACCTTCTGGCCGTAGGGCGCGCCGCGGAAGAGGCCGAGGATGGCGGGCGAGAGGGGCGGGTCGGAGGCGCGGAGGTCGTCGTCGGCGGGGAGGTCCTCGACCGTGATCGCGACGTTCGAGAGGTAGCGCCGGACCTGCTCCGGGATCGAGGCGAGCGCGGCCTCGACCGCCTCGTCGAACGCGCGCGGCGAGAGCGCGATCGGCTCGGGGAAGCCCTCCGGGTCGAGCCTCCGCGCGCGGGCGAACCGGCGCCGCGCCTCGTCGGGCGCGCCCTGCCGCTCGGCGACGAGGCCGAGGTGGTGCTGCGTCCAGGGCTCGTCCGGATCGAGGGCCTCTGCTCGGAGGAGCGCGGCGCGCGCCTCGTCGAACCGGCAGAGCTCGTACAGCGCGAACCCCTGCTCGACCTTCACCTCGATCGCGTCGGGGAGCGCCGCCTCCGCCTCGGCCAGCTTCTCGAGCGCCGCGCGCGACTCGCCGAGCTGACTCAGCCCCGCGCCCTCGAGCCAGGCGAACTCGCCCACCAGCGCGGCCTCGCCCGCCTTCCGCGCGAGCCGCGCTCCCCGCCGGGCGAGCTCGAGGCCGCGCTCGACGCGGTCGCGGTCGCCGTCGTCCTCGCCGCCGCCGTTCACGTGGAAGTCGGCCGCGCCGAGGAGCAGGTCGAGGTCGTCCTTGCCCACCGCGAGCGCCGCCTCGTACGCCTCGCGGGCGTCCTCCGCGCGCCCGAGCTCCGCGAGGGCGGCGGCGCGGTACTGCAGCGCGGCGACCGACCGCGGCGACGCGCGCAGCGCCTCCTCGGCGCGCGCGAGGGCGTCCTCGAAGCGGCCGTCCTCGAAGGCGTCGCCGGCGGCCTCGACGAGCGCCTCCCCGGGATCCGGGCGGGCAGGGGACATGTCAGCGCTCCTCTCGGCGGTGGCTCACGGGCGCGGCAGTAACGGCCGGGCGGCCGCCTGTCAAACCGGGATCCCCCGCGTGGGGATGGCGCGTGTTCACCCGGAGAGCGGTCGACGACGGGGCCCGGGAGCCCGCTTGACCGAGGTCCGCTCACGGTTATCTTAGCGGCCGCCCGGGGCGACTGCCAGCGCGCAGACCGGGTGAATTCAGCGAAACCACACGGATTTTCGACAAAGGAGCCTTCGCCCATGCCGGCCAAGGAGATCGCATTCCACCAGGGGGCCCGCGAGGCCATCCTCCGCGGCGTCCAGACGCTCGCCGAGGCGGTCGCGGTGACGCTCGGCCCGAAGGGCCGCAACGTCGTCATCGAGAAGAGCTTCGGCTCTCCGACCATCACCAAGGACGGCGTCACCGTCGCGAAGGAGATCGAGGTCGAGCCCAAGTTCGAGAACATGGGCGCGCAGATGGTTCGCGAGGTCGCGTCCCAGACCTCCGACAAGGCAGGCGACGGCACCACCACCGCGACCGTGCTCGCGCGCGCGATCTACGAGGAGGGCCTGAAGCTCGTCGCCGCCGGCCACAACCCCATGGATCTGAAGCGCGGCATCGACCGCGCCGTCGAGGTCATCGTCGCCGAGCTCAAGAAGCTCTCGAAGCCCACGCAGGGCAAGAAGGACATCGCCCAGGTCGGCACCATCTCGGCGAACGGGGACGAGACGATCGGCAACATCATCGCGGAGGCGATGGAGAAGGTGGGCAAGGAGGGCGTCATCACCGTCGAGGAGGCGAAGGGCCTCGAGACGACGCTCGAGGTGGTCGAGGGCATGCAGTTCGACCGCGGCTACGCCTCGCCCTACTTCGTCACGAACCCGGATCGCATGGAGGCCGTGCTCGAGGACCCGTACATCCTCATCACCGAGAAGAAGATCTCGGCGATGGCGGACCTCATCCCCGTGCTGGAGCAGGTCGCCCGCTCCGGCAAGCCGCTCCTCATCGTCGCCGAGGACGTCGAGGGCGAGGCGCTCGCGACGCTCGTCGTGAACAAGCTGCGCGGCACGCTGCACGTGGCCGCGGTGAAGGCGCCCGGCTTCGGCGATCGCCGCAAGGAGATGCTGAAGGACATCGCGACGCTCACCGGGGGCAACGTCGTGGCCGAGGAGCTCGGCATCAAGCTCGAGCAGCTCGGGCTCAAGGACCTCGGGCGGGCGAAGCGCATCACGATCGACAAGGACAACACCACGATCGTGGACGGCGAGGGGAAGCGCGCGGACATCGAGGCGCGCATCAAGCAGATCCGCGCGCAGATCGAGGAGACCACCTCCGACTACGACCGCGAGAAGCTCCAGGAGCGGCTCGCGAAGCTCGTCGGTGGCGTGGCGGTGATCAACGTCGGCGCGGCGACCGAGACGGAGATGAAGGAGAAGAAGGCCCGCGTCGAGGACGCGCTGCACGCGACCCGCGCGGCCGTCGAGGAGGGCATCGTCCCCGGCGGCGGCGTCGCGTACCTCCGCTCGCTCCAGGCGCTGAAGAAGCTCAGCGTCCCCGAGGGCGATCAGCGCTTCGGCGTGGCCATCGTCCAGAAGGCGCTCGAGTACCCGGCCCGCCGCATCGCCGAGAACGCCGGCTGGGACGGCGCCGTGGTGGTCGCGAAGATCAACGACGGCAAGGGCGCCCACGGCTTCAACGCGGCGACCGAGGTGTTCGAGGACCTCGTGAAGGCGGGCGTCATCGACCCGACCAAGGTCTCCCGCACCGCCCTCCAGAACGCCTCGTCGGTCGCGAGCCTGCTCCTCACGACCGAGGCGATGGTGGCCGAGAAGCCCAAGAAGAAGTCCGCGGCCGCGCCCGGGGGCGGGATGGGTGGGATGGAGGACATGGATTATTAAAGCTGCCGCAACCTCGCGGATTCGCTCGGGTGACGCGCGGCGCATTGACGGTCCGTCACGGACCAGGTATGTACCGCGAATACGGGACGCGGCGTCGGGAGAGAGGCCGCGCCCCGGATGACGAGGGCAACCGTTACTACGCGCTCTGCCGGGCGGAAACTGGGTGTCGTCGTCAGCGGGGCCGAGGGCGAGAGCTCTCGGCCCCGTGTGTTTCTCGGGAGGGGTGCTACGCCCGCTCGCGCTCGCCCGCGGGGACGGGCGGCAGGTCCTTCGAGGCGATGTACACGACGTTCCGGTTCGAGCGCTTCCCGCGGTACATCGCGCGGTCGGCGAGGTCGAGCAGCTCGGCCTTCGCGGACGCGTGCTCCGGGAAGCTCGCGAGGCCGATCGAGGCCGTGACGCGGACGCGCTGCCCCTCGTGGGAGAGGAAGCGGTGGTCCTCGATCGCGCGGCGGATGCGCTCGGCGACCTTGAGCGCGCCGCCCGAGTCGATGCCGGCGAGGATGACGACGTACTCGTCGCCGCCGTAGCGGACGACGACGTCCTCCTCGCGCACGCACGCGCGCAGGACGCGCCCGACCTCGACGAGCAGGCGCGAGCCGGAGAGATGCCCGTGCTGGTCGTTCACGGCCTTGAAGTGGTCGAGGTCCATGAACAGGACCGAGAAGGCCCGCCCGCCGCCGAGCTCGCGCTGGAGCGCCACCTCGAGGTAGCGCGTGTTGTAGAGGTGGGTGAGGTCGTCGAGGTACGCGAGGTGCTCGACCTTGCGCAGGCGGCCGAGGTTCGTGAGCGCGAGGCCGAGGTGGCGCGCGAGGAACGCGGCGCCCTCGGCGCACTCCTCCGAGAGCGGCCCCGTGACGAGCACCGCCGCGGCGCCGAGCACCTCGCCCTCGTCGGCGACGGGGACGCAGACCACGCGGTCGTGCCCGTCCGGCCCGACGCCCTCGGGCGCGCGCACCTCGACCGCGTGCTCGCGCCCGATCCGGGCGAGCGCGGGCCGCGCCGCCTCGAGCACCGCCTCCGCCTCGCGCCGCTCGAGCCCGTGCGCGCCGGCGAGGCTCCAGCCGCCCGCCGCGGGCTCGAGGAGCGCGCAGGCGGGCGTCACGCACTGCGCGGAGAGCGCGGCGAGCGCCATCGGGACGAGCCGGTCGCGGTCGAGCGTGCCCGCGATGCGCTGCCCCGTCTCGAAGAGCCGCAGGTGCTCGCGGAGCGAGCGGTTCTCGGCGAGGACCTCGCGCATGGACAGGCAGCGCTGCACCGCGACCTGGAGCTGCTCGGGCGTCACCGGCTTCACGAGGTAGTCGCTCGCGCCGGCGCGCATCGCGCGGACGGCGGGGTCGACCTTGTCGAGGGCGGTGATGACGATGACGCCGATGCCCGGGTCGAGCTGCTTCGCGGCGTCGAGGAGCTCGAGGCCGTCCTGGGGGCCGGGGAGGATGACGTCGGTGAGGAGGACGTCGAAGCGACGCCGCGCGAGCTGGGCGAGCGCGGTGTCCGCGCCGTCCGCGATCTCGACGTCGTAGCCCGCCGCGCGGAGGTAGTCCGCGTACACGGTGCGCGCGAACCGCTCGTCGTCGACGAGGAGGACGGCGTGTCCCATGGCCCTTCATCGTATCATGAGGCCCGTGCGCTCCCTCGCGTCCGATCGCAAGGCGCTGCTCTTCTCGGCGGGCGGCGTGCGGCTCGCGCTCCGGCTCGCGCACGTGCGCGAGATCCTCGCGGTCCCGCCGGACGCGGGAGAGGTGAGCGTCCGCGGCGAGCCCGTCCCGACCGCGTACGTCTCGACCGTGCTCGGGCTCCCCGCGGGCGGCTCGGGCTTCGCCCTCGTGACCGAGGGGCCGGCGCGCGTCGCGCTGCGCGTCGAGGCGCTGCACGGGATCGTCGACCTCGCCGAGGCGGAGGTCTTCCAGCTCCCGGCGCACACGCCGCTCCCCCAGCCGTCGCCGTTCGCCGGCGCCATCGTGGCGCGCGGCGAGCTCGCCCTCGAGCTCGCCGTCTCGACGCTGGGCTTCGCGCCGCTCGAGCCCGCGGAGGAGCTCCCGCCGCCGCCCGAGGGAGGCCTCTCCGCCGGGACGGAGCGGGAGCTCCGCTTCGCCCGCGGCGGCCGCACCTACGCGGTGCCGCTGTCGATGCTCGTCCAGATCCTCGAGGCGCCGCGCGTCGCGAAGGTCCCGCTCACGCCGCCGTCGCACCGCGGCCTCCTCCACCACGCGCGGGCGCTCCACCCGGTGGTGGACGTGGGCGTCCTCTACGGCGAGCCGCCGTCGGCGGAGGGGCGGACCGTGCTGCTCGTGGACGCCGGGGGCGCCGGTGTGGGCGTCGTCGCCGACCGCGTCGTGGGCGTCGCCGAGGGCGGCGAGGACGTCACGCGGCCGCCCTGGGACGCGGTGTTCGGCATGTAGCCGCGCGGGGCCTCGCGGCGCCGGTGTGCGCACCCGCGGATCGTCGCCAGGAGCCCGTAAAGCCTCGCGAATGTTGACATTCGTACGATCGCGGCGTTACTGGTTACGGTCTTTTCCCCCCCTCCGCTCCCCGGGATCGCCGATGCCCAAGAACCTGCTCCTCGCGGACGACTCCATCACGATCCAGAAGGTCGTGGGCATCACCTTCGCGAACGAGGACTACCAGGTCGTCGCCGTGGGCAACGGGGAGGACGCGATCGCGCGTGCCCGCGAGCTCCGCCCGGACGTCATCCTCGCGGACGTCGTCATGCCGAAGCGGAACGGCTACGAGGTGTGCGAGGCGGTGAAGGCCGACCCGGCGCTCGCGCATATCCCCGTGGTGCTGCTCGCCGGCACGTTCGAGGCGTTCGACGAGGCGCGCGCCCGCAGCGCTCGCGCCGACGGACACGTCGCGAAGCCGTTCGAGAGCCAGGCGCTCATCAACAAGGTCCGGGAGCTCGTGGAGGGCAAGGCGGCGGTCGCGGCCTCGGCGGCCGCCGCGCCGCGCCCGCTCATCCCCGCCGCCGCGCCGCGCC
>NZ_JAKZLF010000047.1 GCF_022808855.1 Anaeromyxobacter soli
GCGGCGCCGCCGCCGGGGCCCCCCCCCCGCTGGGGGGGGCCCGTGAACGTGCGCGCCCGCGGTCGCGGGTGCGCGCCGGTTCCCCGCCGGAGGGGCTTCGCCCCTCCCGCGCTTCGCGCGGGGCCCTCCCCATCGCGCGGTCTCGACACGGAACACGCGGCGGCGCCCGCCGCGCGGCGCGTCAGCTCACCACCACGTCCTTCACCGCCGCCCGGTAGACCCAGATCCGGCCGGTGTTCGTGCGCGTGTCGCCGGGGAGCATGAAGAACCCGGGGCCGTCCTCGCGATAGTCGGGGCCGAAGCCCGCCACCTGGCGGCCGTCGCGGAAGGTCACGCGGACCTTCTTGCCCTCCGCCGGCGGCGGCGCCTCGCCGGGCGGGAGCATGAAGAAGATGGCCTTCATCTTCTCCGTCGGGAGCTCGTCGGCGGCGGCGCCGGGCGCGGAGGCGAGCGCGAGCACCGGCGCGGCGAGGTCGGCGTCCTCGATGACGCCGCGCTTCACGGTGCCCTCGAGCATGTGCACGACCACGCGGTGCGAGCCCGCGGCACGGCTCGAGGACGCCGGGGCGGCGGATGCGGCGGCGACCGGGGCGGGCACCGCGGCTGGCGCTGGTCTCGCCGGGGCAGGCGGAGCCGGCGGCGCCGCAGGGGCCACGCTGCGCGCCAGGACCGGCGCGGCAGGCGCCAGGGTGGGCGCGCGCGGCGCGGCGGCGGGCGGCAGCGCGCCGAAGTCGAGCGAGGGCGGCGGCGTGTCCGCCTCGTCGGCGGGGATCTCCTCGAGGATCTCCGCCCCGTCCACGGTCGGGAGCTCCTCCACGATCTCCGGCAGCCCGAGGTCGTCCGCCGCGGCCGCCGCGGGGAGCGGGTGACTCTCCGTCACGCCATCCGTGTCGAGCCCGAGGCTCGCGTCAGGGTCGCCGAGCGCAGCGGGCGCGCCGGGGCCGGCGCCCTCGGGGGGCGCGGTCTCCCACGGCGCGGGCGCCTCCGCGGTCGCCCAGGCGCCGGCGGGGTCGGCTGCGTCGAACGAGCCGCCCGAGGCGAGCGCGAAGCCCTCCTCGAGCGCGCGGTCGGCGTGCCAGTCGCCGACGCCGCCGGCCGCGAGCGGCCGGTCCGCCTCGAAGCCGCCGCCGTCCGGGGAGCCGAGCGCGGCGGCCACGTCGAAGGCGGCCGAGTCGTCGTACTCGCCGCCGAGCTCGCCCGCGGCGGGCGCGAACACCGGCGGCGGGGCGGACGGATCGAGCCCGAGCGCCGGATCGACTCCATCGCCCTCCGCGGCGAGCGTGTCGGTGCCGTCGCCGAAGGCGGGAGCGCCGCTCGCGAGCTCGTCGTAGGCGCCGAACGCGGCGCCCTCCGGTGCCTGCTCGGCCGCGGGCGCCGGATCCCAGCCCGCGGGCGGGAGCTCGCCGGCGTCCAGCCGGAGCGGCATGGTGAGGGTGGGCTCGGGCTCCGAGGCGAGGCCGAGGAGCTGGGTCGGCTCCGGCATCGCGGCGGCGTCGAGCGCGGTGGGGTCGAAGCCGGCGAGCGCGTCGTCGGGCGCGGGCGCGACCTCGAAGGCCGACTCGTCGAGCGGCTCGAGCTCGAGGGCGGGCAGCTCGCTCGCGGCGTCGCCCTCGGGCGCGGCCGCGGCGAGGTCGAGCGCCTGCGTCGGCTCGGGCGCCTCCGGCGCGAGCGCCGGATCCCACGCCGCCTCGCTGCCCGCGCCGAGGAGCTCCGCCGGAGCTGCGTCCTCGCCCGCGAGCGCGGCCGGGTCGAAGGTCCCGTCCGCCTCGCCGAGCGCGGAGAGCTCGGGCTCGGCCGGATAGGCGCCCGCGTCCCACGGTCCGGCCGCGGCCGGAGCGGCGTACGCGCCCGGCTCCCATCCCGCTGCCCCGCCCGCCGCCGCAGGATCCCAGGCGGCCGCGTTCGGGTCCCAGGGCTGGCCGGCGGCATCGACCGGGAGGGCGTTCGGGTCCCAGGGCTGGCCGGCGGCATCGACTGGGAGGGCGTTCGGGTCCCAGGGCTGCCCGGCGGCATCGACGGGGAGGGCGCTCGGATCCCAGGGCTGCCCGGCGGCATCGACGGGGGCGGCGTTCGGATCCCATGCGCCCGCGCCCTGCGGCGCCGCGCCAGGATCGCCCTCCCAGCCGAGGACGGCGGGATCGAACAGGTCCGCCAGGTCCTCAGCGGTCGCGCCGTCCTCGAGGAGCGGCGCAAGGGCGCCCTCCGGCGGAGGGGCGTCGAAGGCGACCTCGGCCGGGGCGGCGGGGGCGGGCGCGGGGAAGAACGGCTCGGGCTCCGGCTCCGGGGAGAGCTCGGGTGGCGGGGGCGGGCGGTTCCGCAGCCCCGCCGGCAGGAGCGACTCGCGCAGCCGCGCCGCCGCCGCGTTCACGTCGAACCCGCCGCGCGGCGCCCCGCCGCCGGGCTCGCCTCCCACGAGGTCGCGGAGCTGGGCGTGCCGGCGCTCCTCGTCGGGCGAGAGTCCCTTCGCGAGCCGCTTGGCCTCGAGGGTCCGGTACTCCTGCATCACGCTGCGGGGATCGGGCATCGGGTCTTCCGGGGGGGAAAGCCGGCGGGGAGGGGCCGAGCGAGACGGCGGATGATACCTCGCCGGCCGGAGCCCACAAAAGGCGACGCCTCCTTGATTTCCCCAACTCCGGCGGCCATGTATGGCGCGCTCATGAGCCCCCTGCCGGTGGTCCAGAACGGCCGCGCGAAGCCGCCCGCGGCCGGCCCCGAGGCATTCCTGCCGACCACCCCCGGGGAGGTGCGCGCCCGCGGCTGGAGCGGGCTCGACGTCCTGCTCGTGACGGGCGACGCCTACGTCGACCACCCGAGCTTCGGCGCGGCGGTGATCGGGCGCGTGCTCGAGGCGCAGGGCTACAAGGTCGGGATCGTGGCGCAGCCGGACTGGCGGAGCACCGCCGACGTCCTGCGCATGGGCCGGCCGCGGCTCTTCGTCGGGATCACCTCGGGCGCGATGGACTCGATGGTGAACCACTACACGGCGCACAAGCGCCGCCGCTCCGACGACGCGTACACGCCGCACGCCGCCGCGGGCAGGCGCCCCGACCGCGCGACCGCCGTCTACGCTCGCCTGTGCCGCGAGGCGTTCGGCGCGACGACGCCCATCGTGCTCGGCGGCATCGAGGCGTCGCTCCGGCGCATCGCCCACTACGACTACTGGGACGATCGCGTGCTGCCCTCCGTGCTCGTGCCCTCCGGCGCGGACCTGCTCGTGTACGGGCAGGGCGAGAAGCCGGTGCTGGAGATCGCGCGCCGGCTCGCCTCGGGCGAGGACATCTGCGGCCTCGTGGACGTGCCGGGCACGGCGCTCGCGGTGCCGGACCTCGCGCTCGCCCTCCTGGACGGGCGGGCGCGCGCGACGCTCGAGCTCCCCGCCTACGAGGAGATCGCCCTCGACAAGAAGCGCTTCGCGGAGTTCAGCCGCCTCTACCACCTCGAGCACAACGGCGAGAACGCCCGCGTCCTCGTGCAGCGGCACGGCCACGGGGCGCGGACCCGCTTCGTGGTGGTGAACGAGCCGATGGCGGCGCCCTCGACCGAGGAGCTCGACCGCATCGCCGAGCTGCCCTACGTGCGCGAGGCCCACCCGTCCTACGGCGGGGCCCACATCCCAGCGCTCGAGCAGATCCGCTGGTCGATCCAGATCCTGCGCGGCTGCGCGGCGGGCTGCGCGTTCTGCTGCATCACCGAGCACCAGGGGCGCGACATCGCGAGCCGCTCCGAGGCGAGCGTGCTGCGCGAGCTCGCCACGCTCGCTTCGAAGGAGAGCTTCAAGGGCACCATCACCGACGTGGGCGGCGCGACCGCCAACATGTGGGGGATGCGCTGCACGGACGCCGAGGCGCACGCGGTGTGCCGGCGCGCCTCCTGCGTCTACCCCACCGTCTGCAAGTTCTTCGCGGTGGACCACGGCCCGCTCGTGGACCTCTACGAGAAGGCCCGCAAGGTGAAGGGCGTGAAGCACCTCTTCGTCGGCTCGGGCGTCCGCTACGACCTCGCCCAGGCGGACACGAAGAACGGCGCCCGCTACCTCAAGACCCTCGTGCAGCACCACGTCTCCGGCCAGCTCAAGGTGGCCCCCGAGCACGTCTGCGAGCCGGTGCTGAAGCTCATGAAGAAGCCGGGCGTGTCGTCGTTCGAGAAGCTGCGCAAGGACTTCGAGCGCTACTCGCGCGAGGCCGGCAAGGAGCAGTACCTCGTCCCGTACTTCATCTCCTCGCACCCGGGGTCCTCGCTCGAGCAGGCGGCGGAGCTCATGGACTACCTGCAGGACAACCGCTGGAAGCCGCAGCAGGTGCAGGACTTCATGCCGACCCCCATGACCCTCGCCTCGGACATGTACTTCTCGGGCTACCACCCGATGACGGGCGAGCCGGTGCACGTCACGCGCGACATGGACGAGAAGCGCATGCAGAAGGCGCTGCTCCGCTGGGGCGATCCGGCGAACCGTCCGCTCATCGAGAAGGCGCTCCGCAAGCTCGGGCGGCTCCGGCCCGGCGAGCGGCTCGGGCCGGGGATGCGGCCGGCGCGCGGGACCCCGAAGAGGCGCGGCCCCGGCGATGGAGCCCGCGGCCGCGGCCGCCGTGCCTAGCTTGTCGGGGTGATCCCGCACCTCCGTTGCGCCCGCGCCGCCGCGCTCTTCGTGCCCCTGGCGCTCGCCCTCGCCGCAGGCCGCGCCTTCGCGCTGCCCGCCCGCGGCGCGCCGCTCGTCTACCTCGCGCTGGGCGACTCGACCGCCGTCGGCGTGGGCGCCGCGAGCGGCGGAGGCTACCCGCAGCGGCTCGCGCGCCGCCTCGACTCGAGCGGTGTCCCGGTGAAGCTCACGGTCCTCGGGGTGAGCGGCGCGAACACCGCCGACCTCCGGCGAGATCAGCTCCCGAAGGTGATGGCGGCGCGTCCGGCGCTCGTCACCATCGGCACGGGCATCAACGACCTCATGCAGGGGCGCCCGCTCGCCGAGTTCGCCCGCGACCTCGAGATCGTCGCGGATCTCGTGCGGCGCACGAAGGCCACGGTGGTGCTGCAGACGCTCCCCGACCTCACCTTCTCGCCCGCCGGCTACGGCGCGCCGCCCTCGCTCGGCCGCCGCATCGAGGCCTACAACGCCGTCATCGCCCGCGTGGCCGAGCGGCACGGCTTCGTGCTCGCGGACGTCTACGGCAAGAGCCGCAGGGCGCTCCGCGACCGCCGGAGCGAGCTCTTCGGCAAGGACGGCTTTCACCCGTCGTCCGCCGGCTACGAGGTGTGGGCCGAGGCGATGTGGCCGGACGTCGAGCGCGCAGTGGTCCACCCGCGCGTCCAGGCCCGCCGGACGGCGGCGACCGAGCGGTAGGCCGCCGCGCAAGGGCCAGCGCCGCGCGCTCCGGGCCGGCGGGCTCGACACCTTCCCTTCGCCCGCGGCCGCGCGATAGCCTCGCGCCCCCATGGAAGACCACCCGACGGGCTCTCCCGACGCGCGCGCCGCGCGCCACCGCCGCCTCTGCGAGGCCGACCACCGCCACCTCTGGCACCCGTTCACGCAGATGCAGGACTGGCTCGCCGAGGAGCCGCTCGTCGTCGACTCGGCCGACGGCGTCCACCTCGTCGACACGCTCGGCAACCGCTACCTCGACGGCGTCTCCTCGCTCTGGTGCAACGTCCACGGGCACCGGGTGAAGGCGATCGACGACGCCATCCGCGCCCAGCTCGACCGCGTCGCCCACTCGACGCTCCTCGGCCTCGCCTCGACCGCCTCGATCGAGTGCGCCGAGGAGCTCGTGCGCCACCTGCCGCGCGGCCTCACCCGCGTGTTCTTCTCCGACGCCGGCGCCACCGCGGTGGAGATCGCGCTCAAGATGGCCTTCCAGCACCATCAGCTCCGCGGCGACGCGGCGCGCACCGAGTTCGTGGCGCTCCGCGGCGGGTACCACGGCGACACCATCGGCTCGGTGTCGGTGGGCGGCATCGACCTCTTCCACCGCATCTTCAAGCCGCTCCTCTTCGACGTGCACCACGCGCCGCAGCCGTACTGCTACCGCTGCCCGCTCGGGAAGGAGCCTGCGTCCTGCGGCATGGCCTGCGCCGACGCGGTGGAGCAGGTGTTCGCCGAGCGGCCGGGGAGGATCGCGGCGCTCGTCATGGAGCCGGTGATGCAGGGCGCGGACGGCATGATCGCGCAGCCGCCCGGCTACGTGCGGCGCATGCGGGAGATCTGCGACCGGCACGGGGCGCTCCTCGTGTGCGACGAGGTGGCGACCGGCTTCGGGCGGACCGGCACCACCTTCGCCGTCGAGCAGGACGGCGTCGTCCCCGACATCCTCACCATGGCGAAGGGGATCACGGGCGGCTACCTGCCCCTCGCCGCGACCGTCACCACGGAGCGGGTGTTCGAGTCCTTCCTCGGGCCTTATGAGGAGAAGCGGACCTTCTTCCACGGCCACACCTACGCGGGGAACCCGCTCGCCTGCGCGGCCGCGACCGCCTCGCTGCGGCTGCTGCGCGAGGAGCGCGTCATCGAGGGGCTGCCCGCGAAGATCGCGGCCCTCGCGCGCGCGCTCGAGCCGGCCGCGCGCATGGCGCACGTGGGCGAGGTCCGCCAGCGCGGGCTCATGGTCGGCCTCGAGCTCGTGCGGGACCGCGCGACCCGCGAGGAGTACGCCTACGCGCTCCGCTCCGGCCACGAGGTGATGCTGGAGGCGCGCCGGCTCGGCGCCATCCTGCGGCCGCTCGGCAACGTGGTCGTGCTCATGCCGCCGCTCGCCATGACCGAGCGGGAGCTCGAGCAGCTCGCCGCCATCGCGCTCGCGAGCATCGAGAAGGTGACGGCGAGGATCTGACCGTGCGCGGGCTCTTCGTCACCGGGACCGACACCGGCGTCGGCAAGACCGAGGTGAGCTGCGCGCTCGTCGCGGCAGCGCGGGCCGCGGGCGTGGACATGGTGGCGATGAAGCCGGCCCAGTCGGGGGTCACGCCCGGCGAGCCGAGCGACGCGGACCGGCTGCACGCGGCCAGCGGCGGCGTCGAGCCGCTCGAGGCCCTTTGCCCGTACTCCTTCGCCGCGCCGCTCGCGCCCGCCGTGGCCGCGCGCCTCGAGGGCAGGGCGGTCTCGCTCGAGGCGATCGTGGAGCGTGCCCGCGCGCTCGCCGCGCGGCACGACGCCCTGCTCGTCGAGGGCGCGGGCGGGCTCCTCGTGCCGCTCACGGAGCGGGAGACCTACGCCGACCTCGCCGTCGCGCTCGGCCTGCCGGTGCTCGTGGTCGCGCGCGCGGGGCTCGGCACCGTGAACCACACCGCCCTCACCGTCGAGGCGCTCCGCGCGCGCGGGCTCGTCCTCGCGGGCATCGTCCTCAACCGCGCGTGCGACCTCGACGATCCGTCCGTCCCGTACAATGCCGGGGAGATCGCGCGCGTGACGGGCTGTGAACCCATCGCGAGCCTGCCGTACGCGCGCGATATCGCTGAGCGCCAGCGTTTTCTGCGATCCAGGCTCGCCGGCAAGATCCAGTTTTAGGGCACGGCGCGCGAAAATTGGATCCCCTCGGCGATCGATCCTAGAGATCGCCGCGTGCCGAACGTCGTCGACCTCACGCTCGTCTCCCGCGCCCGCCACGTCCTCCAGCAGGTCCTCGAGGAGCGCGGCCTCGGCTTCTTCCTCCTCGCCTCGTCGCGCGCGCCGAAGCTCGACGCCCGCCGCATCGCCTGGGTGGTACAGGCGGCGCGCCGCAAGGCCGGCCCGCACGCGCGCCGCGATCCGAACGCCCTCTCCCGCACCCGCCGCGTGGTCCGCCGCGAGCTCATCCGCCTGCTCGCCGAGGCCATGCTCCAGGCGGGGGTGTAGAGCGGCGACGCGCGCTCCCTGGCGCCACGTCGGCGGCAGAGCGGCAGCCGTAGCCGCTCGCGAGATCCTGTTTCGGCCGGAGAGGCGGCGCGCTACTCCGCCTTGCCCCCCTGCTTCGCCACGTAGCGCAGCCGCAGGTCGGTGAGGAGGTGCTCCATGAACTGCTCCTCCTCCGGCGTGAGGTTGCCCTTCGTCTTCTCGCGGAGCATGGCGAGGATGTCGATGGACTGGTGGGCGAGGGAGAGGTCGGGCTTGCCCGGGAGGCCGGTGTCGGGGTGCGGCGCGTCGCCGAGGTGGATGAACGCGCTCGAGGCGAGCGAGAGCACGAACGTGTAGAAGTCGATCCCGCCGGCGTCCTTCTCGTCCATGGCGAACCTCCCGAGGGGCGCGCGCGAGGGTCGCGGCCCAGGCGCTCCGGAGTCTACTGGAAGTCGAAGGCGATCCGCTCGGCCGCGTAGCCGCGCTGGACGAGCAGCACGAGCTGGCCGCTCCGGCGCGCCCGCGCGGCGGCGCGGCGGAAGGCCGCGAGGGTCGAGACCTCGGTCGAGTTCACCTCCCGCACGAGGTCGCCCTGCCGGATGCCCACCTGCGCGGCGGCCGAGCGCGGGGCGACGCTCTTCACCACCAGCACCGAGCCCCCCTGAACGCGCTGCTCCCCGAGCGTGAGCCCGGTCGCGCGCGCGGCGAGCTCGGCGGCGGCCTGCGCCGAGAGCTCGACCGAGGTCACCGACACCGCCACCCGCTGGCCGCGGCGGAGCAGCTCGAGCTTCGCGGCGCCGCCGATGGGCAGATCGCGCACGCGGAAGCGGAACTCCTCGGCGCTCTGCGGCGCGAACCCCTGCACCGACTCCACCACGTCGCCCTTCCGGATGCCCGCCGCCGCGCCCGGCGAGCCGGGATCCACCGCGGTGACCACCACGCCCCCCGTCGTGCCCTCGGCCGCGCCGTCCTTCGCGGGCAGGTCGTCCACCGCGACCCCGAGGTAACCCTCGCGCACCTCGCCGTGCTCGATGAGGTCCTCGGCGATGCGGCGGGCGCGATCGATGGGGATGGCGAAGCCGATGCCGGCGTTCCGATCGCCGAGGATGGCGGTGTTGATGCCGACGAGCCGCCCCTCGATGTCGAGGAGCGCGCCGCCGGAGTTCCCCGGGTTGATCGACGCGTCGGTCTGGATGAAGTCGAAGAGCGTCCGCTCGCCCGCCTTGAAGTTCCGGTGCACGGCGGAGACGACGCCGGTCGTGACGGTGTGCGACAGGCCGAACGGGTTGCCGATGGCGATGAGGGTCTCGCCGATGAGGAGCTCGTCCGAGCGGCCCGTGGTGACGAAGGGCAGCTTCTCCTTCGTCTCGAGCTTCAGCACGGCGAGGTCGCTCGACGGATCCGTCCCGACCACCTTCGCGATGATCTCGCGCCCGTCGAGCAGGCCCACCCGGAAGCGGGCGCCGCGCTCGACGACGTGGTTGTTCGTGAGGACGTAGCCGTCGGGCGAGACGATGACGCCCGAGCCGAGCGAGGTGACCGCGTACCCCTTGCGGTAGCGCGGGTGCTCGAAGAGGTCGCCGAAGAGGAGCTCCGCCATGGAGCTCCCCCGCGACGGCACGCGGATGCGGACGAGCTCCTCGGCGGAGACGTTCACCACCGCGCCGCGCACCTTCTCCACCGCGAGGACGACCGGCGTGCGCCGGTTCGGCGACGGCCGCTCGTCGGGGCGGGGGAGGGCGTTCGGTCGGGCGGAGGCGCCCGGGGCGATGAGGACCGCCCCGAGCGCGAGCGAGGCGAGGATCGCGCGGCGCGCGCGCACGGCTCTAGGCGGGAGGAGTCTCGCCGCCGGGGGCGGGCGACTCGGGCTCGTCGTCGACGTCGTCGAGATCGTCGAAGTCGTCGGAGTCCATCGATGCCTCGATCGGCATCGCCTGGTCCGCGAGGTCCGGCAGGGACTTCACGTGCTTCTCGTAATCCTTCTCGTCGAGGACGCCCTTGCGGACGTAGCGACTCGCGACACGCTTGTCGACGAGCTTGTTCTCGGGCTGATCGGCCATGGGTCCACCTGGAACGCGGGAGGCGGGCAAAATATGCGGCGCCTTGCGGGGCAGTCAAGCGCGTGTTAGCGCTGTCGTCATGCCCACTTCCGATGCCTCGGCGGGCGCCGCGCGGCGCGCGCGGCTCGCGGGGCTCTACGCCATCGTGGGGGGCGGGGACGCGATCGGGCAGGCGCGAGCCGCGATCGCCGGCGGCGCCGGCGTCGTGCAGGTCCGCATCAAGGACGCGCCCGCCGGCGCGGTGCTCGCCGCGGCGCGGGAGATCGTCGCCCTCGCGCGGGGACGCGCCCTCGTCATCGTGAACGACCGGGCGGACCTCGCGCTCCTCGCCGGCGCGGACGGCGTGCACCTCGGCGACGACGATCTGCCCCTCGCCGAGGCGCGCCGGCTCGTCGGGCCGGAGCTCCTCGTGGGCCGCACCACCCGCACGCTCGAGGAGGCGCGGGCCGCCATCGCCGAGGGGGCGGACCACGTCGGCTTCGGCCCGATCTTCGCCTCGCGCTCCAAGGCGCTCGCCGTCCCGCCGCGCGGGACGGCCCTGCTCCGCGAGGTCGCCTCCGCGCTGGGCGCGCCGGTCGTCGCGATCGGCGGGATCACCCTCGCGAACGTCGGCGAGGTGGCCCGCGCCGGCGCGGCCTGCGCCGCCGTCATCGAGGCGATCTTCGGCGCGGGCGACCCGAGCGCGAACGCCGCCCGGCTCGCGCAGGGCTTCGCCGCCGGCCACCGGCTCCGGGAGACGACGCCATGAGGTCGCGACCGCGCATCGGCCTCACCCTCGACGCGGACGAGCGGGAGGGGCGCTACTTCCTCGGCCGCGCCTACATCGAGGCGGTGCTCGCCGCGGGCGGGCTCCCCATCCTGCTCCCGCACGCCAAGGACGCCGCGGCGGCCTACCTGGCGCTCCTCGACGGGCTCGTCGTGACGGGCGGGTTCTTCGACGTGCCGCCGGAGCTCTACGGCGAGGCGCGCCGCGACGCGTGCGGCGCCACGAAGCCCGAGCGCACCGCGTTCGAGAAGGATCTGCTCGAGGCGGCGCTCGCCGCGCGCATGCCGGTGCTCGGCGTGTGCGGCGGCATGCAGCTCCTCAACGTGGTGCGGGGCGGGACGCTCTACCAGGATCTCCCCGGCGACGCCGGCATCCACGGACACGAGCAGCCCGCGCCGAAGGACGTCCCCTCGCACGAGGTGGCCATCCAGCCGGGCACGCACCTCGCGGGCCTCGTGGGCCCGGGTGCGCTCTCCGTGAACTCGACGCACCACCAGGCGGTCCGCGAGCCGGGCGCCGGCGTGCTCGTGTCCGCGCGCTCGGCGGACGGGATCGCCGAGGCCATCGAGCTGCCGGACCTGCCGTTCGCGCTCGGCGTGCAGTGGCACCCGGAGGCCGTTCTCCGCCACGAGCCGCGCCACGCGGCGCTGTACCGCGGGCTCGTCGCCGCGGCGCGGGATCGCCGCCGGTGAGCGCGCGCGCCGCAAGGGTCCGGGCGAGGGCGCCTGGGCCCGCGCGAGGCTCGCCTCCGCGCGTGCTCGTCGTCGCCGGCCTCGATCCCTCCGGCGGCGCCGGCCTCCTCGCCGACCTCGAGGCGATCCGCGCCGCCGGCGCGGAGGGCTGGGCGGTCGCGACCGCCCTCACCGCCCAGGGGCCGGGCGGCGCGCGCGGCTTCGAGCCCGCGAGCCCGGGGATCCTGCTCGCCCAGCTCGACGCGCTCGTGCTCGGCGCCGAGCGGCCGCGGGCGGTGAAGACCGGCATGCTCGCCACGGCGACGATCGCCCGCACTCTCGCCGTCCGGCTCGGCGAGCGCCCGCTCGAAAGGGTGCCGCTCGTCGTGGACCCGGTCCTCGTCGCCTCCTCCGGCGCGCCGCTCTTCCTCACCGAAGGCCGCCCGCTCGGCGACGCGCTCGCGCCGCTCCTCTCGCGCGCGAGGCTCGTCACGCCGAACCTGCCCGAGCTCGCGGAGATCACGGGCCTCGACGTCTCGACGGACGAGGCGGCCGTGCGCGCCGCCCGCGCCCTCCCGGCGCGCGCGGTGCTCGTGAAGGGCGGGCACCGCGAGGGGGCGCCGCTCGACCTGCTCGTCATGCGCGGCAGAGTGACGCGGCTCGTGGGCCGGCGCCGGCCGGGGACCGCGCGCGGCACGGGCTGCCGGCTCGCCTCGACGATCGCTGCGCTCCTCGCGCGCGGCGCGCCGCTCGAGGAGGCGGTGCGCGGAGGTAAGCGCGCGGTGGAGCGCTATCTCGACCGCGCGGCGCGCTAGAATGATGCGGAACCAGGGGGAGGTCATGACGGGGATTCGCTCGCGCTGCGCCCGCGCCTTCACCGCGACGCTCCTCGCCGTGGCCCTCGTCGCCACGGCGCCGCTCCCGGCGCGCGGCCAGCAGGTGCCGGAGCAGCTGCCGGAGCAGGTGCCCTTCATCGAGCGCCGGGAGCCCGTCCGCCCGACGCGGCCTCCCCCCGATCGCAACCTCGTCCTCCTGTTCAACGTCGCCGGCCCGGCGGGGAACCCCTTCGACGGCGATCGCGGCTGGCGGCTCGAGGCGAGCATCGAGCGACGGCCGGAGGGCCGCCTCTCGTCCGCGGTGGTGATCGGCGGCGGCAGCGTGGCGGTGAAGGGCTACCCGGAGGAGTGGGCGCTCGGGTTCAGCGGCCAGGGCCGCTGGTATGCGCTCGGGGACTTCGATCGCGGCCTGTTCGTGGGCGGCGTCCTCGACTTCCGGCGCATCGGCCCGCACCTCATGTGCGGCGCGGGCCCGCTCGTGGGGTACCGCCACACCACCGCGCGGGGCGTCGCCGCCGAGGTCCACCTCGGCCTGCCGCTCCTCGCGGACTCGTTCTCGTCGGACGCCGCCGGCCGGGTGCCGCTGCGGGACGCCTGGCGGGCGATGCTGCCCGGCGTCTTCGTCGGCGTCGGCGCGGCGCTCCGCACCGGGCGGCGGTGAAGGGACCGCGACTTCACGGTCCGTCGCGCCGCTTCTCCATCTCGGCGAAGTAGGTCGTCGTCTTGAAGAAGACGAGCGGGATCGTCCCGGTGGGGCCCTGGCGCTGCTTCGCCACGACGAGCTGCACCTCGAGCGTGTCGCCGCTCGCCGTGCCGGCCTGGACGTCCTTGTTGTCCTCGTCGTTGCGGTGCAGGAACATGACGATGTCGGCGTCCTGCTCGATCGCGCCCGACTCGCGCAGGTCGGAGAGCATGGGCGGCTCGCCCTTGCGCTTCTCCACGCTGCGGTTCAGCTGCGAGAGCGCCACGATGGGGCACTCGAGCTCCTTCGCGAGCGACTTGAGCGAGCGGCTGATGGTGGCGATCTCCTGCTCGCGCGACTGGGTGGCCCGGTCGGACGGGGCGTGCATGAGCTGGAGGTAGTCGATCATCACGAGGTCGAGGCCGCCGTTCTCGCGCTTCAGCTTGCGGCACTTCGAGCGGAGCTCGACCGGGGTGAGGACGAAGTTGTCGTCGAGCCAGATGGACGCGGCGCCGATCTTGTCCGCGTGCGTCGCGATCTTCTGCCAGTCGTAGGCGGAGAGCTGGCCCGCGGAGAGCCGCCGCCAGTCGAGCCGCGCCTCCGAGGCGAGCATGCGCAGCGCGAGCTGGTCGGAGGGCATCTCGAGCGAGAAGAACGCCACCTTCTTCGCCGCCTTGATGGCCGCGTGGGTCGCGATGTTGAGGGCGAAGGCGGTCTTGCCGACCGACGGGCGGGCGGCGAGGACGATGAGCGTGCCGGGCTGGAAGCCGAGGGTGTTCTTGTCGAGCGACTGGATGCCGGTGGGGACGCCGGTGATGGGGGAGAGGCCGGCCTGGACGCGCTTCTGGACCGCCTCGAGGTTCTCGATCGCCCGCATCACCGGCTCGGCGATCTTCTTCAGCGTGTCGGTGCCGGTGCCCGCCGCCGCGCCGAACACGTCCTGCTGGGCGGAGTCGAGGAACTGCTGGACGTTCGGCCCCGCCTCGTAGCCGCGCTCCACCACCCGCTGGGCGGTGAGCATCATCTGGCGCAGCCGGGCGAGCTCCTGAACCGCGCGCGCGTAGTGCTGCACGTTGGCGGTCGTGCCGATGGCGCGGGCGAGCGAGAGCGGCAGCTCGCGCGGGACGGCGCTGCCGAGCAGGCCCTTCGCGTCGAGCCGCTGCTGGACGAGGATCGGGTCGAGCGTCTTCGACTCGCGTGCGAGCTCCTCGCACACCGCGTACACGTGCTGGTGCTGGAGCAGGTAGAAGTCGCCCGACTTGATGAGGGCGGCCACCTGATCGAAGGCGGTCTCCTCGACCAGGATCGCGCCCAGCACCGCCTGCTCGGCGTCGAGGCTGTGGGGCAGGTCGCGGGCGCTGCGCAGCGGGGCGACGAGCGCCTCGGAGGCGCGTCGAACGGGATCGAGCTCGGCCATGGAACGGGCGAGAGCCTACCAGCGACCTCCGACGGGATCACCGTGGATGGCCGGTGGAAAACGTCGGAAATCCCGGGGGAGAGCGCTGTGGAGCGGCTGTGGACGGCGTGTGGACGGCTTGAATGCCGGCCGCGGCCGGACCGTCCGTCCCTTGCGCGTGGGCTGGCGCCGGCGGATCGGCCGCGCGTGCGAATCTCGGAGGCGACGGCCTCCCACCTCGCGGCGCGGCTCCGCCCACTGCTAGAACATCCCTCCATGAAGAAGCCAGCCCTCCTCGCCCTCCTCGCCGTCGCCGCCCTCGGGACCGGCTGCGCGGGCCTCACGAACCTCGCCCGCGTCGCGTTCAAGGATCCGAAGCTCACCTTCCGGTCGGCGACCGTGGAGGCGCTCGATCTCGAGGGCGCCACCCTCGGCGTGAAGTTCGACCTCGAGAACCCGAACGGCTTCGGTCTCGACGTCGCCCGCGTCGGCTGGGGCGTCGAGGTGGAGGGGACCCGCATCGCGACCGGCGACATGCCGGGCGGGCTCGCCATCCCGGCGAACGGCGTCGCACCGCTCACCATCCCGGTCCGCATCCGCTACCAGGACGTGCCGGGCATCGTAGGGCTGCTCACGAGCCGGCGCGACGCCATCGCCTACCGGCTCTCCGGCAAGGTGGGCGTCCGCACGCCCATCGGGGTGGTGGACCTGCCGGTCTCGCACTCCGACCGGCTCGCGCTGCCGAGCCTGCCGAGCTTCTCGCTCGAGGGCGTCTCCTTGCGCACGGCCTCCCTCACCGAGATGGCGCTCGACGTGAAGGTCCGGGTGAAGAACCCGAACGCCTTCCCGCTCCCGGCGGGCCGGCTCGACTATGCCCTCTCGCTCGCGGGCTCCGAGGTCGCGAGCGCGCGGGACTCGGCCCTCGCCCGGGTGGCCGGCGGCGCCGCACAGACGATCGCGATCCCCGTGCGCCTCAACGTCTTCCGCGCCGGGCGCGCCGCGACCGACCTCGCCCGCGGGGCGCCGGTCCGGCTGGGCCTCGCCGGGACCGCGGAGGTGGCGGGCATCCCGCTCCCGCTCGCCCTCGACGCGACCGTCCCCGTCGGGCGCTGACCGCCCGGACCCCCGCGCGGCGCGGGCGCCCGCAGGGCCGCTCCACGCGGAGCGTTTCGCTTTACGCCCCGCCACCGCGAGACTAGCCTCCGCGTCGCGAAGGGAGCGGCATGGACGCGGATCAGCTGGTCGACGTGCCGCTCACGGCGGAGGAGCTCCGGGACGCCTGGCCGGCCCTCTCCTGGGAGGAGCGGATCGAGGGGTTCCACCGGCTCGTCCGCGCCGAGGCGGACGACTTCTTCCTCGAGCTGCCCCCCGCCGACGAGGCGGCGCTGCTCCTCGCGCTGCCGCCGCCCGAGCGGCGGCTGTGGATCCGGCTCCTCGCGCCCGACGACGCCGCCGACGTCATCCAGGACACGCCGGAGGAGGAGCGCCCCCGCCTCCTCGAGCTGCTCGATCCGGTGGCGCGGCGCGAGGTGACCGCGCTCCTCGCCTACGCGGAGGACGCCGCCGGCGGCCTCATGAGCCCGCGCTTCGCGCGGCTGCGGCCGGAGATGACCGCCGACGAGGCCATCCGCTACCTGCGCCGCCAGGCGCGCGAGCAGGCGGAGACCATCTACTACGCGTACGTCCTCGATCCCGACCAGAAGCTCGTCGGCGTCGTGTCCTTCCGCGACCTCCTCACCGCGGCGCCCGACCGCCGCATCGCCGATCTGATGAAGCGCGAGGTGGTGAGCGTGCCGGACACGCTCGACCAGGAGGCGGTCGCGCGCATCATGGCCCACGAGGACGTGAACGCCATCCCGGTGGTGGACGGGCAGGGCCGCATGCAGGGCATCGTCACCGTCGACGACGTCGTCGACGTGGTGCAGCAGGAGGCCACCGAGGACATCCAGAAGATCGGCGGCATGGAGGCCCTCGACGCGCCCTACCTCGCCACGGGCTTCCTCGCCATGGTGAAGAAGCGCGCGGGCTGGCTCTCCGCGCTGTTCATCGGCGAGATGTTCACCGCCACCGCCATGGCCGGCTTCGAGGACGAGATCGGGCGCGCGGTGGTCCTCGCGCTGTTCGTGCCGCTCATCATCTCGTCGGGGGGCAACTCCGGCTCGCAGGCCTCGACGCTGGTGATCCGCGCCATGGCGCTCGGCGAGGTGGCGGTGCGGGACGCCCTGCGCGTCGCCCGGCGGGAGGTGCTCTCGGGGCTCGCCCTGGGCATCATCCTCGCCCTCATCGGCTCCCTGCGCATCTTCGCCTGGCAGGGGCTGTTCGGGACGTACGGGCCGCGCACCCCCTCCATCGCGCTCACCGTGTCGAGCTCGCTCGTGCTCGTCGTGACCTGGGGCACGCTCATGGGCTCGATGCTGCCCATTCTCATCCGCCGGCTCGGCTTCGACCCGGCGAGCGCGTCCGCGCCGTTCATTGCGACGCTCGTGGACGTCTCCGGGATCGTCATCTACTTCACCGCCGCGCGGCTCATCCTCGGGCTGTAGCCGGCCGGCGACCCCGGCCCGGCACCCGGGCTGGCGCCCGAGCGGGCCGTTCTCGCGGGCGATGACCTCCTGTATGGGTCCGGTCTCCGGAGGCGAGCGCCTCCGCGAAGGGGGTGTCGATGAAGCCCGTCCTGCTCGTCCTCGCGCTCGCGGCGGCCCTGGGCTGCGCGTCGTCGCGCGGCACCGCGCGCCCGCACGCCGCGCGCCTCGCCGTGCCGATCGAGTACCACAAGCTCGACAACGGCCTGCGCGTCGTGCTCTCGCCGGACCGCAGCGTCCCCAAGGTCGCGGTGGGCGTCTACTACGGCATCGGCTTCCGCGTGGAGCCCAGGGACCGCACCGGCTTCGCCCACCTCTTCGAGCACATGATGTTCCAGGGCTCGCGGAACCTCGGGAAGATGGAGTTCATCAAGCTCGTGCAGTCGAACGGCGGGACGCTCAACGGCTCCACCCGCTTCGACTTCACGAACTACTACGAGGTCGTCCCCTCGAACGTGCTCGAGACCGTCCTCTGGGCGGAGGCGGACCGCATGCGCGGCCTCGCCGTCACGCAGGAGAACCTCGACAACCAGAAGGGCGTGGTCTCGAACGAGGTGAAGGTGAACGTCCTGAACCGCCCGTACGGCGGGTTCCCCTGGCTCGACCTGCCGCAGGTCGCGAACGACAACTGGTACAACGCCCACAACTTCTACGGCGACCTCGCCGACATCCAGGCGGCCACGCTCCCGGACGTCCAGAAGTTCTTCGAGACCTACTACGCGCCCAACGACGCGGTCGTGGCGCTCGCCGGCGACTTCGACCCGAAGGAGGCGCTCGGCTGGGTGAAGCGCCACTTCGCCGACATCCGTCCCGTCCCGCAGCCCCCGCGGCCGGACCTCTCCGAGCCGCGCCAGGAGCGGGAGCGGCGCGCGGAGAAGCTGGATCCGCTCGCCGAGCGGCCGGCGCTCGCGGTCGCCTGGCACGCGCCGCCGCGGAGCACGCCCGAGCACGCGGCGTTCGTGCTCCTCGATCAGATGATCCTCCAGGGGCGCGACTCGGCGCTCTACCAGAAGCTCGTGCAGGAGAAGGGGCTCACCGGCGACGTGTCGGGCGGCGTGAACCTGCTCGGGAATTCCTGGAACTACGACGGGCCCATGCTCGAGATCGCCTACCTCTTCCACGACACGGACCGGAGCGCGGACGAGCTGTTGCGCGCGGTCGACGAGGCGCTCGCGCCGTACCTCGAGAAGCCCGTGGACCCGGAGACCCTCGCGCGTGCCAAGGTGAAGGCGCGCTCCACGCTGTACTCGGAGATGGAGCAGTTCGCGGGGTTCGGCCTCGTGGACCTCCTCGCCGCGCAGGCGCTCTTCCACGACGACCCCGCCCGCGTGAACCGGATCGAGGAAGACCTCGAGGCGGTGACGCCGGCGCTCGTGCTCCAGACGGCGCGCGAGTGGCTCCGCCCGACGAACCGGACCGTGTTCCTCGTGAAGCCGAAGGAGCAGAAGGATCCGAAGGAGCAGAGGAGAGCGCCATGACCTTCCTCGCCGCCGCCCTCGCGCTCGCCGTCGCCCAGGCTCCCGCCGCGCCCGCGGCCGCTCCGCGCGAGGCGCCCCCGCCGCCGCGTCCGCCGCCCGACTTCCGCCTCCCGCGCACGCACGGCTTCACCCTCGACAACGGCCTCGCGGTCACGCTCGTCGAGATGGGCGTGCTGCCCAAGGCCACCGTCGCGCTCGTGTTCCGCGCCGGCACCGGCGACGATCCGCCCGGCAAGACCGGGCTCTCGAGCTTCCTCGCGGCCCTCCTCACCGAGGGCACGACCACCCGCAGCGCCGCCGAGATCGCCGGCGCCGCCGCGCGCTGGGGCGGGGCGATCGAGACGAACGTGACGCCGGACGAGACGATCGTCACGGGCACGGTGCTCTCGGAGTTCGCGCCCGAGCTCGTGGCGCTCGTCGCCGACGTGGCGGCGAACCCCGCCTTCCCGCAGCGCGAGGTGGAGCGCGTGCGGCAGGACACGCTGCGCTCCGTCGCCATCGCGCGCACCCAGCCGCAGGTGCTCGCCCAGGAGCGCTTCCTCGCGACGCTGTACCCGGACCACCCCTACGGCAAGCTCCTCCCCACCCCCGAGATCGTCCGCGGCTACACCGTGGACGAGGCGCGGGCGTTCCACGCCGCGAGCTACCGGGCGCGGCGAGCGCACCTCTACGTGGCCGGGCGCTTCGACCGCGCCGCGACCGAGGCGCGCATCCGCGCGGCGCTGGCCTCGCTCCCGCCCGGCGGGCCGCGCGAGCTCGCGCCGCCGCAACCCAGCTCGCGCCGCGCCGTGGAGCTCGTCGACCGCGCGGGCGCGGTCCAGTCGTCGCTCTACCTCGGGCTGCCGGTCCTCGAGCCGCGCCACCCGGACTACCTGAAGCTCGCGGTCGCGAACACGCTCCTCGGCGGCTACTTCTCCTCGCGGATCACCGCCAACATCCGCGAGGCGAAGGGCTACACCTACTCCCCCGCGAGCGCCGTCTCGGTGCGCGCCGGCACCGGCTACTGGGCGGAGGTGGCCGACGTCACCACGGCGGTCACCGGCGCCGCGATCGGCGAGGTCCTCCGCGAGGTGGAGCGGCTCCGCGCCGAGCCGCCGCGGGAGGAGGAGCTGCGCGCGGTGCAGGCGTACCTCGCCGGCACCTTCGTGCTGCAGACCTCCGATCGCGACGGCCTCATCGCGCGCCTGCGCTTCGTGGAGCTGCACGGCCTCGGCGAGAGGTGGCTCGAGGACTACGTGAGGAACGTCCGCGCCGTCACGCCCGACGACGTGCGGCGCATGGCCCAGACCTGGCTCGATCCCGCTCGCATGACGCTCGTGGTGGTGGGCGACCCGGCCCAGGTGAAGGAGCAGCTCCGGCCGTTCGGGGAGCTCGCCACGCCTCCTGGCGTTCCTGCGCCGGAGACCGCTCCGCCCGCCGCTCCGGCCGCGCCGAAGGAGGCCGCGCCCACGAAGCCAGCTCCTCCCGGCAAGCCGGCGAGACCGCGCACCTGAGCGCTCGCGTTCACTCCACCTTCGAGAGGAACTCCTTCGCCTGGTCCACGGTCTCGAAGACGTGGAAGTCGCGCCTCGCGAGGACCTTCAAGGTGTTGAACACCATGCGGTGCATGCCGGACAGGCCGGTCACCGCCGCCGCCTTCACGTGCGGCCGGTTCCCCTCGGTCAGCGAGCGGAGCGCCTCGATGAGCTTCATGTCCGCGACGACGTTCTTCGCGTTCGTGATGGTGAGGACGGAGCCGAGCGGCTGGGAGCGGACGTCCCGCGCGACCTGCGCGGCGAGCGCGACGACGCCGTCCGCGCCGAGCCCCTCGGCGTCGATGAGGTAGATGCGCTTTCCGTTGTGCTCGATGAAGCGGGCGCGGCGGCTGACGTCCATGGGGGCCTCCCAGGGCATCGAGGGTGCGGCTTCTTAGCACGGCCTCATGCGAGTTCCCGAGAGGCCGCCCCGCCGAGGTCCCGCCCCACACGTGACGAGGCGGCCGTTCGACAATCGCCGCGCGGCCGGAGCGCCGCACGCCCGGCCGGCCGACGCGGTATCGTTTGACGTCATAGGGATGGGTGCGTAGTCTGCCGGCCGTTTTGTCCGACGAGCTCGCCCCCGACATCCAGGCCTTCATGCTCGCGAGCGTGGACTCCTACGAGCAGCTCGAGATCCTGCTGCTGCTCCATCGCGAGCAGGCGGCGCCGTGGACCGCGGCCCAGGTGGCGGAGGCCCTCCAGATCTCGCTCGCGGCGGCGGCGAGCTCGCTCGACGAGCTCGCGGGACGGCGGCTCCTCACGGTGACGAGAGGGAGCGAGCGGAGCCACCGCTACGCGCCCGCGGACGCGGACACCGCCGACGTCGTCGACCGGCTGGCGCGCGCCTACGAGGAGCGCCGGGTGGCGGTCATCGACCTCATGAGCGCGAACGCGATGAGCCGGATCCGGCGCTCCGCGCTGCGCACGTTCGCGGAGGCGTTCCGGGTGACGGGGGCGAAGAAGCGAGATGGCTGAGGCGGTCTATCTCCTGTGCGCGCTCACGAGCGTGGTCTGCGCGGCGCTCCTCGTGCGGAGCTACGCCGCGACGCGGGTGCGGCTCATGCTCTGGAGCGCGCTCTGCTTCGTGGGGCTCGCGCTCAACAACGTGCTGCTCTACGTGGACCTCGTCCTCACCCCGCGCACGGACCTCTGGGTCGTCCGCACCGTGCCGGCGGTGGTGGGCATCGCCCTGCTCGTGTTCGGGCTCGTGTGGGAGTCCGAATGATGCAGTTCGTCTGGGGCGCCCTCGCCGCTGGCTGCGCCGTCGCGGGCCTGTTCTTCCTGCGCTTCTGGCGCGAGAGCCGCGATCGGCTGTTCGCCGGGTTCGCGGCGGCGTTCTTCGTGCTCGCCCTGAACTGGGCCGCCCTCGGGGTGGTGAACCCGAGCGACGAGACCCGGCACCTCACCTACCTGCTCCGGCTCGTCGCCTTCCTCATCCTCATCTGGGCGATCGTGGACAAGAACCGGCGCTCGGCGCGCTGAGCCCGGAGACGGCGGGCGGTCGCGGTCAGGCCGGCTCCGGCTCCTGCTCGGCGGGGCCGGCCGGGTCCGGCGCCACGACGCCGAGCCGCTTCATGCGCTTCCAGAGGGTGACCCGGGAGATGCCCAGCGCGTCGGCGGCGCGCGCGCGGTTTCCGCCGGTGCGCGCGAGCGCCCCCAGGATCACGTCCCGATCGGTCGCGGCCGGCGTGCGGGCCGGGAACGACCCGGCGCAGACGTCGCGCGGCAGGTGCTCGGGCGCGATCGCGAGGCCGCCGGCCTGCAGCGCGGCGAACTCCAGGACGTTCTGGAGCTCCCGCACGTTCCCGGGCCACGCGTAGGCATGGAGGAGCCTCAGCGCACCGGCCGTGGGTGGCGGCACGCCGAGGCGCGCGAGGAACCGCTCCGCGATCGGGCCCACGTCCTCCGGGTGCTCGCGGAGCGCCGGGACGCGGAGCGGGAACACCGCGAGGCGGAAGTACAGATCGGCCCGGAAGCGCCCGTCCGCGACCAGCTGCTTCAGGTCGCGGTGCGTCGCGCAGACGAGCCGCACGTCCACGGGGATGGGCTGCGAGTCGCCGACCCGCTCCACCACGCGCTGCTCGATGACGCGCAGGAGCTTCACCTGGACGGCGGGGGACACGTCCCCGATCTCGTCGAGCAGGAGCGTGCCGCCGCTCGCCTCCTGGAACCGCCCGCGCCGGTCGCGCACGGCCCCGGTGAAGGCGCCCTTCACGTGCCCGAACAGCTCGCTCTCGAGGAGGCTCTCGTTGAGCGCGGAGCAGGCGACCCTCACGAGCGGGCCCGCGGCGCGCCGGCTCTGGCGGTGGATCGCCTCAGCCACGCGCTCCTTCCCCACGCCGCTCTCGCCGAGGATCATCACCGTCGCCTCGGAGCGCGCGACGAGCGAGATCGTGCGGCGCAGCTCGCGCATGAGCGGGTGGTCGCCGAGGAGCCCGTGCCGGTCGTCGCCCTCCGCGTCCGCGCGGCCCGCCCGGTCGCCGGGGGGCGGGACCGCGCACGCGCCCTCGCGAGGCGCCGGGCCGGCCGCCTCGAGCTCCGTCACGTCCGTGAAGCTCTCGAGCGCGCCCGCGGTCCGGCCCGCCTGGTCGTGGAGCGCGACCGCGTTCTTCACGATGAGCCGGTCTCGGCCGTCCTTCGTGCGGATGGTGCAGCACTTCGTGCTCTTGCCGCGGGCCTCGATCCCACAGAGCAGCGGCCCGACGCCGCACATGCAGCCCCGCACGGCGTCCCCGGCGAGGATGGAGCAGCGGCGGCCGACGGCCTCGTCGGACGAGTAGCCCGTGATCCGCTCGGCGGCGGCGTTCCAGTAGGTGACGAGGCCCTCCTCGTCGGTCGTGAACAGCGCGTCCGGGAGCGCGTCGGCGAGCGCGCGGAGCATCTCCAGGCTGCCGAGGCCGAGGAACGGGAGGGGCGGCGTCGAGGTCATCGGATCCGGGGGCGTTGCGGGAACGTTCACCGGAAACGGCGGGTGAACGGGGCGAGACTAACAGACCGCTCGCGGTCGCCGCATCGGTCGGAAACCCGATACGCGCCCGGTACTTGGCCGTGCGGCCGTATGCCGCGGGAGCGCGCCTCGATGGCGCGTCTCTTGCGGAACGCCCCGCCGGCGCGCCGGAACGCGGCGCGAATCGAAAGGAGCAGTCCTCATCATGGAACTCACGCTTCACAAGGCGAGCCGCGCGCTCGGCCTGCTGGCGGCGCTCGCGCTCCCCGGGCTCGGGTACGCGGCGCACCCGTTCCCCATCACGCTCAAGGACGCGGCCGGCACGCCGGTCGCGACGAGCGCGCGGCCGTACAGCTCCGAGAAGAGCTGCGGCGGCTGCCACGACTTCGGGGCGATCACGCAGGGCTACCACTTCCAGCAAGGCCGCACGAACGCCGCCGGCGACCTCCAGGTCTCCGACACGTTCGCGGGCGACATCGGCGCGGGCCAGACCTACGGGATCGGCACGGGCGCCTGGTGGAAGCTCTCGGACGGCATGTACGGCAAGTGGTGACCCCCGTCGGCCGACTCGAGCCAGTTGGCTCGAAAGACGAATCGCAGCTCGACCGAGATGGACAAGACCTCCTTCTTCTTCGCGATGCAGTGCGGCGCCTGTCATCCGGGCGGCGCGGCGCTCGCCTACGACCGCGAAGGTCAGCGCTACTGGGACGGGAGCGTGTTCGGCCACAGCCGCTCCGCCAGCCCTCCCGCGGATCCGCAGCTCGACGGTGACTACGGGTTCGTGAACCCGGCCACCGGCGCGAAGGGCGCCGCGGCCTGGAACAAGACGGGCGTCTCCGAGGCGGACTGCCTGCTGTGCCATCTGCCCGGCTACAGCTGGAAGAACCGCACCGGCACCCTCGGCGCCGGCGCCGCGCTGACCGACGCGAGCGGCCAGCCGGTCGCGGCGTTCGCCGCGGCGAGCACGGCCGGGCTCGGCTTCGCGCAGGTCACGTTCGTCACGCCCGCGCCGCCGCAGCCGAAGGCGCAGACCGTGACGATCGACTACGCCGCGGGCGGCGTGAAGCCGGACGGCACCACGGCGCTCACGCTCGACAACGTCGGCACCTTCCTCGAGCGCAAGGTGCGCGACGAGAACTGCCGGCTCTGCCACGCCACGCCGGACCGGAAGAAGTCCGGCCGCTCGTGGACCGCCGACACCGACGTCCACAAGGCGGCGGGGCTGGGCTGCGTGGACTGCCACCCCGCCGGCCCGGACCACCAGATCGCCAAGGGCGACATCGTCATCGGCTCCGTCCGCGACGACCTCGACGGCGGCATGGTCGATTGCGCCGGCTGCCACCTCGAGGGCCGCGCGCCGGCCGGCATGTCCGCGCCGGATCCGACCGTGGCCCACGGGGACCTGCCCGCGATCCACCTGGAGAAGCTCGCCTGCCAGGCCTGCCACATCCGCTATCTGCAGGATGCCGCGAGCTCGGCGGACGTGACCGAGATCCCCGAGGTGTTCCTCGACATGGTCTCGACCGGCGTCCAGACGCCGGTGCTCTCGAGCGCCACCTTCGGCGGCGGCAAGAAGCTCCTCGGCAGCGATCCGCTGGACCCGTCGCGCGACCTGCCCGAGCTCGTCGCGGCGGCGGCCGAGGTCGACCCGGCCACCGGGAAGCCACACACGGAGTACCTCACGCGCTGGTACCCCTCGCTCCGGCCGTGGAAGGGGCCGTCGATGGCGGCGCAGAAGCTCGTCACCGTGAAGCCGCTCCTCACGGCGTGGTTCGGCGACTGGCTGTCGGGCGACGGGCTCGACGCGCGCATCCGCCCGATCCCGCTGCGGCTCGTGCGCAAGGCGCTCACCGGCACCGTGGCGACGCCGGCGCCCGGCGCGCCGCCGAACCCGTACGTCGGGGGGCTCGCGCTCGCCGACGACGACGGGGACGGCAAGCCGGAGCTCAACACCCGCGCGGAGATCAAGGCGTTCCTCCAGGCGATCGCGAGCGCCACGGACGTGGACGGCACGACGCCGATCGTCACCGCGAAGGCGGTGCTCGTGAAGGCGCCGCACGTCTGGTTCCTCGACGCGAGCGGCGAGGCCCAGTCCTTCGAGAGCCCGGTGGCGGAGAGCCACGACTTCGCCGTGAACCACAACGTGGTGCCGAAGCGCGATCCGCTGAGCCCCACGCTGAAGCCCGGACCGTGGGGCTCGGCCGGCTGTGCCGAGTGCCACTCTCCTCAGTCGGCGTTCTTCTTCGGCAAGCAGCTCATCGAGGTCTACGACGAGACCGGCGCGCCGCAGTACGAGCCGCACTGGGCGGCGATGGGCTACACGGCGGAGCGCGCCGCGGCGCTCACGGCCTCCGTGCCGCAGCCGCCCGCTCCTCCGCCCCCGACGACGGACACGGTGAAGAAGAGCTCCGGTGGCTGCGGCTCGAGCGGCGCGGCCGCCGCGCCCGCCGCGCTCCTCGGCCTGGCGCTGCCGCTCCTGCGGCGCCGCCGCCGCGTGACCGGCTGATCCGCTGAGAGCGGACGCGCGCAGCGCCGCCTCCTCCGAGGGGCGGCGCTGCCGCGGCCGCGCGAGCGTCACCCCGCGGGCGGCGCGCCTGGCAGCGGGGCGACTGCGGCACCGCGGCGGTCGCCTCGCGCACGAGGAAGCAGCGGGACGCGGGGCAGTTCGTGGCGCCCCGATGGTCGCGAATCAACGCGCGCTCCTGCCCGCCTTTGACCCGCGCACGGCCCATGCGCGAGCGGTGAGAAGGATGGATCCATCCGCCTCGACCGGCAGCATCCGGCGGAACCCCTCGCGCAGCGCGGCGCGGTCGTCCTCCGGGAGCGACATGACGTACGCCGGCGCCGGGCCCTGCCCGCCGAGGAACGGGGACCACACGTCGTCGAAGTCGCGAAAGTGCATGGGGACGTCGATGGCGCGCGAGGCGACGCCCGAGAGTCCCGCCGCGTCGAGCAGCGCCCGGAGCGGCGCGGGCGCGCAGATGGGAAAGCGATCGCCCTCGTCGAGGCGGGCCGCCTCGGGATGCCGTTCCTTCGCCGCGTCCCAGAACCGGCGCATGAGCTCCATCCCGGCGGCGTAGTCCCACACGTACAGCGCGATGGTGCTCCCCGGCCGTCCTGCGCGCGCCATCTCAGCGACCATGCGCGACGCGTCCGGCACGAAGTTCAGGACGAGCCCGGAGACGACGGCGTCGAACCGGGCGGATGCGACGGGCAGCGCCTGCGCGTCCCCGACTCCGAACGCGGCCCTCGCGTCCTTCACGGACCGGCGTGCGTGCGCGGCGAACCCCGTCGAGCGATCGATCCCCAGCACCGCGCTCGGCTCGGCACCTTCGGTGATCGCCTCGACGAGAGCGCCCGCGCCGCACCCGACGTCGAGCCAGCGCCGGCGAGGCGGTACGCGGAGCCAGCCGACGAACTCGCGCGCGACGAGCCGGCTCCAGCGGCCGACGTACGCCTCGTACGCCGCTCCCACCGCCCACACGTCGTGCACCGATCGCTCGTCAGGCATCTTCCAGACCCCGGGCGCCGACGCTCGGCCGTCCGGAGCATCGTCGTTTCGGAGGCGGGTGGGGGGCGCTACTCCCGGGCGGGGGTCGTTCGCGGCGCGGTCGGCCGGTGCCAATAGCCGGCGGTTCGCCCTTCGCCGTCGGCGCCAGCGGCAGCACTTGCCGGCGCTTCAGGGCGCGGTCGGTCTGGTGCCGCTCGCATCAAGACAAGCGATTCCTGAGTCGTCGACCGGCCCTAGCACTTCGGGTCCGAACCGGCGTCACGCAATAAACATCACCGTCGGCGAAATCGCTTCCTGCGCTCGCTTGACTCCAGAACACGCGACACGTACAAGGAGTGTCACCACTAATCGTGGATCGGCCGCATCGGGGCGCACCGAGCGCGAGGATGACATGATTGCATCCCTGATTGCCGTACAGTTGGCATACCTTGTCGACGCAATCTGTCCGAACGGTTCCACGAGGTCCTGCGCAATACCAGGGTGTGACTCCGCGCAGCAGACGTGTCTCGACGGTTATTGGGAAGACTGTGTATGCAGGACGTCGTGCACGCTTGGCGCAACCCGCAGTTGCACGCTGACGAGCTGCGTCTACGCTAACCAGACCTGTGGCGCCGACCCGATCTGGAACTCCAATCTGTGGGGCTCGTGTACGTGCGCATGCTACGCAGACAGCAATGCGTGCACGGATGATCTGTGGACGAATGGGCAATGCACGCATCCGGTCAAGAATATCGACGACGGAAACTCATGCACGACCGACACATGCGATCCGGCGACCGGCGGCGTCACTCACCCACCTGCTACCGGTCTGGCCTGTAGCGACAATAATGGCTGCACCCTCAATGACTCCTGCAACGCTTCCGCGCAGTGCGTCGGGACTCCAAAGCCAATCGACGACGGAAATCCATGTACGAATGACACATGCGACCCGGCGACGGGAAGCGTCAGTCACGTTGCAGCCACGGGCTTGGCATGCAGTGACGCGAATGCCTGTACGCTGAGCGACGCGTGCAACGCGTCAGGGCAGTGCGTCGGAACTGCGAAGGCGGTGGACGATGGGAATGCGTGCACGAATGACCGCTGCGATCCTGCGACGGGCGTCGTTTCGCACATCGCCGCGACGGGGTCGAGCTGCAGCGACAACAACGCCTGACCTGCCCCCCGACTCTAGACGGCTAGCTTCGTGAGTCCGGTGATACTGCGAGCAAAGCCGTTCGGCGTCTGGTTGTCCAGCGAGCTGTGCGGCCGCACCTCGTTGTAGTCGATCCGATAGGCCT